>JAUIDN010000011.1 GCA_030428615.1 Alphaproteobacteria bacterium | reverse complement strand
GCTTGATATTGAGGTCATGATCTTATCCGATCTTCACAATATTCAATACAGCACTGGCATAAAGATACCTTGTTCACACGCACAGCCGGATTTGGTCATGATCGCATTGTTTGAAAAAGGCGGTATTGCAAAAGTAATCCTGCCAGAGTGCTGGCTCGCATCAGCGAAACAAACCAAATTTGACGCACAATTGATGCCTTACGCTATAGAAGACGATCCGTTAACCGCTGCCAGTTCGATTTTAAAGGATCAACTAAAAACTAAAACAGCGATCGGTAGTGATGATAACCTTGTGCCTCTTAAGCTGGCCCAGAAGATTGGTGAGAAAATTGAGGGATGTGGTGCTACTAAGCTGGAAGTTGAAGCAAACATAGCCTCAGCCAGAGCGATGAAAACGAAAAATGAAATTGAACATATCCGATCAATAGCCTTAAAAACAGACCACGCAATTAACGGTTATTTTCATCATCTGATTGCAGATCGCAGTAAATCATCAATGAGTATTTCTGAAAATTTGAGAATACATAGCTTGGAGCGTGATATCGAAATTGAAGGTTATAACGCCTGTTCACGAGGAGTAATCGGCCAGAGCATTAAAAATATCTGGGCCTATGCACCGATGTTCGGATTTGCGTCGAATGATTTTACCGATATAGGAGACACGATTATTGCCGATGCTATGAACAATGAACGAGGTTATTGGAGTAATGCTACTCGGATCGGTATTATGGCTGACACTATGAGTGGTGATCAGGCAATAGCCTACGATCAACTAGTGCGACTGCGCGAAATTATTTGTGAATATCTGATAGCTGGTAAAACGGCTAGTGAAATATACCATGACATTGTTGCTGAAGCACAAACACAAAAGCTCTCAATTATAGAGAACCATGGATTTGGTTTTTCTATCGGTGTGTCAGTAAGGGAGGCACCATTTTTAGTTCCGGGCGATGAAACACTTATACAGGCAGGGATGACAATGGTATTGGACGGGATTATTGAACATAAAAGATTACTTTACAGATCCCGGGATACTATTTTAATAACGGATAATGGCCCGGATTTCCTTAATTGGTATAAAGATTGGCGGGAACCTTATTTTGCACTCAATACAATTTAAAATGTATGTGCAATTTACGGCACTAGATGTTCTAAATATGAATGGGAGGTGAGGAAAGGTTTATACTTATGGCTCATAACGTGTTTTAAACGCTATACAGAGTTGAAAACTATGTTTTGGTTAAGTGTAACTCTTGAGGGTCTTCGACTCTCAGTGACTCTTAAAATGACTCCTAGAAATGTATATATGATGCTATTGCGCTTTATTGGTTCAGATGCATTAATTTAAATTTACAGTCGCAAAACTTAAACTAATATCTTAAAGTAAATTATTGCTTATTGGGAGGGTCATTTTGAGTATTCCAGATCATCAAACACTAAAGCTATGGACAAAATATTGACCATTAAGGAAGTTACAAGCTACGTAAAGAGGAAGGAAAGACAACCTATGCGCTTGTTGAATAGTTTAAAATTCTTTGCTTTAATGTGGGTGATGCTTGGCACTTTAGAGGAAATGAAATTGAAAAATGGGTAGATGCAAAAATATAGTCGAAAATGAGATAAATAAAGGTAAATTTACAAATGGGACTTATTAAATCTAAGAAGCGCGTAGCAGACCACGGGGAGGTTTTTACACCTCCATGGATGGTGGATGCTATGCTGGATTTAGTGGATGGTGAAGTTCAGCGCATTGATTCACGAGTCCTCGAACCAGCCTGCGGTAGTGGTAACTTTCTTGTTCGAGTTCTCCAACGCAAACTTGCGGCTGTAGAAGTTAAATATGGGAAATCAGAATTCGAAAAGAAGAGCTATGCACTTCTTAGTTTAATGTGCATCTACGGGATTGAGTTACTTCCCGACAATATCTCAGAATGTCGAGACAATCTTATCGAGATATACTCGGAATACCTAAAAATAGAAAATTCTGACGAATGGTATCGTGCCGCTTCTTTTGTCCTATTCTGCAATTGTTCCCCGTCAAAGCTTATGAGACCATTTAAAGTATTTGCATAAGAGAGGTTTTGATCTCATCGTAATCTTGTGAAGGAATGAAGATGAGAACTAAACCTACTAATTCAAAAGCCACCAAAATGGTTAAAGATATCCGCCGTGCGAACCGTAAACTCTATTCTGCGGAAGAGAAGATACGGATTGTCCTTGAAGGCTTACGTGGGGAAACCACCATTGCAGAGCTTTGTCGTCAGGAAGGCATTGCCCAAAGTATGTACTACAAATGGTCTAAGGAGTTCCTAGAAGCAGGAAAGCAACGCCTTGCGGGAGATACTGCCCGTGCAGCAACCACAGATGAAGTCAAAGACCTTCGCCGTGAAGCACGCGATCTCAAGGAAGTTGTTGCTGAGCAGACCCTGGAACTGCGCCTTCTTAAAAAAAGCATGATCGGCGATGGGGGAGACGACGAATGAGATATCCTGCATCAGAGAAGTTAGAAATTATTCGCACTGTTGAACGATCTCATCTATCCGCGCGACAAACGTTAGACAAGATGGGTATTCCACGTCCGACCTTTTATCGTTGGTATGATAAATATCTGGATGGTGGGCCTGAGGCTCTGGAAGATAAGTCTTCACGACCTTCCAGGGTATGGAACCGTATTCCTGATAAAATACGCAGTAGAATTATTGATATGGCACTTGATGAGCCAGAGTTATCTCCGCGTGAACTGGCTGTGAGGTTTACTGACACACAGGATTACTTTGTCTCTGAAGCCAGTGTTTATAGGTTACTAAAATCTCACGACCTTATCACCAGTCCTGCGTTTGTGGTAATCAAGGCTGCGAATGAGTTCAAAGATAAACCCACAAAGGTGAACCAGCAATGGCAGACTGACTTTACCTATTTTAAGATCATCGGCTGGGGTTGGTATTACTTATCAACCATTCTGGATGATTACAGTCGGTATGTGATCGCCTGGAAGCTCTGCACCACCATGAAAGCATCGGATGTTACCGACACCCTTAATCTGGCTCTTGAGGCTTCTGGTTGTGATAGTGCCAAGGTTATCCATAAACCACGCCTGCTATCTGACAATGGCGCATCCTATGTTGCAGGGGAACTGGCTGACTTTCTCGAAACGAAAGGTATGGGGCATGTGCGTGGAGCACCTTACCATCCACAAACACAGGGAAAGATCGAAAGGTGGCACCAAACGCTCAAAAATCGCGTCCTACTCAATAACTACTTCCTGCCAAGCCAGCTTGAACATGAAATAACTCAGTTCATTGAATATTATAATCACCAACGTTACCACGAAAGTATCAATAACCTAACACCTGCTGATGTTTACTTCGGTAGAGATAAATCAATTCTGGAAAAAAGGAGATTAATTAAAAACAAAACAATAAAACAAAGACGCTTGCAACATCGAAAGCTCGTCGCTTAATATTAACAACAAATGGAGACCAAAGCCTCCTTATAAAATACACTAAAAGATTCTCAAATCATTTGATGACGGACAGTTCCCGTTCCAGCTCAAGGTTATAATATTTACATACGATCGATATTTTCTTGGATGCGCGCTAGAATTTCATCGAATGGTGGTTGACCCAGATAATAAAGTGAATTTGATTTATTATAGGCTTCAGTGAGTTGTTCCTTAACGGTCCCTTTTTTTAGTGTAAAAGCTTGATTTTCTTTTATATTTTTCTCGTCTTCAGATGGGAAGCGCCTGTCCTTGTGTTTGTAATAATCGTCTGTACCAAGAAAAGATTGCACTTTTCCATTTTCCAGCAAACAGTAGATGTCATAGTAATGTCGCATAAAATTAGGTGGCAACTCAGCTCCATCCAGATATTTGCGATATTTCGTAGATATAGCTTGTAACTTTTCGACAAATGTATAGCCAGGGTGATAACAACAAACATTAGCTGCTCGGTTATCTATAATATCGACTTTGCTATTAGCATAGTCAAATGCCCATGAACTAATTGTTATAGGTTCATTTGGAGAAGTGTTATCAAACCCAGTTTCTAACAAAATCCCATGTTTCAGTCCTACAATTTTTGCTGTTCTATTAATGTATTTCAGGCGTATTCCTGCACTACGATAATTCGGCACATCATCAAATTCCGGATCACGTTCAACGTCTGTTATTCCTTCTATTTTTATCTCAGTAGCTAACCAATCGTAAAAATCCTTGCGGCTTTCTCGATGTTTTTTCTTGTTCTTATTTCTACCAATTTGTACGTCTTTATGATCTGGAGGGGTGATCTCTATGTCTATGTCTTCTGAGAAACGGTGAATAATTCCGTAAGCTTTTGATAGTGAAGTTCCACCCTTGAGTTTGAAGGAGAAGCCAGCTTGTTGCAGTCCATATAGACAATGCATTATCCAATAATCCTTCTCAATAAGAGAAGGGTCAATTTTCTTTTCTTTTGCTACAATTTGCAACAAGCTTTCAAAATCAGAGTGGTTATGAAGATACGCTAGCTTTGTCACGTTCCTACAGCGCTTGGGCAAAAAAGCTTTTTGCCTTAACGCCACCATACTGTCTTACAGCCTTACTGAGAGCCGATCCGTCCATATTGAGCAATTTATTCTTGATACGCCTAGTTATAACTTCTGTATCTTCACCCAAACTCTTTAGATTATCAACCAAATCAACCATTAAAAACTCACTAGTAAGCTCTTTAGGTAAGCGCCGATAACAGCGTTTAAACTTGAAAGTGCGACCATTAAGCTCAAAGTCACCATGACGTTTAAAATTATAAACGACCGTATCTTTGCGAAGTTGTGTGGTACCTAATCCTAATGCATTATAAACATTCGGGGTGGTAACTAGAAAGTTATCATCCTTCAAAAAAGCCTTAACAAGTTTGGTGTCTGATGTCGGAGCATCACCAAAAACTGTTTTCTTGGGGCAACTGTAAAGTCCAGTAGATACCTTCGTCAATACGCCTTCCTTCACAAGTTCACTCAAGTGCCTATCAACAGAACTTGACCATTTAGCAAGGTCTGCCCGTCGATATACCTGTCCTGAACGTAAATGCTTTTTAAGTGCTTGTAACTTAGTCATATCAATCTCTTTCCATAGAAAACATATATGTCAGTATCATATTTTGCAAGAAAAATTATTAAAAATTCATGCAAAATATATAATCTTATAACAACGTAAACTATAACTTTTTATTAAAATATCCTTTATTTTTAATATATTAGTGGAAAACGTTATAATTGTTACTTTCCAGTTGAAACAAAATAAAAAAGTTATTTACGGAGAAAATATAAAACCATTTTGCAAGAAAGCAATCTTTCCGGCGAATGGCGAACGCAGTGATTCTCTAAAGATAAGTTCTACTCTAAAAAGGAATAAACATCCGAACATAATTTAAGGTAAACGGATCTGTTGGAGTAGATAGTTTTTTGACCTGTAAAAAAGGAGTTTCGGGACCAATACGCGCGCGTGCGCGAGGCAACGATGTTAAATGTCTCAACTAATTAGCTATGTTAAAAACTTTTATTGTTACGGTTTATGAAAACTGAACCTTACTCACCGGTCTTCCAGACATCGATCCAAGAGATTTGCATACCCCCTACCCAGGTGCCAAAGCTGAGTGTCTGCTTCCGACCCATAGCAGACGTTTGCATTGGGTGATGAATTGACATTTATATATATGAGAACCATAATATATAGGTACGTAGGCAATTTATTGGGGATCGCTTTGAATATCAAAATCATAATTCTTTCCTTTCTGACATTAGGGTCTGTAGCTTTTACTCAGGAAAATGATTTTCCTACACAGAACTTTACACAAGCTATTGAAGAGACTGGTATTGATTGTTCACAAATTTCAGAAGCTGAATGTCAGCTGCAACTTTACTGGTCATATGTCCAAGTTGAGGATCAGAAACCAGATTATTCGAAAGCTATGTACTGGTTAACGGAAGCTGGAAATGCTGGATTGTTAGAAGCACAAACTCGGCTGGATACAGCCTACGAATATGGATGCTATCAAGAGAAAGAGTGTCCATTTGAAATTGATCATACTAAAAGGGTCTACTGGTTAGAAAAGGCTGCGGCCCAAGGATATATTTACGCTAAATCGGGTTTGGGGTCGATCTATTTTAACGGAGAGGATGGTGCTGAACAAAATTATGAAAAGGCTTTGTACTGGTATAGACTTGCGGCAAATGAGGGCAGTGAATTTAGTCAAGCACGCATAGGTCAGATGTTAATAGAAGGGCTTGGAACAGACAAAGATCGTATTAAGGGTTTGAGTTGGTTATTGATGTCGGTTTCAATGGATAGAACATCAGTTAATATTGAAAAAGCGCTCGTGACAGCTGAGCAATTATCACAAGATTTAAAGGAGCGCTCAATAGGAAAGCAAGCAGTAAAGGTCTATTATTCCACTCTTTATTTCTTTACAGATGAAGAAATAGATGATGCTATGATAATAGCAAACAATATGTTGAGTGGTTACTTTAATGGCACTTTTGGTCTTAGATATTTTAAAAGAAATTCGTTAGCAGAATTTTATCATCGTCGCGGTGAGCTTAATCCTGAAGATTATGAGCACATTCTATATTCAATCGTGGCAGATTATGAACTTCTAGATGAGCAAGAAGCAAATATGGTTGTCTTGTCTTTTGCATCTCAATTAGGTATTTCAGAAAATTTATCAAGAGACTATATCCGAACAATTACTGCGGCAGAAAAATTTAGAAAAAATTTCTATTTCGATGAAACCCATGAACTTTGTCAGCAGCTTGAGGATACGGAATTTATTAAACTGGCTAAATCTGTTGGTAGTAAAGACAAGACAGGTAAGTTATTAAAAATCGTTTGGCAAAATGTTGATGATGACTATTTTTTTCAGTGTTTTGCAGACTATGCAGTTAATCAAGCTGCGGCTGATTACAGTCTAACCCGTAATTATGATTATGGTCGCGATATTAGGTATATTTTTGCGGCAATGAAGCATGATGATTTATTAATCAATGTACCAAAATACTTACTCGAAACAAGTTTGGACTATACCCGTATATGGGATCAATTAGCATTACTTGGATTGTTTGAATGGAAACTTGGTCAATTAGAATCTTCTGAAAATGAAAACTATGTTTATCTGAATCTTCATTACATAAATTTACTTTTCAGAGTTGGGTATACAGTTCAAGCGCGTGAAACTTATCTAAAGCTAACAAACAAACAGAAAGAGATATTTTGGAAACCTCTAGAAAATCCTGAAATAATTTGGACAAGTGATGTAGGTGCTAGAGAAAATATTCTGACCACTTATTTAAACTTGGCATCTTCTTTGACTGCTTCATTTATCGAAGTGGGTGATTTTGATACAGCAAATTATTATTTAGATAAGCATACGGGAAAATATGATGATTTAAAATTGATTAGAGAGGGGCAGGTACGTCATTTTTTAAATGCAATGCTGAACAAAAATATAAATAAGAATGACTTGTTTGACCTTATGATCGACGGTTATGTGCAAGGTGCAACAAAACCTGAGTGGGGGGAAGATTTTGAAAGGTC
Source organism: Alphaproteobacteria bacterium (assembly GCA_030428615.1). GTDB lineage: Bacteria > Pseudomonadota > Alphaproteobacteria > Sphingomonadales > Emcibacteraceae > Pseudemcibacter. Next base: position 104,121 of record JAUIDN010000011.1, on the reverse strand, counting down.
AAATGACACTATGACCGGTTGGCTGGGGGCACTTGAAAAGCAGAGCTATTCAGTGAAAAATGTTGCACACAATTATCTAACCAGTATTGGTTATGATCAAATGGGTAAATTTGTAACCACAAGCCGTTATTATCGCTCTCGCCATGACGAAAATTCAATTGATAATGCTAAAACTGAACTGGAAAGTCTCAAGGGTGAGTACTTAGATCAGTTTAATCAAAGGCTTCGGAAATTTGAAAGCGCCGCAATTGGTACTGAGAAAACTCAAGAGAGTATGGATAATAACGAACTTGTTCATGAGCATTTAACGTCCGAGAGCCGTCCGGCTTATTTCGTTAGAAAAGAACTGGATGAAAAGTATTGGAGTGATGAGTATGAAGAAATTTTATTTTCGGAAGATGAAATAGAACAATTGGGCATCGACATACATCCATACCAGATTGTCAGATTGGAAAGAAAAGAGAGCAAGATTGTTGTAATTTATACTTCTTCTACTCTCGATCCCACTGGAGAAATTTCAAGCGGCGGTTATTGGATATTGAAATCTGACGATGGTGGTAAAAGCTGGGATGATCCTTATTACACAGGATTACAACTTTATTTTCCATACATCATTATGCCAAGCTCTAAGCTGCCTCTAATCTCGGATGATGGTCTTAATATTGAAGTAATTGATAGGGAACTGGACAAATCATCCATTAGCTTCCCACCTATGGGGCTTCGCCCATTACAGGAAGTTAAAAACCTATACATTAGTGTAAAATGGGAAGATCTAATCAGAGATCAGGATAAGGATGGATTAACAGATCTTTTTGAATATAAAATTGGATTAAGTTATTTATCCGCTGATACGGATTATGACGGTATTTCTGATCGATTGGATAGCCTACCTTTGACGCCATTTGAAAAAGTTGACCAGGCCAAAAATGAACTTGCTTTAGCGTTAACTGAAAAATTATTAGGATACAGGAAACAGGCATTAGTTGTTGGTTTTCGAGAAAACCCAGCGAACATAGCTGATATAGGAGTTCCAGTACGCGAAAAAGTTCTTGATCGGACAATATTTTTGAATGGTTCACCAGAATTATTTAGAAATACAGAACTTCCATTTCGATTGATAGTTTCAAACTCACCAGAATTTTTAGATCGTCAAGATAAGAGCGGAGTATTTTATCCGGTACGTATGAGTTGGGTATTCGCCAGAGCAGATGGCAATCGGTACTACATCGACTGGACAGCTTCATGGAGAGGTGGAGCATTTTCAGTGATAAAAAATGGAGAGGCATATGAGTTGGTTACCCATAGTGATTGGGTGACATAACTCGAGTCAAGTGAACGTCCGCTTTGGGTCGGAAGCAGTCACTTAAGTTCTCTGATGCGAACCAATGTCAAAACTTTTTCGGTTTCTTTAATTAATTCGCGGGTATTTTCAAGTTTGAAAACGATAAATGAAAAATAATCATTAAGCGATTTTACTAAACCATCATTCTCACAATTTATTAAGGCAGTTTCTTTAAAAACGGGGATGACGTAGAAATCTCCATTAATACTATTCTCCTTAAAGGTCACATCGCTAAGTCTAAATGGCGCATTTTCCCACGCAGCTAATTCGGTATAATCGGTCTCTCTAGATATACGATTTACTTTATAGTTAAAGTCATTCAATGCCGACAACATAAGGTCGTCTAGCAAAAAACCAAATTGATCTTGTTCTCTTAGATTATCAAAAGCCTCCATCTTGATCATAATGTTTCGAGATGAACTTGTTAGTCGAAGAATTTCATTAAATTTATCAACTTCTGTTTCATGAAGATTGCTTTGACACGTCAAGAGCAATTTAAAGCCATCTTGTATTTTGGCACTGGTAACTTCGTCATCGACTCTAATGTCGTTTAGTAGATCGAGATTTTCCTTAAATTCCAACTCAAGTCGATCAAACGCCAAATTTAATTGATTGATATTCTTTCTATCTTCATTCCACTCCTGCACTTGTAAACCGAGAAATATACCGACAATAACCACTAAGACATCCAGCCCAACTGCTAGCCAATTTTGATCGGTGACATGTTTCATAAAACGACGAAGTATCATTCTAGTTTCCCTTTTTTCTTCTATGTTTATTACACTCATAAGAAATCGTCAAAAAGTTCATTCCCGAATGACTGCTTTGGGTCGAAAGCAGACACTCAGCCTATAGTCCGAATGGTCTGGAAAATTGCTCAGGCTTGAGATGTATTTTCCATAGATTTAGAAATAACATATTCCTCAAAAGCTACTTCCTGCTCTAAACATATCTTCAAATATAGCTTATTGTCGTTAACGAGAAGTTCTTTAGTGCCTGCTTTGGGGATCGGTATTTTTGCAACCATACAAAATGCTAACAATGCAGCAGCTACTTCCGCATTGGAATAAGTTATTTTGTCGTCGTCAAATTCGAGTGTCTTATCCACCAACAAAGTTACTTTAGAACCATCATTTTCAGAAATTATAGAATTTTCGATTTCAAATAGATCAAAATATTGATGTCGTAGTTTAGAAAAACTTACCAAAGATTTCCTTAGTTCCGGTTCACTGAAGTATATGTACTTTTCTTCTAGTGGCATAACAATTTCCTTTCTGGAATTGTAAATTCACAGAATAATTTTGTTATACAAAAATGGCTTGTTTAAAGGCTCTTGATTGACCAGTAAAAATAGAACAAAATATCTATATATCAATCAATAGTTTATGACCAATGTATTAAGAACATCTTAATGTGTAAAGATTTGCAGTTTTGTTAAATTGACCTACTTAAATCAAGCTAAGAGTAGGATGTTTGTGCCTGAGGAATGAAAAACCTGTTTCAATTGAAATGAACAGTCAAATTAGATTCTGACGAACGTCTGCTTTGGGTGGTCATTTCAATCGGTCAACGCAACACTTTATTCTAATATAGAATTAGAAGGAGTGATTGATATGGCATATAGAACGAGAATAAAATACAGCTCTGAGCAGAAAAAAGAACTTTGGGATCGATGGCAACGCGGCGATAGTCTTTGGGAGATTGGCCGATTTTTCGACAGACCATCGTCATCCATATATGGACTTTTGTCGCCCACGGGTGGTATACGTCCACCAGACCGCAAAAGGTCGAAGCAATCTCTAACTCTCGCTGAGCGGGAAGAGATTTCGCGGGGAATTGTTGTGGGATTGTCGATCCGTAGGGTCGCTGCCAAGCTGAACCGTCCTCCTTCGACCATAAGCCGTGAGATTAAGCGCAATCAAGGCACTAAACGCTACAGAGCCGCATCAGCAGATCAGGCGGCGTGGGACCGCTCCAAAAGGCCAAAGCTTTGTAAGCTTGCGAAAAGTCGACTTTTAAGGCTTAATGTTGCAAAGAAACTCAAGCAACTATGGTCACCAGAGCAGATCGCTGGATGGCTCAGATGGAAATACCCTACAGAAGAATGTAATCAAGTGTCGCACGAAACCATTTATAAAAGCCTTTACATTCAAGCGCGCGGTGTCCTGAAAAAGGAACTGCTTCAGTATCTTAGGACAAAGCGCACCATACGCCGTTCAAAGCATTCAACCATGAAGAAGAGCGGTCTTGGCCAGATTAAAGACGCGGTCTCAATCAGTGAACGACCTGCTTCGGTGGAAGACCGCGCTGTGCCAGGCCATTGGGAAGGTGACCTTATTGCCGGTTCTAAAAACAGTTATATCGCCACGCTGGTTGAACGCCATACTCGTTATGTGATGCTGGCGAAAGTTGCTAATAAAGACACTGAGAGTGTCGTAAATGCCCTAATTAAACAATCAAAGAAACTACCCGCGGAACTCTACAGATCTCTGACCTGGGATAGAGGCAAGGAACTGGCTGACCATAAACGCTTTAGTCTGGCGACAGATATTGATGTTTATTTTTGTGATCCTCACAGCCCCTGGCAGCGTGGCTCCAACGAAAATACCAATCGCCTGCTAAGACAATATTATCCCAAAGGAACAGATTTATCGCTACACTCGCAAGCACAACTTAACAGAGTGGCGCGCCAATTAAACGAAAGACCAAGAAAAACGCTGGACTTTAGAAGTCCAGCAGAAAGATTTAACCAATGTGTTGCAACGACCACTTGAGATCACCGTCGTTAGAAGACACTCGGTATTTGACCGTTATCGACCCAAAGCAGACATTCGCCTTTTTCTTGCTAGGCCAAGTTTGCGCTTGATGGGTGTTTGTTATAAACATAAAGTATTGGATTTATCGACTTCACTAACTAGAAGAGGAGCGAATTTATATGGTTATTGTTTGGCGCGCACTAGTTATGGTCAGTCTAATGCTAATTGGTCTAGCTTCAGGAACCTGGATTGGGGGGCAATTTTTCGTGCCAAAGGGAAGTGGCTTAGCTGGCGCTCCGATGGCATTGGGCTACGGCGTTTTAGGAGCATTTATTCTACTTGTTGTTGGTATTCTTATATCTCTTAAATTGAAAGGTACAGCGTTACGCAATGTATCTCTGTCAATTACAAGCTTCATGGTAATAATATTTGGTACATTAACAATTCGTTTCGTTCTTGATGAGTGGAGTGAGCGTGAACCGGATAACGCATTCAATGCAGCCGGACAATTCACTGCAACTATGGAGCGCCTCGATAAAAGTGATCCCTATTTATTTATTGAATTGCAAGTGGATGCTCAAACTCGATCCTGGACACAAACTGGCCCGGCTCCGCAAAACCAAATCTGTACTGCAAAAATGAATGCGACTTCGTTAACTAATATAAGAATGGCTTTGGATAAACTTTCACTTATGAGTGCCGGAGATTTTGAGGCGTGTAGAAACGCAACTGGTCCTGTTATCAAAAGGATAAGTTGGGATTTAATGGATGCACAAACACCTCAAACTGGGCAAAACTTTTCTCCAAACGGGAGTTTAGATATTAGGAGTACTTGCTTGCAAAACAATACCGTGGTGGCACGAGCGCTTATATTATTAGAAAGTGCTTCGAGAACTTCATCTTCAAAAGTAGAGTGTGATTAAATTGAGATATTTTTTTGTGATATTGGCTTACTTTATTCTACAGTTTAACCAACTTGCATTTGCTCAAGCCTGCCTTCCAACTCCAGAGCGGCACGCAACATCACTTTCGGGTGAAGTTTCTGGAAACCATGCGTTTAGACAATCTGTAACAAATGACTGGACTGTTCAATTGTTGCCTTCTAAATACGGTTGGGATTTAAGAATTACAGGTAAAGATGGTGTTGACCTAAGTCAGATTACACCACCATTTCGCCAGGCACCCAATTCGCGGGAAATCTATGGCTGGCATTTTCGAAACGCGAATAATACTGCGAGGAATACTGGCGATGTCAACGCTCCACAATACACACGCCCATTCGTATTTTCACCCTCACTTACAGGTACAGGAGGCTTTAAGCCGTCAAGTTCAGGTTTACCCATAGACGCACAAAATCATGAAGTTGGGCGTGGCGTATTGCGCGTTCTTGATATGGGTCTCACGGATTTGGAAAAAGGGCAACAAGCAAGGATGAACTACCTTAAGTTCGATATATGCCTCAGTTGGCCAAAAAGCGATGATGAAATTAAAGAAAAGATCGATGCTATTAATCCAAATTATTCTAATGAGGAAACAGAGATATTTTATAGCTGTGGTCTCGATAGAAATCTTTTTGAATTATCAGCCTGGGTTCTACCACGGTTGCTTTCAGGAGATTTAGATGGTGACAATAGTAATGATTTGGTTGTCCCAATAACCAGAAAAAGTGATAACCATAAAGCAATAGCCATTTGCCGTGCGGGAACTTGGCTTTCGCTAATTGGTATTGGTCCGAACTCTGAAGTAGCTCTTAAATCAGAATATTACACATTTGAGCAGTATCTAGACAAAGTTGAGTTCTGGGAACTTCGAACTAGAGACAATCCTGCTGACGTCCTTATTATGGGACAAATAGAGAAATCGGAAGTTGCCATAAGATGGGATTACCGAAATTTTGTAACAGAACTGCATTCTCACATAATTGAGCCTTAAATAAAATATGGATGTTAATCTAATGACTGCTTCCGATCCAAAGCGGACAGTCAGGTTTCGTTTGATTTAACGCGAACTTCTATAAAATATCCTTGTGGATGAAAGTTTCGATGGATTAATTAAAAATCAATCTGGTTCTTTGTAAATGTTCTTCTTCAATAACCTTCAAGGCTTCTGAGTTTGTTGTTTGCGTCCAGTCTGGCACAATCATCCCGTTAAATTGTCCTTTTACCGTCACAAAACCTTGTACATCAGAACCTGATATAGAAAGGTTTCTTTGAAAAACATGATTGTCTTTAATGCCGAAATGTAGTGTTGATGCTCCTTCACCTTCAGAAACTAGCTCTATTTTATCAACATAAAGTTCCCTAACCAGAACGGGGGTATGATCTGCCGGCACGCCGAATCCGTCGAGTATAACTTGACCAATTTTAACGTCGGTTTGAATATTGGAGTTATAGATATATTCGGCAGGAGGCATAAAATGAGTTGTTTCCTGGTCCGGATCGATATGAGGGTAATAGACACCTTCAATCCGATATGTGTGATCTGAATGGATTGGGAAGTTTTCATCCACATGAATGGTTCCATTGAAATCTAATAAGTCGCCGTCATAGTTGGTATCGTCTGAGAAATTAAGCCTGTAAGTTATGTCGTTCTTTACAAAGAAAGCAGAAATTCTCATTTCTAAGGTTGGTGGACCGTTTATGACACTGCTTTCTCTCATACCATATTCTCCCATCATGCCGGATAGCGCGAAATGTAGTTTTCCTTCATATTGTAAATCTGGTTCCTGACCGCATCCACTGAGCAGAAGTGATGCGATTGCAATGGATGTATAGATTATAATGTGTTGTATATTTTTAACCATTTTTCCGCCACCCGTTGATGTTGAACTCTCTTCAATTCCTATTCTATGAAAAACTAAAGAAAAGTAAACGACTGCTTACGATCCAAAGTGGAAACCCTATTACGGGTAATACAATCAATATTTGTTAATTCTTACTACAGGTCGTAGACAAATAAATTACCTGGTGTTTGGAGAGTGCTTTTTTAAAATAGTTGTTATGTAACAAAATCTATAATACCTTTTCACATGTGAAGAGATGTACGGTTTTGGGGAATTACGGATATGATTACATTTGATTTCGAGGTGTCAAGCGACGCAATAAAACCATACTGCGGTGTGGTTATGTGCGACTGTAATGGGCGTGATTTAGGTGAAGAAGAAGGATATTTATATATTCCACCTCGATTAGTCAAAAGACGAACAAAACAAAGAGAAATCATATACGACTATGTGCGTGTCGAGCATCAGGAAGACGCCACCTGGGTGGATACCGTACTCAATCCAGCCCCTCTTAAATCGATAAGAAATGAGGGAAGAGAAAATATCCCAATTAGGTTATGTAAAAAAGCGGCCAAGGAATTAGGTTTAAACCTGGATATTGCTGAAAAAGATTTCCAAATTTGGAAAGAAACAGAGCGTGTTCCATTACGAATAACCCCGAAGGCTATCGATAAACTCTCATCATACGAAGATAGCTTACCCAAAATAGAAGTTGAGCGAACTGAAGCCAATGGTGATATTTCATGCAAGATAAAATTCGAAACAAAACATCCAAATAGAATCCCTCTTTTTGAAGAGTTAATTTCAGCAAAAAAATCCTTTTCAGTCGTAGGAGTAGGGAGCAATGAGGAAAAGGCAAGAGAAGATATCGCCACAAAAGATTTAGACCTTGAGTTTGTGACATTGGACGAAGAAAAAGTCTATCCAGCTTTAACCGGGGTTCTAAGAAATATTGGAGCGGTCGATGAAGATGCAGTCAAAAAATACATGTTGGATGACAATCCTAACTTTATAAATAAAGGGGAGCCCACAATTCAGGCGTTTATTTTACTTGAAGACCCTGATTTTGAACTTATATCTGTAACAATTACTAAAATTGAACGTATTAAAAACGGTGCCAGTTATTTAGGTGGATTGATAAAATTCACGCCTCGATTTAATGTGTATTGGGAGCAAGAATGCAATATTGTTAGGGAATTTACAAGGCGCCACGTAATTGATTATTATTACGACCTAAATCAAACAATTGATGACTTAAATGAGGACGAGCTGGATGAAAAATCTATTAATCTCGTTGATAGGCTGAATATAACCAGGATTGAAACCAGGTACGGCATTGAGGCAAGTCGTATTTTTGAACAAATGCAATCCTCTTTAGATGGAAATGAATTTGTAGGTAAGATAAGAGAATGGGGATATGAATTACAGCCATCAGACCACTCATCTCAATTAGGAATAACATTTGAAAGCGCCGCGGGTATCATCATGGTTCGTGTGAAAAAAGCCGACAATAAAATTGCAGATATAGTTTACGCTGACCACACAACTAAAATAGCGATAAGACTTGTTGCCGAAAATGGTATCATAACCTGCAGTACAATGTGACATGATCGGACAATATATTTTCTTCAATTGCCTCTAATGACTTATCCAGTGAGTGGATGCTTCCCATTTTGATTAATGACCGCTTTGGGTGGTGGTCTCAATCGATCAAGGTAACACTTTAACCTAAAGTATAACTAGAAGGAATGATTGATAAATCTAGTATGAGAATGTAATCTTTTTACGATGCTCATTAAGGGATTATTTTATGGAAAAAAATGATGACTTAAATTGCTATTGTTGTGGTCAAAATTTAAGTGAACCAAAAGCTTCTGATCGCGGTGTTATATATCTTTGTTCCCAAATTGATGAACAAGAACTTGATGTCTTGGCTGGGACAATTAAAACACAATTTAAAATTGATGAAACCATTAGTGCATTTGTCTGTAAAAAATGTACTAAGGCGTCAAAGATGAGTTCAATGATTGGGCAACTTCAGATGCTTGGCCTTGCTCTCGGAATCACACTAATATCCATTTATTTCCAATTTGTTGTTGGCGTAATTATTGTGGGTTTGTACTTCGTTGTTAGCATATTTATTTTTCTCTTTAGTATAGATGACTATACGAATAAAGATGCCCGAGATTATGCAGTTCTTAATAAATATTATGAGATTAATGGAAAACAAGACGACCTCGAATATACGTGTTTTACACGTTCTAATTATTTTAATTGAATGTCTGCTTTGGGTCGGAAGCAGTCAGTCAGAATTTAGATGGAGGGGGATGCGATTCTTGCCAGATAACCGTTTAAGAACCGGTGTGAAGTGGTCAATTCTCATTTACCCAATTCAGAATATGGGGGGTGGAGAGTAATTCTTCACAGGATAAAATGTTTAGGACCGCCTGTTTTGGTTTTTTTTCATAAACCACAACAAAAAAAGTTTTTGAAATGTTAAGACAGGGAATTAACAGCACCTCATATAATCAAGAGTAATCCTTCCTGTATTCCTTCCACTTTATCCAATTAAATAAGTTCGTCAGATCCAACTTCGTCGACGTATAATCTGTACATTTGCTATGAAACCCCCATTCTTTAGGTTACTAAATAAAAAAAACTTAAATTATTCATGATTATAATATTGATAAATTAACCATCCATCCAAGCAAGAAAAAATACAACTAGGAATATTATTCCAAAGGAACCTTTTGCCCAGCCAACATATGGGCTAGATTTTACAATAGTGAGTTTTAATTCTTGACCACTAAGTTTTTCAGGTTCAATACCTTCATTAAATTCCGTTTCAGGGAAATTAATGAAATTATAAAAAGCGCCTATTGCGATTAAAATACAAAAGAGATTAGAAAATAGCATATTCAAAGTAAACTGGCTAAATGGAATATCTCCCAATTGCTGGGGATCAAGCCACAAATATATAAAATACGGAACGGAAATATGCCATCCGATACTCATGATTATACCGATAAGAATTAGAAGTTTGTAAAAGTAAAAAATCACAAGATATTCTAAAGTATCAATATAACTGCTAAAGTTGAGCAAAATTACCCCCTCAATGGTTCAATAGATTAATAACTTTACCAGTCCTTAATTTTTATAGCAAATAATTACAAATGAATAACTTATTGCTAGATATTCAATTTGCAAAATATAGTTGTTGCTAGTTTCAACAATAAACCTTCCTCAGCTCTCCCCACCGTGTCGTATACCTTGGACTTAGCAGGTTCCTAGCCATAAACCATGTTTTGTTGGTTCCGGATATGGCGGGACGAATAGTTTCCCGGCCATGTATTTTATTGATCCTGTCCATTGTCTTCATTAGCTGGGTTACTCTGTCTGACTGTCCAACGCCAAAGAAGGAAATCTGTCTTTCTGTGTCATAAACAAGCCCGGTGAGCATAACCCCCGCTTTCTGATAATTATGTTTTGGCTTATAGATGGCCTCCAGTACCTGTAAGGCAGCTCTTATGATGGTTCCTGCATCGTTGCGGGCTTCCTGTAGAATAACAGCATGACTGGCTGAATAGCTTGTGGCTCTGTCTCCGTATGGGTCGGTACGGATAAAGACATGAACCCTGTAGGCATAGACCTTTTTGATACGTGCTTTCTCTGCCGCCCTGTTGGCATAGAAGGATACAGCTTCTATCATTTCCTGCTTTGTGCTGACACGGTTTTTAAAGCCTCTGCTGACGATTATATTCTGGGGATGAGGTGGCGCTTCCTCCAATGGGATACAGCTTATGCCGTTAAGCTCTCTTACTGTCCGCTCAGCCACAACACTGAAACGCTTCCTGACGGCTCTGGGGGCCAGTTGTGAAAGGTCATAGGCCGTATGAACCCCGAAGGCCTTTAAATGCTCTGTAAGGCGTCTGCCTATACCCCATACCTTATCAACGGCTATCTGTTTTAAAATATCATAGTCCGGTGTTACCATGACATAAGAACCACACTGGCCTTCAAATCTCTTTGCCACATGATTGGCCAGCTTCGCCAGTGTTTTGGTCGGGGCAAGGCCGACAGAGACGGGAATGCCGGTTAAGCGCTCTACATCATGCTTGATGAGCTTTCCCCGTTCCTCCAGGTCATTAAATCCTCTTAAAGACAGAAAGGCTTCATCAATGCTATAAACTTCAAGGTCAGGGCTGTAATTCTCAAGGACTTTCATCACCCGCTCAGATAAATCACCATAGAGGGCATAGTTGCTTGAGAAGACGGCAACCCGTTTCCTAAGAAGGTCGTCACGGACTTTAAAGAACACGTCACCCATCTTATAGCCGAGTGCCTTGGCTTCATTGGAAAGGGCAATAAGACAACCATCATTATTGGATAAGACCACAACTGGCTTGCCAATAAGGTCAGGACGGAATACCCGCTCACAGGACGCATAGAAGCTGTTACAGTCCACCAGTGCAAACATAGCCTATAACTCTGTAATGGATGAGGTCACAACGCCCCAGACGGTAAATTCTTCAGTGATGGATTTAAAATGAGGATTGGCAGGGTCAAGCTGCGGTGGATTGGATTTAAGGTTTAACCGCTTCACGGTCATATCTCCACCCACCATAGCCACAACCACCTTGCCATGCTTTGGCATAATACTTCGATCAACGATCAACAAATCCCCGTCATTAATGCCAACCCCAGTCATGCTTTCCCCTTCAACCCGAAACAGGAAGGTGGAGGACGGGCTTTTAATCAGCTTCTGGTTCAGGTCCAGCTTATCCTCAAGCCAGTCCTCTGCGGCACTGGGAAAGCCACAGTGAACCCGACTAGGAGCTAGAGGAAGCGAAAGGGTAAGACCCGTATAAACAGGGCCAATATAGGAAATGGAATCATGCATCCCTCAATTAGAACAAAAACAGAACAAATGTAAAGACAAATAAATAATGAACTTCTATAATAATCCCATATTGAAGTTTACCATTAAGGAAATCTTCATCAATTAAGCAAAGAATAATCCTCTCAAATGACTAAATAGGGGGCTTTAGATGAGACTACCAACGGCAATAATCACAGCTTTACTCTTCGGAGCAATAGCGGGCTTCTATCTGCCCGACCTTATTACTGCAGACAATCAGGTCAATATTAGCCCTGCATCAACTGAATTTTCACCCATTAAGAATGACATTCAAGGCTATGCAACTGTTACCGATGGCGACACTATTAAAATCAATGGGGTGAAAATAAGATTTCATGGCATAGATGCTCCTGAAATGAAACAGCCCTGTTGGAAAGATGGTATTGAATATCAGTGCGGTTTAGTAGCAAGGGATTACCTTATAGAGATAATTAATAATGAACCTGTTATCTGCCAGTTCTTGAGTGAAGACCAGTATGGGCGAAAGGTTTCAAAATGTTATAATTATGAAAATAATGACATAGAAGCTAAAATGGTTTCTAGGGGTATGGCTACTGCATATCTATACTATTCAAGAGACTATGAAGCGGAACAAATTCAAGCAAAGAATAATAAACTTGGCATCTGGGCAGGAGAGTTTGAAGAGCCTTATCAGTATAGAAAACGCAATTAGGTTGTAGCTATATTGTAGCTAGTAGGAAATTATCAAATAAATTTCTACTTCATTTTTATGATAACTTATTGTTTTAAAGGAAATAAAAGTGGTGCCCGGGGGCGGATTTGAACCACCGACACGCGGATTTTCAACGAGTCCGAATATCGTACATTATAATTTGATTTGGTTCGTTTTAATACAACTAATTATTTCTGAATAATCGGTTAGAAGCAAATTTCCATTCGGTTTTGTTCGGGATTGTTTAGTTTAATTGTGATGATTTTGGTACCCCAGTGATGCCCCAATAAATTTAAATGCAAAACGGAAATAGTGATTCTAGTTAAATGTGACTTTTTATCATTAATTTTAAAGAAATATCAAAAATAATTTCTGTAAGATTTAGTTCGGGATAGTTTTAAATCGTTCGGTACAGTTTAGTTAACCTACTGTTTTCTTTGAAGAATAAATTCTTTCGTGATATATTTTTCTTAACTTGAATTGGAATATACTTTGAAAAAAGCGCTAACAACAAAGACGATAGAGAATATCAAACCTACTTTAAAAAGGATTGAAATTAGAGACACTATTTTACGAGGTTTCAGTTTGCGCGCTAGTCCTAATGGACTTAAAACCTTTTATACTAATTATCGACATAATGGAAAACAGAGAAGAGTGAAGCTTGGCAATTATCCAGCTCTCTCTTTGAAACAAGCTCGCGTAAAAGCAAGCCACATTTTAGTTGATGTTGAAACCTATGAAAGAAACATTGTTAAACCTGAACGTCATAGGAACACCGTGAGCGAGGTGGGACACAATTTCATTGAATTGTACGCAAAACCCAATAACAAGGACTGGAAGGGCTCCCAAAATCGATTATACCGTAATTTCATTGATTTGTTTGGCGATATATTAATTGAGGATATTACTAAAGCCCATATTCACTCCGCGCTAGATAAAATAATGGCACGTGGAGCACACGGACAAGCAAATCGCGTTTTATGTGTAATTAGGAAATTTTTTAATTGGTCCATTGAAAGAGGTTATATTGAACATAACCCAGCAGCGGGTATCTCTCCTCCGTCAAAAGAAATAGCGAGAGATCGTGTCCTTGAGGATGATGAACTAAAAAGAGTTTGGGGTGCATTTGATGAGTTTCCATTTCCTTTTGAAGCGATGTTCAAAATTTTAACTTTGACAGGTCAACGTCGCGGAGAAGTTTCGGGAATGAAATGGAGTGAAATTTGCTTTGAAACAAAAACTTGGTCACTTCCCGCCACTCGCGTAAAAAATGGCAGAGCGCACTCCGTCCCTCTTTGTCCAATCGCGATAGATATATTAAAATCATTACCAAGGTTTTTAAATTCCGATTTGGTATTTACCACTACAGGAACCACACCCGTATCGGGATTTGGAAAATATAAAAAACGCATTGATGAGATTTCAGGTGTGAAGGATTGGCGTCTGCATGACTTGCGGCGCACAGCTGCATCTGGTATGGCAAAGTTAGGTGTTGCTCCACACGTCGTTGAACGTATACTCAACCACTCAACTGGAACTATATCTGGCGTGGCGGCAGTATATAACCGATATGGATACGAAACCGAAAAGCGCGAAGCATTAGAAGTATGGAATAATCATATTCTAAAATTTAGAATTCGGAGTGAGAAATACTATGGCATTTAATATAAACTTTGGAATCCCTTTGGAAATTGCTGTGAAACGAATTGGCAAATTGAAATTTGGCAAGCGCTGGAACGATAGCGACTTTGATAATTTTTTCACCGCTCGCAGAGAACTTGATTATGATTCAAAATATAGAGTGATATGTTCTTGTTCGAAAGTTCAATCATTACTTCAAAATGAAACAATTAAATCGCGCACTACCACCGAGGATGGAATGAGTGTAATTGAACTTAGTGGTCAGTGTGTAAAAGACGTAAGGTTTGAATTAAATTTTCAAAAAAGTGGCTACCGTTTTCATGATGAGGTTTGGGAACCGATAGCAATTGTTAACGACAGCATTAATGCATACATAACTTCCGTAACAAAAAAGAAGCCACGTAATGAAAGGACATTTGCTTGGCGTAATATTGTGCTTATGGCTGTTCAATTCGTACACCGGTCTTCCAAGTTGCCATCACAATCAATGATAGTAAATTATATTCAAGAACTCTCTAGTGATGATCAATCCAATTACCCTCATGAAAAGGATCTTTATAAGCTAGCAGACGATTTACTTAAAATTTTTGACAAAAGTAAGCATGGAGAACTGTCTTTTAAAATAACAAGTCAAAAGGTTAGTTAAGCAATCAAATACATATCGCAAAGTCCTATTATTATTATCTTTTAAAATTAACATTTAGTACGAGATACTTCACTGGGAAAAAGTTTAAACTTTAATCCCGACGATTATCATTTTGTTTTCCGCAAAGTTTATTTTTCGCAATGACGCGAATAATTAACTTTAAAAGGAATACGAAATGAAAATTGTATTAAAAGAAAACTTTACATTGATGACAAGGGATGACCTAAAATCCCTTGGAATTAATTACGCTAACTCAACTCTTATTGAACATGAAAAGAAAGGTAAATTTCCCAAGCGAATTACTTTGAGCGATCGAAAAGTCGCTTGGGTGCGTTCGGAAATTGACCAATGGTTCCGCCAAAAAATGGATGAAAGATTGGAGGCTTACCATGGTTAAATCATTTATAAAGAAAAAGAGAAAAGCAAGAAGTACAACATTGGTATCCGCCGCTTGCGAATACGTAAAAGAAGGATTTAAAATATTACCTCTTTTCGGTATTGAGAATGGCGAATGCTTATGTCGCATTGATGCTTGCTCATCCCCTGGTAAACATCCTATTGGCACCTTGGTACCAAATGGAGAAAAAGATGCAACAGATGATATAAAAATCATTCGAAAGTGGTGGAAAAAACACCCAAAGGCAAATATCGGTTTGACTACGACTGGACTTTTAGTGGTCGATGTGGATGGTAAACCTGGCCTCGCTTCTTTAAAGAAGTTACCAAATTTACCAAAAACAGCAAAAGTTAAAACTGGCCGTGGGTTTCATTTGTATTATCGCTTCGGTGATCTTACAAAGCTCAATAAATACGAAGGCATCGACTTGAAAACCGGTAAGGGATATGTTGTAGCTGCACCTAGCCAACATGCATCGGGTAAGAAGTATAAATTTGTGAACGGTCTCGATAAAATGGTCTCGCTTCCACAACATATTATTGATCAGCTGAAACCTAAGCCGGTCGTTTTGTCCAAAAGTAAAAAAATTCGCAAAGGTGGTCGCAACAATGCACTAGCAAGCTTCGCTGGAATGGTTAGATCACTTGGCCTTAATGAAGGCCAAATTGCTGAACTACTTTACAAGTATAACGAACTTCTCTGCAGTCCTCCCCTTGATGAAGACGAAGTCGCTCGTGTTGCTAAAAGTATCGCCCGTTATGATGCTCGTGGTGACGACGATGAGCTTTTTGCAAATATGTCTGAAGTTGAAGCCAAAGAAATTGAGTTTTTGATCGATCCATTGATTGTGCTTGGTGGAATGACTTTACTTGAAGGTGACCCCGCTGGTGGTAAATCGTTTATCACAATGGACCTCGTGGCATCGATTACGACAGGTAAAAAGTTTGGCATTTATAAACCTTTGGTGACTGGACATGTACTTATTCTTTCAGCGGAGGATGATCCAGAAACAATACTTATTAATAGGCTTGTAGCCCAAGGTGCGGACGTTTCTAAGGTCAGGTATATGAGGAACTTGCGTAGCCTTGATTTTGAAACCATTAATAAGATGCGTGAGGAGTTGATAGCTTATCCCGCTAAACTGGTCATTATTGATCCAGTGATTGCGTTTATGCCGGGTGAAAGTGATATGAATGATGCTAACAAAGTAAGGCAATTTCTGATGCCTTTGCAGCTGTTAGCAAAGGAATTCAACTTGGCAATTTTATTGGTTCGTCATTTGCGTAAAGCAGGTACAGATAGTGCCAAATATCGGGGCCTTGGGTCGATAGACTTTATCGCCACTGTTAGATCTTCGTTGGTTGTTTATGAGGACCCCGATGAACTTAATTTGAAGGTCATGGCCCATGATAAGGCGAGTTATTCACTTAAAGGAGTGTCATTAAAATACTCAATTGACCCTATCGAAGGTACTCGCAACGCCAAACTTACGTGGCAAGGTGAAAGTGACTTTAGTGCTGATGAACTTAACCAACAATCCACCAAAAAGACCACGCAAATCGATAAAGCCGTGGAATTTTTAAAACAGACCATCCCCGATGATGGCATGGAGGCTAACCTTGTTTGGGCTCAATCCAAGGATCGTGGTTTTAGTGCTTCGACAATAAATCGGGCTAAATCGCAACTAAAAATTAGGAGTACCAAAGGTCCCAGTTCCAAGTGGTTTTTAAGTTAACTGAGTTCAGAGTTTGTCATTTACACATATACATGTATTTGACAAACTCTACCCCTTCTCTACTTTTTTCATGACGGTTTTCGACCCAAAGCAGACGGTAATCTTAATTTAGTTGTTTTGCTATAGTCCTAGCTCTTTGAATGGTATTTTCTGGAAAACCAATCTGTTCTAGCAAATTGATAGCGTTTCTGGTGGTTACCCTGCCTTCCTTAATCTTATAGTCGAACATCTTATTTATGTCGGAAGTTTCATGAAAATGATACAAGTCGAACTTGTTGGGAAGTAAGTCACATAATTCAATATCGTGGGTTGTAACCAACGTCACGCCCTTATCACAAAGCGCTTCCAGTATAGCGGTTGAGGCAGCTAAACGTTCTACAGTGTTTGTCCCCCTCAAAATTTCATCGACAATAAAGACGGTTGGATTATTTTTATCAACAGAAATAAACCTCAGCAATGCATCAATTTCTGCTTTATAGTAACTTTTATTATCTAAAAGCGCATCTGATCGTTTAATAGATGAAACCACTTTACATCTTGGCAATTTTGCAGCTTTCGCATGGCAAATCCACAATGATCGTGCAAGTATCATATTAACGCCAACACTTTTTATAAAGGTAGTTTTTCCTGCCATATTCGAACCAGTAATTATGGCAGATTTTGATTTGTTGTCATAAGAATTTGGAACAGCGTTTTCTACAAGCGGATGCTTCAAACCATCAAAAAAAATATGGTTCTCATTGTTAAAGGTTGGATTACAGTAATAGTCTGACTGTCTACAATAACTAGCAACCGAAATAGTTGCATCAATTGAGGCAACAAACTCATAAATTTTAATAAGTTCAGCTCTGTTTTCAGCAACTACTTTACTCGATTTTAAGAATACAAAAAAATCAAACAAACAGATAATGTTAAGAAAATAACCCCAATATGCCGCATGGATAGAGACCGTGTTGTTCGCATCGGCACCAGAAAAACGAGCTTTCTTACGCAAGTCTCTGATTGCGCCCGATATGTTCTGCAAGCTTAAAAGTGCCGGTATATTCTTCGCATCGTCTATTTCCGACAAATTTTTGGCTGCATACAAAAGAGCCTTCAAAAATACAAATCCTGTGGCAAACCATGTAATATCATTTGCGTAGTATTGAGCAAACACAAAGTTAAGCAGTGCAAAAACGACTGGAAACCAAAAAGGAATTATAAGAAATAACGCAAGTATGGTTGCAATAGGGACTGATACAGCCATAACCGGAACGATAGTTTTTGGAAAAGTGGTGCGCGGCAGTTTTTCGAATAACACTCTTGTTACTCTTGAAGCTTCAGGGTCTGTAAGACCGAAAAGAATTAATTGAATTTTTTCTCTCAAACTCTTTTCGCTTTGCAACACCATCGCGCTTTCAAAATCAGATTTTAATTCTCCTTCTTTACGATTGCCATGCCTCATCTTACGGTAAAGGAATTGACGACCAATCGGCGTGGCACAAATATCAATTCTTGAATACAACTTATCCATGTCCAAGTCTGCCCAGGTGTCGTCATCAACACCATACCTATTAGCCTGGGAAACTGTTAACTGATGCAATAACGCAATATCCTTCATATTACGAAATTTGTCTTTGAAACCTCCCCACAGTTCCCGTTGATTTTTAAGAAATCTATAGCTCGGTGAAAATTCTTTAAAAAATTCTACAAACGTGTTCATGTTATTCCCCATACAGATGCATGCATTAGTTCATCGTATTAATGTAGCTCTCCCGTAGTATTTAGATAAGTATTGCGGTTATAACATTCAAGCATTGATAAACAATCGCTTTTAGGGAATTTCCGCTTTAGGGCGGAAGCAGCCATTCATTTGTTTCATTATGCGCACATGCCTTATTTGGTGTATAGAGACAAATTGGGTATAAGGTCACAAGGAGGGAATTTTCGACCCTATTATGAAAAAGGCACTCTTTTGGAGCTTTCTGACCACACTTTCAAATCTTTATGGAGAAAATAAAAAAGGGTTCCTAGGTTATTAAAAAAATTGCATAAAAAATGACCCCTGACACACCCCCTTGATAAACTTGCTCGTGATTTGTCAATGATTTCAATGAGTTGCATTTTTTTTAATAATCTAGCTTAGGCATCTAAGTCATTGTAATCATTAACGAATAGGTCTTGTTTATCAGCCTAATGAGGAGGTATTTTGTTGATAAACAAGAATTCGAAAAGGGTAATAAAAACAATCTCCTAGCGTTTTCATGCATAAATGTGTTTGATAAACAAGTTTCGTAAAAGGGTATATAAATCAACGTTCTACCTTTTTCATCAATAAAATCAATGACTTAGACGATGTTAAATCTTGGAGGAGGATAAAAGATGCAATGTTCGTTATCATCGGGAAAAATATAATAATTTCAATGCTCTAGGTAGGTGTTGATAATCATACCTGAAAAAGGATAGGAGATTGATTTCATTGATGTTTTTATATGTGTTATCAGTAGAATTATATTTTTCCTTGGGGGGGTGCCTATGGTCAAATCTCCAAGACATTGATATTAAACGATTTATTTTTTGGGAGGGTTGAATTAGATAAATAAAAAGGGTGCGATTTGCATCAACAAAAAATCAACCTAGAAATGTTACTATATAACAGAAAAAATTTCTCCAGTGCAAAAATGAACCCCAGAGGTTTTTATGCAATTTTTTTAATAATCTAGACTAAGTTTGTAAAAAAAAGGGCCTCTTTGGAGTGATTTCAGCGGCAATTATAAAAGTGTGGCCTAATTGTTAAAATAAGCCAAAAGTAAATAAACTTTGCCAAATATTCATATAAGCAATAATGGCAAAGTTTATAATTTTGATAAATGTTATCTTGATAGTATTTTAATGGCCTCAGTGTGTGCCTTTGATCCTTTTGCCCATCTCCATGGGGTTTTTGAGATATGGCCTTTTGCTAATTCCGGGTAGGCCTTTTTGTCCTTTGATTTAATGCGTAGAAGCTTTCGGGCTTTAACTGGAGCAATTTTCAGTTCTTTACATAAATCCGCAAGGGTGATGATGGAGGGTTGAGTATTTGATTTGCCTGTCATAGCTATTCCTTTCGTTAATTGTGAATAGCTTGCTAAGACAAATAGAGGCTCTTGTCAGAGAAAACCTCGTAAATAATATCTATAGTGCTTTTAAAAGTTTTAAAACCGTGTTCAGTTCAGAATCTGAAAGGTTGTAAACGATGGCTTGAATTTCTTCGATCTGATTGAGGCGACGATTATCTTTTTCATTGGGGTTCGGTAGGTCAAGCAGATGATGCAGCGGAATATCGAGTTCCCTGCTTAACAGGATAACTGTTTCGATTGTTGGTAAACTAAGGCCACGTTCGATATGCGAAATGGTGTCGACAGAACGTTCAATCTTTTCAGCAAGTGATGCTTGACTGATACCTTTCTGTTTTCTCGCCTTTTTAACTTTGCGACCTATATTTGACGACATGCTCATAACTAGAGATTAGCTACGGAATTCATCTATTGACACAGGGTCTAATACTATTTTATGCATATATATCGCGGTCAGATACGAAATATTGTAATTTTTTCGTACCAAAATCCGTAATTTATTGAAATGGGAATAATTATGTTCAACAAAACTAAAACTGTTCATTCGGATAAGTTCATAACACTTATCAATACTTGCGTAAAAATACCAAAAAACATTCTGATGGTGTCTATACTATCTGCTTGCGCACCAATGACTGTTGCTGGGCCACCACCATTGACAGCGGTTGAGATAGCTTCTGCCGATTACGGGCCACCTCCACCTGAGAATTACGAAGAACTAATTAAAGAAAATATCCGTGGACAGCTCATTGATCCAACTTCTCCTCTCTTTGAAATCGGCTCTCCTGTAAAAGGTTATACTAATCGTTCAAATGCCTTTAACACTCAAGACATGTTTGGCTGGCAGGTGTGTGGAACTGTAAATTCGAAGAATAGAATGGGTGGTTATACAGGGAAGGTACCATTCTTTGCCCTGTTTCAAGGTGACCAACTGACCAAAATGATTATCGGCGAAGTGTCCATGTCCACAAATATCTATGACCGCAGCTATATAAACATGAGCATTGAAACGTCATGTAACCGTCGAGTTGACTAAAAAACACATCACATGAAAGAGAATAGGAGCCTCATAGGGCTCCTGTATGTCGATTTACATCACATTGTACGTCAATTGAGCTATTTGACGCTCTGGGCCTTTCCTATGTGGATATACAGACCGATAAATACGAAGGGTCACCGACACGCGGATATATCATCCGTGTTTCTCAACTACTAAAGATATGAGTTTATTGGATATTCGAATTAACAGGTATCTTCAGGGTACCAGCAGGGCACCAAAAGCATCAAAAAACGAACTATTTACTAAAAATTGAATGACTGCTACCGACCCAAAGCGGACAGTCAAGTTGATGTTATAAATAGAAATTGGATGTAAACTGGACCTATACATTTTAAGTTGAATAAGACTGATAAACAACTCTAATAAACATGTAAGTACAACATGAAGTAATCAGAAATAATAAAATTACAATAAGCCAATAAAGTATAGGATGTTTGTTTTTAGAAAAAATACCTAATATATGATGAGAAACTTCTCCATCTTTTAGCCCCCAGTAGCTCGTTGCCCCTATAAAGACAGCTAATATCAGATACGTCAAAGGTGGATCGGGTTGCATATTTACTTTCTCTAATCTCATTCTGTGCCAGTCTGTTTTCTTCTAAATAGTATCGATTAACATAGTGGGGTTGACGCAGTCTGGTGAAGTTATTCTTCAAACATTAATCTTCCGAAACCTGCACACTTTTTTTCTCTGCGCGAACAAGTGCAAGATAGTATAGCCACTGCGCCAAAAATGATCCAAACATCGAAAGTGGCAAAAGATTTGTCGCCATCACTAACAGGCTACTCCCCGGCAACGCCGGAAACATCGTTTCAGCAAGAACATATAAGCAGACTACAGTCACATATGTGCCTACATATGCTTTCAGATTACTGTTTGTCACATACCTGATCCCGTAACTGATAGCGCATGGGATACCAGACCCGATAAACAACAGGGCGAGGATGCCCCAGATGGTGGCATTGCTGGCGCTGGCCTCGATTTCCTGTGCCAATGCTACCTTGGGCAGTTGGAATATAGATAATAGCAAGGATGATAAATATATTTTTTTCATGTGAGGCTTTTATAGCAGCCTAGACTATAATTACAAATGATAGTTCTTGTTAGGGTGAGGGTATTTATTTCTGACGCTTGGAGAAAAAGCTCGGCAGTTTCTTGGTAAATCCCTCCCCCTTAAAAGAAATCTGCCTGTCATCATTGGCTACTGTCTCATTGTCAATCTTTTCGATCTGATCGAACAACAAGAGTTTTATCTGTGCTGTATCCAAATCTCTGGATCTCATGAATTTAATCAGCGTATCAAGTTCGTATTTTGCAGCTGCCTGATTATTATCTTTGATCTGCAATTTGGCATTTTCCTCAACGAACGTCCCCTGACGCCCTGCACCATGAACAATTCGCTCCTGTTCCAACATCTTATATGCCTTTGCAACAGTATTGGGATTGAGGTTCAGCAGAGAGGCAAGTTGCCGCACCGGTGTTAAAACCTCACCGGGTTTTAAAGCACCCGAATGGACAGCACTTCTAACCTGATTGACAATTTGCGAGTAGGCAGGCTCCTGCGATTTTATATCAATTTTAAGTTTCATAGATACCAATATATAGCATTACGTACCATGTCACAATCATACAAAAGTTGTAGAATAAAGGGTGACTTATCCAACTTAAAGGATTTCAGAGATGAATTTCATCAGTTTTTCTTTTTTCTCGTCAGGAAGTGAACGATAAATACTTAATAGTCTTTGCTCTTCCTGATTCCGATCAGAACTATCTCCCAGAAGATCATTATATGTACATCCAAACAGAGAAACCAAGCCTGACATATGTTCGATATTCGGTTCATCAATGCCAGCTTCCCAGCGGCTGATGGTGGATTGCATTACACCCATTTGATCCGCCAACTGTGTTTGATTAAGTGTCTTAGCTTTTCTATATAGACGAATGGTTTCACCCAACTGTTTTTTATCCGATGTCTTCATTTGGCTCGCTCACTAGACTGTTCCTACACTGATTGCTTTTATACATTGTAAAATACAAAAATGGCATAAATTGCGATACATCAGATATCTTTATTCAGGAATTTCTAGCCCTGTATCTCTTTATCATTGCTTCCGTTACATCAGAGGGATAACAGATTGGAGAAGCTCCTCCAGGGCGGCTATAAGCACTTCTCTTACCACAACTTCGTCCTGCTCGGTCTCTATTGTAGGGGCAAGGACAGCTCCCAGAATACCTTGCTGTAGACTCAGTGATAATTTTCTGCTTAATTTCCTCGTCGTTTTCGTTCTGAGCGATCGATACGGAGGAAAACCCTAAACAAGCCACTGCTAAAATCAACCAAAGGTTCTTAGTAAGAGTTAAGCTAAACCAGCTGTACAAACGCCTATTGATCGCGGATGATTTGTTACCTTTAGTCATCATCTTCAACTCCTAGAATGTAAAAAAGGACAGGGTGGTGGTCAGAATATCGAATTCTAAATTTATTATGATCATAGGGATCACCTGGATAAGGATCCGACCCAGACCAGAATGGTCGAACAGTTTCAATAAGATCAATTACTTTTAGATCAAACTGCAGGTCAATCTCAGAACCAGTGTGGGATGACGAATACATCACATGATCATAAGGTTTAGGACCGTTAATATTAGTATTAGTTGGCACACATTCGTCATTAAGTGATACAAACCCTGAGGGTATTGTATTAGTCAGCTCGTCGCAATCCTTGATATTCATATCTCCCAAGATAATGAAATCTTTTTCAATTTCATCATTTGCGCCTATATATTCTGCTATTGCAGTTAGTTCTTCTCGTCTTCGCTCTTGGTCACTACGACTATCTCCCGGTTGAAGATGCGTCGAGATAAAGACAAAATCTCCATGTTCATTAAAATCAAAAGCAAAGGCGTACGGCACTCTCTCAAAATGGTTATTATTACTTCTGTCCTCGGCTAGAAAACCATTCGGTAAGGTTAGGTCTGGCGAGACACGGTCCGGTTTATAAAAAGCAACCCACCACTCTGTCGCCGTCGAATTTCTGTGAATACTATCTCCTGTGCCAGTATCTTCGTTGGACAGAACGAATTTAAAACCTTGCGCCTTCATAGCTTCGAAAAAATCAAAAGCTTCTTTGTCAGGTCTGTAAGGACTTCCGTCAGGGAAGCTTCCATTATATGGAGGAGCCACAAGTTCCTGAATAATAACTAGATCATACGGTGCCATAATATTAGCAAGCACTTCGTTATCTCTGTTTTTGAAATTACCTAGAAATTGAATGTTGAAACTTACAACACTGTATCGCTCAATCTCCTGAGACAATAGATTGGAAGCGACAGTTATTATGGCAATCATTGTAACTGTGATTAGTATCAAACGCGAAAAACTATACCTAAAAGTCATCATCAAATCCCCCCTATGATCATTGAATATATCCATAGTATATACTTTTTTGCAAAAATAATCTACTCTATAGATCCATTCATATACTGCGTGGGGGTCCTGATGAGAAATATTGTTATTTGTTGTGATGGTACAGGAAACGAGATTAAAGAAAACTTATCCAATGTCTTAAAATTGTATCAAATAGCAGACCGTAATAAAGACCAAGTAGTGTTTTATGATGCTGGAATAGGAACAATTGGTAGGCTTAATGGTTGGACAAAATTTCGTGACTTGGTTAGTGAAATTGCTCAAGGTGCTACAGGTCAAGGATTAGACCAGAATGTTCTAGATGCATATAAATTTCTGGTATTAAATTATCAAAAAGGCGATAAAGTTTTTTTATTTGGATTCAGCCGTGGGGCTTATACAGTTAGAGTATTAGCAGGTTTTATTAAAGCGTTAGGATTAATAAAACCCGAGCAATTGAATTTAAGTAATTATGCCCTGAAATGGTACAAAAGCATTTCTGAAACAGGTGAATTTGAACATATATGGCGCTTTTCAGAAATTACTAAAGCCAGAGATATTACCATACATTTTTTAGGAGTGTGGGATACAGTTAGCTCTTATTTTCGGCCGAATGGAAAAATAAAGTCTCTGGGTTTTACCAAAAAGAAATTTCCTTATACGATTAATAATGATGCCATTAAAATGGTGCGACACGCTGTTGCTATTGATGAGAAACGAAAAGTATTTCCTGCGGATTTATGGGGATCAGATAAAAGATTTAAGTCAAATAGATTTGATCCATCACCAGAAGTACAAGATGTAAAAGAAGTATGGTTTGCCGGTGTACATAGTGATGTTGGAGGCGGTTATCCTGAAACAGAGAGTGCTTTGGCTAAAATTCCTTTAAAATGGATGATCGTTGAGGCGGTTGAAGCTGGGCTGAGAATCTCAGAACTTAGATATAAACGACTTGTCCTAGGTGATAAAAGCAAACGAAGTTCCCGAATTTATGTTGCTCCAGATCCAATGGGGATGCAGCACGATTCATACAAATTCCCATTAAAATTACTAGGCTCGCACATCAGAAAAATTCCGAAAAGATCTCTTGTGCATGAATCTGTAAAACTACGAAAGGATAAATTAAACCATAAATACAATCCGGTTAACTTAAATATTGATGATATTCAGTGGGAATTGGAGAAAGAACTAACATAACTGAATAGAGAGAGACCGGATAACAATATTTAATAATCAAAGATATATTCTTTTAAAAACTTACTACTCCTCACTCAGAAAAGAGCGTACAGTTAGAATTGGTCCGGAGGCTTCGGGTTATTTTGCCATAATTTTGGGTTTCGTGTTTCTTTTTGCGGTAACGGTGGGCGTTCCTTTCTTTATCAGTTATGCACTAAGGATGGTTACCATAAACAATCTGGCAACTTATATTGGAAATTATACCATCCTATTAAGTGAATATGTTATTGCTGATCAGGTTTTCCCTGCACTGCCGGATGGTCAGTTCTTGATAATCGCCACCAATCTCTTACCACTTTCCATGTTTGGCTCGGTATAGGCTCATTGGGCTTACTATATGTCACTGGTTAAAAAAAAGCTCGACAGCTAAACAATCTCTTAAACATTCCTGTCTAAAAGACCCGTTTACCATAGTAATTATTAATTGGGTTTTATTCATGGAACAGGTCCTGCGAGATAATGTAAGTGAGAGTAATTTAAGAACGGCAGTGTGTTATGTGCGTATGTCGACCGAGCATCAGAAATACTCCATAGAAAATCAGTCTGATGCCCTTTTCAAATATGCCAAAAATAACAACCTCACAGTAACTCGTATTTTCTCAGATGCTGGGCGAAGTGGTCTATCTCTCAAAGGCAGAGTTGGACTAGCAGGATTACTTGAAATGGTCGAAAACGGTGAGGCTGACTTTGAGTACATACTCGTTTATGATGTCAGTCGGTGGGGCAGATTCCAAGATGTGGATGAGAGCGCCTATTACGAATATCTATGCAAGAAAAATGGCATAAGGGTACTCTACTGCACGGAACAATTTCAGAATGATGGCAGTCCCTATACAGCGGTCCTCAAAAGCCTCAAGCGGGTGATGGCAGCAGAGTACAGTAGAGAACTTTCTGACAAGGTTTTTGCTGGTCAATGCAACCTAGTCAGGAAAGGCTTTCGACAGGGTGGAACAGCAGGCTATGGCTTGAGACGTATGCTCATTGATGAGAACGGAAATGAGAAATACACACTGGAATATATGTCCCATAAAGCAATTCAGACAGATCGGGTTATTCTGGTTCCAGGCCCTCAAGAAGAGATCGATATCATCAATAAGATATTTCACCTGTTCGTAATCAAGAGGCAAAACTATGGTCAAATTTCCCGTCGCCTCAATGAGCGGGGGCTCTTAAACGACCTCGGTGAGAAATGGAGCCGAAAGAAAATACAAGGCATCCTCACCAATGAAAAATATATAGGCAACAACGTTTATGGTAAAACCTCCACAAAGCTGGCTAGCAAAATAAGCCACAATAAGCCGGATAGTTGGGTGAGGGCGGATAAAGTATTTACTCCCATCGTGCCTATTCGACTGTTCAACAAGGCGCAGAAGCTGGTCAAAAGCGCGAAAAGTAAAATGCCCGACGCTGTTATGCTTCATTTGTTGGAAAAATTATATAAAAAACATGGTCATTTAAGTAGCTCCCTCATTAACGCTTCCAAGCGAACACCTTACGCAACCACCTATAGCGAGAGGTTTGGTTCTATACTCAATGCGTATAAGCTCATAGGTTATGAACCCAGCCGAAACATTATTCCCGATCAAATCATGCTGCAGAAGCTTTACGCTCTCTATCAAAAAAAGGGAACTTTGGATTTAAATATTATTGATAAAGCTAAGAACGTACCGAACAGTTCTACTTATATAAAAAGGTTCGGAAGTATTTATGAAGCGTATCGGTTGGTCGGTTTTAATAAGAAGAAACCGGATACTCGTGAATCGGTAATGATTGAACACCTTAAGCGGATTTATCAGGAGCATGATAGGTTAAGTAGTGCATTGATTGATGCAGATGAGCTAGCCCCTCATTCCCGAACATACTCAAAGAAGTTTGGAAGTTTATCTGCTGCTTATGAATTGGCGGGGATTAAATAGGAAGAAATGGAAAACAGTAACTTCTAGCGAACAGTCATTCGAAAGAATATATAAAGAGCTGTATCAATTGGGAGGGTGATCTGATTGCGGGCTCCAAAAACAGTTATATTGCGACGCTGGTAGAACGGCATACTCGCTATGTGATGCTGGCCAAGGTCAAGAACAGGGACACGGAAAGTGTGGTGAATGCCCTGATCAAACAATCAAGGAAGCTGCCCACAGAGCTTTATAAGTCCCTGACATGGGACAGAGGCATGGAACTGGCTGACCATAAGCGCTTCAGTCTGGCAACAGATATTGATGTTTATTTTTGCGATCCACGTAGTCCGTGGCAGCGCGGCTCCAACGAAAATACAAACCGCCTTCTGAGACAATATTTTCCAAAGGGAACAGATTTATCGGTACACTCGCAGGCAAAGCTGAACGCGGTTGCCCGCTAGCTCAATGAACGACCAAGAAAGACGCTGGACTTCGAAACTCCAGCAGAACGATTTAACCAATGTGTTGCATCGACCGGTTGAGATCACCACCCAAAGCGGTCAGTGGGACTTGAGTAACATTGGGGTAAAAAAATCAGATAATTGAAGTACAAGTGTGACATCGTATGATAGTCGAAACTAGGGTTATCTATTGTTTAAAATCTCTTTGATCATTCTAATAAAATCTCTATAAACTGCTGTTTTTAGTGCCGCGAAAGCTATGGTTGAGATTACAGCTGTAAGTACCCACTCACCATATACAATTGTCAGTATGAATGATATCGGAAGAAGGATGGCGGCGATCCAGCCTATTATTGCAGTAATTATTTCAGAAGAGGTATATTTCATAGTTTGATATATGAAGTTGAATTGAAAAACATTCAAGGCACAGGACAATATTTTACCATAATGAACATTGGGCGAATTTTTTTTTAATGTCCATTATGGGTGGCGGTCGAAAGTAGACATTCAATAATTTGGTGTTCAATAGGGGTAGGGGGACAAATTTACCCCTTTCGATTTTGACAACTTTCATTTTTAGCTCTTTCAGGAATTCCGAACTATTTGGAAATGACTACATTATCGTCTAATACCGAACCACAGCCATGGGAACTAATAATCCGCGTGTTGGAACCGTTAATTCTTTGTTTTTGTTGCTCTTTGTTTTTGAATAACGAATTCTGGGTACCAATAGGGCAACAATTGTCTTTTTTTTCAGCAGAATTTTCAAAATAATAGCATTTGATACCCTCTCAAACTCAATTATTTGCAATTTGTATTAGATTGCGGCTAGACTTATTTATTTTTTGAAGGGGTGTTAATTGTGACTATTGATAGAATTAATGATCTCCAACAATTTTATCGATTAATGTCTAAATTAGAAAAAAAATTGGGTGGGTTCAGGTATTTATCTGAGTGCAATGGGCGAATGAATTGGCCCGAAAAAGGCATTTTGTTTTTCTACGAAGTAGGTGAATTCCGTTTTCATCAGGGATTGGGCAATCGCATTGTATTTATTGGTACAAATGCCATTAAAAAAGACAGCGAAACAACTCTTTGGAAACGCTTAAGACAGCACAGAGGAAGAGTAGAGCCACCTGGTGGTAGACATCGAAATTCTGCGTTAAGGAGTCATATTGGTGACAGCTTAATGGAAAAGATACAAGCGTTTGAATTGCCACGATGGGGAATGAAGAAAAATATTTCAGAAAGAGATATAAGACAGGAGCAAGATTTAGAAGCATTAGTTAGCAATATAATAGGGAGTATGCCTTTTTTGTGGCTAGGCGTTGATGATGAGGCAGGGGCAAATAATAGACGCATTTATATAAAGCAAAACTCCATTGCACTGTTAAGCAATTTTAATAGAACTTCCTTAGATTCCTCTTCACAAAATTGGCTGGGTAATTATTCAAGTTCAGAGAAAATTCGGAATTCGGGATTGTGGAATATTGATGATGTTGAAAGAGAATATGACCAGAATTTCCTTTCCTGCCTAGAAAATATTATACAAAACATTTAATTATTTAATGATTTAGCTTAAGCCTTATAATCCGCGTGTTGAGTAATATAAGAGACTGAAATCGTGTTGAATTTTCGTTTGGCCAATGTTTTCAATTTAATTTTATTGCGTTTTTCCAGGATCGCATTACCGCGTCCTAAAAAAACATCTTCTGGTGTTAAGTTATTCAGGCTCTCATGATATCTCCTTGTGTTATAATAGTTGATTGTTCCCCGTCAAAGCTTATGAGACCATTTAAAGTATTTGCATAAGAGAGGTTTTGATCTCATCGTAGTGACGTAAGGAATGAAGATGAGAACTAAACCTACCAATTCAAAAACCACTAAGATGGTTAAAGATATTCGCCGTGCGAACCGTAAACTCTATTCTGCGGAAGAGAAGATACGGATCGTGCTTGAAGGCCTTCGAGGCGAAACGACTATTGCCGAACTGTGTCGCCAGGAAGGCATTGACCAAAGCATGTATTACAAATGGTCAAAGGAGTTCCTTGAGGCAGGCAAACAGCGCCTTGCTGGCGATACAGCACGTGCAGCGACTACTGATGAAGTTAAAGACTTACGCCGTGAAGCCCGTGATCTCAAGGAAGTTGTTGCTGAGCAAGCCCTAGAACTACGACTTCTTAAAAAAAGCATGATCGGCGATGGGGGAGACGAAGAATGAGGTATCCTGCATCAGAGAAGTTAGAAATTATTCGTGTCCGTCGTCGAATGATTTGAGACTTATTTAGTTTATTTTATAAGGAGGCCTTGATCTCCGATTGTTGTTAATATTAAGCGACTTGCTTGCGGTGTTGCAAGCGTCTTTGTTTGATTGTTTAATTCTGATTACTCAACTTTATAGTCAGGTGAAGCAATAATTATTTTCGAGTGAGATTGGCTGCAACAAGATTTAATTAATACTATTTTTCATAACTTTTGAGAGCTGATTTAGACGCATAAGACTAAAAACAATCTGTCCCCGAGCTCAAATGAAGGTATCCAATTTGTCGCGAACTGGTAATTGAAATATATTGGGTTATCTATGTAAAGATACTTAACTCAAATGATGGCAGTGCTTACTTAAAAACCATAAAGGTGGTTCTTAGGACTAGGAGTAAAACCGCGTTAGTTTGAAGGAGATTACCGTGCTGACTTAAATCCAATAATTGGTCCGCTGAATTATTGGCGGGAGTGCAAAAAGTCAAAAGATAAACATCTTATAAAAGTGTTCATACATAAACGTTCTGAATTTTTCACCATTGTTGAATGGATATTCAGATTTTTCATAAATTGCGGGTTTTCGATTTGGTAATTTCATCATTGTATTGTGGACGCAAAAGTGCCGCACGAAAATAAATGCACCTATAAATAGAAATAATTTTATTCAATTGCTTGAGATTCGAATCAATTATGCCGGGAGTGAATTTTTCAACCATTTCCACAACCTGTTCGGAGGGGTTTGGAGTATTAGAACTAAAGTTTTTTTACCCATGTCTAAATTTTTCATCATTTTTTATAAAAATTTAACTAAAAATATCATTAAATTATAGATATATAACCTATGTATTTGGGAATTAACGTAAATTGATTATGCGCAGATATGCGGAGCATTAACTTCTTAACAATATTGGTTAATCATATTTGATGAAAATCAGTTAACCATAAAAATTTGTATAAAATTGTAACTAATTTTCCTAGTTGACATACACCAATAAATAGATATTTGATAAATGAACGTTCGACTCTTGGGGGGTCACGAATTGAGTATTTTGTGGTTGTAAGTGGCGTATTCCCTTCAGAGCTGAATAGCAAATTTTGATTTTGACCTGAACTTTGGGAAGAGAATGCCATGCCTAACCTGACCCGCACTATTTTTACCGGAACTATTTATCTGTTGTTTTTGTCCGCCTATGCGACGGCGCAGGATACGTACGTCTACGATAATGCCGGACGGTTGAAGTCCGTGACCTTTGGGAGCGGAGGGCCGGTTACGGCTTATACCTACGATGATGCCAATAACCGAACAGAAGAGGAAATAACGGGCGTAATCAATACCATCACCTGTACGTACAGTGGCGCGTCACCGCTCAATATGCGCGATTTGGTGGATAATGATACCGGTGGCGCGTGCGGTGAGACCTATTCGGGTACAGAATCCGTAAATGTAGAAATCACCGTAACATCGGATATTAATGGTAGTGGCACGTCAAACACGGTTGCTGACAAATATGCCGTCAAAACTGGTACCTGGCCTTCATCCACATATGCCATCAGCTTAAAACTTATCATCAACAACGGTGTTGACCTGCGGGGCGGCGGTGGCAGAGGTGGTACGGGCGGAGAGTTTTATAGTTCAAACGGTACTGCTGGTAAGGCAGGCGGACACGCCATTTACATGGAAGAAGATCTGGAGATTGTCAATAACGGTACCATCAACGGTGGTGGCGGCGGTGGCGGCGGTGCCGACGGTGATGGTGATTGCTGCACAGATGACGATTATTACGCCTTTTATGGCGGCGGCGGCGGTGGTGGTGGTTTTCCCAATGGCCCTAAAGGATTTGGAGGCAGTGATGCCGGATTTCCCGGGGCCAATGGCATCGTCGGTACGACGTCGGGGGGCGGAAATGGCGGCAATAACGGTACCTTCCGCGCCGGCGGTAAAGGCGGAAATGCTGGCGCAAACGGTAATAATGGCAGCAATGGTGGCGGCAGTGGTGGTGCCGCTGGTTACGGGATCAAAAAGAATAGCAACATTCTGGTTCTGACCGGAAGCGGCACAAACTCAGGGACCGGTTCATAGGCCACATAAAGACGCAATTTATCAGACTTATATGAAACGAATTTTTCCCTCGCCAAAAGGCAGAGGGCAGCAGGAGAAGACACAATGAGCAAGCAATTTTCAATCAGAAAGCTTATGAGCAAAACAACCATCGCCGCATTGGCATTCGCGGGTTTTACGCAGGATGTAAACGCAACCGAGCTTCAGCAGGCCTCACTGCAAACGCCTTCAAGCGCAAGAAGCTACTTTACCGGTATCACGGATACGGTAACGGATGGGCTTAGCGGGGATCGTTCAGAGACTACGCCATATGCTATCCAGTCCCTTGCCCGTTCGTTGGGTGCTGGACGTACTGAGGTGTCTTCTGCCGAATACGTGGCTCGGGTATTTGCTTATGTGCGTGATAACATTGAAACGTTGCCTTATTACGGTGTTAAAAAAGGGGCCCTTGGTGCCTATTATGACAATGCGGGTACCGCCTTTGATCAGGCGATGTTGATGGTTGAACTGCTTCGCGCAGATGGTCTTACCGCTGATTATAAATTGGGTGAGGTTACTTTAAACGCGACACAATTTGAGAATATGTTCGGGATTACCGATGACACGGCGGCAACTCAGGTACTGGCCGACGGAGGTATACCTGCAACGGTAAGCAGCTCTGGCGGTCTGGTCACGTCGGTGACGATGGAACATGCCTGGGTCTATTACAACAGCACCAATTATGATGTAGCTTACAAGGTCCATACATCGGAATCCGGTATCAACATCGGCACCGCCATGTCCGGCGGCGGAACAACATATTCCCGCGCAAACTTTGAAACGGATGTTGCCATGAACACGACTGCCTATGCCTGGGGTAATGCCTACCATGACCCGGATATTGCCACGGCAGAAAGTGACATGGTTGCCTACGCGTCCAATTTGGTAACCGCGTTCAAGGATACCCATTATCAAAAATCAATGGATGAAATCATCGGTGGCCGCTATCTGGATCCTGAAGATCAGGGGAGCCTGAGCTACGGTACACTCACCGCTTATAAAACAATCACCGGCGATATTCCCGACGAATACAGAACCGCCATTAACATTCAATATGGCAATATCGATAAGACCGTCTTTGCCGATGAAATTTACGGCCTTCGTTTTTGGGTTGATGGTAATGATCTGCGGGCGGGTAACGCCACCATCGCAACTAACACCGGCACGGCAACGACCCTGACCATTGATATTGATCACCCTTACGCGGCTGATAGTGGAAATTACGCTGACCATAACATGGCCGTTGACATGGCTGATCTGGACAGTGCGGCCATCGTGTTTGCCACCGGGTCCTACAGTAACCAATCCGCAAGGCATGTTGTGAATGGTGATTATCAAAATTCGATTGTCAATGATGATGACGCACCGGATACGGAAACCATGGCGAGGTTAACCCTTGCCGCCAATTGGCAGGTGCAATTGGGCCAACTGATGAACATGAATGCGGCCCTTGCATCCGTGACGTACCAACATCATGACAGTATCGGTGTGATCGTATCTGATGGTAGCGATAATATTTCCATCAATGTGGACACAAATATGAGCGTCAATGCTGACAATGCCGATAGTGACGAACGACGGGCCGCATATGCCACACTTCAATCGGTTGGTGATGTGTTCAAAAGCTCACTTGTTGATCAGGCGCGCGGTACGGGCGCGGATACCATCCGCACCTCAACATCAATGATTGTTGAGGCCCTAGATGACCCGACCCTTGAAATCTGGGAAATGAGCAAATATGCCGTCTCGCTGGGTCAACACAGCAACCTGACCGGTTACGATAGTGGCCTGGTCAGCGATATTGCGACGGCGTTGACAAATTCATCCGGTTATACGACCGCCTATTTGATGGTGGATGACAAATCCGGGCTGAGTGGCACCGCAGACGCGGATCCTTATGTGATCTTGGTTGATGAAACCAACGGCACTGTTCAACCCATGATCAATGACATTCATGGTGCCTACGGCACCGCAACGGAGATCGGTACTGCGGGGGACCTCTTGGGGGGTAACGCGGGCGACATTGTTCGCGATAATTCCCCGCAGGCCGTTTCCGGTGAATATGGTGATAGTGCGACGGATATCACGATCGGTTCAGGCAGCTTTCCCATGAGCCTGCCATTTACGCGTTCCTTCCAAATCAGCCGCCTGAATGGTGGTGGAAAAGGCTGGATGCATAATTATGACATTACCGGTAAAGTGACCAGTAATCCGCTTGTGGCCCTCAGCAATCCGATTGCTGCGGCGCAGGCCATTGCCACATTAAAAGTGGTGAATGACCTTCATGTGGCCAATTTGGATTCTCAAAGCGTCCTGACCGCCATGATCGCTGAAAACTGGCTGAGGAACCAGCTTGTCGATAACACCTTCACCATCCGTACCGCAGGTGGCAGCGATTTTTATTATAAACTGTCTGACGGAACCTATGAGGCACTCTCAGGCTCCCTTGCAACACTAAGCTATGTAGGCGGGGGAACCGATGAATATACCGTCACGGCCCTAAGTGACAGTACCATGACATTTGAAAATGTCGCGACTGGTGAGTACCGGATCAAGGAAATGACCTGGCCCGACGGGATGGAGGTTAGTTTTACCTATACCACCGGTGCCACATACAAGATTACGGTTGCCAACAATATCGGCCACTCCCTTGAAATCCTTGATGGTGGTTCAGATGGTACTTTTGAACAGGTTCAGGATAATACGGGCCGCCGTACATTTTACACATGGAATGGAACCACCGGCTTCCTGGAGTATGCAGAAATAGAGACCTTTGCCTGGCCTGCGACCAGTGAATATGGTGCTGGTGCCTATGAGGTTGTTACAGATTTCGATCTTGTTGCCAATGGCACAACCCATGGCTGGGACGTCAAAGTTTATGACCCGGTTGATACGGCTGCACCTATCGTTACCCATACGATCAACCGCCTTGGCCAGATGGAAAAATCCGTCGACCGCCAATCAAACGACAGCTATTTTTACCCAAGTCAGAGACGCGGTGAAACCGTTTCTGTCACCGGTGGGATCAGCACGTCTTATACCAATCATCAGGGTCTGACCTATAGAACGGTCAATGCCCTTGGTCAGGAAGCGACCTCAACCTTTTACGGTAATGGCCTGCTTAAACGTGCCACTGCACCCGAAGGAAACGCCATTGAATATAGCTATAATAAATACGGGCAAAAAACCAAAGAACGTGTTTATGCCAACAATGGTTCCGGCGGCACCGATGGAAGCGAATATCTGGATACTGACTATGGCTATGATACGCTCGCAAACCGTCTTCAGTTGTTGACCGTCACCACACCGGATGTGGGGCTGGGTACCAATCATAATGTCACCACTTTCCAATATGACAGCGCCGGATTTATTACCAAACGCATCCTGCCCAATGTGGATGTCTGGAACCCCGGTTCAAGCAGTAACGTCAAGGAACGCCCGGAATATGTTTATGTTTATAAAAACATTACCGTCGGTAGCGATACCATCAAGCGTCTTGATACCATTGAAACCCCCGATGATACGATTGAAAAACGGGATTATGACTTATCAACCTCTTTGGTTAACAAAGTCACTCGGGATTACGGGGTTGGTGCTTCATTCAAAAACATCACGGGAGAGTTTATACGGGATTATATTGGCAAAGTTAAAACAAAGGAAGACCATCGTTCAAACGAAGTCAGAAGCGCCTATTATGTGGACGGCAAACTTAAAAGCACCTATCTATATGGTTATCAGGTTGAAGTTCCCACTGTCTGGTGGGGGGACGGCACCATCACCTATACCACGGAAAACCGTACCTACGGCGATGTGGAATATACCTATGACGCTGCTGGGCGGATTACAAAAGTCCGCCGCTATAAAACCAGCAGTTTATATCAGGACAGTTTTGTTGAATATGACAATCTTGGTCGTATCTACAAAACAAAGGACCATGCCGGTGATGAAACCGTCTATAGCTATACCGAAGCGTTGGGTTCACCCATAACCGTTACCGCACCAGGCGGGTTTACAAATCCGGTGGCCGTCAGCATGGTTGAAGTCACCGATCCGGTCGGCCGCAAGGTTCGTGCCTATACCGATATTCTCGGTCGTACGGTGCGTACTATTACGGCCTATAACACCGCCGACGAATATACCGAAGATCGCGGTTACGATGATGCCGGACAACTCGGCTGGGTTAAGGACGGAAATGGCAATGTCACCAAATATACCTATGATGTTTATGGCCGTGCCAAACGCACCACATATCCGGATACCACCTGGACGGAAGCCTCAAATTATGATGATCACGGTCAACCCGGCACCCTGACCAAACGGGATGGCAGTACCTTTACCCTTACCTATGATGCCCATGGGCGCATCCAGAAACGGGTGGTTAAAAACAGCGGTGCGACAACCGAACGCACCTATGATTTTGGCTTTGACAATATGGGTAGGACCATCATGGCTAAGGTCACTAAGGGGGCGGATGTCAACACCGTCACAATGACATATGATGAACTTGGCCGTAAAGCAAGTGAGCAGAATGATGATGGCTACGGCGTTATCTATGCGTATGATGAAGATGCCGGCGAAGTGGAAATCACCTATGATGATCCCGGCTTTAGCAGTGATACATATAAAGTCACCCGGCTTATGGATGAACGGGGTCTGATCACATCGGTTACGGAAAACCGCAACAGCACCGATTATGCCCTTGCCTTTTTCACCTATGATGAAATGGGCCGCATGCTGGTCCACAGCACCGGTGCGGACCGGGACATGACCTATACGTATGAATATGATGGTGATCTGGATAAAGTGGTCAATGAACTTTCCAGTAGCCTTTCCACGGTTGATTATGACTATGCCTATAATGATGCCGGGCAGGTGACAACAAAGACAATCAGTTCTGCCCTTTATAAATGGTCCCCGTCTGAAAATGACACCATCACCGGCAGCGTCAACAACATGAACCAGGTCACGACTTATGACGGCGGATCGGTTACATGGGATGATAACGGCAACCTGACCAGTCGCGGTAATCGCGATCTGACATGGTCCATTGAAAATTACCTGGAGGAGGTCGAAGAAAGCTCCGTCACCATTGCCGAATATAAATATGATGCGCTTGGCCGCAGGGTTGAAAAAATCGCCGGTGGGGATACCACCCGCTATATTTATGATGGTGGTAATGTAATCGCCGAATTTGATCTTGATGGCGCCACTGAAACATTGCTGCGCCGCTATGTCTACGGCCCCGGCGTCGACCGGCCCGTTGCCATGATCACCAAGGACGGATCGGGCATTGACCGTGAATATTACCACTATGATGGTCAGGGCAGTGTCATTGCCATGGTCGATGACGGTGGTAATGTCACCGGGTCATACGCCTACGACCCTTACGGTAAGGTGGATACCATCAATGGTACCTCCGGTAATGTGTACCGTTATACCGGTCGTCGTCTTGATGCGGAAACCGGCTATTACTACTATCGCGCCCGTTACTATGACTCGGACATGGGCCGTTTCCTTTCCTCCGATCCGATTGGTTACGGTGATGGGTTAAATATGTATGCTTATGTGAAAGGCGATCCTGTGAACATTAATGATCCTTTTGGTTTGGATGCACCGTGTGACCCAGGTCGATGCCATGGTTATGGCCGAAGCGGCCTTCAAGGCTCAGCCGCCACTTATAATAGTGGCTTCTGGGGCATGACTAATAATGAGAAAGCAATCGTTCAAGCAGAATATGTGCTTCGCACAACTGGCGGCGAGTTTGCCGTTTCCTTCAGAAATGCTGATTCTGCTGCTAGGTTTTCGAAAGCTATAACGAATATGGCGCCTGCAGGGCAAAGAATTACAATATACAGTAGCAACGGTTCGCTTGGGAGAACAAGTAGTCTAACAAAACTCGGTGAGTGGGTGACTTTTGAACACCCTCGCGGAGTACGACGTGCATTTGAATCTGCAAGGGAAGAGTATAATGATAAAACGAATGTGGATTTAACTAACCCGGATCAAACGAAGTGGGATGAGAGATTCGCAATGGGAATAAAAGACTCTGAGGGTTACGTAGTTGACAGAGCTTTTGCGGATTCGTTTACAGGGCTTCTGAAATTAATGATTGCCGCTAACAAAGATATCCCTGATGGACAAGCAAAATGGGGTTTTCTGGATGGAGATACAACTCACGCGGGGGGGTTAGTGACTATTTATGGGTCTGCCACTATTGGTGGTCGAGCAGATTCTTATGGATGGAACGAACCTATGACAATGGCTCAATCTTTAGGAACAACGATTTACCACGAAGATGAACATTGGTCAGGCGTTTTATCTGAAAGAACGGCGGAATGTAACGCGAGAATTAGAATGGGAATGCTTTCATCCTGTCCATAAAGAATATATTGTGATAAGGTATTCCGAGGAGGTTTAGAATGTTAAATAAATTCCCTATCTGGCTAAGATTGACAAGTGTATTTATCTTGCTTCACAATGTCAGTCTAGCAGAACAGGCAAACGTCGAAGAAACATTGTTTCCGTTTAAAACTATGGCTATTTTTTCTGATAAAGTCGTTCTAGGACAAATAATTAGAATGGATAAAACTGAGTGTAACGTAATTGAGCGAAAGTATAATAGTTGCCCCGTTTATTTGGAAATGAAAGTTTTAAATAGTTGGAAGGGAGGGAAAGAGAATTTTGTTTTGTATTTAAAAGATACTCGAATGGTTCAAGAAGAGTTTGACACTTATTTAATATTTGCATCTAATCCCGCTAAGCTATTTGAAAATCAAGTAACTCAGAGCGAAGATGGAGAAAAATGTAAAATTGATACAAATGTTGGAACCCCAATTGACTGTGCATATATAGCTGATTTTGGGCAGCAGCATTTATTTCCAATTGATTTCAGAAAAGATTCTGAAAACGCGGAAGATTGGCTAGTTTTGAAATATGACCCAAAGGACAAAAAATACCTGTTTCCAGATAAAATAAGGTATAATAGGAGAATTAATGATATATATCCAAGTGGATATAGTGTTGTTAATATGAATGATTTTTTAAGTTATGTCTTGCATGAATGATTAGATCAAAGGGCATTGTCAAATTAACTTGAATTATCCCAGAATCAAGCGGTGTAGAATATTCTTTGCCCCACAAGGCTTTGCCATTCAGCATTGGCTTCTGAACGAAATTTCTTGAATGTATTTCGGTTATTTATGTGCCTTTCTCCGTTAAAATGATTATATACTTGGCCGTGAATGGATACGAATTTCTGCAATGTTTTCTCTTTGCGAAAGTTCTGCATGGCCCGTTCTCGTCGTCGAAAGGGTAAATGACTATTCTCGGCGCGGTTGTTCAGACGACCTCCTGTTTCCTGAAGAGATTGACACCTGATTTCGCGCAGTGCTACACGATATGAACCAAGTCTATCTGTCACAATTGAATGTGGACGTCCATATCGTTTCATAAGGCGTTTCAGTACTTTTAACGTGGCATTCTTGTCACGTTTCTTTGTGACAGTAGCGTCAAGCACTTCGCCTTCATGATCAACAGCGCGCCATAAATAATGAAGTTCTCCGTTTATTTTTACGAACACTTCGTCAATATGCCAACGCCAAGTGGAATATTGTTTTGGATATGATATTCGTTTCTTCCGTATCTGTGCTGCCATTGACGGTCCAAATTTATTCCACCACAACCTGATTGTTTCATGACAAATATCAATGCCTCGCTCAAAAAGAATATCTTCAACTTGCCGCAATGATAATGGAAATCTTATATAAAGTAGCACTGCCAACTGGATAACCGCTGGATTGTGTTTAAAATATTTAAATGATATGGTCATTGGAGCAAAATGTCAGATAAGGTATTGGGTGCACAAGTTCCTTTGACAGAACTCCAAATACAAATTGGGTTCGTTTTTATCTAGGTGCGCCAGATCCATCACTCGGTCTGTGGTTTTTGTATAATGCGTATCCTATACCTTAATGATTTAATAGCTAATCGATGGTGCCATCTATGATTAAAATGAATATTCGACATCAAATTACAGACTATGGAAATTTAAATGTATTTCATCAAAATCGACTACAGTTAGCTAAAGATTTTAACGACAAAATGATCGAAGTTCCTGTAATGCAATTGCTTGATCCAGCGAAAAGGGATCGATTGGAGCTTCTATTCGCCTCTATTAATACATTCAATGGAAACTGTGAGTTTGAAATTAATAACAATTTTTTAGTATTAGAAAATATCCCTGTCCTTCGTTTCCTTCTCGAGTTACTTAACCTTGTGAATTGTGTGATTTTGGACCTCAACAACGAGGACGAAAATTGCCTAAGTTATCCTCCGAGTCCGTTGAAATTTAAACTCAAAATTATAAATACGAATTTTCAAATCAGTGTGTTTGAGTGTGATGAATTAATGTTTGAAGAAAGTGGCGACATCATTATTTTCTATAAAGAAGTATATAACGCGTTGGGTAGGGTTATACATGAATTGTATGATAAACGACCTGAACTAGCGGAACTAAAAATACTTCAAGGCCAGGCGCATTTTGAAAAAATAAGACAAAAATGGATAAAGTCCCATAAAGGATTGATGGTGTCATAGTTTATTGTCAAATTAACTTTAATTGTCGCGGAAGCAAACGACGAAGGATATTTTTTATCCCACAAGGCTTGCCATTTAGAGGCCGAGATATGAGTATTAAATTGAGTAGATTATTTACCTTAAGCTTTTTGATAGGGATTGTATTGTTGCAATTTGGATGTCATCCCAATCTAGATTCTAAAGAAATAGCATCTTCTGAAAATAATGTCTCTAGCTTCTGCCCTTTTGGTATATGTAAAGGTATTAATCCTAGTATTTTATATTACAGTAAAGAAATGGAATCTTTACATATGAACGAATATTCAGCAACTTCAGTATTGCCACCAAAACCATTTGTTAATGGTGATACATTTGTTGGAGATCTGTTTGTGGATATTGACTATAACGTATTGTATACAAAAAAACGGGAGTTTGCGCTGTCTCGATGATTTCAAGGATAAAAAAAGAAAATTTAGATCGGTTCTATGAAACAGCAGATCAGATTTTACCTGTGAAGCTTTCTGAATTTAACAAAATTAGAGGCCACGATAAAGGTGTGAATTTTACACAACTTAGTCTGCATGGGGGGCAAAACGGATATTTGAATGACATTAATGATGTTATCCTTACCGTTTATAATTATGAAGAACCGCGGGATCCTACTATTGCATTTGAATTCTGGTTTGACAATGAGAGAGAGTGCATCAAGTCTCAACCGGTTATCAAAAAACTAAGAACTGATTAAAAGGCATTGTTATCGCTTTGGTATCGGTATCGGGGAACAGTTTATTTAATTGATATATTACTTTCTTAATAAAATTTAATATCACCCCGCTGACTAAGTTGGCGGGGTTTTGTTTTGAAAACTCGATTCCAAACACTCCCCCATTAACATTTCACTGCTTTCGCAGCTTCCTAATTTGTTATACAAATATGTGCGGAGTTTGGGGCATTACACTCAGCATAATGTTTTTTGAACTCTGAATTATGTGTGGGTGGTGAGAACCGGAAACCTTATCTTATTCTAATAGGGTGGGAAAGAGAGAGTAAAGTGAGATCAGATCTCTCTTTTTTATTTAGATATGGGCTCGGTCTCGCCTCGCGTTGCTCCGGCTCATCATTGCGCTTTCCCAGTAATTTATGACCCGCTAGTACTCCCCCTCTCAATATTGCACGTTTTGTCAAACTTTTGTTTCAATTTTAACTACTTTTAAGGGAATATTTTATAAATGATATTAAAATCAATCTGTGCGTAAATAAGATGAATAAGAATTGAGGTGAGCCAATATTTTTATTGCCATAATATACTGAATATAAATGGTAATTATCATTAATTTTTATTAAAATTGTATATAGTTAGTTTCTTAATTTGTGCCACAATATTGCCATATTATTACATCTTATAATAGTATATATTAAATTTAACTTTGCGTACTTGGGAGCTTTGTTTGGATACCGCATTGTCACAATATTTACTTGAAAACAATCTTGTTGCCGACCAAGCACTGGAACGGGCGAAGCGTGTTGCGGATGAAAGCCGTGAGGATATTGGCGCAGTGCTCAGCAAGCTTGGGCTGGTATCCGAACAGGATCTGGTAAAGTCCTATTCATCCCTTTGTAACTTTCAGGCAACTGACTTTGATGGGCTTTCGAACGGTGACCAGGTTTGCCCTGAAATCGAACACGCATTTCTGAACGCCGTGCGTGCATACCCGGTTGAAGAAAATGATGATCAGATCAGATTAGCAGTGGCCAATCCGCTTGACCCTATCCCCAAATCAGCGATTGAATATGCCACTGGTAAGACGGTGGAGTATCTTGTGGCACCTTTGTCGGAGATACTCCACCGGTTGGGGGACGGTGCCGCGGACGAATTGGGAGAAGAAAGCAGTTCCGAATTTGACGGTGATGATCTGGCAAGGTTGAAGGATCTGGCCAGTGAAGCGCCAGTTATCCGTTATGTTAACCGCCTTCTGCAATCAGCGGTGAATATGGGGGCATCTGATATTCATATAGAACCGATGGAAGCGGTGCTTAAAATCCGCATCCGGATTGATGGCATGCTGGAAGATCAGGAAGACCCGCCCGTAAAATTCAAGGCGGCAATTGTATCCAGAATAAAAATCCTCGCCGGGCTTGATATCGCCGAGCGCCGATTGCCGCAGGACGGAAGGCTGCGTATGGCGATTGGCGGGCGGGATGTCGATTTTCGGGTGTCAACAACACCGACCGCCTTTGGGGAAAGTGTGGTATTGCGAATTTTAAACCAGCATAAACTGGTTCTTGATCCGGGGATGTTGGGCTTTCCCAAATCCGAACTTCCCAAGTTTCACAAATCACTCTCAAAATCCAACGGGATCATTCTGGTCACCGGCCCAACGGGCAGCGGCAAGACAACAACCCTATATACCGCGCTTAAAATACTCAACCGGCCGGACCGCAAAATACTGACCATTGAGGACCCTATAGAATATATGCTGGACGGGATCAATCAGGTGCAGGTGAACGCATCCATCGGGCTTGATTTTGCCTCCGCCCTGCGGTCCTTTTTACGGCAGGACCCGGATATCATGATGGTCGGGGAAATCCGTGATATCGAAACCGCCAATATCGCGGTGCAGGCGTCGCTTACCGGGCATCTCATTCTCTCCACCCTTCATACAAACTCCGCGGCCGGGGCGATCACGCGACTGGTCGATATGGGGGTTGAGGACTTCCTGCTCGCGTCAACTTTGAACATGGTGATGGCGCAGCGTTTGGTGCGTAAACTTTGTGATGCCTGCAAACGGAAGTCAGGTGATAGATATGAACCTGTTGGTTGCGCGCAATGCCAGAATAGCGGATATAAGGGCCGGACGATGGTGGTTGAGCTTCTGGAAACCAGTGGTAAAATCAACGATCTGATTAAACGCAAGGCTGACATCAAAGAAATCGAATCTATCGCCCAATCTGAAGGCATGCGAACCATGCTTGATCAGGCTGAAATGCTTGTAAGAAGCGGTGTGACATCAAAGCAGGAAGTATACCGCGTCCTAGGACAGGAGGGGGTGTGATGAGACAATATTCATACCGCGCTATAGACAGACAGGGAAAAAATGCAGCAGGTGAAATGACCGCCGCCAGCGTTGATCTTGTGGTCAACGATCTTAAGAAAAAGGGACTGATCCCGATCAATATCACAAAATCGCAAACCGGGATTGTGACGCTGCTCAATAAACCCCTGTTTCAGTCCCGTGTTTTACGAACAAAAGATCTGCTGAATTTCACGCGGGAGCTGGCGACATTGGTGGGGGCTGGCCTGACACTGATAAAATCGCTCTCGATCCTCCTGAATATGAAGCAGAGCAAGCGTAATCAGGAAATGATCCAGAACCTTCATCGTCATATCAGTGAGGGAGACAGTTTTAGGGATGCGTTAAGCAGGGAAGGTGGAAAATTCCCAAAATTTTATATCAGCATGATCGGCGCGGGGGAAGCCAGCGGAACGCTTGCGGAGGTGCTCGAAAATTTAAGTGCTTACCTTGAGCGCTCCCATGACGTTCGGGAAAAAATAAAATCCGCGCTGATTTATCCCACTATCCTGGTTTTGATGGTGGTGTTTGCCATGGTTTTGATTGTCACCGTGATCATCCCGCAGTTCGAGCCGATTTTTGATCAGGCCTATGACAAGTTGCCGTGGATCACCGTCGTGGTGATGAATTTCAGTCATGTGATGACCAATTATGGTTTTTTGATTGCCATTTTGCTGGCCGTAACATCCTTGGGGGGTGTGGCCGCGCTTCAAAATACGACTATAAAGAAGAAAACTGACCAGAAGATCCTTAATGTTTTTCTGGTTGGCACCTTGATACGGAAGGC
Source organism: Alphaproteobacteria bacterium (assembly GCA_030428615.1). GTDB lineage: Bacteria > Pseudomonadota > Alphaproteobacteria > Sphingomonadales > Emcibacteraceae > Pseudemcibacter. The sequence goes on along the minus strand of JAUIDN010000011.1, from coordinate 59,288 downwards.
GGAATTTGCGCGGTTTCACCGTATGCTCGGGACATTGACCTTAAATGGCCTGCCGCTTGTTTCCGCCTTTGGCATCGCAATCAGTGGGGTTAACAATAGCTATATCGAGCAGATAATTAACGACATTTTTAAACGCGTGAAGGAAGGGGCGAGCCTTTCCGGTGAATATTTGCGCACCGACATTGCACCGCCGCTTGTCACCGAACTTACCCGGGTTGGCGAAGATACGGGAAAGCTTGGGGACATGCTGATCCGAACAGCGGATGTCATGGAAAAAGACGTCACAAACGTTGTGGATAAGCTGATGGCGCTGCTGGTGCCAGGTCTTACCATCATTATGGGGTTTATCATTGCCGGGATGATCGCCTCGGTTCTTCTTGGGATCATGAGCATTAACGAACTTGCATTTTAAACGGGATAAATTGGGGACATAAAATGAAAGCACTTAAAAATGAAGATGGCTATACGCTGATGGAACTGTTGGTGGTTCTGGTTATCCTGGGTTTAATTGCCGGGATTGCCGCGCCTCAGATAATGAAATATCTTGGCCGGGCCAAATCGGGGACAGCGGACCTTCAGATTGAAGCCATCGTCTCCGCGCTCGACTTTTATAAAATGGACGCGGGTACATATCCGACCACGGAACAGGGGCTGAACGCTCTTCTTGAAAAACCGGAAGATGCCAAAAGCTGGTTTGGTCCCTATGTCAGCAAACAATCAAATATTCTGGACCCGTGGGGGGAGCCATTTAAATACCGTTATCCCGGTGAACACGGCGATTTTGACGTTTATTCATGGGGTGCAGATAAGAGGGAAGGTGGCGAAGGGGATAATGCCGATATCATAAGCTGGGAGCCGTGATATGAAAGCCGCGTATTATGATCAGGATGGCTATACCCTTCTCGAGCTTCTTGTGGTGATCAGTATTCTGGTCATGTCCTATCTGCTTGTGACGCCGCTTATGATTGGTAAATCAGGAAATGTTCAGCTCAATAGGGCTGCGCAGCAAATTGCCAGTGATCTTCGTTCTTTAAGAACCCGTGCGGTAACAGGTGGCAAGGTCCTTCAGTTTGAAATTGCGGAAGACGGTCACGGGTATAGATATTCGGGCGTGGAACGTATGGTTGCTCTTGAGCAGGATATGGTCCTGATCTCACGCGCCGAGAACGCCTATGGCAACCAGATCAGCTTTTATCCGGACGGCACCAATAGCGGTATTGACCTTGTTTTAAAGTCGGATAATCGTGAGCTTTCCATATCGTCGGAATGGCCCAAGGGACAAGTGGAGGTCCGGCATGCGGGATAATTTGACCATTTTCAGTAACGAAGACGGCTTTACCCTGCTTGAGGTGCTTGTGGCGTTTGTGATTTTATCCGGGGCGCTCGGTGTCATTTACATGATGCTGGGAAGCGGGGTATTTGCCTCTGACACTGCAAAAAACGAAGCTGAGGCAATCCTTATTGCCAAATCAAAAATGTCAGAAGCGGTCATCGTGGGGGAAAGCACGGAAGGTGAGATCGGTAACTATCGTTGGGTATCCACTATTACTGACACGAGCCAGGAGGAGGAAGACGGTTTGCCGCATCTACTGAATATCAAGGTTTCTGTTACCTGGGATGAGTTTCGCGGTGAGCGGGAGGTTGCTTTTGAAACGCTGAAACTGGTGCCGGGTGATTATGTAAGGGGGAGGCGTTAGATGAACTTCAAGTCGGACGAAGGTTTTACGCTTATTGAACTGCTTGTTTCCCTTTCACTGATGAGCATGGTGATGATCGCGCTTTATAGCAGCCTTGACTATTCAGTAAGGGCCGTGGAGCGAACAGTGCGCTTTTCTGAGGCCAGCGAAGATGTAATGCAGATACAACACCTGATCAGGGACACGATCGCTCAATCATTCCCCCGCTCCGGTTCTTTTGAGGGGACGCCATCGTACATGACGTTTGTGACCAGCTTAAGCAAAGATGGACAAAACAGTCTGCTTTACGAAGTTACACTTGAGCTTAAAAATTCTGATCTTGTGATGTCCTGGAAATCAATATCTGACCTTAATGACGAAGGTAGCTTGGTGTTGGTGGATGGTTTTAGTCAGGCACATTTTGAATATAGCGGATCGGATTTGAGGCGCGTTGGGAATTGGCTACCCGTCTGGACATGGGAAACGCATCCGGCTTTTGTGAAAATTGCTCTGGATCAGGATGGATTCTGGCCGGAAATGGTTATTGAGACCGCCCTCACTCACACCAATGACTGTCAGTATGACCCGGTAACCAGGGAGTGCCGGTTACGGTAGCTTATGATGGAGAGAATAAAGAACATATATGCCCCCCTTTCGGGTTTTCTGGACTGGTGGCTCAACACATTGGGATCAATGATCCCAATGAAACTGAAGGTTTTTTTTAAAACGTCGCAACACGGAAATAAGATCCTCATAACAGCGGATTCTGTGACGGTTATTTTTGAACAGGATGGGGACGTCCGGGAAAAAAGATTTAAGGGCGCGTTTCAAACGCTTTTGGCTGATCAAACATTTGTGGACTTTCTATCATCCAACCTGACGGGCCTTTGCGCCATCCATCTCTCACATGAAATGATATTTGAACGTCCCGTCGAACTGCCGTATGTGGTAAGAAACGATTATAAAAACGTTCTCCAATATGAACTCCCTTCACTGTTGCCGCTACATGAAAGCAAAATCTATTGTGACAGTTTTCTGATCGGTGAAGCTGACCATAAGGAATATGTCATGGTCAGTCTTGCAATGATAAAAAAGCACATTGCAGATGAATTGATAAACCATCTTGAAAAAATAGGCCTTCACGTAAAAAATATCTGCGCACCTTCCTCCTCTGTTTCCTCTCATATCTATCAGTTCGTAAATCTGGAAGCACAATATAAAGCAAAGAACAGAACCCTCATCGGCGGGCTCTGCGCAACAACGATGGTACTTGGATTGCTTTGTTTTAATGTGTGGTTGGGGATCATGGATGAGCGGATAGCGTTTTTAAACAGCCATATTACGGAATTATCGGTTAAATCTCAGTCCGTCCTCGCATTGGAGCGGGAGATCGAAAATTTTGAAAAACTGGAGCATTTTTACAGAGCCAAAGCATCCCGTATGCGTTTTGAGTATTTGCTGGAACAATTGACCGGCGCAATTCCGGAGGACAGTTGGCTTTCAAACTATCGGCAAGCTGGCCGTAAAATTACCATGAGCGGTACTTCCCCAAACACGGGCATTATAATTGAACAGCTTTCTCAAACGCAATATCTGACGGATATTTCGAATAATGGGACAAGAATTCGATCCGACAGTGAAAGAACGGTTGAACAGTTTACTCTTTCCATGAGAATTGTGGGAGGTGATGATGATGAGTAATCTTATCTCTCCCTCGCAGCAAAAAATGCTCGCTTTAACCCTTTTAGGGCTCCTCATTTGGATGATTTTCGCGTCGATGGTGATACCAGCTTTCGACAATATAGCAGAGCGACGTGACCAAATTCAGTTGCTTGAGAAGAGAGTGCAAAATTATCAGCAGGTACTCGCATCTGAAGACCCCCTGAAATCTAGATTGAACGATTTGAGCACCCAACCGGTTACGGATTTATTTTATCTTGGCACAGACGAAGACGATCTGGTCGCCTATCTTTCGCGTGATGTGCGCGATCTCTTTTCCAGTATGGAGGTGAATATCGAAAATATGCGCTCTGGATCTATTGAAGACGAAGACGGCATGAAACGCATCTCGGTGCAGATAAGGACAAAGTTATATATGGAAGATCTCGTTGCCGTTTTAAGATCTATCAGAAGTCATCAAAAAATGCTCTCTCTCGAAAATATTACAATTGATGTGAAAGGCATGAGGGATGAAAATACAGCCCCACTGATTGAAGTCAGATTTGATGTGATTGGGTTTGGACTTCTCAATGTTGAGGAGACCGGAGCATGATAAAACACTCACCCATGATCACGGTATTATTCATCATTAATTTAAGTCTCCTCAGTTTGCTTGGGGCTTTGTTTCTCTTTTCAAATGTTGGGACAGTTTCTGAGTTATCAGACATCAATTTTACGCCCTCCGAATTAAATGAAAATAACGGTTTTATTGAAGATGAGGCGGTTGACGAGCACGCGGTCGACTATGAAATGATTGTGGCAAAAGCCCTGTTTCATCAGACAAGGAAGAGGATCGAAAAGAAACCGCTGCCAAAAGCGCGAGTGGTTGAAGTGAGGTCGGTACCGATCAGCGATTTTTTACTGAAAGGCATTGTTTTTGCGGAGGACGGAAAAAGTGTTGCTTACCTTATCAATCAGCGCTCAGAGCAGGAATATGGTCTTCGGGTAGATGAAACGGTTGAGGGCTGGAAAATAAGGAAGATTGATAGAAATTATATTAATTTGGAAAATGGGGGGCAGCTTGCAACGCTGAATTTAATAAATGAAAACTGAGTTTAAACTGATCACCACATTACCTCTCGTTTGCCTTTTGCTTTTTTCCTGTGCGACGGATCCGCAACCAAAATCAACAGCATCGGGGTTTGATGCGATCAAACCTGAAACGACTGACTATCAGTTGCTTTCAAACGACGCGTCGCAAGAGCCTTCGCCTTCAGAGGCCCGTTCAAAAAACACCGAATATATTCTGGGCACCGGTGAGTTCATCAATATTCGTAAAACTTCCTTAAAATCCTATTCCCAGGATGAGGAGGGAAATATTGATCTTAACTTTCTGGAAAGTGATGTCAGGCTGGTTACAGATGCGGTATTGAGGGAAATGCTGGAGCGTGAATATATACTGGACCCAAATGTTATCGGGTCCATCACTCTCCAGTCAAACAGGTCGCTGGATGAAACAAGTGCCCTGATTGCTTATGAAGAAGCACTGAGGCTGATCAATGCGGCCATGGTGTTTCAGGAGGGTGTGTATCACATTCTGCCGCTTCGAGATGCACCAAGAAGAATTTCATCTATTCGCAGACCTACGCCGGCAAGTGCCAATCTGCCGGGTTTTGGGGTGGAAGCAATCGCGCTTCAATATGTGACGCCGACAGAAATGCATAAGGTACTTGAGCCCTACGCTCCTGAGGGTGCCATCCTGAATGTGGATAACGCCAGAAACCTCCTTGTGGTTGCGGGTACCGCCAGTGAACTTTCCACCATGCAGGAGATCGTGAGCACGTTTGATGTTGATTGGCTTAAAGGCGTAAGTTTCGCGCTGTTCACTCTTGAGAATGTCGATCCTAAAACCATGCAGCAGGAGCTGACAACAATTTTCAATGATGAGGAAACACCGATAAAGGGTATGGTGAAGTTTGTTCCCATGTCGAGGCTCAACTCTCTGTTGGTGATTTCTCACAGTTCACAATATCTGGATCAGGTGGGTGAATGGATAGACCGTTTCGACCGGGGTGGTCAGGCAGAGGGAAGAAAAATATATGTCTACAGCATAACCAATGGTAAAGCGGAAAACATAGCGACTTCTCTTTCCCAGCTATATGGCACTGGTTTTTCTAGCTTTTCTGGTCCGGAAGTGCCCCCCGGTCAGAGTGATGTATCAAGGCGTAATCTCGCAGCTAACGGAGGCGAAGATGCTCTCAAGATTGTCCCCAACGTCGAAGACAATTCTCTTCTCATTCTGGCAACACCGGAAGAATATAGTGTGATATCAAATGCACTTCAGCAAATGGACACTCCCCCCAAACAGGTCCTTATTGAGGCGACGCTCGCGGAGGTAACACTCAATGATGACCTGAAATATGGTGTGAACTGGTTTTTTGAAAGTGGCTCTAATGAGGTCACATTTTCCAATGCAGCATCCGGCGGTATCGCTTCCAGCTTTCCGGGCCTCTCATATGTCTATACGGGATCAAGTTCAAAAAAGGCGGTACTGAACACGCTGAGTTCAATGACGGATGTTAACGTGATTTCCTCTCCTAAATTAATGGTTTTAAACAATAGGGTTGGAGAGCTGCAGGTGGGGGATCAGGTGCCGGTTGTGGTCAGGTCTGCACAAGGTATCGCCGGTGAAAATGCACCGATTGTAAACAGCGTCGAGTTCAGAGATACCGGTGTGATCCTAAATATAACACCTCACATCAACAAAGGAGGATCAATAATTCTGGAGATTGAGCAGGAGGTAAGTGAAGTGGCCGAGACAAATTCTTCGGGTATTGATTCACCGACGATCCAGCAAAGGAAGATAAAGAGCACCGTTTCTGTCAATAATGGTGAGACTATTGCTCTTGGCGGGCTCATTCGTGAAAGCCAGAGTTATAATAAATCGGGCATACCGCTGATCAAAGACATCCCACTTGTGGGACTTGCTTTTAGCAGCACGTCAAATGTGACAAGAAGAACGGAGCTGATCATTCTTATAACACCACGTGTTATAAATGATGCCATAGAGATGCAGAATAATATGGAAAGTCTTAAAACAGAGTTCAGAAATCTGAGCCCTTTTCCAACGTCAACATTGAAGATAGAAAATGAAACTGAGCAGTGAAGATGGGTTTGCCCTGATTTCTGTTTTTTGGGCGTTGATATTGTTGTCACTTTTGGCAATGACAGCTCTATCTCTTGGAAAAAGCAGTCGGAAAATTACGCGAGCAAATTACAGTTATTCGAAAGCAGACTATATTGCTGAAGCCGGTATAAATTATACACTTTACAATCTATCTCAACGAAATGCGCCACAGATAATTCCGGACCGGGTATATGAGTATAGTTATAGTTTTGCCGGGCAAAAAGTGGATATTGAAATTGTCCCTACAGAAGGACTGATTGACCTGAACACATCCGATCCAAAATTGATATCAGCGTTACTTGCCTATTTTAAAATATCAGATGCCCTAGCAACAGCGATCGCAAATCGGGTGGCTGAAAAAAGAGATTCAGATGTAGAAAATAAATTTTATTTTATTGATGATATAAAAAGCATCAAGGATTTTCCTGTTGATCTGTTTGAATGCATCAAGCCGTTCCTGACTGTCTACAGTCAGCATATCGGAGTAGATTTAAGCGTTGCGTCGCCGCAGATGAAAAATCTTGTCAAATGGGCGGATAGCGTAAGATGGGGTGGTGAAAGCTGGTTTAACACGGATGGAACATCCATTGGCTCACATGTTTCTGGGTTAAACAGTAAGGGCAATACCAAATCATACTCAGGAAAAGCTTTTCGGATAATAGCAACCGTTCATATAGGTGATAACATTAAATTGCGAAAAAAAGGTGTTTATAGAATTACGGGAAACGCCAGAGAACCTTATTGGGTATATATGAACAGATCTTCGTATGAGGTAGATATGGATCATCAGTGCACTCATTATTAAGTTTGTATGCCTGATACTGCTTAATTCCCATCTGAACAGATATTTAACCAATCAGATCGCTGCTTTTGATTATTATTTCCCTGTTATGGGTTTTAGGGAATTCAAAGTCATTTAGAAGGGTTTACCTAAGGTCCTATGACAATTTTTCCGATTTATAAGGCCACAATGAAAAAATTCCCTGTAAATTCCCATATTATCAGGGAATTCATACAGAGGCGGGTTCGCGGTAGACTGCTAACACCACCAGCAAGTGCTCCGTTTTAGGCGTCTCGCATTCTCTAGCGATATAGTGTTTATATTTCAATGAGCTATGAATAACATCTTGCAGAATTCCAGGCCTTAGAGACAATTATTATCAACAGTTTATGGCAAAATAACCCGAAGTCTCTGGAGCAGGTCTAATAATCCGCGTGTCTAGGTTGTTATGTGATTGATTTGAAATGTATTTCTTTTGAAATTAAATGTTTGGGGTACCAATGGGGCAACATTAGGTTAGCTCTTCTGTAATTATCGATGTTTTCACCGATATATTGACATTATCGATGTTTTCATCGATATTATTGAATTATCGATGTTTTCATCGATATTATTGAATTATCGATGTTTTCATCGATATTTATTGTAACAGTATATAATATAAGGCAAATAAATGACCATAAAGGCTATTTTAACAGGAGATTTAGTTAGATCACGCAAAGTGCGCAACCGAAAGCGAATAATGATGGAGCTTAAAGACGTACTTGAACAGACAAAAGATATATACAAAGCAGAATATGATCTTTTTAGGGGCGATAGTTTTCAATTACTCCTAAATTCACCAATTGATGCGGTAGCTGCCGCAATCTTAATAAGATCAAAACTAAGACACAGCGCCACTTTTTCTGAAGAAGAGTGGGATGCTCGAATTAGCATAGGGTTAGGTGACGTGACCTATATAGGAGAAAGTATAAAAGATTCAGACGGTGTAGCATTTCAATTATCTGGTGAAGGTATAAAAGAATTAGAGAAAACCAAAAGGCGATTAATAATTAAAGCCCCATGGAAAAGATCTGACACCCACTTCGGGCTAATAACAAAATTTGCGGATAATATCATAAGTAATTGGTCTAGCTATTCAGCTGAAGTGGCTTACTATAGACTAATGTATAAGGAGTCCCAAGTTGGGTTAGCTAAGCGCATGGGAAAAGGCCAATCTACAATAAACACTAGAATTTCAACAGCAAAGCTTGAGTTAATAGAAGAATACATCGACTATATAAAAGAGATAATAATGTGGGGGCAAGAAGAATGGAGTTAACCAATATATCATTACTAATAGCACTTTTGTTAGTACATTTTATTGCAGATTTTTTACTACAAACACAAAAACAAGTTGAAGAAAAGAACGCGCGTCATTGGAAGTCATTCTATTTGTATATTCATGGCATTGTCCATACATTACTAACATATGCTGTGTTTGCCACATTCGGAGCAGTTTCCAAAAAAACTCTAATGCTCTCAATTACAGTTGGTGCAACACACACAATAATTGATCTCGTAAAATCTTATCTCGATCCGAAAAAACTTAAATGGTTTGCATTGGATCAAATTTTACACATATTAATTTTGATTGTAGCATGGGCATTATTTCTGAATATAAAAAAGATTCCGATAATCTCTGTTGCGTCAACAATTACGCCGGAAATATTACTACTCGCATTATCATACTTCGTAGTTATATGGCCAATGGGTATTATAATTGGTTTAATTGTGAAGCGATGGATTGATGAAATAAAACAGCCGGATAGCTTGGAAGGAGCAGGTCTGCGGATTGGTCAAATCGAAAGAGTGCTAATTTTAACATTTGTACTTGCGGATCAGTTTGCCGCGATTGGATTCTTGTTAGCAGCTAAATCGGTCTTGCGTTTTGGAAGTCCCCAAGAAGCAGAACATAGAAAAATTAACGAATATATATTACTGGGTACGATAACCAGTTTCGCAATTACAATAGTATTTGGACTATTCATAAAAGAACTTGTTAAATTAATGTAGAAACTGAATTGAACAATTAATTAACTAGAGTTTTGAAGTTACTGATGACAACACTATAGTTAATAAGACTGAAATATTAACGACAAATTCGCGATCAACATATACTTCTACGCACTTCAACCATCTTTTTTATTTAGTTTTAAATCTAAAATACCTCCCAGCCAGCAAAGGCCTAGTAAAATCAAAGCACCGATCAGGTACATAAGAACTTTTGACCATGTATTCACTCCAAAATCAATTAGCATAAAGTTCACTTTTGCCCCGTCAAAACTAAGACTAACACTTACTGTGCCATACACAATGTAAGGAATGAGTGAGTAACCAGCTAAGACCGATAAGGTTCTGTATCTGTGAGCAGGATTTAGCGTCCAAACCACAATATAAACCGGCAATATGGTAGAAATAAAAGTCAATAAAACTGTTTTGACATCAAAGTCCAAAAGCCAAACAATCGATAGCGCTATAAATGATATAGCAATACTTACAATTCCAGACACTATCCACCAAGGCAATGTTTTGGAGGATTCAACCGTTCCCAGTTGCTCTATTTTTGCTCTTCCCATTTGATCAATCAATTCTTCCAAATTTTCTGTAAATTTGGGAAAGGAAGCCATTATATTTCTGAAATCAGTGCCTGCAACAGCAATTGTTTCTAATAAATCTGAAACCACAATTACATCGCCCGTTCTTTTTTCTCCTGCTTTCTTTGCAGCCATTTCTCCCACTGTTTGTGTTGAACCTCTAGAATCAATCTTAACATTATTTACGTAAACATTTACGTCACCAGAAAGAATAAAATAAACATAGTCATCGGAGTCCCCTTGCTCGATAATCGTTTCGTTCTTAACAAATGTATTATAAGTACCAATACTAAATATCTTATCAGCTACGTCCGTATCGCCGTTGACAAGTTGATTACGCAATAAAATATCGTATCGACGTTCTTCGTTCATTTGACCCTTCTAAATTGGATATCTTAAGCAATAATGCTTAGTTTCTTCTTTCCAAATTCGCTTCAACTTCTTCCAAGTTTGAAATGCTAAGGTGAAAACTACTTTTATTCTTCATGAGAGAACCTTCCTTTTCCCGAGGGTCAAATCCATAAAATCTAAGATAATAAAACAGCATTGCTTTACGAACTTTAATAAGTAATTCCCCATTTTCCATGCCATATTCTATTTGTAACCGTTCCTGTTGACGCTCGTTCAACGCTGAATCGGGTTTAAGGCCAATATTTACGTAGGTCGACCAACATTCATCCTCAGGAACCTCACTGTCAACGCAATCTTTGAAAGTTATGGCTTCAATGCGCGATAATACGAAATCCGAATACCTTTCTTTTTCTGAATCAAATGCCCTCATATGCCAGCGATGACCATCACTAGCAATGGCATGTGGGAACAAAAATCTTGGTGCTTCCGATCTAGAACTCAATGATACATATTCAACCTCGATACACTGTTTATTTCGTATTGCGACCAAAACCGACTTAAGAGTAACGGGATTCGTTTTTCTGGCGGACACAGCTACCGCATCAAATTTCGGCGGTGTTGCAGGCCAAATTTCATCCCTCCCTCTGTATCCGTGATGCAGCATTTCAAGGTGCATCAAGTACTCAGAGGCTTCTCCTTTTATAAAATTTGGTTCAAAATCTTGCTGAGCGACATACGTCCTCTTTCGAGGGTCATAAATCATGTTTTGTGGAGATAAATCAAGGTAGGAAGTAAGGTCAAGTGTAGCTTGTTGAGGTGATATGCCAAACTTTTGTGTTAATAACTTGCGGCCAATCGTTCCTTCCCACATTAACTGAAACTCAATAAACTCATAACGCTTGCGTAAACCTGATTTTATGCTTTCGTAATTCATCATGTTTCCTCCCTAATAAAAACTAACATATTGACATTTTGTAAGATAGTCCTAAAATATAGGAGAGTAATAATTTTTAGAATCAATGCCCGTTTTTGTCAAGGGCGTTGAAAGGAATAAATCGATGCCATGGAACAGAGATACGGCAAAAAACAGAATTACTAAATCGCTGGAGGATTGTCCGCAGTTCGAAGTTCAGCAATTTTTAGATTATCAGCGCAGTTATCGAGCGCAACAATTATCCCAGAATGAGGATCAGCTCGACGTTGAGCCTCCATTGTTCAGATTACCCAAAGGAAAAGCTATTGTTGTAGATACCGTACAAATTTACTTTTCGATTGCAAATTTGGATGACTATAAGCTTGAAAGCGGAGAGGAAACAGAATTATCGCATGAGAAAGCGATGAGATTGCTGCACCTGTATTATAGTGTAGCTGACCGGGTAATTGAGGGTTCCCCAGCGCAAAGAGTTGATTTTCACAGTGGGCGCATTCATGCAGTTGTAATTGATAAAGATGGTGGAGGCTTTACACGTGATTTGTTAGCCGAAGCTTTTGCATTTATCAATGACTTCGTGCGTGTGGCAAATGCTGCCAATCTTGAAATAGCCGGAAACGAATTTGAAACGAATTTGAGAGTTGGTGTTGATATTGGAACTTGTGTAGCCATCAATAATGGAAGTGGGATCGAACAGGAGCCTATGTTTTTAGGTAGTGCGGCAAATCATGCCGCTAAACTGGCTGAAGGACGCCACCCAGGAATATATCTTTCAAGTCGAATAAGAGATATTCTTCGAATGCCAATAGGCGATTTTGCTTCTAAGAATATACCATTATCAGATGAAGATCTAAGAACTAATTCAGCGCGCCGATCAGAAAATAACGAGTTAATTTATGGTGAGCAGGATAGAAGTGGGTATACCAGAGAAATTATCGAGAATTGGAAGGGAGAAGTAAAAAGGGGTGAAATGCCGGATCTAACCATTCCGAATTTTCAATTTCGATACAAAGAACCACCATTACGAAAAATTGATTACGCGGACCTTTATCCAAGCAATTCGATACGAATGCCAATGGTTTCGATGTTCGCAGATTTGAGTGGTTATACGGATTATATAGACAATGCGGTTGCTATGGGAAAAATCAAGAGCGCTGTGCAGGCTTTGTATGTTATTAGGCAGGAATTTCAGAATGTTGTTGAGAGCGATTTTGGGGGAAGAAAAGTAAGATTTATTGGAGATTGCATTCATTCCATAATCGCGGAAGGATCTCCATCTGCAACGGATGAGCGAAAAAGTGTGTCAACCGCAGTTCAATGTGCGGGTGCGTTGCATTCGTCATTTATTTTATGTAAAGAAATTTTAGGTGGTATTACAAGTTTAGGCTTATCGATCGGAGCAGAGATTGGAACTACTCCTGTATCCAGAATTGGAATTCGAGGAGATAGGTCTGTCAGAGTTGCTTCCAGCATGGCGACAGCTTGCTCTGAAGTAATGCAACAAGAATGCGATAAGAACGGCCTAAAGTTAGGGCCAAAAGCATTTCGTGCAGCGCCAGCAGCGCTAAGCGATATTCTGGACGAGAATGGGCGCAGTTTAGAATTAAACTATAATGACGTGATCGTATGCCTTTCTGTTCCGGCGATTATCAGTCAGAATTACGCCCGAGCCCATGCCCCTATTCAGAATACAACATCTAGGGCGCATAGTACGAAGGAATGAGATCGCTTGAGCTCCTCAGAAGTACCAAACCGTCTTGGGTTTCAATCACAAGCAGCAGTTTAGGTAAGGTTAACTTAAGTGCGGCGCCTCCAAACTTAGGTGGAGCATCGTTGAAAGCGTTTCATTTGAAAATGGCTATGTCTGGTCAGCATGGTGTAAAGATCCAGGAACAAGTCAACTACCGTCAACTCCCGGATTGCTGTCCTGAACGCCATATTAATTCTGGTGGTACGTTTTGCCTATACTATGGTTCTGAGAAAATATTAAGAACCAACGAAGAAGCTGAATTTTGGTGGTGTAGTTTAAGTGCCTATCTAAATAATCAAATGTATGCAGATAAATATGAGTTGTGGCCGCTAGAAGCAGGCCTGAGCCATGGCGAAGCCGCATTATTACAAATTGATATTGAGAAGTTAGCTGAGCCACTTGGTTGGAAAGACGAAATTCTTAGATCAATGTTTCGAAACGAGGGGTGGTTAGCTACTAATCTGCCAAGAGTTAATTTGGATGCTGGAAAAGTTTATAATTTACGATCCGGTTGTCCACGCCAGTGCAATTGGAAGCATAAATTGATGAGATCTAATTCATGTGGTTCTAATAGTTGTTATGCAAGTTGTCAAAAACAACATAAACCAATTGTGCGACGCGACTGCCCACACAAGGACTCTATTGAAGAAATCACTTTGCTCGAGCACCGCCGACAATTGGTAGAGAAGAAGTTTATACAGGAGCTGCTGAACAAAAATAAGCAATGCTGCGGAACAATGAAAATTTGTCCGCTGCGATATTAAAAGAAAGGCACTTCCCCGCTGGCGACCATACTGACTGTTTTTGCATTTTTGGTACCCCAGTGACACCCCAGGGAAAAACAGCAACTTTTCTCAAAACAGCGAAATTTTGATAACTATTTGATATATAGGGAATAAAAGTGGTGCCCGGGGGCGGATTTGAACCACCGACACGCGGATTTTCAATCCGCTGCTCTACCCCTGAGCTACCCGGGCAGGGGAAATTACTCAGATGAGGTGGGAGGGTTATAGAAAATAAGTCAGTCGCTGTCCAGCACTCTTTTTAAAAAAATAAGCCCGGGACAAGCGTTTGAATTACTGGTCAAATTCGTCTTCTTCGCTTTGTCCCTGTGATGTTTTTTCGCCCGCAATCACGTAGCTACCGTTAAACCATCGCCCGAGGTCGATTTCGCTGCAGCGACTTGAACAGAAAGGGTGGTATTTGTCCTTTGAGGCTTCATTGCAGACGGGGCATTTGTCATTGTTATTTGCGGCTTTCATAAAAGCTCCATTGTAAGTGCTGATCCGGTTTTGCTTTCAAAATCATGAAACAAAACGCTGTGATTTTCAAACCATTTTTTCATTTCACGGCTCACTTTTATCACCTGTGGCTTGCCGGGGCTGCTTAGCGCATTGGCATGCGTGCTGCGCAGTAAATCAAGACATTCGGTTTCAAGGTTCTTTTGCACGTTTCCGGTTGTAAGCAACTGATGATTCAGGCTCAGAAGCCTTGATCGGCGTGTCAGTTCCATCAATCCGAAGGAGGATATATTGCCCCGCTGCATCTGTTCAGGGTCGGCAAGAATAAGGTCGTCAACATAATTTTGCAGGCTTTTGATATCGCCTTTATCCGTCATATCAACGAAATCAATGATGATAATGCCGCCAATGGCGCGCAGGCGCAGCTGGCGGAATATTTCCCGGGCCGCTTCACGGTTAAGGGTGAAAATCTGTTTGCCCCGGTCGGTTGAAAATCGCGCATCACCCATATTGATATCAACCGCGGTCAGGGCTTCCGTTTCCTCAATAGTGATCCAGGCGCCGGATTTTAAGAAAACGCGCTTTGAATAAATTTTTTCAATCTCGTCATCTATGTCATATTGGCTGAACAGGTTTTCTTTTTCCTGGTACCGGATAATTCGATCGGAAAGTTGCGGGGCGTATGTTTTTGCCCATTTTGCCGCTTTCGTCATTTCGGCCGCGTCATCGATGATGATGTTTTGAACGTCCGTGGCGCCGAAATCGCGTAATGTCTGCTCGGTCGCATCAGGCATCTGTGCCAGCATGGACGGGCATTTCCTGTTCTTGATATTTTCGCTCATCTTCGTCCAAACATTGATGAGATAAGCAGCGGTTTCGCTTAACTGATCTTCGGGGATATTTTCAGCATCCGTTCTGAAGGTGATACCGTAATCCTCAAGCATCATTGACCGGCCAAATTTTTTAAGTTCCTCCCGCCGGTCAGGGTCTTTGATCCGGCTTGAGACATAGGCCCCCGCGCGGTAAGGGTGAAAAACGATAGCGGGAGAAACAATCTCCACACGCGCCGTCAACTTTGGTTGTTTGCCTGGTGTCGCGTCCGATGTTATCTGCACAATCAGTCGCTGACCTTCGTGTAAAAGCGTCGTGAGGTTCTTTGGTTTTTTGCCCGGTGGTTTGGGCAACGTCTTAAGGGGTAAAAAACCCGTCATGCCATCGCCCAGATCCACGAATGCCGCCTGAAGCTCTGGGGTTAACTTCATGACCCGCCCCAGGAAGATGGTGCCGACCCACGACGGTGCATGGTCGCGGAAAAATCGGATTTCCCGAGCCACGCCCCCTTCTACAAGTGCGACCCGTGTTTCGCCAATTGATCTGCTTATCAGAATGTTTTTTTCACTGTTCATGGTCGTTATCGCAGGTAACCCTGCCCTTTAAGCATGTTGACAGTTTCATTCAAAGGCAAGCCGACAACATTGCTATATGAACCATTGATGGAAATGATGAACTGTGCGGCGATCCCCTGTATGGCGTAGGCGCCGGCCTTTCCCTTCCATTCATCATGGGAAAGATAACTGTCAATTTCACTTTTATCCAGGTGTTTGAATTTCACCACCGTTTTTATGGTTTTGTGGCTTACGCCATTTGGTGAAATCAACAAGACACCGGTATAGACGCTGTGTCGTCGCCCGCTTAATAAAGTAAGGAATTTTTCCGCCTCCTGCGTGGTGGCGGCTTTTCCCAGGATGCGTCTGCCGCAGGCAACGATGGTATCGGACGCCAGAACAAAATCATTACCGAAACTTTCCGATATTTTTTCCGCCTTCATGCGCGCAAGCCGCCCGGCAAGTGCCATCGGCTTTTCTCCCTTAACCGGGGTTTCATCAATATCGGCCGGGACTATCTGATCAGGGGTAATTCCCACCTGATTTAAAAGTTCAAGTCGTCGTGGTGAAGCGGATGCAAGGATAAGTTTCTGGTTTGATGCATGACCTTTTTGAGACATGTCAACTAGGAAGGCTTTATTTAAAGCGGTAAGTGATCCGACCCTTGGTCAAATCATATGGTGTCATTTCAACAAGTACATCATCACCGGCAAGCACGCGGATGCGGTTTTTACGCATTTTTCCGGCAGTATGGCCAAGTACTTCATGGCCATTTTCAAGCTTTACCCTGAACATGGCGTTGGGTAAAAGCTCGGTAACAGTACCGCGAATTTCCAATAACTCTTCTTTAGCCATTATGGCTCCCTATTTAAATTCATAAATAACAAGTGGGAAAATAGTGGAAATTCCATAAATTTCAAGGAAAATGTTAATAAATATAACCTTTTGCGGTGGTCGGGGTCTATTCGCCCAGTCGTGTTTTTATTTTTTGCTCAAGATAATCGCGAACCGATCTGAAGGCGGACATGATGTTTTCACGGTTTCCTTTAACGCTTGTCGGGTCCATTGTCGGCCAATATTCAACTTCGGTTGAGAAAAACCGTGTCAGATCAAGCGCCCGGTGATGCGCTTCCGGGCTAAGGGTGATCACAAGATCAAATGAACTGTCATTTAAAGTTTCAAAATTCTTCGGCTTATGGCCGGACACGTCAATACCGACCTCTTCCATGACCGATATTGTGAAGGGGTTCACGTCCTCAAGATCATCATGAATGCCGACACTATCAATGAAAACCTTTGTGCCGAACATTTTTTTCGCCATTGCTTCAGCCATCGGGGACCTTACAGCGTTTAGGCTGCAAACGAATAAAAGACTGGCGGGGAGTTCGCGTTTTTTAACTGTTGGTGTGCTGCTCACGGCCGGTCACCGGATTTGAAGAACGCAGATCAGCGTAAAAAGCCGGCGTGCGGTTTCAAAATCAATATCTACCTTATCGGCAAGTCGCGTCTGCATTATTTGAGATCCTTCATTGTGAAGGGCGCGCCGACCGATGTCTATCGCTTCAATCTGATTTGGGTTGGATGATTTTACGGCGTTAAAGTAATTGTCACAAACCAGGAAATATTCCTTAATGATCCGCCTGAGCGGGCTTAGGGGCAGAATAACGGTGGAAAGGTCTTTCTTTTCCTCCGTCTTTAGATCGATAGCAAGGCGGTTATCCTCGATGCGTAGTTTGACATTAAAGGGACCAGGATAATCATTCGCAACCTTCATTTTCGGGGCAAAATGGTTGGTTTCAAGCAGATCAAAAATCGCCACGCGACGTTCATGCTCGATATCTTCATTACGGCGAATGATCGATTTTTCATCCAGCTCAATCTGGCAAATCCGTTGTGTATTCTGATTGCGGGGCATATTTTTTCGTGCCTCTAATCCTTTTGCAACCTAATCCCTATGGATTTTTTGTGCGCTTCAAGTCCTTCTTCAGTGGCAAGCGTCATGGCCGCGGGGCCAATTTTTTCAAGACTTGCCTTGCTGCATTCTATCACCGTATTTCTTTTCATATAGTTAAGAACACTTAAACCTGATGAGAAACGTGCGCTTCCCGATGTCGGCAGTACATGGTTTGGCCCGGCGATATAATCGCCGATGGCTTCCGGTGTGTATCTTCCGATAAAAATAGAACCGGCATTGCGGATTTTTTTTGAAAATCCCTGTGCGTTCTCAAGTGCAAGTTCCAGATGTTCCGGCGCAATCCGGTTAATGAGCGCCGGGGCGTCATCCATATCGGAAACGGTAATCACACAGCCGTTATTATCCCAGCTTGTTCTGGCAATGTCGGCCCGGGGCAGGGTGGCAAGATGTTCTTCCACGGCGGCAATCACCTGTTTTGCATATTCGGCATCATCGGTGATCAGGATGCTTTGCGCCACTTCGTCATGCTCAGCTTGTGATAACAGATCAATGGCAATCCACCGGGGATCATTTTTACGATCCGAAACCACCAGTATTTCCGATGGGCCGGCGATCATGTCGATACCGACAGTGCCGAACACTTCCTTTTTCGCGGCAGCGACATAGGCGTTGCCCGGCCCGGCGATCACATCGACCGGGTCAATGGTTTCGGTGCCGTAGGCAAGCGCGCCGACGGCCTGCGCCCCGCCGATTTTATAAATTTCGGTTATCCCGGCAATGTCTGCCGCTGCAAGCACAAGCGGGTTTATATATCCGTTTGGTGCCGGCACCACCATGATGATGCGCGGCACGCCCGCCGCTTTTGCGGGGACCGCGTTCATCAGCACCGATGACGGATAGGCCGCTTTGCCGCCCGGGACATATATCCCCGCCGCGTCAACCGCGTGCCAGCGAACACCAAGTTTTACGCCCGTATTGTCAGTAAGGTTGTCATCTTCCGGAATGTGGCGGATGTGAAAATCCGATATGCGCTGCGCGGCCAATTTAAGCGCGTCCAATGTATCATCATCGCAGGCGGCAATGGCGTTTTTGATTTCGTCACTTCTTACGCGCATATTGGTGTCGTCAAGGTCAACATGGTCGAATTTTTTGCTATACTCAAACAATGCCTGATTGCCGCGTTTTTTGACATCATCAAGGATTTCTTTCACCACACCGGAGACATCATTTTCCGTGTCGCGGTTGGCGGCAAGAAGCGCTTTGAAATCCTGTTCGAAGGACGCATCCCGGTTATTTAATTCTCTAACCATCGACCGCTTCTCTTATCCGGTCAAGCATCGGGCTGATTTCACCGCTTCTGGTTTTAAAGGCGGTACGGTTCACAATAAACCGGGACGTGATATCAAGGATTTTTTCCACTTCCACCAGCCCATTTGCCTTAAGCGTTGCGCCGGTACTGACCAGATCGACAATACGTTGACAAAGCCCGAGACTGGGGGCGAGTTCCATGGCACCATTCAGCTTGATACACTCCGCCTGAACACCGCGGCGCGCGAAATATTTTGCTGTCAGGTTCGGATATTTGGTGGCAACGCGAACATGGCTCCACCTACTTGGATCATCCGTTTTGCTTAATGTTTCAAGTTCCGCCACCGAAATGCGGCAATGCCCGATATCAAGATCAAGCGGCGCATAAATTTCCGGATAATCAAATTCCAGCAGCACGTCATTGCCCGCCACACCGACCTGCGCCGCACCAAATGCCACAAAGGTCGCGACATCAAAGCTTCGGACCCGGATGATTTTAAGGTTTTCGATATTGGTATCAAATGTCAGCTTGCGGGACTTCGGATTATCAAAATCCGCTTCCGGTTCAATACCCGCCGCGCGGATGATTGGCATCACTTCCTCAAGGATCCGTCCCTTCGGAAGGGCCATTATCATGGGTTCGTTGATGGTCACCCGTTTTCTCCGTAAGTCGATATTTTCCGGCCATTTTAAAATGCCGTTACTTTCAAGCGCCCTTTTACCGAAAAGTGACGGGAATGGCTAGTTTTATTCGATTAAATTTTCAAGGACTTCATGCTTCGGGTGGCAGGCGGCGGGGTAGGGGTCACCAATATCCTGCATCTGTGCTTCGATCAGTTCCGCTTCAAGCCGCATGACCCCGTCAGCGGCAAAAATAAGGTCGATGGCGATATTGTCATTTTCCAGTTCCGCCGTTTCAATGGCCAAAAGTTCCAGCACATGTTTTTTGTCATTTTGTGGGATGTTCTGCGCCGTGACCTTGACGATGTTTTCAAAATGGCACCCGGTGCGGATACGGTGGCATTTTTGTTTATCGTCTTTGTCGTCGGTGGTGCGGGTATAATCTTCCCAGACATAACGGTTGACCATCAGCGCGAAAATATGTGTTTTCGGGTTAAAGCTGAAATCGCCGATCACCGTCACTGCATCCTGCAGGTAGGCGGAGATGATCGTCAGGTCGTCTTTATCCTGCGCCCTTAATTTCAACCCTTTTTCCATTAATGTTAAATCCCATAAAATTATATATTTGAATTATATACCAAGATTGGCGTCGCGAATTATTTTTGCGCCGCATGCGCTTAACTTTTCTACCAGACGTTCATAGCCGCGATCAAGATGATAGATGCGGTTAACAAACGTTTGCCGGTCGGCGACCAGCCCCGCAAGGACCAGTGACATGGACGCGCGAAGGTCGGTTGCCATCACCGGAGCGCCCAGAAGGCCGTCAACCCCGCGGACAATGGCGGTGGAGCCATGCATGGTGATATCCGCGCCCATGCGGCAAAGTTCCGGTACATGCATGAAACGGTTTTCGAAAATGGTTTCGTTAATCACTGATGCGCTGTCGCAGATGGTCATCATTGCCATCAATTGTGCCTGCATATCGGTGGGAAAGCCGGGGTAGGGTTGGGTACTGACATCAACGCCTTTTATTTTGTCGCGTTCCAATGTGACGATAACGCCGTCATCCGTTTGCTTGAAACCGACGCCCGCCTGTTTTAAAACGCCGGCGGTGCCGCGCATGACATCAAGCAGGTCATGACCAAGCAGTTCCACTTCGCCCCGCGTCATGGCGGCGGCAACGGCGTAGCTGCCGGCTTCGATCCGGTCGGGCATCACCGCATACTGTGCGCCGTGAAGGCTCTCAACACCCTTCACAGTCAATGTTTTGGTGCCAATCCCGCTTATGTTCGCACCCATGGCGTTCAGGCAGTTTGCAAGGTCGGAAATTTCCGGCTCCCGCGCCGCGTTATCGATAATGGTTTCGCCGCTGGCGAGGGTTGCGGCCATCAATATATTTTCAGTGGCGCCCACCGACACGGTCGGGAAATGCACGGTGCCGCCCTCTAACCGCCCGCCCGGGGCGACGGCGCGCACGTAGCCTTCCTCAAGTTCGATTTTCGCGCCCATTTCTTCAAACCCCTTAAGGTGAAGATCAATGGGCCGGTTGCCGATGGCGCATCCACCGGGAAGCGACACGGTCGCTTCCCCCTCCCGCGCCAGCAGCGGGCCAAGCACCAAAATCGAGGCGCGCATTTTGCGGACAATGTCGTAAGGGGCGACCGTGCTTGTAATGTCCGGTGTTTCAAATGATATGGTCTGCCCTTCGCTTAAGTTTACACCTTCATTTTCAACCGTGGTTTTAACACCGTGGCCTTCCAGCAGTAATTTAAGGGTTTTGATATCCGCAAGATGCGGCAGATTGGATAGGGTCAGTGTTTCCTTTGTCAGCAGGCTCGCGCACATAAGCGGCAGGGCGGCATTTTTTGCGCCGCTGATAGGAAGCTGTCCTTCAAGGCGGTAACCGCCGGTAATTGCAATTCTATCCAATTAAACCTCTATAGTTTGGGCAGGGTAACGCCGGTCTGGCCCATATATTTTCCGGCGCGGCTGTTATAGGGGACTTCGCAGGGTTCGTTCCCTTCAAAAAACAGGAACTGGCACGCCCCCTCATTGGCGTAAATTTTTGCGGGCAGCGGGGTTGTGTTTGAAAATTCAAGTGTCACATGCCCTTCCCAGCCGGGCTCAAGCGGGGTGACATTGACGATAATGCCGCAGCGGGCGTAAGTCGATTTTCCCAGACAGATGACAAGAACATCTTCCGGAATTCTGAAATATTCAACCGTGCGGGCGAGCGCAAATGAATTTGGCGGAATGATGCAGGCGTCACCCGGGCGATCAACAAAACTGTTGCTGTCAAATTCTTTCGGGTCAACGGTGACGGAATCGACATCGGTAAAAATTTTAAATTCTTCCGAAACACGGGCATCATACCCGTACGAGGAAAGACCATATGAAATAACACCGTCCCTTTTCTGACGGTCTTCGAATGGTTCGATCATGCCGTGTTCTTGTGCTTTTTCCCTTATCCATCTGTCTGACATTATTGCCATGTGTTATTCTTCCTTAATGTTACTGGTCATGACTTTGCGTGCCTGCGTTTTGCGCCGTTTCAGGTTATCTTTAAGTGCCTGGGCCAGCCGCGCCTGTTTTTCCCCTTTCGGGTCCGGCTTAACGGTGGTCTTTGAATTATTTTTATCTATTGTCATTGTGCCTGAACTGCGTTTTTAACAAACAATATGACCTTTTTAAGGGCATAATAAAATAATCGCAATTAATTCCTTAAATTGACTTGCAGGATGGCGGGTCTTATGGCATGTTCCGCGCCAATTAACGGCTTTTACGCCGTGTTCTGCCCATCGCCGCTATAGCTCAGTGGTAGAGCGCACCCTTGGTAAGGGTGAGGTCGAGAGTCCGATTCTCTCTAGCGGCACCATTTTTCAAAGTTTTATTTTTTACGGATGATTTATGGTTATAACTATTTTGGGCATAATGGGTTATTCGTATCGCAACGCTTTTATCGGGTTTCGACGTGCAACAGCAAATGAATTTCCGGCGACGGTCGCCCATGCGATTAGAAGAGCTGCTAGGCTCGCGATCAGACACAGAGCAATAATGATCATATTGTCTATCCGATAGGCGAAATTTTCCAGCCAGAGAGTCATCGCAAGGTAAGCTACGGGCCAAGCGATGATATTTGCAATCAAGACGGGTTTTGAGAATTGCCAGACGAGCAATTTGACAACCTGAAAAACTTCCGCGCCAAATACTTTACGGATTCCTATTTCCTTGGTTCTTCGTTCTGCAGTAAAGCTGGCCAGACCAAATAAACCAAGACAGGCAATAAAAATAGCCAGGGCGGAGAAGGCGGCAAACATGGTCATCTGACCCTGCTCCTGTTTATATTGGTTAATCAGCCTGTCGATGACGTGTTCATATTCAAATTCGACGCTCGGTAGTTCGCGTTGCCAGATGGTTTGAATATTTTCAACGATTATAGCTGGGTCGCCATTAAAACGGATTGAAAACAGTCCAAAATTATCTGGATTCAGTCTGAATATTTCTGCACGTACTTCTTTTTTAAGACTATCAAAATTCACATCGGGGATAACGCCGATAATTTCATACTCGCGCTGGAATGGCTCGTCGGGTTCACCAATATTCTGGTACAGGAATTTGCCAATTGCTTCTTCGGGCGTGCCAAGTCCAAATCGGCGGAGGCCGGATTCATTTAGTATAATCGCACCTCTGTTTCCTCTGCCTGCGCGGATATCATCATTTGATGGCATGACATCAGCACGATTCTCATCATATTCACGACCAGCGAGCAACGGAATATTGTAAGTTTTGAAGAACTCATATCCTACGGTTGTGTTGTTTATGATAGTTGTCTCTTCTCTTTCCATATCGGCTGTACGCAGTGAGGTTATGCTTTCACCATTGCGGCCTGGTCGTAGAAACGACGTACTTACGGAAACAACATTTGGCAATCGTCTAAACTCATTGAGCAGCATGTCTTTTTTCGCTTTAACTGCCTCCCGATTTCCTGTTTCTATAATAAGCAGATTTTCCTTGGTATAGCCAAGATCGCGATTTTGTGCATATTGCATTTGACCGTACACCACGGCAGTGGAAACAAATAACGTGATTGAGATCGCAAATTGCATGATAACTAGGGCGGAGCGCAGGTTTGTCGAGGATTTGGTTTCAATGGATTTATTTGCCTTAAGGATATGGGCTGGTCTGAAGCTTGACAGGAAGAATGCGGGATATATTCCTGCCGTCAATCCAATCAATGTTGCCAGTATGAAGATTTGCATGATGTCGGGCGACGTGTAATTTATCGCAAGATCTTTTGTGAGTATTTCATTATAAATCGGCAATGAGATCTCAACGATCAATGTGGCAAGCAACAGAGCGATTAATGTCAAAAGAACTGACTCCCCTAAAAACTGCACGATCAAATGTTTTCGCGTCGCTCCAAGAACTTTACGCATGCTGACTTCTTTGGCCCTAATGCTTGCCCTGGCAGTTGATAAATTCATAAAATTGATTGAAGCGATGATCAATATCAATAGCGAAACTGCAGAAAATATGATGACAGTTGTCATACTTCCTTTTGGTCGCATTTCACCTTCGCCGACGGCTTTTAGATGGATATCCTGAATATTAACCGATTTTAATTGAATAATGTCCGATGTCTCTGTGTTGGGAATATTTTCGAAAGCAATGACGTTTCGATCAATAAACGCCGGCATTTGGTCATTTATATCTTTAATGTTCGTACCATCGGCTACCCTGTAGTAGAAATAATTGGAAAGTGCCAACCAGTTTGTGAGCATTCCGGTATCTTTATAGTCAGCTTCAACGAGTGGGACCATCATGTTCAACTCAAGCATGCTGTTTGTCGGGATGTCTTCTATGATGGCGGCAACCTGATAATCACGTTCAAACCGTTCAAAGTTAATAGAAATTGATTTTCCGATGGGATTTTCTTCGCCGAAATATTTAATTGCGCCTGTTTGACTTATAATAAGGCCGGAATTGTTAGCAAGGGCAATATCCAGATCACCGCTAATAACCTTAAAATCAAATATATCTGTGATTTCCGGATCGACCAATTGTACCGTTTCCTGAAAAAAATTATCCTGAATACGCAAGGTTGGATAATTTTGCATAATCCGTGCGCTGTGTGTGACCTGTGGAAACTCTTTCATAAAAGCATCACGGATAATAAGGGGCGAAGAAACAAACCTGACGACTTCCATTCCCGGCACCGCACCTGTAAACTGTGGGCGGTATATGTTATCGGCATGTTCCCAGAATGTGTCATATGAAAGTTCATCGCGGACAAAAAGCGTGATCAACATGACGGCGGCAATACCAATTGCCAAGCCAAAGATATTGATAACGCTGAACAATTTATGGCCGACAAGATTACGAACCGCTGATTTCAGGTAGTTTCTGAATAACATTGACACCCCCTTTTTATTTGGTCGACGGTAGCACATTCGTCGTTACAAGCAAATTTATTTATGTTTGGCGGTATTGAGATGGCGTTTGTTTGCCGACTAAAAACTAAGGCAAGCAAAAGGGCCGGAACAAGTGGATAATCCTCATGTTCCAGCCCATCCGCATATTTCGTTTGGTCTTTATTTGTGCGCAATCGGTTTTTCGGTGAACAGATAATCTTTCAGTTCTTTATCAAAAGTCGGATCCTTGCGTCTGATCCATTCAAGGACCATGGCGGCGTGTTCTTTTTCTTCGTCGCGGTTATGCTCAAGGATCGCTTTAAGGTCCGCGTCTTTACAGGCATCAACCCGTTGGTTATACCAATCGACGGCTTCCAGTTCTTCCATCAGCGATACAATCGCCTTGTGCATGTCTTTTGTTTCGTCTGATAATTCTTCTACCGGTTCATGGTAACCTTCATTCGCCATATTTCGCTCCTTTTAAATGCTTGTTTCATTTCAAATTAATATCGTAAATTTCTGTCTTTAACCTGTCAATATTGATCAGTTGCTGTAGTGACATGTGCCCTATTTTCATAATAACAGTTAACGTTAAAATGGCGGCAAATTGACTGCCGCCATTTTATGAAAGCCTGTGGCGTGCTTATTTCATATCGAAACGGTCAAGGTTCATGACCTTGGTCCAGGCATCGACGAAGTCACCGACAAATTTGTCCTGTGCGTCCTCATAGGCATATACTTCCGCGACGGCACGCAATTCTGAATTTGACCCGAAAATAAGATCAACCGGGGTTGCTGTCCATTTAAGTTCGCCCGAATTACGGTCGCGTCCTTCGTAAATCCCTTCAGAATTGGAAGATTTCTTCCATTCCGTTGACATGTCAACCAAATTCACAAAGAAATCATTTGTCAGGGTGCCGGGACGGTCGGTGAAGACACCATCATTCGATTGCCCGGCATTGGCATCCAGCGCCCGCATGCCGCCAACAAGAACGGTCATTTCAGGAATTGAAAGGGTCAACATAGATGCTTTATCGACCAACATATCGGCGGGTGATGCGCTGTTGCCTTTTTCAAAATAGTTCCGGAAGCCATCCGCAGTGGGTTTCAGAAATTCAAAGGAGGCAACATCAGTCTGTTCCTGGACCGCGTCCGCGCGACCAGGCGTGAAGGGCACGTTAACATGGTGTCCCGCTTCTTTTGCTGCCTGTTCAATCGCGGTCGCACCGCCAAGGACGATAAGATCAGCAAGTGAAACCCGCTTTCCGCCGGATTGCCCGTTGTTGAAATCTTTTTGAATGCCTTCAAGGGTGCTGATCACCTTGGAAAGTTCGGATGGTTTGTTAACCGCCCAATCCTTCTGTGGTGCCAGGCGAATGCGTGCGCCATTTGCACCGCCACGCATATCGGTGCCGCGGTATGTTGATGCTGACGCCCATGCTGTCCTGACCAGTTCAGGAACAGAAAGCCCAGAGGCCAAAATTTCGGACTTAAGATTATTTATGTCTCTGGCATTAATAAGTTCATGATCAACTTCAGGTAGGGGGTCTTGCCAGATCATTGTCTCCTGTGGTGCCATTGATCCGAGGTAGCGTGATTTCGGCCCCATGTCACGGTGCGTTAGTTTGAACCATGCTTTTGCGAATGCAAGTTCGAATTCTTCTGGGTTGTCAAGGAAGCGTTGTGAAATTTTCCTATATTCCGGATCAAACTTAAGCGCCAGATCGGTTGTTAACATCATCGGTGCGTTCATTTTATCCGGATCATGAGCATCCGGAACAAATTCTGATGCGAATTCTTCCTTTGGTATCCATTGTGTTGCACCTGCGGGACTTTTGGTTTTTACCCATTCGAAGGCGAACAGATTTTCAAGAAAATTGATCGACCAGGTCGTTGGTGTAACCGTCCACGCCCCTTCAAGTCCACTGGTTATTGTATCACCGGCATTTCCGCTGCCATAGCTGTTTTTCCAGCCCAGGCCTTGTTCTTCAACGCCTGCGGCTTCCGGTTCCGCTCCGACATATTTGGATGGGTCGGCGGCGCCATGTGCTTTCCCGAATGAATGACCGCCAGCGATAAGAGCGACCGTTTCTTCATCATTCATCGCCATGCGAGCAAAGGTATCACGAATGTCTTTGGCGGCAGCCAACGGATCCGGGTTGCCGTTCGGCCCTTCGGGATTTACGTAGATCAGACCCATTTGCACTGCGGCCAATGGGTTTTCCAATTCTCTGTCTCCGCTGTATCGTTTGTCCCCAAGCCATTCGCCTTCCGGGCCCCAGTAAACTTCTTCCGGTTCCCAGGCATCTTCACGCCCGCCAGCGAAACCTAAGGTCTTGAAACCCATTGATTCCATGGCGACAGTGCCTGTGAGGACCATCAGATCTGCCCAGGAAATTTTTTCGCCGTATTTCTGCTTGATTGGCCAGAGTAATCGTCGCGCCTTATCGAGGTTAGCATTATCCGGCCAGCTGTTAAGTGGGGCAAAGCGTTGCATTCCGCCACCCGCACCGCCACGACCATCGTGTACGCGGTAGGTGCCGGCACTATGCCATGCCATTCTGATAAAAAGTGGTCCATAATGGCCAAAATCCGCGGGCCACCAGTCCTGAGAGTCGGTCATCAGTTCTTCAAGGTCCCTTTTAACGGCATTAAGGTCTAAACTTTTAAATTCTTCTGCATAATTAAATTCATTACCCATAGGGTCTGACTTAGGTGAATTCAGCCGAAGGGGGCGGAGATTTAATCGGTTGGGCCACCAATAATCATTGGTCATTATTTTATTTTCCATCATGGACTTATCCTGAGCATTGGCAAAGTTAATTGGGGCTGTCGGTGATAATCCGATTGCAATTATGGTTAACAGGGGCAGGGTTTTCTTGAACATATTAATCTCCTCTCGAATTTTATAATCATTCTATATTACATAATTATGCAATTATTAAAAGTATTTATTATATAATTTAAAATAATTCTAATATGTTATTACATTGCGCATATCGGTTTTTTTAAACAATATGGAAATCAATTGATTTTTGGATGGTGAGGTCTCAAGCGCGCTTAAGTCCTTGCCGTGGCATGGTGTCTCAAGAAAACTATAACGGGAATTCCGCTATGGGATTCCGATAATTTTAATGCGGTATATATTTAGAATAATTATTTTGTGGAAATTATGTATTAAAGACGGAATTGTTTTTTTCGGATAGATTCAACCTGTCCGATAAATAAACAGGCCGGCAATCCTATTGAAAGCCAGCCTGCTTGACGTTGGTTTGATCTACTATGATAAGAACATATATTTTAAAAAAAATACCCCTCCAAGACGTAATTAAGATAGCTCCGATTAAATTCTTTAATCTCTATAATAACTTCTCGTGTTTATCAACATCGAACGACGAATGATATTCTGTAATTGTTTCTAAAAAATTTCCATAATTGTAATTATTTGTAAATATATGTAATTAAACATAAACATAAATTTTGAAAAATATCATATATTTTATAGTGACTGGCCCAATTTGAATGTTCGCGTTATACTTGATACATTATACGAATTTTTTGAAAGACAGTTTTGTGATTGAAAGACCAAAATATTTTCTTGTCGTATTTTTACTGACAGCCCTGCAATGTTTTTGCTGTGTGTATGCAAATGGTCAGACCGTGGGTAATGAGCAGACAGGAAACGATCCTTTCAAGGTTGCATTGACACAGCAGCAACAGGAATGGGTAAGAGAGCACCCGGTCCTGCGATCAACGAGCAAAAATGCTGCCGCACCGATTGAATTCATTCGAGCGGGTGAAGCGGCCGGTTTCTCGGTTGATTATCTTAACCTTGTGGCGGAGAAAGTTGGCCTTAAAATAGAATATTCGACTGAAATTTCGTGGCAGGAAAGTCTGGAGCGACTGGAAAAGCATGAAATTGATATCTCGCATAATATTATTCAAACTGCTCAGCGGAATGATTTTTTGTTATATACTGCGCCTTATTTTAAATTGGAGTTGGCAATCTTCGGCGCATCGGGTGCTGAGCAGGTAAATGGCCAGGAAGGACTTCAGGGCAAAAGGATCGCGCTGCTTAAAGGGCTGGCGTTATCAAGAGATTTTCGTATCAAATACCCCGGGCTGGAAGTTGTGGAGGTCGACAGTGCGGCAGAAGCGCTACTGGCAATTTCTGAAGGCAGTATCGATTTGTATATTTCTCCGCAGTCAATAGCGAACTATATCATCAGAAATAATTTCATCACTGGCGTTGAAATTCTTGGAAAAGCAGATTTTCTGGGGATTTCAAATACTGAAAATTCGCGAATAGCGGTGCGAAATGATTGGCCGATTTTACTAGGTATCCTTGAAAAAGGGATGGCCGCGATAACACCGCAGGAGTTTAGTGACCTGGCCAAAAAATGGACAATGCCGGAGGAGACGGTTAACAGGCTCCAATTGACCCCTGAGGAAGAAAAATGGTTATCTGCTAACCCGGTGATTAAAGCTGTGGTGGACCCATCTGTGTCGCCCATGGAATTTATTGATGAACAGGGTAAAATAAGTGGAATATCCGGATCGTACCTTGATGCAATTTCAAAAAAACTGGGGGTCCGGTTTGAATGGGTTGGTAATGAAACATTTAGTGATGGAATGGAACTTATAAATTCAAAGCAGGCTGATGTTATCTCCGCCGCTTCAGCATCCAGTAATCGTGCAGGGTTTCTTATTTTTACGGATGTTTACATGCAGTTGGATTACCTGATATTCGGACGAGAAGGGGAAGATATTTTTGGAGATATGAACGGGTTATTTGGTCGAACTATTGCTATGCCGAAAGGGTTTGACACAACGGAACGCATTAAACGTGATTTCCCTGAAATTAATGTCATTGAAGCCGCTGATAAAATTGAAGCACTGCAACTGGTTTCCGGGGGTGTCGCGGATGCGCATATTGGGAGCATTCCAACCACATCACACACGATTGCCTCCGAAAACATCACCAATTTGGCGGTTTCCGGTATTACGCCGTATAAAACGGATATTGCAATGGGAATACGTGCGGAATTACCATTGTTGGCCAGCGCCATGCAAAAAGCGTTTGCTTCCATTACGCCGGGAGAGCGCACACAAATTAACCAACAGTGGCTGGGCCTAAAGACCGAAGACCGGCAGGATTATACCCTTGTATGGCAAGTTCTAATTGGAGCCGTTTTGATTGTAGGGCTTATTCTGATACGAAATTTAAGCCTGAGGCGGGAAATCACAAGACGAAAATTGAGCGAGGAAAGATTTCGCCAGATAGCGGAAACGGTTGATGGTATCTTTTTTATTTGTTCCCCGGATATGAAGGAAGTGAGATACGTTAGTCCTAATTTTGAAGCATGGACCAATATAAGGTCCCGGGATCTGTATAAAAAGCCAGCGTTATGGCTTGATGTGGTTCATGCGGACGATCTCCAATTACTTAGCGATGCCATCACCAAATCCAGACAGTCAAATGAAGGTGGATTAATTTCGGAATTACCCGATTATCGCATCCTAGACGGACAAAACAAAATTCGATGGATATCAACTCAAATTCACCCTGTTCGCGATGATAGTGGCGATATTGTCAGTATCGTCGGTTTTATCACCGATATCACGACAAGCGTAAATTCAAGGAAAAAGTTGGATGAAATAAGCAGCCAATTCCAGAACGCGTTTACCCACGCGTCGCATGGTATGGCACTCACTTCTTTGGATGGAAGGTTTTTGAGGGTGAATGACGCACTCTGTAAAATACTTGGTTACAGTAATTCCGAATTACTTAAACTAAATATAAAAGACGTTATACATCCCGATGACGTTGATATTGATTCAGAACAGATTGATCAAGTGGAAGCGGGTGTTCGTCAGTCGTGTCAGTTGGAAAAACGCAATATTCGAAAAGACGGCAGCATTGTACCTGTTCAGTTAAACATTTCGATGGTGAGTGATAATAATGGAAAACCGGATCATTTTGTCGCACAGATACAGGACCTTTCCGAGTTAAAAGAGCGAGAGGAACAGCTTCGCCATGCACAAAAGATGGATGCTGTTGGCGAATTAACAGGCGGTATCGCTCATGACTTTAATAATATTCTTGGGATAATACTTGGAAATCTTGAGATTTTAAAAAACACAATTCCTCAGGAACCCACAGTGAAACAAAGGCTGGAAAAAGCCGTCAAAGGTGTTGAAAGAGGGTCCAGTCTGATTAAGAAGCTGCTCAGTTTTTCAAGAAGCAACCCGCTCAAAACCCACCCTGTCATAATTAATGAGAATATTAGTAATCTGGTAGAGTTTATTAAACGCACTTTCACCGCGTCTGTGAAGGTAAATGTTTCTCTTGATGAAAATTTATGGCCAATTCAGGTTGATGAAGGGGATTTGGAGGGCGCGTTACTTAATCTTGCGTTGAACGCTCGCGATGCGATGCAGGGAGGCGGCGAGTTACGCATAGAAACAGAAAACATAGTTCTTGATAATGAATATGTCAGGCAAAACCCTGGGAGCAAGGCAGGAGAGCATGTGGTGATTTCTGTCAGTGATACCGGCACGGGCATCGCGCCAGACCTGATGGAAAAAATATTGGAACCATTTTTTACGACGAAGCCAGTAAATAAGGGTACGGGCCTTGGGTTGAGTATGGTGCATGGCTTTGTTCAGCGTTCCGGCGGACATATGAAGGTATTGTCGGAACCTGGAGAGGGAGCGACATTTAAAATTTATATCCCCAAATCTGCTAAAGTGATGACTAAGAAAAAAGCGGGGCGCCTGATTGAAGATGAACTGCCGAAAGGGGATGAAACAATTCTCATCCTCGATGATGAAAAACACCTTTGCGATTTGGCTGAAACTCAATTAAAGGAATTGGGATATCAGGTTTATACCGCTAACAATGCTGCCAGCGCGCTTGATCTATTAAGTAGGAATGAGAAAATAGATCTTTTATTCAGCGACATTGTGATGCCGGATAATTTGGACGGGTATAAAATGGCCAGTTCAGCGCTTGAGATAAAGCCATCACTGAAAATATTATTGACCAGCGGCTATTCACAAAATCTCGAAAAAAATATTAGCAAGGATGATGAAATTCTTGCTAATCTTGCAAACAACATGCTGCAAAAACCTTATAATCAGAATGAACTAGCATTTGCGATCAGAAAGTCACTTGATCTTTAGGAAGACGTTTTTTGTTCACGTTCAACTTTTGCAATGAACATATAGCCAGCCTGTCTTACGGTGCGTATGAAACGTGGTTTTTTCGGATTGTCCCCCAATTTTTTCCTAATTTTAGCAATCATTACATCCAGACTTCGGTCATAAGGCGAATATTCCCCTCTACTTGTTCCAACACTATCAAGTAACTGTTCTCGTGTCAGAGCTCTGCTCGCTGATATGATTAACGCCAGTAAGATTGAAAATTCGTGGCTGGTGAAGACAACTTCTTGTTTCTGCGGATTGAATACCCTTTGCGAATTGGGGTCGAGTGACCATTCATTGAAATAAATTATTTCATTCAAGCTGTTTGACGGCTCGTTACCTATTTGTTGGTTTTTTGTCCGCCGGAGGACAGTTTTTATTCTGGCAATCAGTTCATGCGAATGGAAAGGCTTGGTTATGTAGTCATCTGCGCCCAGCTCAAACCCAACCACTTTGTCAATAACATCTCCCTTTCCTGTCAGCAGTATCACCGGAATATCTAATTCCGACCTTATTTTTTTGAGCACAGTCAGACCATCACTCTCAGGAAGCCCAATATCCAATATGATAAGGGATATATTATGCTGTTCTATTTTTTTATACATCTCATCAGCATTTTTCGCTTCAATAGAATTGAAACCGTTCATTTCAAGCAATGTACTGACGATATCAAGGATATCTTCTTCGTCGTCAACTATGAGAATTGATTCTAACATTACAAACTGTATTTCCAACTAATAATTATAGTATTACTTGTATAACTCATATTCCAAATCGACAATAAAAAAATTATTCTACAAAGGAAATATACTCCCGTCGGATTTTTTATTTAATCCTTCTGAACATCCAATGAAACAATTTGTTCGTAACAAAGTTATTAATCACAAAAATTCCGGGAATATAAGTCGAAAATGGATGGGAAAATGAAGATAGCTGTCATAGGCGCTGGTATTTCGGGGTTGGGTGCCGCATGGTTGCTGTCAAAAAAACATGATGTAAGCGTTTTTGAAGCCGATAACTATTTTGGTGGACATGCAAATACCGTTAAAGTTGAATGCCCTGAAGGTGACGTTCCCGTTGATACAGGCTTTATTGTCTGTAATGACCGTAATTATTATAATTTTCTAAATCTACTGGACTTTCTTCAGGTAAAATATGTTCCTACTGAAATGTCGTTTGGTGTTTCTATCGGAAAGGGGATCTTCGAATATGCCGGATCCGAAAAGTTGACAAGTCTGATTGCACAACGCCGTAATTTATTTCGTCCCCGATTTATAAAAATGATAAAATCGATTTTACGGTTTTATAGCGAAACCGCCGAAATCGATAAAAATACGCTTGGGTTTATGACGCTCCGCGATTATTTAAAGCAACACGGCTACGATGATACCTTTGTTCGTGATCACATATTGCCAATGGCGGCAGCGGTTTGGTCAACACCAAGCAATAAGGTAGGGGATTTCCCACTTTCCAGTTTTCTGCGGTTCTGCCAAAATCATGGTTTGCTGCAGATCGGTGACCGCCCACAGTGGTTTACCCTTCCGGGCGGTAGTCAGTCATACGTTAAGGCATTAATCGATAAAACACCGGCAAGGTTTCTAAAAAATACCCCAATCGTTTCGCTCAGAAGATCTTCCGGCCGGATTGAACTTACTACAAAAGAGGGAGCGCAGCATGTTTTTGATCGTGTTCTTCTTGCGACACATGCAAACACGGCCTTAAAATTAGTTAGCGATGCTGATGATCTGGAATTCGGTATTCTAAGCCAGTTTTCATACTCAAAAAACCGCGCCGTTCTGCATAGTGACAAACGGTTTATGCCCAAACGCAAACGGGCATGGGCGAGTTGGAATTACATTCAGAATGACGAAAAAGACGATAGCCGCTTATCGGTGACATATTGGATGAACAGACTGCAACCATTAAAAACACAAAAACAGCTTTTTGTGACCCTTAATCCATCGCAGGAACCGGAGGAAGGTACTATCCATTATGAAAAACAATATGACCACCCGATATTTGACGTGGCAACCCTGCGTGCTCAGAAGCGGTTGATGGAAATTATGGGCAGGGGCAATATTTGGTACGCAGGTGCCCATTTCGGCTACGGTTTTCACGAAGATGGCTTGCAAAGCGGTTTATACGCTGCGGAGCAAATGGACGGCATGGCGCGGCCATGGTATTCGGAAACTATGAATAACCGAATTATCGCCCTCCATGACCGAAAGGAGCCGCTGCACCCCATAATAAATGAGGCGGCGGAATGAGCGAGGCATGTCTCTATAAAGGATCTGTTTTTCACAAACGATACGCCCCAAAGGTCCATACCCTGAAATATAAAGTCTTCACTCTTTTTGCCGACCTAGACAAAATTGAGGACTTGGCCAAATCCTGCAGATTATTTTCATACAACAAATTTAATGTCATCAGTTTTTATGAACGTGATTTCGGCAACCCGGAAGCCAGTGATAATAAGACGTTAAAGGAAAGGATGTTAGATCTTCTTGAACAGAATTCGGTCGACAGTTCGGATATTGAGAAAATCATGATCCTCGCCTACCCAAGGGTGTTTGGCTATGTTTTTAATCCGCTGACAGTTTACTACTGCTACGGTCATAATGAGCAGCATGTCGCGATAATATATGAAGTGCGTAATACATTTTCCGAGCGACATAATTACATCTATTCGGTGCCAGATGGGGGCTGTTTT
The DNA here is from genome assembly GCA_030428615.1 of Alphaproteobacteria bacterium. Classification (GTDB taxonomy): domain Bacteria; phylum Pseudomonadota; class Alphaproteobacteria; order Sphingomonadales; family Emcibacteraceae; genus Pseudemcibacter. The sequence goes on along the minus strand of JAUIDN010000011.1, from coordinate 24,520 downwards.
GAGGACGCACATCGGGCACAAAAGAAATTTCATGTCAGCCCGTTTTTTGATAGCGCGGGGGAATATCAATTTCGCCTGAAAAATCCTGAAAAGAATATATCAGTGCTGATTGATTACAAGCATGAAGGGAACCCCCGGCTGAGAGCTTGTTTCAATGGACACAGAAGGAAATTTAACGACCGGGAGCTTTTTGATTGCGCGACCAATATACCTTTTATGACCCTAAAGGTATTCGTTGGAATTTTATATGAGGCAGCGAAGCTTAAATTCAAAGGCCTTCGGGTGTTTTCACACACAAAAAAGCATGTTTACCAATCGTCATTGGTTGAAAGCGGCACTGTGCAAAACCCACTGCATGTTCACAAGGAAAAATAATGAAAAATACGGAAATGGTAAATGACGCAATCGGCGAAGTTTACAGGGGGAAAAGAGAAACGGCTAATTCATCCTCCTTTATCGCAAACCGGATCATTTCCCGGATATGCAAAGCAGACATAGGGCGGATGGAAATACTGCTGCCGAACGGCAATTCTGCGTTTCACCAGGGCACAAAGGAGGGTCACAATGTTTTTATCCATTTCAAATCATGGAAGGGTCTTCTGCAATATGCTCTGCTCGGTGAGATGTCATTTGTTGACGCTTATATTGATGGGGATATTCACATTGCCAATTTGACCGCTTTATTCAACTGGTATCTTGATAACGAGAAATATTTGGCTCGTGATAAAAAAAATAACTGGATAATGGATTTACTGCATCGCTTCGCTCATCTTATCATCAATGACAATAACAGACGGGGGGCGAAAAAAAATATTTCCTATCATTATGACCTGGGAAACGAATTTTACAAAAAATGGCTCGATAGAACCATGACATATTCGGCGGGAATTTTTAATGGTGAGGTGAGCCTCGCAAATGCTCAGGAAGTGAAATATTCACGCATCATAGATCAGCTTGACTTAAAAACAGGGGACAGCGTGTTTGAAATTGGCTGTGGATGGGGCGGTTTTGCGGAGAGTTTATTAAGTCATAACGCAGTATCCTATAAAGGTATTACGATTTCAAAAGAGCAACTGGATTACGCAAATGACCGTATTAACAAATTAACCGGTCGGAATGATCTGGTGAAGTTTGAAGATTACCGTGATACGGGAGGAGCATACGATAAAATAGTGTCCATTGAAATGTTTGAGGCCGTCGGCGAAAAACACTGGGATACTTACTTCGATACATTGAGGCGCAGACTGAAACCGGGTGGGGCGGCGGTAATTCAGGTTATCACGATTGACCATGACAGATATTTAAAATACCGCGACCGGGTTGATTTTATACAGAAATATATTTTTCCGGGGGGGATGTTGCCAAGCAAAGAAATGTTTTTAGAACATGCGAAGAAGGCCAAAATGACCATCACCAATCAGTTTGCCTTTGGTGATGGTTATGCCGAAACCCTACGCTGCTGGAAGGCTGCATTTATTGAGCATTGGGAGGACATCAAGCCACTCGGTTTCGACGATAAATTTTATCGAATGTGGCTTTATTATCTGGATTATTGCGAGGCCGCATTCGAGCGCGGGACAATTGATGTAATGCACTTCACATTAATGCATGATCAGGAAGAATAAATGATCAGGGCGGCAGTATTATTATTTGCCATTATCATATTATCAGGATGTAGTAACATGGATGTCAGCGAATATAAAGACAATGGGCCGGAATTTGTTCTCGAAGAATATTTTGACGGCAAGACAGTAGCTTACGGTGTTTTTGAAAACAGGTCGGGTGAAATTATCAATCAGTTTAAGGTGACTGTGGTTGGTAGTGTTGACAATAACGTTCTGACACTGGATGAGGATTTTGTCTATATGAATGGTAAGGTCGATAAAAGGCTTTGGAAGATAAATATTCTTCCCAACGGTCATTATGAAGGGCGAACCAATGGTGTGATTGGTATTGCGAAAGGACAAAGGTCGGGAAATGCTTTTAACTGGACATATATTTTTGATCTTCCGGTAAAAGATACGAGTTATAAGCTGAAATTTGACGACTGGATGTTTCTGCAGGACGATGGCGTAGTTATAAACCGTGCGTATGTCACTAAATGGGGGTTTAATGTCGGTAGCGTAACGCTGGCGTTTCATAAGAAATGATAAAAAGTTTTCTATTGCTTTCCAAACTTGGGCTTTTGGATCCTTTTTTACAGATTTTTTGTGATTTTGAAATAAAGGGAATATGGTAGTAACCTCAGGACCTTCATTTTTAAAAGAAGGGGGTTGGGAAAAGTTATGTCAAATTTCTGCGTCCGTAAGCCGTTTAACATCCTTTGAGCGGCGTCACCTGCCTCCATTAATTGGGGCATCGGAAAATTGTTTTTAGCGGTGAGCCGTGTTTTGATAAAACCAGGATTAACCAGCCTGAAATCCAACGAACTTTCATATAATTCTGATTTCAGACCTTCAACCAGATTTATAAGTGCGGCTTTGGTAGGGGCATATCCAAGACTATTGGGAAGTCCCCGCCATCCGCTTGGCGAGGTGACAACAGCAATAGTCACTTTTCCATTTTGACATTTATGTTTTAATAATGCGTTTATAACGTTTACGGTTCCCATATAGTTGACGTTCATCATCTTTTGAATTTCATCGACATTGAAATTCTCGTTATTCATTGGGGTATAAATTGCAGCATTCAGAATAATCAAATCAGGTAGCTTACCAAGATCGGTCACAATTTCATCGACTGTTAAATCCACCGCCGTTTGATCCGTAATATCAAGTGGGGCAATTAATAAGTTTTCACTTGTTGCTGATAATTGATCGAGCTTGTCATGTGATCTTGCGGAAATGATGGTTTTTGTTCCGGCAACGGACAGCTGCTTTGCTGTCTCAGCGCCAAGTCCGCTACTGGCTCCAATTATCCAAGCCGATTTCCATGGAAATTTCATGCTTCGTAACTCTTACATTCGTGTTTTTTCTCGAGAAACCTATAATCCGATAAACGGTTGAACCATTCTTCCAATGAAACTGTGAATTTTAATCGGGGCCTCTGTCACCACGAGGCAAATGCAATCTTCACCGGGGTCAATCACAGGCGTGTGGTTTTTGGTGTCACTATCGGCTAGCTCGAGCATCCCGGCCGTATAGCGGTCATTCCCAACAAGGTAGCTTCCCTGAAGAACAAGTGTCATTTCAAGGCCGTTATGATCATGCGCCGGTACTTTGGCACCGCCCTTGGCACGAAGAAGCCACAGCCTTTCGTCATTTGGGCCGGTCCAAAGTCTTACTTGCGAAAGCCCTGGTCCCATCATTTTCCATTTCAATGCATTTAACGGCTTTCCCAAATATGATGCGAGGGAAGGTGGCAGACCAAAACAATCAGCACTTGTTTCGCTTTCCAAATCATTCGACTGGGCGTCTATTTTGCCGAGCAATTCATCAAAACTATTTGGCGAAATTTCTACCGGCTTAACGGTTTCCATAAGTGCCGCGCCGATTTCTTCCGCATCGCGGATTTTTTTCTTAAGATCGTCGTGAAAATCACAATGGGTTGCGACAACCAGCGCATGGGCTTCACTTAACGCGCCAGAAGCGTAGGAAACTATCCATTCATCCTCAATAATTCCTTGGTTAATCATCGGTACTCTCCTAACTCTTTACGTAACGTTTGGAAGGCTGTTCTTATCCGTGATTTGACGGTTCCAAGCGGCAATGATGTTTTTTCCGCAATTTGCGAATGTGATAATTCCTTGAAAAATGAAAGTTCAATGACAAGCCGTTGATCAGCGCTGAGCTTCTGCATAGCCAGAATTATCCTGTCTGATGTTTGCTTATGCTCTAGATTTCTGTCTGTTTGCTCCGGCGCAACCATATCCTTAACATAATCGTCTGCATTAACCTCCGGGTATTTTTGCCGTCTTGTATGATCAATAAATTTGTTTCGGGCGATTCTGAAAAGCCACGTGGATAATTTTGCTTTTTCGGGGTCAAATTTATCGGCTTTTTGCCACATTGTCATCATCACATCCTGGGCAAGGTCTTCCGCTTTCTGGTCGTTGATTTTAAAATTTAACAGATACGATTTAATACGCGGCGCGAAATGAAAAAACAGGGTTTTAAAAGCTCTTTTGTCCTGGGATTTAGCTATTTTAACAACAAGGTCTTCGTGGCTTTCATTATTATCTTCCGTTGCTAAATTCATATTGCGGCCTTTTGGTGAGAATATGTCCCGAGTATCAACAAAAAACACCCACGGCGTCAAGGAAAACACCGGGTTAATATCAGTCTCAATCTGTCTCGCTATATTTGGCATATGGTCTTTACGGTCTAGATCTCGCTTTGGATCATGACTTAATTATGCGTCTGTAATTTTCATTGAGTTAAAATTTTCGGAAAGTGATCTCAGCTCATTGAAGTGCTGAGTTTTGAGGCAATAGCTAAATATTAACTAATTTCCATTATATTGATAGACTTGGAATCTGCGGTGTTGTGCGGTGTTAAATTATAATCCCTGGGGGATAAAAAACGAATAGTTGTAGATGGTTATATCGAGAAGTATATTTACTGTAATTATTTTCTATTTTGGGTTTGTATATACGTGCCTTTTTGCACAGCCAGCGGATACAGGTTCAATTCTCACAGAAGAAGAGCAGGAATGGGTGGAGGCCCATCCGATCCTTACATCAACCAATGAAATGGAATGGGCTCCGCTGGACTTTGTTCGCGATGGAAAGCCGCGGGGATATTCGGTTGATTATCTTAATCTAGTGGCTGAAAAAGTTGGTCTGAAAATTGAATATGTAAATGGTTATTCCTGGGAACAATTGCTGGAAAAGCTAAAAAACAGGGAAATAGATATTGCCCAAAGCATCATTCAAACTCCTGACCGGCTTGAATATTTAAATTTTACTGAACCTTATCTTGATCTTCCCATGGTTTATTTTGGCAGGGAGGGGACCGACCGTATTGAAAACATTTCAGACCTTGTTGGCAAAAAGGTTGGTGTAGTCGGAGAGTCTGTTCCCGCTAAGACTTACGAATCGATTGATATAGGTATGAATATTGTCGAATTTGAGTCAACGTTACAGGCATTAAAATCATTGTCTGCGGGGACAATTGATGTTCATGCCGATATATTACCCGTCTCTCGATATATGATCAGAAACAATCTTCTTCCCGGACTGGAAGTTATTGGCGATAAGTTTTTCCCTGAAACGGAAAATACTGATTTTATCCGGCTGGCAGCGCGCAATGATTGGCCTATTCTTACGACTATTTTACAAAAAGGGATGGATGCACTGACGGAAGAAGAGCTCTCCAGGTTGGCTGAAAAATGGCAGACCGCTCAGTCAAATGTTAATGCAGAAACCATTGTACTTACGCGAGAGGAACAAAACTGGTTGCTTCAAAACCCCATTATTCGTGTTGCAACGGATCCGACCGAAGAACCGCTAGAATTTATTGATAACAATGGCCGTATCAGCGGTGTTACAGGCGCCTATCTGGATGTGATTGCCCGTAAATTGAATGTGAAATTCAATTTTGCGGGTAGTAAAAATTGGGCAGATGCGATGGAAAAAATAAAAAATCGCGAGGCTGAAGTCATAACTGCAATTGCGCCAACCCCTAGCCGTGAAGAATTTCTCACTTTTACAGATATTTACCTGAATGTCACTTTTGTGATTTTCGCCCGAAAAGGAGAGGAAGTATATGCCAACCTCGACGGTTTGGCGGGGAAAAAAGTTGCTCAGATAAATGGATTTGCCGTTAAAAGCTATATTGAACGCGATTACCCCGACATAGAAATCGTTCCTGCTGACACAATTGGTGAAGCGCTTCACCTTCTCGCGGTTGGTGAGGTCGATGCATATGTTGGAAGCATGCCTGTTGCCAATCGGATTATTGCAGATGAAGGTCTGACAAATCTGATGGTTGTGGGCGACACGCCTTATGCAGGAGAAAATGCATTTGCGATAAGAAAGGAATTACCGCTTCTGGCGAGTGCCATGCAGAAGGCTCTGGAGTCTATATCCGTTCAGGAACGTGCCGATATTTCAAGGCGGTGGCTGGGACTTCAGGTACAGGAGGTTGTCGATTACAAACTGGTCTGGCAGATTGCATTGGCGGCATTCACTGTCATGGTCATTATTCTGATCTGGAATCAAAGTTTACGCAGGGAGGTAAATCGCCGGATTTCCGTTGAAAGGAAATTGTTGTTTTCTCAGGAACGCGCCAAGGCGGCGCAAGAAGAAGCGGAATCAGCCAATGCGGCAAAGTCAGCTTTTCTGGCAAATATGAGCCACGAAATAAGGACACCGCTGAACGCCATAATCGGTTTTTCTGAAGCGATGCTCGCTGGTATCGGCGGCAAAATTGTGAGCTCAAAGCACCTGGAATATCTTAAAGACATAAAGAACAGTGGCGAGCATCTGGCAACGGTGATCAAGGATATCCTTGATCTGTCAAAAATTGAGGCCGGTAAATGGCGCCTGGAGGAAAGTGAGTTTCTTCTGAATGATTGCTTGAAGGATGCCATAAAGATGGTGGAACCACTTGCAGTCCAGAAACACATAGAATTAATTTATGGCGCGAGCAATGTTTCCGGGCCGGTAAAGGTATTTGGGGACATCCACGCCATGAAGCGGGTTTTTATCAATCTGCTGACCAACGCCATCAAATTTACCAAAGAAGAAGGCACAATTACCTGTTCGTTGAAAAGGAAACGTTCGGGGTGCGTGTCCGTCGAATTTGCTGATAATGGTATTGGAATACCAAAAGACCGGATTGAACATGTGCTAAACCCGTTTGAGCAAAGTTTGGGCGAGCATGATCTGAATGAAAAAGGCACGGGGCTTGGCCTGCCGATTGTGAAAAATCTGGTCGAGCTGCACGGCGGAAAATTCACCCTCACAAGCGAAGTTGATGTCGGTACGACCGCGATTATTTCGCTGCCCACCAGCCGGATTATCGGCTGATCAAATATGCCCTTCCTTAAGCTGCGTGACCGCAAAGTCCGCCGCCCGCGCCGTTAAGGCCATGTAGGTCAGGGACGGGTTCTGACAGGCGGTTGACGCCATGGCGGCACCGTCGGTGACAAACAGATTATCCACTTCATGGGCCTGATTAAACTCGTTCAGTACGCTTGATGCCGGATCACGTCCCATGCGGGCGGTGCCCATTTCATGAATGCAAAGCCCGGGTGGGCGTTTCCTTGCGTATCCTTCGATGTCATAAAGTCCGGCGGCTTTTAACATCTGCTCCGCTTCTTCCTTCATGCTTTGCTGCATGGCGATTTCATTTTCGCTGTGATCACATGACGCATGCAACAGCGGTATGCCCCATGCATCGGTTTTATTCGGGTCAAGCCGTACATGGTTTTCAAACCGCGGCAGCATTTCCCCAAAGCCCATAATTTCAAATTCCCACGCGCCGGGTTTGTTCAGGCTTTCTTTGAAATCTGCGCCGTGCCCTGTGCCATCGGTCAACCGGTTCCACCCTTCGCGCGAGGACCACCCTTCGTAGCCGTAGCCGCGAATGAAATCCGGATGTTCACTGTCGAGGTTCTGAAACCGCGGGATATAAACACCGTTGGGCCGACGACCGGAATAATAACGTTCATCGTTGATATCAAGTTTGCCCCGTGCCCCGGCGTGGAACACATGATCCATCAGATAATGACCGAGAGCGCCGCTGCCGTTCGCGATCCCGCCGGGGAAGGTTTCCGAGACGGAATTAAGCATGATGTGGGTTGAACCAAGGGCCGACGCGCAAAGGAAAATGATTTTTGCGTTATATTCGCTGCCCTGCTTGCTGTGCGCGTCAATCACCCGCACACAGGATGCTTTTTTTGTTTGCGCGTCATACGTCACGCTATGGACAATGGCATCGGTCAGGATCGTTAAATTGCCGGTGCGTTCCGCCGCGGGCAGAGTGGCGGACTGGCTTGAAAAATAGGCCCCGAAGGAACAGCCACGCATACATTCATTTCGGAACTGACATTTGCCGCGGCCAAGGGCGAGCTGTTCTTCCGTGGGTTCGGTCAGGTTGGCCGTGCGGCTGATGATCAGGTGCCGGTCCGGGAAGGCTTCTTCAATCCGGTCCTTCGCGTGTTTTTCAACGCAGGTAAATTCCATTGGCGGCTGAAAAATGCCATCCGGCAGGTGCGAGAGCCCCTCGTAACTGCCGCTGATCCCGGCGAATTTTTCAACATAGTCATACCACGGCGCAATATCCTTATACCGGATTGGCCAGTCGGTGCCGTGGCCGTCTTTTTTATTGGCTTCAAAATCAAGATCACTTAACCGGAGGCTGACTTTCCCCCAGGTGAGCGATTTACCGCCAAGCTGATGGCCCCTGATCCATGTGAAGGGTCGCTCGGCATCCTGACTGTATGGTTTTTCAGGATCCCTGATAAAGAAATGTTTGTGATATTCGTTGATCCCGGTCTGGCGCTGAATGGGATAATCCCGCGCCAGTTCCTCGCGTGATGTACGCCCGTGATTGGGAAGTTCCCACGGCGCCTTGTTTTCGGTCGGATAGTCCCCGGCTTCCACATTTCGGCCCCGTTCAATCAGCAGGGTTTTAAGCCCCTTTTCACAAAGCTCCTTCGCGGCCCATCCTCCCGAAATGCCGGAGCCCACAACAATCGCGTCAAATTCTTCTGCCATTTGATCAGCTTTCTATAAATGCACGCAAATGATTACCGCTTTCAATCAGGGACCGTTTGCGGTTTTCAATGCTTCCCTCATAATCGGCATCTTCCACTTCGATACAAAGCGCGCCGTTATACCCCACGTCTTTCAGTTTGCCGATATAATGTTCCCAGTCAATATCCCCGCGCCCCGGGATGCGCGGATCATGATATTCAAGCGGGTTTGCCATCGTGCCGACATCATCAAGCTTGTCGTGGTCAACGGCCACGTCCTTGGCATGGGCATGGAACATTTTACCCAAAAATTCATCCCATGGTTTTTCATGGTCCATCTGCATCCAGACAAGATGCGACGGGTCATAATTAAGGCCCAGATAATCGCTGTCGAACTGCGCAAACAGCCGCCGCCATATTTTCGGGCTATAGGCAATGTTTTTGCCCGCCGGCCATTCATCATCGGTAAAAAACATGGCGCAATTTTCAATGCCGATTTTTATATTTTTTTCTTTTGCATGATTGAGGATCGGTTTCCATACCTCAATCAGTCGTGGCCAGTTGTCATCGACATTTTTGTGCCAGTCGTTACCGATAAATGTACACACGGTATCAAGACCAAGCATCGCCGCCGCATCAATGACCTTTTTGATATGATCAATGTAAATCTGTGCCTCAGCATGATCGGGGCAAAGCGGGTTGGGGTAATATCCAAGGGCGCTTATTTCGACGTGCTTTTTCCGGCAATAATCATTTATTTCTGCGGCGTCGCTTTCGTTAAAATCCACCACATCAATATGGGTGACACCGGCATATTTCCGTTCTGCCTTGCCTTTTGGCCAGCACATCATTTCCACACATTGAAAATCATTTTCCGCGGCAAAATCAATCACTTCCCGCCATGTAAGCCCGTCCAGTATTGCGCTTTGAATACCCAGTTTCATTATATAAACCCCTTTACAGTATTTTGAATTTGTAACCGATTACATTAAAACTGGTCAACGCCCAAATGTTCGGCTATCTTCATTATCCGGTAAATATACGTCTAAAAGTATAGCAAGCGGGAGGGAATAATGAACCGTAAAATATACAGCCAGCTCAGCACTATGATGTTCCTGCAGATTTTTGTCTGGGGCGCTTGGTTCGTTACACTTGGAAATTATCTGGCCAATATCGGCTTTAGCGGCACCGACATCGGTACCGCGTACCTGACCAATAATATCGGCGCGATTATTTCCCCGCTTTTCATCGGCCTTGTCGCCGACCGTTACTTTGCCGCGGAAAAGGTCATGGCCACCCTGCATATTGTGGGGGCTGCGGTGCTTTATTATGTATCGGACCTGACCACGACCACATCCATCATTACCGGGCTTCTGATTTATAATGCCTGCTATATGCCGACAATCGCGCTGGCCAATGCCGTTTCCTTTAACCAGATGGACGCCCCCGATGAACAGTTCCCGAAAATCCGGGTCTGGGGCACCATCGGCTGGGTCATCGCCGGGCTGTTGATCACCTTTGTGCTGGGGGCGCAATTTGAAAATGTCGAGGCCACATCGATCCCGATGAAAATGGCGGCGGCGGGGTCGCTTCTTCTTGGGCTTTATAGCCTGACGCTCCCCCACACCCCACCCCAGAGCAAGGGCAAAAAAGCAAGCATGGGTGACCTGCTCGGCTTTCAGTCGTTCGCGCTGCTAAAAGATAAACCCTTCGCCATTTTTGCCGCCTGTTCATTGCTTATTTCCATTCCGCTGGCGTTTTATTATGCGTTTGCCAATCTTTACTTAAATGAAATCGGCATGGTTGGGGTCGCGGCTAAAATGTCTTTGGGGCAGGTTTCCGAAGTGGGCTTCATGGTGTTGATGCCATTTTTCTTCCGCCGGTTGGGGGTTAAATGGATGCTGCTTGTGGGGATGCTGGCGTGGGTTGTGCGCTACGGGCTTTTTTCCGTCGGCGATATGGATAATCTTGCCGGGTTGGTTTACCTTGGCATTCTGCTGCATGGGGTGTGTTATGATTTCTTTTTTGTCACCGGGCAGGTTTATGTCGATATGAAGGCCGATGAAAAAATCCGCTCAAGCGCCCAAAGCTTCATTACCCTGTTGACATATGGTGTCGGGCTTGCCATTGGCACAGCGCTTTCCGGGCGGGTGGTGGATGCGTTTACCACTGACGGGGTTCGGGACTGGGCCGGTATCTGGATGACACCGGCGATCATTGCCGCGGTGGTATCAGTGCTGTTTTTGATCACGTTTCATGACAACACCAAAGCGGGCAATGTTGAAAAAATGCCGGACATGCCGCCCGCTGAATAGTTTGGGGTGAATTGATTTTTTGGGTTACCGCCCCGCGGCCCATTCAATGCCACCGATCAGTTGTTCGGATAAAAACGGATGATCGGCCGGAAATGTGTGGCCAAGCCCGGTGTAAAATGCGCGCCCGCCGTCAAATTCATGGGCCCAGGTAATCGGGTGATCACCCCCCATGTCGCCGCCGTCATATGTGTTTTCATCAATGCTTAAAAGTACGGTAAACCCGTCCCGGCCGCGGACGTTGGTGGTGTAATTATACCATTCTTCAAGCACGGCGCCGGTTTCGCTCATCTGTTTATTGGCGGGGTGGTCGGGATTTTCAAGCGTCGTCATGGCGATCTGGTTGACTTCGGGATGACTTTTGAAATAACCGCCGATCATGTCGCCGTACCACGGCCATGTATGTTCGGTATCGGCGGCGGAATGCGTCCCCACATACCCGCCGCCCGCACGGATATAAGCTTCGAATGCCGCCTGTTGCGCATCATTCAGAATATCGCCGGTGGTGTTCACGAATGCCACAACATCATACCCGGAAAGCCGTTTTTCATTAAACGACCCGCGGTCGTGGGTCACATCCACATGCCAGCCGCGCATTTTGCCAAGCCGTTCAATCAACGCGATCCCGTCCAGATTAGATAAATGATGATAAATGCCCGGTTCCACCTGTGAAAAGGCAAGGACCCGTATCTGTTCCTGCGCCTGCGCCCCGCAAAGGCAGCAAAATGACAGTAAAATTGTGATCAATATTTTAAGCATCCGACCCGTCCCGATTTTATTTTTAGACGGCTACTATTTCATAGCAGGGCCGGTACTGCAAGTTTTGTGGTGTCTGCTGGATGGTTACAAAATCTTTTCTTCCCATCTTCCATATTCCGCTCTATTAATTCCCTATGAAACAATCAGGATTTAAGTGGGGCATTTTTACGGCGCGCCTCCCGCTTGTTCATATGCGCATTGAATGGCCGGAATTGTTGCAGGGGCTTGTGGTGTCGTTATCGACGGGGCTTGCGCTTGTGCCGCTGCTGACGACCGCCTTCGGCCTAAGTTTCGAAGAAGCGGTGACCCTTGCCATGCTGCATATGATGATTGCAACGTCGCATGTGGTGCTGTTCGGGGACCCGTTTGCCACGGGGTGGATCACCCCGGCGCTGCCGTTTGTATTGGCGCTGGTAATCGGCGATTATGACAGCCCGACGGAACGGTTTCAGATGATGACGGCGCTGGCGCTTGATTTTGCGGTGATCACATTGTTTCTGGCGGTTACGAAACTGGGGGACAGATTAAATGCGCTTGTCCCCACGGCGCTGAAGTCGGGGATCATCCTTGGCGCGGCGCTTAGTGCGTTTAAGCGCATTTTTTATGATGATATCGCAAGCTTTAACGCAATGCCGGTGTCGTTTGCGCTTTCGATTGTCGTCTGTCTGGTGATCCTTTATCTGCCCGCGTTTGCGCGGCTTAAGGAACGGTATAAATGGGCGGCGATGCTGGCGTCATTCGGGCTTCTTCCGGCGTTTATTGCGGCGGGTATCTTCGGCGGGCTTAACGGCGAAATCAGTTTTAATATTGAAGGCGGGTTTTTAATCCCGCCGGTGGCGGATTTGAGCGCGAAAATTTCGCCCTTCATGATCGGCTTTCCGCCGATGGGTTATTTTATCGCGGCGCTTCCACTCGCACTGATCAGTTATGTGATTTTATTTGGGGATATGATCACCGGGGTGGCGCTGATCCGGGACAATCAGCCATCCCGCCCGGATGACCCGATTGATATTGACCTTAACCGCACCCATTATGCGGTGGGGATCCGTAATGTTGTCATGGCGTTGTTCGCGCCGTTTTTCCCGACGCAGGGGGTGTTATGGGCGGGGGCGCAGGTGTTGATGACGCAGCGCTGGAAAGAGGGCAAGGAAAAGCTTGAAAGCCTGATTGGCGGGATTTCCGCCTTTTATTATTACGGTATTCCGGTGATGTTTTTTATTTTGCCGGTGATGACATTTTTAAAACCGTTTATGCCGATTGCGTTGATGCTGACGCTGCTGCTGACCGGGGTGGCGTGTGCGCGGCTTTCGGTCAAAATAGCGGCGGGGACAATCGATAAAATCATCATGGGCGTGGTCGCGGTTTTGCTGGCGACCATGGCGCCGTGGGTCGGGCTTCTGATCGGGGCGGTGCTTTGTATGTTACACCGCACCGCCATAAAGACGCGGGTCTAAGGCGCTCATCTGTCCGTCTTTAATGGTCAATGCGTGGTCGCGGTCGGTGCTCAGCATCGTTGGCGCGTCAAGGTCCACGTAACTGGCTTCGGTGGCGATGAACATCCCCGCCGCCATGCCCAGCGACGTGCCGACCATACAGCCGACCATAACGTCAAAGCCCATTTCTTTTGCCTTATCCAGTAATTTTTTGGCTTCGGTCAATCCGCCGGTTTTATCCAGCTTGATATTCACCACATCATATATGCCATGAAGCCGGTCAAGGTCAGCCGCCACATGGCAGCTTTCGTCGCCGCCAAGGGGCAGGGGCGCATTGATGCCGCGTAAGGTTTCATCGTCCTTCGGCGGCACGGGCTGTTCCAGCATGACGACACCGTTTTCTTTCAGGGTCGCGGCGACGCGTTTTACGATATCCGCGTTCCAGCTTTCATTGGCGTCAACAATGATTTTCGCGCGCGGCGCATTTTTATGCACGGCGCGGATGCGGTCTTCGATGTCATCGGCGTTCATTTTGACCTTGATGGTCGGGAAATTGGCCAGGGTCGCGGCCTTTTTTCCCATGGCGTCGGCGGTACCGATACTGATGGTTTCAACGGATTTCAGATTATCCGGCCATTTGTGGCCCAGAAGGTCGGCGATTGTTTTTCCCTTCTGCTTTGCTTCAAGGTCCCAAAGGGCGCAGTCAACGGCATTGCGCGCCGCGCCGGGCGGCATCGCGGTTTGCAGGTCTTCGCGGCTCAGGCCCGCTTCGATTTTCGGGGCGATGTCGGCGATTTGCGCCATGACGCTTTCGACGCTTTCACCGTAATGGGGGGTGGGGCAGCTTTCGCCCCAGCCGCGTTTGCCGTCTTCCTCAATTTCGACCACGATGACGGTTGTTTCGCTGCGCGATCCGCGTGAAATGACGAACGGGGTGTGAAGGGCGAATTTTTCGGCTCTGTAGTCAAATTTTCTCATTATACAAATTTCCGTATTATAATTGGTCCACGAATGCTTTTACGCCCGTGATCATCGGGTCGAAACAGGGGACGTTGAATTTTGCCTGTAATGCCGCGCGCTGCCGCTCCCCTTCTTCGGCGCTTAAATTTCGGCAGTTAAGCGATATACCGCCCAGTGTCGCATCCGGGTTGGTGAGCCGCGCATGTTTCAGGTTTAGTTCGATACAGTCCGCAAGGTCCGGGATCGGAATATGGGCGAGGTCCTTGATATGTTCGCGGCCCGCTTCATGGCAGAGGATAATGATATCCGGCTGCGAGCCGTGCAGCAGGCCAAGGCTTACCCCCGCGAAGGCCGGGTTATAAAGAGAGCCTTGCCCTTCGATCACATCCCAGTGGTCGGGGGTGTTATCAGGGCACAATTCTTCAATCCCGCCGGAGATGAAATCGGCGATGACGGCGTCAATGCAGATGCCACTGCTAACGATCATTACGCCCGTCTGTCCGGTGGCGCGGAAGGTGGCGTTGTAGCCCTGCGCCTTCATTTCCCGTTCAATGGCGAGGGTCGTGTACATTTTACCGACCGAACAATCGGTTCCGACCGCGAGGATACGTTTGCCGGTTCGTTTGTTTCCCTTGCCGGTTTTAAGATCGGTATAGCCGTGGCGGATGTCGTGTAATGTCACGCCGTGTTTTTCGGCCGCTTCCTTAATGGACGGGATTTCATCAAGGCGGCGATGAAGGCCGCTTGCGATATCCATGCCGGATTCTATTGCCTCCAGAATATAAGGCTCCCACTCCGGATCAACAAACCCGCCCGCATTGGCAAGGCCGATGACGAATGTTTTTGCACCGTTTTGCGCTGCTTCCTTCACTGACATTTTCGGCAGGCCAAGGGTCAACGGGCTGTCGCCCCCGGCAATTTCCGCCAGGCACACATCGGGGTTCCACTCGGCAATGCCGCGGGATGTTTTGATGGCAAGCGGGTTATCCCCGCATCCCAGAAACAGATGGTAGGGGGTTTTTAATTGTTCCTGCTGGTTGGCTTTTTTCACGGTCATATTATGGCTCCTTAAAATATGAAAACCGTTATAGAACAATTCCCGTAATTATGCTTATGAAATAAATATTGAAATATATAGCTTTAAGCTATGGATTAACGTATATACTGTCTATATGAATTTGAGACAGATTGAAATATTCAATGCCGTTTATACCTGCGGCTCCATCAGTGAAGCGGCACGGCATCTTAATGTTGCACAGCCGACGGTCAGCAAGATATTAAAACATGCGGAAGACCAGCTTGGTTTTCTTTTGTTTCGCCGGGTGCGAAGCCGCCTTATCGCGACAAGCGAAGCCAACATCCTTAATAAGGAAACGGAAGCGATCTACCGCCAGATTGCCAAGCTGAAGGCAACGGCGGAAAACCTTAAAAACCCGCGCGACGGTAAAATAAGGCTTGTTTCGGTGCCGGCGCTCAGTATCGAAATTCTGCCGCGGCTTATTCAGAAATACCGTGATAAAAACAAAAACGCCCAGTTCATTTACCAGACGGAACATTTCGGCAATATGGTTGCGACGTTAAGCAACACGGATAAGGAAATCGGCTTCGCGCTTAACCCGCCGAAAATTGACGGGATTGACGCGATCAAAATAAGCGACGGGGAATTGGTTTGCATATACGGGCGCGGGGAATTTGATGATTATCCCGACCGGTTGAAGCTTTCCGACCTTAAAGGTTTTGATTATGTCAGTATCGAAGACAGCGGCCCGCTTAGTGAGCTTCTTGATGCGCGGCTTTTGCGGGAAGGGATCAGCTATAATTCAAGCCTGATTGCCCAGACCTATTTTGTGGCCCGCAATATGGTGGCAATCGGCAGTGGCATTGCGGTGGTTGATGAAATTACCGCCTCATCGCAAAAACCGGAAAATATCCGTTATAAAGGGTTTAATCCGCCGATCAGGTTTACGGTCAGCGCGCTGCATGTCAAGGGCCGGCCGCTATCCCCCGCGACGGAAAAATTCCTTAACTTTGTGAAAAATCATATCAAATAAAAAAGCATATCTTGATTTTGGCCAAATGACCCTTTTGCTTCTTTGCTAACCTGCTGTGATCGTGGTACCATTACCCATCAGATTGAAGGAACTTACATGAATTCGATATTATTTTCATCTGGCTTCAGGGTGTTTTTCCCGATTGGTGCGATCGCTGCCATTGCGTTCCTCGTGTACTGGGTAATGATTATAAGCGGGGTCGCATTTTATCTTCCAAGCTATTTTTTACCGGCGGCGTGGCATCAGCATGAAATGATTTATGGTGTCATTGCGCCCATCATTATCGGGTTTTTATTTACCGCCGTTCCAAACTGGACGGGGCAGCCATCGCCATCGGGCAGCCGACTTTTCTGGCTAGCGATGCTGTGGCTTGCGGGCAGGGTGGCGGTGTTTTTTTCGGATCCGCTCCCGGACATCATTCCGATTTTAACGGATGTAATGCTTATTCCCGTTGCGGTTATGGGTATTGCGCCAGCCATTTTTGCAACAGGGAACAAGCGCAATTATTTTCTGCCTATTTTGCTGATGGTTTTTTCCCTGTTTAATCTGTGCAGCCATCTGGCGGCGCTTGGGCTGATAAATTTTGATGAGAATAATTTTTTTGTAGCGGCACTATTATTCATTGTGATGCTTATGAATGTGATCGGGGGCAGAGTGGCCCCGGCGTTTCTTAAAAACAAATATCCTGACGTAAGACAGTTTGTCTTCAAGCCTCTACTGCCGGCCAGTATGCTTGCGATAGTTGTGATTATGATCGCTTTTATTTATGAACTTTCACTTGGCATTATTGGTGCGGCTTCATTGGTTGCGGCCATTGCCATATTGATCAGGGTGGTGGGGTGGAACGGCTGGATTGCCTGGAAAGACCCGCTGATGATCATTCTTCACATTGGGGTATTATGGATTTCGGCTGGCTTTTTTCTTTTATCATACGCGGCTATCTATGATTACGCTTTTAGTGCGCTCGCCTTTCATGCATTTAGCATCGGTGCAGCGGGGTCACTAACGCTTGGTGTTATGTCCCGCGCAATATTGGGTCATTCCGGTCGTCCCATGAATAACGAAGGGGGGATTACGATGATGTTTATTTTAATAAATATTTCCGCTCTTGGTCGAATTGTCTCACCGATTTTCTTTGATGACTATTATTTATTATTTGTCGCCTTGTCGGGTATATGCTGGGTTATGGCCTATCTGTTTTTTCTGATCCGTTTTATTCCTGTGGTCATTCGCCCGCGTGCCGACGGAAAACCCGGCTAGGTTTTTGCATATTCGATGAACAGGTCACCGCGCTGCTCAAAATCCTTAAACGCATCATAGCTTGGTGATGCGGGGGAGAGCACTATATATCCGCCTTCGGGGGTTATTTCTTTGGCGATTTTCACGGCGTCTTCCAAGTTGTCGGCCATCTGTTTTTTCTTGGTCGTCAGTTGTTCATAAAGTCTTGGGCCTGTCTCGTAGCAGCAAATGGCGGTGACATTTTCACGCGCATCTATAAGGGTACACATGTCAGTATAATCCTGCTTCCTGTCTTCGCCGCCGATGATCAGGGCAATGTCCTCACCGGGTAAGGCATTAAGGGCGGCGATTGTCGCTTCCGGATCGGTTGATATGCTGTCATTGACAAACATCCGGCTATTGATGGGGCCGAAAACCTGCAACCGGTGTTTAAGTCCCGGGTAAGTAAATGATGCCTTCAGGCATTCGGTAACAACCAGTCCCAGTTCCGCCGCCACGGTAAGGGCCGCACAAAGATTTTCAAGGTTATGGTCCCCAAGCAGGGGGAATTTTTCCGTCCCGCCGACCGGCATATCACCGTTATAGATGATGCCGTTTTCAAAATGAATTTTATCCCGGTCATTAAACGTAACCTTATTTTTCGTTTCGGCAAGTCGTGGTTCACGGGCATTGACAATGTTCACCGCCGCGCCGCGCCGCAGAAGATTGCATTTATCATGGTAATATTGCGGGTGCGTCCGGTGCCACTGAATATGTTCCGGGTGCAGGTTCAGAAGCACCGCGATATCCGGGGCAAATTGTAAATCACATGTCTGATAACTTGAAAGTTCCACCACATAATAATCTGCATCATCCCGCAGCGATAAAAGTGGCGTGCCGATGTTGCCACCAAGCGCTACGTCCAGTCCGATTGTTTTTAACATGTGATGCAGCATCGCGCTTGTGGTGCTTTTGCCGTTGCTGCCGGTGATCGCGATAACCTTTCCCCGCCGCGGCAACGCAAACCAGATATTCGTTGCTGATGTCACGATGATCCCGTGATCACGCATTTTTGCAACAGCATCGTGATAATAACTGATGCCCGGGGATTTAATCACGACGTCAAATTGATCCAGATGATCCAGCATCTTATCTTCGGGGATGAAATTTTCCGCGTCTTCGACGTCATCCCCGTTGATGATCATGATTTCCTTGTCCGGAAATTCTCCCCGAAGGAATGACAGCGTTGCCGTGCCCTCACGCCCCATGCCCCAGATGGCGATCCTTCTATTTTGAAGTTCTGATAAATTCATTCAGATATTCCAGAAATTTTTGCGGGATGTTGTGGTCATATTTAAAGGTGAGTGCCTGTTGCTTCAGGGTTTGTCTGTCCATAACGTCACCGGTGAGTTCGCCGCCGAGCGTTTCGACCAGAAAATCATTGGACCATTCGGTTGTCGTCAGGCATTTTATTATTTGCTGGCATTCTTCAATTTCGCCAACACATTCAAATGGTTTATGCCCCTTTAGCCCGCAAAGTTCGCGAAACCCGTCTTCCTGCGTCGGGTCATCAAGCATATTTTTACCGAATATGTCGATTAAACGCTCCCGTTTAATAAACGGGGAAAGGGCCAGAAAAACAAACCGGCATTTTGGGCAATCGCAGCACCAACCGTATTTTCGCACGCCCTCATCAATGTGGAAATTCCGATTGCAGCTTTTAAAATCGTTAAAATATTTTTCCTGACGGGCAAAAAGCGCGGCAATCCCCGTTTCATTAAGCGGGCGTAAAAGCGAGAAATATTTAAAACCGGATAGCACGGTTTTACGGACGTACCCTTCAAAATCAAGCTCGAATTCAAGCGACTTGCTGTATTGGTGGTTAACTTCAATACCGCCAAATTCCATGTTTCCTTCGCTGGCTGAGCCTTCGTTTGACATCACGACGCTGTCATAGCCGTAAAGAATGGCACCACACACCATAATGAAGGAAAGTATGCCGGTGATCGGCACGTGACCATTCATTGCGCCCTGTTCATTTAAGGCAAACAATGCAGCGTCAAGGGTACGTTTGATATGGATTGCGGGACTGCCATTAGCCATTGCCATGACATCTTTGATGGGTTTTCCGGCATTGACCGCAATCATCCGGTGAGGATGTCCCGCAGTTTTAATGATTTCGAGTGATACGATGCTGTCTTTTCCGCCGCCAATGGGAACAACGCATCCGTCAACAAGGCTCAAATCGCTGGGGCGCGGATGGTGGTTCGATTCAATCGGAAAATTGATCCGGCCGTTCAGGTCAATATTATTTTCAACTGAAAATTCACCGAGCCCGTGACGGTAGAATTTATTGAAGAAATCCGCTTCTTCCTTTGTCATCGGCGGCGTTTCAATTTTAATGTCTCTGGGGCAGAATGCTTTGTAGTAACTTATCCCCGCTGCGAAATGAAGCTGGCGGATTGCTTTATCCAAAGCGTCTTTTTCGTGTCCGTCAAGTGTTTCCCGGGCATCCGGAAAGTTAATGACTTCCGTAAATGAAGCGCCATCCGAATAGGCGTATTCAAGCACGATCTGATGCTGTTCTTCGTCGTAAGTGGCGGCTTTGAAAATAAATGCGTTCATGGTCATGTTCTCCCCTTTTTTTGCGGCAAAAACAAGACCAAATTTGAGTTACGGCTTTTACTGATTAAACAGGGCTATGAACTCGCGGATGCGCTTGGCATTGACACCGATGTCGCCGCGGCCAACGCGTGAAACGCTCCTGATGTCAATCCGGCTGCCGCCTGCGGCTTCGGATACCACCACGACGGTATCATCAATAAAACGGAAAACGGGTGTTCTTGCGGCGCCTTCAAAGCGGCGCGCCGTTGGGTTGGCACCGATAATTTCCCATCCCATGGCTTCACCGACCTCAAGCGCTTTTTGATAAGCTTCGTCGGGGCTTAAGTTTGACATGATCGGCCTGATATCGGGGAAGGCTTCAAGTTGCTGTGCGGCAATTTCCGGCCCGCCGTATTGAAGCGTGTTTCTTGCGCCCGGGCGGTCATCGGTTAAAGTGATGAATTGCGGCGGGTTGTTGGTATCGGTGGTGATGTCATGAATGGGCGGATAGCTCATGCTCTCCCCCACCATGGATGAGAGCATCGGCCACAGGATAACCAACCCGATCACAAGCGAAATAAACGCTTTTTTCTTTCCGGATAAATGTTTTTTCATCACAAGATATATAAGACATAAAACCGAAAGCCCGCAGACGACATAACCGATATTCTGATACCAGCCGCGATAATAGCGGAACCCGTCAATCGGCTCCCAAAGACCAAGGCTTGCGCCGAACAACATAACAAGTATCGCCAAGCCCGCGAAAACGGAAATGATGAAGACAATATTCGCCAAAAGTGAAGGTTTCTTTTTCCCAATTATCATCTGAAGCCTCTTAATACATTTTGTGTTATTTTTTTAAATATGCCGGGCAGTGTAAACCCATACGGGTGCAAAGGCAAATCACTATTTTTTGCGTCTCTTTTGTTGTTTCCGGCGTCTTTCTTTTGACGTCAGTAATGGATTATCAATCGTCCTACCCCGTTTTTTCGTAATATAACGATGTTAAAAACACAAATACCTTGCATCAAAAAGTCCTGAGCGGATACTTTGGGAAGCGATTAGTAAAGGGAAAAATAATCAATGTGGACAGCGGTGGGCTAGAGAAAATTGATTTTTGAATAACCGGATTAGAAAGCCAGTAATGAATTTTTTTCACGCATTTTACAAAACAAAAGTTTTTCCTATACTTTTAGATCTATCGATGGAAAGTAAGCAGTTAGGTAAAGCGAGAGCAAAAAACCTGGTTAATGCTCACGGACGTATTTTGGAGATTGGCTTTGGTACAGGGCAGAGTTTAGAGCACTATCCACAGATTGTACAAAAAATTTCAACGGTTGATACCAATAAAATTCTTAACAAAAAGGCACAGTTTCGTATCAGTAAAGCAAGTATTGACGTGCAAAACCACATTGCGAATGCAGAGAAATTACCGTTTGCAGACGGTCATTTTGATTGTGTGGTTTCCCATATGACCTTGTGTACAATTGAAGATGTAAATGCAGCCATGAAAGAAGTGGTCAGGGTGTTAAAACCCGGGGGTAAGTTCTTCTTTCTGGAGCATGGGGCATGCCCAGATATAAAAATTAAAAAATGGCAGGATCGTTGGAATCCAATTCAAAGGATCATCGGGGGTGGTTGCAACTGTAATAGGTATATAGACCTTATAATTGAAAGTTCAGGATTGAAAATTATTGAACTTGAAAATTATCACATGGGGGATGCACCTAAAATACTTGATTACATGTTTCAAGGCGTTGCCGTTAAGGAGATAAATGATAGATCAATGGGATCAAGGTTGTCAGAGTAAATTGATCCTTTTGATTATTCAATCAAATGTGTAAATGACATTGGGGTCGGGTGGGGGCGTGTTCATATCTTCACCGGGGCATTCAACATAATCAAGAAGGTGACGGATCACATTCAGCCGGGTTATTTTTTTGTTATCGGCGCGCACAACATGCCACGGTGTTATGTCATTATGGGTGCGTTTTAACATTTCGTCTTTAGCATGGGTGTAATCATCCCAATGTTCAATTGCCACTTCGTCAATCGGGCTTATTTTCCATTGCTTTAACGGGTCCGTCCGGCGCTCTTCAAGACGCTTTTTTTGTTCCGGTTTTGAAATATCAAGATAATATTTAATGATCTGAATGCCGGATTTGACCAGCATCTGTTCAAACGTGATGACGGAAGTCATGAAATCCTCATATTCCCGGTCATCACAAAAACCCATCACGCGTTCGACCCCGGCGCGGTTATACCAGCTCCTGTTCATCAGAACGATTTCTTCGGCGGAGGGCAAATACTGCGCATAACGCTGAAAATACCATGAGCTGCGGTCTTTTTCCGATGGTTTTCCAAGCGCCACGACCCGGGTTTCCCGCGGGCTTAAATGCTCAACGATGCGTTTGATCGTCCCGTCTTTGCCGGCGGCATCCCGCCCTTCAAGGATGACCAGTATTTTGTGTTTGTGTTGAATGACATGACGCTGCAATTTAACCAGCCCGATCTGAAGCGTGCGTAATTCGGCTTTATAGTCTTCTTTTGATATGTTTGATATGTTCATTTTCAAACCGTTAATTTTCAAATATTGGCGGTATTACCGTTATGAACTGTTCGTCGTTTCTGGTGATAAACAGCGAGATTGTTGTGCCGGGATCATTGATTTCGAATAAAATATCAAGCGCCCCGGCCCGGGTGGCAACGGGGGTTTCATTGATGTTGGTGATGACATCCATTTTTTTTAGTCGCAATTGATCACCGACCGACCCGCTTTTTATATCCGTGATAATCGCGCCGGTGCCGTCATAATCCCCAAGGGTCAGGCCGAAGTAATTTTCGTAACGCTGCCGTTTGGCGGTAAAATAGGTTTTAAAATCAAAGAAACTGACCGGGTAATCCGGCTGATTGTAATAGGTGCCGTTATAATAAATCTGAGTGTTATTATTGCTGCTGCCGCTTGTGACAATCTTATTAATATCAATTTTACTGAGCGGCGGTGCCGCGGCGGCAAAGCCCATAAGGCCTGCGGGGATGAATTTCACCTTGCCGTCTGTATCCCCGCCCTTCGATATTTCCATTCCGGTGACATTCTGGCTATAAATAATATGAGTGGCGCCGATGGTTAAGGCGTGATTGGCCGCCTGCGCGAATGAATATTCCTTGTCCCTGAAACTTGAAGAGCCGAGAATGATAAAACCGCGCGCGCGAAGGCTTGCGATATCGGTTTCAATTTGCCGGCTTTGATAATATTGCGGCATCTGCCATTTTTTAAGGGGAATGATGTCTTTTGACACATTTTCAGGGGCGATTTGCATGTAATTTTGTCCAAAAGGCCCGGTGCCGGTTTCACAGCCGGTAAGCAATGTTAAAACACAGATGATAATGAATACTCGCATAACCCCCGCCCATTCCGGATAAAAATACTTTATTTTTAAACTATAGCCCGTTTGGTGTGGTTATTCCAATTATATTCCTGTTTAACGATTTTATAACGAATGAAATTAAGGATTCGATTTGGTTGTGGTATTTGTGGTAAACTTCTTTTGTTCGTATCATTATAACCGACATTAATAAGAGGGAGCCTTCACGTGTATGTAAAAAATATATTATCCAGAAAAGGAAATGAAGTTGTTTCCATCTCACCCGATAGCACTTTGCTGGAAACAGCACGGGTGCTTAGGGAAAATAAGATCGGGGCGATCCTCGCCTGTGACCCGGACGGCAAAATGTGCGGGGTTATTTCCGAACGCGATATTGTCATTGCCATCGCCCGTTCAGGCGCGGGTGTGCTGGAGAATAAGGTGGCGACCTGTATGACCACGGGCGTTTATACCTGTAAAGCTGAAGATACCATCAAACAGGTCATGGAAGTCATGACCTCCCGCCGAATTCGTCATCTGCCGGTGGTGGGGGATGACGGGGGCATTGTCGGTATGATCAGTATTGGTGATGTGGTCAAGGAACGCATTTTTGAAACCGAGGCAGAAGCGGAAGCCCTTAAAGCCTATATCGCAACCTGAAATTCTGTTTGTGATGAGTCGTTTACACGTCGTCGGACTTCATTATCTGTTTACGGCGGGGGTTGTCGGGTTATTTTGTCTTTAAGTGTCTGAAAAATAAAGATAAAATTGGTTTTCTCTTCGGCAAAATGATCGCCTGTTGAATTTACCCGTTTGTTTATGATAGAATAAGCGTCCTTTCAGCGGCGGTATGCGGTTGATTGTTTTTGCAGTTTTTTGTCTGATAACTGGCGGGTTTTAGCGGTTTTCAAAAAAAAATGCATTTAGGGTAAATTTTAGGGTTTACAAGCGGGATTGCCCCCCTTATAAACCGCCTTCACCGACACGGCAGCACAGGGCCGATACGGTTGGTTTAGCAAATTGTTGGATTGACCGGTAAGGAACTGTGGAAATTGTGTTGGTTTATTTTTGTTCATTGAAATTGTTGATATTGGAAGAGAAATGTAGGCAGCGAATGTTTATCATAACGTTGTTTATGTTTTTTTAAGGGCTCAATTGCATTGGATTTATTTTGGTGC
>JAUIDN010000010.1 GCA_030428615.1 Alphaproteobacteria bacterium | reverse complement strand
GAGCAGCCCGCTTAAAGGCATCAGCCTGAATGCTCGAAACTAAATTGACGCGGGGTGGAGCAGCCCGGTAGCTCGTCAGGCTCATAACCTGAAGGTCGTTGGTTCAAATCCAACCCCCGCAACCAAAAACGATAAACCCGGCCTTGAGCCGGGTTTTGTCGTTTTTAGCTTGCGCGGTCGATTTGAACTAACGAAAGAGTTGGGTCAACCGCAGGCGTAGCGAGACATTGTCTCGCGATAATATGCCCGTAACGTTGAACTTGGTAATTATGAATTGATGTGTGGTAGTCTAAATATGTATTTCAACACATTTTCTAGCACATTAATTTTCAGTAAGAATTATTAGCATTTATTTTCAATGCGTGAATGATGTATTAATCAGGCTAATACTAATAACCTGAAGGTCGCCCAAAATGGCGCGGTAGTGCCAGCGTGAGCTGGTTTATTGGGTTGGAAATTTTCCAGCCCTATTTTTTGCCCTCAACCAATTTATGGCTTGATTATACTCTAGAGCCGCTTTTACTTTTTCATTTTGACCGTGAGGCATGTGCGTTAATCTCGGGCATAGGCTTTGACCCTATTTGGGAGTAAGGAGGGCCAAAGCCTAGCGCCGACAATGCTGTGAGTGATTTCAGGAGGAGCCAAAAATGTCATCATCAGCATGTTTCATGAAAAAACAAGGGGGTATTTTTTCACTGTCGGTCTCAATTTCTGGAGAGGTGTATTTAAGCCGCTTTTCGTGCGCTATCAATCTCAACTTTAGGGAAATCAATTTCGGTTTTGAAAGCTTCGTTAAAGTAGTTTGTAAAGGTATTCAGTGCGACATGAGCTAGAATTTCAATAATTTGCTCATCATCAAACCCCATATCACGCACAATTTGAATGTCAGATTCACTGACCGCACCACGCGCATCAATCAGCCTGCGTGCAAATGTTAATGCTACCTGCGTCTTGGCTTCTGCAGAGTGGCCAGAAAGGTTTGAGGTTAGCTCTTCCTTTTTTAAGCCGGCTTTTTCTCCGAGATATGTATGAGCAGATGCGCAATACCCACAGCCATTTGCGCCAGCGGTTACCAATGCAATCTGTTCTCTGAGCTGTGGACTAAGGGAACCGCTGCTTAAGGCACTATTGAAATTCAAGTAACCTTCCATTGCAGCTGGAGCGTTTGCCATAGCTGTGAAAAGGTTGGGGGTTGCGCCCATGGCCTTCTGAACGGCCGTCAAAAGATCTTTGGATTTGCCCTGTGCTTGAGCAGGGTTTATTGGACTTAATCTGGACATGTTAATTCTCCTAAAATGAGTTGATGTTTAATTTCATAAGTAAACCGATCTGTTTACTTAGATTTGCTATTTAGGGTGATTCTCCTTAAAGGTCAATAGTGAAATAATTTTTATTTTTGAAATTTTGTGCTTATTTATTATTTTATTTGCAATATTATAGTATATGAGCGCTGAATTAATAAGCCTTGAAAAGTGCACAAAATATGATATATTTACGGTATACAATATAGTTTATTTATGAGAGTTTTATGCCCAGACCCAGTAGGCGAGAACATTTGATAGAAACGGCTATCACGTTGTTTTGTGAGCATGGCTATCATGCAACAGGCATAGACAGGCTGCTTGAAACCGCAGGCGTTTCTAAGAAAACCATGTATCAGCATTTTCGATCTAAAGAAGAGCTGATTTATGCGGCATTGCGCCAATATGATGGCGTATTTCGGAATAATTTTATGAAAGCCGTTGAAGGCGCTGGAAAGACGCCAAAAGAAAAATTGCTGGCTATATTTGATGTTGCCGAGACATGGTTTAACGATAATAAATTTTTTGGATGTATGTTTATAAATGCGATCAGTGAATATTCTGAAAAAGATTCACCCATTCGTGATATCAGCAGGCAGTTCAAACAATTAATGTGGAACTATGTTTTTGATTTGGCCAAAGAGGCAAATGCTAACGAACCAAAGAAGCTGGCTAATGAGCTGTGCTTACTTCTGGAGGGAGCTATCGTCACCGCACAGGTCTCACAAAAACCTGAGGCGGCTGCTACGGCAAAAGAGATAGGAAAAAAACTTATTGATAGCGCTGTAAGCAGTTAACGGTCCCTCTTTAATCGCAGAGAGCGGGGCTTTAAGGACGGGAAGAAAGTGCATTATGAAATTATCGACAGTGCGGTAGTTTTTAGAATAAACAATGAAGACTTAAAAAACTGGGATACCGTCATTAAATTAGTCTTAGATAACCGATTCCGGTTTGAGGGTCTTTATCTGATCTGCCTTGTACCGATATATTATTGTTCTAAACAAGAGTAAATCTTGACCATTGAACGGGAAGGATTATAAGGTCACTAATTTAATTTTAAACAGAAGGCACCGATGACCCACGCAATTTCCGTTCATAACCTTGAAAAAATATATGACAATGGCTTTCAGGCTCTGGATGATGTCAGTCTGGAGGTCAGGCGTGGGGAAATAATGGCGCTTCTCGGCCCGAACGGCGCGGGGAAGACGACGCTTATCAGTACAATTTGCGGGATTGTCACCGCTAGCGCCGGTCATATAGATGTTTTTGACTACGATATTATTAAAGACTACCGAAAAGCGCGTTCCTGCATCGGCTTGGTCCCGCAGGAATTAACGACGGACGCGTTTGAAACCGTATGGAAAACGGTGTGTTTCAGCCGAATCCTTTTTGGAAAGAAGCCTGACCCCGACTATATCGAGAGCCTGCTGAAGAGCCTTTCGCTTTGGGAAAAGAAGGATTCTCAGATTCGTATGTTATCGGGCGGGATGAAGCGCCGTGTGATGATTGCGAAGGCCCTTTCCCATCAACCGGATATTTTATTTCTTGACGAACCAACGGCGGGTGTTGATGTTGAGCTTCGCAAGTCAATGTGGCAATTGGTACGGGAGCTGCGCGAAACGGGTGTGACGATCATTCTGACGACACATTATCTGGAAGAAGCGGAAGAAATGGCAGACCGTATTGGTGTTATCAATAACGGCAAGCTTATTCTGGTGGAAGAGAAAAAGACGCTCATGAAGAAGCTTGGCAAAAAAGAACTTGTTCTGGATCTCCACAGTCCGCTTAATGACATCCCGGCAGATTTATCGGAATTCAATTTACATCTTGTTCAGGATGGCCACCAGCTCGTTTTTACTTACGATCCGGCGAAGCAGGATAACGGGGTGGTCAGGTTACTGGACTGTTTAAAAGACAATTCAATTAAATGCAAAGATTTCAATACGCGTCAAAGCACGCTGGAAGAAATTTTCGTACAGCTAATAGGTGACGCATGAATTATCGGGGAATGTGGGCTATATACAGTTTTGAAATGGCGCGTGCCTTTCGCACCGTCGGGCAGAGTGTCGCCTCACCGGTTATTTCCACTGTCTTATATTTCATTGTTTTCGGTTCTGCCATTGGGTCAAGAATCAGTGACGTTGGGGGCGTCCAATATGGTGCATTCATCATTCCGGGGCTGATTATGCTGACGATATTGGGCCAAAGCATATCCAATGCATCCTTTGGCATATATTTCCCGCGTTTCACCGGTACGATCTACGAAATATTATCGGCACCCCTTTCCTTTATTGAAATTACCATCGGTTATGTTGGGGCGGCGGCTACCAAGTCTTTTATTATCGGGCTGATTGTTCTGATTACCGCTAATTTCTTTGTGACTTTTGAAATTATGCATCCGTTCTGGATGATGTTTTTTCTGGTTATGACCTGCGTCACTTTCAACATGCTTGGTTTTATCATTGGTATCTGGGCAGATGGTTTTGAAAAATTGCAGCTTATCCCCCTTCTTATTATTACGCCCCTGACGTTTTTGGGCGGCAGTTTCTATTCAATTAATATGCTGCCGGATTTCTGGCAAAAGGTATCCCTGTTAAATCCGGTCGTTTATCTGGTGAGCGGCTTTCGGTGGAGTTTTTATGAAAACTCGGATGTAAGCATAACAACGAGTGTCACGATGATACTGGTGTTTTTGTTTATTTGTCTTGGCATCATTACCTGGATATTCAAAACAGGGTTCAGACTGAAAAATTAACCGGTGGGGGCTAAGGCATCGTCAAGTTGTGGGGCAACATTCTGCCTCAGTTCATTTCGTATGGCTTTTTCCGCCCATGCCGCAAGCGTCTTGCGGTCAGCAAAATTTGTCGGGCATTCGCATTGGTGAAAGGTTAATGTGACTGTGATTTTTTCCTTAAGTCCAAGCAGGTGCCATAAGTGCGGCGCCAGATTCATATCACCGTACCACGCATATTGATCCCTTTTATCCGCGGGCAAATCACATCCGTATGCAATGGTAATCGGCTGTATGGTCGGACGATTTCTTTTGATTGGCAAAAGCGCGCAGGACAGCAACCCGGGTTTGAACGGCAGCACGTCATAACCGTCGCTGCTGCTGCCTTCGGGAAACAGAAAAATAGACTCGCCCCTATCAAGCCTTTTTGCGATTTCTTCGCGTTCCGTGAAGACGTTTGTGGCTTTGCGGCTGACAAAATGTGTGCGGCTGATTTTGGCAAGAAACCCGATAACGGGCCATTTGGCGACGTCCGATTTTGCGATGAAAAGGCCATCAGCCACCGATGCGAGGATCGGAATATCCAGATAAGAGACGTGGTTGGAAATATAAAGTCTGCTTTTTTTATGTTGCGGGGTGCCCTTGATTTTAACATCAAGCCCGGCACAAAATAAACAATGCTTAAAGAACGGATAGGAAAAGATCCGTCGGGCTTTTCGACCCAAAGGGTAGAAGATGAGATATGGTATCAAAAGAACGGTCACTACTAACAGAAGTGAACATAACTTCAGGAAAGCGCGCGCATCAGAGCCCAGCATTTTATTCTGCGCTCACCATTGTCGCGGCAACCGGATTTTTAACGCTGTCGCGTCTGAAATGAGAGCGGTATTTACCAGACAGATTTTCCGTTTCCACAACAATGCAGACGTCGATTGTGTTAAATTGCCGGTCAATAACCGCACCTTCCCCGATATAACCACCGACGCGTAAATAACCTTTTAAAAGTGGTGGCAGTTCACTTTGAATTTGTTTTACATCAAGGGCGCTCTTGGCGACCATATCCATTGAAACATATTTATTGCTAATGGCAACTGGGCGCAGGGATTTGGGTGCGAGGTGATAATGATGCAGGTAAGATAAAACCCGTCTTGCTTCGTGGGCGTCGGTTCCGTGGATGCTTCCGCACCCAAACATCAATTTGATGCGGTAGGTGTCGATATATTCGCTAATGCCGCGCCATAAAAGCTGCATTGCCCCACGGCGGCGATAATCGCCATCAATACATGAACGACCAAGTTCTAGTATTTCTTCGGGAGCATAGATAAAATTGTCGACCTCAAATTCATTTTCAGAATAAAAACCTGTTGTAGCGGCGGCAATGTTGCCGCGAAGCAAACGGTAGGTACCGACAACACAGGGGCTTTCTGGGGTGCTCTTGCTTAAATCAATAACAAGCAGATGATCACAAACATCGTCATAGCTGTCTATATCCCTTTGAAGTGCGCGGCAGCGTGTCGTTGGTGTTGCGCCCATATCGTCATAAAATATCCGGTACCGCAAGGCCTGCGCTGCGTCGACATCGCTTTCTGTTTCCGCCAGACGCACTTCGAGATTATTAAATTGGAGAGGTTTCATGCTGAATTCCTTTCATCGGTCTATTCATGCATGATTTATATGAAAGAAATTTGTTACAGCAACATGTCACAAAAATGATGAATTTTTGTCATTTTCCCCGCCGCGTACGGATGAATAGACATATACAGTGGAAATTTTCGTGATATAACGATTTATAAAGAGTTTGAATGATATATCGGGATCATGTCGAAACCCACAGAAATAACGATTACAATTGATACGGAATGCAGTGTCGCCGGTGCGTTTGCCAACCCGGACAAATATAAGCCCGTTGCGGAAGAGGCAATAATTTGTGAAGTGGATGGCAAGGAACACGGCGTGGGGTTTTTGCTGGACACTTTTAAGGAATACGGCATAACGGCCAGTTTCTTTATTGAGTGTGCACATTATTATTATTTCGGTGATGAGCCCATGCGCTCGGTTGTTCAACGAATTCTGGATGCCGGGCAGGATACCCAGCTTCATGTCCATCCGTGCTGGATGTATTATAATGAAAATCCGGCGCTCGGCGACTTTCCCACGGATGATAGTTGCAAGGGCAGAAGCTATAGTGAGCTTAGAAAAATTTTCGAACTATCGATGGATATCTTTGAGCGGTGGTCGGGTAAAAAACCGGACGCCATTCGCACCGGAAGCCTGGTTGCGGACATGAATATTTATCGGGTGATGCAGGATCTTGGCATACCGCTCTCGTCCAATATTGCAATCGGTGTCAACGTACCGGATGAGCCAACCCTTAACCTTCATGGCGGTCGTCATATGGTTGATGGGGTAATGGAATTACCGGTTTTTTCATATAGAGACATGAACCTTTTTGGCAGGCGGAATATCAAATCCCTGCAGATCACGAGCTGCTCCTGGCCGGAAATGAAATATTTGCTGAGAAAGGCGCGGGCTGAGGGAATAGAAAATATTGTCATTCTGACCCACCCGTTTGAATATATTAAAAAATCTGATCCTCATTTCTCAAAATCCATCCGAAACCGTGTAAATCAGGAAAGACTGATCAATTTATGCCGGTTTATTAGCGAAAATGATCAGGATTTTGTTTCGGCCGATTTTGGCAGTTACCGTGACGAGTGGCTGCAAAACGGAGAACGTGGGGAAGCGATGATCAGCACGCCGTCATATTATATGGTCGGGCGCAAGCTTCATAACAAACTGAATGATACTCTATGGTCTTATTGATTATTTTCAAAAGATCTATTTACGCAGCATTTTTTTCAGAAAATCTTTTATACCGATCAAAGCAAGAGCGCGACTGAACGCGGATGAAAGTTTGTCTACGACCTGATTAAGCCGCAGCCAAAACCGATTAGCCAGGGTACATTTCAGGGTAATCATATTCCCGCAATATACATTGCTGGTTGAAAATTGTTTCTTTTGTTCTGATTGACCTTCGGTAAAATCAAAAATTGTAACGATATTACTTTCGAATAAATGTTCAAGCACCTTTAAAAACAGAACCGTGCCCGCAGACAGGTTTGATACTTCCGGCAAATACCCCAGATGATTATAAATCATTCTTCCCTGGTAAATTGGCGCATAAAGATAGCTAACCGCTTTGCCATCCAGATAAAGCAGATACCCCCTGACAGTTCCGTTGCGCGCATTTCGCATCATATCCTGGTAAAAGCCATCGTCTTCCGGGAGCCCGGCGTTAAGCAGTTTTTCCTGATAGGTTTCTTTGGAAACACTCCGGGCGATTTTATGAAATTCTTCCATTTCATCAGGACTGGCATAGATGCGCCAGTCTATTGTGCCGCCAGATGCCTTTTCATATTTTTTTAGCTTACGCCGAAATGTTGAGCGTGTTTTTGACGAAAACTGTTGCAGATAATCTTCGAAACTGCCCGTTAAATCAATATAGTAGCGATAGAAAGACTGAGAAATATAATTAATATTTTCCCCTTCGCACCAGATAGCTTTGTGACCTTCTTCAAGCGGAATTGAATAACGCATGTATCCTTCTGCGGTTTCTTCACTTTCCTCAGGCAGCAGGGTTTCAACGCATTCGGGTGAATAATTTATGAAATCCACGTTGGTGGTTTGGACCCTGAATGATTTTCGAAAAAGACAAATTTCACCCATCCAGTAGGGTAGAGTGATGTCCCTGGTTTGCCAAACTGCTGACATGTGGTTGCCGCCCTTCTTGTTTTATACTTTAACCGGATCAATTTATATCCCGTAAAGTATTATTATCTTGTTAATTTCACGTATTTTCTTTGTTCGTTTTTATTGACTAAAGGGCAAATCTTTCATTTCAGAAAATATTGGAATGAACTATATTGGCAGTTCATTTTCTTTAGTAATAATTTTATACGGTAAATTGACTATGACCTCATATGAACAGGTGTATGCAACATGGCAGAAAAACCCCGAAGAATTTTGGGCGGATGCAGCGAAAGAGATAGCCTGGTTTGAACCTTGGAATGAGGTGCTTAATTCTTCCGGTGCCCCGCTATACAGGTGGTATAGCGGCGCTAAAACCAACACATGTTATAACGCGCTTGATCGACATGTTGAAGCGGGCCATGGGTCCCGGACGGCGCTTATTTATGATAGCGCGATGACGGGGGCGGTCAAGAAATTCAGCTACGCCGAATTAACGGATCTGGTTGCAAGATTTGCCGGCGTGCTTAGCGCGTTTAATGTTAATAAGGGGGACCGGGTTTTAATCTATATGCCCATGATTCCGGAATCGGTGATCGCTATGTTGGCGTGCGCGCGAATTGGTGCCGTTCATACGGTTGTTTTTGGCGGCTTTGCGGCGAAAGAGCTCTCGAAACGTATTGTTGATGCGAAGCCCAAGGTCATTGTTTCCGCGACATGCGGGTTGGAGCCGGGGAAAATCATCCCTTATAAACCGCTGCTGGATGAAGCGCTGAATCTGTCCAAATCGGAGGCGAAAACCATTATCGTTGAAAGGCCGGAATGCGAAGCGACTTATCAGGAAGGACGTGATTTTCTCTGGGAAGATCAAATGGAAGCGGCTGCGGCTGTTCCCTGCGTACCCGTTTGGTCAACGGACCCGCTCTATATTCTTTACACATCCGGAACAACCGGTACTCCAAAGGGGATTGTTCGGGATAACGGCGGCCATCTCGTCGCCATGAACTGGAGCATGAAAAATGTATATGACATGTCGCCGGGAGACGTTTACTGGGCAGCATCTGATATCGGATGGGTTGTTGGGCATTCCTATATTGTTTATGGGCCCCTTGTTCGGGGCTGCACGACTATTCTTTATGAAGGGAAACCTGTTTGCACGCCGGATGCCGGGGCCTTTTGGCGGGTAATTGCCGATCATAAGGTCAATGCATTATTTGTCGCACCAACGGCAATCCGCGCGATAAAAAGGGAAGATCCAACAGCTGAGTTTTTGAAAAAATATGATATTTCGCAATTCAGAATATTGTTTCTCGCAGGGGAGCGGGCCGATCCTGACACGGTTAAATGGTCAGAGGACATTTTGGGCGTGCCGGTAATTGATCACTGGTGGCAAACGGAAACGGCATGGTCAATATGCGCCAATTTTATGGGTATTGAACACATGCCGGTAAAATACGGAAGTCCAAGCAAACCTTCCCCGGGATTTGATGTGCGCGTTTTTAGCGATGAAGGTGAAGAAGTGGCCCCGGGGGAGCTTGGCAATATTGTGGTGAAGGAACCGTTGCCGCCGGGGGCAATGCTGACTGTATGGGAAGATGACAAGCGCTGCATTGATACATATTTCAGCGAGTTTGATGGATATTATCTGACTGGAGACGCGGGTCATAAAGATGAAGACGGATACCTATATATTATGGGGCGGACGGATGATGTAATAAATGTTGCCGGACACCGGCTGTCCACAGGTGCGATGGAAGAAGTGCTCGCAGGGATACCGGAAGTGGCCGAATGTGCGGTTGTCGGTGTGGCGGATGAATTAAAGGGACAGCAACCATGCGGATTTCTGGTGCTTAAAAACGGAGTAACGCGTGCAAATGATGACATCATAAATGATGGCATTGCGAAAATCAGGCAGGAAATCGGTGCGGTGGCGAGTTTCAAAAGAGCGGTTATTGTCAAAAGACTGCCCAAAACAAGATCCGGGAAAATTCTGCGCAGGGTCATGAGCAGTATTGCCGCGGGCGAAGAGTATAATGCGCCCGCGACACTTGATGACCCGGCAATTCTTGAAGAAATTGAAAAAGCGTTACGTGCCTAATATTTGATCGAGAGCGGCAATGAGCGTTTCAACTTCTTCCACCGTGTTATAATGGGTAAGTGAAACACGCACCGCACCGTTATCATGCGTGATATTCAAATTGTCGGCGAGGCGCCGTGCATGAAAATCGCCAAAGCGGATGGCGATTTTGTGTTTATCCATTTCCAGACATATTTTTTCCGGATCTTTACCGTCAATTGTAAATGCAATTGTCGGCACGCGCCGGGGATCTTTCCCGTCTCTTATGCCGAGGATTTTACAATCATTCCGCTTCCTAAGGTAACTGAGCACTTGTTCGCATAATATTGTTTCCTGCTGTTCTATATCCTCGAACGCGGCAACGATTTTGTCACGTCTGGAGCCGGTCTCACCCGCCTGCTCACCCAGCGTGACCAGATAATCGACAATTGCCCCGGAACCATATGAAAGCTCGTAATTTGCATTGCCCGGCTCCATCTTGGCCGGAATTTTATCGCGGCCATAAAAATAATGGTAAAGACTGGCTAGTTTTTCCATATGATCATAACGACAATAAAGCGCCGCATGGTGCGGGCCATAAACTTTATAGAGGCTAAGGGCATAGAAATCGACGTCCCAGTCGCGCACATCAACGGCGCGATGCGGGGCATAGGCGACGGCATCAACGCAAACCATAGCCCCGCGGTCATGGACAAATTTTGTTATTTCCTTGACCGGGTTGATGGTCCCAAGAAGATTTGAAACGTGGGTAAAGGCAACGAGCTTCGTTTTCTCAGTCATGAGCTTGTCAAGATGTTCAAGGTCCAGTTCATATGTTTCCTTGTTCATCGGCCAGAACTTGATGATAACGCCGCGCTCTTCAAGCCAGACCCACGGACCGATATTGGATTCGTGATCGGTGATTGTTACAATCACTTCATCGCCTGCGGAAAATTGATCAACCATCGCTTTGGATAGAAACTGAAGCAACACCGTTGTAGATGGGCCAAAAACAATTTCCTCCGGCCGGGCTGCATTAAACAGGGTCACCATATTTTCACGCCCATTCATGAAGGCCTTCGCGGCATTTTGAGAAACTTCGTAGCTGCCGCCAAGTTGCACGTTATTCGAATAATAATATTCCTGAATTTTATCCATGACGCCTTTTAATATTTGTGAGCCACCTGCATTATCCATGAAGATCCAGTTATTCTTTAAGCCGGGAAATTGTTCCCGGACATATTTCATATTAAGTGCCACTTGTTTATTCCTTATAAATTTATTTAGTTCTCAATGATTTAATACTGCTCGAAGGAAGTTTCGTGTTCTTTTTTCCTTTGGATTATCAAAAATTTCACGCGGCGTTCCCTGCTCGACAATATTTCCCTCATCCATAAAAATGACACGGTCTGCGACCTGCCGGGCAAACCCCATTTCATGTGTAACTACAACCATCGTAACACCGGTTTCAGCCAGCTTTTTGATGACATCAAGCACTTCGCCAACCATTTCTGGATCGAGCGCCGATGTTGGTTCATCAAACAACAGTGCTTTTGGTTCCATCGCAAGGGCGCGGGCGATGGCAACGCGTTGCTGTTGACCGCCGGATAGCTGGGTTGGGTATTTGTCGGCCTGCTCCGATATGCCGACCTTTGCAAGCAGTTCCCGTGCTTTTATTTCCGCGTCTGCTTTGAATATACCTTTGGTGCGCATGGGGGCAAGCATGATATTTTTTAATATGGTCAAATGGGGAAACAGATTAAAACTTTGGAATACCATGCCGACTTCGGCACGCACGGTTTTAAGGTTGCTTCCCTTTTGCACCAATACACCATCAACAGTGATTGATCCGGTTTTGTCATATTGCTCCAGAAGGTTTATACAGCGTATCATTGTTGATTTGCCGGAGCCCGACGGGCCGATCACGCAAACCACTTCGCCCTCTGCAATTTCCAGATTGATACCGTCAAGTGCTTTAAAGTCTCCATAATGCTTTGTCACATTTTCCAGTTTTATCAGTGAGGCCATTATCTGTCCCCCGTTTTAAATTTTGTCTCAAGACGGGATACCCAGAGAACCAGTGGTAACAGGAACATCAGATAAATAACCGCTGCGGCAATAAGCGGCGTTGGATTGGCGGCGACCGCTTGTGCCTGTGTTGCCTGTTTTAACAGGTCAGGCATAGCAACCACCGATGCGAGGGCCGTATCCTTGATCACGTTAATGCAGTTATTTGTCAGGGGCGGGATAACGATTTTTATGGCCTGTGGGAGAATGACATCCCTCATCATATGGACATATCCAAGCCCCAGCGCCTGTGACGCTTCAAACTGGCCTTTGGGAATTGCTTCTATCCCGGCCCGGAAAATTTCGGCGGTGTAAGCACCCGAAACAAGTGTCAGCGCAACGGCGGCGGCGTAAAAAGGGGATAAACTTAACCCCACAAACGGCAGTGCATAAAATATAATGATAAGCAGGACCAATAATGGTATTGAACGGAAAACATCTATATAAGCTTTGACAATGATTTGTAGAATTCTGTTTGCGTAAAGGCGGACCAATGCCAGGCATAACCCAAGGACCAGCCCTGCCACGATTGCCAGCGCGCCAAGTTGAATGGTGGTAAAAAGCCCGGCGATGAGCATGGGATAGGTTTGCATGAAAACATCCATATTCAGGAATGTTTCAACAAAATTAAATATCAGCCCGCTGCTCGGCCTTGGCATAGGGACAACATCAACAGTCGATGTGCCGACATCTGCCGGTGCGCCGAACCATTTTTCATGAAGTTGATTGATAAATCCTTCTTGTTTCAGATCCGTAATGATTTCATTAACGTCATTTGTCAGTGATGATGACTTGCCAAGCATCAGTGCATATTGACCGCCTGTCGGGATGCGTTCCACAACCGCAAGGTTTGGCTTGTCTTTCACATAATAAAGAAGTGCCGGAATGTCGCTTATGTATCCTTTAACCCGTCCGATAACCACGTCAAGCATCGCCGGCGCAAGTCCCTCGTAGCGGCGGATTTCCGAAAAGCCGTATTTTTCCTGATTTTCTGTTGCCCACATATCCCCGGTGGAGCCGGTATCTACAGCAACGACCTGCCCGCGCAAATCGTTCAGGTTTGTGATGCCGCTGCCGACCACGGTGGTCAACGACTGGTCGCTGTCATAATAGGGCTGTGTAAAGGAAACAGACTGAAGGCGTTTTTCTGTAATACCAATGGATGAAATGGCAATATCAATCCGGCCGGATTGAACGGCTGCAAATAATCCGTTAAATGGAACATTGATGATTTCCAAATCCTGATTCAGACGAGCGCCGATTTCAGTGACCAGATCTATTTCAAACCCGATGAACGCGCCATCCGTATCCTGAAATTCCCAGGGGACATTGCCGATATTTGCACCGACGATTATGGGGTCTTCCCCGTCTGTTTGTGCTGCGGCAATGCCTGACCAAACCATCCATAATAATGCGCTTATCAGAAACTGTTTGATCACGGATGGTTTATACATCAAGGTTAGCCAATCTTCTTTCCAGCCTGTTAAGTAACCGGTCAAGGTCCTTATGGTCCTGTTCGCTGAGCGATGGTCCCGGCTCCCGCGTTTTGGCAGATGAAATTGCGCCACGCCTTCTTAATACCTCTTTTCTGACGGCAAGGCCATATCCCGGCTGTTGCTCATGGCGGACAAGGGGCAGGTAAGCGTCATAAATATCCTCTGCACCGTCACTGTCGCCAGCAGCGTGCTTTTTACATACCTGAACCAACATTTCAGGATAGGCAAAACCTGTCATGGCACCGTCCGCGCCGCGGCCAAGCTCCTGCGGCAGGTAAAGCCCGCCATTGCCGCAGAGAATGCTTATCCGCCGTAGGCCCTCAGCATCTGATTTGGCGCGAAATGCTGACAGTTTGCCAAGGCCGGGCCAATCTTCGTGTTTTAACATCACCATTTGCGGAATTTCGCTAACAATACGCAGAAGACAGTCAACCGATACATTGGCCCCTGTGACAAACGGGTAGTCCTGATAAACGAGTGGTATATCAGGGCCCAGTTTTTTGGCAACGGCCGCAAAATAATCGAATATTGCCGTGTCAGTTTTGTGTGCGGCAAAAGGTGCAACCATGACACCGGCGGCGCCCAGATCCATTGCACTGCTTGAAAGGCTCGCCAGATTATCCATGCCGGGATTGCTTACACCCACGATAACGGGCACAACGCCATCAACACGTTTCAGAACGCGTTCCATGAATGTTTTTGCTTCTTGCGTTGTCAGCTTTGGGGCTTCTCCCATCATGCCTAAAATGGTTATCCCGCTTACATCCCTTTCAAGATAAAAATCCGTCAATCGATCCGCGCTTTCCATGTCAATTGCCCCGTTTTCGAGGAAGGGGGTCGCTGAGATAATATAAACGCCGTTTGCTTTTTCTGTCAGTTTTCCGCTCATCACATTTCCTTATATAAATTTTGCGTCAAAATTTGTTTTCGGGTCAATTTCGGGGACAAGCCGGCCAGTCGGTTTTGCGGCTTCCGGTCGCTCCCGTTTTAAATATTGGCCGGATCCACGTTCAACTTTAAGCTCTTCATTTTCGATGACGATACGTCCCCGACTGATCACGGTTGTTGGCCATCCCTTGGCGATACGTCCCTCATAGGGTGTGTAATCCATGTTGTCATGGATGTTTTCCGCTGTGATTTTTACTTCCTTTTGCGCGTCCCATAATGCTATGTCGGCGTCGGAGCCAATAGCGATGGTTCCTTTTCTGGGATAAAGGCCATATGTTTTAGCGGCGTTGGTTGCAGTGAGTTCAACGAACCGGTGTATATCCATTCGTCCTTTGCCCACCCCTTCCGAAAATAGAAGCGGCATCCGGATCTCCAGTCCGGGGACGCCATTGGCGATTTTATCGAATGTCGGTTCTGGGCCAGCCGCTAACTTGCCGGAGCCATCATATCTATAAGGTGCATGATCTGATGAAAAAACGGTAAAGCTGCCATCAATCAGACCTTCCCATATCGCTTCCTGGGATGCCGTATCACGGGGCGGCGGGCTGCAACAGAACATTGCCCCATCCATTCCATCCTTATCAAGATCGTCAATGGTCAGGAACAAATATTGTGGGCAGGTCTCACCATAAATTTTAAGACCCCTTTTCTGGGCCCGACGAATTTCGTTAAGGGCGGCTTCGGATGAAACGTGTACAACCAGCATCGGCGTGTCCAATAATTCGGCCAGCGATATCGCCCGGTGTGTCGCTTCCCTTTCCGCTATCCGCGCATGGGCGACGGCATGATATTTTGGTGCGCCCTTTCCCTGTTCAAGAAGTTTTTCGGTGATCCATCTGATCACATCATGATTTTCTGCATGGATCATGACCATGGCCTGCTCGCGCCTCGCCGCGGCCAGAACATTTAGAATTTCATAATCGTCAAGTTTCAGATCGTCATAGGTCATATAAATTTTAAAGGATGTAATTCCGTCTTCAATCATGGCCGGAAGTTCCTGTCCAATGATGGCGTCAGATGCGTCGGATATGATTAAATGAAAGCCATAATCGATGACAGATTTTGGTTTGGCACATGCCATATATTCGTCGACAACCTGCCGCAAACTTTGACCGCGATGTTGCGCCGCGAAGGGAAGCAATGTTGTTGTCCCGCCAAAAGCTGCAGATACGGACCCGCTGTAAAAATCATCTGCGGTCATAATTCCCGATGAAGATTTTTGTTCGATATGGCAGTGGGCGTCAATACCGCCGGGCAACACCAACAGGCCCTCGGCATCAATTTCCCTTGTCCCTTTTTCTTCTATCTCACCGAGTGTGACAATTTTGCCACCTCTTATGCCAATATCCTGTTTCACGCTTTCTTTATGCGTCGCAGTAACGCCGTTTCTAATGACAAGATCGTAATTTTCCATTCTATATTCCGGTTTACTTTATTAATTATTATGGTTAATTTTATTAATGTTTATAAACAATTAATTAATATTTGTGTTTGGTATTCATTTGGTATACCATTGGTACACCAAATTAGCAAGAGGGCAATTTAATGTTAACTCCCAGAGATGGCAACCAAGACCGAAAAACCACAAAAATAGTGGATAATCAAGAGCCTGGTGCGGATTCTGATAGTCTTAGTGAAAGAACATATCGATTGATTAGCGGGATGATTATGAATGGCGAGTTATCTTATGGCGACCCATTACAGGAACGCAGGCTTGCGGAAATGATGAATGTATCGCGCACGCCCGTCCGTGAAGCAATCGGACGACTGGAAGCAGAAGGACTGGTAGAGAGAAAAGCGGGTCGGGTGATTGTGCGAGAGGTACGCCTCAAGGAATTTGTAGAGATACTTCACGTTAGAAAACTGCTTGAATGTGATGCTGCAAGAGAGGCGGCCAAGAATATAGATGCAAAGGAACTTCAGAAGGTCCGTACAGCTATCGAAAAACTTTTGGAGAACAGAACGACGAATGCGACGGAACTTCGAGAAGTCGATGACATGTTTCATAACTTCATCGCCGAAGCATCGAATAACAAATTATTGGTGGAACTCATTAATGATCTGCGAAGACGAACGGCGATGTTTGATCATGAAAGAATGCCTAATAGAATGCAGCCGGGCAACAAAGAACATCTGGATATCATTGACGCACTGGAACGGCGGGATGGCACATTGGCTTCCGCGCGCATGGCGCGTCATATCAACAATGTCCATAAAAGTATATTTGAACATTGGGGCATATAGGAAATGGCACCTTCTCCCGATGCAAAAATTCTGGTCATCAATGCCAATTCGTCCTGTTCGGTTACCGAAGGTCTGGAAAAAGAACTCGCCGATCCCAGCAGATTATTGAATGTTGATATTCGTTATACGCAGATTGATGCTGCCCCGCCCGCAATTGAAACTACCGTTGATGTCATGCTTGCAAATAAATTGACCACAGAATTCGTTCAACGGGAAAAGGCCGATGCTTATGTGATTGCCTGCTTCTGCGATCCCGGGGTCGGGGAACTTCGCAAAATCGGTTATCAAAATGTTTTTGGTATCGCTGAAAGTGCGATGCATATGGCGGCAAATATGGGCGGTAAATTTGGGATGCTGTCAATCTCAGGCCTTTCGGTAAAGCGGCATCAGAAGCAGGTTGAACAGGCAGGCCTTGCTGACAGACTTGCCGGTGACTTGCCGCTTGATTTGGGTGTGCTTGAGCTGGAAGATATTGACCATGCCAGACCGCGTATTGAAATGATGGGGCGACAATTGATTGAAAGACATGATGCGAAATCAATTATATTGGGATGTGCGGGTATGGGCGTGCACCGCGCATGGTTACAGGATTTGTTGGGTGTACCGGTGATTGACCCCTGCTGGGCGGGTGTCTCCATGGCGGTCGCGGCACTGGGTTCTGTATAGTAATGGGGTCGGTATAATAAAATGAAATATCAGGATGACAAAAAGCGATAAGAAAAAAATCATCCAAAGCGGTAAAAAAGATTAATTAAACAGGAGCAGGAAAATGGATTTAGGAATT
Source organism: Alphaproteobacteria bacterium (assembly GCA_030428615.1). Taxonomy (GTDB): domain Bacteria; phylum Pseudomonadota; class Alphaproteobacteria; order Sphingomonadales; family Emcibacteraceae; genus Pseudemcibacter. Next base: position 95,081 of record JAUIDN010000010.1, on the reverse strand, counting down.
AAAGGACGCAAAGCGATCATCTGCGCATCGTCAAAAGGACTGGGCAAGGCATGCGCCATGACCCTGGCCAAAGACGGCGTTCATGTTTTTATCAATGGCCGGAATGAGGAAGCGCTTGAAAAAACCGCGCAGGAAATACGCGAAACAACCGGGTCGGAAGTAACAGCAGTGGCTTGCGACGTAACGACAGTGGAAGGAAGAGAAAAAATTCTCGCCGCCTGCCCGGAACCGGATATCCTGATCAATAATGCCGCTGGTCCACCAACCGGAAATTTCCGGGACTGGGACCGTGACACCTGGATCAAGGCACTTGATTCAAACATGCTCACGCCAATTGAGCTGATCAAAGCGGTGGTTGACGGGATGATTGAACGAAAGTTTGGCCGGATCATCAATATTACGTCGGGTGCTGTGAAGGCACCGATCAACGTTCTTGGTCTTTCAAATGGCGCCCGTGCTGGTCTTACAGGCTTCGTGGCGGGCGTATCGCGAACAACGGTGAAGGATAATGTGACAATCAATAACCTGCTGCCAGGGCCATTTGAAACTGACCGTATCGCCGAAGTGATAGCGGGTGAGGCCAAAGCAAGGGGTATCAGCGAAGAAGAGGCTCGGGTCGGTCGCATGGCTGCGAACCCGGCGGGCCGCTTTGGTCGCCCTGAAGAGTTTGGGGCCGCATGCGGATGGTTGTGTTCCGCCAATGCCGGGTTTGTAACAGGCCAGAATATTTTACTCGATGGCGGTGCATTCCCGGGCGTGATTTAACGGTATTTAATTTTGCTTACGTTTTTTTGAGGCTCTCGTTAATGGATTTTTGGCGGGGGCCTTTTTTTCCTCCTGTGTTTCCGGACATGCCAAGCCCATATAATCCGGATCAACATCATTTATGGCGCAAGGCGATGAAGCAAGTTCCACCTTGTTATTGCGCTTTTCCTTTTTCTGTTTATCCGTCATTTCATAACGCCTCAACCTGTTATCGGGGATCATCGTTACATTTTATCAGAGAAACAGTGAGGGAACAGCCTCATTTTACTTAAATATCGATAGGTGATAGACTTGACTGCTTGGGGCGGATTTAGGGAGGTATCAATGACGACAGAAGAACGGGAAAAATATCTTAAACTGGCTCTAAAGATTTTCGGGTTAGTCTTTTTGCTTGTCTATCCACTTGGTCTTATCTGGCCGGCGGGTTGGGTATGGCATGGTGGCGGCGGGGAATATTATCTGCAAATGATATGCGGATTATATTTTGTGCTTGGAATATATCTGATCAAAGCATCAAAAAACCCATCAGAACACCGTAGTCTTATTTCTTTTACCATTTGGTCAAGCGTCGTCCACGGCGCTATAATGGCGGTGCAGGCGTTGATGGATGGCCATGAAATGGGGCACTTGGCGGGCGATGTTCCGGCCCTTTTCCTTGTTGCAATTGTACTTGGCTTGTTGTCACCAAAAAAGAGCGAAAACATATAAGAAGGACGTACTTTGTTTTATTGGGGGTAGTTTATGACGGATAAAATACATGAGAAAGTAGAAGATCAAATCCAATGGAAATGGTTTTGGTGGCCCATTTCTATCGTTCTGATCCTTTGGCTTGTTACTTTAACAAGTTTTATGATGGAAATTTGGCTTCCTGAATTTGGTGATAAGTTTGTGTCTATTCCGATAACCGAGCGGGGCGAATTTGGCGACATGTTTGGAGGGCTAAATGCACTTTTCTCCGGCCTTGCTTTTGCAGGATTGATTTTCACAATTTACTTGCAACGCAAAGAACTGGAGCTTCAAAGAAAGGAGTTGTCTGATACGAGACAAGTTCTTAAAAATCAACAAATGGAAATGACTGAACAAAATAAAACACTTGAGTTGCAGCGGTTCGAAAATACATTTTTTTCTTTGCTGGATACGTTTAACGGAATTATTGGTACTTTGGTTATTAACGAAAATTTCACTGCACCGGTTAGAGGTCGTTCCATATTTCGAGATGGGCAAACTAAAGCTACACTTAGCAGAGCTCTTTCCATAAACAATGGTATTGATCAATGGTTCCTTAGAAAGGATACAGTCTTTGGCCCTTATTTTAGGATGATTTACAATATTCTGCTTTTTATAGAAAGAAGTGAATTTGTTTTGGAAAAAGGAAATTACCCAAATAAACAATTTTATGTTCACCTACTTCGTGACCAACTTACGTCTCATGAAGTTTTATATTTGGCTTGCTTTGGGTTGAGAAGTGGAACAAAAGAAAATTTTAAGGGATTAATTGAAAAATATTCTTTACTCAAAATGATGGATAGAGGTTCTGATTATATGCCGTTTCTTGAAGAAAACTATGATACAATAGCGTTCGATTGATAAATTGTATAACAATTGCCGCAAATGCTTTTCACCGTATTCAGGGCATCCCTATTCTTCACTTAACGACATAGATCGTAGTGAAACAATTTTAAGTTTTAAAAGCGCTTGTTTATATTTTGTACTGGTTCACCTATAGTTACTCAGAAATGCACTCTGTGAGAGGATCGTCTGAAGGAGGTCTGTATGAATCTCTTAAAATATATTTTGGTTATTTTTTCGCTAACCGGCTCAATTTGTCTTGGCAAAGAAACATATGCACAGAAAGCGGATCCTGCCATAGCGGAACTCGCGCAATTTGAATATTTGCGCGGCGAATGGGATGTGGGTATTCAGCTAAGGCGGGACGACGGAAGCTTTGAATTGCTGGAAAACAGGGCTCTCGTCCGGGGCTTTTACCTTGGGGATGGCCGTAGCTTCCAGACGATATTTTCAACCGTGAATGGGGGATTGACGACAGACATTCGAAGTTACGATATTCAGGAAAAAAAGTGGCAGATATTATTTATGAATGCCCGTGCTCAGCGATGGCATCAATTTGAGGCCCGTTTAACGGACGGAAATATGGTGACCCTCGTACCAGGCGGATATAGTGGCAAGGAAGATCATGATGTACGGATCATTGACAGTGATATTTCACCTGATCATTTCACAAAGGAAGTATTTCACCGTCAACACGGTTCCGAGGGCTGGAAAAAAATATACATCATGAATTATGAACGCATAAAATAAAGGCCCGCCCATTTTGAAAATGGACGGGCCTTTATTCCATTTGATTATTTTACCACCGGTAAAACGAGATAAGATGGATGCTCATCTGAATGATGAATAGTGTTATGGGCGATTACGCCGACCTTTTCATCATAATTATTTCCACCGGTGTTTAAATTGCGAACGAATTTTGGAAAGTTTGAAGACGTAACCTCCACGCGGATGCGGTGGCCCTTCTGAAATTCAATACTTGTTGTCATCGGCGTCATATCAAGCTTATACACTTCACCGTCTTCCATCATGACCTGTTTGTCATATCCTTCGCGGTAACGGGCGCGGAAAATTGTATCGTCAATAATATAGGCGGTCCCGTCCGGCGCGACATCAACAAGCTTAACGGCAAAATCGGTATCTTTAGCGTCCGACGAAACATGCAATATCGCATCAACAAAACCGGATACTTCCAACGGTTCATCAAGCGGGTCGCTGGTATAGACCAGAACGTCCTGCCGCGCTTCGATTGAACGTTGGTCAAAGGCCCCTGCGGTTACAAGGCCACCATTACAGCAGTCACCGCCACCAATGGTTTTTACCGGAATCATCGGGTCGTAATCGTAACTGTCAGGCCGTTCATCACCGGGGGCGTCGAAACTGACGGTCCCGTCGCCATAAAGGCTGTTGGCATTGCCACCGGAATGAAGATACAGGCGCATTTCTTCGGCGGCTTTTGGGGGCCATTCATCATCGCCCTGCCACTTATTTGCACCCATTGTGTAATATTGGACATGTGGCGTGTCATCGGCAAAGGCGTCATCATCCCCTTTTAGCCATTTGTCAAACCAGGCGTAAACCAACCCGTCAACGTCAAATGATGTGTCACCGATATTTCTTTCACCGACAACATAATCGGGACCCAGATTGGCATATTGACAATGCGGGTTGGGGGCGGCGACCACATACTGATTTTCACGGGTCTCCGCGTCCATCCCATTTTCCCGCACATGATTAAACAATGCCATATTTGGTCCGATCGAAACGTCATACCATGAATTGAACCAAAGCGCCGGCACGCCCCAGGCCTCGTTATCGTGATAAAGGCCGCCTTCAAACCAGCCTTCGGATGCCGGTGTGCGTTTAACAAATTCTTCGAATGTCCCTTCCGGCTCCCCAAGGCTGGTTAGCAGGTCCTGAATGGGGAGGTGCTTGATCTGGGTCTCCCAATCAACATCCGGCTTATTGGCTGAAAGATCATTATACTGGCTGATATGGGACCGTGTTTCGGGACTTAGGCCTGCCGGTATTTGCGCCCTGAGCGGATTGTCCACACCATAAAGCCAGACGAAGAATAATATACGCTGGACACCGCCGGTGTACCAGTTTCCGTGTTCCCAGAATTCACCGACGCGACCGATGCCGGCACCGGACGCCTGCGGAATCATCGCGGCGTGGGCCGGGTGGTTAGTCGCGGCCAATGCCAATTGCCATTCAGCGGTCGATGAGCAGCCGATTGTTCCTACCTTATTATTTGACCAGCTTTGTGCAGAAATCCAGTCAAGTGCGTCATACCCATCTGTTCTGGGATGGCCGAGAATTTCAAACTTCCCTTCGGAAAAATAACGCCCGCGTTCATTTTGCAGGATATAGGCGTAACCGCGGCTCACCGCTTCGACAATATTACGCAGGGTCCTGAGACCCGGTGTATTCATATTATAAGGGGTGCGGACAAAAATTGTCGGCACCTTCCCTTTAGCATCTTTGGGGCGATAAATATCGGTGGAAAGGCCGATGCCATCACGCATCGGGACAAGTACTTTTGTTTCCACCACGGCGATATCGTTTAAAATTTCCTTCAGCGCGGCTTCGCTATATTTTGAATAATCCTGCGCGGATGAAACATTCGTGATCAGCATCAATGCGAAGCCCATCAATAATACACCTAACTTATCCATTATTTTCTCCCGATGAAATTATGTATAGCGGGACTATAGCTTACACGCCGGGGATGGTAAATACCGCTTATATAAGATCAGGCCTACTGCGGAACGTCTGCTAGGTTCATCTTATATATGCGACGATTTTTGACTCTACCGTCGAACTGGAGTAGCATAATTTCGTGCCAGAGAGATAAAGGCAGTATTTTTATCTCAAAAAGCAGATATTTGGTTGAATTATTCTAAAAAAGAATAAAAATATAAAAATTATTCTATCAAAATTAAATATTAGGAATTTCATACTAATATGCGGGATGAAAACAAGTATAATTTAGAATAAAATTTCATCTCACTGTTGCTTTTTGTGATTTATGCCCCATATTGAACCTGGCGCAGGGGTTTTTCTTTGCGAAAAGTTTGAAGGGAATTAATTATGTCATTTGTAGTGATAGCCAATCTGGCTGTTTTTGCGGGACTGCTTTTCTTACTCTGGAAATTTAGCCAGAGTGATATGAAGCTGTCGCGAAAAGTGTTTATGGGCCTGATCGCCGGTGTGGTGTTCGGGTTTGCGCTTCAGGTTTTATATGGAAGTGGCAGCGAGACAATCGCGGGAACACTTGAATGGACCAATATGGTCGCAAACGGATATATCCGTTTACTTTATATGATAATCATGCCGCTTATCCTTATTTCGATGATAGCGGCAGTTGTGCGTATTGACGAGGTCGCGTCTCTCGGGAAAATTGGTGGAATGGTTGTGGGCGTTCTTGTCTTTACCACAATGATTTCATCGATCGTCGCAATCGGGGTTACGGATATTTTCGACCTGACGGCGGAGGGACTTGTAAGCGGAGATCGGGAAATGGCCCGTGCTGCGGCACTTGAAGGCAGGATGGGACGGGTTGAAAACCTGAGTGTTGCATCAATGCTTGTATCCTTTATTCCGCGGAATATCTTTTCGGACCTTACTGGTGCCAGACCGCTTTCGATTATCTCGGTTGTTATATTTGCGATCCTGTTTGGGGTCGCCGCTTTAAAAGCGATGAAAGAACACCCGGAGCATGAAGCCGCTTTCATGAAAGCAGTGGATGTTATGCAAAGTGTTATCATGAGCCTTGTTCGGATGGTCATGGCCTTTACACCATATGGTGTGATGGCACTGATGACCAGGGTTGTGGCGGGGTCGAGTCTCGCCGATATTCTGGCGCTTGGCAAATTCATCGTCGCTTCCTATCTTGCAATCGCGATTATGTTCCTAATTCATGGCGGGTTATTAAGCCTCACCGGATTTAATCCGAAAAAGTTTTTCACCGCTGTGTTCCCGGTTCTGACCTTTGCCTTTACATCCAGAAGTTCCGCGGCCTGTATTCCATTAAATGTGGAAGCGCAGACACAAAAGCTCGGTGTGCCGAAGTCAATTGCCAATATTGCCGCGTCTTTTGGTGCAACGATCGGGCAGAACGGATGCGCAGGCATTTATCCAACCATGCTAGCGGTTATGGTCGCGCCGACGGTTGGTGTCGCGGTTGATTTCCAATTTCTGGCAATGCTTGTTGGTATCGTAACCATCAGCTCGTTCGGTGTGGCGGGTGTTGGCGGTGGTGCCACCTTTGCGGCGCTGATTGTACTGCCGGCGATGGGGCTGCCTGTTGAGATTGTTGCCTTGTTGATTTCCATTGAGCCGCTCATTGATATGGCGCGTACGGCCCTCAATGTGAATGGGTCGATGACAGCAGGCGTCATCACAAGCCGCTTTGTAAAAGTCGCTGAAGCTGACAGTGTGGAGCAGCCAGCGGAATAAAAAGGTCATCTATTTTTATATTGAGATGAAAGCGCGGTGTGACTATTTATCACACCGCGCTTTTTGTTAAATCATAGGGCTGAAAAAATCAGGTCATGCCCTTAAGTTTATGAGCCTGCTTCAGGGTTTTTTTAACATATTTCCCAAATGCTTTGTCTTTCTGTCTTTTCTCTGCCAACGTCGCCGAGTTTCTTGCCTGTTCAGCTTTCAACTTTTTATAATTGGTAAGTCGCCGTAATTCGAGATCACCATTATCAATGGCCGTTTGTACGGCACATCCCGGCTCCTGATTGTGTTGACAATTTTTAAAACGGCATTTTCTGGCGATTTCTGCAATGTCCGCAAATGCGGCTTCGACCCCGGTTTCGCTATCAGTAATCTGCAACTCCCGTATTCCCGGACTATCAAGCAAGATACCGCCCTGTTTTAGGGGCAGCAACGAGCGATGCGTGGTAGTATGGCGTCCTTTGGAATCGTCTTCGCGGATGCTGCCGGTTTTTTGTATCGGAGCGCCCAGTCCGTTTGCGATTGTCGATTTGCCGACACCGGAAGACCCCATAAGTGCAATGGTCTGTCCTTTTTTACACCACGCCTCCAGACATACCAGATCAGTCGGGTCTAACGCGTTTACCGTTTCCACCATGACAGAAGGGTCAAGGTTTCTTGCTTTTTTTTCATAGTCGCCTGCGTTTTCGGTAAGGTCAGCTTTGGTAAGGATAATGACCGGTTCAACTTCCGCTTCATATGCGAGCGCAAAATACCGTTCGAGCCTCGAAATATTAAAATCGTCGTTGCAGGACGTTACGATAAAAAGCGTGTTTACATTGGCTGCGATCAGCTGGTAATCATTGGAAGTCCCGGGAGCTTTTCTTTTAAAAAGGCTTTTACGGTCAAGCAGACGAATAAATTTACCGTCTTTGCTCGAAAGCAATAGCCAGTCACCGATGGTTGCCTGATTCATTTTATCTTCTGTCAGAATTTTGCCAGTGAGCGGTAACGTTAATTCATCATCAGCCGATGATAATCTTAGCTGGCCGCGGTGAACGGCTATGACACGATAGGGGCTTGCCTGCTCCCATTCTTCAGCGCTGAGTTGTTGTTGAAAAAAAGGTTCCCATCCAATGGTGGAAAGTTGTTCTATGTTTAATGACATTGTTTTAAACCTGTAAAAATAGCGATGGTTATGCTGAACGATCAACGCGCAGCAATTCAACAGCCCTAAAAAGACCGTTTGGAAATATCACCGGATAAAATAATGCCACTATGCAGAAGCAATATTACCGGTTACCAGGTTCTCACAATCATAAAACATCATCCTTTTCATTATTGATCAGGTATAACCGACAGAATAGTCAATATTACCCTGACTTCAAGCATCGATTTTAAATAAAAAGGTCTCAGGGATGGATTATCGTTATTGAGAGACAGGATTTATCGTTGTAAGGTGCATATTTTATGACATGATCTAAGGATACTATCATGCCGGCAATTGAACAGTTGATCCCATTTTTTATCGCGGCCGTTATTTTTGCATTTATACCAGGGCCGGCCATTTTATATACTGCTGCTCAGACAATGGCGAAGGGCAAGCGTGGCGGCGCGTTCGCCGCACTGGGTATTCATATTGGCGGGCTGGTTCATATTATAGCGGCTGCGGCGGGGCTTTCCGCTGTTTTTACACATGCCCCGATGGCCTATACCATCCTTAAAATTCTTGGTGCTGTCTATCTGGTGTGGCTGGGGTACGGTATGATACGGGGAAAATTGGATGCCAGTGAACTTCCCCACATGAAAAATCATCTTAAAAAGAAGGTGTTTTTTGACAGCATGATGGTGGAAGTGCTTAATCCGAAGGTCATAATTTTTTATATCGCTTTTCTGCCTCAGTTCGTTGACCCGTCTGCGGCATATCCGCTTTGGCTGCAATTTATCATTCTGGGTGTTATTGATAACATTTTATTTTCAGTGGTAGATATTTTGGTGATTTTTCTGACATCAGCAGTTATAAGTGGCCTTAAGAAGTCTGAGGGAACACAGAAAATTATGCGTTGGGTTTCCGGATCAACATTGATGGGGTTGGGTGTCAATCTTGCCTTGTCTGAAAAATAGTAAGGAATAATAATATGCTGTTTAGTGGCTTATCTGAAGTTGGGGATGATCCAATTTTGCGTGTCTCAAAAATGTATCGCGCCTGTACGGATCCCAATAAGGTGGATTTAGGCGTCGGCGTCTATAAGGATGCGAAGGGTAATACGGCTATTTTGAACAGTGTAAAAAAAGCTGAACAGCATCTTGTGGATAATCAGGAAACAAAAACCTATCTGTCACCTGCTGGGAATGCTGTATTTAACAGGTTGGTACAGGAAATGATGATTGGTGCTGATCATCCGGCTGTTGGTGAAGGCCGCGTTTCCACATATCAGACGCCCGGCGGTACAGGGGGTGTGCGTATAGGCCTTGAATTTGTCAAAAAATGTAACCCCAATACTAATGTCTGGATATCAGACCCAACCTGGCCAAATCATACGGCGATTACCAAATCGCTTGGTCTTACGCCAAAGCAGTATCGTTACTATAATAGTAAACGCGGTGAGTTTCTGTATAAAGAAATGCTAGAAGACCTATCAGGGGCCAGTGCGGGGGACGTTGTTATTCTGCATGGATGTTGCCACAATGCCTCCGGCGCTGACCTTTCACATGATCAGTGGAATGAACTTGCGGACTTGATGCTTGAAAAGGGGTTGGTGCCGTTCATTGATTTTGCTTATCAGGGGTTTGCAGACGGTATCGAAGAAGATGCATATGCCGCCCGTGTCATGAGCAGTAGATTACCGGAAGCGTTAATTGCCAGTTCCTGTTCGAAAAATTTTGCCATGTACCGTGACCGTGCCGGTGCCATAACACTGGTGTCCCCCAATGCGGATGAGCATGTCAAAAATACATCACATATGTTGAGCGCTGTGCGGGCCAATTATTCGATGCCGCCGGATCATGGCGCGGCGGTTGTTGCCCATATTCTGGGAGATGCGAATCTAAGGCGGGAATGGGAAGATGAAGTTGACGCGATGCGCTCTCGGGTTAAAAAAATGCGGCATTTATTTGTTGAACAAATGAATGAAAAAGCCCCGAATAGCGGTTTTGGTTATATTGCTGATCAAAAGGGCATGTTTTCATATCTGACGCTGACGGCGGATCAAATTCAGACGCTCATTAATGATCATCACATATTTTTTATGGCCAACGGACGCGTGAATATGGCGGGTCTTACCGAAGCCAATATGGATTATGTGACGGATGCCATTGCTTCATTGTTTAAAGCGTAACAGGCGAAGATGAAAAACTGGTTCAATATAGTGCCGCAAGGCAGGCCGTTCGTTAAGATGCAGGGGCTTCGCAATCATTTTGTCATTGTTGATGGCCGGAAGGACCCGTTTAAGCCGTCGGCTTCAGAAATAGAAACTATTTGTGATGTAAAGGTCGGCATTGGTGCGGAGCAGCTGTTGGTTATTGAACCCGTTTCAGAACATGGCGAGGGTGCTTATGCCCGGGTGCGAATTTATAACCCTGATGGTCCGGAAGTGGAAGCATGCGGCAATGCAACAAGATGCGTGGCACTGTTGCTGTTTGAGGAAACGGGCCTTGATGAACTTGATCTTGAAATAAATTTTGAAGTTCTGCACTGTGCAAGAGGCGGCGAAAATATCAGTGTTGAAATGAGCAGCATTTCTTTTGACTGGAACAAAATCCCGCTGGCAGAAGAATGCGATACTCTGCATGTGGATATCAGTGTGGGTGAACTGAAAGATGCGGTTGCCGTTAATGTAGCCAATCCTCACCTTGTTTATTTTGTCGGTAATTTTGACAGTATTGATCTTGTGGCTGTGGGTGAGGAAATTCAGAAAAATTCACTGCTACCGGAATCAGCCAATGTGGGGCTTGCCGAAATAATCGACGATACGCATATTAAATTTCAGGTTTACGAACGTCCGGGTGTTCTTACAATGGCGTGTGGCAGTGGGTCATGTGCGGTGGTTGCTGCGGCGCGGGCACGGGGGCTTATCAAATCCAATTACGCAGATGTTCAGATGCCGGGCGGTACGCTTAATATATCCTATAAGGATGATGTTTCACCGATTATGACGGGCCCGGCGGAATTTTGCTATAGTGGATATTTAAAAATTTAACATAATAAAGAGAGGGAACAGAAATGAAACAATGGCTAATTATACTATCGGTGATTTTGCTGAGCGCCTGTAGTTCGGAAAAACCGCTTGATGAAAAACTTCTTGAAGTTGACGGAATTTTTACGGACTATAATTCGGCGGATATGCCGGGCGCAGCGGTAATGATTATTCAGGATGGTAAGCCGATCCTGCAAAAAGGGTATGGCACCGCCGATTTTGAACGAAAGCAGCCAGTGACCTCTAAAACCAATTTCCGGCTTGCATCGGTGACAAAACAGTTTACCGCGATGAGCATCCTGCAATTGATCGAAAAAGGGGACCTTTCGTTTTCAACGTCACTTACGGATATTTTTCCTGACTTTCCAGAATATGGCAAGAACATCACCATCGAACATTTGTTGCAGCATACATCAGGAATTTACGATTATGAGCCGTTGGTTCCGGATGACCTAGGCCGTCAGGTAAAAGATAAAGACGCACTTGAATATATGATGGCGCTGAGTGAGACTTATTTTCCAGTTGGTGAGAAATATCAGTATAGCAATACGGCATATGCAGTACTCACGCAAATTCTGGAGAAGATAACAGGCGTTCCATTCAGAGAATATCTAAGGAAGAATATCTTTGATCCCATTGGGATGGACAATACACTCGCCTATGAAAATGGTGTAAACGAAGTCCCAAACAGAGCCTACGGCTATACCATTGAAGAAGACGGCATAAAACTTACCGATCAAAGCAAATGGAGCGCTGTTCTGGGTGACGGCGGAATATATTCTAATCTGGAAGATCTCTATAAATGGGATCAGGCCCTTTATACTGATAAGCTGTTAGGGCGGGATTATTTGGAAATGGCCTTCACCAATCACAAAAATAATGACGGTGAATTTATAGATTACGGCTATGGTTGGCGCCTGGAGAAATATAAAGATCTGGATATTATTTATCACACCGGAAGTTCAATCGGTTTTCGCAATATAATTTACCGCATACCATCGAGAAATTTCACGGCGGTGATCCTGACCAATCGCGATTCCGGTGGCGAATTCAGCACGCTTGAACTGGTTCACAAAGTTGTCGACGTGTTTTTTAGTCAATAGACCATTCAAGAGAGCCGCCGGCGCGTAAAGGGACGCATTCCTCATCACCAAATGGGAAGCTGTCTTTAATGGCGACGGTGGCTCGCGAAAGGGTTATTTTATCGCGGTTACGCTTAAGGCCATAGAAGTCCGGGCCATGAAAGCTTGCGAATGCCTCAAGTTTATCAAGCGCGTCGGCCTTATCAAATATTTCCGCATAAAATTCTATGCCGCCGTGTGAGGTATATATTCCCGCACATCCACACGCATTTTCCTTGGATGATCTGGTGTGAGGGGCGCTATCGGTTCCAAGAAAGAATTTTTTATTGCCGCTTGTTGCCGCCTTAATCAACGCTTGGCGGTGGTTTTCACGTTTCAAAACCGGCAGGCAGTAATGATGAGGCCGAATTCCCCCTTTGAAAAGTGCGTTGCGGTTCAGAAGCATATGGTGAGCGGTAATTGTTGCGGCGACATTATCCGAAGCGCCTATAACCAGATTGACGGCATGTTCGGTAGTAATGTGTTCAAACACCACTTTCAGGGTAGGGAAATTTTTCAGTATACCTTCCAGGAACTGATCAATAAAAACCTTTTCGCGGTCAAAAACATCGACCGAGGGATCGGTAACTTCTCCGTGTACAAGAAGCGGCATTCCCTCCTCTGCCATTGTTTCCAGAACATCATAGCAGGCGACAATATCGCTTACCCCTTTTGCAGAATTGGTTGTCGCTCCTGCGGGGTACCATTTGACGGCGTGTACAAAACCGCTATCACATGCTTTTTTAATTTCTGAAGTTGTCGTTCTGTCTGTAAGATAAAGCGTCATCAGTGGATCAAAGGTCAGTTTATATTCGTTTGGCAGGGCGTTGATGATCCGGTCCCTATATTCACTCGCACGCTCAGTTGTGGTCACCGGATCTGTCAGATTGGGCATCATGATCGCCCGGGCAAATCTTTTTGCCGTATCGGGTAAAACGGACGCAAGGAATTTTTCATCACGAACATGAAGATGCCAGTCATCCGGTCGTGTCATTGTTATTTTATTTTTGCTGGCCATACTCTGCTGATCCTGAAAGATTTATTTTGACGGCCTACTTAGCATATTTTTTGGCGATGGGCAGCAATATATTATCAACATAATTCCGAATAAATTTCGCGGTTTCACTTCCGCCGGTATTGACAATTCCGATGTTGAGCGCTGATACCAGAACTATGTCCGTACCCTCAATCTGGCGGACATCAATGGTAAAGCCGAGAATTTCGCTGTGCATTGCTGTGTGGCCGTTTGTTTTTTGTGGTTTAAACTTCTGTAGGTTTTCATTGTCAATTAATTCACCGTTCCAAAGCTTGGCAATAAAAATGGCGACGTCCCTTGGCGTGCTGGCCATTCCACTCGACAGGCCTTCTGCTGATAACGTCGTGCCGGATGTGTTGATTAACGGTCCGGGTCCAAATTCAAATTTGGCATTGATCCCTACTTTCGAAATAAATGGGGTGAACCCCAGATGGTAACTCCCGACACGTTTTTCGACGGGTGTAATCTGATACGTATCAAGATAAGTGTCTTTTAAATTGTTCGGTACCAGCAGACGGGTTTTGATTTCATCTTCCAGAAGACCACCGGAGATCTTCTCCGCGACAAGACCAAGAATGGTATAGTTGCTTTTTGAATAATTATGTTCAGCACCCGGAATACCAGTGGCGTCGTGTCGGTCCTTCGTAATATATTTAAGTTGTTCTTCTTTTCGCCATGGGTAATTTGGGTTAAGTTGAATACCCCGTCCCCGTCGCTGCCAATCTGCGTCATCTGCCCATGAATAAATGCCGCTGGTATGATTTAGAAGCTGAAGAAGCGTTGCGCTGTCCGCATTTTCAATATTTGCAACGACATTGCCCAATATTTCTGCCGGCGTGCTATTTAGGTCCACGAGGCCTTCTTCTGATAATTGAACGATGACGGCGGCAACAAACTGGCTGCTTATGTCGCCGATTCCAAAAAGATGGGACTGCGATACGGATTGTTCCGATTCAATATCTGAATATCCGGCGGCACCTGACCATAACAGACCGGTCCTATCTGCGATAGCGATCGAAATGCCGGGAATATTTTCGCTGACGATGGTTTCCATCGCCTGATGCATCTGCCGGTCGAGTATTTCTGTGTTTTGTGCAGATGCAGACGAAATCCCGGCCGCAAAGAATATTAGTGCAGTGATCCATGTTGTGAGGCGCATCCGTTTTCCTTACTCTTCAATTATATTGCCGTTGGCGTCCCAAATCTCAACTTTGCCAAGATTGAGATCCCGTATATTTTGTTCAATTTGTTCCAGATCACCAACGACAACCCATGTCATCGCGTCCGGACGAAGGTTTTCCTGCGCCATTTTCTGAAGCAGTTCGGGGGTAAGAGCAGCATATTTATCGTAAAGCGTTTCGGCATAATTATAAGGTCTTCCAAAATGTTCATTACTCATAATGTACCGAAGAAGGCTTCTATTGGATGCAAACCGCCCGGGAAGCTTCAGGGTGTTACCTTTTACCATTAATTCCAGTTCTTCCGCACTTGGAGGGCGCGTTGTTTGATATTCCCTTAATTCTTTTACAATCTCCCCGATTGACGCCGCCGTCTTATCTGTCTGTACGGAGGTGCTGATCCTGAAAGAGCGTGGGCCGATGGCCTGTCCGACAGAACTGCCTGCTCCGTATGACCAACCTTTGTCTTCTCTTAGATTCATATTGATACGTGATGTAAACTCACCACCTAGGACATTGTTCATCGCATTGATATTAAAGGCATTTTCATCCATTGATGATGATATGAGGTGAGCAGCAATTATAATCGATTGTGGGGCATCCGGCCGATCTACAAGAATGATGCGCGTTTCTTTCGCATACTCTGCGTCGGTAAGATTCTTGTTTCCTTTTGGCCGATCCGGATTTTGCCATTTTCCAAAGGCTTTGTTTAATTCTTCGGTGATTTCTTCAATCGTTGTATCGCCAACCACATAGATTTTGGCATTATCCGGTCTGATCCACATTTCGTGAAAATTGATCAGATCCTGTCGATTTATACTTCGAATCATTTTCTCCTGTTCAACAATGGTTCGTCCGCTGTAAACGTGATCGGGGCCGTATAGAATGGTTGATAAAAGATTTCCCGCGATGCTGTTGGGGTTCATTTTCGCTTCTTCCAACTGGGCAAGCGTAAGCGAACGGTCCCGCTCTATATCTTCCGCTCTAAAGGCGGGGTTTTGTACGACATCCGCCCAAAGATCTATAGATTCCGATAGGTTTTTCTTGAGGGCGGAAAGACTTATATTTGAGCTATCACGCCCGTTACCAAACCCGATAAGGGCTCCCAACATGGTTTTCCTGTCTGCAAATTCCAGGGAAGGCAGTGATTTAGTCCCTTCATTCATATTGCCGAATGTGAATGAAGCCGTACCGTATTTTACTGAATGGTCTGTTACGCGTCCCGCATCAAACCTTATCGCAAGACTTACAGTGGGCACGCTGTGTCGTTCGGCAAGTGTTATCTTTAACCCATTGTCAAGCGTGGCGTGTTGAAGTGGTGGTAATTTAATGGCTGCTTCTGATGTCAGGCCCGGCATTTTGCTTCGGTCCGCAGTGCTTTCGATTGTGCTGTATCGGCCGAAGGGGATCAGGTCCAGTTTATAAAATCCATTTGTCAGCCATTTATTTGCTGTGGCTTTGACATCATTTTTGGTCGTTGAATTCTGCCAAGCCTGTTTTACATGAACAAAGCCGGGATCATCAGCGTATATAGCACCGCTTGCTAATGTGGATGCTTTGCTTGATATGCTTTCCATGGCCCTGATCATATTATTTTCAATGGCCGCCTTCACTCTGTTAAGTTCCTTGGTGGTGGGCCCTTTCTCAAGAAATTCCTGCAGCATTTCTTCGATCACTCCGGTTATCTCATCTTCATCTTCTCCGTATTTGAGTTCGGCTGTAATCATAAATATACTTGAAAGTTCGCCAGGGATAAGCGAAGCGGAAGCGCTGTTTAATCTTTCCTCTTCATGAACGAGCTTTGAATAGAGGCGGGAATTTCGTCCGCCACCAAAAATGCTGGCGGCGACTTCCAGCTCAGCATATTCTTTTTCAGTTCGCCCGGGGATTGCCCATGACCATGTGAGGTAGGTTTGGGGAACGTGATCTTCCATGACCTCATAACGGTTTGTGTCATGTATTGGTACCCATGTTTTCTTATGGTTCATAGGGGGGCTTGCGGGGATATCGCCAAAATATTTTTCCATTAACGGGCGCGATGTTTCCACATCAATGTCGCCGCTTAAGACAATGACAGCATTGTTCGGTCCGTAGTACTCCTTAAACCAGGCCTTTACGTCGTCGAGGGTCGCATCATCCAGATCATCCATCGACCCGATAGTCGAATGGTGATAAGGATGATCAAGCGGATAAACCCCTTCATATATTCGGTAATATAATTTTCCGCCCGGTCTGTTTTCTCCCTCACGCTTTTCGTTTTTCACGACGTCGCGCTGCTCATCAAGCTTTTCCTGTTCGATGGCGCCGGTCAAATGGCCCATACGGTCAGATTCCATCCATAATATTCGATCAAGACCTCCTACCGGGACAGTCTGGTAATAATTTGTCCTGTCACGAGAGGTGGTGCCATTGATGCCACTTGCACCAATTTCCTGAAGAGGTTTGAAAAAATCATCATTATAATTTTCACTGCCATTAAACATAAGATGTTCGAACAGGTGTGCGAAACCGCTTTTTCCTTCGGGTTCATCTTTGGAACCCACATGATACCAGACGTTAACGGCTATAATCGGTGCTTTTCGATCTTCATGAACGATAACCCTCAGGCCATTTTTAAGGGTATATTGCTCATATTCAATCTTTGGCGTATCTTGTGCAAAAAGCGTTGTAGCCCATAAGGAAAACAGGACGAGTAAGGGCGTCAATTTATACTTCATTCAAAACTCCATGAAAAAGGGATGATGCATCATAATCATATATCGTTTCCAAGACGAATAAAATAGTTGTGATATAAGTGAGAATAATCAAATGATAAAAATTACCGACAAATTATCAATCAACGAAGATGACATAGATGTCCGTTTTATCCGCTCCTCCGGGCCGGGAGGACAGCATGTCAATAAAGTTGAGAGCGCGGTACAGATCAGATTTGATGCGAAAACAAGTGATGTGATCGGTCGTGAACTATTTGCAAGACTGAAAAAGCTGGCGAGTCAGAAAATGACCGATAACGGGGTTATTGTCATAACTGCGGAAACCACACGTTCTCAGACCCGTAATAAAGAAGAAGCTATAACGCGCCTGATTGACCTTATAAAGCAGGCGACCATTGTACCGAAGAAGCGGAAAAACACAAAGCCCTCTTTCGCGGCCAAACAGAAAAGGTTGGAAAGTAAGAAAAAAAGAGGGGTGATTAAAAAGCTTCGTAACAAACAGGTGGAGTAGCAGTCTGTATTCCGACCACTACTTCTCATAAAAAAGCTTAAAATATTGGTTTACTAGTATTATTCGGAAAGTGTTTCACGCTCGGCGATATCATTACCGTTCCATTTCGGCATGGTCGCATGGTTTTCAGCCGTAATGCCTGCTCTCAACAGCACGAGTGGTATTGTAGATAACAATATTTTGAGATCAAGCAAAAGACTACAGTGATCAACATACCATACGTCCAAAATGAACTTCTGATTCCAGTTAATTGAGTTTCGGCCGGTGATTTGAGCCCAACCACTAATGCCCGGGCGCACTTCATGGCGTCTCATTTGCTCGGCAGTATATCTTGATGCATACTCTGCGATGAACGGGCGTGGCCCGATAAGGCTCATGTCGCCTTTAAGAACATTCCACAGTTGCGGTAATTCATCAATGCTCCAGTCGCGCAAGAACTTGCCAAATTTCGTAAGACGATATTCATCCGGACGTAATTCGCCGTTATCGTCAACACAATTGGTCATGCTCCGGAATTTCCAGATTTTGAATGTTTCGCCGTTATAGCCTAACCGGTCCTGGGTGAAGAAAATGGGGCTTCCCATTTTGCATCTGATTAGAACCATAAATATTAACAACACAGGTGCGAGTATTGTAATAATCGCGAGTGCCGTAAGAAAATCGAAAATTCTTTTCCAGAAATTTCTATAATTTATCTTTAACATTTATCCCTCAAGTGGCTCTTATATTTATTATTAAATGCACTCTACTCTCAAAACATGAAAGATAATTTACATAACTTAAATTAATGTAACATTAATGAGCGGCACTTTTTCACATAATAATGGTCAATTATTTCAATTATATAGCCGATTATGCTCGAATTTACTTGAATATATTGCCTTTAACTCTCTTCAATTGCTTTGTTAATCAGTTCGATAAACTTGTCTTTTCCGTAAAGGGCGATGAAGGAACCCATTCGGGGACCTTCTTTCTGGCCTAATAGAATTTCGTACAACGCCCCAAACCATTCCCGCAAATTTTCATAATTCTGATCTTTGCCAACAGAAAAGACGGCGGTTTGTAAATCTGACGCAGATGCATTATCGGGCATTGCGTTGATCTGCTCTTTCAATGCCTTTAATGCGGCTATTTCTTTGTTGGTTGGTGTTCGGTAATTTTTGTTTGGTTTGACGAAATTTTCATAATAAACCAAAGCATATCCGGCCAATTGATCAAGAAGCGGATGTTTTTCAGGGGTAGCATCTTGTTCGTAATTACTGATAAAGCCCCATAATGTTTCCTTGTCTGCTGCATTGCTGGCACTCACCAGATTGAGAAGCAGTGCAAAGGTAACTGGGACGTCTTCTTTTGGCGGGTTCTCACCGTGTATATGCCAGATGGGGCTTGCATATTTCTCTTTTCCTTCCAAGCTGGCAAATTTGTTCAAATGCATCAAATATTCATCAACCGTTTTCGGTATCACATCAAAATAGAGTTTTTTAGCTTTTCGGGGGGATTGATACATGTAAAGGGAAAGGCTTTCCGGCGTGCCATAGGTAAGCCACTCTTCCATCGAAATGCCATTTCCTTTTGATTTGGAGATTTTGGATCCGTTTTCATCAAGAAACAATTCGTAGCTCAGTCCTTCGGGTGGTACACATCCCAAAATGCGGGTGATCGCAGACGAAAGCTTGACACTTTCGCTTAAATCTTTGCCGGCCATTTCATAATCAACGCCCAGCCCGACCCAACGCATTGCCCAATCGGCCTTCCACTGCATTTTACAGTGCCCGCCTGTGACAGGCACCGTGACTTCATCGCCCGTTTCTTCATCAAGATAGGAAATTGTTCCTTTTTCCAAATCCCGCTTAATGATTGGAACCTGCAGGACAATGCCGGTTCGCGGGCAAATTGGCAGAAACGGGCTATATGTTTTACGCCGTTCTTCCCCCAATGTCGGTAGGATCACATTCATGATTTTATCATAAGCGGCGAGCATTTTTAGTAATGTTTCGTCCATTGACCCGCTTTTGTAGGCTTCGGTTGCGCTGACAAATTCATAATTGAATCCAAAGCCGTCAAGAAAATTGATCAGTCTGGCATTGTTATGATGGGCAAAACTTTTGTGAGTACCAAAGGGGTCAGGGACCTGCGTGAGTGGTAGACCCAAATGTTGCGCAAGCATTTCCTGATTGGGCAGATTGTCTGGTACCTTGCGAAAACCATCCATATCATCAGAGAAGCAGATTATTTTTGTTTTTTTCCCGGTCAGAAGCTCAAAAGCATTTCTGACCATGGTTGTGCGCGCAACTTCCCCGAAGGTTCCTATATGAGGGAGGCCAGAGGGACCGTAACCTGTTTCGAATACAATGGTGTGTTTTTCAATGTCAGATTTTTCAAGCCGTTTGATAAGCTTTTCAGCTTCCTGAAACGGCCATGCATTGCTCGCCAGAGCAAATTCAATATCTTCTGATGATGCAGACATAATCATTGCTTTCAAAATAATTCGAAAAGCGAAATAAGCGCTTAATTGAGGGCTTCATAAGGTGATTTTGCAAAGAGGTCAACAGCTCATTACGCTGAATACCAATAATATAAAGGAATTTTACTTTTCGTAGCAATTTTCGGTGTCTATAGTCGGTTTGATTATGATGATTGATAAGGCAAGATGACAAGTTCCCTTCTACAGTTTCCGGACCCATTTGAAACGCTTAAGAAGCTGCCTGCGTTAATCGTAGGCCCGATCGGTGGCGTGATTGTTACGACGGACGGTGAGGTGGAGACCTATCATCACAGCGAATTACGCAAGATCGTCAGAGAAAATGATTTTCTTGTCTGTAACATCCCGGTTATTTCACGGCGCCTTGGCATCAGTTTGAATGGATGTTTTGATATACTTGAACTCTTTGCGTTTGTGCGGCCTGCCGAGTTTTGTTTGCCGCTTCCCATCGGGCTGGCCTTAGCGCTAGAAATGCCGCCGATGGGGGACAGTTTTGAAGATGAAGCAACTATTTTGATCCGAAGCGCCGAACAGTTACTGGCTGAACTCACGAAACCCGATTACCAATATCCGGAAGGGGTCAATGCAATTGTTTATAATATGTCGTCAGCCGGATGGCGGTGGGGTCCGCTTATCATGGGGGCGCTCGGTTCTGCTCAGCAAATGGAATCTTATCAGGTTTGGGCTCATCTCTCGGAGTGGGAAGAAAAAGCACCGCCACCGCCTGCTGGTGAAGCGCTCATCAATCCTGAGGAGGCGGAGAAAAGGCTAATCACATTGCTCGGACCGACGGCAGAAAAAAGAGCAGGCCAGTTGGACTATACAAGAAGTGCTGCGAAAATGTTTGATATGCCGCAAGCGGAGGATGAACCTCAATTAATTTTGGCTGAAGCGGGGACAGGGATTGGGAAAACTTTGGGTTATATCGCTCCAGCAAGCCTCTGGTCAGAAAAAAATGGGGGAACTGTCTGGCTTTCAACTTATACCAAAAACCTTCAACGGCAGCTTGATCAGGAACTGAACAGGCTTTATCCGGATCCGGAATTGAAGAAAAAGAGAGTGGTTATCCGCAAAGGCAGGGAAAATTATCTTTGTCTTCTTAATTTGCAGGAGCTGACCGGAACCGCTACCCAGGCGAAGGGTAAAATACTGTTGGGGCTTATAAACCGGTGGGCACGATACAGTCGTGACGGAGATATGATTGGCGGCGATTTTCCGTCCTGGCTTGGCGAAACCTTTGGGGCGGGACGATTATCACAGCTTACCGACCGGCGTGGTGAATGTGTTTATTCGGCGTGCAGTCATTATAAAAAATGTTTTATTGAGAAAGCGCAGCGCAAGGCGAAATATGCCAATCTGGTGATTGCGAACCACGCGCTTGTTATGATCCAGAGTGCGACGCGGCAGGGCGACGCGGATCTTCCGACGCGCTATGTTTTTGATGAAGGACATCATTTATTTGATGCCGCTGACAGTGTTTTCTCCGCACACCTGACAGGTCAGGAAGGGCTTGAACTAAGACGGTGGATCCGCGGCGCTGAAACACAAAATCGCCGTGGCAAGGGGTTAAAAGGCCGCCTTGATGATCTTATTGGTGATGAAGAAGAAGCAGGCCAGTATCTAAGCAAGGTTATCGCGGCGGCGGTCTGTTTGCCTGCAGATGGCTGGCATGGGCGGTTAAGTGAAGGAAACCCGTTTGGCCCAGCGGAGGTTTTTCTGTCGCACGTTCGCGCGCAAATTTACACAAGATCAAAGGGTCAGGGTGACTTCCATTCCATTGAAACATACACCAGTAATCCAGGCGAGGACCTGATAAATGCAGCAAAGGAACTTGGCACGGCACTTGATGACCTGATCGGCCCCCTTAAACGCTTATCGGCTTTGCTCCTTAAAAAACTTGATATGGAGGCAGATGAACTAGACAGTAGCGCGAGAAACCGCCTGGAGGCAGTATCAAGAAGCATCACCAGACGCACGGAAATCATTTCGGAAGGATGGGCGTCGATGTTAAAGAGCTTCTCGCATGACAAGCAACCCGATGATAATTTCGTAGACTGGTTTGAGTTAAGCCGCACGCAGGGGCGCGAAAGTGATGTTGGGATGTATCGTCACTGGATTGATCCAAGCATCCCATTTTCAAATGTTGTCTTGAAATCCAGTCACGGGGCAATGATTACGTCGGCAACGTTAAGAGACCGTCTTTCAGATACGCAAAACCCGGATGTCGAATGGCATAGTGCGGAGATCAGGACCGGCGCTGCCCATTTTATCAATCCGCCGACGCGTGTCAGCCTGAGTTCTCCTTTTGACTATGAAAATCAGGCCCGTGTGTTTATTGTTAATGATTTAAATGTCAGGTCGGCGGATCAATTGGCGGCCGCATACCGCGAATTATTTCTGGCATCGGATGGTGGTGCGCTTGGGTTATTTACGGCAATAGGCCGACTTCGTCAGGTGTATGAAAGACTACTTGAGCCAATGGAAGATGCGCATTTGCCGCTGTTTGCGCAGCATGTGGACCCGATTAACGTTAGTACGCTGATTGATATTTTCAGAACGGTTGAACATAGCTGCCTGCTTGGGACCGATGCGACGCGGGATGGCGTGGATGTTCCGGGGGAATCGCTCAGGCTTTGTGTTTTTGACAAAGTGCCGTGGCCCCGTCCCACCATTTTACATAAAGCACGACGTGAACATTTTGGCAAACGCACGTATGATGATCTGATCACCCGATTGCGCATGAAGCAGGCTTTTGGTCGGCTTATCAGAAAAAAAACGGATAAGGGTGTTTTTGTCATGCTGGATGGTGCGACACCAACACGGTTGCTGAGTTGTTTCCCCAAGGGCGTCCCGATTGAAAGACTTGGGTTGGCCGAAGCTATTAAAAGCACAAAAGAATTTTTAAACAAAATCTGAAATGTTTTGTACGTATGTACAAAAATGTGCAACTTTGCATAATGGGTTAATTTAAAAGACAAAAGAATGTCTTCTCATCGCAACAATGAAGGTATATTCTTATGTGTGAGAGCAACAACCTAACTTTAAAACGACAAGACAAAAACAAGGAAGAATAAAATGGAGACAAGGGCGGCAGTCGCATTCAAAGCAGGAAAACCATTAAGTATCGAAACGGTGACCCTTGAAGGGCCGAGAGCCGGTGAAGTAATGGTAGAATTAAAAGCAACAGGTATATGTCATACGGATGCGTTCACATTATCCGGTGATGATCCCGAGGGAGCATTTCCGGCAATATTGGGCCATGAAGGGGCGGGCATTGTTGTTGAAGTTGGCGAAGGTGTAAATTCCGTAGAAGTTGGTGATCATGTGATCCCGCTTTACACGCCGGAATGCCGTGAATGTGATTTCTGTCTTCATCCGAAAACGAATTTATGCCAAAAAATAAGAGAGACGCAGGGGGCTGGGTTAATGCCGGACGGTACCAGCCGTTTCAAAATTGATGGTGAGCCGATCCTTCATTATATGGGGTGCTCGACATTCTCAAATTATACGGTTCTTCCCGAAATTGCTGTGGCAAAAGTGCGCAAAGATGCTCCGTTTGACAAGATCTGCTATATCGGGTGCGGGGTTACAACAGGGGTTGGTGCCGTTGCGTTTGACGCCAAGGTTGAGCCGGGTTCCAATGTTGTCGTATTTGGTCTTGGCGGTATTGGTCTGAATGTTATTCAGGGGGCCCGGATGGTTGGCGCCAATAAAATCATTGGTGTCGATATCAATAATGACCGCATTGATATCGCCAGAAAATTTGGCATGACTGATTTTATAAACCCGAAAGAATGCGATGTTATGGAAGCGATAATGGATTTGACCAATGGTGGGGCTGATTATAGCTTCGAATGTATTGGCAATGTAAACACCATGCGACAGGCGCTTGAATGTTGCCATAAAGGATGGGGCGAAAGTATTATTATTGGTGTTGCCGGTGCCGGACAGGAAATTTCCACCCGCCCATTTCAGCTGGTAACCGGGCGGGTCTGGCGAGGAAGTGCTTTCGGGGGCGCACGTGGTCGTACGGATGTCCCAAAAATAGTTGATTGGTATATTGACGGAAAAATAAATATTGATGACCTGATTACGCATACAATGCCGCTTGAAGATATCAATACAGCTTTTGATCTGATGCATGAGGGTAAATCAATTCGCAGCGTGGTTGTTTATTAAATGGAATTACAATCAAGTCATAAATGTTTTGGCGGAACGTTATCCTATTATAGCCATAAAGCAACCAGTACGCGTTGCGATATGAATTTCAGTGTCTTCGTTCCGGCTTGGACGAACGATAGAAAACGGCCTACGCTGTATTATCTGGCGGGGCTTACCTGTACAGAAGACAACTTTACCACCAAGGCCGGTGCTTACCAAAAAGCGGCGGAACTTGGAATGATTATTGTCGCGCCTGATACATCGCCGCGCGGCGATCATGTCCCGGATGAAGAAGGCTGGGATTTCGGCAAAGGCGCAGGGTTTTATGTGGATGCGACCGAAGAACCGTGGAGCGAACATTATAATATGTACAGCTATATTACAGACGAGCTCTACAAACTAGTGCTGGACAACTTTCCGGTGGATAAAGACCGGATTGGCATATTCGGTCATTCGATGGGTGGCCACGGTGCGCTGACCATTTATTTAAAAAACAAGGATAAATATAAATCCGTCTCCGCCTTCGCGCCCATTGTAAACCCGATGAGCTGCCCTTGGGGCCAAAAGGCACTTGGAAAATATATTGGCGATACCGCGGAAGCCCAGGCCAACTATGATGCCTGTGCACTTCTGCGCGCAAGTGAGGACGCTTCGGAGGAGCCGGAAATCCTTATTGATCAGGGACTTGGCGACCCGTTTCTGGAAAGCCAACTTATGCCAGAGCGGTTTGAAGAAGTATGCAAAGACGTTAATCAGAAACTTACGTTGCGCCGTCAGGATGGGTACG
The DNA here is from genome assembly GCA_030428615.1 of Alphaproteobacteria bacterium. Classification (GTDB taxonomy): domain Bacteria; phylum Pseudomonadota; class Alphaproteobacteria; order Sphingomonadales; family Emcibacteraceae; genus Pseudemcibacter. The sequence goes on along the minus strand of JAUIDN010000010.1, from coordinate 70,115 downwards.
ACCATGGTTATTTTTTTATTGCAACCTTCGTCGATGATCACCTTATCCATCACCGCAGAATATTGGGTTAGGAATTTAGAATGGTTGATTTGAACAAAGCACAGGAAATAGTCGACCATTATAGCCAAGTGGAAGGGGGACTTCTGGAATGCCTGCACGGGTTACAGCAGGCGTTTGGGTATGTGCCTAAAGAAACAATTGATATTATGGCTGATGGATTCAATATCTCACGCGCTGAGGTACATGGAGTTATCAGCTATTATCATGACTTCAGGCTTAAACCATATGGGCGAACCGTTGTCAGGATTTGTCAGGCGGAAGCCTGCCAGGCAATGGGGAGTCGAGCGCTTAGTGCCCATGTGGCAAAAAAAATGGGAATAGATGTTGGAAAAAGCAATGAAGAATACACCCTTGAAGCGGTGTATTGCTTTGGTAATTGCGCCCTTTCCCCCAATTTGGAGATTAATGGTAAACTCCATGCCCGCGTAGACCAAGACAACTTTGACGAGTTGATCAAAAAAGAGGGGGCGGTATGATCAAAGTCTATATACCGCGGGATACAGCGGCGATTTCGATGGGGGCTGACGATGTGGCCAAGGCGATTGCATCGCTACCGGAAGATATTCATGTTATCCGCAATGGCACCTGGGGAATGACCTATCTTGAACCGCTTGTTGAGGTTGAAACACAAAAAGGCCGTATTGCTTATGGCCCGGTACAGGTGTCGGATATTCCATCGCTTTATAAGGCAGGCTTTCTGGACGGGGCCGATCACGAACTGTGTCAAGGGCCCACCGCCGAAATTGACTATCTGAAAAATCAGGAACGTCTTACATTTGCCAGATGTGGTTTAGTTGACCCTTTATCAATAGACGACTATATAAAAAACGGCGGTTTTCAGGGCTTAAAACGCGCATTAAAGTTGTCTGAGAAAAACATCATTGATGACGTCATGACGTCCGGTCTTCGCGGGCGTGGCGGTGCGGCCTTTCCAACTGGGATAAAATGGAACACGGTGCTTGAAACGGAAGCAGATCAAAAATATATCTGCTGCAACGCTGATGAAGGGGACAGTGGCACCTTTTCCGACCGTATTTTGATGGAAAGTGATCCTTTTTGTTTAATCGAAGGTATGATCATTGCGGGATTGGCCGTTAAGGCGACAAAGGGATATATTTATTTACGAAGTGAATATCCCCTGTGTAAAGTTGTCTTAAACGACGCGATCAGGACCGCAAAAGCGCAGAATTACCTGGGTTCCAGTATCTGTGACAGCGACAAAGAATTTGATATTGAAGTTCGCATTGGGGCGGGGTCTTACGTTTGCGGTGAAGAAACGGCGATGCTTGAAAGCCTTGAAGGAAAAAGGGGCATGGTTCGCGCTAAACCGCCATTGCCGGCACATGTCGGCCTTTTCGGCAAGCCGACGGTGATTAATAATGTTCTGTCACTGGCGAGCATCCCCATTATTCTTGCGAAAGGTGGTGAATATTACAAAGATTTCGGAATTGGGCGCTCGCGTGGTACAATAGCCTTTCAACTTGCCGGGAATGTAAAACGTGGTGGACTAGTTGAAAAGGCTTTTGGAATTACACTGGGGGATATGATAGACCGTTACGGAGGCGGAACATATTCAGGTAAAAATATTAAGGCGGTGCAGGTTGGGGGACCGCTTGGGGCATATATCCCGCCGGAGAATTTCGATTTACCACTTGATTACGAGGCCTTTTCCGAAGCGGGGGCTGTGCTAGGGCACGGTGGCATAGTCATTTTTGATGAAACGGCGGATATGAAAGAACAGGCTAAATTTGCGTTTGATTTTTGTGCCATCGAAAGTTGCGGAAAATGCACCCCCTGCCGCATCGGTTCCACCAGAGGTTCGGAGCAGATTGAAAAAGGAAATCTGGAACTAACGGAAGAACTGTGCGATTTGATGGATACGTCATCTTTATGTGCGATGGGTGGTATGACACCGATCCCGGTTAAAAGCGCCATGAAGCATTGGCCAAAAGATTTTGAGAATTGAATATGACGCTGATTACGGAAAAAGATTATGGTACGCCGAAGAAAAGTTCGGACAAAATTATTGATCTGGTAATTGATGGCAAGAAGGTGTCTGTTCCGGAAGGTACATCAGTTATGCGGGCCGCGCGGGAAGCAGATATCGAAATTCCCAGCTTATGTGCCACAGACTGTTTGAACGAATATGGGTCCTGTCGCGTATGCCTTGTTGAAATTGAAGGGGCGCGCGGAACACCGGCATCCTGCACCACACCCGTTGCTCAGGATATGTCGGTTAAGACAACTTCAGACCGGTTGACGAAAATCCGAAAAGGCATCATGGAGCTTTATATTTCGGACCATCCGGATGAGGACAGCCCACTTCACGATATGGCGCGTTTGGTAGGACTTAAAGAAAACAGGTACGGTAAAGGCGGTCATAACCATTTAAAATCCATCGTTGACGACAGTAATCCTTATTTCAGCTTTGATCCGGCAAAATGTATTTTGTGCGCGCGGTGTGTCCGGGCCTGTGAAGAGGTTCAGGGCACATTCGCCCTTACGATCGATGGCCGTGGGTTTGAAAGCAAAATTGCAGCTGGCACTGATCAGTCATTTCTGGCGTCTGACTGTGTTTCCTGTGGCGCCTGTGTCCAAGCCTGCCCAACAGATAGTTTATTTGAAAAAAGAGAGGCCGAGCTTGGAAAAGCCGAGCGTAGCGTCGTTACAACCTGCGCCTATTGCGGTGTCGGCTGCGGGTTTAAAGCTGAAGTAAAGGACGATGAAGTTGTCCGGATGATGCCATGGAAAGATGGACAGGCTAATCATGGGCATTCATGCGTCAAAGGGCGGTTTGCCTGGGATTACGCTGTGCACGAAGATCGGATAACAATCCCAATGATACGGGAGAAGATCACCGATCCTTGGAAAAAAGTTGGCTGGGATGAAGCGATAGATTTTACCGCCAAACGGCTTATGGATATTCAAAAGAAACACGGCCGAAAATCAATCGGCGGCATAACGTCTTCAAGATGTACTAACGAAGAAGTTTTTGTCGTGCAAAAATTAATTCGTGCCGCCTTTCAAAACAATAATGTGGATACCTGTGCGCGGGTATGTCACTCGCCCACTGGATACGGTCTTCGCGAAACGCTTGGTACATCTGCGGGCACTCAGACATTTGATAGTGTCATGGACTCTGATGTGATTGTGGTCATTGGTGCAAACCCACCGGATGCACATCCGGTTTTTGCCAGCCAGATGAAAAGACGACTTCGTGAAGGGGCGCGGTTAATCGTGATAGATCCGCGAAAAACGGGGTTGGTAAAGTCGCCTCATATCAAGGCGGACTACCATTTGCCGCTACTTCCCGGAACGAATGTGGCGATGATTAATGCGTTCTCCCATGTCGTAATGACGGAAGGATTGATGGACCAGCCTTATATTGATGAACGCTGCGATAAAGACGCATTTGAAGAATGGCACGATTTTATCATCAAGCCTGAAAACAGTCCCGAAACGGTTGCGGAATATACAGGCGTTCCCGCCGAAGATATTCGCGCCGCCGCGCGGCTTTATGCAACCGGGGGAAATGCCGCTATTTACTATGGTCTTGGCGTTACCGAACATTCACAAGGCTCAACCATGGTAATCGGTATGGCAAATCTCGCGATGGCGACGGGGAATATCGGTGCTATGGGTGTAGGAGTTAATCCATTACGGGGCCAGAACAATGTTCAGGGATCATGCGATATGGGATCTTTCCCACACGAGCTTCCCGGCTATCGCCCGGTCGGCAACGATGATGTCAGGTCACAATTTGAAAAGGATTGGGGCGTGTCCCTTGACCCGGTGCCGGGATACCGCATTCCGAATATGTTTGATGCGGCAGTGGATGGTGATTACAAGGCAATGTATATTCAGGGCGAAGATGTCGCTCAGTCAGACCCGAATACCCATCATGTGGAAGCGGCGCTTGGCGCACTGGAATGTCTGATTGTTCAGGATCTGTTTCTGAATGAAACGGCGCGATTTGCTCATGTTTTCCTACCGGGAACATCGTTTCTGGAAAAAGACGGGACGTTTACAAATGCGGAACGGCGTATTAGCCGCGTGCGCAAAGTAATGGAGCCGGTTACGGGCATGGACGAATGGGAAATTGCCTGTCGGATTGCGCGTGCCATGGGCTATGACATGTATTATAATCATCCTTCTGAAATTATGGATGAAATAGCGCGATTGACGCCCACATTTACGAATGTTAGTTTCGAACTGCTTGATGAAAAAGGGTCTATTCAATGGCCCTGCAATGAAAAAGCGCCGGAAGGAACACCTATTATGCATATTGGCGGGTTTGTGCGCGGTAAGGGTAACTTTATCGTGACCGAATATGTTCCGACCACTGAACGGACAAGCCGTAAATATCCGTTGATCCTGACAACGGGTCGTATTCTCAGCCAATATAATGTGGGTGCGCAAACCAGACGGACAAAGAATAATATCTGGCATGACAAAGACACGCTTGATATTCATCCTCATGACGCTGAAAACAGGGGGATCGTCGATGGCGATATGGTAATGATCCAGAGCCGAATGGGCGAAACGGTGCTGGAAGCCCGAATAACAGAAAAAATGCAGCCTGGTGTGGTTTATACAACGTTCCACCTGCCGGAATCCGGTGCGAATATAGTCACCACCGATAACAGTGACTGGGCTACATCCTGCCCGGAATATAAGGTCACTGCGGTTCAGGTGCGGCCAACTAACCGAAAATCAGATTGGCAGGAAGAGTTTGAAGAATTTTCATCGTCAACCCGCCATATTGCGGAATAATCCCACGTGGAACTTTATATTATAGAAGCGCTTTTGGGTGCGCTTATGTTTGGCATCGGCGCCCTCATCTTCAAGTGGAATACTCACAATTTCGGCGACGAAGTATATTTTTTCCTTGGACTTTATATTGTGGGGACTCTCTGCTTTGCGGCAGGAGCGACTGATCATCTGTCGGCGTTCAAAGAACCAATTTACCACTTTATGGCGTCTGTAGTCGCCCTTGGTTCGGCTGGTGGTAATTATGCCTTTTCACATGGTTTAAGGCGCGGGCCGGCGGGTCTTTCTTCGGCTTTTGCGAAAGCAAACGTCGTCATTGTGATATCAATTTCCTCAATTTATTATCAGGAGAAGCTTACGGTCCTTGAGCTTTTGGGAATATGCTCGTTCGTGAGTGCGATGCTGGTTGTGAATTTGAGAATGCGTCATTCAACAAAGAGCGTGAGCAGTGTTTGGTTTCTTATCATGGTGGTCGCCATGTTTTTAATTGCATTTCGAAACGGTGGGTTAAAAATAGCGAACGAACTGGACCTGAATAGTTCGGTGGTTCTGGCGCTGACCTATGGCTACTGTGCATTGTTTTTTATTGTTAGTTCTTTTGTAAAAAGAAACGTGCCTTGGCCCGGTAAAGTCTCCAAACTGAAAGTCGTCTTCATGGGATGTATGACCGGGATTGTGTCTTATGCGGGTCTTTATTTTTATGTGGCTGCGCTGAAAACGGGGCCAGGCAGCGTTGTTGTGACCGTTTTTTCGCTGGATATGTTTTTTCTGCTTCTCATGTCCTATATATTTTTTGGGGAGCGGCTCAATTTCAACCAGAAAATAGGATTCATACTTTCAGCACTTGGATTTATTCTCATTGGCATAAATTAAAGAAGATGACCGGATCGTTTCTGTTTGGTGCGCAGATAAAAGTCATTATGGGTATTTGACGGAAATTTATGGGATATACGCTTGGATACTGTGATGTCGCAATCTTCTAGCCCCCTAACCTTGTCCGGATTGTTGGTAAGAAGATTTACGTTATTATAACCCATTTTTTTTAGCATTTGAGCGGCGGGTTCGAATATTCTTTCATCGGACAAAAAGCCGAGCCGTTCATTGGCATCCACAGTATCAAAACCCTGGTCCTGTAAATGATACGCGCGCAGCTTGTTTATCAGACCGATGCCGCGTCCTTCCTGTGCCAGGTAAAGCAGAATACCGCCACCTTTTTCGGTCATGTATTTAATGGCACCGCGCAGCTGTTCACCGCAGTCGCATTTTAGGGAACCGAGAAGATCGCCAGTAAAACATTCGGAATGAATACGGGTGAGCACTGGTTTATCGCGCGGCGGATCACCGATAATAATGGCAAAGTGTTCTGTTCCGCCGTCGCTAGGGCGAAAAGCAACCATGGTTGCATTTTCCGCGTCCTCAAGCGGCACCTTTGCTGAGGTTATGATGTTCAGCGCCAATGCATCATTTAGCGCATAATCGGTAATGTCTGCTGCGTTGATACACAATGTGTTGTTTTCAATGGCCCATTTTTTTGCATCCTTAACCGGGCCGGAAAAAACAGCAGCGGGTAACAGCTTCGCGATCTTACAAAGCCTGATTCCGGCGCTATGAACGTCACTTGGGGCCTTGGGCGCAACTTGAAAAGGCCCCTGCATCGGCCTTAGAAGATCATCCGCCGGGTCCGCCATTGATGAAATAACGCCACTATCCATATAATCTTTAATTTTTACCAGTGCGACATCACCGGAACGTGGGGAGATTTTTAATACATTGGCCCGGTTATAGGTTAATCCGACCAGGGGTTCCTCTTTGGAAACACGGGATAATTTTTCCAGTTTTTCATCGGTTATGAGTTCTGCGGATGTCACAAGGATCACCTGATCATCACCGGCAACAAGCACACTTCCCCCGCGCCGCAGGTCAGCAGCCGCGCGCTCTACCGAGATAAGCTTTTGATTGATCACAACATTGTTATCCATCGAGAGGTCAAAGCCCTTTATTTATTTGGAATATGGTTATACGACTTATATAATAGGAAGTTAAGGATATTAACAGAGAAAGCAGCATGACGCATACATATAATATATTGCTTGTTGATGACGATGATGATCTTCGTGAGAATCTCGCGCTTCAACTTTCTTTCCATGAAGAATTTAGAACCAGTCAATGCGACACCGGTAAAGCGGGACTGGAAGCCGTCAAGGGACAGAATTTTGATTTAATAATTCTTGATGTTGGTTTGCCTGATATTGATGGCCGAGAAGTTTGCCGCATGATGCGAAAAACCGGGGTCAGCACGCCGGTGGTTATGCTTACCGCAAATGCATCCGAAGCGGATACGATCCTTGGGCTTGATGCCGGGGCCAATGATTATGTGACGAAGCCGTTTAAATTTGGCATATTGCTTGCGCGCATTCGGGCGCACCTTCGCCAGCATCTTATTAGCGAGGATGCCAGCTATCCGATCGGACATTATACTTTCAAGCCGGGGGAAAAAATTCTTACCGACAACGAGACGGATGAAAAAATCAGGCTCACGGAAAAGGAAACAGCCATTCTCAAATTTCTCAAGCGGGCGGATGGTGCGACCGTATCACGCGAGAAGTTGTTGAATGAGGTATGGGGATATAATCCCAATGTAACGACCCACACACTTGAAACACATATTTACCGGTTACGCCAGAAAATAGAAAGTGACCCGACAAAGGCAAAAATAATTATCACTGAATCCGGTGGTTATAGCATGGGAAATAGCTAGACTCTTGCCTAATCCTCCTATATCAAGCGCAGCATGATGTTTGAGATTTGTTTTACACGAAGATATTCAATGAGCCATCGGCTGTTTAATCTGAAAAACGGCAAATGTTTTGTGCCGCATGGCCATAATGAATTTGTGAAAGTTTATCTGGTCAGTCAGGGAGCAGACGACCTTGACGGTGTTTCAAACATGACCAGCAAATTTGAAACATTAAAGAAAACCTGGCATAACTGGATCGATAACGCAGTTGATCACAGCATGCAGATGACGGCTGTTGATCCACTTCTTGATTATTTCAAGGAAAATGAACCGGGTAATTTGCAGCATCTTTTGATTACACCGGGTGACCCGACAACGGAAGTATTGGCGGCGTGCTTTTATTCCAAGATCAATGCGTTTTTGAAGCATGACGGGCTTGAAATGAAATGTATTAAAATAGAGATCGAAGAAACGCCAACCAACACCGTTATATTTCATGGTGATCCGGAAAAAGCGATTTCAACCGTGCAATATGACGGGCCGCAGATACCATGGTGGCAACGTGCGGATATGTCGATTAATGATCTTTAGAGAGTTGCAATGAATGAAGGTGTTCTGATAACGGCGGGAAACAAGCGAATTGGACGCTCAATCGCGTTGACGCTGGGTCAGGCCGGATATTACATATTTCTCCATCATCATGATAGTGAAGCCGAAGCGATTGAGACATTGTCTCATTTGGATGGCGAGATCGTGCAATGTGATCTTGGAAATTATCATGACGTTGAACGGATGCTTTCCGGGATTGCACAAAGCGGTACACCATTAAAACATGTGATCAACAATGCCTCACTGTTTTCCTTGGACGGTGCCGTTGATTTTGATGAAAAAAGTTTTGCGGACCATATGAATGTAAACCTTCGCGGACCCATGCAACTTGCGCGGGGGTTGTCCGGCCTGTTGGGCCCGAATGATCGGGGAAGTGTCGTTAATATTCTCGACAGCAAGGTCTTCGCGCTCAATGCGGATTTTTTTACTTATACGCTCAGTAAATTCGGTCTTTACGGCGCGACAGAGATGATGGCGCAGGCGTTATGTCCCAAAGTACGTGTTAACGGCGTTGCGCCGGGACTTACTCTAATCAGTGAAACCCAATCGGAGCTAAATTTTGAACTTGCCAGCCACCTCAATTTTGTAGGCTCCCCGTTAAATGTCGAAGATATAGCCCGAAGTGTATTGCACCTGATTGAAACAAAATCGATCAATGGTGCCGTTCTGCCGGTTGATGGCGGTCAAAAGATGATGAATTTTACCAAAGATGTTGTTGAAGTCGCTCAGGGTATATTGGATAAGAAAAATTAGCCTAAAGTTCCATATCAACCATCACGGGGGCGTGGTCCGATGGTTTTTCCCAACCACGTGCATCTTCGAGCACCTTCATCGATTTCATGGTTTTCTTCAAATTCTGACTACACCAGATATGATCAAGGCGCCGGCCTTTGTCGGAAGCACGCCAGTCACGTGCGCGGTATGACCACCAGCTATAAAGTCGTTCCGGCTCCGGTACAAAATGACGCATAACGTCAAACCAGTCATTGGCTTCCTGTACCGAATTCAGAGCTTCGCATTCACCGGGAGTGTGGCTGACGACATTGAGAAGCTGTTTATGAGACCAGACATCATTTTCAAATGGTGCAATATTCAGATCTCCAACCATGATATGTTTGTCATTCGTTGGGAGTTCGTGTCCCCAATTGGTCATTTCAGAAAGAAAATCCATTTTATGGGCGAATTTTTCGTTTAACGCAACATCGGGTACATCGCCACCGGCAGGTACGTAAAAATTATGCAGCTTAATTCCATTGTCAAATTCAGTTTCGACATGGCGTGCGTCCCCCATTTCGCACCAGTTGATCCGGTCTTGTCTTATAATTGGTATTTTGCTGAGTGTCGCGACACCGTGATAGCTTTTTTGTCCGGCGATCGCATGGTGCTCCAGACCATGTTGGTTAAACACATCGGTCGGAAACATATGATCCTGAACCTTGGTTTCCTGTAAACATAAGATATCCGGATTATATTCAGCCAAAAGCTTATCCACAATATGGAGGCGTGCGCGGACGCTGTTTATATTCCAAGTGATGAGGCGGATTTTAGTCATATGGATACCTTAAGTGTTTTAAAATATATTCAGTGTGTTTCCGGCGACACCTAACGGCCAGTGACCACTTTCATAAAGGCGAAACTTTAATGCAAATGGATGGGTTTCTTCTTCTCCTGCGGCGATAACGAGTGCTGCCTGATAGCAGGCTTGAACCGCTTGACCAATGGCGGCACGCAGCAGTTCCTCATCATCAATACCCCAACGAATCGACGCACTTTCGACTGCATTCGTAATAAACTCCGATGCTTTTCCGGTTATATTGGTAAGTGATATTTCCAGTATATCTTCTTCGATAAATTCTAGTGCGCTGTTTGTTAGTGAAGCGGCGAGCTGTTCCTCTGCTTCCCATGCGGGGCTGTTCCAATCATTTGTCTCAAGACAGGAAATGGCGTCCTGCCAATCATGGACTTCTGCCGGATACCCTTCGGGAAAACCAAGAAGGTCAAGATATTCACGCGAGATTTTGACAGTTTCGGGACCAATTCCTTCGCCAATGTGATGAAACCACCTGGTTTGTTTTATCAGGTCGGCAAAACGCGCGACCAGCATCAGGGTCGGGTATTCTTCACCCACATCAAAATCTTCGAACTCTTCTTCATTGTTGTTTACGGTCATTAAAATTCCTCGTAGGCGCACGTTAATCTGTAAAGGGCCTCTCTACAAGACTAATTCACAATAAAAAACCCGACCGGAAGACCGGTCGGGTAGTGCTTCAGTTTAATGGAACAAGAGGGAGGGGAAAAAGGAAAAAACCTCTTGATCCAAAAACCAGGATAATATGTCTCGGAGGAAGGGTTGAGTTACTATATCATCCTAGTCTGTATCTTTCAGATAAGGATCAAAATATTTTTTTCAAGAGGGGGAATAAATATATTTAAATTATTAAATAAAATGTTTCAAATTAGCGTCTTGGTCCCCGGTTTCGCTGCGGACGCGGATCATCAAATGTAAACTGCTTTTCATCGACAGAAACATTATATTCGGGATTCAATAAAGCGATCCGCGTTGTGTATCCCTGCACATCAACAACTTCCCACGACTTCAGCTCCATAGTTGATTCCTCAAATATCAACGTGATATATCCCTGATCCTTCTGGTCAGGCTGAATAACAGACATTTTAATAAGCCCCGCGAAGCGCAGCATTTCAGGTATTTCTATATCCTGATCTTTTAAATCAATATGATCATCAACCAGCACATTAAGAGGGGTTTTATCAATTGGCCAGCGGCTGACCTGTTTGATTTCATAATCAATAAAGGAAAGCATATCACCGTTGCTGACGACCAGTATCGGATTGTCATTGTCATATTCAAAGCGGATTTTTCCCGGCCTTTCGAGAAATATTGTCCCTTCATCGACATTTCCCTCCGGACCCCGCTGGATAAAAGTCGCTTTCAGGGATCTGATACGGTTTAAATTGTCTTCAACCTTGGAAAGGATTTGTTCTCTGTCTTCCCCCGTAATAATGGCAGGAGGCACGTTGAAATTAACCATTTGTGCTTTTTGTTCTTGTGCCTTTTCCTCAGGGGGTTCAGGGATTTCAGTTTTTTCCTGAAACGAATAGGCAGACTGGCTTAGCGCCAAAGCGAGACATGCTGCATATATAGATATCTTAATCATTTCTCTGCCAGTTTTGTTATATTTGAAAATTATTCTATTTGTACATTAAGGTAGAAATTAGACAATAAAAATTAAAATTATCTTTATTGCTGGTCGGACTTAATAGTCTTCGGAATGATCCTGAACAAGAACCTCGCGTTTACCAACATGATTTGCACTGCTGACAACGCCCTCTCTTTCCATCTTGTCGATGATATTTGCTGCGCGGTTATAGCCAATCTGAAGCTGGCGCTGAATATAGCTTGTGGACGCTTTTTGATCACGGGCGACGATGGCAACCGCCCGATCATAAAGTTCATCGCCGCTCGGGCTTCCGGCGTTCGGGGTCATATTGGTATTTTGTAAAAACTGAGAATCAAACCCTTCGTCCGGTTCGTCGACAATATTCGTCAGATAGTCCGGCTTGCCCTGTTTTTTGAGCGCTTTTACCACCCGCTCCACTTCCGTATCACTGACAAATGGCCCATGTACACGCGTTATGCGTCCACCTCCAGCCATGTGGAGCATGTCCCCCATGCCAAGGAGCTGCTCCGCTCCCTGCTCTCCCAATATGGTGCGGCTATCGATTTTCGATGTCACCTGAAAAGCAACACGGGTCGGGAAGTTTGCTTTAATTGTGCCGGTAATAACATCTACAGATGGCCTTTGCGTTGCCATAATCAGGTGAATGCCCGCGGCCCGCGCCATTTGCGCAAGACGTTGAATAAGTTGTTCAATATCCTTTCCTGCCACCAACATGAGATCGGCCATTTCGTCTACAATTACCACGATCATCGGCAGTGGGGTAAGATCAAGGTTTTCTTCTTCGTAAATAGGTTTTCCGGTATCGGGATCAAACCCTGTTTGCACTTTTCGGATAATATTCTCACCCTTCTGGCGGGCTTCTTCGAGGCGTTTATTGTAGGCAGTTATATTCCTGACCTGCAGTTTGGCCATGTTCTGGTAACGATGTTCCATTTCGCGGACGGCCCATTTCAAGGCAACAACTGCTTTTTTCGGATCGGTGACCACGGGTGTCAGCAAATGGGGAATGTCATCATAAACGGAAAGCTCAAGCATTTTGGGATCAACCATGATCAGTCGACATTCCGCCGGTGTCAATTTATATAAAAGCGACAAGATCATGACATTGATTGCAACGGATTTACCAGACCCGGTTGTTCCCGCCACGAGTAAATGTGGCATGGATGCTATATCGACGACGATAGGGTCCCCGCCAATGTCTTTTCCAAGTGCCATCGGCAATTTTGCCTTGCTGTCCTCATAAACGCTTGACGATAATATCTCGCGTAGCGCTACGATTTCACGTTTGCTGTTGGGAAGTTCAATACCAATGGCGTTTTTTCCTGAAACGACCGCGACACGCGCAGATGTCGCGCTCATTGAGCGGGCAATGTCATCTGCCAAATTAATGACCCGGGAAGATTTTGTTCCCGGCGCAGGTTCAAGTTCATAAAGCGTGACCACAGGGCCTGGACGCACTTTGGTAATTTCACCTTTAACACCAAAATCATCAAGAACGGCTTCAAGCATGCGGGCATTTTGCTCTAACGCATCATGTGTTAATCTGTCCTGCTCACTTAGTGGTTTAGGGGCTGATAACAAACTTAAGGATGGCAGCGCAAACTCGCCATCATTTATAATATCAAGCATCGGCTGTCGTTCAATGGTTTCTCGGCGGCTGGTTTTGACGCTCTTCTTTTCCGGATCAATGATCGGAATTTCTCTTTTTGTCTTTTGCGCCGGGCTTCTCATTTGTGGTTCCTGCCGGGCAGAAGGTTTATTTTTTCGAACATCCACTTCGCCTGCATAGTCGCCTTTGTCGGTGCGCGCGAAAAGATTTTTAAAGAATAAAATCAGGGCAATCAATTTATTGAGAATGACTGCCAGGGTCCATTTTATACCTCCGACGATCCATCGCCATTCGTCCTTTTCCAGACCAGCGGTGTAATAGAAACAAATGACGCTAAGCGCTCCAAATACTACTCCAACGATTGAGCCGTAAAAGTCGATCCCTGCCAGCGCAAACAGACTTTGGACGTAGCCAAGCAGCATTTGCCCTAAAAAACCACCCAAGCCAACATTTTCAAGAAGCCAACTTTCAAAAACAGGTAAAGTAGAAAGGGCCAGAGTTGCTGTCAGAACCAAAAAAGGCAGCATCAGCAAATGCATAAATATATAAGGCAATCCTTTCAGGGATATAATCCGCCACCCCCATGTTAGTAGCGGTAGCACAAGGATATAGGCCCCAAGGCCCAAACTTTGCAGCAGGACGTCAGAACCGTATGATCCCGCAAGCCCAAGCAGATTGTTGGCTTCGCCAGTGACGGCATTGTTCCAGCTGGGGTCATTTATGTCATATGAAATAAATGCCGAGACAGCGGCAACAAACAAAACGATGAGAGCGCTGCCCCAAGTGCGAACCATCAATTTGCTCAAAAATGCTGTCACCGATGCCGGTAACAGGGATTTTGTCGCTGTTTTTTTTATCGTACTGCGTCTGCCAGCCAATGATCTTCCCTATTTTCTGCGAACAACCCGATTACTTAAAATACATTATCATTATGTCATAGAACAAGGCAAATATATGGCTATATTGGTTGTAAATATACGAAAATATCACTTTATTTACAAAATGATGACGTCGTGACGTCAAAATGGTTTACCGTCGACCGAAATCTTCCTCCGGTGTGGCACTGATTTTATGAATAGCCAGATCGGCACCTATATATTCATTCTCAGGTGTAAGGCGAATACCAATTGTTTTTTTCAAAAACCCGAAAATGATAAATCCCGAAATTGCGGCTATCGCGATTCCAACAAGTGATCCGACAATTTGAGCGGGTAGGCTGACCCCACCTAACCCCCAAAATAATTCCTGGCCAAATATTCCGGCTGCGACGCCACCCCATACTCCGCAAAGCCCATGTAAAGGCCAGACACCAAGAACATCATCAATGCGCCATTTGTTACTGCAAAGGGTGAATGTCTTAACAAAGATCACCCCGGCTACCCCGCCGACGGTCAGGGCGCCTAGAGGATGCATGATATCTGATCCGGCACATACCGCAACTAATCCGGCCAATGCACCATTGTGCACGAACCCCGGGTCTTTGTGACCGACCATAAGGGCGGTCAGTATTCCCCCGACCATCGCCATTAGGCTATTGAGTGCGACGAGCCCGCTTGCTGAAGATGCTGATTGTGCGCTCATGACATTAAACCCGAACCATCCGATGCATAAAATCCAGGACCCTAATGCGAGAAAGGGAATGTTTGACGGTGGAATACCAAGGGGTGTGCCATCTTTTCTGTATCTACCGATCCGTGCGCCGAGCAAAATGACCGCACCTAGAGCGAGCCATCCCCCCATAGCATGTACAACAATAGAGCCGGCGAAATCATGAAAAGGATGGCCGAATATATCCGTCATCAAATCCTGAAAATTGAAAAGGCTGCCCCAAATCATTCCCTCATATAGCGGATAGATTAGGCCGACAATGAACGCAGTGGCAATCAGTTGCGGCACAAACCGGCTTCGCTCCGCAATTCCACCGGAAATAATGGCCGGTATGGCGGCGGCGAACGTCATCAGAAAAAAGAACTTGACCAGATCATAACCTGCTGGCGCAAATAAGGAACTCTCGGTCATGCCACTTATATTGGCGGCGCTTCCGAGGAAATTAATACCATAAGCGATGTAGTACCCGACAAAGAAATAGACAATTGTGGAAATGGCAAAATCCACGATAATTTTAACGAGCGCATTGACCTGATTTTTCTTGCGAACGCTTCCCACTTCCAAAAAAGCAAAACCCGCATGCATTGCGAAAACTAGAATTGCGCCAATTAATATGAAAAATACATCGGTGCCTGTTTTTAACGTGTCCACCACAACTATCCCTTATTATCAAAAACCTCAAAATTTATTCACTCAATAACTCAAGAATTGTGCCAACTTACTAACCGATTGAAATGACAGGATTATTTTTATTCTGGCCATATTCCCAGAAAAATAAATGCCTATATTTTGAGCACGTGATTAAAAAGAAACAGAAATGAATAATAATTAAGCAAAAGAGAATATGATTATCTTTTAAATCTAATTGCATGCTCTCTTATCGGACGTATAATGGTGTGAAATAATGGAGTCCTGCACATGGCGAAAGCTAAAGTGATATCAAAAGCAGACATCTTAATTTCCGGCGCAGGGGTCGTTGGAATGACGCTTGCCTTTTCGCTGGCGACACACGGGTTGAAGGTTGTTATTGTTGATGCGCTTGATGTGAAAAAATCACTAAATGATAAATTTGACGGGCGCTCCTACGCGATTTCCTACGCGCCTTACGTAATGCTGCGGACACTTGGTTTGTGGGATAAGATAGGTGCGGAAGCGCAGCCCATTAATGAAATACATGTTACCGACGGCAATAGCCCGGTGTTTCTTCATTTTGACCAAAAAGAATTGGGAGACGGTCCGCTCGGTCAAATGGTTGAAGTGCGCCATATACGTGCGGGGCTTTATGATGCTGTGACGGAGCATAAGAATATTACGCTGCTATCGCCGGAGCGTATTGCATCGACCGAAAACTTTCCCGGCCATATATCTGTTACCCTAGAAGGGGGTGCGAAAATTGAAGCATCGTTGCTTGTTGGTGCGGAGGGTCGTGGATCAACATTACGACAGCAGAACGATATCAAAATTCGTAATTGGGATTATAATCAGACGGCAATCGTCACAACCGTGCAGCATGAACTTGATCATCAGGGAATTGCACATGAAAAATTTTACCCCAGTGGACCGTTCGCCATATTACCGCTTAAAAATAAAAGGTCGTCAATCGTCTGGTGTGAACGGCCGAAACGGGCAAAGACGATAATGTCATTGTCGGAAAGGTCGTTTGATGCGGAACTGTCGAAAAAATTCGGTGACTTTCTCGGTGAGGTAAAATCACTGGGGCAGCGTTGGTCGTACCCATTAAGTATGCAATTGGCGGACGCCTACACGGCAGAACGGTTTTGTCTTATCGGTGATGCGGTTCATGGTATTCACCCGATCGCGGGACAGGGATTTAATCTGGGATTACGTGATATTGCCGCGCTCAGTGAGGTGTTGGTCGAAGGCCATCGTTTAGGAGAGGATATAGGTTCCGAACTTGTTCTTGAACGTTATGTGCACTGGCGCAGGACAGATAATAATATTCTGGCACTTGGAATGGACGGATTGACCCGGCTATTTTCAAATGACAATGGGGTTGTGACGTTTGCCCGGCGCGCCGGACTTGCGGCGGTAGAAGAATTGCCAGCAGTCAAAAAGTTTTTTATGCGCCATGCGCGGGGTACTGTGGGTAAATTGCCCAAGCTATTAAGGGGTAAGTCACTGTAAGTGGCAGCTTAAGAATTAAAGGATAATTATTCTTCGAGTTCCCGCGCTTCGTCAATCAGCATAATAGGAATACCATCACGGATCGGGAAGGCCAGTTTGGCTTTCTTGCTGATCAGTTCCTGCGCCTTTTCATCATAAATAAGACTACTTTTGGTAAGAGGGCAGGCCAGAATATCCAGAAGTCGCGGATCAATCTTACCATAATTTATTTTTTCTTCGGTGTCGTCGGTCATTACCATGCCTTAGTGAATATTATTTTCCAATGATACATTATGTTTAACAAGATTGAAATCCATGATTTTCATCATAAGTTCAGCGCGTTTATTCACGGAAGGAATTTCGACCAGCATCTGTTTTTCTGCTGCATCAAATGGACAAATCATGGCCATTGAGTTAATCAGTTCCTCGTCGTCAATGCTTTTAAACGATGTGATGTCGATTTTCATTTTAAGATGCTTCAAATAAGCGGCTAGGGTTTTAAAAAACTTTTCCTTCAGCAAGCCATCACCTGTCAGTGCGTCGGAGCCGTCCGCCGCGAATAGGTCGAAGCAGACTTCAACTTCCCTGAATTCATGTCTCCGGGGTAATTCTTTGATGACGTTAAAACGTTTAATACCTTTTAGGATGATGAAATACTGATCTTCATTTGTTTTCTTGATTTCACTAATCAAACCGGCGCAGCCGACATCATAGATTTCACGACCACGAGGAGCTGTGCCAAACATGTCATTATCTTCTTTACCCGCGCTAATTTCGCAGCCTCTTGGTTGAATCATACCAATGACATTGTGATTTTTATGTGCCACGTCGATCATTTCCTTATAACGGGGTTCGAATATATTTAAGGGCAAAAGACCCTTTGGCAGCAATATGGCGCCCGTCAATGGAAAAATAGGTATGGTTGTCGGCAGATCATTATTAGTCATTATATTCTACGAAAATAGCAGGCTTGATAGCTTTCTACGCGCGGAAACAGTAAACGGATCCATTGGCCCGGCAATATCGAAGAATTTGACAAGCTGCTTTCTGGCGCCATCGTCCTGCCATTCCTTATCTGCCGCAATAATATAAAGAAGCTGGTCCGCGGCTTCATCCCGGTTGCCTTTTGCCCAGAGCGCGAGTGCGAGGTCAAATCGCGCCTGAAAATTCTTTGGGTCCTGATCAACGGACATTTTTAATGATTCCAGATCACCAATATCCCCAAGCTGCTTTACCATATCCAGGTTGGCCATCGCGGCCGCAATGTGGGGGTCATTTTTATTTTCGGCACCCGATAAAACCTGCTCCGCATTTTCAACATCACCCAGCTTAATCAGGGAATTGGCTAGTCCCGCCAATGCAGAAGTGCTGGACTGGTCAATCTGCAAGGCTTGTGAATATGCAACGGCGGCCTGATCAAACTGGTCCTGCGTATAGGCGTTTTCAGCAAAGGCGATAATTTCATCAATCTCCGATGGGCCCATATCGGGGGCCACTTTGCTTATAAAATCTCTGACCTCGCTTTCACTTTTTACGCCGGCGAAAGCATCAACCGGCCGGCCATCCACGAACGCAACCACCGTTGGTACGGATCTAATCTGCATTTGCGCGGCTATTTCCTGCACTTCGTCGATATTGACTTTCGCCATGATCACCGCGCCATTTGCTTCGTTGACAACTTTTTCAAGTATTGGTCCAAGGGTTTTGCAGGGTTCGCACCACGGAGCCCAAAAATCGACTATAACCGCCTTGTCTGTTGATCCTTCGATTACTTCCGATACGAAATTGGACATATCGACGTCAATAATATTGCGGGAGCTTGGGCTTGGGATTTCCTGGTCTTGCATTTTCGTACTCTTTTATAATTGTTCAAAATCTATGATAATGGGATTAAAACCAAAATGCTTGATAAATTTTATCAAGTCTTCCCTGTGAATTGTTGTCGTTGCTTCGTTATGCAGGGGATGATAGTTGAGGTACTCATTTTCCAACATGCCTTTATCGAGCACAACCGTCAATTCGGGATGGTCAACATTAATAAGCGAAAAGGGGGTCACGGAGCCGGGTTTTATGCCGAGCATTTCTATCATTCTTTCGGCGCTTACGAAACTTAATCTCCCGACATCCAGTTTTCCTGATTTAAAAAGTGCCTTCATATCCAGCCGGCGGTCTTCCGACATGACAATCAAAATGAAGTTGTTCTTTTTATCTTTCAAAAACAAGCTTTTACAGTGTCCGCCGGGTATTTCACCACGCAAATTTTGCGAATCTTCCACTGTAAAGAGCGGGTCATGGCGAAATGTTGTGGTTTTTATGTCTAGATCATCGAGCAAACATAGTAATTCAGTTTCTGTTGCAGGCATGGTAACTCCATGAATTTAAAAGAATGTTGTGAAAGGAAATATACCGATTGTGGGCTGTCTGGCCAATGAAATTTTTTTTAAGTAAGGGCTTGCAATTCATAAATTGTTGCGTATTATCCCGGCACAGACAACGGTTTCGTTGTATTCGCATCCTGGATATGCGGGCGTAGCTCAGTGGTAGAGCGTCACGTTGCCAACGTGAATGTCGAGAGTTCGAATCTCTTCGCCCGCTCCAATTTTCAAGATCAGACTATCGAAGATATTTAGGATGACGAAAAATTGTCGAAGTTCTAACGGCCCTCATAAATACATTGGCCTGCCAAGGATGTTTTTAATATCGGGGCGATAGTTTTTAACATCATAGACATTATCGACAATAAGATTTTCCTGTTCAGTCAGGACGCAATCATTATCGCTAATGGTATAATTTCCATCAACAATTGCCGTCAGCTTTCCGAACGTTTTCTTTTCAATCAGCTGGATCGCCAATGTGCCAAACGATGTTGCAACAAGTTTATCAAGCGCATCCGGCTCGCCGCTTCTGAGCAGGTAAGCCAATGGCTGCGTCAACACACTGACGTTGTGGTTGCTCTTTAGTTCGTCATAGATAACCCTGCCGATACCACCCAGTTTTTTATTGCCGTACTGGTCCTGTTTTTCCTGATAGATATTTTTACCCCCCTTAATGGTGACACCTTCCGCGACAACAGCGACCGCATAATTTTCGAGATTTGCATTTTTGTCCGAAATGATTAAATCGCTGAAATGGTCCAGATCAATGGGTACTTCGGGAATTAACACGCGGCTGGCGGATGCGATGTGGCCGGATAGCAGGGCCGGTTCACCGCTGTGGCGGCCGAAAAGTTCGATGATGGCAATCCGTTCGTGACTTGCTGCGGTGGTTCTTATCTTGTTAATACTGTCAACACATCGTGTAACGCAGGTGCTGAATCCGATACAATAATCGGTTCCGTTGACATCGTTATCCATTGTTTTCGGTATGCTGATGACAGGGAAATTCTGTTTTGTCAGGTGCGCCGCGAACCTGAGCGATCCATCTCCACCAATTGGTATCAGAACGTCTATATTTAAGTCATCAAGAACGCGCATAATATGTTTGGTGCAGTCAAAAGTCCCGGGCTTGAATGTGGAATCCGGTACTTTTCCTTTTAGAAAATCCGGTATAAATCTTTCATCGATTTGTACCGGGTTAAAACGCGAAGTGTGTAAAAATGTGCCGCCCGTATTTTCGAGCCCACGCATTTTTTTGGAAACCAGTTTCATTGTGAGTGGGGCATTTTCTTCCTTTGTGCCGTCCGGGTTATAGTTGAGCAGCCCCTGCCATCCTCTCTTTATACCGATAACATCCCAGTTATTTTTTCCGGCATGGTCAACGATGGCTTTTATGCAGGCATTTAGCCCGGGAACGTCACCGCCGCTGGTTAAAACACCAATTTTCATTTTGTTCTCCATCCCAGATTACCTTAGGTTATGTTTCTTCAACAGATGCCGGAACTGATGATAGCTGAGATTTATATATTCCGCAGCTTTCTTTTGATTAAATTTTTTTGTTTTTAATGCGTCCCGCAGCAAATCTTTTTCGTATTTATCGACGCTGCTTTGAAAGTCAGTTTGGCCAACGGATACTTTTTCTATAACAGGTTTTTTTGAGTTTTCAACACCGGGCTCTACTGTCGCGGGCCTATTGGGGCGGTACGGAGACTTAAACGGATCCAAAATAACGTGATCAATGGGGCCGTGTTCGTGTTCCGCATAATAAACGGCGCGTTCGACGACATTTTTCAGTTCCCGAATATTGCCCGGCCAATCATATTCCATCATTGTATCCGTCATTGTTTTTGAAAAACCTGGGAAACTTGTCCAGTCCAGCTCATGGGCAACTTTTCGGCCAAAATGAAAGGCGAGCAAAAGTATGTCTTCCTTTCGGGCGCGAAGTGGCGGAAGCGTAATCACATCAAGCGCGAGGCGATCCAGCAGGTCATGCCGGAATTCTCCCCGCTCTGCGGCAGACGGAAGATCAATGTTGGCTGCACCGATAATCCTGACATCAGTGTTCAGTGTTTTATTGCTGCCGACTCTCTGAAATGTACCATATTCGGTGACGCGGAGTATTTTTTCCTGTGCCGCGAGTGATGTTGTGGCGATCTCATCAAGAAATAATGTGCCATTGTCCGCTTCTTCAAAACGGCCGACGCGTTTCCCGGCGGCGCCGGTGAATGACCCGGCTTCGTGGCCAAACAATTCGGATTCAAGAAGCGTATCCGGAAGCGCCGCGCAGTTAACCTGTACAAATTTCTGCTCCCAACGGGGTGATAGAAAGTGAAGTCGCGAGGCGATCAGTTCCTTGCCGGTACCGCGTTCACCGATCACAAGAACGGCCCTGTCGTGACTTGCTGCACGGCTGGTTTGTTCAATAATTTCCAGAAAAGTCGGACTTTCACCGAGGATTATTTGCTGTTCCTGTATCATTTGTCAATAATTATCATATTATAATAAAAATAGCTAAATAATAAGATATTATATTACTAGAGTTGCGTTGAGCAAATCAAGAGAAAACCTGAAAAAATTCTTACATTACAAATGATTAAGTGAAAAAATAAGAATTGGCACGCTCTGTGCATTTCTATTGTCGAAGGCCCAGGTAGGGGCAGATAAATTCTTGGAGACAATAAAATGGGTATTTTTACTCGCCTGACAGACATCATTAATTCAAACATCACCCATATTCTTGATAAGGCAGAAGATCCGGACAAAATGATCCGGATGATGATTCAGGAAATGGAAGACACACTTGTGGAAGTAAGATCATCTGCGGCCCGCGTCATTGCGGACCGTAAGGAAATTGACCGGCATATAGGTCGCCTGCAGAAAGTTCAGGATGACTGGTATGCGAAAGCGGAATTGGCATTAAGAAAAAATAGAGAGGATTTGGCAAATGCAGCACTTATCGAAAAAGCAAAGTTGGTGGACATCGCTCTGGAGCTGGAGCAGGACCGTGCTCCTTTAGAGGAAGCGCTTTCAAAATATGAAGCGGATATTGTATCGCTTGAGGCAAAAATTAAAGAAGCCAAACAAAAACAAAAGTCGCTCATTGAACGACAAAATTCCGCGAGTTCACAGTTGCGTGTGAGGTCCAAGCTTTATGATAATCGCATCGAAAACATAATGAACCGGTTTACGCTGATGGAAAAACGGGTTGAAGAAACAGAAAGTCGCGTTGAAGCCTCTGAACTTGGCCGTGA
Organism: Alphaproteobacteria bacterium; assembly: GCA_030428615.1. Classification (GTDB taxonomy): domain Bacteria; phylum Pseudomonadota; class Alphaproteobacteria; order Sphingomonadales; family Emcibacteraceae; genus Pseudemcibacter. The sequence continues at coordinate 47,772 of JAUIDN010000010.1, read as the reverse complement.
AAAAACACTTCATGATGAATTTGTTGATCTTGAAGCGAATGAGCAAGTAGCGGAAGAGCTGGCTGAACTAAAAGACAAGCTCGCGAAAAAAGAAACCAAAGCTGCAAAAAAATAATAATCGGTGTATTCTGAAGCGATCAGGATATCGAAAGGATAAAAAATGGCAGAAACAGTAGCAATATTATTTATGGTGATCGTCGCACCGCTTTGGATATTTCTTCATTATTCAACCCGCTGGAAGTCGACAAAAACCATTTCAAACGAAGATGAAAATATTTTGGGGGAGCTGTGGGAAAGTGCTGAACGCATTGACGCCCGGCTAAACAATATAGAAAGAATTCTTGACGTGGAATCTCCGGACTGGAGGAAAAAATAATGTATAGAGACCATAAAACTCCGAGCTATAAGAAGCTCTATCTTGATAAAAAGAACGCTAAAATTTCAGGGGTGTGTGCCGGGATCGGGGATTATTTTGGAATTGATCCGATGGTAATACGTATCGCAGCGGTTATCTTTTGCCTTATCGGTGTTCCCTTTGTTATCATTGGTTATATCCTACTTGCTCTATTTCTCGACCCCAAACCGAAAGATTTGTATGAGAATCCGAAAGAAAGCGAATTCTGGAAATCCGTTAGAACGGAACCTTCAAACACGGTTCGCGATATAAGATATAAATTTCGCGACATTGAGCGGCGTTTGCGCGCGGCAGAAGCGCATGTGACTTCACCGCAATATAACCTTCATCGTGAAATAAACGACCTGGATAAGTAAAAAGAGGTAAGGCGATTATGGAACTTCTTGTCACACCGATCTCCGAAAACCCTTCCCGCGGCATATTAAAGCTTGGCAGCAAGAAGTACCCTTGTGCGTTAGGCAAAGGCGGCATTGCCAGCGATAAGCAGGAAGGAGATAACAAAAGTCCTGTAGGGCGATTTAACCTGCGAAGTGTTTATTACCGCTACGACAAGTTAAGAAAACCCATATACAGCAAAGTTCCGCTTATGGCGCTTCTTAAAGAAGACGGTTGGTGTGACGACCCGAAAGACCCGGCATATAACAAATCGGTTATGCTGCCCTATCACGCGAGCGCGGAAGCGCTTTGGCGTGAGGATGACCTTTATGATGTTCTGGTTGTTCTGGGATATAATGATGCACCAGTGGAACCTGGAAAAGGAAGCGCTATATTTATGCATGTTGCCAAAGACCTAGACGACGAGAACTATAAGGGTACGGAAGGATGTGTATCCCTTAATAAAGAAGACCTGCTCGAAATTCTGCCAGAACTTACCCCGGAAACGTCCCTTGAGATTGTTATGAATTAATCCAGAAATCTTATGACGCTTGTGAAGACAAACCCCTTTTTCTCCGGAAAGCGGCGCCGTGCTTCAGCCATAGCGGCGTCTTCGGTTGGGGCTTCAATTTGAATGTAACGTTGTTCAGCCCAGCTATCGTCAAGCTGATTATGGGAATCACCCATTTGCACAAGGTCTCTTACTTCCTTGTTAAATATGGAAAATTCAAAAATATGTAGATCATCTGACATTTTATACTCTCGCTTTACTATTATACTCTTACTCTATTAATTCTAATGAATCGTTAAATATGGCCATATGCTATTCTGGAAAGATGTTAAAACTGTAAAAGAAAGTCTAAAATTTTAGTAAAAACATTGAAAAGTAGAATTTTAAAATTTTTCTCTTTTATCGTAAGTAAATTCCGGAATTTGGGTAATTGCGGTGATTTTAAAACCGCGTTTCCGGGGATATCTGGCGCGGATTTTCTTTATCACGCTTCTGATATTGAGGGCAGGCAATTCGATATATCGTGAATCAGCCCAGCCATCATCATACCTTGGGTGCTTTTCGTCAAATTCAACATATTTGCGTACCTCAGTATTATACATGACGACTTCATATATATTGGTATTTCTGTGTTCTGCAATTACGTCTGTGCTCATAACAAGATAGTCTACTTATAAATTTTTATTCTATGCCGGTGCCTTAAAGTGCTTCTGTAACGTCACCTAAAACAAAACCCATTTTTTCAGGGTGCTTGCGCCGACAAATGGCCAATGCTTCGTCAGCGGTATATGCCTGAATAAGGATAAGATGAGTATCCGCCCACGTAGCTTCAAAACTCGGGTGATTGCGCTTGTTTTGAACAGCGTCGCGCACCTCGGTGTTATAAACGGATATTTCAAAAGTTTTTTTCATTTTTTATCCCTTTTAAAGTCGTTTATGGATAATATTTAAATCCATAAACCATATAAGTTATTAAAAGTATAACGAGGGGTCTCTTTTTTTAGAGCGATTATAATGAGTGAAACTTCAGCCGATCCAGTAAGTCGTTACCGAGAAATGGTAAGTCGCGGGGAACTTAAAGAAGATGTTATTCAATCACATATCGTTGATAAATTGCAAATTTTATATGCAGAGCTAATCGAAACGGACCTCCGAAATCAGGGTGGTTTTTTACAAAGTCTTTTTCGATCACGCAATAGGCAGAAAACATCAAAGGGAATTTATATATATGGCGATGTGGGCCGCGGAAAATCCATGCTGATGGATTTGTTTTATAATCTTGTGCCAATTAAAAATAAACGAAGAGTGCATTTTCACGCATTTATGCTTGAGTTGCATAGGGAAATGCATGACTGGCGTTATATGAGCAAGGAAGACAGGCAAAAAAAATTGGGTACGTCAGAGGATGATCCTATTTCGCCGCTAGCGGCTCAAATTTCTTCAAACTGCAAACTTCTCTGTTTCGATGAATTTCAGGTAACGGATGTTACGGATGCGATGATTCTTGGCAGGTTGTTTGGTGCTCTTTTTGATAAGGGTGTGATGTTGGTGCTTACGTCAAACAGGATTCCGGACGATCTTTATAAAGACGGTTTGAACAGAGGCTTGTTTTTACCAACCATTGAACTCATCAAGGAAAAAATGGATGTCGAGGCGCTTGATGGCCCCACTGACTATCGACTCGAACGAATGAAAGGCGTAGAAGTTTATCATTATCCACTTGGAGACAAAGCAACGGATGCTCTTTCCGATGCATTTTGGCGCTTAACTGACCACACGGTCAATGACAGGAGTGAGGTTGGTCCCGAAGAATTAACAATTCAAGGCAGAATATTAAAAGTACCGGTTGCATCTCGTGGTGTAGCGGTTGTGAGTTTTAAAAAAATCTGTGGCGCCGCATTGGGGGCCGCTGATTATTTGGCGCTTGCATGGAAATATCATACAATCATTATGGTGGGTATTCCGAAACTTGGTCCTGAAAAGCGCAATGAAGCCAAGAGATTTGTTACCTTTATTGACGCTCTCTACGAAAATAATGTTAAATTTTTATGTTGTGCGGAAGTCCCCCCTGAGGCGTTATATGCGGAAGGCCACGGCCATTTTGAATTTCAAAGAACGGTTTCCCGTTTAATTGAAATGCAATCAAAGGAGTATCTGGCCAAGGGTCATGCCGTATAATTTTTGCAACAATTTTAAAATTATAAGATAATTATGGTTAATACGTGAGTGGCTGCATGTACGAATATTGCAGGTAGGCGGTTGCTAAAACGGCTATTTCGCGCTACATCCTTAGACAATGAATTTTTAATTTCGGGATGGGGAAGTTCTCAATAGTTTGATCAGTCATTGATCAATTCGAATTCTTTCGCTCCCTCTTTTTTCAAGGAGTAGATGAAACATGGCACGAAAAAAAATAGCACTCATTGGTGGTGGACAGATCGGTGGTACCTTGGCCCACCTTGCGGGACTAAAAGGGTTGGGCGATGTCGTAATATTTGATATCGCAGAAGGATTACCGCAGGGCAAGGCTCTTGACATTGCACAAAGTTCAACCGTTGAGGGCTATGATGCCCGCATCACAGGTTCGCAGGACTATTCTGATATTGCCGGCGCGGACGTTGTTATCGTTACTGCGGGTGTTGCGCGCAAACCGGGGATGAGCCGTGATGATCTGCTTGGGATCAACTGTAAAGTGATGAAATCTGTTGGTGAGGGAATTCGTGACCATGCGCCGAACGCGTTCGTAATTTGTATCACAAACCCACTTGATGTGATGGTTTGGGCACTGCAAAAATATTCAGGTCTTCCTGCGAATAAGGTTGTCGGGATGGCGGGTGTTCTTGACAGCGCGCGCTTTACGCTTTTCCTTGCAGAGGAATTTAATGTTTCTGTTGAAGATGTGAATGCTTTCGTTCTTGGCGGCCATGGTGATACGATGGTGCCGCTCGCACGGTACTCGACTGTTGCCGGTATTCCAATTCCCGATCTTGTTGAAATGGGTTGGACAACAAACGAAAAACTCGAACAGATTATCCAGCGCACGCGTGACGGTGGTGCAGAAATTGTAGGCCTCCTGAAAACCGGGTCTGCTTACTATGCGCCAGCGACATCGGCCATCGCGATGGCTGAAAGCTATCTGGGCGATAAACGTCGTCTCCTTCCATGTGCCGTTGCGTTAAACGGTGAATACGGTCAAAACGACATGTATGTCGGTGTCCCCTGTATCATTGGTGAAAACGGTGTTGAAAAAATTGTGGAAATTAATCTCAACGACGAAGAAAAAGCCGGATTTGATCATAGCGTAGGTGCTGTTAAAGGCCTGATGGATGCGGTGAAGGCTATTGATCCTTCGCTTGCTGATTAAATCATAATTAATTTTTGGTAAGGAATTCTTTAATCCTTATCGATTACAACGGTGAATAAAAATAATGATCTTAAAAAAGAGAAAAAGGTAAGAACCTATGAATATTCATGAATACCAGGCAAAGGAACTGCTTAAACAGTACGGTGCTCCAGTGCTGGATGGTGGTATCGCGTATACCGCCGATGAAGCAGAACAAGTGGCCAAGGATCTCGGTGGTCCGGTGTGGGTCGTAAAAGCACAAATTCACGCCGGTGGTCGCGGTAAAGGCGGTGGTGTTAAAGTTGTCAAATCACTTGAAGAAGTTAGAAAGGTTGCGTCTGAGATTATCGGCATGAACCTAGTGACGCACCAGACAGGTCCGGCAGGCAAGAAGGTTAACCAGGTTTATATAGAGGATGGCTGTGCCATTGCAAATGAGCTTTATGTCAGTCTTCTGGTTGATCGGGCAAGCAGCCGCGTTGCCATCATTGCATCATCCGAAGGTGGTATGGATATTGAACAGGTCGCTGAAGAAACACCAGAGAAAATTGTTACTGTTACGATTGATCCGGCATCCGGCCTTTCCGGTTTTCATTGCCGCAAGGTTGCCTTTGGTATGGGCTTAAGCGGCAAGGCTGCAGGCGGCGTCGCAAAGGTAATCGGCTCTCTTTATAAGACATTCATTGAAAAAGACGCTTCATTGCTTGAGATCAACCCACTGGTTGTTACCGAAGACGATGAGGTAATTGTCCTAGATGCGAAAATGGGCTTCGATGGAAATTCACTGTTCCGTCATAAGGATGTTCAGGAACTTCGTGATCCAACCGAAGAGGATCCGATGGAACTTGAAGCCGCTAAACATGAGCTAAGTTACATTAAGCTGGACGGTAGCATAGGCTGTATGGTCAATGGTGCCGGTTTGGCGATGGCGACTATGGATATTATCAAACTTAAAGGCGGAAGCCCTGCGAACTTTCTTGATGTTGGCGGCGGGGCAACACGTGAGCGGGTAACCGAAGCGTTTAAAATTATTCTAAGTGATCCCGCGGTGGAAGGAATACTGGTCAATATATTCGGCGGTATTATGCGCTGTGATGTGATTGCTGAGGGAGTTGTCGCCGCAGCGAAGGAATTATCATTGAATGTGCCGCTCGTTGTGCGCCTTGAAGGGACCAATGTGGAAAAAGGGAAAGAGATCATGGATAACAGTGGTCTGAATATTATATCTGCGTCTGATCTTGGCGATGCTGCAGTTAAAATTGTCAAAGCTGTGGAGGAGGCGAGCTAATGTCTATATTTGTAAACGCAAACACAAAAGTAATTTGTCAGGGTTTCACTGGCGCTCAGGGTACGTTCCATTCAGAGCAGGCAATTGCATATGGAACGAAAATGGTTGGTGGTGTAACCCCCGGTAAGGGCGGTACAGACCATCTTGGATTACCGGTTTTTAATACTGTTGATGAAGCGGTGAATAAAACGGAAGCAAATGCATCCGTAATTTATGTGCCCCCGCCCTTTGCCGCTGATGCAATTCTTGAAGCAATCGACGCAAAAGTAGAGCTTATTGTCTGCATTACAGAAGGCATTCCGGTTCTGGATATGGTCAAAGTAAAACGTGCCTTGCAGGGCTCAGGCTCACGTCTTGTCGGGCCAAACTGTCCGGGTGTTATTACGCCGGGCGAATGTAAGATTGGGATCATGCCGGGCCATATTCATAAAAAAGGCACAGTCGGTGTTGTCTCCCGTTCAGGCACTCTCACATATGAAGCAGTTCACCAGACAACGGTTGTTGGTCTTGGCCAGACAACCTGTGTCGGGATCGGCGGGGATCCGGTAAACGGAACCAACTTTATCGATGTTCTGGATGGTTTTCTGAATGATGACGAAACCCAATCCATTATCATGATCGGTGAAATTGGTGGCTCCGCCGAGGAAGAAGCCGCTGATTTTCTTAAGTCGCATAAGATCAAGAAGCCGGTTGTTGGTTTTATCGCAGGACGTACCGCCCCGCCCGGGCGGACAATGGGTCACGCTGGGGCTATCGTTTCCGGCGGCAAAGGTGGTGCTGAAGATAAGATAGAAGCGATGAAAAGCGCGGGTATCGTTATTTCTGAATCCCCATCAGAATTGGGAACTACACTAATGGATGTTCTGAAGGGTTAAGCGTTTTTAAATCCTTTGTGATTATAAACGCTTAGCACCGTTCAGATAAAAAAACAGGCTCGAATGATATGAGTATAGACAGCGAAGACAATCTTTTTAATGGCGCCAGCGGCGCGTTTGTAGAGGAATTATTTGCAAGATATTCCCGCGACCCGTCATCAGTTGATCCTTCTTGGCGGGCATATTTTGAGGAACTCGCGGAAGATGCACGTATCCTGATGGGGGCGGGTATTGATAAGCCGGGTGCATCCTGGAAGCGTCCTGACTGGCCTTATGACGGCAGTGGTGATGATCTTATCGCTGCGCTTAACCCGGGTTTCGAAGTCGCCGTCAAGAAAGAAAAAGGAACAGCGAGCGAAGAAGACATCAGAAAAGCGACGCTGGATTCCATCCGGTGCCTGATGATGATCCGAACATACCGTGTGCGGGGACATCTGCACGCAAACCTTGATCCATTAGGGCTTACTGAAAAACCTTATCATTCGGAACTTGATCCGGAAACATACGGCTTTGGCGAAGGCGATCTTGATCGCGAAATTTTCCTTGATAACGTGCTGGGGCTGGAGAAAGCCACGGTACGTGAAGTTCTTGAGATATTGAATAGAACCTATTGCTCTACATTTGGTGTTGAATTTATGCACATTAACAGTGCTGAAGAAAAAAGCTGGATTTTGGAGCGTATAGAAGGACGGGATAAGGAAATTCAGTTTACCAATGAAGGTAAGAAAGCCATTCTGCAAAAACTGACCGAAGCAGAAGGGTTTGAAGGATACCTGGCTAAAAAATATGTTGGGACAAAACGCTTTGGTCTGGACGGTGCGGAAACATTGATCCCTGCCTTGGAGGCGATTATCAAGACCGGTGGTCAAAATGGTGTTAAGGAAATCGTTCTTGGTATGCCTCACCGCGGAAGACTTAATGTTCTTACCAATGTGATGAGCAAGCCATTTCAGGCGATTTTTCATGAATTTCATGGTGGCTCCTCCACACCCGATGAAATTGAAGGTTCAGGTGATGTAAAATACCATTTGGGGGCTTCATCTGACCGTGAGTTTGATGGCAACAAAGTTCATTTGTCACTGACGGCCAACCCATCACATCTGGAAGCGGTGAACCCCGTTGCTCTTGGTAAAACAAGGGCGAAATTGACCCAGCGCGACGATACGAGTGGCACAAGTGTTCTAACCCTGCTTATGCATGGCGACGCCGCGTTTGCCGGACAGGGCATTGTCGCGGAAGGGTTTGCACTCAGTGAACTAAGAGGATACAGCACAGGTGGCACGATACATGTTGTTGTGAATAACCAGATCGGTTTTACGACATCACCGCACTATTCGCGGTCGTCACCATACCCTTCTGATATGGCGAAAGCTGTGCAGGCACCGGTGTTTCATGTGAACGGGGATGACCCGGAAGCGGTTGTTTTTGCGATGAAGCTCGCGACAGAATATCGCCAGAAATTCAAATCCGATATTGTTGTTGATATGTTCTGTTACCGCAGATTTGGCCATAATGAAGGCGATGAACCCTCCTTTACACAGCCCCTTATGTATCAGCGGATTAAAAATCATCCGTCCACCCGCGAGATTTATGCGGACAGGCTGGCCCGCGAAGGGCTGCTGACCAAGGAAGATACTGAGAAAATGGTAAAGGATTTTCACACCTATCTTGATGTGGAATTTGAAGCCGCTAAAAATTATAAACCGGAAAAAGCAGACTGGTTTGCCGGAAGTTGGGCCGGTCTTGAGCGTCCCGATGCAGACATCCGTCGCGGCAGCAACACTGGTATAGCGGTTGATCAGCTTAGAGAAATAGGAAGAGTACTGACGACCGTACCCGATGATTTTAAGATACACCGGACTTTGCAACGTACCCTTGATGCGAAAGCACGCATGTTTGAAACCGGTGAAAATTTTGACTGGGCAACCGCGGAAGCGCTTGCATTCGGAACGCTTATTCGTGAAGGCCATCGAGTACGTCTCTCCGGTCAGGACAGTCAACGCGGTACATTTTCGCAGCGTCATAGTGTATTTATCGATCAGGATACCGAAGAACGTTATGCCCCGCTTGCGCATGTTGGTGAAGGGCCTGACGCACATGCTACCTATGAAGTGATTGATAGTGCACTTTCGGAGGAAGCGGTTCTTGGTTTTGAATATGGGTATACCATGGCGGAACCAAATGCCCTTGTGATCTGGGAAGCACAATTTGGTGATTTTGCCAACGGTGCACAAATGATATTTGACCAGTTCATTTCCAGCGCAGAATCAAAATGGCTGCGTTTCAGCGGCCTTGTTGTATGTCTTCCACATGGTTATGAAGGACAGGGGCCGGAGCATTCCTCAGCACGTCTCGAACGATTCCTACAGCTTTGCGGGGAAGATAATATGCAGATTGTAAATTGTACGACCCCGGCGAATTATTTCCATGTTCTTCGCCGTCAGATGAAACGTAAATTCCGTAAGCCATTGATTATCATGACACCAAAATCGCTATTGCGGCACAAGCTGGCAACGTCAAAAATTCAGGATATGGGTGAAAAATCTGAATTTCACCGTATTCTTTGGGATGACGCGGAAAGCGATCCACACAAAACAATCAAGATTAACAAACCTTCCGGTATTAAGAGACTCATTTTATGTTCGGGTAAGGTTTATTATGATGTTATGGCAGAACGCGATGCGCGCGAACAAAAAGATACTTATATCATGCGGATTGAACAGCTTTACCCATTCCCATCAGAAGCACTGACCAATGAATTAAAGCGTTTCAAAAACCTTGAAAAGGTTGTCTGGTGTCAGGAAGAACCAAAAAATATGGGCTCCTGGAGCTATATTGATCCATATATCGAAGAAGCAATGGTGGCAGCAGGCGGTAAGGCCAAGCGGCCAATTTATGCCGGACGAAAAGCGGCAGCATCGCCAGCGACAGGGCTTATGGAAAGACATAAAGCGGAACAGGCCGCGCTTGTTGATCAGGCATTAACGATTGAAAAAAGATAAGACTTAAAAAATAATAATAAGGAGAAGGTCATATGACCGTCGAAATCCATGTACCGGTACTCGGTGAATCAGTATCTGAAGCCACAGTTGGAAAATGGTACAAAGCCGTCGGAGACGCGGTGGCAGTTGACGAAGTGATTTGCGAACTTGAAACCGATAAGGTTGCACTTGAAGTGACGGCATCCGCGTCTGGTGCCTTAGCGGAAATTACAGCAGAAGAAGGGGATAACGTTGAAGTTGGTGCCCTGCTCGGTAAAATTGATGAAACTGCGCACGGTAAAGCATCAGAAGCGCCATCGGCACCAGAACCTGCGGAAAAACCCGCGGAGGCTGCCCCTGCCAAAGCATCGCCAGAGTCAGCGCCATCAAATAAAGGGTCAGGTGCCGGCTCAAATGTAAGACCGGCTGCCGCGAAGCTCGCTGAAGAAAAAGGTGTTGATCTGGCCAGTGTAACGGGTACGGGTGCTGCCGGCACAATCACGAAAGCAGACGTTCTGGCACATTTATCGGGTGGCGCATCTTCATCCGCTGCTGAGCCAGGGTCGGCGGTACCGGCTGCGACCGTTATGGCAGCGCCGCAGGAAGAAATAGTGCCAATGACACGTCTTCGTCGCACAATTGCAAAACGTCTTAAAGACGCGCAAAATACGGCGGCAATGCTGACAACTTATAATGAAGTGGATATGTCAGCGGTTATGGGGCTTCGTGCTCAGTACAAGGAAACGTTTGAAAAGAAACATGGTTGTCGTCTTGGCTTTATGTCTTTTTTCGCTAAAGCCTGTACAGCGGCCCTAAAAGAAATTCCAGAAGTGAATGCGGAAATCCGCGATGACAGTATCGTGTATAAAAATTATTATAACATCGGCGTTGCGGCGAGTACGCCTGCGGGTCTTGTTGTGCCGGTGGTACGTAACTGCGAAAACCTGAGCTTCGCTGATATTGAGAAAGAAATCAGCCGGCTTGGCGGGTTGGCCCGTGACGGGAAGCTTGCAATGGATGACATGATGGGTGGTACCTTCACCATTTCAAATGGTGGTGTGTTTGGGTCGCTTCTGTCATCACCAATTCTTAATGCGCCGCAATCCGGCATATTGGGTATGCATACAATTCAAAAACGCCCGGTTGTTGTAGATGATGAAATTGTCATCCGGCCGATGATGTATCTTTCGCTCAGTTATGATCACCGTATTGTTGATGGCAAGGGGGCGGTTACGTTCCTTGTGCGGGTAAAAGAAAACCTCGAAGATCCACAGCGCCTTGTCCTTGATCTTTAATATATAAGAAGTGGAAATTCGAAATGAGTGATAATTATGATGTTGTTATAATCGGTGGTGGACCTGGCGGCTATGTCGCAGCGATACGCGCAGCACAACTGGGTCTTAAAGTCGCCTGCGTTGAAATGCGTGGCAGCCTTGGTGGTACATGCCTTAATGTCGGATGTATCCCGTCCAAAGCCCTTCTTCATGCGTCCGAACTTTTTGATGAAGCAAATGGCGGCTTGGAAAAATACGGGATTAAAACCGGTAAGGTCTCCGTCGATTTGAAAAAAATGATGAACCATAAGGATGGTGTTGTTACGGATCTTACAAATGGCATTGAGTTTCTGTTTAAGAAAAACAAGGTCGATTATGTAAAAGGCCGTGGCAAAGTCGCCGGTCAGGGCAAAGTTGATGTTGAGCTGAATGATGGCGGCGTCCAATCAATTAACGCAAAAAATATTGTCATCGCCACGGGGTCCGATGTTGCGAACCTACCCGGTATTAAAATTGATGAAAAAATGGTTGTTTCTTCAACTGGTGCCTTAAGCCTTCCGAAAGTACCGAAACATTTGGTCGTGATTGGCGGCGGTGTCATCGGGCTTGAGCTGGGCTCCGTTTGGAAGCGTCTTGGCGCAGAAGTCACGGTCGTCGAATTCATGGACCGGATCACACCGGAAATGGACGGTGAAGTTTCAAAAACTTTCGCAAGAATTCTTAAAAAACAAGGATTTAAGTTTAAATTAAAATCAAAGGTAACCGCCGTTAAAACCACAAAAACCGGTGCAACTGTAACGATTGAGCCCGCTGCGGGTGGTGATGCTGAAACGGTTAAGGCTGATGCCGTTCTGGTGTCTGTTGGTCGTCGCCCGTACACAGATGGCCTTGGCCTGGACGAAGCAGGTGTTAAAATGACCGACCGCGGACAGGTGGATATTAATGATCATTTTGAAACCAACGTGTCGGGCATTTACGCTATCGGCGACGTGGTGCGCGGCGCGATGCTTGCCCACAAAGCCGAAGACGAAGGTATTGCGGTGGCGGAAATTATCGCCGGATATGCAGGACATGTAAATTATGATGCGATCCCGGGCGTGATTTATACCATGCCGGAAGTGGCGAGTGTCGGTAAAACAGAAGAGCAGCTTAAGGAAGAAGGCATTGCGTACAATGTTGGCAAATTCCCCTTTACCGCAAACAGCCGCGCTAAAGCAAACAGCCAGACGGACGGGTTTGTAAAAATTCTGTCATCCCAGGATACGGATAAAGTCGTTGGCGCGCACATTATTGGTGCTGATGCGGGTAATATGATTGCGGAAGTCACCCTTGCGATTGAAAAGGGGTTAACCGCTGAAGATATTGCTTATACCTGTCACGCGCATCCCACCGAACCGGAAGCGGTTAAGGAAGCGGCAATGGCTGCGGGTGGATCACCGATCCACATGTGATCCCAATTAAAACAGAATATTGAAAAAGGCGGCTTTGAGCCGCTTTTTTTTATGACGCTAAATCGGTCAAGACCTTATTGACAAATTTCCTGCCCGTCCTCATAAACAAACTCATCACCCGCCTCAATTGAATTTTGCCTATTAAGCAGGAAACGAATAGATGGTCAATTTTGTAATCGGATTTCTCCAGGATCTGGGGCCTGTTTTGTTTCTTTGCAGCATTGTAGCCGTTTTTGCGGGTGCGATCATGCAGGGCTCAACAGGGCTTGGTTTTGGTATGGTATCGGCGCCAGCACTTTTGTTAATTGATCCTCTGTTTGTGCCCGGCCCTATTTTAATGCTGGCCATGATTATTTCTTTATTTGTGGTGGTCAGGGACAGAAAAAATATTGAATATAAAACACTTGGTGTATTGCTTGGGGGACGTATCCCGGGGACTATTCTTGCGGCGATGGCCTTTTCGCTCATTCCGCTAGCTTTATATGGCATTATTTTCGGTATTTTGGTGCTCGTTGCTGTGTTACTGACATCGACGAAGTTAAGGGTTATGCCGACAACGGTTGCTGTCCTGATCGCCAGTTTTTCTTCCGGGTTCATGGGTACCTTGACGTCCGTCGGTGCCCCTCCCATGGCGCTGGTTTTTCAACATGGGCAGTCGACGGTTGTCCGTCCGACTTTGGCGACTTTTTTCCTCATCGGGTGCCTGTTTTCATTAATAGTGCTTTTTTATTTTGGGGGGTTTTCTGCAGAACAGCTATATATCGCCGTCGTATTTATTCCGGTTCTGTTCGCAGGCTTTAAAGTGTCCAGTTGGCTTGTCCCTAAGTTAAATCAACGACTAATGAGAATTATTATGCTGAGTATTTCGGGTATTTCAGCCATCGTTCTAATTATCAGATCAAGTTTGACCTATTTTTCATTATAAAAATCCTAATCGTCGGCTTTTCTCTTAAACACAAACTATATATAAAAGCCAGATAATATCTGTTGCACAAAGAGAAGATTCATATCAAGCTGTGCACGAGATTTATTTTTTAACACCAATTTGGAAAGCATAACTGATCATGGATAGACGAAATTTCTTAGGGCTGAGTGTAGCAGCGGCGACATATGGTATAGCAAACCTGCCAACCCTAACGCGAGCGCAAGAAATGAAAGCGGTGGATGATCAGCAATTCTGGCAGGGGATTACTGACCAATATGATGTGACGGACCAGTATATAAATCTGGAAGCCGGATATTATGGAATTATGTCCAAGCCGGTCATGAGAGAATTCATGAAAAATAACCAGTATGTGAACCAGAACAGTTCCTATTACGCGAGAGAATTATATTACGGTGACTATAATAAAATCATCAATCGTCTTGCAGGTAAACTTAATGTTGGCAATGACGAACTGGCGCTCACAAGAAACGCAACCGAAGCATTGCAAAACCTGATTATGGGGTATAATAAGCTGAAGGCGGGTGACAGCGTTATATACGCGGATGTTGATTATGACAGTATGCAATCAGAAATGAGGTTTCTTAAAACTTATCGTGATGTAGATGTTGTTAAAATTAATATTCCAGAACCAGGCACCTACCAGAACATATTAGAAGCTTATCAAAAAGCGCTTAACGATAATCCAAAATGCAAATTATTATTGCTTACGCATGTCAGTAACCGCTCCGGGGTTATTGCCCCGGTAAAAGAAATAGTCGCCATGGCGAAGGAAAGGGGTGTAGATGTCATTTTGGACGCCGCCCATTCTTTCGGCCAGTTCGATTTTGATTTTAATGACTTGGGGGCGGATTTTGTCGGGTTTAATCTACATAAATGGATCGGTGCGCCGCTTGGGGTCGGGATGATGTATATCAGTAAAGACAGAATCAAAGATATTGATATTTTTCATGGCGATTCAACGCAAAATACCGATATCAATACCCGCGTTCATACGGGTACAATGAATTTCGCGGCGGTTTTAACCGTTAACGCGGCCCTTGATTTTCATGAAAGCATAGGCATAAAAAATATTGGCCGCCGACTTCGCTATTTGCGCAATGCCTGGGTGAACGGGGTAATCAATAATGATAAAATTGAAGTCTTAACCCCCCAGGATGAACGAATGTATGCTGGGATCACTTCATTTCGGATTAAAGGTAAAACCAGTCAGGCGGAAAATAAGGAACTCATGCAGCTCTTGTTTGACAAATATAAAATATTCACGGCAGCGAAAACGGGTCTGAATAAAGGTTCCTATATTCGGGTGACACCCGGACTTTACAGTTCACATAATGACGTTGCCGCCTTATCAGATGCGCTCAACGAAATCACGTCGTGAGGAATTAAATTGTTCGATAGTGAACATTTTTATGTGTTCATTATCGAACATATGAATCCTAACCATTTGATATTACATATAAAATAGTTTGGCATATTTATTGCAGTATCAACAGTATTGCAAAAAAGGATGTTGTTTTATTCCTTTTTTAAAGATCTGCGACAACATAAATTTAGGAGATTTTATTATGCTGATTTCAAATTATTTTATGACGGGTTTGAGAAATATGTTAAATCACAAACTGTTTAGTGCCATTAATATCATTGGCTTGTCTATCGGATTAGCGGCCTGTTTGATGATCGCGCTTTTTGTTCGAGATGAAATTTCCTACGATAAATTCTGGTCTAAATCGGAACGAATATACCGACTGCATGCGACCTATCAGTTTCCGGGCCGGGACCCTAATCAAT
Organism: Alphaproteobacteria bacterium; assembly: GCA_030428615.1. Classification (GTDB taxonomy): domain Bacteria; phylum Pseudomonadota; class Alphaproteobacteria; order Sphingomonadales; family Emcibacteraceae; genus Pseudemcibacter. Next base: position 32,525 of record JAUIDN010000010.1, on the reverse strand, counting down.
GGGTGCTGACTTCCGGTAAGACTTACCAGCCGTTAAAACGAGATTTTCCGGCGATTGAACATGCCGCACGCCTCACAAGAACGGAGTCAGCTTTTATAATGGACGGAACCTATTTTGAGGAAACCGTCGCTCTCATTGATCCTGAATTTTTCAAGATTTTTGATATAAATACGATTTACGGTGATGTGGAAGCCGCCCTGAATGATAGCAGCAGTCTTGTTTTAAATGAAACACTGGCGCGCAAGTATTTCGGAGAAACGAATCCCATTAATCAAATTCTGACACTGGATTTTGATATCTATGAAAGAGATTATAGGGTCGCTGCTGTCATACAGGATTTACCCGAAAACAGCCAAATTCAATTAAACGCGGCTATTCCCATTATTGAAGAGGATTGGTCAGGTCGTGACTATCTGTTTGAAAGTTGGAATTCAGTGAATTTTCAACTTTACTTCAGTGTGAAGGAAGGCACGGATATTCGGGATATTAATAATCAGTTGCCCGCTTTTATTGACCGAAACTTTCCAAAAACAACGGATAACAATCCGTCGGATAACATAAAATTTAAAGCCATGAATATTGGGGATTTACACTTGAAGGCGGAAGGGATCGGGGATTGGCGTCCCCGTGGAAGCATGACTGGCGTTGTCACGTTTTCTGTTATCGCTGTCCTTATTCTGGTCATTGCCAGCATCAATTTCATGAACCTCAGCACCGCAAGAGCAAGTCAGCGAGCAAAAGAGGTATCGTTACGTAAAGTTATGGGTGCTTCAAGGAAAAATTTGATAACGCAATTTATCGGCGAATCTATCCTTCTAACTCTGTTTGGACTATTGATAGCGCTCACCATTGTTGAGATAATTCTGCCGACATATAATGACATCCTCGGCAAAGATCTTGCAATCGATTACCTCTCCTCGGACATCCTTTTGATAGCGGCCCTCGCTGTATGTGTTGGAATTATAGGCGGTATTTATCCCGCTTTCATATTATCAAGTTTCCGGCCCGCTGAAATTCTGAAAGCGAATAAATCGTCAGAATCCAGCAAGTCAGTTAGACTAAGAGCCATGCTGGTCGTCATTCAGTTCTCGATATCGATTATATTGTTCGTCTCCACAGCCGTGGTCTATGGCCAGATGATGTATGCGGTTAATCTTGATCTTGGATATAACAAACACAACCTGTTGGTGATTAATAACGTATACCGTGACGCGGCAACAAATAAGCTTCCTGCGTTGCTGAATGAAATTCGCCGCATTCCCGGCGTTGAATATGCTACATATTCCAGAACGGCACCGGGTTATAAAAATTCCAACAGTGCAAAATTACGCAGCGATGATATGTCAATGGATGACGCCCCCGTTCTTACCAGTAGAGGCGTTGGATATGATTATTTTAAGACGTATGACATAAAGCTTCTTGCCGGGCGGGAATATGATTTGGAACATAATGATGTTAGTGCCACATATGAAGATATTAAAGCCGGTAGAGGCTACGCCAGTTCAATTATAATTAATGAGGCCGCCGTAAGACGTTTTGGGTTTAATAGTCCGGAAGATGCAATTGGTAAAATGCTCTATAGGAATATTGGAAGCAGGGATAATGTCGTAGAGGCAGAATACAGTATAATTGGTGTTACACCCAATATTCATTTTGACAGTCTGAAGAAAACGATGGGCCCGGTTATCTATCCAATGGAATCAGAATTAATCAGGGCAATTTCCATCCGATATAACGGGAACCCGATGACCCTTGTTGATCAGGTACAATCGATTTGGCAGCAAGAAGTGGCGACAGTACCATTCAGTTATGATTTTGTAGAAGATGTCGTTGCAGCGCTATACGAGGCGGAGGCAGGGCAGGCAACAATGTTTGCAGCGTTTTCAATTCTGGCGATACTGATCGCTAGTCTGGGGCTTTATGGCCTTGCAAGCTTTACGGCCCAGCGACGAACGAAAGAGATCGGCATTCGCAAAGTTATGGGTGCCACTGTTACCGATATTGTCAAATTATTGGTTTGGCAGTTCAGTAAACCTGTACTAATTTCAAATATTATCGCATGGCCACTTTCCTATCTGATTATGACAATGTGGCTCGAAAATTTCGTTTACCGGATTGAAGGTTTTGTTATTATTGGTTTTTGCATTGCAGCCGGAGTTTGTTCACTTCTGGTGGCGTGGGGAACCGTTGCCGGTAATAGTATCCGTGTGGCTAAAACAAACCCTATAAAAGCGCTACGTTACGAATGATACGAGTGATAGATGGTCTGCTGAAAGCGGTAAACATGCCAGTGTTACTTAATTATTCATTGGATAAAGGGCTGGCATACCTCACATCGTGGTTTAGCAGACCGATAAAGCTGTGAATATCGGATATGGTGGACCGCCAGTGCTCCTCTACTCTGATTTCATCCTGACCCTGGGTGCCAAAAATAACAACCTCATCGCCGGGTTTTATATTTTCCGCTCCATCTGTTATGTCGATCATTGTAGTATTCATCGACATGCTGCCCACCATTGGGTATCTGTGTCCACCGATTAATACTTCCACCAAATCGCGGGGGATTCCATTCACCTTCCCGATTGGGATGTTCGCCAGATAACTGTCCCGCAGCAATGTGTAGTTGCTGCCATATCCTACGGAGCTTCCCTTGGGATAGAAGTTAATTTGTCCGACTTTCGAATAAACTGACATCAACTGTTGGAGAGCCTCCGGCGCCTCGTCCTCCAATTTTTCACCAAAGACCAGAGACCCAACCCGCACCATATCCAAATGGGTTTCGGGCAATCGTAATGTCGCTGAGGTGTTGGCAACATGCAGGAGAATATCCCGTCGGTCCAAGTGACCATTTTCAATGATCCAGTTTGCCTGTTCCCTGAAATTTTTCAGTGCCATACGTGTTTCTTCAATGTCTTCGGCGTCTGCATTGGGGAAATGCGTCATTATGCCTACAAGCTCTATATTCTCCAGTTTTAATAATGAAAGCAGCTGATCCCTTATCTCCGGTACGTCCATATCAAAACCGTTTCTGGACATGCCGCCGGTATTTAAATTCAGGTGAATTTTAATTTTCCGGTTCTGTTTCTTTGCCAGCTGTGAAATAAATTTCGCCATCCGGAAGTTGCCGACCATTTCTTCAACGTTGCCGTACATATCTTCGTTGGCGTGCGCTTCTGTAATCTCATCATTGCTCGCTAATCTGAGGCGCACGATCGGCTTACTTATTCCCATTTTTTTCATAATTTTAAGCGAGCTGTTTTCTGTGATACCAAAATAATCCGCGCCGGCAATTTCAGCCACCGTTCCGAGCATCTCTAAACTATGTCCGTAGGCATCGGATTTTATAACGACCATCAGTTTCGTTGCTTCATTCAAAGTCTGTGATCTGACGAGACGTATATTGTCATAAAAGGCACGCTGATTTATTTCAACATACGTGGAAGGTCTTTTGTTTTTATCAGCTTGTTTTTTATTCCAATCTTCAATATGGCTTAACAGGGGTTGTGGGTATTTTTCCACATCGTTGCTGACTTGGGAATATGCATGATTATTTAAGGCCCCCAGTGCAATCAACTGAACCATAAATATAATTAAAAAACGACGTAGCTTGCTAAAATGAGGCTTCATCCGTAGGGGACCTTTATAAAGTTCAGTAATTAATCTTATTGTGAATTATGTCGGCGGATTATTTGTCCGGGGCGGGCATCGGTAATATTTCCTTTATCCCAAACAAGTTCCCCATTTACCCAAATCGCGGCAATTCCCGTGGAGTATTGCAGCGAATTTTCAAACGTCGCGTTGTCTTGAATGGTATCCGGGTTAAACAGTACCAGATCAGCAACGAAGCCTTCCCTGAGAATACCACGATCAACGATACCAAGATTATGGGCCGGAAGGCTGGTCATTTTCCTGATTGCTTCGCTAAGTGAGATAACATTTTTATCTCTCACATAACTGGCCAGAACACGGGAGAAAGCGCCTTGCCCTCTTGGGTGACTATCATCAATACCACCATCCGTGGTAATAGCCGTATAGGGCCATTTCATAAAGGTCTGAATGTCTTCTTCGCCGATATTCCGACCAATTACACGTTCTTTTAAATTGTCTTTTTCTGCGCGTTGTAAAAGCTGCATCATAAGGTCTACGGGATCGATATTTTTCTCAGTCGCCAGTTCCGCCAATGTTTTACCGATATAGGAAGGTTCCCCGTCATAATCTGAAATCGTAATGGTTGACGGCGCCGCAATTGAATTTAAAGCATATTCGGCGGCAGCACGGTCGGTGTAATCGCGCGCGGGCATTAAAATTGCCATTGGTGCTTTCCATCCGTTATAGGGGTAGACATCTGCTGTAATATCAAGGCCTTCTTTACGTGCGGCATCAAGTTTTTCCAAAACTTCTGGCGCCTTTCCATGCAAATCATACATAGCGAGCTTGATATGACTGATATTCGCCGGGATATTCGCTTCGCGGGCAATTGAAAGCACTTCTTCTATGGCTTCGGTCACTTTAACGTCTTCGCTTCTGATATGGCTTGTGTATTTCCCGCCATATTCTGCGGCCACTTTTGCAAGTGCGATTACTTCTTCTGTTTCTGAATATAATGAAGGTTCATATTCCAGGCCTGTTGAAAGACCCAAGGCACCCGATTCCAGGTCGCGTCGCAGCATCTGCTCCATTTCGCTTATTTCTTCCTGTGTTGCCGCACGTTTGAAACTATCTCCCATAACGATTTCACGGTATGTATCATGTGGTGCGAAATAAGCGAGGTTTATGGCAGCAGGGTTTTCCTCAAATACCGAGAAATTATGTTCTATGGATAAAAACGGTTCACCAAATGTCGATGCCCCGCCGTCCAGACCACTGACAATTGTCGTAATTCCCTGGCCAAGGGCACTTTTGGGAGCTGGTTGCTGCATCAGTTTTGTATCGTGATGACTATGGGGATCAATAAATCCAGGAGAAAGGGCCAGCCCTTCTGCCGGCCATATTTTTTCGCCTGGCTGGGCATCAAAAATACCAATTCCTGTTATGATGCCGTTTTCGATACGCATATCAGCGTTTATAGGGGCATTCCCCAGGCCATCATAAATAGTCGCATTTTTGATAATCCATATTGACGGAAGGTCTTTTTCATCGGTCGGTGCATTTTGATCATCGCACGATGCCAAAGTCAGGAGACAAACCCCAATAATGAGGGCTCCGGTAAAGTTTTTAAAAAACGTCATGCTTAAATTGCGCCTCATTAACTAATTATAATTATTATTCAGGACTGTAAGGCACAAAAGAACTTTGGTCAAAGGCTCATTGACAGTTTCGCATGTCATCAAGTTAAAGTAGGAGATCACCGCTGGCGGGAACGTCAAAATGGGTCATAACCATTTCATGGGTTACTTCACCTAGCGTTGGTGGTATCCAGTTCGGGTTATGGTCTTTGTCGATCAACACGGCTCTGACCCCTTCATAAAAGTCACTGTCATATGATGAAATTGCCGATACGATGCGGTATTCCATAATCATACAATCATCAAATTCAAGGCTCCTGCCGCGTTCAAGCTGTTCTATAATCACTTTAAGACTTATCGGGGACATTTTTTTAAGCACCGCCAGCGTCTGTCTGGCCCAGTCATGGTCAATGATGCTCAGATGATCGAAAATATCTTCTACTGTTTTTTCGCTAAAGACGGCGTCAATCAGATCCCGGAATTCATCAAGCGGTGCGCTTCCCGGATCATCAGCAAATTGCGCGACGATTGCGTCCACATCATCATCGGACGATATATCATTTTCCTCAAGCGAATGGATAAATTCAGCCAGCTTGTCTGATTGCATATAAGCGGTGCCAATGCCGACATAAAGGGTATCTGCGCCTTTCAACCGCGCTCCCGTCAGTCCTAAATATAATCCGGTAGCACCGGGAAAGCGCGGCAGAAAATAACTGCCTCCCACATCCGGTATTAGACCGATCGCCGCTTCCGGCATGGCAAATAACGTATTTTCCGTGACAATGCGATGGGAACCATGAATGGACACACCTACACCGCCCCCCATTGTTATGCCATCAAGCAGGGCGATAAACGGTTTTGAAAAATGAAAAATCCGCGCGTTCATCTTATACTCGGTTGCAAAAAATTCCTGCGCTTTGGTATTATTTTCGTGCCCCTGTTCGACGATGGCCCTGACATCCCCACCGGCACAAAATGCCTTACCGCCTCCCCCCCTGATAACAACGGCTTTTATTCCCTTGTCCACGTCCCATGCGGCGAGTTTTTCGTCAATGGCGCGGCACATGTCAGTGGATAACGCGTTTAATGCGCCCGGCCTGTTTAACGTTATGATCCCGAGACCGGAACTTTGCATAAATTCAACGTCGTTACTCATAAAAAAATCCTATTTCAGCACCGGCATCATAAAATCAGGTCCAATGGCATCCTTAGACCATCTGGATGTAACCGTTTTAACTTTTGTGTAAAAACGCAGTCCTTCCATACCATATTGGTTGTGGTCACCAAAAGCAGAGTTTTTCCATCCGCCAAAACTGTAAAATGCCAGCGGGACGGGGATGGGCACATTTATGCCCACCATACCGATTTCAACAGTATCAGCGAATGTCCGTGCCACCGACCCGTTTTGAGTAAAAATTGAAGCGCCGTTGCCATAAGGGTGGTCATTGGCGAAATCCATGGCATCTTCGAAACGACCGACCCGCATGATTTGAAGGGTTGGGCCGAAAATCTCATCCTGATAGGATTTCATCTGCGGCGTAACCCTGTCAATAATTGATCCGCCCAGAAAATAGCCATCCTCGTATCCGTCAAGCACAAAATCTCGACCATCGACCACAAGGGTTGCGCCCTCTTCCTTCGCAAGCTGGAGATATCCTGTCACCCGTTCCCGATGTTCTTTGGTCACCAAGGGTCCCATTTCAAGCCCTTCTTTCATTGAAGGCCCAATTTTCAAATTTTCAACGCGCGGTTTTAAATTGGCAATCAGTTTATCTGCGGTTTCGTCGCCGACGCATACGGCAACGGAAATCGCCATGCACCTTTCCCCAGCAGAACCGTATGCAGCCCCCATGATACCATCGGCGGCGGCGTTAATATCCGCGTCGGGCATGACGATCATATGGTTCTTGGCCCCACCCATTGCCTGGCATCTTTTTCCGTTGGCTGCTGACTTTTCGTATACCGATTTGGCAATCGCAGTGGAGCCGACAAAACTAACCGCTTTCACAAGCGGGTTTTCAATAAGCGCATTGACGGCTTCCTTATCACCACCAATCACATTTAAAACACCGGGTGGTCCACCTGCTTCCAAAAACAGCTCTGCAATCCTGAACGCGCATCCCGGCGTTTTTTCCGATGGTTTTAATATGACGGTATTGCCGGTGACAATTGCCATTCCCGCCATCCAGAGCGGGATCATTGCTGGAAAATTAAACGGGGTTATACCCGCAACGACACCCAGTGGTTTTCGCATTGAATAAATGTCGACGCCGCTTGCAACATTGTCGGAATATTCACCTTTTTGCAAATGGGGAACGCCGGACGCGAATTCGGCAACTTCAATGCCGCGCAATACAGAACCCATCGCATCTTCGATAACTTTCCCGTGTTCATTAGAAACAAGCGTTGCAAGTTGCTTTTGATAATCATAAAGAAGTTGGGTAAACCGGGCCATAATTCGGGCGCGCTTTAGGACAGATGTTGCCGCCCATTCGGGAAAAGCGGCTTGGGCTACTGAAACGGCCTGATCCACTTCGGCGGCGCTGGCAAAGGGCACCTGTGATGTCTTCTCGCCGGTTGATGGGTTAAACACGTTACCGAAACGCCCGCTGGTGCCTTCCACATATTTGCCGCCGATATAATGATTATAAATATTCATTTATTTTTCCGAAATTATTAGAGAGACATGATTGATTCTGTTGCACGTATAAGCCATTCTTTTTCTTTGCCTTCCAGCAGCGGCGCTATTTTTTCGCGGACTTTCGCGTGATAAATGTTTAGCCAAGTTATCTCAGCAGCGGACATCATATGCGCATTAATGAGCCGCGTATCAATCGGGACGAGCGTAATCGTCTCAAATGTCAACATGGGTTTTTCTTCTTCTTCATATTCACTGGATTTGACGATCACCAGATTCTCAATACGTATTCCGTATTCCCCGGCTTTGTAATATCCAGGTTCGTTTGACAGGATCATTCCCGGCTTTAACGGCACTTTAAAGCTGAGGGGTGATATGCTTTGCGGTCCTTCATGTACACCGAGAAAGCTGCCTACACCGTGTCCAGTCCCGTGATCATAATCCAGCCCGATATCCCAAAGGGCTTTACGTGCCAGGGTGTCCAGGTGTGCGCCTGATCGACCAACTGGAAAACGTGCCTGCGCGAGTGCAATATGTCCCTTCAGAACTCTTGTAAAATGGTCTTTTTGTTCTTCTGTCGCAGGTCCGATCGCGATAGTTCTCGTGACATCGGTTGTTCCGTCCAGATATTGTCCGCCGGAATCAACCAGATAAATCATCCCTTTTTCAAGGCGACGGGATGTTTTTTCGGTAACACGGTAGTGGACGATAGCGCCATTCGGGCCAGCGCTGCTGATCGTATCAAAACTGGTTCCCTGGAATAACGAAACCTCGTTACGGAAATCATAAAGCTCTTTGACAGCATCAAGCTCGTCGATTTTTCCTTTGGGCGCCTGTTCATCAAGCCAACATAAAAACTTACATAACGCGACTGCATCCCTTACATGCGCTTTTCTTGCCCCGTCCAGCTCAATATCGTTCTTACAGGCTTTATCCAGTTGACAAGGATCGTCTGCTTCGACAATTTTTGCTTTCGATTTTTCAAGCTTCTCAAAAATCGCCGCGTTTGCTCGTTTCGGGTCCAATAGAACTGTTAAACCCCCTTCACCAAGTGCTTCGACATGGGACAGAAATTCATCTTTTGAAAAACAATCTACCTGATTGCCCAAATGTTTTTTTACTTCATCTGTTAATTTATCGGGATCAATAAACAATTCTGCTTTCCCGGTTTCAAACAAGATAACGAAGCTGAGAACAAGGGGTGTTGATGAGACGTCGTTGCCGCGAATATTGAGGAGCCAGGCTATGCTATCAAGCGAAGTAATGATAAGCGCATTCGCGCCTTTCGATTTAATTTCAGCGGCAATACGTTTTCTTTTGTGGGATGATTTTTCGCCGGAATATCGATAGCGATGGACAAATGCCGGTTCCTTGGAAGGGGATGGTCTATCCAGCCAAACTTCATCAATAAGATTACTTTTTAACGCTTTTAACGTTATATTTCTTGGGGACAGTTTTTCACGGGCTTTTTTAAGCCAGGAGTTGCTGTGAAGCCACGGGTCATATCCGACGATATCGCCTTCGTTCAGGTTATCAAACAACCAATCCTCGACAAGATCTTCATGTAACTTCAACGTTGAAAATAGTTTGGTGTCAACCTGATTTCTGACCTGAAGCGTATAGCGACCGTCAACAAATATTGACGCAGCATTCAATGTAACGCATGAAAACCCGGCGGAGCCATCAAAACCCGTTAACCACGCAAGACGCTCCGCGTAAGAAGGCGTATATTCGCTCTGGTGTTCGTCAGTATGGGGAATAAGAAAAGCCTGTATGTTCTGCTCCCTTAACTGTTGTCTCAATGCCCTAAGTCTGTTGTCCATTACTACCTCAAGTTATTCTATTTGCCCTATATTCTCAGGATCATGAAAATTTGCAAGTAGATTAGTAGGCATTTTTTTATGATCGGCAGAAAATTAGACGGTATTTAGTGCCGTTTACTGGGACACCTTCACAAAAAGATCTTATGTTTCAATCGGTTAATATTGGCACGATTTTTGCTTTTTTATATTGAAACAGGAGCTCCCAAATGAATAATCGTGATATTACCCCTAACATTGACCTCGCACCTTCGCGGTCACAACCACCGCTTGAAGGGCACATTTTCCTTGAGATGATTGCGCTTGGTATTGATCCTGATCCATTTATTGAGGTAGCAGCACATGATCTTATTAATCAGTTTGGGGAAAGCGCCCTTGACTATTCTTTGCAGATTGAACGACGTTTTAGAGATGAATATGAAGCACAGTCAGCTTTGATCTGGAAAAAAATTTCTTCCTATCTTCAACAGCTCAACGGAGATGGTGGCTTTCTTCCTCATTAAAATAGTAATGATTACGATACTTTACGCGCCACGAAACCGCTGAAAAGACCCGCTGCAATCGCAACGATCACCGCCATAATACCGTAAAATGGCGGATACTCGTGGGCGAAATTATAAATGACCCGCTCAAAACCCCGCTTATCAACCAACAAATCTGTACTATGATTAACAATAATATTTCCGTCCCTTACGAGATAGACATCTGCTTTATAGTCGCCTACCGGCATGTTGGATGGAAAAGCAAGATTGGCGCGGAATAATATTTCGTTTTTAACCGTGACGTTTCCACTGCTTTCTAGATAAAGTCCTCTTTCAACCATATTTCTGATCAGGGCTTCTTTATAAGCTGGTAGTTCCTCACCATCATCATTGGTGAAAGTCAGATTTTGAAGACCCAGACCCAGTTCCTGCTGTTTTTCGCGCGATAAAAATTCATCAAGCGAACGGGTGGACCCTAATACATAATAACCGGGAATGTTCCGAATAATCTGGCCTTCATTATTGACCCAGATACCGGCCATTTTCTCTTTCTTGCGGATAACAAGATCGGTTGGATTGCTTTGGACAACAACAATAATATCATAATCCAAACCCTGCACCGCGATTTCATCCGTTTGGATGCTTTCATTGGCGTGTCGTTCAATTGCTCCAAAAAGAAGCAGCTCACTACCGGAAAATTGGGATGTTATTTCAATTACGTGTTGGGACAGATCAGTTACCAGGGTTTCCGCTTGCGCAACGATTGCACATAGATAGCTAGAAAAAACGAAAATAATAATTTTTAGAGACTTCATGATCAATGCCCCCCCACAGCAATTGCTGTGACACTGAAAAGCTCTTGCGGTTCAACAACAAGATCAAAAGCCATCTTTGCACAGACAACAATAACCATGCCGGCAAGCAATATCCGAAGCTGTTCGCCTTTCAATTTTGCGCCCACGACCGCGCCAATTTGTGCGCCAATAACTGCAGCGGTCAGAAGAATAACCGCGAGCACCACATCAACAGTTTGTGTGTTAATGGAATGTAGGTATGTTGCGGCCGCCGTTACAAACGTAATTTGAAAAAGAGATGTCCCAATCACAACACTAGTCGGCATGTGCAACAGATAGATCATTGCCGGTACCATAATGAACCCGCCACCGACACCCATAATGGCGGCAAGGACACCAACCAAAGCGCCTATTGCCAGCGGCATAATCACGCTGATGTACATTTTCGATTTTCTAAAGCGCATTTTAAAGGGCAGTGCATCAATCCATGTTCGCTGCCGACGTACAACCTTTTGGACTTCGCCGCGCCGCGCCCTCAATATACTGCGGATGCTTTCCACAAACATCAGTCCGCCAATGCTTCCAAGGAAAACGACATAAGCAATGGAAATCATAAGATCCACCTGGCCGATAGAGCGCAGATAAGTAAAAATCATGGCGCCAAAATATGTTCCGACAATACCGCCACCAATGAGAACCATCCCCATTTTAAAATCAACACCGCCGCGACGCCAATGCGCAACAGCCCCGGATACAGATGCTGCGGTAATCTGGTTTGCTTCTGTGGCAACAGCGATGGCTGGGGGAACGCCTGAGAAAATAAGTAGCGGTGTCATCAGAAAACCGCCGCCAACACCGAACATGCCAGATAAAAATCCCACACCACCCCCCATGGCAAACAGAACAAAAATGTTCATTGAAAGTTCGGCAATGGGCAGGTAAATCTGCATATGTTTTACTGTTTTATTTTCTATTTAAAATTATGGTGTCACTTTTCTGAGGGCCCGTTTGGCAGAACCGGCAAAAAAAGAATCAATCTTTGGCTTTATATAGCCCCAAACAGGCCTTCCTGCAAGTGAACAATCCATTCATTAAAATGTCACATTTAACGTTTATTTCTGCCAAAATAACATTGATTGATTAAGATATGTTTACAGGGGTTTTCTGCTTGTCTGCATTTTGGGCGGAAATGCAAAAAATTCCTGCGTGACTATTGATATAATAGTGGTAATATTTATTTATAACTTGGGGCAAGGGTTGATGATAAGTTATTTGATTAGGCCAGCCTGCCAACCCAGAATAATATCAATACAAGGAACACCGGATGCCTACCTATAATGCACCTGTCACTGATTATAAATTTCTGATGCATGATGTTTTTGATCTACAACAATATAATCATATGCAGTCTTATAAGGAAGCGTCTCCGGACCTGATTGACGCCGTACTTGAAGAAGCGGCAAAGCTTACGGAAAATATTTTTCAGCCAATCAATCAAAGCGGAGGGGAAGAAGGGTGCATACTTCAAAACGGGGTAGTCACAACACCAAAAGGGTTTAAAGAGGCGTATGATCAATTTGTTGAGGGCGGTTGGCAGAGCCTGACGGGAAATCCGGAATATGGCGGTCAGGGACTGCCTATGTCTATAGGTCTTGCGCTGAATGAAATGATGGTATCATCCAACTGGGGGCTTGCAATGTATCCCGGTCTTACCAAAGGGGCATATGAGACAATCCACACCTGGGGAACGGATGAACAGAAATCAACCTATCTTCCAAAAATGGTTTCCGGTGAATGGTCAGGTACCATGAATTTGACGGAACCTCACTGCGGAACAGATTTAGGATTGCTGCGCACAAAAGCGGTGCCGAATGATGATGGCTCCTACAGCATTACGGGAACAAAAATTTTTATATCTGCCGGTGATCATGATCTGACGGAAAATATCATTCACCTTGTTCTTGCCCGTATCGAGGGCGCACCGGAAGGAACAGAAGGTATCAGCCTGTTTATTGTTCCCAAGATTAATATAAATGAAGATGGAACGCTCGCGGATCGCAACGGCGTGACTTGCGGGTCGCTCGAAGAAAAAATGGGCATTCATTCAAATGCTACATGCCTGCTTAATTATGATGCCGCGAAAGGTTTTCTTTTAGGCCCTGAAAATAAAGGCATGCGGGCGATGTTTACGATGATGAACGAAGCCCGTGTTGGCGTTGCGGTTCAGGGTCTCGCGATAGCGGAAGTCGCGCAGCAAAATGCGGCTGATTACACACGTGAACGACTGCAGGGGCGCTCCCTGACAGGGGTTAAAAATCCTGACGGTGCAGCGGACCCGATTATCGTTCATCCTGATGTGAGACGGATGCTGATGACTAACCGTGCATTTATTGAAGGGGCGCGTGCGATGGCGCTTTGGTCGGCAATCCAGATTGATTTATCCATCGGTGAGGAAAATGAGGATAAAAAAACGGCTGCTAATGATATACTTGCGCTGATGACACCGGTTTTAAAATCATATTTAACGGATCAGGGCGTTGAAGCCGCGAGCCGGGCAATGCAATGTTTTGGCGGCCACGGTTATATTTGTGAATGGGGTATGGAGCAGTTCTTAAGGGATGCGCGTATCGCTCCGATATATGAAGGCACTAACGGGATTCAGGCAATGGATCTTGTCGGCCGGAAGTTACCGCGAAAAAATGGTGAAGTAATCCGGGATTTCTTCAATATGGTGCAGGAATTCGCAGATGAGCACAAAGATAATCCTGACATGGAACATTATGTAGCGATGCTTGACAAGGCGCTGAAAAGACAACAGGCGGCGACTATGTGGCTGATGCAAAATGCAATGGACAATCCGGACCATGCTGGCGCAACAGCGCATTATTATCTAAATTTGATGGCGCTGGTTACAATGGGATTTTTCTGGGCGAAAATGGCTTTCAAAGCGAAAGTAATGATTAAAGAGGGTGCGGGCGATAAAAATTTTCTTGAAAATAAAATCAGAACCGCCGATTTTTTCTATACCCATATTTTGCCCGATACCGCCGCTTTGCGGATAAAGATCGAAGCGGGTGCGAACGACGTGATGTCAATTGATGCCAACTCTTTTTAAGGAATAATGATGACCGAAGCTTATATTTTTGATCATGTCAGAAGCCCGCGGGGACGCGGAAAAAAAGACGGCAGCTTGCATACGATCACGCCGATCTTCCTTTTAAGTCAAATATTTGTTGCACTTAGAACAAGAAATGATTTTGATGTCAAAGCGGTGGATGACGTCATTACCGGTTGTGTTACGGGCGTGGGCGAACAGGGCGGTGATATTGGCCGTTTTGCCGCTATTATGGCCGATTACTCAGATGAGGTGCCCGGAATGCATGTGAATCGTTTCTGTGCTTCCGGTCTTGTTGCAGTGAATTACGCGGCAGCACGTGTTATGGCCGGTCAGGCGGATTTGATGATAGGAAGCGGTGTCGAAAGCATGTCGCGCGTTCAGATGGGATTTGATGGCGGCGCGTGGCTTCTTGATCCGCAGGTTACCAATAAAATAGGAACAGTTCTGCAGGGGATCAGTGCAGACATGATTGCGACGAAATACGGTTTCAGCCGTGAAGATTGCGACGAATATTCAGTATTCAGTCAGCAGAGGGCGAAAAAAGCGTGGGATAAAGGCCATTTCAAGAATTCCATTATCCCCATTAAAGATAATATCGGCAGAGTAATGCTGGAACATGATGAGCATATGAGACCGGATACAACGGTTGATGATCTGGCGGCTTTAAAAAGTTCCTTTAATGATATGGGTGAATTGGGTTTTGATGCCGTCATAATGCAGAAATATCCGGAAATCGAAAGGGTCAACCATGTACATCACGCTGGCAATTCAAGCGGGATTGTTGATGGTGCCGCGGCTATTCTTATTGGAACGGAAGAAACCGGAAAGAAATTTAATCTAAAACCACGGGCGCGTATTGTAAGTTTTGCGGATATTGGGACTGATCCCAGTATCATGCTCACGGGACCGGGGAAAGCAGCAAAAAAAGCACTAAAACGAGCGGGGCTTTCAAAAAATGACATTGATGTCTGGGAAGTTAATGAGGCATTCGCGTCGGTGGTGCTGAGGTTCTGTCAGGAAATGGATTTGGGAACGGATGAAGTCAATGTTAATGGTGGTGCCATTGCGATGGGTCATCCGCTTGGCGCGACTGGAAACATGCTACTGGGAACAGCGCTTGACGAGCTCGAAAGAACAAAAAAGAAATACGCGTTAGCAACATTGTGTGTTGCCGGTGGTATGGCAACAGCCGCAATAATTGAGCGGGTATAAGGGAGAAGATCATGACTAATAAAGCAATAAAATTTGATCTCGATAATGATGGAATTGCCCTTTTGACCATTGACGTGGAAGGGCAATCCATGAACGTCATAAATAAGGATTTTATGAGTGAGCTGGAAGCCCACATAAGTAAAATTTCCAAAGAGGATAATATTAAAGGCGCAGTAATCACATCCGGCAAGGACAATGCATTTCTTGCCGGCGCTGATCTGAATATGGTTCTTGGTGATCTGGCCGGGCGTGATAATAAAAGTCCGGAAGACATATTTAAATCCTCCTTCTCACTCAATAAGTTGTTTCGCGAAATGGAAACCTGTGGCAAGCCGATTGCTGTTGCCATCAACGGGCTTACGCTTGGCGGCGGACTTGAATTGTCATTGGCATGTCATTACCGCGTGGCTGCTGACAATGAGAAAATAAAGCTTGGACTACCGGAAGTTCAGATCGGGCTTATTCCGGGCGCGGGTGGAACGCAGCGGTTGCCGCGCCTGATGGGTATTCAGCTTGCACTGCCATTTCTGCTTCAGGGCAAAAACATGACACCAAAACAGGCGCTTTCAAACGGAGTTATCCACGAAGTCGCACCGGCTGATCAGATTGTGGCGAAGGCGAAAGAGTGGATTTTGAGCGGCGGCAAGGCAGAGCAGCCGTGGGATCAGAAGCGATTTAAAATTCCGGGCGGTCAGGGTGTATATGACCCCAATATCGTGCAAACCTTTATGGGCGCTCCTGCGATGACCCAAAAGCAGACCAAAAACAATTATCCGGCCACAGTGGCGATACTTTCAGCTGTTTATGAAGGACACCAGTTACCGATGGATCAGGCGATTGATGTTGAAAGCAGATATTTCTGCGAACAACTTATGGGTGATGTCGCGCCGAATATGATCCGCACCTTGTTCATAAATAAAAATAAGGCAGACAAACTCATTCGCCGCCCAAAAGATATGCCTGAAGCAAAAACCAAAAAACTTGGTATGCTCGGTGCTGGTTTAATGGGAGCGGGAATAGCCTATGTTTCAGCAAAGGCCGGTATTGAAGTCATATTGTTGGACAGGGAGCAGAAATTTGCGGAAAAAGGCAAAGATTACTCAAAATCAATAATTGAAAAAGGCATACAAAGAAAAAAGGTTACCCCTGAAAAAGGTGAAGAAATACTAAATCTGATCAAACCAACAACAGATTACGCCGATCTTGAAGGGTGTGATCTTATTATTGAAGCCGTGTTGGAAGATCCGGACGTAAAAGCCGATGTCACGAAAAAGGCAGAAGCTGTTATTCCCGAAGGATGCATTTACGGCTCAAATACATCCACCTTGCCAATCAGGATGCTCGCCAAATCATATGCTGCGGAAGACAAATTTATTGGTATCCATTTTTTCTCGCCTGTGGAAAAAATGCCCCTTGTGGAAATTATTCTTGGTAAAAAGACGGATGATGAAGCATTGGCAAAAGCGTTGGATTTTGCGCGCCAAATCCGTAAAACACCAATTGTCGTAAACGATAGCCGCGGTTTTTATACCAGTCGCTGCTTTATGACTTACCCGCTTGAAGCATCCAACATGCTTGCGGAAGGAATTTCCCCCGCCCTGATTGAAAATTGTGGTGTTTATGCTGGTATGGCCGTCGGGCCGTTCGCTGTGAATGATGAGGTCGGCATTGATCTTAGCCACCATATTAGCGAAGCCACAAAAAAAGCCCTTGGTGATAAATTTCCGGCTGAGGCCAGTCATGCCGTTATCGCAAAACTTTATGAACTGGGCCGTATGGGCAAGAAAACCCGTAAAGGGTTTTATGAATATCCGGAAGGTGACACAAAATATTTGTGGCCCGGCATCGCAGAATATTTTCCAATAGCTGAAGAACAGCCAAAGCCGGAAGACGTCACAAAAAGACTTATGTACAGACAGGCCCTTGAGGTTGTACGCTGTATGGAGGAAAATGTTGTCACATCACCCGAAGATGCCGACATCGGGGCTATTTTCGGCTGGGGGTTTGCGCCTTGGACCGGTGGCCCGATCAGTATGATCGACACAATTGGTGTGGATAAGTTCGTAAGCGAATGTGACGAGCTTCATGAAAAGCACGGCTTTATGTTTAAAGTTCCTGATTCCCTGCGGAAAATGAAAGCGGAAGGTAAACGTTTTTACCAGGACTGAAGTGAATAAATCTTGCATGATCTGGCGCCATGTGAGATATACTCTGTAAGGAATGATCTTAAATAAAATTCTAAAACAGGGTGCAACAATGAGCAAAATCAAACTTATTCTCGGCACGATTACCATGATTGCCGCAGCTTCTTTATTTTCTAACTCTGCACATGCAGAGTGGATTTTGGACGCAAGCAATTCAAATCTTTCGTACGGTACAATCAAAAATGACATGATTGGCGAAACCAATATGTTTAAAACCATATCCGGTACGATCGACGATAACGGACACGTCAATATTGACATTGACCTGGCATCCGTTGATACGCAGCTTGAGTTACGTGACCAGCGCATGAAAGATATCGTCTTTAAGGTTGCCGATAATCCTTCTGCCAAACTGACAGGAGATATGAATCTTGAGGCACATAATGATCAGGCCGTTGGTACTAGTCGCGTTATTGAGGCCACGATTGCACTTGAACTTGTTGGTGAGAAAGTCGAGCATGATGTCTCACTTGTCGTAACACGGCTGGCGGAAAATAAAGTCATGGTGATACCGCACGGTGTTATTTTTATTGATGCTGATGATTATGAATTGCTCGACGCCTTGGAACAATTACGCAATCTGGCGGGTCTGGATACCATCGCATCGGTTGTTCCCATGTCATTTTATTTAACTTTCACGAAATAGGATAAGACGAAACGATGATAACCAAGTTTAGTAGAACGGCCCTGACATGCGGGCTGTTTTGCCTTCCTTTGCTTCCGAGCGTTGCTAACGCGGAAGTAACTCCCGAACAATTTAATTTACTTATGGTTGCTTCAAAGAAAGACGGCGGCAAGGATTTCGCAACGCTTGTGGAACTTCTTATTGCAGCGAGCCCCGATGATGAAGCGGAAATAAGGGAAGTTGCCGCACAAATAATGCCAGAGCCAGCACCAGTGCCGGAACCGGAACCCGCGCCCGCAGAAGCCACGCCGTCACCTGTTGAGGGGACAATATTTTCAGACGATGGTGCTGAGAAATTATCACAGGCTTTTTTGCCGGGCTGGGATAAACAAATTGAACTTAATGGTCTCTTTTCAACCGGGAATACAAGTCAGAAATCCTTTGGTGCGGCAACCAAGCTCGTTCGGGAATCTGGCCCATTCCAGCAGACCGTGACCGGATATTTTGATATTAATACCAGTAACTCTGTTACAAACAAACGCCGCTATGGTGTCGCGTTTAAGAACGATTACAGCATTAATGATATTTCCTATCTCACCGGTTTTGCCAGTTACGAGAGCGATAGTTTTGGTGCATTTAACAAACGGTTTACATTGAATGCAGGCTATGGGATCAGGGTATTTGATAATGACCAATTTAAATGGAATGTTGAAGCCGGTCCGGCAGTGCTGATCACCAAACCGGAAGCGATGGAGGATTACCAGACTGATGTGACAGGGTATGCGAGCAGCCTTTTCACGTGGAATATCAATGAGCGCACTGACTTTGAGAATGAAACGAAAATATTCGTTGGAAGCAAGGTTGTGATAGAAAATAAATCTGATTTAACATTGAAAGTGAGTGGTGCCCTTAGCGGCAAGTTGTCGTTTGATGTACTTTATAACCGTGATGCACCGATTGACCGTAAAAAAACCGATACGATTACCCGTATCGGTGTTTTATATGATTTCTAAGTCTTTTATAAGCTCCGGAATAATAATTGTTTCGGAGCTTATAAGAACGCCTTGAGTTGCGAGATCATTTGATCCACATCTGCGTTGGTTGTGAACATGTGGTTTGAAATTCGAATTGCATTATATTGCGATAGTCTTTTGATTGTTATGCCTTCGTCCCGCATTGTCGTGAATACATCCCGGTTTGCTATGCTTTCATCCAGACTAAAACTAACAATTGCTGACGATAATTCCGGATTATCCGGGCTAATAATTTTTACACCCGAAATATCGGATAATTTTTCGCGGCAATAACCGGCTAGTGTCATGCACCGTTGCTCAATTCGCTTGGTTCCGATTGACGTATGCCAATCCAAGACATCGCCGAATGCAATAATATTGGGGGCATTGCGGGTTCCCGACGAAGCGGAATAAACATTGTATCCACCCGAAAGAAAAACGCTATGGATGCGGTCCTGTATATTTTTTCGTAAATATAAAACGCCGGTTTCCTTGGGTCCCATAATCCATTTATGCCCACTGCACGCATATACATCGCATCCCAGATCATGAAGATTGATATCCAGCATTCCCGGGGCCTGCGCACCATCGACGATAAAGAGAATATCCCGCCCTTCAATCATTGCCGCTACCTCTTTAATCGGCCAGCGAAGGCCGGTTACGGTCTCGACATGGCTAAGCAGAAGGATCTTTGTTTTATTGGTAATATTATCAGACACCAGTTTCAACAACTGATCTTTCGATTTTGCAGGGTATGGCATGGTAATTTTTTTTATTACCGCCCCCTTTGTGTTTGCAAGATGGTTAAGTCCGGTTTCGGCACCACCATGTTCATGATTTGTCGTCAGTATTTCATCACCAGCCGCCCAATCGATACTGGAACACACCGTGTTTATGCCCTCCGTTGTATTTCGGGTCATGATGATTTCATCTTCATCAGCGCCCATGAAGGACGCTACCTTGCTGCGAACCTTATTCATTTCGGCTCCCATGGGGCCAAAATTTTCTATGGCTGGATTAGATTCAAGTCTGGTGAGGAGAGCTGAAATTTTGCCAATAATATGTTTTGGTGCGGGACCCAACGTTCCTGTATTAAGGTAGATGAGATTGTTTTTCAGCATCAATTGATTGCGAACTTCTGCAAAAAGTCTGTCGTCATCCACACTTTTGCTATTTTTAAAATCAATGCCTTGTGCTATCGCGTTGGAATTAGATAAACCCATTAAAGCAAGTGCACCAAGTCCAGCTGATTTCAAAAGCCCGCGACGGGTGTCTAATAGTTTGTTTTCAGATATTAATTTTTCCATCAGCTGCTCCTTAAATTTGCCAGATTATAAACAGGTTGGTTTCCGGTTGTACAGGTCTTATTCGCCCATTAAATGAAGAGATATGGTTCTTTTGTGTGCGTGTGCGCGATGTTCAAATATATAGATACCTTGCCATGTGCCGAGCACCATGTCTTTTGATTCGATCGGCACACTAAGCTGGGTTTGGGTAAGGGCAGATTTAATGTGTGCAGGCATGTCATCGGCACCTTCGGTATTGTGCCGATAAAGCTGCCGGTCTTCAGGAACCAGCTGGCGAAAGAAATTATTGAGATCAAACAGCACATCGGGATCCGCATTTTCCTGGATGGTGAGTGAGGCTGACGTATGACGGATAAAAATTGTCAGTAACCCTTCAGACAGTCCCTGCCTCAATACCCATTCACGAATAGGCCCTGTTACATCCAGAAGACTGGAACCGGTTGTTTGAAATGTAATCTGATGTGAGAATTGTTTCATGCTATCTGATTTTTAGAACGTATCTTTCTTTTTTTATAATTCAAGTAGACGCGATACCCTAATAAAACCGAAAGGATCATAGCATGGATAAGGGGTATAAGTACATCTGCTTTTACCATCATATAGTTATGGATGATTGCGAATATTGTTAGGGTGTAGAGCGTCTGATGCAACTTCTGCCAATTTTTGCCCATTTTTTTCATCATAAATTTAAAAGATGTCACCGCCAGCGGGATAAGCATCGTAAAGGCAAGCATACCAAACGTAATTGCCGGTCGCTTAAAAATGTCTTCGATGATCAATTCCCAATCAAAGAAATAATCAAGCACCATATAATTAAGAAAATGCAGAAGCGCATAAAAGAACGCGTATAAACCAACAGCCCGGCGGTATTTCAACATCCGCCATTTGGTCAATTTTGCCAGAGGTGTAATTGTCAGAGTGATCAGCAGGAACCTTACTGTCCAGCCACCGGTAAAATCTGTAATATATTCGATCGGGTTTGCTGAAAGCTGGTGTGGCGCAAAACTGTACCACAGCCACATCTGATGACCAAGCCATATGGCAGGCAGTGCGCAAATCAGGTGAATGACGGGCCTTCGCCAGTCGGTTTTTGCCAGAAAGTTGTTTATCATTAGAAATTTTTTCTTAAATCCATTCCGCTGTAAAGATGGGCGACCTGCTCACCGTACCCATTGAACATAAGCGTGCGGCGTCGGCTGAAATCACCGATGCGGCGTTCTTTCGCTTGTGACCAGCGGGGATGGGAAACCTCGGGATTTACATTTGCGTAGAACCCGTATTCGTGAGGGGCAAGCCTCATCCAGCTCGTGTTTGGTTCGTCTTCAACGAATGAAATTTTCACAATGGACTTCACACCCTTAAACCCGTATTTCCAGGGCACCACCAACCTTAGCGGGGCTCCATTCTGGTTTAAAAGTTCTTCGCCGTATATCCCCACCGCGATCATGGCAAGCGGGTGCATGGCTTCATCCATCCTGAGGCCTTCTCTATACGGCCATTTAATCACATTTCTTCTTTGGCCAGGCATTTGTTTCTCATCCACGAGAGTTTCAAAGTAAACATATTTTGCCCGGTTTGTCGGTTTCAGCTTATTAATCACTTCAGACAGTGGCACGCCATTCCATGGAATGACCATTGACCATGCTTCTACGCAGCGCATACGGTAAATACGTTCCTCCAACTTGTTGAAATCAATAAGATCTTCGATACCATAGGTGCCGGGATTTTCGCAGTGACCGTCAACGGTGACGGACCAGGGTTTTGCCACCAGTGTATGGGAATATTTGGCGGGGTCATCCTTGTTGATGCCAAATTCATAAAAATTGTTATAGTTTGTAATGGCATTATAATCATTCAATTCATCTCTGATATCTTCACCACTATAGGGTCCTGTGGCGGTTTTTAAGGTTGCCATCGCTAAGCTCGGGTTTAACAAACCGGCCGTGGCGCCAACGCTGACAATTCCGGCCGCCTTGATAAATTCCCGGCGGGATTTGTAATCACTTTCAGACGTGACCTCATTTTCGCTTAATTCCCAAGAATCTTTGTTTCTGATTAACATCTTAATTTCCTGCTTCGTTCAACTTTTGGAAATCATATTAAAATAATTCTACAGTTTCCACTAACATACTATCACATTTATGTTATGGCATGTGTATTGGTCTTCGCAACGTCGCACTATCTCATTATATAAATATTAATATATATATTATATATATCAATGTGTCCTTTAAGTTTTGAATAACAGAAGATACAGAGAACTTTGTGTATGCGTAGATGGGTATCACTATGGTTAAGCCCTCCCCTTAACAAAGCGGAAGAAAGGGAATTAAACTTTGAACGAATGGAATTGCTGCATGGTAGCGAGCCTCTCGCTGCCGCGATCTATTCCATTAACTCCATCATTATTGTCTCTTATCTATATATGAGTGGCGGGAACGGTTTGGTATCGGTCATGTGGCTTGCCTGTTTTCAATATCAGGCCTTTATGCTGCTCAAGAACTGGTATAGGCACCGAAACAAAGCACGCCCCAAAAACCCACCAAAAAGACTACATATAAGGGCCCTTACTAATGCGATCATTGGTGGTGGAGCGTGGGGACTGTTTTTCGTAACGTCCTTCAACAATACATCCGGTGTAGGCCATTTGCTTTTGTCTATGCTTGTAATCGGAACATCGGCAGGGGGAATAACCATGCTATTTTCTATTCCAGTCGCCGCAGCAAGTTACGCGCTGTTAACTTTAGTACCACCATTGATTTATGTATTATTCTCCGACTTTACAGAATATATATACGTATCGTTAATTACGGTGGTATTTATATTTTACCTGCTGATATCAATGCGGAATTCATACCTGTCGTTGGTGAAAACGGTGTGTTTGAGGGTCGGATTTGAGGAATTGGCAAAAAGCGAACATGCCGCCAACAATGCTAAATCCATGTTTCTCGCAAGTATGAGCCACGAGCTTCGAACACCATTAAATGCCATTATTGGTTATTCACAAATCATTAATGAAAAGGTATTTGGTAAAATTGCCATCCCCCAATATGAAGAATATATTCTGGATATCAACAGATCCGGCGAAAAGTTGCTGGGTCTCGTGGATCAAATTCTTGATTTATCGCTTATTGAAACAAGGCAAACCAAATTGGAACCGGAACCCGTTTCCATGCTTAATATTATTCAGTCCACTCATAACATTGTGGAAAACAAGGCCCGTGCCAAAGACATTGATATCTCATATGATGTCGATAAATCGATCCCTTTATTATATTTGGATGTGAAGAAAATCAGGCAGGCCCTTATTAATCTGGCCTTTAATGCGGTGAAATTTACACCGGAAGGCGGCAAGGTTGTCATTTATGCCACTCAGGGTGACCAGAATGATTATATCATTCAGATTAAAGATACTGGCTGTGGTATCGCCAAAAAGGACCTTGATAAAATTCTCACCACATATGGTCAGCTTGATGGACTTTCTACACAAGTTGGTCAGGGGGCAGGATTTGGCATTCCTGTTGCCCGCGCACTCGTTGAACTTCACGGTGGGAAAATCAAACTGAAGCGTGGCCAATATAAAGGTACCATTGCCACTATTTCACTACCGAAAGACGTTGTCCAATTTTCAGGAAATTCATCTGTATCAATTGTACATAACAGTGATGATGAGAAAGCACCCGAAACAGCAGATACTTATATACAAAAAGCCAAGTTCTATTAAATCACGTTGTGTTGCCCCATAGCCTGATATACACACCATATTTCAAAACATCTTGTTAACAGCATGCCGGATTTGTGTTATTGGCATGTCTCATAACAATATGGAAAAATTTCTTAATGGCACCGCCCTTACTTACGATAACTGATATGGCGCTTCGCTTTGGCCCAAATCCGCTTTTTAACGGTGCAGAAATCACCATTGGAGAAAGGGACCGTATTTCCCTTGTTGGAAGGAACGGGGCGGGAAAATCAACCCTGTTGAAAATTATTCATGGAGCCATTGAACCCGATGCCGGTGAACGATTTGTCAAGCCGGGCTGCCATATAACCTATCTTGAACAGGATCCCGATTTATCAGATTATTCAACGGCTCACGATTACGTGGCATCAGGCCTTGTTCACAGTTCTGTAGAGGATCATTTTCAGGTGGATATTATTCTCGAAGAAATCGGCCTTGAGAGCAACTTAAACCCATCAAAAATGTCGGGTGGAGAACGCCGCCGCGCTGCCATTGCCCGGGCACTTATCAGTGACACAGATATCTTACTGCTTGATGAGCCCACAAACCATCTTGATATTGCAACCATAGAATGGCTTGAGGATAAATTAGGGAACTGGCGCGGCGCGATGGTGTTGATTAGTCATGACCGTACTTTTTTGAACAATTTGACCAACACAACATTCTGGCTCGATCGCGGTAAGGTAAGACGGCTTGATCGGGGCTTTTCCCATTTTGATGAATGGTCGAGCAATATTCTGGAGCAGGAAGCAACGGAGCGCGCAAAACTGGACAAGCTGATTGAGAAGGAAACAGACTGGTCGCACAAGGGGATTACCGCAAGACGAAAACGCAATATGGGCCGGATGAGGAAACTTTGGGAACTGCGGGAAAAGCGCGCTGAACAAATCGCTGTGACAGGAACCGCAAAGATTGATACGGATAGCGGGAAAACATCCGGTAAAAAGGTCATAGAAGCCATCAAGGTGTTCATGTCTTATGAAAACAAGGTAATTTTACAAAATTTTTCGACAAAAATCCTGCGCGGAGATCGTGTTGGTATTATCGGCCCCAATGGTGCGGGGAAGACAACATTATTAAAAATACTGACCGGCGAGCTAAGACCAGATCAGGGTAGCGTAAAACTTGGCACAAATCTGGTTCCAACATTTCTTGACCAGAACAGAAGCCTGATACGGGAAACAGACACGGTCTGGGAAACGCTTAGTGATGGAAGTGATCATATTATGGTGCGGGGGCACCCAAAACATATCATTTCCTATCTCAAAGATTTTCTGTTTGACGCATCACAGGCCCATAGCCCCGTCAGCTCCCTTTCCGGGGGGGAAAAGAACCGCCTGCTCCTCGCCAAAACACTGGCGCAACCGACAAACCTTCTGATACTTGACGAACCAACCAATGACCTTGATATGGATACGCTTGACCTGTTGCAGGATGTTCTTAGTGAATATGATGGCACGCTTCTTCTTGTAAGCCATGACCGGGATTTTCTCGACCGGTTGGTCACATCTACCATTGTTATGGAAGGAAACGCTGATGTGCGTGAATATCCGGGTGGTTACAGTGACTATCTGCGCCAACGACAAAACCGAACCGATAGCCCGAATCCTGCAATAGGCGCAAAAGCAACTAAAAAGAAAGCGACCCGGAAAAAACCGGAAAAGAAAACCGCGAATAAACTAAGTTACAAACATCAATATGCACTGGAAAATCTGCCTAAGGAAATTGAGCAGATAAATCAGAAATTAAAAATGCTGGAAGAAAAGCTCGCGGAACAGGATCTTTATTCAAGGGACCCGGAACTTTTTAACCAATGCACAATGGAACTTGAAAAATTAGCCCGCGAGCTTGCCAAGAAAGAGGAAGAATGGCTTGAGCTGGAAATTTTACGGGAAGAAATGGAATAGTTGCATCTGCAACAAATTATTGTCATTATGTGGTCATCGTAGGAATGCACATAAATTATAGTCAAAAGGCACCAAATGTCAGAAAATGAAAACAAATATACCTCATCAATTCCATTGGATAATGATTATGTAGAACTTCCGATTCCGCACCGTTGGGAGCTGTCGGATGAAGAAATGATCAGAAGGTCGGAAGAGTTTTACGAAATGATGAAAACACGCCATACAGTGCGTGAATATTCACCCCGTGCGGTGCCCCGCGAGGTTATTGAAAACTGCATAAAAGCGGCGGGTCTTGCGCCGAGTGGTGCCAATCACCAACCGTGGCACTTCGCCGTCATTGAAGACCCGGCCCATAAACAGAAAATTCGTGAAGCCGCGGAGGAAGAGGAAAAAACATTCTATGCGGGGCGTGCCAGTGATGAATGGTTAAATGCGCTTGAGCCCATCGGCACGAATGAAAGTAAACCGCATCTGACGGTCGCGCCATGGCTGATTGTTATATTTGCACAGCGAACGAGCACGGACAGGAATGGTCGTAAATTTAAAAATTATTATGTGAACGAATCTGTGGGGATCGCCACCGGTTTTCTGATCACAGCCCTTCATCATGCGGGGCTCAGCACCCTGACCCACACGCCTAACCCGATGAAATTCCTTAATGAACTTTGTGACCGACCAGCGAGCGAAAAGCCGGAAATGATTCTGGTCGTAGGACATCCTGCTGAAAATGCAACGGTACCGGCCCACGCCAAATGGAAAAAACCGCTTAAGGAAATAATGACCGTTTTTTAACGGATTATTTTATGCCGTGCATTCCTTTTTTAAGCAAAGGTGTCATCACAAAAATAAATGCGCCAGCTGCCATGCTGAACATGCCGATTGTCGTATAAACATCCATTGTTGCCGCCATATCAAGCTGAGCACCCGACACGCCGTGGCCGCCCGCGCCCAACAGCGAGCTGATCCAGCCGGCCATGTAATTTCCAACGGCCATAAACAGGAACCATGTCCCCATCATCATACCAACAATTCTCGCAGCGCTCATTTTCGTAATCATCGAAAGCCCAACTGGAATGATGAAAAGTTCGGCCCATGACAGAGAGAAATAAATAAACACAAGCCAGAGAAAGTTTTTCGAAGTACTGTTATCAAGCCCCATACCCCATGCAAAAATGATATATCCCGCGCCAATGATAATCATGGCCAGGCCAAATTTTGAGGGTGTTGATGGCTCAATTTTACGTTTTGAAAGCCAAATCCAAATCCACGCCATAATGGGTGCGAGTAAACAGACGAAAGCTGTATTCATTGTCTGAACCTGTGATGCTTTTAGCTCTATCCCGAAAATGGTTTTGTCGAATTGTTGGTCCGCCAGTAGCGTGAGGCTGGCGGCCTGTTGTTCAAATAATGCATAGAAGACAGATTGGAACACGATCAGAAAGCATGCAACCATAAGCCTTTCGCGTTCTATTTTTGTGCATTTGAGGAATCCATATACCAGTATCGCCGCGATCATAATGAATCCGGATGCACCCAGTAATCCGCCGACAAGCTGTTGGTATTGCATCAGCATCCAGCTAACAAGGACAAGGCCAATGCCGCCAATATAAATGGCTTGTTCTTTGTTAATTCCCATAAAAAAATGCTCTTTTAGGCGTTCCGGTTTTCTCGGCTCGGCATGACCATCAAGTAGTTTCTGTCCCCATAAAAAAACCAGAAGGCCGAAGAACATCCCGATCCCGGCGATGGAAAACCCGTAGTTCCAGCCGTATGTCTCCCCAACATAGCCGACAAGCAGCATGGAGATGAAAGCACCGAGATTAAGACCCAGATAAAAAATGGTAAACCCACTGTCACGTCGAGGATCTTTGGGGCCATATAGAGCGCCAACAACCGTTGTAATATTCGCTTTTAAAAACCCTACACCGGTAATGATCAGTGCAAGCGCAAGGAAAAATATATTGATTGACGCGTCATCACGGACAACCGTATCGCCGACGATGTATGCCGCTTCACCGTGAAATGCCATCAGACCATGACCAAGCACAAGAAGGATCGCCCCATATGTGACCGCCTTGCGGCTGCCCAAATACCGATCGGACAGAAATCCGCCGAAAATGGGCATCATATAAACAAGCCCAACGAATGCCCCATATATAAGGCTTGCCCGTTCTGCGCCGAAAAGATGATATTTGGTCAGATAAAGAATAAGCAGCGCCCGCATACCATAATATGAAAAGCGTTCCCACATTTCTGTAAGAAAACAAATGTAAATTCCGACCGGATGGCCTAGAAATGTTCTTTTTTGTGACCCTTGGTACAAATCTTCTGTCGTTTCTGACATATTAATCCCTGACGTTTAGTGAACCCCGTGCATTCCTTTTTTCAGCAGTGGTGTAAGGATCAGAATAAATATACCCACTCCCGCGCTACCCAATCCGATCAGTGTATAGAGATCCATTGTTGCGGCCATATCAAGGGTGCCGCTTGCCACCCCTTCTTCGTTGCTTCCCATTAATGAACTGATCCACCCGGCAACATTATTCCCAAGAGCGGTAAACAAAAACCATGTGCCCATCATCATGCCGACAATTTTCGGCACACTTAATTTTGTGACCATTGAAAGGCCCACAGGGCTTAGGAAAAGCTCCGCCAGAGTGAGCATAAAATAAATGAAGACCAGCCACATGAAACTTTTCGATGTGCTATCATCCAGCCCCATACCCCATGCGAAAACAATGTATCCTGCACCGATCAAAAGAAGTGAATATCCAAATTTAGCCGGTGTTGACGGTTCCCATTTTCGTCTCGCAAGTGCTACCCAAAGCCACGCCATAACCGGTGCGAAAACGATGATAAACAACGCGTTCATCATCTGCACCTGAGAAGCCAATATTCCGATCCCGAAAAAGCTGAGATCAAATTGCTGGTCCGCAAGAAGCGTGAGGCTGGCGGCCTGTTGTTCAAACAGCGCCCAGAAAACGGATTGAACGGCGATAAGGAACAATGCAACGAATAATCTATCGCGGTCCACCTTCTCACATTTCGTAAAGGCATAAAATAGAACCAGCCCGATCATCAATATACCGGATACGCCGACCAGCTGGATAACCATTTGGTCATATTGCATCATAATCCAGTTAACCCCGACAAGACCCAAACCGAACAGGTAAATTGTATTTTCCTTGTTTAACCCAATGGGGGATTTTTCTTTAAGCACTTCCGGAGCGGGCGGTTCTGCGCGGCCGCCAAGAAATCTTTGACCCCAAAGGAAAATAAGCAAGCCAAACAACATCCCGATACCGGCGATTGAGAAGCCGTAATTCCAGCCGTGCACTTCGCCGACATAACCAACGAGTAGCATGGAAACAAACGATCCAAGGTTAATGCCCATATAGAATATTGAAAAACCACCGTCACGGCGGGGGTCGTTCGGACCATAAAGGGCACCAACTACCGATGAAATATTGGCTTTTAAGAAGCCAACGCCGCCAATAATAAGCGCAAGCGCCAGGAAGAAAATATTAATGTAAAACTCATCACGGACGACAATGTCACCGCTCATATAAGCGGCTGGCCCGTGAAACGCCATAAGGCCGTGACCAAGCACCAGCAGGATAGCACCATAGGTCACAGCCTTTCGGCTGCCAAGATACCGGTCTGCCATATAGCCGCCGATAATCGGCATCATATAAACAAGACCGGCGTAGGCGCCGTAAATCATGCTCGCTTTTTCGACACCAAAAAGATGGTATTTCGTCAGATAAAGGATAAGGATTGTCCGCATACCGTAGTAAGAAAAACGCTCCCACATTTCGGTGAGGAATAGAACTGAAAGTCCGACGGGGTGACCCATAAAATTGCGTTTCTGCGACCCCGCATACATTTCATCCGTGAATTCTGACATACTCTCTCCCTACAAACACCTGATTTTGTGAATAATTTTTTTCAGTTTGCCAGAAGAAAATTGAAATGTCACTCCTGTGTTTTTTGGTATATGTTTTTTTGATGGGCCACTGTATATTGGCCGGCAGGATAAACAAGAGAGACCAAAATGAAAATCAGCAGTAACTTTGACAGCGGCAATATCAATATAATCGAAGCAAAAGTCCCCGCAAACATAAGACTTTCCATTAACAAGGATAATAATTCGGATTTTTATCAATGGTTTCATTTTCGCCTGACCGGTGCGAAGGGGCAACTTTGCGCCCTTAACATTGAAGGCTGCGATGGTGCCGCTTATCCGGCGGGTTGGGAAGATTATCAGGCGGTTGCATCCTATGATCATGAAAACTGGTTTCGGGTCAGCACTGTTTATAAGCATGGCACGCTGACGATCCAGCACGTACCGGAAACGGACAGTGTTTATTATGCGTATTTCGCGCCATACAGCTACGACCGCCATCAGGAACTGGTTTCAAGCGCGGCGACCCACGAGCGGGCCAGACTTGAAGTGATCGGTGAAACCTGTGACGGGCGTGACCTTGACCTGCTGACAATTGGTGAAGATGATAAGGATAAGAAGAAAATATGGATTATTGCCCGCCAGCACCCCGGTGAAAGTATGGCGGAATGGCTTGTTGAAGGGCTTTTGAGCAGGTTGCTTGATAATGATGATGCGCTTAGCCGTGAACTGTTAAATGAATGCGTTTTTCATATTATGCCAAACGTTAATCCGGATGGCAGTATCCGGGGGCATTTACGCTGTAACGCCAAGGGGCAGAACCTTAACCGTGACTGGGATGACCCGGACCGGCTGCTTAGTCCGGAAATATTTTACCTGCGCGGAAAAATGGATGAAAAGGGGCTTGATTTTTGCCTTGATGTTCATGGTGATGAGGCACTGCCTTATAACTTCATTGCCTGCTTTGAGGGCATACCGGACCTTAACCAATATAACCTTGATACGGCCTATATGTTCGGTCGTGAACTTGAAAAGGCAAACCCGGATTTTCAAAATGAAAAAGGGTACGCCAAAAGCGCCCCCGGCAAAGGAAACCTGGGCATGAGCACCAATCAGATCGCCCATCGGTTTGATGCGGTCTCCATGACGCTTGAAATGCCCTTTAAAGACACGGTGGACACGCCCTATCCCGAAACCGGATGGTCACCGGAGCGTAGCATGAAGCTGGGCTATAGCTGTCTTGATGCGCTGGCAGCGGTTGTTGATCGGCTTTAAAGCGCCTTTCGCTTACCATCTTTCTCTATAAGATAATGGCTGGCAATAAGGCGCGCTATACAAATTCCAGGGCCGATGCCTGAAATTTACTCAGCGTTAGCATCGTATGACGAACTTTGATCAACTTTAATGATATTAAATCCTTCGTCAGGTCGGGGTTCAACAAAATATTGTGAGACTTTTTCAAACATTTCCTTGGTATCCGTTGTTGCCCGTTCGGGTTGTTGGGAACGTCTTTTCGCAATCTGTGTTAAGCAAATCTCGTCCGGCAGATCAATATATACCAATTCATGAAATGCCTCTACCTCTGAAAAAATACTTCTGAACCAATCTCTCTGGGAAATGGTATTCGCTGGAAAATCCATGACTACATTTGCTCCCGCAACCAAGATCGACTGAACCAGCTTTTTTATCGGAGGTTTAATTTGGTTAGAATATTCAATATAATTATCCAGGGATGAAATCTTTTTTGGGTAAAGGGACATAAGCCATTCATCTTCTGATAACAGCACAGCATTCTTTTTTTTGGCAATATCAACTGACTCAGTAGATTTTCCCGCGCCCATTTTTCCGCAGAAAAATATTAACATTCCTTTTTTCACGATGCCTCTCTGTTTTATTAGACTATTGCTAAAATTAAAAAATTTTGTGAAACCTTAATCATAACTCCAGTAAAACATCAAGCTTTTGACCACCTAATTTTGATCAAAAGGTTTATTCATTTTTTCGCAGAGGGATTGGCATTATTATAAACATCCAGTAAATAGGCCGTATCCACATCGGTATAATGCTGGGTGGTGCTGAGGTCTGCGTGACCCAGAAGTTCCTGGATGGTCCTAAGGTCCCCGCCCGACGTCAGCAAAAGCATCGCAAAGCTGGTTCGGGGCGAGTGCACTGCAAAAGATTTGTAAAACGTTTGGATTGAGGGGTGTTCTCAGTCGCAAATTAAATAAAAAATGGATAATTGTTAAGATTAATAAAGCTTGCAATTTAATGACTGCTTTCGACGGTCATTTCAATCGGTCAACGCAACACTTTATTCTAATATAGAATTAGAAGGAGTGATTGATATGGCATATAGAACGAGAATAAAATACAGCTCTGAGCAGAAAAAAGAACTTTGGGATCGATAGCAACGCGGCGATAGTCTTTGGGAGATTGGCCGATTTTTCGACAGACCATCGTCATCCATATATGGACTTTTGTCGCCCACGGGTGGTATACGTCCACCAGACCGCAAAAGGTCGAAGCAATCTCTA
>JAUIDN010000009.1 GCA_030428615.1 Alphaproteobacteria bacterium | reverse complement strand
CGACTTTACATCTTGTTCTATTGTTCTTTGAATTGTAGACCCCCTATAAACCAGTAGATTAAAACTAAGAGACCTGAACTCAACTGTCAAACGAATGTCCGCTTTGGGTCGGATGCGGTCACCCAATAGTTAATCTTTCGCTTTATATTTTTCCGGCACGTCCGGGTAAGCGTTTATGAAACCATCCCGGTTTGGCATTTACACACTTATAATTCTTTTGCCAAAAGTGACCACGCAATATTGCTTGGTATTATAATGGGTTCTGGTATAAAAAGATTTAGAAATAGATGATAGAAATTCAGGTATAACCATGACACTTGCAAATCACCCCACAGACTCCTTTCTGAATGATAACGTGCCGCCCATGGGCATTTATGAAACGCTTTATGCGTTTAAAGACGCATTTGGGCAGTTCATGGGAACCGAAGGGACACACCCGTGGTCGCAGGGCTTTCCGCTTACGACGCGGCTGGAAAAATTTGACGGCCCCGAACTTCCATCATCCGTCGATGTGACGCCGGAAGACAGGCTTTATCCCAAAGCATGGGGACATCCGCAGTTGCAGGAAGCCATCGTCAATTATTACAACACCTACTACGGCGCAAATATTACCCCGGATAACGTCATGGTCTTCGCTGGCGGGCGCCCCGGCATTTACACCGTGCTTTCGTTTTTGAAAAAAGATATTCAGGTCCGCATCGGTAATGTCGAATGGCCGGCCTATCTGGATATTCTGACCCAGACGGACGTTGACTGGAAAACGGTTACCATGACACCGGAAAATAATTTCCATCCGACAAATGCGGAATATTTTGACCGCACAGGCCTTAATCACAAAACAATGCTTTTTCCGGTCATTTCAAACCCAAGCAACCCCACCGGCCATGCCCGTGCAGGTGATGAGCTTGAAGAACTTATGAAAATGGCCGAAGGGCCGCGAAACGGCATATTGCTTGATGAAGCATATGAGATGTTTCATTCGCCCTCGGTCAGCGGCTTGCAGTATGTGAGGGACCTTGATAATTCCAATGTGTTTATTTCGGGTGCCTGTACCAAGGGTCTGCAAAGCCCCGGGATCCGGGTTGGATGGATCATCGCATCAAAACAGAATATCGAAACCCTTTCCAACTATAGCTCTTTTGGCATGGGCGGCGTCTCACACCCCAGCCAGATGTATGCCGTGGAACTGCTCAAGCCGGACCGGGTTGCATTACAGCGCAAAGCCATTGAGCAGCATTACAATTGGCAGCGCAACCGCTATAAAGAAGCCTTTGAAAATATGGGCTTGAAAGTCTTTACCGGCAATGGCGGCTTCTACCACTGGATACAGTTACCCGAAGGAATGAATTGTGATGATTTTAACAGGCGCCTCTATAAACGGGGCGCGGCGATCCTGGCGGGGCGGGACTGCGATATGGGCAGGCCTCACTCCAAGGACCCGGACTACGTCAGCCCCTATATGGACATGTTCCGCTTCAGTTTCGGTCCCCTTCTGCCCGAAACATTTGACGATGACATCAAGCTGCTGTCAGACGTACTGGAAGAATACAGAAAAGATATCGGTGGCAGCCTGTAACGATAGCACCAAAATATAAACGTCTTCATTTGCTTGGACGCGGCCATAAGTCTGAGTGCCCCCTAACGATCCAAAGCGGACAGTCGTTTTTACTTGCACTGACAATCTAAGATTTAATATTTACCAACATTATTTGTGGTTATTTGCCCTAATTTATATAATTCCAATCGGCTTCTATTTTTCAGTTAATAATTGCCCCGCATGTGAGAAGCGGAAGTACTTCAGGTAAAAACCCTTAGCTTTATTTAAAGTTATAATTAATATATATTTTTATTCAATTTGTGGCGACATGTTCACAGATACCGTGAACCCAACAGCCATCATTAGAGCTGCGTTCATCGTCAAATGTCACTACAATTTCAGAGGCGCGACCCATTGCTTCGCCCTGTCTAATGACAACCTTACTGGCTCTTTCCACGATCCCCCAATTCAATAATCCAAATGCGAGTGCAGATGCAGCTATCCCAGTTGCGGCATCCTCAGGATATCCAGAGGAACGGGGAAACTGGCGTGCGTGAAACAATCCATCCATATCTCCTTTTGCAAAAGGATAAAGTCCCGTAGAGCCAATAGTAGTGCACAATGCCTTCATCATATCGAAATCTGGAGCCAATGCATCAAGAGCTTTACGGCTTTTTAGTGCTATAAGCGTCTTTACTCGACTGGTACAAGCATTCACAATATCAAGTTGAGCCAGATCATCATTTGTTATCCCCAGAATATTTAAAACTAGTTCTCGCTTTTCCAATGGCACGGCCTCAACAACACCCTTTGGTTGAGAGATCGATATAGAACCATTTTTAGGAACACACGCCCGCACAAGACCGCTTTGTGTTTCTATGAGAAGAGAGTTTTCTTCGATTTGGTTTTTTTCACGCAAGAGCCATAATGCTCCAATTGTTGCATGACCGCACATTTCCATTTCATGTTCTGGAACAAAAAAGCGAAAATGGTAATCAGCACAACTACTAGGGTCTGTTTGTTGAACGAAAACGCTTTCCAAGCCATGCTGTTCTGCAATCTGTTTCATTTCAAAATCGGACATTCCTTCAGCATTCAGAACTATAGGGGCTGGGTTACCACCTGTTTTAGAGTTAGGAAACACCCGAAGTACACTCACATTTATCATTTAAAACTTCTTCCATGTATCTAATCTCTGGCCAAACATAATTTATGACCTTCCTCGTTATAAATAAAAACACAAGCTAAACAAGATAGCAATATCTCGGATGGAAGTTAAAATATCCGGTAGCCAGCTGTCCGCTTCCGACCCAAAGCGGACGTTGGGTTTGACCCTTCCTTTCGATTAAAGTAATATCATTTCAAAAGAGGGAAGCAATCAATGATCTTACAAAAGCTGGCATCCGCAATTCGTCGCCAGGACTGGTTCCAGGTAACAATTGAGGTGCTTATCGTCATTGTTGGTATTTTTTTAGGTTTGCAGGTACAGGCTTGGTATGAGGGAAGAGCAGAGCGCCAATTGGAGTTGGCATATATTGAGAGACTTTTGGAGGATGCTGATAACTCGATTTTAGTTCAGCAAAATACTTTAGATGACATGGCAGAGCGAATAGAGAAATTTCAACGTCTACTTAATATGCTCGAAGATAACTTGATTTCAGATGATAATCTGGATGAATTTTCTACTATTTACCTAGAGACTTTTGGCTGGAGAGCCATTCAATATTATCAAGAAACAATGAACGAGTTGATCTCGAGTGGGACACTTTCTGTTATCAGCTCTAATGAATTCCGAACAAAACTTTCAAGGTTTCGCGATAGTATTAGGTTA
The DNA here is from genome assembly GCA_030428615.1 of Alphaproteobacteria bacterium. Taxonomy (GTDB): domain Bacteria; phylum Pseudomonadota; class Alphaproteobacteria; order Sphingomonadales; family Emcibacteraceae; genus Pseudemcibacter. The sequence continues at coordinate 110,397 of JAUIDN010000009.1, read as the reverse complement.
GTGGATAATTCAACACGGAGTTTTGGTCAAAACATCCAGTCAGCACGACAAAACTTATATAAAATAGTTAAATTGGATCGAAACAGAAAAAGAATTACCCTTTCTCCGTCCGAGTTGCATGGGAACGATATTATATACAATTTGCTTAATTCTAATGCACTTTACATTAATAGCATGAGAGCTTTTTCCGTTGAGTTCCACGATGAAACAAAAAAGTTTCGCGAAGAAATAGTTACAGAATTGGAGCGTCTACAATGACCGTTTCTGGCCGAAAGCAGACTCTCAGAATACTACTCAGGATCATGAAATATTTCAGTCATGGGAAAGGTCCAATAAATGATCGAGCCTATCATGGAGTTGTTGCAATAATTGATTTTGCTTTACTAGGTTTTCATAATTAGCAAATTGCCGTGCTGTATTTGATGAAAGCTTATTTTTAAATGCCCAATTATCACTCATAGAAGCTAAATCGCATTCATTAACCCGACTTAGTTCACCTGCAGATGTTTCTATGGTTATTGGGCCAAGTCTTATCAATTGGGGAAACAATGCAGGTAATTGAAACGAACCTGTAGATAGGCGTGGAAAACTAAGTGAATATAACTCTGTTAAAAGCGCATAATCGGAAATCAATGATCTAAGCTTTTGATCAGTAATGATCGGCAGTTGCCCACTACTTGTGACCTCGGATATTGTTGTAAGTGGAAAGGCGGGGTTATTGAAAATATGTGCAAAGCTAATGATGCTGCAATAATCATTATTTATCGGTTCGAGAATTGGTTCTCCCGTTAAATAATTTGTCAAAAATACCATGCGTTCCATTCTCTTCTTAGTACTGTCTTGACGCCTTTGCACCTCCTCAGTAATAGCTAAAACTTCAGCATGTAGTTGATTGATATATACGCTTTCCTGCTCTCGCTGCATCTGCCTGTTAGCCCAATCCTGCACCTGCAAACCGAGAAAGATACCAACGATGACGACAATCACATCCAGCCCGACAGCGAACCAGTTCTGATCAGTGACATGTTTCATAAAGCGTCGAAGTATCATTAAACCCTCCCTGAGTTTTAAAGAGCTTAACTTAATTAATAAGGCGGGTCAAAATTACCTCTGGTGAGTGTCTGCTTTCGGCCATAAGCGGTCATTGATGGTAACAAATTAAAACACTACAAATTAATTAGTCATTTTATCGTTCAAGTATAACATCAAAGCCACCATATATCATACGTGAGGCGTCAAATGGTATAGGCTCATCTACCATCTCCACATGCATGGCTTCGACTATTTCTTTGTGAACTTTATCTCGCGCTTCTTTGTTAGGCCAAGTAACCCATGAAAATACTAAGCCTTCATCAGGCTTGCGCATAACCGCTGTATGCATTGAATTAAGTTTACCCTCCGGCACGTCGTTACCCCAACTTTCATAAACCGAAAGCGCGCCATGTCTCTTATAAATTGTGGCCATTTTTTCGGAAAACGTGATGTAATCATCTTTGTAGTCAGTGGGAACTGCAATTAAAAAACCAACTACATATGTCATAAATTCCTCCTCTGAGCTGGAAGTAGCTTACATCAATTGATTTATTCGGTCAAAACACTCAACTGCGAATGACAGCTTTGGGTCGGAAGCAGTCTTTCGCCCACATCAATCTTTCGCTTTATATTTTTCCGGCACTTCCGGGTAAGCGTTTATAAAGCCGTCCCGGTTTGGCATCTGCACTTTCGGCAATGTATCCTTATTCATAATTTCGTCTTCGCCGATCACCCCGTTTTCATAAAGCAGATATGCCGTCAGGGAATAATAGTCGCTGTTTGTCAGCGACATGGGCGCAATAAGCGGCATCGCGCGGCGGATATAATCAAATACCGTTGTCGGATAGGGCCAGTAGCTACCGATGGTCTGCTGCAGGTTTGTTCTACCGCGTTTATCATCAACGCCGAATAATTTGCCGATTTCGTCTTTAACCGGGTCATTTTCCCCGGGCATATTATGACACAGGGTACAGTTATATTCGAACAGTTCCCTGCCCGCTGCAACATTGCCTTCGCCGTCCGGCAAAAATTCCCCGTCCGGGAAAACGGTCCAGAAACTTTTATCGATGTCTTCCTGTGTCGCGGGCGCGCCAAAGCGGGACTGCTGCGCGTTTGCAAGCGACGCCCCCATAAGCACGGCGATGATCAAAAATTTATGCAAATACATTTTTAATCTCCCCGTTGCTGGCAACAGCCCAGCTTTGAATGGCGCTGTAATGATAAATGGGGTTTTGGCCCCGTGCGCTTATCAACGCATCTCTGGTCGGTTGAATGCGGCCAAATTCATCAATGGCGCGGCTTTGCAGGATCGCCGGCCCGCCCTCCCAAAGCCATGGGATGCGAAACCGGGTGAGCATTTTGCTTTGGACCGGCTCCTCAAGCGCTGCATCCGCCCATGTCTTTCCGCCATCCACGGATACTTCAACCTGGGCGATTTTTCCTTTGCCGGACCAGGCAAGGCCCGTAATTTCGTATAATGCTTTTTTCTGAAGGCTCATGGCATTGGACGGCCTTGTGATCAATGATTTGACATCCATTTCCAGTGAAAACTGCAATGATTTGTTATCGGGCATCATGTCGGTGTATTTTGCTGTTTCCTGTACCGACATGGCGGGTCTGTCACTGACATAAATGGACCGCAACCATTTAATGGATGTGTTTCCTTCAAACCCCGGGTTAAAAAGCCGCATTGGGTATCCCTGACTTGGCCGGATGCGTTCGCCGTTTTGGCGGATCGCAATCATTGTATCATCAAGCGCCTTGTCCATCGGGATGCTTCTGGACATCATGCCGTTATCGGCCCCTTCGGCGATGATCCATTTGGCGTTTGGGTCAATACCGCATTCATCCAGCAATGTGGAAAGCAACACACCGGTCCATTCGCTGCCGGAAAGAAGCCCGTGAATTTGTTGCAGCGACTGGTCGGTTGGTTCATCCTGAAAAAGCACGGCGCTGTTTCCGCTGCATTCCAGAAAATAATATCTGGAAACCGTCGGGTAATTTTCCAGCGCTTCAATATCAAATTTAAGCGGCTGTTTTACCATACCGTGAATGACCAGTGAATGCTGATCCGGATCAATATCGGGGATGCCCTGATGACTACGTTCAAAATGTAAGCCGCTTGGTGTTATGGTCCCGAGCATATGGTCCAGGGGCGTTCTGGCGGTGTATTTGGTTAATCTCAGGTTGAAAAATTCTTCGGTGCCGTCGGGTAACAACCGTTTCACCGTGTCCGCTTCAAATCGGGATCGGTCGCTATATTCCAATGCGCTGCTGCCCGGGGTAATAACCCAGTCCTCTTGCCCTTCACCAACTATTTCCTGACCATATGCGGCTCGGGTGGTCGCCAGTGCCGCCGTGGTTGCAAGCGCGGAATTTAAGAAAAGACGCCGGTTAAGCAGCCCTCCTTTTGCAACATGGTCCGTAGCATCAATGACTGTTGATTTATGATCTTTTCCCACAATAAACCTCCCCTTCTGATAAAATTATTTTTTTAATTTTATTTCGGTAAAAGAGCTTATCGTAATTAAATGATCCGGTCAAAATAACAATTTATGGCCGTTAAATCTGGATTATGCGCCGAAGTTACCGCGATGCGCACAGTCAGTTTCCGTAGATTTTAAATAAATTACTGTATAATCCTTTCCGGCTCAAAGCGGACACACAAATAAATTCGTTTATAGAAGTTCCCGCACAAGTTTTCTGATTACCATTTTGGATTGATGACCTCCAGTTTGGGGTTCTATCTCCATACTAAAACGACACCGCTCGTTCGTGGGCGTCACAACAGTGAGATCGTTAATATCCGCAACGGATTCCATCCGATGTCGCGCATATTCCGGACCATATTTGCGCGGTGGCAAGCGCGTATTGATTAATGCCTTAATATCCGAAGCCCCTTGTATGTCACCAAAAGGTGAAGCAGTTGACCACAGTGCGTCCGGATGAAACAGACCAGCTGCGCTGTCACCATCTCGTCTATCAACACAATCGAGGAAACGCATCAAAAGCAGCCTTTTGGAATTTCGGGCAGCATAACTCGTGTGAAGCAATGCGTGTGCCTGAGCGGAATTCGGTTCTCCCAATTCTGTAGCATATAATTTTTGAACATCCTGATTTTCATATGAGCGTCGTCGCGGGGCATGTTCGTCGATCTCATAAACCGCCTGCATGCGCTTCTCCAACACGAGCGGATCCATTGATTTTGGTTCACCACCACCGCCCAGACATCCACCAACACATGCCATAACTTCAATAGCGACGAATTCATCTCGCCATGTTTCCGTCTCCAGCATACGTTGTGCATTTGCAATACCATTGCATATGGCGACTTTACCTATACCGGGAATCTCTGCTGTTTTTACTCCCGTGCTAACACCGCGAAGCTGATGCCATTCCAACGGAAGCGAATTTTCCTCACCGATAAAATGGGATGCCGTACGCACAACAGCTTCCATGACCCCGCCCGACGCACCAAAAATCTGTCCCGCACCCGTGCTTTCACCAAGTGGATTATCGAAATCACCGACTTCCGATAATGTGCTAAATGCGATACCCCGCGCCTTGATCATTCTGGCCAGTTCGCGCGTTGTGAGAACATGGTCGACATCTCCTGATAAACCAGGGCGAACAGCCTCATCTTTCTTGGCCGCACAAGGCATAATACTAACGACGTAGGGTTCAGTCTCGCCCTCTGCAAAGTCAGAACCGAGTGTACGAGCAAAGGAACCGCGTTTCGTGAGGGCACCGTGCATTTGTTGTGGTGATTTGGTTGTACTCAGGTGTGGCAGAAGATCAGGTCTATTGATCTCAACCCAATTCACCCATCCCGGACAGCAGGAAGTAAAAAGCGGCAACTGATTTTGGTTTTTGAGACGAGTAAGAAACTCTGTTCCTTCCTCCATGATCGTCAAATCAGCCGCAAAATTGGTATCAAATACATAATCAAAACCCAATTGTCGTAGGGCATTTATCATTCTGCCAGTGCTCACAGTGCCGGGCTTCATTCCGAACTCTTCACTAATAGCAATGCGCGTTGCAGGCGCAACCTGTACTGCTGATATTCTTCTGCGCGCATCAAGGGTATGAAGGACATCATGCCAGTGTGGCGTTTCTATCAAAGCACCAACTGGGCAAACAAGTGTACATTGGCCACAGGAGATACACTTTGTTTCAGCGAGAGATTTATCAAAAACGGTGACGGGCAAACGGTCTGAACTACGCTCTGCAAATCCAATCACGTATTGTTGTTGCCCCGGCTCACCACACGCTTCTGCGCACAAGCCACATTCAATACATTTCGACAGGTCACGCCAGATGCTCGGTGATGTGTGGTCGGTCAATCTATGCTCTGGGTGGTCTGACGATCCTATCTGAACCTTTTCCCAACTATCCTCCAATTGATACTCATTAACAAAATTCTGTAACTGACAAGAGCCGTTGACTTCACACCGTATGCAGTCATTCGGGTGACGTGCAAGCAACCATTGCGCATCCGTCTTACGAAATTCTTGCAGGTCTATCGAATCTGTTTCTATGACATCGCCTTCGTTTGCTTTAGTAATACAGGCAGGTTCTGGTTTGGCTTTACCATTAACATTCACGAGACACATTCGGCACACAGCATGGCTCGGCAATCGAGGATAGTAACAGAGTGTAGGAATATACACGCCCGCCACTTTGGCCGCATCAAGCAATGTCGAGCCATCATCCAATTCGACATTTCTGCCATTAACAGTAAGCTTAATCATTTTGTTGTCCTGCCGACCTTGTCACCTTAGCTATTTGTTGCAAATTTCTTGTCTGATATCTTGTTTAATGATTATATCACTTAAACATTTCAAACATAACCCAACAATTATTCACTTGTTCTCCAAAACTACAGCGCAAAAAAGGCGGCCAAGAAGCCGCCTTTTGTCATTCATTTATTTTTTGGAAAAACTAGTCAATCCCGATGGCGGCCGCATCCATGCTGCGGATATCGGCCGCGCCGTAAAAAATACCGTCCCGGTACATAATGGTACTCAGGCTGCCAAGGGTGAACTGCATCGGTGCAATAATATGCCCCATGTTTGCAAGAATATCTTTTGTGTCTTTGCTGACCCCTTCTTCAATCATAACAGCATCCGGAAGCCATTGATGGTGAATGCGCGGCGCGGCAAGCGCATGCATCGCATTCATATCAAATTCAAGTACATTAAATACCGACTGAAGCACTGTGGTGATAATCGTGCTGCCCCCCGGGCTACCGGTGACAAAGAACGGCTTGTCGTCTTTTAAGACAATTGTCGGTGTCATTGATGAAAGCGGACGTTTGCGTGGCTGTACCGAATTGGCTTCGCCGCCAATAAGACCATAACCGTTCGGTGTACCCGGCTTTGCGGAAAAATCGTCCATTTCGTTATTCATCATTATACCGGTCCCGGCCGCCATCATATGGTTTCCGTAACTGAAATTAAGGGTGTATGTGTTGCTAACCGCGTTGCCATCCCGATCCATCACGGAAAAATGGGTCGTATCCGGGCTTTCCACAAGAAGGTTAAGCGCTGGCGCAATGTCGGTCGAACGGCGGGCCTTATCCGCAGGAATTTGCGCGCGGATAAGTTTTGCATATTCCTTGCTGGTCAGTTCCTCCACAGGAACATCAGCAAAATCAGGATCCCCCAGATATTTACTGCGGTCCGCATATGCCTGACGCATGGCTTCAATATAAAGATGGAGTGTCGCCGCGGTATTATGACCTTTTGATTTAAGGTCATCATTTTCAAGCATATTCATAATCTGTATCAGATGAACACCTCCCGATGATGGTGGTGGCATCGTCACTACCTTATACCCCTTATAGTCACCAACGATAGCGGGGCGTTCAAGCGCAACATAGTTGGCCATGTCTTCCATTGTGATAAGACCGTCATGGGCGGCCTGATCCGCGACGATACGACGGGCAATTTCACCTTTATAAAAAGCATCCTTGCCGCCATCCATAATTTGCTTTAACGACCAGGCAAGATCCTTTTGTTTTAAAATTTCACCGTAATTATAGGAAGAACCATCGGCCTTATAAAAGACCTTTGCCGCGGCCTCATTTTCCATCAGGCGTTCCCTACGGTTATTCAGCGAACTCTGAAGATAGTTGTACATTGGAAAACCATCATTCGCGAGATCATAGGCTGGCTGCATCACTTCTTTCAGTGACATGGTACCGTAATTCTCAAGCGCATGGATCATGCCGGCCACTGTCCCCGGCACGCCGGATGCTTTCGCGGTATATTTCGAACGGTCGTTATCAACCGAACCATCTTCGTTCAGGTACATGTCCCGGTGCGCAGCGGATGGCGCCATTTCGCGGTAATCAATAGCGATTGATTTATTTTCATCTGCCAGATGGATAACCATAAAGCCACCACCGCCAATGTTACCAGCCTGCGGGTATGTCACAGCAAGAGCAAAGCCAACGGCCACCGCCGCGTCAACCGCGTTACCACCTTTTTTAAGGATATCCGCACCGACCTGCGATGCCATTTTCTCCCGCGATGTCACCATACCGGCCCGGCCGATAACCGGCACAAACCGATCCGTTGTATTAAGGCGCGGTGTATTTGCAGCGGAATTGCTGTCTCCCATCTGTGCCAGCGCCGGGCTGACGCAGAAGCTGATGATGCTTGTAATTAAAACTAAGACTTTTAATTTCATTTGTTTCTCTTTCAATGTGTTCAGTGAAAACAACCTACACCGATAAAATGATTCTGCAAATCAAAAAAAAGGGTGGCCAGGCTGCGTTGCAAATAAGAATTCAATTAATTTATGCCCAATGTGCCAGCGTCCATATTACGTGGGTCATGAGCACCGTAATAGTACCCGTCACGGTAAACGATACTGGCCGTTTCACCGAGAGTGCGAAAACCGTAAACATTTCCTTCTGACCTCATTTTTATATTATGGCCCATATTTTTCAGAATATTGATCGTATCAGCATTAATGCTGTTTTCAACCAGCACTTCATCCGGCATCCATTGATGATGAATTCTGCCTTTGCTGCTGGCCGCTGCCACATTCATATCAAATTCAATAACGTTCATAATCGTTTGAAAAACCGTATTAATGATCGTTGAGCTTCCGGGACTACCGGTTAGCAAAAATGGAACATCGTCCTTAAGGACAATCGTCGGCGTCATAGATGACCTGGGACGCTTTCGTGGCTCCTGCGCGTTTGCCTTTCCGCTGATGTTGCCATTGATATCGGGCTCATACGGCAGGTGATCAAAATCATCCATTTCATTATTCAACACTATGCCGGTCCCGCCGGCCATCATTCCCATATAAAAACCGTAATTAACCGTATATGTGTTGCTGACCGCATTGCCCCACTGGTCCATTACCGAAAAATGGGTGGTTTGCGGGCTTTCCGTATTCAACCCTTTTGTCGGTGCCACTTCGGCCGATTTTCTGGCCCGGTCAAGCGGAATTCGCGCGCGCATTTCCTTCGCATAATTCTTATCGGTAAGTTTTGCAACCGGCACATCAAAAAACGCAGGGTCACCCGTATAGAGACTTCTGTCCGCATAAGCCTGCCGCATGGCTTCAATATAAAGATGAAGGGTCGCCGCACTATTATGTCCCTTCGATTTTATATCATCATCTTCAAGCATGTTGAGCATCTGAACAACATGGACACCACCAGAAGACGGTGGCGGCATCGCGGCTATCTTGTAGCCTTTATAGGTACCAAAAACGGGCTCGCGCTCTATCGGTTCATAATCAGCCATATCTTTCATGGTGATAATGCCATCGTACTTTTCCTGATCGGTAACAATTTTTCTAGCGATTTCCCCTTTATAGAAAGCGTCCGGCCCACCTTCCATAATCGCTTTTAGCGAGCCCGCCAGATCAGCCTGAACAAGCGTATCACCAAATCTGTAACTACTGCCATCCGATTTGAAATATACGGCCCGGGTTTCCGGTGCCGCCATCAGCTTTTCTTTGTGCGTCGCGAATGTCCGCTCAAGATGCCTGCCAACCTCAAACCCTTCTTTCGCGAGCAGATAGGCCGGTTCGATCACTTCTGCAAGTGACATGGTACCATATTTTTCAACCGCCATCGCCATCCCCGCGACGGTGCCCGGTACGCCAACCGATTTCCGGCTTTCAAATGATAAAAACGGGTCAACTTTACCATCCACAACATAAAGATCATGTGTTGCTTTCGCGGCGGCATATTCGCGATAATCGATCGTAGTTGTTCTATTTTCGTCCGCAATATGGACAACCATGAAACCGCCCCCGCCGATATTACCGGCCTCAGGATGCACCACCGCAAGTGCAAAAGCAACGGCCGCCGCAGCATCAATCGCATTGCCGCCTTTTTCAAGAATGTCCGCACCAACTTTCGTTGCAATCATATGCCGGCTACTTACCATCCCCTTTTCACCGATCACGGGCACAAAACCGTCCGCCGCATCAAATTCCGGTAAATTATTACTCTGCGCGGCGAGAGTGGCCCACGAACAAGCCCAAATTATAAACAGATTCACTGCCCGTTTCATCATTACGACCATTTTTCGTTCTCCCATCATATTCTTTCAAAGCTTATCCAAAACAGGGAATATTGCCAATAAAAAAGGCGGGCTTAGTGTCCCGCCTTTTTAAGTTTGCTGTTTAAAATATTAATTTATGCCAATTGTCGCGGCATTCATACTTCTTGGGTCATGTGCACCATAAAAATACCCATCCCGATAAACAATCGAATTAGTACTTCCGAGTGTCCTGCTTCCGTAATTGAACTTATGGCCCATGTCTTTAAGAATATTCAATGTATCCTGACTGACACCGCTTTCAATGGTTGTCATATCCGGCATCCACTGATGGTTTATCCTTGGTTTACTGGACGCAGCAGCGACATTCATATCAAACTCAAGAACGTTCATCACCGTTTGAAATACGGTATTGATGATTGTTCCGCCACCCGGGCTACCGGTAATAAGGAAAGGCTTATCATCCTTAAACACAATTGTCGGGGTCATGGATGAACGGGGACGTTTATGTGGTTCCTGTGCGTTTGCCTTACCACTGATGTTACCATTTGCATCCGGCTTGTAGGGCTCATGATCGAAATCATCAAGTTCGTTATTCAGAAGAATTCCCGTATTTGCCGCCATGATACCATTACCGAAACCAAAATTCAGGGTATATGTATTGCTGACCGCGTTGCCATATTTGTCCATCACAGAAAAATGTGTTGTTTCAGGGCTTTCATAGGCCAGATTTTTTGTTGGTGCCACTTCCGAACTGTCGCGGGCCCGATCCATTGGGATGCGTGCACGAATTTCGGCTGCGTATTCTTTATCGATAATCTTATCGACTGGAATATCAAAGAAAGACGGATCGCCTGCATAAAGACTGCGATCCGCATAAGCCTGACGCATACTTTCAATATAAAGATGAAGTGTCGCCGCACTGTTGTGACCTTTGGATTTCAAATCATCATTTTCAAGCATATTCATCATTTGGATCATATGCATTCCACCGGATGATGGTGGTGGCATCGTTGCGATTGTATATCCCTTGTAGGTACCCATTACCGGTTCGCGCTCATACACTTTATAAGCGGCCATATCATCCATTGTAATCAAACCATCATTTGCAGCCATATCAGCAGCAATTCTTTCGGCGATTTCACCCTTATAAAAAGCATCCGTGCCATTATCCATGATCTGTTTTAAGGACCAGGCAAGGTCTTCCTGTTTTAAAATCTCACCCGTTCTGTAATTGCTTCCATCAGCTTTATAAAATACCTTCGCAGCGGCCGGGTCTGCACCAAGACGCTCCTTACTTCTGGCAAGTGACATTTCCAGTTGCGTATAAACTTCAAATCCGTCTTTCGCTAGCCTATAAGCAGGCTCAAGCACGTCTTGAAGGCTCATAGTACCATATTTTTCAATCGCAAGCGCCATGCCCGCAACGGTGCCCGGTACGCCCGATGATTGACGGCTGTATTTAGCGAGTTTCTGGTCTACTTTATCATCAACAACATAAAGGTCATGGCGCGCCTTCCCTGCTGACATTTCACGATAATCAATTGCAACAGTTTCATTTTTGTCCGCTAAATGGACAACCATAAATCCGCCGCCGCCAATATTACCCGCCTGCGGATAAGTTACGGCTAGCGCAAACCCGATGGCCGCCGCAGCGTCAACGGCGTTACCACCTTTTTCAAGGATCTCGGCACCAATTTTTGCTGCGATCGTTTCGCGAACACTTACCATGCCGTTCTTACCGACAACAGGAACAAAGCCGTCCCGTGAACTATAATTCGGTAATTGGTATTCATCCTGCGCACGTGCATGTATAGCGGTGAACGCAACAACATGCATCGTAATCAGTATAAATTTAAATAATTTCTGCATTAATCTTCCCTTTGCTAATTTCCCATTTTGTTCAAAAGAGACCTTAATACGACAGGGACATCTTTGCAAACTCAAATGAAAAACAAAAGGGATGGTTATTTAACCGGTGTTGCCATTATGCGACGACGGGTATTTCGTCTGGTTCTTCTTGGCTGCTGAACCTGATAAGCCTCTATACAGTGGTTTGCACAATATGGAAACGCCGGCTGGGAGGGTTTGCCACAAAAATGAAAATCTGGTTCTCCGGGGTGTCCGATTGGCCACTTGCACATGCTTTCTGTCAGATCAAGGATCGTTACCTTTCCTGTTGCCGGACTCGCCGTCTTGGTGGGTTCTTTCTTCGGCGCGGCTTTTTTCTTGGCCGTCGCGGCAGCACGTTTAGCAGGGTCGGACTTTACTGGTGACGGACGCGACGCTAGCCCCATTCGATGAGCTTTACCAATAACCGCATTGCGGGTTACGCCTTCGGCAAGTTCTTTGGCTATTTGGCTCGCGCTTAATCCTTTATCCCATAACTCACGGAGTTTTTCTACGCGTTCTTCTGTCCAAGCCATATCAAGTCCTCATAATCAATTTCGCACTGCTGCACATATATAACATATTTTAGTGCCGATACCATAAAATTTGCAGCTATTTAATCCTGCATATAAAAAACGTCAAGTTGAGATTGCGATCAAAGTGGATTTTATCCTATAAGATAATCTTTATTATTTACGGGTTCAGGACATGGCAAACGAAAATAGGTCAGTGGGCGAATTTAAATCAAAAAGAATGGGGTCATTTAACTGGTCCGGTTTTCGCACGCTCTATGAAAAGGAAGTCAGAAGATATATTAAGGTTTTCGGCCAGACCGTTGGTGCTCCGGTTGTCACCACGCTGATGTTTATGATGATCTTCACATTGGCGCTCGGGGGCAGCGGCAGGTATGTTGGCGATATTCCCTATGCCGTATTTTTAGCACCAGGGCTTATCATTATGTCTGTTCTTCAAAACAGTTTCGCCAATACGTCGTCTTCTATAATCGGCTCGAAGATGCAGGGAAACATAGTCGATATTCTTCTGGCCCCGCTTGGTGCCAAGGAAATCGCGATGGGTTATGCATTTGGCGGCATTACACGCGGTGTTATGGTAGGCTGCTTTGTAATGATTGCCATGAGCTTTATGACAGATGTTAACTTCACACATATTTGGGCAATTTTATATTTCGGGATTTCCGGCGCAATGATGCTCTCACTGCTTGGCGTTATGACCGGCATTTGGGGACAGCGATTTGATCAGACCTCGGCGATCAATAACTTTGTGATCATGCCGCTTTCATTTTTGTCCGGAACCTTTTATTCGATTGAACGGTTGAGTGGCATTTGGTACCAGATCAGTCAGGTGAACCCCTTCTTTTATCTGATCGACGGTTTTCGTTACGGGTTTACCGGGCAGGCCGAAGCCAATCCGATAACGGGGGTCATTTATATTTTAGGTATCAATATCGTACTTTGGACGGCCTGTTACAGAATGTTCAAAAGTGGTTATAAGCTTCGCGCCTAAGGTCGCAAATAATATTTTTTACTTGAATAATAGGCCGAATTAGGCCAATAGTCCCAATTTTTCAAGGTCGGCCTGACAGACCGATAGAAACAACGAGTTTAAAATGAAAAACAGCCAGGATCATAATCACGACGAGAGCCTTATTTCTCCCATTTTGCCGACATACGCAAGATTGAATGCGGAATTTGTGCGCGGGGAAGGTGCACGGCTTTACGACAAAGATGGTAATGAGTATCTTGATTTCGGAAGCGGCATCGCCGTTAACTGTCTGGGGCACTGTCACCCACGCCTCGTTGAAACCATTTCCGAACAGGCAAAAAAACTTTGGCATACATCTAATATATATCATGTTGCCGGGCAGGAAAAATTGGCAAAAAGACTGAGCAATCTTACATTTGCTGATAGCATGTTTTTTACAAACTCCGGTGCGGAAGCGGTTGAATGCGCAATAAAAATGGCGCGGCGCTACCAAGACGCAAAAGGTCATCCTGAAAAATACCGTGTAATAACCTTTGAAGGCAGTTTCCACGGTCGAACGCTGGCGACAATTGCAGCGGGTGGTTCTGAAAAACTCACAAAAGGTTTTGGCCCCAAAGTCGATGGTTTCGACGTTATACGTTTTTATCGTGATATGAGAAAAGTTGAAAACCACATCACACCCGAAACAGCCGCAATCATGATTGAACCCGTACAGGGCGAAGGCGGAATCAGGCCGGTATCTGCTGAAAATCTGCAAATTTTACGCGATCTGGCAAACAAGCATGGTATTTTGCTTATCTATGATGAAATCCAGTGTGGTGTCGGGCGGACAGGAAAATTATTTTGCCACCAGCTTTCCGGCGTCACCCCGGATATTATGCCGATTGCGAAAGGAATCGGTGGTGGTTTCCCGCTTGGAGCCTGTCTTGCAACGGAAGAAGTCGCTCAGCACATGACCGCCGGCACTCATGGATCCACCTATGGCGGCAATCCTATGGCGATGGCCATAGGTAACGCTGTGCTTGACGTGATTGAAGACGAAGACATTCTGGCGAATGTGCGAAACATGTCCGATAAATTACGAATTGAACTGATGAAGTTAAGAAAACGCTATCCGGAAGTTATCGATATGGTTCGCGGTCTCGGCCTTATGATGGGCTTAAAGCTTAAAATTGACCCAAGGGATTTTGTAGTTGCCGCATTCGAGAATAATTTACTTCTGGTTGGCGGCGGTGAAAATACCGTACGTATTCTGCCCCCACTAAATATTACCGAAGAGGATATTGAAAAGGCGATTACTATTCTTGATAAAACATGTCAGGATATCCTGAAAAACAATTCGTCGCTCTAGGTGATAGAAAATGACAGATTATAAATTAAAACAAGGTCACAGACATTTTCTCGATATTTCTTCAATTAGCCCTGAAGATGCAAGGGAAATTATCGAAAAGGCCAAAGCGCTGAAGAAAGCCGCCAAAGAACAAAATCAAAGCAAGGGATTTGTTCATCCCGACGCCCCGCTGCGTGATCAGGCGCTCGCCATGATATTTGAAAAACCAAGCACGAGAACACGTGTTTCTTTTGAAATGGCGATGCACCAGCTTGGCGGGAAATCAGTTGTCCTGCAAAATCATGATATGCAGCTAGGACGCGGCGAAAGCGTCTCAGACACTGCAAAGGTACTATCAGGGTTTGTAGACGCAATTATGCTGCGTGCCAACAGCCATGAAGCCCTTCTTGAAATGGCAGAAGCTTCTACAGTGCCAATCATCAACGCGCTCACGGACTTTTCTCATCCCTGTCAGATTATGGCAGATATTCTGACCTTTGAGGAACACGCAGGATCAATTAAGGGCAAAAAAATCGCCTGGTCCGGTGATGGAAATAATGTTGCCGTTTCCTGGATACATGCTGCTGTTCTGTTCGACTGTGAACTCGCGGTCGCCTGCCCGAAGGAATACGCACCGCTGGAGCAGGTCGTTGGCTGGGCGAAAAATAATGGCGGTAAAGTGAGCATAACTGAAAATCCCGTTGATGCCGCAAAAGATGCTGATTGCGTCATTACAGATACATTTGTTTCAATGGGGGATGAAGACGCGGATAAGCGCTTGAAGGACCTTGAAAATTATCAGGTAAATGCCGATCTCATGGCGGACGCCAAGCCGTCTGCATTATTCATGCACTGCCTGCCTGCCCACCGCGGCGAAGAAGTAACCGCAGATGTCATTGATGGCCCACAATCCGTTATCTGGGACGAAGCGGAAAACCGCCTTCATATTCAAAAAGCAATCCTTATGTGGTGTTTTGGAAAATAAGATTGGTAAAGGGATGGCGGAAGAACAATTATTACCACTCTTTGAAGATCAATGCCTTCCCTTTCAAATTGAAGGACAGGATATAAAGGGCCGGGTCGTGCGCCTTGGCCGTTCGGTAAATGAAATACTGTCAAAACATAACTATCCTGAAGACGTTAGTAAATTGATGGGCGAAACACTCGCCTTTACAGCGCTTATTGGGACGTTAATGAAATATAACGGAATTTTGACCACGCAAATGAAAGGGGACGGCCCCTTTCGGGTACTTGTCAGCGACTTTCACAAAGCGGAAGATAGCGCCATCGGCAATATCCGCGGATATGCTGCTTTCGAAGATGGCATTGACGCAAATGACCCCATGGAGGAACTGTTCGGACAAAGCGGCTATCTGGCCATTACCATTGACCAGGGCAAATTCATGGAACGCTACCAGGGGATCGTAAAGCTTGAAGGGGATAGTATCAATGATGCGGCGGAAGAATATTTCAGAAGCTCCGAACAGCTCCCAACCAAAGTCATGCTCGCCTGTGAAAAGGATACGCAGGGAAATTGGCATGCCGCCGCCATCATGATCCAGCATTATGCAAGGCCAGCCCGTGATGAATTCGAACGTAATGATATGGAAACCAAAGACCATTGGAACACGGCGTCAATTTTGCTCGGCAGTCTTAAACCGTCCGAACTGCTTGATAAAAACCTCAGCCTACAGGACCTTTTGATCCGCCTTTACCACGAAAGCGGTGTACGCATTTTCCCGCCTACCGAAGTCGCGGCCGGGTGCCGGTGTAGTGAGGAAAAAATAAGAGCGGCTCTGGCTAGCCTCGACCTACAGGAACTGAAGGACGTTGCCGACGACGGAACCATCACCGTTACCTGCGATTTTTGCACCAAAGATCATAAATTCGAGCTTTCAAAATTGATGCACTGAAGCCTGCCGATCACTTAGTCGTGATTTGATCAACTTATATATTTCTCCTATAGTTTTTGTAAAAAATTATGCAAAATAGGAAAAGGATCAAGTCTATGAATTTGTTGAAATTTCTGGCTATGTTTGTATTGCTGGCTTCCCTGAATAGTGTTGCGAACGCGCAAAACCCATTTGAAGACCCGAAAAACCTTGAAGTGCTACCCAAAGACATTTCCTCAGGGCAACTTCGGCAGATAATGAGGGGTTTTTCTTTCGCACTTGGTGAACGCTGCACTTATTGTCACGAACGTATCGAAGATGAAAATGGCAGCCACATGGCATTTGATTCAGATAAGATGGAAACAAAAACCATAGCCCGCGAAATGATGAAATTAAGTGGACGTATTAACCGTGATATAGCGGCTCTGGATCGCGGCGAGGATCATAAGTATACACAGGTTGTGTGTACAACATGCCACCGCGGGCAGGCCAATCCATTCCTGATTGAGCAAGTAATGAAAGAACAAATTGCCGAAGGTGGTACAGAACTGGCAAAGTCCAAATATCTTGAACTCAAAGAGAAATATTACGGCGGTCACACCTATGATTTTACCGGATTTACTCTTGCGGAATATGCCAATAGTCTTGCGGATTCCGGAGCACTGGACAATGCACTTGAAATGGCCAAATTTAGCGTCGGGCAATACCCCAACGAAACTTATGCCTATACAATACTTGGTAATGTCTACCTGGCCCGGAAAAATTATACCGCAGCAATCACCGCTTACGAAGGTTCGCTCGCAATTAATCCGGATCAAGATGGTGTAAAACAACAGATTGAGCGTGCCAAGGAAGCGATGGAAGAATAGGCTTTGACACTAAAATTTATCAAAGATGTCATAAAAATATAAACTCCCGCCTATAAATTCTGATAGAATCTATTGTTATTTATGTGAAGGGAATTTCATGTCTGTTATAAAGTCTAATTTCATCGCCCATTTGTTGTTTGCAATAATCGTTTTTAATCTGGGCACAAACGGTACATATGCGCAGCAAGCGGCATTAAAAACTGAACATATCATTCTCGTCAGCCTTGATGGCATGCGATGGTCAGAAGTATTTAGCGGTGTTGACAAGCGCTTCTTTGATCAGGAAGACTATAATAAATATCACTACACCCATGAAGATTTTAAAAATGAATTTTGGCATGACGACCCAAATGAACGCAGAAAGAAACTCTTCCCGTTTCTATGGAATGTGATCGGTAAAAAGGGACAGATATACGGCAATCGCACCAAGGGCAGCAAAGCCGATATCACCAACACATTTCATTTTTCCTATCCCGGTTATAACGAAATTCTGACAGGATTTGCCGATTCTAGAATAATCAGTAACAACAAGGTACTAAACCCCAATAAAACCTTCCTCGAATGGCTTGATGAAAAACCGGAATATAACGGAAAAACAGCTGCCTTTGCCTCTTGGGATGTATTTCCGTTCATTATCAATCAGCAAAGAAGTAATGTTTTTTTAAACGCCGGGTTTGATGACATGAAAGTTCTTAATCCCCGCATTGCCGATTTAAATCAGATTCAGAAAGACACACCAAGCCCATGGGACAGCGTCAGGCTGGACGTATTTACTCACGAATTCATGATGGAATATTTAAAAAACCAACGTCCAAAAGCACTATATATTTCATTTGGCGAAACTGATGATTTTGCTCATGACGGATATTATGATCTGCATATCCTCGCGGCCAAAAGAACAGATGATTTTATCCGCCGTATCTGGGAATGGGTTCAAAATGATCCGGAATATAAAGACAAAACAACCCTACTCATCACCACGGATCATGGTCGCGGCCACCGCAATCTGGAAGAATGGAAACACCATGGCCGGTTTGAAATTGAAAAGGAAGATGGTACCAAAGGCATCACTTACATTGAAGGGGATGATGAAATATGGGCCGCCGTCATCGGGCCGGACACACCTGCGACGGGTGAAATGGAGAATGTCGCCGATATCAAACAAAACCAGTTTGCAGCGACACTCATGAAGTTTCTAGGTCTTGATTACAGTGGTACACACGAAACGATAAAAGCCGGAAAGCCAATCGCAACAATGTTTAAATAAATTGAAGGGAACTAAGTAAAATCGAATGCTGGAATACACGTTCACCACGTAAGTTCCGGACCTCATATACGATTAATGGATCGCTTAGTTCCCAATCAATGTAGATAGCACCGAAATTTTCTCCGGCATAACTAAGATCATTATGGCGGTAAACGTTTGGGCTGACATTTTCCCACGTTTCGGTAAGCCCACTTGATGTCATATCCCATAGCGGATAGGGAACATCATTTGCTTGGCATGATAGTTCGGCCCAATGGGTATCGCCACTAATGAAAAATACGCCACCCACCTTGTATTTGGTTATAAGCGCAATGAGCCGCTCCCGATCACCGGGAAAGTTTGACCACGCTTCCCAGCCCGGCTGCGTGGCTATAAATTGTAGGCTTGAGCCAATAATCTTAATTTTTGACGGCACCTGCATCTGTTGCTCAAGCCACACCCATTGAGCGGCCCCAAGCATGGATTTTGATTGATCCGCCACCGGAAGATAGGGACCTAAGCCAGCTAAATCCCTGTCGCGTACTTTTTCCATCGTATCAACTGTTTTTAAAGGATCGCGACTATAACGAAGATCAGGAAGTATTACATGAACCCTCCTATCGGCAGGGCCATAAAGATATGATGTGTAAATGCCGTCCCCTTCCCGTCTGCGTTTGCTTCGTGGGGATATTTGCCAAAAATCAAAAAACAGTTCCTTTGATTGGTCACGGTAAGGGTAGTCTTTTCCGGCATCATTCTCACCAAAATCATGGTCATCCCAGATCGCAATGGTATCGCAAACGTTCTTTATGGATTTAAAATTATCCACCTGCTTGTCATATTTTGCCTTCAAAACAGACATGTCACGGGTATCACCGTAAATATTATCCCCGAGGAAAATGAATAGTTCTGGTTTGCGGTCAATTATTTTCTGCCATATTGGCTGCGGCTTATCCTGGTGGCAACAGGAACCAAAAAGAATGCGTGATAACGGCTCATCGCTCATGGTCCTGGGCATAGCAACAGTGTTGGCAACAGTTCGGTTAGCAGTCAGTGCAGCAAGCCCCGCAAATGACAGGCCAGCACCAAGATGAAATTCACGTCTGGTTATTTTCGGCATCATTTTATCCTTAAATTAAAAAAGGGAAGCCCGATAAAGGGCTTCCCATCGTTCAATGTAAATATTGTTCTCATTAATAATCAACAGTGAGGTTCGCCATTACCTGACGGCCAGTACCAATGAAATATCCTCCCGGTGTTCCGCCACCAAGATAGCGTTTATCCGCAAGGTTATTAACGTTCAGGCTCAGCTTCATATTGCTGTTATCCATTTCAACATTATACCCGATCCATAAATCAACGATTGTATATGCTGGCAGACGGTCAGTATTATCAAAATCACCCCACCTTTTGCCGACATATTTTGCAGATGCACCACCAAATATCCCGTCATTCTGGTAGCTCAATGTTCCAACAAGCTGGAATTCCGGTGACAAGGCAACTTTATTGTCTTTCGTAATATTTCCGATTGTCTCTGTATAAACTGAATCGTTAACGGTTACTGACGAATATAAATTCCAGTTATCCATGAAATCCGCTGAAATGCTTCCTTCAATCCCTTTGGATTCAATCCCACCAACATTATCGTAAACGGTGTCAATTTCCGACGCGTAATCAATACCCGTAATATCCCCGACCGGAATACCAACGATACGGTCAGAAAACTTAACGTAATAAGCCGTCAAGCTCGCCCGTATCCATTCATTTCTCACGCGAAGCCCAACATCGAAGTTATCCGCTTTTTCGCCGTTAACATTGCTTACCTCGGCGCCACTCTCAATTATGCTGTCTTTGATGGCTGCAAAGTTCTGTGAAAAACCGCCAAATAATTCAACATCATCCGTTGCATTAAATACGGCACCCGCTGTGAAAAGAAGCTTTGAATCAGCATCAAGTTTTGAGCTGGCTTCAATGCCGAAATTATCTTTTCTTTTCAGGTCAACGATAAATTTACGAAGCCCGCCGTTAAGTGCCAAATCGCCAACGGTCAATGTGTCTTCCGCATATAACATCAGAGTATTGGTGATGAAATTACGATCATACTGACGCCAGTAGGCTGCTTCTTCAAATTGATGAGAACTTCTTGGATCAATGATACGGTGCCAGTCACGACTTTCATCGCGGTTCGCATGTTCGTACCAACCGCCAACTCTGATTACGTTATCTTCGGTAACATCATAGGTAGCATTCGCAGTAACACCAATGCGTTCCTTGTTATAATGGGTATGACGATATGATCCCGCCGGGTTTGCACCTGCTTCATAACATGCGGGGTTATTATAAGGCGCCCCACCCCCATATGGGAAAGTCAATGTCGCCGTGCACCCGGGTATCGGGTCAAGACGGGCGCCATTTATTTCCCCAAGTCCTTCATCAGTTGCATCCGCATTCGTATAATAGATACGGTCGGCTGACGCAACGCCGGAGCCACCGTAAATTGTATTGGGGCCCGTATGTAAATCACGAATACCATTTGGCATGGTTGTCGTACCGCCAACTACTGGCATTACATATTGCGGAACCCAATCGCCACGCCCCTTTTGGTTATGATAATAAGGTGTGATTTGCGCATTAAACTGGTCCCCTGCGTAATCAGCACGAAGATAAGCAAAGTAATTGGTCCGAAGTGTTGACCATGAAGGACGGTATGCCTGATCAATATAAGGGATGCCCGTAATCGTATCGGTCAGACGGTCCCAATCAGGGTTTTCTTCGAACTGTGCAAGGCTGATACGTTGAAAGTTATCTTCATGGGCGTCATCCCATGAAAAACGGCCCGTAATTGTCCAGTCCTCTAAATCGGATACAAATTTCGCCGCAAAATGATCGCGGTCACTATATCCGGCGTCCCCGATCCAGGCATCATTGGATGTTCTTGAATAACTTAAATAGGCGGTTGTACTATCTGTTATATTGCCCGTGTCATAGCGGAAATAGTACCGTCTGGCATTATTATCACCAATGCTGATTGCACCGCGAAGACGCCTTTCATCAAGCGGGTTATTTGTAATAAAATTAATTGTACCGCCCAATGCTTCATGAGAAGCGGATGAAATATCACTTGTGCCCTGTGACACTTCAGCACGTGCCAGATTTTCAGAATCAACATAACGGTTTGCTTTTGATCCACCGCCATAGTTTGAATTTCCGTTTGGAAGACCGTCTATTGTCATGCCAATTTGCTGTTCGCTTAGGCCCAAGTTAAACCCGCGAATACTGACCGTTGTCGACCAGTCATCGGAACCAAATATACCACCCTCGCTGATATTTACGCCAGGTAGATTATCTATAACGGAAAGTACGCTTGCCGCTGTAGATTCCTGCTCAAGCATCACATTATCGGTTGAGTTATTTGCATATGTTGCGGGCTTACCAACAACAATAACAACATCCGCCCCATCGCTTGCATCGGCGCTGTCCGGCCCCGCACCCGCGGCAACGGCAGTGACTTCAACAGATTGCCCTTCTTCATTTTCGACTTCCTTTGCGATAGCGCCGGACGTCATAATTATTCCAGCAAGCGCGGATGTGCAGAGTAAATTTTGCAAGAGTATCCGTGTTTGCTTTTCTTTAACTGGTGTAATTTTCATCTTCATTTTCCTTAGTAACTGTGTGTGCCGAGAATCGACGCTCACTCCATTAAGCAGCGGGACTATGAGGGAGAGATATGGCAGAGTTCTTACGGATAAATGATGTTTCGTTGATGTTTTTCTTACTGATTAATTAATCATTTATTAACTATGAGTGACTCCATCGTTCACAAAAACTGCATATTGGAAAACTCTCCCGATAAAAATAAAATCAATATATTATGACATTAGAATTTTATTATATATTTCCCTTTAAAAGTGTTGTAAAAAAATTATAATTCTTGTAAAAAGTGATTAATAACTTAAATAAAATGAGGGAAAATGGCCTACTACTGCGTGAACAAGAACGCACAACCAAATGGCACCCATGAAGTCCATAAAGATGGTTGCAATTGGTATCCGGAAGAAAAAAACCGGGTCGATCTGGGGACACATAGTTCCTGCAAACTGGCGCTGGAAGAAGCACAAGAATATTTTGGTAATGTCAATGGGTGTGCATATTGTTGCCCCACCTGCCACAGAAGCTAGACATATAAAGTTAGCGAAACATTTTAAGAAAAGAATGGCCCGAAGCATCATTGCCACGGGCCATATTAAAATCCGTTACAAAAAACTTTAGTTCTTTGATTTATCAACTTTTTGGTTTTCTTTAAGCCATGGCATCATTGCACGAAGATTGGCACCGACCTCTTCAATCTGGTGCGCCTCACCTTTGGCACGTGATGCTTTCAATTTAATCTGGCCCACTTTATTATCAAGCATGAAGTCATTTACAAAACGACCTTCCTGAATATCCGCCAGGATGCGTTTCATTTCCGCCTTTGTGTTTTCATTGATCACGCGCGGACCTGACATATAATCACCATATTCCGCTGTGTTTGAAATGGAATAGCGCATATTGGCGATACCCCCCTCATACATCAGATCAACAATAAGCTTAAGTTCATGCAAACATTCAAAATATGCCATTTCAGGAGCATACCCCGCTTCCACAAGAACCTCAAAGCCGCATTGAACAAGTGCTGAAGCACCACCACAAAGAACGGCCTGCTCGCCGAAAAGGTCCGTTTCGCATTCTTCCTTGAATGTCGTTTCAATAATTCCGGCACGGCCACCACCATTTGCGGAACCATAAGAAAGACCGATATCCATCGCATTACCGGTTGCATCCTGATGGACAGCAATAAGTGTTGGTACGCCTGCGCCCTTGAGATACTCGGACCGGACCGTATGGCCGGGACCTTTTGGCGCAATCATAAACACATCAAGATCCGGACGTGGTTCAATCAGCTTGAAATGAACATTTAACCCGTGAGCAAACATAAGGCTTGCCCCTTCTTTCATGTTTGGCGCGAGATCGTTGGAATATAGCTCCGCCTGAAGCTCATCCGGAACAAGAACCATCACGACATCGGCCCATTTGGCACCTTCTGCTGCGGTCATACATTTGAAATCGGCCGCTTCGGCTTTTTTTCTTGTGGAAGACCCTTCCCTCAGCGCAACTGCAATTTCCTTTACGCCACTGTCGCGAAGATTAGCGGCGTGCGCGTGTCCCTGACTGCCATAGCCCACAATCAAAACTTTTTTTGTTTTGATCAGATTTACATCCGCGTCATTATCGTAATAAACTCTCATTTAAATTCTCCGTATTCTTTTCATTATCTTCATAAAACTTTTTTTCCACGGTGAAGTGCGGCGACGCCAGTGCGCACCACTTCCTCCAACCCCAGTTCACTCATCAATTCGATAAATGCTTTAATCTTTTCTGACTTTCCTGTCACTTCAAAAACAAAACTATTTGGCGTGCTGTCTACGCGCCTGGCGCGGAACGCTTCTGCAACACGGATCGCCTCAAGTCGTTGCTGTTTGTCCCCAGTGACTTTTACAAGCGCCAGCTCCCGTTCAACCGATGGTCCCTCATCTGTCAGATCGCCAACCCGATGTACAGGAACAAGACGATCCAGCTGCGCTTTGATTTGTTCAATAATCTTGCGTGTTCCTGTCGTCACAACTGTTATACGACTTTCATTTCCTTCAAGATCCACGGGCGCTACAGTAAGGTGTTCAATATTGTAACCGCGACCGGCAAACAGTCCTATGACCCTTGCAAGGACACCCGCTTCATTATCCACGATAATTGATATCGTATGTCGTTCCTGATGAGGTGTATCTATCATATTAAACTCCACTTTGGTTTATTAAACCAAGGTAGCCCCTCCTTCGAATTCTTTTATTTCATCTTCATCCGGCAGGATCATTTCATTGTGTGCGGCTCCAGACGGGATCATCGGGAAGCAGTTAGCAAGTTTTTCAACCCTGCAATCAACAATCACCGGTCCGTCAATCTCCATCATCTTTAGAATAGTGGCATCAAGATCATCAGGATGTTCACACATCAGGCCGGTTGCACCGTAACTTTCAGCCAGTTTCACAAAATCCGGCAGTGATGCCGTATAACTGTTTGAATAACGACCTTCATGGTTTAAGTCCTGCCACTGGCGCACCATACCCATATACTGGTTGTTCAGAATAAAGACCTTAACCGGCAGACCATATTGCATCACCGTTGAAAGTTCCTGAATATTCATCTGAATTGACGCTTCACCAGCCACATCAATCACCAACGCTTTCGGGTGCGCCATTTGCACACCAATAGCGGCCGGAAAACCATATCCCATGGTTCCAAGCCCGCCGGATGTCATCCAGCGGTTTGGTTTCTCAAATTTGAGAAATTGAGCAGCCCACATCTGATGTTGACCCACTTCGGTGGTGAAATAAACATCTTTTTCTTTGGTGAGTTCCTGAAGGCGTTCACACGCATATTGCGGCATAATAACGTCCCTGCGTTTCGGGTAAGCCAGGCAATAACGCTTTCTGTTTTCGTTAATTTCCCCCCACCATTTTTTTAACGCAGCATTATCTAATTTGTGCTTTCCTTTTTTCCAAAACTTGAGAAACACTTCAAGCACAGCGGCAACATCACCAACTACTGGTACTTCAACGTGAACAATTTTATTGATGGATGAACGATCGATATCTATATGAATTTTTTTTGATTTTGGCGCAAAACTGTCAATCCGGCCTGTCACCCGGTCATCGAAGCGCGCACCAACACAGACCATAACATCACAATCATGCATGGCGTGGTTTGCTTCAAAGGTTCCGTGCATTCCAAGCATCCCCAGAAACAGCGGATCAGATGCCGGATAGGCGCCAAGTCCCATCAGGGTACTGGTGATCGGTGCGCCGGTCAGTCTCACAAGCTTTCTGAGCAAATCTGACGCTTTTGGACCTGAGTTGATAACTCCGCCACCCGTGTAAAAAATTGGTTTTTTTGCCTTAGCAAGAAGCTCCACGGCTTTTTTTATTGCCGCGTCATCACCTTTAAAAGCGGGGCGATAACTGCGATGTTCAATGGGTCCATTATGTATTTTATCACTTGTCAGTATCTGTACATCTTTCGGGATATCCACAACAACAGGCCCGGGTCGACCAGTAGTCGCCACGTGAAAAGCTTCATGTATGACCGCTGACACATCATCACTTTTTCGAACCAGATAATTGTGTTTAGTGCAGTGGCGGGTAATGCCAACGGTATCCGCTTCCTGAAATGCGTCAGTACCAATCAACTGCACCGGCACCTGACCCGTCAGACAGACAACAGGAATGCTGTCCAGCATTGCGTCTGCAAGACCGGTAACCGCATTCGTCGCTCCAGGACCGGAGGTTACAAGAACAACACCGGGCTTACCGGTCGAACGGGCATATCCTTCTGCCGCATGTACCGCCGCCTGCTCGTGACGGACAAGCACATGAGTTATCTTCGAATGTTCATGAAGTTCGTCATAAATCGGCAGCACGGCACCACCAGGATATCCAAAAATGACATCCACGCCCAAATCCTCCAAGGATTTGACGATTATTGCAGCACCTGTTAACGCTTTCGAAGACATAACCTCGACCTTTCTTTTTTTATCCGCCCTTTTACGGACCTTCGGTTTAAACTCACACGTATTTGAAAATTAAATTAAAGCTAGGGTTATATAGGCTTCCCGCCCCAATAACAAACAAAAACACATATATTATAAAATTCAAAAACAGCATCAACTTAATGATATAAAATTACCAAGTCAATGTATATTTTTGAAATATAATTACAAAAATATACATTTTTATTTAATAATATTACGGTTTGTGAATTTTCCAGTCGGAAAACTGGTTGCGAAACCATGTCATCTGTCTTTTTGCAAACTGGCGTGTCGCTGTCTGGCTCAGGGATATGGTTTCCTCTAACGATTGATTTCCTTCGACATAATCAATGATCTGCGGCACCCCAAGTGACTTCCTGACAGGAAGGTTTCTATCATAATGTAATGAAAGCAGTGCTTTGACTTCATCAATGGCATCTCCCTGCTCTATCATTTCCTTGAAGCGCTGATCACATCTTTGATAAAGCTCCGCTCTCTCACGAAGAAGGATATATTTATCCATTTCCAGATTTTCGTTTACTAATCCACCAACTGGTTTTTGGTCCTGCCAGTAGCGCAGACTTTTACCAGTTGATTGAACAACCTCCAGTGCACGGGCGATGCGTTGGCTATCCCCGGGGGCCAGTCTTGCCGCCATATCGGGGTCGATCTCAGAAAGCTTTTTGTGGGCGCGCTGCGGGCCATCGTCAACCACTTCCTGCCTGACTATTTTTCTGACCTGCTCATCTATTTCAGGTACTTTGGACAGCCCATAAACAAGCGTTTTCAAATAGAGGCCCGTGCCACCAACAATGACCGGGGTTTTTCCACGCTGCCATATATCGTCTATTACCGCGCGGGCCATATCGCGCCACCGTTCTGCGGAACAGGGATCATCGCCTTTTAGGTGGCGGTAGAGGTGGTGTGGGATTTTATCCATTTCGTCACCGGAAGGGCACGCCGTCAGGATATCAAGTTCGCGGTAAATCTGCATGCTGTCTGCATTGACAATTTCGCCATTAACCTCAGACGCCCATTTTAGAGCCAGTGATGATTTACCACTTGCCGTAGGCCCACCCAGGATAATTATCTTTTTCTTACTCAATTTACAGGTTCCCTATCGCTCATCGATATTGTAGATATACCAGCTGATCAACAAATTCTATAGGCTTAATACATGACACAGGTTCTTACTTTAGTTTCAAATACAAATGACATCGCAATCACCAGCGAAATTAAAGATAAATATGCTGACCGTTTGGACGCAACCTACACAAACTGGCTTCATGAAAATGTAGCGCTTGATATATTTTTTGACCGTGACATAACTGATGACCTATTTAACGCGCTGAAGGAAGAAGACTTCGATTTCGCCGTTCAGGACCCAATTACACGGCGAAAGATGCTTCTCGTTGCTGACATGGACAGTACCATTATACAAGTCGAATGTATTGACGAATTAGCAGATTTCCTTGGCATAAAAGATAACGTCTCTCACATTACCGAAGCAGCGATGCGTGGAGAAATCGATTTCAAAGGCGCGCTTCGGGAACGCGTCGCGCTTTTAAAAGGCTTAAGGGTAAGTGACCTGGAAACAGTGTTTAACGAACGGGTGAAATTAACGCCGGGTGCCGACACACTCGTCAGAACAATGAATGCAAACGGCGCAAACACCGTTCTGGTTTCCGGCGGGTTTACCTATTTTACAGAACGGGTTTCGAACCTCACCGGGTTTAAGGTGAACCGCGCGAATATCCTGCTTCACGAAAATGGCGAACTTACTGGCGAAGTGGCTGATCCAATTGTTGATTCCGACACCAAAATTAATACCCTGAATGAATTTCGACAGAAAGACCAATTGGAACAGTTCGAAACAATGGCTGTTGGTGATGGCGCAAACGATATACCAATGCTCGAAGGGGCAGGACTTGGGGTTGGCTTCCATCCCTTCCCCGCGACGGCAAAGGCCTCCGATGTGGCAATAAACCATGGGGATCTTACCGCTCTTTTATATTTGCAGGGCTACGCACACAGTGATTTTGTGGAAAGCTGAGCCTGTGTTACACTCCCCAATAGAAAATTGACAATATTCCGGGAGACCAAAATGAAAAAAAAAATCATCGCAACGCTTATTCTGCCAATTCTATTCGGAAGTTCCGTACAGGCGCAAAATGTGGAACTGGATAAGCTGGCTCTCCCCGATGGCTTTTCCATAGAAATATATGCCAATGTTCGAAATGCGCGGCAAATGTCGCTTGGCGACGATGGTACCGTTTATGTTGGAACACGAAACCGGGCCGGCGGGCGTATATTTGCTATTCCTGACGCCGATGGTGACGGCAAGGCGGACGAGGTGATCACTATTGCAGGGGGTCTGAAAACACCATCCGGTCTCACATATCACAATGGCGATCTTTATATCGGCGCCATTAGCCGGATTTACCGTATCAAAGACATCGATAACAATTATATGAATTCGCCGAAACCTGAAGTGGTTACTGCAGACCTTCCTGATAAAACACATCACGGATGGAAATTTCTGGAATTCGGACCGGACGGACTTCTTTATATTCCGATCGGTGCCCCATGCAACATTTGCGAACCGGAAGCGCCGATCTTCGCATCAATTCACACGATGGACATAAACAATCCGGATGCCGGGTTTGAGCTTTACGCAAGTGGAGTAAGAAACTCTGTCGGGTTTGATTGGGATCCCATTGGTGGTGACCTATGGTTCACCGATAACGGCGGTGATGGATTGGGGGACGAAATGCCGGCGGATGAGCTTAACCATGCAACGAAACGGGGCCAAAATTTCGGATACCCATACATTCATCAGGGCGACACGCAAGACCCTACCTTTGGTGAAGGGCACGATCCGGCGGATTACACACCTCCAGCGCAAAAGCTTGCCCCACATGCGGGCGCGGTTGGCATGGCATTTTACAAGGGCGATATGTTTCCGGAAAAATATAAAAATAACATTATTATCGCCGAACATGGCTCGTGGAACAGGACCGACGCAGCCGGGCATACAGGGCACATGCTGACACTCGTAACCGTTGAAAACGGTAAAGCCGTGAAATATGAACCGTTTATCACTGGGTTTCTCCAAAACAACGAAGCGTGGGGTCGCCCCACGGATGTGTTGGAACTCAGGGACGGCAGCCTCCTTATAGCCGATGACAAGGCCAATGCCGTTTATCGTGTGACGTATAATAAATAGTCACTAGGCTAGTGTTTTTAAACAAGTTTTAAGTTTTATTCCTTAAAATCAGCGCTAACGAAGCTAATTATTAAGGAATTGAAATGAAAATTTTTCTCAAAATTGGGGGCTTTTTGGCTTGCATCTTATTTTTGACCCAAACGGCAAACGCGCAAGGTAGCCAATATGATGGCCTTTATTTGGGGCTTGATGGCTCGTACGACAAACATAAGGCGGTTTCATACAGAACTGAGAATCAACCCGCAGGATTCGTATTACCAAACACAAACACTTATTCCGACGACGGCCCAGCAGCAGGCATTTTTATAGGATATCGCCAATCCGTGGATAGATTTACCGTCGCCGCAGAAGCAAGATACACGTACAGCTTCGTAAAAAACGAAATAACAGCGGCAGACACATTCAATCCTACCAATGAATTTGGCGCATCTGTTTTGCCGGGATACTGGGTAACCGATAATGTTATTTTATTTGGCCGGATCGGCTTTTCCCAACTAAACACCAACCGGAATTACAGAAACGTGCTTGAAGACAATACCGATACAGGATTAGTCTATGGTGGCGGCATTGAAATTTACCTGAATGATCTTTTTTCAATACGGGCTGATTATTCACGTACAACCCATAATCACAAAATGTCACAGGATGCAAATGGCCTAGCTGTCACATTGTATAACAATATTGAAAGAGAAAGAATTCGCGGATCAATTGTAGCGAGATTCTAATCAAAAAATAAACCTCACAAAAAAGGCCGGGATTTTCCCGGCCTTTTTTATTCAATTGGAAAACAATTTATCCCTTAATATACTGTAGCATCGTATCCGCGTCCGACACTTCAAACGGATCAGTTGGACAATTATCGCTATAGCCCGGTTCTGAAAACATTTTAACGATCTCACCGTCGTCAACCAACATTGAATAACGCCAACTACGCATCCCAAATCCCAGATTGTCTTTATTGACAAGCATACCCATTTTGCGGGTAAATTCACCGTTACCATCAGGAAGCAGAAATACGTTTTTTGCTCCCTGGCTTAAACCCCACTGGTACATTACAAATGCATCATTCACCGAAATACAGACGATTGAATCAACGCCCTGCGCTTTAAATTCATCATAAAGCTCTTCATATCTTGGAAGATGGCTTGTGGAGCAGGTCGGTGTAAAAGCGCCCGGCAGCGAAAATACAACAACTTTCTTGCCCTTAAAAATCTCATCCGATGTCAAATCTTTCCATTCAAATGGATTTGGTCCACCAAGAGCGTCATTTCTAACCCTCGTTTTAAATGTTACATTTGGAACTTTTACCATAATTTTATATCCTTCATTAATTTTAATTACATACCCTTATATATCACTTTAGAATTATTTTAAAGTAAAAAAGAACTTTAAAATTGTTTTTTTTGCGACATGATTTAAACTCCGTCCCGTAACATAAATAAAGCACAATTCTGCGATATAAATAAAGCATTAATTTAAAATCTACTAAGGAGATAACATGTCCATAAATCTAACACGCCGTGATTGGCTTGTCGGCAGTGCTGCGGTTGCCGGAACAATGATCGCTGCGGGCGTCACGAATGCTCAGACGGTCCCGGCGCCAAACTTAAATCCCACGCCCAAAAACCCCATTCGTGCGGGCTTTAACGAAAATGTCTATGGCCATTCTCTCAAGGCAAAAAAGGCCATGGAAAAGGCTGCTGAAACGGCCCACTTATACGATTTCTTTACGCAGCGAGCCTTAAAAGATGTTATTTCCAAAATGGAAAATTTGCCAACTGATCATATCGCCGTAGAAAACGGGTCAACACCGTTTCTTGAAAAAGCGACTTATGAAGCCGCTATCAAACAGGGAAAAATACTTACCACAAACCCGACCTATAGCAGCGTGCCTGGTACCGCAAAACTGCTGGATATAGAAGTCGTCGCCGTACCTGTAGCAGAAGACATGAATATTGATCTGGAAGCCATGCGCGCCGCGATGACCGATGACATAAAACTTATCTATATTTGCAACCCCAACAATCCTATTCCAAGCACAATTGAAAAAAATGCGCTTCGTGAATTCTGTATTGAAATGTCAAAACGCGCCCTCGTCGTGATCGATGAAGCATATTACGAATATGTCAACAATCCCAATTTCGCATCAATGAAGGATCTGGTAACAGAACACAAGAACATCATCGTCTGCCGGACAGCATCCAAAATACATGGTTTTGCGGGTGTGCGCATTGGGTTTGCTTTTGCGCATCCCGACACAATGCGAAAAGTCGCCGGACGCTTCAACCTTTCCCTTTCCAATGTTGCTGTCGCTGGTGCTGTAGAAAGTTATCAGGACATCGAATATCAAAATTTCATCAAGAAGAAAAACCGCGAAAGCATGGATATTCTGGAGAATATGTTTGAGGAACTTGGCCTAAAATATATTAAATCAGACACGAATTTCGCGTTCTTCCATGCTGGCCGCCCGTCTACTGAAGTCGCGAAAAAGCTTATGGAACATGGTATTATGAGCGGACGTCCTTTCCCCCCGTTCACCGACTGGGTACGAATGAGCACTGTGAAGCCGGAAGAAATGCAGTATGTAGCCGATACTTATCGAAAACTGTTTGGCTAGCTTCCAAGAAATCTTGTTCGATGCGGCACCTGCTTTTAAACAGGTGCCGTTTTCATTTGTATCTTGGATTCTCAAATTTTTTGTGATTAAATATGTTATATTGTTTCAATAATATGGCTAAACAAAGAACTTCAGATCGGGGAAAGAGAATTAAATGACTAATAATGTAACACGCCGTGAATGGCTTACCGGCACGACAACCGCCGCTGCAACGGGATTAATACTGTCCACGGCAGGGGCCGCAGCACAAAGCTTTTTAGAACCGAATGTAAACCCGACCGCAGACAATCCAATAAGGGCCCATTTAAACGAAAATGTGTACGGGCAATCCCTGAAAGCACGCAAGGCAATCGCCGATGCAGCGGATGATTCACACAAATACGCTTTTCAAACAATCTTTCAATTACTTGAATTAATGGCGAAGCGAGAAGATATTCCAAGGGAATATGTCGGACTTGGTGCCGGGTCTACAGAGTTTCTTGAAAAAGCTGCCGTGTTTAACGCGCTCGCCGGGGGTGACATTTTACTGCCAACCCCAACTTACGGTGATATCGCCCGCTTCGGCCGCACGCTCGGTTCAAAATTAATTGAGGTACCCGTCGGCGATGACATGGCAATAAATTTAAACGCCATGCGCGCTGCAATGACGGACAATGTGAAACTTATTTATCTTTGTAACCCGAACAACCCAATCCCATCCATCATTGAAAAAAATACCCTGAAAGAATTCTGCAATGAAATGTCGGAAAAAGCGACAATACTGATTGATGAGGCCTATTTCGAATATGTGGATAATCCTGATTATGAAAGCATGATCAGTTTGGTCAAAGAGAATAAAAATATGATTGTCACCCGCACGGCGTCAAAAATACATGCCTTTGCGGGAATGCGCATTGGCGTCTGCTATGCTCACCCTGACATCATTAAACGGATGTTTGGTCTTTTTACCAATACCCTCAATTTACCGGCAATGCGCGGCGCTATAGAAAGCTATCAGGATATGGAATATCAAGCCTTCCTGATTGGGAAAAATAAAGAATGCCAGCAAATTATTTATCGAATGCTTGATGATCTTGGTCTGGAATATGTTGAAAGTAACGCGAATTTTATTTTCTTTAACGCCGGCCGTCCTTCAAAGGAAGTCGAGGAAACAATGAAAAAACATCACATACTGACCGGACGTGAATTTAAACCATTCACAAACTGGGTGAGATTAAGCCTCTGCAAACCAGAAGAAATGCAGTTTTTTGCTGATACCTACAAGCGCGAGTTCGGCTGATTAATAATTGAAGGAAGAAACAAATGACAACGGGGATTACTAGAAGAGACTGGCTCGTCGGAACGACCGCCGTCGCAGGCGGCATGGTTTTCGGCAGCGCTGCATCAGCTCAGGATATGAGTGAAATGATGAATATGGGGGAGCCGATAAGCAAGGATAACCCGATAAGATATACAAATAACGAAAATCCTTATGGCATCAATCCAAAAGCCATGGACGTGATTATAAAAGCATACAAAAGGGCGCATCTGTATAATTTCACTATTGGACGGGAACTTACCGGTTTGATTGCTGATATTGAGAATATACCGTCTGAATGCGTCGCGGTTGGTGCCGGATCAAGTGAATTTTTAGTGGCTGCCGGGGCGCTCTGCGGTATAAGCGGCGGCGATCTTGTTCTCCCGCACCCAACATACGCAACTTTAACAAGAAGCGCGTCCGCACTCGGTGCCAATATCATCAGGGTTCCGGTCGAAGATGACATGTCAATTGGTCTGGATTCAATGCGTAAGGCGATAACAAGTGATACGACATGCGTTTACTTATGTAACCCCAACAACCCGATCCCCAGCATCATTGAAAAAACATCGCTTGAGGAGTTTTGTCTGGAAGTTTCAAAAAAGGCAATGGTTGTTATTGATGAAGCCTACTATGAATATGTTCGTGATGACAGTTACTCGACTATGGCACATCTTGTGAAAGACAATCCAAATATTGTTATTTTAAGAACGGCCTCAAAAGTCCACGGCTTTGCCAATGTAAGGATTGGATTTGTTTTTGCGCACCCGGACACAATGGAAAAATTAAGGATTTTTAGATCGGGTACAACATCCTACCCTGCTATCATGGGCGCAATCACAAGCTACAAAGATACGGAATACCAAAAATTTGTTATTGATAAAAACTATGAAGCACTTGATATCGTTTATAAGATGTTTGAAGAATTAGGCATGCGATATGTCAAGTCACACACGAATTTCGTCTATGCCAACGCGGGGCGGGACGCAATGGAAGTCAGGAATAAACTTCTTGAATCCGGTATCTTAATAGGGCGGAAATACGACCCCTTCCCCAACTGGATCCGCATAAGCACCGCGAAGCCACATGAAATGGAATACCTCACACGAATTTATAAACGAGACTTCGGATAAACACAAAAAAGGGAACAAAACATGACAAATATATCAAGACGTGACTGGCTTGTAGGGGGCGCAGCTCTTGTCGGGGGTATGGCTCTCGCGAATAGCGGAACTGCCCAAAGCCTGACTATACCGGGGTACACCCCTACGCCCGAAAACCCCATACGCTTCAGCTCAAATGAAAATCCATATGGTATTAATCGCGCGGCTCGTAATGCCATGATCAAATCATTTGATTTTGCACATTTATACAGTGGCCGTGGACGCCGCGAACTTACGGACGTTATCGCTTCGCAGGAAAATGTACCCGCCGAAAATATCTTGACCACGGGCGGGTCATCTGAAATTTTGCACACAATGGCTCTTCTTGTAGGTATTGAGGGCGGAAGCATTCTTGCTCCAGATCCAACATTCGATAATAATTTCATGAAATATGCGGACAGAATGGGGATAAATAAAATCCGGGTCCCAGTCGCAGATGATATGAGCATAGATCTTGATGCTCTGCGTGCCGCAATGACTGACGATGTAAAAATTATTTATATTGTCAACCCAAACAATCCAACACCAACTGTCCTTCATGCAAAAGAATTAAAGGAATTCTGTCTTGAAATGTCTAAGCGATGTTATGTGTTTATTGATGAAGCTTACTATGAATATGTTGTCGATCCCAATTATGAAACCATGGTCCCACTGGCTGTAGAAAATGAAAATATCATTGTCACCCGAACGGCTTCGAAAATTCACGGTTTTGCCGGTGTTCGCGTTGGGTTTGGTTTTGGTACAACTTCAATGCTTAAGAAAATTCGGGACAAGATTACTGGTTCAGTCAGCACAATTAGCATTAACGGTGCCCTGGCAAGCTATCAGGACCGGGATTATATCGATTTCGTATTGCGCAAAAACAAAGAATCTTTGGATATTTTGTATGCGTTATTTGAAAAACATAACTTAAGGTACATTAAATCAAACTCTAATTTCACCTACGTCGAGACAGGCATTGAAGCCAGCGAATTTGGAAAACGATTTAGAAAATATGGCATTCAGGTTGGACGCCCGTTTCAGCCATTTACTAAATGGTGCCGTATTAGCACCGCAAAACCTGAAGACACACAATATTTAGCGGAATGTTACGAAAAAGAATTCGTTTAAATTAACTAGGAACACATTATTAAAAAAGGCATTGCCATCGCTCGGTGATGCCTTTTTTAGTATCTGCAACGAATTTCGTGACAAATGATAAAAAGATGATATTTTAGTTATATTATTTCATAACATTTCATACAGATATAAGGGAACGCAAAATGGCAAATGAAGTTTCAAGACGTGATTGGCTAAAAGGGGGATCAACACTTGCTCTCGCGATGGTGCTCGGCAACAGCCGCGCCCTCGCCCAAAATATGGCCGTACCGGGCTTTGTCCCCACGCCGGAAAATCCACTGAGGCTGGGTACCAATGAAAATCCTTATGGCCTTTCAAGAACGGCCCGCAACGCCATCATCGAAATGTTTGACACAGCGCATCAGTATGGCCGCGGACGTTACGGGGAATTAACAGAAGTTTTATGTGAGATAGAAGGTGTAGAAGCAAAAAACATCACTTTCTCCGGTGGGTCGGGTGAAATACTCAAAACGCTTGGTTTAATAACAGCCGTCGAAGGTGGGCGCGTCCTAACCGCTGACCCCACATATCATGACCTTACCCGTTATGCCGAGCGTCGCGGCGTTCCTGTCACACGCGTTCCAGTCGATGACACAATGACCATAGACCTTGACGCAATGCGCGCCGCCTACACGGATGATGTCAGTATCATATATCTGGTAAACCCCAATAACCCGCTTCCCACAATTATGGAGAAAAACAAACTCAAGGAATTCTGCCTTGAGATGTCAAAAAAATGTCTCGTATTTATTGACGAAGCCTATCATGAGTATGTGAATAACCCTGACTACGAAACCATGGTGCCATTGGCAATTGCCAATGACAATATTATGGTTGCCAGAACAGCTTCAAAAATTCACGGATTTGCGGGTGTGCGTCTCGGAATTGCATATTCCACGGAACCATTGATCAAAAAACTTCGCGAATTTATGACCGGGTCAACAAACCAGCTTGCGGTTGCTGGCGCCGCCGCCAGCTACAGAGATACAGAAACACAGGATTTCTGCCGCCGTAAAAATCAGGAAGCTCTGGCGATCACCTACGCATTATTTGATAAGCACGGCATTGAATACGTCAGATCAAATGCAAACTTCGTTTTCTTTAAAACGGGCATGGATATTCAGGAAGTTCGAACGAAATTCAGGGATAACGGCATAATGGTCGCGCGTCCCTTCCCACCCTTTACCGATTGGTGCCGGGTAAGTATGGGAAAACCGGAAGATATGGAATATTTTGCCAAAATCTATGAACGTGAATTTATAGGCTCATAAAAATATATTAAGCTTAATGGCGCTGTTTACTTTTAAGCAGCGCCATTTTTTTATTTTGCGTGACAGAAAGCCATATTTTGCTATCCTGCTTTATGTGATCACATTGAAAGGGGAGACACAATGACAAATATGACGAGAAGAGAATGGCTGATCGGCGGAACCGCGCTCGCGGGTGGCTTGGCCCTTGCCGCTAATGCACATGCCCAAAGCATTACCATTGAAGGGTATGTTCCAACACCGGAAAACCCTATCCGTATGAGTTCCAATGAAAACCCATACGGCATTAATAAAAAAGCCAGTAACGCCATGCACAAGGCTCACAAATATGGGCACTTATATGGTGGTGGTGGCGCGCAGCGGCCACTGACAGAATTAATTGCCAGTATGGAAAAGGTACCAACGGAAAACGTCATGGTTGCAGGGGGATCGGGCGAAATCCTTAAAACGCTTGCCCTCATGGTCGCAATGGAAGGCGGGAAAATATTGGCCCCAAATCCTACCTATGACGATACGTTTATGGATTATAGCAATGACCGCGGAACGGAAAAAATATGGGTCCCAGTCGCCGATGACCTGTCGATAGACCTGGACGCAATAAAAGCGGCCTATACGGATGATGTCCGAATTATTTATCTCTGCAATCCCAACAACCCAATTCCCACTGTTATGCACGGGGAAAAACTGAAAGAATTTTGCAAGGAAATGTCGCAGAAATGTTATGTATTTGTTGATGAAGCCTACTTCGAATATGTCAATGATCCAAATTATCAGACAATGATTCCGCTTGTGACGGATTACCCGAACGTGGTTGTGACCCGAACCGCATCAAAAATACATGCCTTTGCCGGTATTCGCATCGGGTTTGGATTTGGCTCACCCGAAATGCTCGCAAAAATCAAAAGCCTTATGACCGGTTCTATAAACGGTCCCGCAATGTGGGGGGCAATCGAAAGCTATAAAGATACTGAATATCAGCAATTTGTCCTTCGTAAAAACAAAGAAGCACTTCAAGTGCTCTATGATTTCTTTGATAAACATGACATGCGTCACATAAAATCAAATGCCAATTTTACTTTTTTTGAAACGGGTATTGATGTGAAGGAAGTATATGACCGTGTCAGAAAACATGGCATTGCAATCGGACGACCATTCCCGCCGCTAAGAAAATGGATGCGTATCAGCACAGCGAGACCCGAAGATATGGTCTTCTTCACAGAAGTTTACGAAAAAGAATTTTTTAGTTAAAAAATAAGGGCGCCTTTCAATTAAAAAGGCACCCTGAAACTTCTCAAACATCACGATTAGGCGTTTTCGTTAATCCAGCTTTCGAAATCGCCTTTTGATGTATTGCCGACTTTCATAGCAGCAACCTGACCATCTTTAAACATAAGCATAGTGGGAATTCCGCGCACGCCATACTTCGTTGGTGCTTCCGGATTTTCATCAATATTGACCTTGGCAAATGTGACATTCGGCATGGCGTTGGACACATCTTCAAAAACAGGGCCAAACTGTTTACATGGACCACACCATTCAGCCCAAAAATCAACAACTACTGGCTTATCGGACTTTAATACATCGTTTTCGAATCCGGCGTCGGTCACGGCGATAATGCTCATTCTTTTTTCCTTACTTAAGTTAAATACGTAGTAAACTTAAGAAGACATGAACCTATCGTCAAGGGGCAAGATATTAAAAATTGACTTTATTTAGCATCTCTTCCGGAATTTCCATTAAGGACGCGACATCTGTCCAAAGTAAAAAGGTACGCACAGGAAGATTAGGATAAATATCCTGAAGAACCGCTTTATAAGCCGCCATCTGTTTTACATATATTTGCGGTGTTTTTTCCACACCCGTCGGTGGCGGCCTGTTGGTTTTATAGTCGATGATCAATATTTCATCATCAAGAACAGCAAGCCGGTCAACCTGACCACTGAGAGAATAATTTCCGACCTGACCGATGATCGGTACTTCCGATCTGCTTCCCGGACCAAACAGCGGTGCCATTTCACCATTATTGAGAATGGAAAGAACCTCATCCGTAATTTGTGTCACATCCTGTGCCGTTAAATCTAATGCATCCTGCGACAGATATCGCTTTGCGGCCGTGCTTCTGTCTGGACCGGGAAGGTTTGGTAATATCTCCAGCAATTTATGTATGATCCGCCCACGGTGGTACTTTTGTTTTTCCTTCTTCATATGTTCTGCCGCTTTTAGCGGACTGCTGACAATTTCATCGTCGTCATCCAGTCTTGACGGACTGAGCGGGCGACTGGGGATTGGCTCCGCCGCTGGTTCTTTAAGCGCCCATTGTGGAAGCGCCACTTCGTCAAAAGATTGAACCTTCCGGTCTTCGATCTTCTTTTTAACAGGCGGATATTTATATTCCCGTCTTAGAATAATATCGTCGCCTTCACCAATTTCTTCGGTGCCATCCATTTGAAGCACAGCGTTTCTAATCAAATCATACCAACAACCATCCTTGCGGTTATTGCTGTGCTTGTTTTCCCACCCGGTAATATAAAGCCGGTCTTCCGCGCGGGTCATTGCCACATAAAGCAGTCTTTTATTCTCATCTTCCAATGCTTTTTTACGGGCGTCATATGCGGCTTTACCGGCTGCAACACGTGTGTCCTTATTCTTCACCCAAAGCATATGCCTCTGATGTGCGTCCTGATGCCAGAATATTGTATCTTTAATATCCGCCGCCTGACAAGTGTCGGGAAGGAACACAATTGGTGCCTGAAGGCCTTTTGCGCCGTGAACAGTCATGATCCGCACCATATCGCCGCCCTGTTCCATATCCCGCTTGACTTTAATTTCTCCCTTGCTAATCCAATCCAAAAAGCCTTGCATCGAAGAAATGTTATTTTGTTCGTATTTCATCGCCTGATCTAAAAATTCATCCACAGGATCATTTGACTGCTCGCCTAAGCGCGCGATCAGTTTCTCCCGCCCTCGCATCGGCCCAAGGAGATAGGAGAAAAACTCGAACGGCGGATAAAAATCCGCATAATTGGTAAGCGTCGTCAGATAATCAGCAGCATCGCTGAAAATATCCTTTTCCTGCCGCCTTTTAAGAAGCGCACTCCATAGACTTTCCCCTTTGCTTCGCGGATGCGCCAACAAGAAAAGATCATCATCATCCATTCCGATAAAGGGGCTTTTAAGCACGGTGGCAAGTGTCAGGTCATCACTGGGCAACAATGTAAAATTTGCTATCGCCATAAGGTCCATAACCGCCAGCTGATCATTCAAAACCATTTGGTCAAGCCCGGCGACATTGATTTTCCGTTTCTTAAGCGCCCGGATCATGTAATGGACAAATTCCTTTCGCTTCTGGACCAATATCAAAATATCACCGGGTGTAATGGCCCGCCCTTTTGATGCAAGCTTCTCTCCGCTCTTGATCCAGTGTTCTATTGTGTCCGCAATTTGATCTGCCAGCTTTCTTTTAGGATCCTGCGCCGGTATTTGAATAACCGGCGGCGACCAGTTTTCTTCCGGCTCGCTTTCTTCCGGAAGTTGCGTCGGCCAGACTTCTATCAAACCCGGTTCATCAGTCCGATGAGTATCATGACATATTTCGTCATGGGAAAAAGAAATCGCCTGACGGTGTTCTTCAGAATTAAAAACGCGGTCCACGACCTCAAGAACCGCAGAAGTTGAACGAAAAGACAAATTCATCGGTACGTTTTGGAACTTAAGGGCTGCCTCCGTCACCTGTTTTGCGAAATAATCTCTGGTATCGTTAAAAAACCTTGGTTCAGCCTTCTGAAAGGAGTAGATCGACTGCTTAACGTCACCAACAGCAAAAATGGTTCGCGGGTTATCTGAAAAAGATTGCTCACCTCTCGTTCCGTGACCGGCAAAAAACTCAAGCGCAAGTTTTCTGATAATATCCCACTGCTCCGGGTTCGTATCTTGCGCCTCGTCGATCAATATATGATCAATCCCCTCATCAAGTTTAAACAGTATCCAGCTCGCACTAACATTACGGAACAAGGCGCTTACTTTCGCGATAAGATCATCATAATCCACCACATTACGGCTACGTTTTCGCTTGTTATAGGTGTTGATCAACTCAAACCCCACACGCAATATAGCGCGTGTATTCTCAAACAACGTGTAGGCTTTTAAACGTCCCACAACAAATTTTACCCGTTCTGCTTCTTTCAAAAGCACATCAAGTGATGAAGGAAAACTTTCAATGAGCTTTTTTGTCATTAACACCGAGCGGATTTCTGAGGCCTGCGTTAAATAAACAAGTGAATAGCTCTCAAACTTCTGCGCTCTATTTTCTTTATCCATAATCCAGTTTGATATCGCGTCCCCCCGTTTAATATCGGTCAGTGTGCCCTGCATAAGTTTTTCACACGCGTCTTTTAAGCCCGCATAGTCGAAATTTTCATCCGCAGAAGCGGTTTTAAGAATTGTTTCGCGACTATCCGTCTCTAAAAAACCCAGAAGTTCTTTAAGTGAGCTCTCAATCACCGAGAAGGAGGATGAATGCCGTTTAAAAAGCTGCTCGAGACTTCCCCGCTCGCTGGTTATGCTTTTCATAAGGCTGGTAAAAGTATCCTCCGCAAGCATACCTGAAAGATAACTTAAGGCGTCTCCTAACAGATCATTGCTCCCCCGATCAATATCCTGCAGTAATTCATCCTGCGAATGACGGAGTTGTTCACTGATACTGATATCATCTAGCAGATCAAAGTTTGGCGATACGCGTGCCTCTATCGGGAAGCGGCCAAGAAGCGACTGACAAAAGGAATGAATAGTCTGGATTTTTAATCCTCCCGGCACATCCAGCACCTGAGCAAATAATTTCCGCGCAAGCGTCATTTGATCGCCCGTTGGCACCCTGCCGAGCACGTCATTCAGTTCCGAATAGAGTTCCTCATCAGCCATTGAAATCCATCCGGACAGACGTTCATTGACACGAATGGCCATTTCCGCTGCGGCTGTATTGGTATATGTCAGGCACAAAATCTTATCCGGTCTATTACCCGCAAGCATCAGGCGCAAAACCCGATTGGATAGGACAAATGTTTTCCCGGTTCCTGCTGACGCTCCAACCCATACCGATAATTTCGGGTCTGACGCTTTTAACTGTTCCGGGGTCTGCTGAACCATTAGCCCTCCCCCCATTCTTTTGTCCGCGCAAGGTGGTCATATTCTCCGTAGCCAACTTCCTCCGGCCGAGGTTTGTTAAAATACGGCGTACCCACCATATCGAATGTCATTACAAGCTTCAGAAGCCCGTCATAGGCGTTTTGCGCCTCTGCCATCACATCCAGTTTCTTCACCTCATTAAAACAGGTTATTTTACCTGCCTCTTCGCCGCCGGATAATTGCCAATAAGAAAGCTCGGACACGGTTGACGATGGCAAAAGCGAAAACCCACCCTTCACTGCGATAGCCGCCTCAAGCGGTAATTGCGGCGCATACCCCGCCTTTAGGGACCTAAGCGTCGGCGGTTTGCCGGTTTTATAATCAATGATGCTCAGACTGCCATCAGAAAACTGATCAATGCGGTCCGCCGTGGCGCTAAGCGTGAATTTACCGCCTGCCGGATGAAGGTCAATGGTTCCTGTGATCTCCGTCTCCAGTGTTTTAATCGTGGTTCTTCGCTCACGTTCGGTTTCAATAAACCATTTGGCGATCTGTTTAAACCGCGGCCACCAGAAAGCGCGAACCGTTGGTTTATCAATCGCTTCTTTAAAATATTTTCGCGCTATATCAACAAGCCTTGCTTCCGCATCATCGGGAAGATGGTCCTTATAACGGCTCATGAAATCTTCCAAAATTTCATGAATCATTATCCCCTTATCAATTGCCCCCGGATCCTGGTCCAGCTCCTCAAGCTTTTCCAGACGCAATATTTTTTTCGCATAAAGGCTATAAGGATCCTGCATCCAGAGCTGGATACGGGTAACCGAAAGTTTCCGTGGACGCGCTTCAACGGGCGGCTTTGGGGATGGGGGCGAAATTTCAATCATCCTTTCCGGCTGGTCAATCATCCGGTACCAGGAAAGCCACCTTTCACTTTCCTCTCTGTGATGGTCATTACCGATGATCGCATGAAGCCGCCCAAGCCAGCGTGATTTCACCGTCGGGGTACCATCCTGTTTTTCTGATCGGGTAATCACAACATTTTCCGCCGATGCTGTCTGAACAAAATCATGAGCACTAAGACCAATTTTTTGCTCCAGCCCCGGCAAACCAAAATCGCGGCGCATAGGGCGGCTCATCCACGGATCCGCCGATGGCTCCGGCGGCCACACACCTTCATTAAGACCGGAAAGAACCATCAGATCCGCATGCTGAAGCCTCGCTTCAAGCGGCCCCCAGATATTCAACCGCGGATGCTGGCCATATTTGCGGCGCACAGTGACGTTACTCATGAACTGCTCAAATAACGCCGCATATTGATCTGCTTTGAAATTTCTCATATACGGTGCGGCATCAAGCAATTCTTCGATCAATTTTGCCGCTTCCTCACCGGCGTCCCCTTTCCAGAGTAACTTGGCACCCGGCATTTCATCTGTCGCTGCCAGCGCTTCCGCCATTTCGATGTGAGCGGTCACCATTTCAGAAAAAGTAACTTTTTCATGGCTGAATAAGGTCTCAAACGGTTCTATAATTACCCTGAGGTCCTTCCACCATTCGCTTAACCTGTCGTCCGCGGCACTTTCATGTTTAAGCAGCAAATCAATACCATCAAGCCCCGGTGCGGGCCTGACACCGCGAAGGCACTGATGTTCAAATTTTCTTACATTTGATCTAAAATCACCGATATTTTTACCTGCTGCCAGAAGGGGATGCTTAAGCGCACTCATAAGTGCGACAGGTGCCATTTTTTCCGAAACCATCTCAACAACAAGGCGCAGATAAATACCCGGCGCCGTATTAAAAAGCGGCGTACCGGCACTATCATCGATATCGATATTCCACCTTTTAAGCTCACCCGCCACTTGCCGGGCCAACATCCGGTCCGGCGTCACAAGCGCCGCCGTTTTTCCCGGATTCTCGAGCTGCGCACGCATCATAAGCGCAATAACACCCGCTTCTTCGCGAATGCCGGGGGTGACTATCTGGGTTATATTCCCCATCGCATCAAGGGGATTCCATGAAAGATCACACCATAAATTGGTCGTTTCCGCTGGCCGCATTATCTCCCGAAACAGCCTTACTTTTATGTGGTCTTCCTGCGTGTCATCACCTGCCCAGCTGTTCACCTCAATTCTGTCCGCGCCAATGTTTTCAAGCAAGCTTTTCATCGTCGATTGCGGATGCGTATCATCAACGGCATCCCAGCTTTCATCATCCATATTTTGATCAAGTCCCGGCAGAACAACCGCCCCCTCCGGCAGCCTTGCGATTACCTCAAGCAACGCCGATGTTGCTTTTATTGATCCGGTTGAACCGGCAGCAATGATGGGATACGTCGGTGGGTTATCAAGCCAGCTTTCACGCAACGCGTAAAGAAGTTCATTCCGTCTGACCGCTGCATCCATAAACCCCGTCGCACTTAAGACCGTTGGCCATTTGTCTGTCAGTATTTGCAGAAATTCAAGCGTTTCCTGCCAGTGAATAGCGTATTCTTCGGGGACGATACCCACAAGGTCATCGAAACTTACACCCTCTGTCTGAACCTGATCCAACAAAAGCCCAAGTGCATCAGCAAGGACCGCACACCCTGCTCCATCCGGTATATCGTCATCCTTTTTATCATACCAGGCATGAATAATATTCATCAGGATCATTTGACGGACATATCCGGGTACGGCGGGCTTGATCGATAGGTCTTCGTATAACGCGCCTGCACCCATAATAAGGCCGTCTTCATCCACATCGCCAATCGGTTGTATATTGGGAAGAACCATTGGCTGGCCACCACCAAGACGCAGGAAAGAATCCCGTAATGACCGAACCGCACGCCTGTTTGGAAGAAGGATAAGTACTTCACTCAAACTGATAGGATCATTTCCAAAGCGCTCAAGTATCCCTTGTGCAAGCACATCAACAAATGATTGGTGCGCCGGGATATTGTAAATTTCGGGATTTTTTCCAAGACGCCTTGGCATATTTGATTATTTCCCCTGCAAAAGCATTTCCGTTGATTTGACGGCGGCGGGCTCCCCGACGTGATACCATGATCCATCATGAACAAGACCGAATAATCGCCCCTTCCTTTCAGTTCTATCAAATATCATTTTCAGGCTGAAGGGGTCATCCGGTGTACCTTCAAAACATTCCCGCCGAATTATCATAATACCGCCGTAAAGATAATCCGCATATTCGGCATCGCCACGCCAGTGCAATCTTCCTTCACT
The DNA here is from genome assembly GCA_030428615.1 of Alphaproteobacteria bacterium. Taxonomy (GTDB): domain Bacteria; phylum Pseudomonadota; class Alphaproteobacteria; order Sphingomonadales; family Emcibacteraceae; genus Pseudemcibacter. The sequence continues at coordinate 65,451 of JAUIDN010000009.1, read as the reverse complement.
ATCCTTGTGAAAATCGCCCGCGCCGTCATGACCATGGGCCTTTTCACGCTCGATAAGCAGCATCAGTATGTCCATATCGTCCCGCCATTCTGTCGCAAGGCGGGAAAGCGCATCAAATTCACCATTTGTCCAGATCATATCACTATTCAGAATGAAAAAAGGCTTATTTCCCAATAAGTGCAACGCTTTTTTTACGCCACCCCCACTATCCATCAATTCGTTGCTTTCATCTGATAGCTCTATATCCGGTCTCCAGTCAGTCCGCCGCTCTATAAAACCGTCTATCTGTTCGGGGAGATAGTGTTTATTAATAACCGCCTTTTTTACGCCACTCGCGGCAAGCGCATCCAGTGTGTAACTGAGTAATTCTTTCTCACGTACCTTAATCAGCGGCTTGGGCGTATGGTCTGTGAGCGGTCTCATCCGTTTACCAAGACCCGCCGCAAGTATCATTGCACGATCCGGATATAAGGGACACGCGTCAAGCGCTACATCGCGTTTATCCGGCACCTCCTGGTCAAACCAAACCTTAAGGTCACTTAGCGCCGGATGCTTCAAACAACGTTCAAGCAAACCCCACATACGCGGCATCAGTTTCAGATAATTATCTTTGCCGTCGCGCAGATAAAGTCGCGCAAAAATACCAATAATTTTAACGTCCCTTTGCGCCCCGATTATCGCATATTGTTCCCGGAACTTCTTATTGTCTCTGTTTAACGCGCCGGCAAAATAATCTATCATCTTTTGTTCCAGTAACGGATCAACATCACGTCGCGCATCTTGGAGAAGCGACACAAGGTCGTAAGCGCTATGGCCAATGACAGCATCCTGAAAATCGAGTACGCCAATTTCACCATTTCCCAAATCCAGCAAATTTTCGGCGTGATAATCCCGTAAAACAAAACACTCATCTGCCGGACCAAGTTTTGAAATAACATTTTCCCAAAGCTCTATAAATTCATTTCGTTTCTGGATGGAAAGTCTTTTGCCTGTAAGCGCCGGATAATACCAATCTGAAAACAGGCATACTTCATCAAGCATTAGTTTCAATCCATAATGCTTTAATGAATAATCACCACCAAGATAAGGAAGAGATGTCGTTACGGTTTGGTTATTTAACCTGATTAATTCATCAATGGCTTTTTTGTAAAGCTGCGTTTCGCGCCCCGGTTCTGTTTCGAGTACTTTTTTGAAAATGTCATCACCCAAATCTTCAATGAGCAATAATCCATTTTCGAAGTCCGATGCAAATATTTTTGGCGCCCGGAGACCTGCTTTGATCAAATATTCTGCAACAGCAACAAATGGCCGTGTATCCTCAAATTCCGGTGGTGCATCCATAAGGACAGCCAGCTTCTCATCAAGCGCAACCCGGTCATACCGCCTGAACGAAGCATCTCCCGCGAGCGGTTTTACCTCTGCACCATTCCAGCCGGAACGGTTAAGAAAATCATAAATTTGATCTTTTCTGGACATTTACAATACTAGCCCTTCCAGTCTCTTTTTCCAATATTCGCTGCCGCTGAAAGTTATTTTTCGCGCTCCTTCAGCGTCCCCCATAACCATTTTAATTTCAAGGCTTCCCTGCGGTAAATACCGACCCATCCTGTCTGGCCACTCTATTAACGTGATCGCGGTATCAAACCCTTCTTCAATACCTAATTCAAAAATTTCTTCCGGTTTCTCAAGTCGATAAAGATCCATATGCCAGATGGCGGGCTTATCTGCGTCGACTATGTCGGGTTCATAGACCTGAACAAGATTAAATGTCGGGCTTGGAACATCTTCAAGATACCCAACCGCGTGAATAATCGCGCGGCAGAATTCCGTTTTACCTGCACCCAAATTCCCTTCAAATGTCAATATATCACCTGTCTTTAGCAGAGTGGCCAATCTCGATGCTAAAATCTGACTTTTCGACAAGTCGTCAACAATAAATTCATTGATTTTCATAACAGGCGTTGAATTCATCCACTACTGACTTCATTTGTCTTCACACTTTGAGCAGATAATTCATCTAAATTGGGGATTTTTTTAGGCAATTTACAGCTCATTTCAGTTCCAATCCCTAATGTACTGTTTACGATTACCTCACCACCATGTTTTTCAATAAAAATTTTCACCAGAGAAAGCCCAAGCCCAGCCCCTTTTCCCTTGGGTACATTGGTTCCGGTATAGAATTTATCAAAAATTTCTTCAAACTCGTGATTGTCGATGCCGATACCATCATCCTTTACACTTATGAAATAATTTTCATCATCCTGCCACGTCTTCACATCAATATTGCCTGAATCATTGGTAAATTTGACCGCGTTACTGAGTAAATTGGATATTGAATGCTGAATGCGGCGCGCATCCCCGAAAACGTTGCTCAAGCTTGGGTCAAGATCCATATTCAGGTGAATGGCTTTTTGTTTAATGCGTTCATCCAGTTTTGTGATAACGCCTTTAATCGTTTCCTGCAGATCAAAAGTTGATGCTTCAATGTATAATCCGCCTGCTTCAATGACAGACAGATCAAGAATATCATTAATCAGATCCAGCAAATGGTCCGACGCACTCAGAATGTTTCTCATATATTGATGCTGCTCGTCATTCAGCGGGCCTTGATATTCCTTCTCAAGAAGCTCTGCAAACCCAAGCACACTATTAAGCGGGTTCCTCAGTTCATACGACATATGAGCAAGGAAATCCGTTTTTATGTTCTGCGCCTCTTCCAAGGCTTCATTATGTTTCCGAAGTGAATATTCCACTCTGAAGCTATCGGTTACATCGATGAAGATAACCAGAACGGCACCATCCGGAAGTGGCACCAGTGAATAATTAATTACTTTCTCATTTTTAAGCTTAAACTGCCCTGACGCAGCTTCTTTCTTGACTTCACCACCGACAATTAACTTCTGGAATTCCTCTATTGCGTTGTCCGTTTCAAACAGATTCCCACAGCGCGTTAGCACATCAATTGCACGAGGATTGGTTTTCAGAAAATCCGATGACACTTCCCAAATATTTATAAACCCATCATTAAAAAGCTTGAGACGCCCGTCAACTCCAAATACAGCAATTCCTTCATGCAGATTATCCAGAGTTTCACGCTGCACGGCAATAAGCGTGTTATATGAACTTTCCAGAGCGAAATAATCGGTCACATCTTCATAAAATACAAGCATTCCCCCTAATGTATGCTGCTGCATAACCACCCTCAATGTTTTGCCATCCGGTAGATGCATCATGTGTTCGACCGGATCAAGAACACCTGTACACATTTCAAGCTGCTTTTTCTTCCACTCGGGAAAATTGGCTTGCTCGGGCAGCTTTCGGGCTTCGCGCAAAGCTTCTAGTATTTCTCCATAATGCGGATGGCTAAAGAGAAGACTTTCTGGCAATCCCCACAAACGAACATACGATTTGTTATAATATTCCAGCCGCATGCTTGAATCAAAAATCGCCACCGCTGACGAAAACTGGTCAAGCGTTTCGGCGTATGATTCTGTGTGATCGGCAAGGCTTCCCCTGGCTTCCTCTAACTCTGTAATGTCCTGAGCGTAGCCTAAAATCGCTTCTTTCTGATCATCTATTTTATAAGGAATATTGTGAAAATCCATTGAACGACGTTGCCCGTTTATTACAACAAAATGGCTTTCGGCGCTCGGGTCACCGCTTAAACTAACGCCTTCTGCGATACCCCTTATGCTTACACCCAGCGTATTCACCGCCAGTTCCAGATTATTTTCAAGAACATTCTGACGATTTCCCCCGTCAACCGCTTCCACATAGGCATCGTTAACCCAAAGAAGATCAAGATTATCATCCCTTATCCAGATCGGGAATTTCGCCTTATTCAGCGCATTTTCAAGAAGTTGAGCACGTCTTCCTTTTTCTTTTGATTCAAGCGTCTGGTAACGCTGTATTTTCTCCGAAATGGTATTATCTTTTATCCAGACGACATAGCAACGTCCGCCATATTGATCCACATTGATACTTTTCCCGCAAACAAGTAAATGCATGTTGAACTGGTTCATATCTATGATTTGATCAAATTCAATTCCATTTGACAAAAGATTGTCCAGATTGGCATCAAAACTTTCCTTATCAGCCGGCGAAAAGTTCGACTTCAGATCGTCCAAATCCTCAGGAACAGTTTCATCTTCAAAACAAATATCAATAGCGCTATTGAGGACAAGTTCTTTCTGTGAATTCCAGAGAAAGAAACTCCCCTGCTGTTGGGACACAATTTTTTTTAAATATTTCTCATTGTTATTGGCTTGTGCCAGCTCGTTGCTGATTTTCCGCCTCTGCCATACCATCAAGACAATAAAACCCAACGCGAGTACAAAGAACAGAGCTAAAGCGATCATAAACTGGTTATTTTGATCGGATCCAAAATCCACTCCGCCGATAATATCTGCATTGGCGAATGTAGATAAAAATACATAAAACCACATCAGATGAAGCAAAATTTTAAAATTAATTAGAAAGCGAATTTTACAGAACCCCTTCACGGATATTTATCAAACACTTATCGGTCATTAAAATAACCAGTTTGCGGACAAAAGAAAAGCCCGTTCATAATTCGTTAACCATGAACGGGCCTTAAAAAATCTATCAAAAAGGAATTAGTAGCGATAATGCTCGGGCTTAAATGGCCCTTCGGTGCTCACACCAATATATTTGGCCTGATCTTCATTCAGCTTCGTAAGCCTAACACCAAGCCTGTCAAGATGAAGAGCCGCCACCTTTTCATCCAGATGTTTTGGAAGAACATATACTTTGTTTTCGTAATTTTCATGGTTGTTATATAATTCCATTTGAGCCAGCACCTGATTTGTAAATGAGGCACTCATAACAAAGCTCGGGTGACCCGTTGCGCAACCAAGATTAACCAAGCGACCCTTGGCTAGAACAATAAGTCGTTTTCCGTCAGGGAAAATTACCTCATCAACCTGTGGCTTTACTTCCTCCCACTGGTAATTTTCAAGCGCGGCTATTTGAATTTCGGAATCGAAATGTCCAATGTTACATACAATGGCGCGGTCCTTCATCGCCCGCATATGATCAATTGTAATGATGTCAAAATTGCCCGTACAGGTAACAAAAACATCACCTTTTGAGGCGGCCTCGTCCATCGTGACCACTTCATAACCTTCCATTGCCGCCTGTAACGCACAAATAGGGTCAATTTCAGTCACCAGCACCCGCGCGCCCTGACTTCTAAGTGACGCGGCGGAGCCTTTACCAACATCACCAAATCCGGCAACGACACAGACCTTACCGGCAACCATCACATCGGTTGCCCTTTTAATGCCATCGACCAGACTTTCACGACAACCGTATAGATTATCGAATTTGGATTTCGTGACACTGTCGTTCACGTTAATTGCCGGTACCGTTAAGCGACCTTCCTTCTCCATCTGATAAAGACGAAGAACACCGGTTGTGGTTTCTTCGGAAATGCCGCGGATATCTTCCAGGAGTTCCGGGAAATCAGCGTATATCATCCCCGTCAGATCACCACCATCATCAAGAATTACATTTGGTCTCCATCCGTTTGGCCCCACAATTGTCTCTCTGATACACCAGTTGAATTCTTCTTCGTTCATCCCTTTCCATGCAAAAACAGGAATTTCCGCAGCAGCCATTGCGGCCGCAGCATGATCCTGGGTTGAGAATATATTACAGGATGACCAACGCACTTCCGCGCCAAGAGCAACCAATGTTTCCATTAACACAGCTGTCTGAATGGTCATATGAAGACAACCCGATATTCGCGCACCTTTTAACGGCTGATCTTTCCCATATTCCTCTCGAAGCGCCATTAATCCCGGCATTTCAGTTTCCGCTATATTAATTTCGCGGCGGCCCCAGCCAGCACCTGAAATGTCTGCCACTTTATAATCAGTAAATTCGGTCATCGCAATTGCGTCCTTTATTCAAATTTTGAGCATTAATAAAACAAAGCATCTATACTCACCTTTATCATAAATAGCAAGCATAAAGAAATCTTTATATATCTATATATTGAATAATTATTAACAAAATAATAAAGGTGAAATACTTAACATTCTTCACCAAACTTGTTATTTACAAGTTCTTCAAGCGCGTTGAGTGCCTCTTCTTTTTGAATGCCATCGCCTTTTATCACGATTTCTTCGCCGATGGCCGCCGCAAGCATCATCAACCCCATAATTGACGTTCCGCAGACATCTGTACCATCTTTTGAGACAGTTATTTTCGCGTCAAATGCGTCGGCCATTGAGACAAATTTTGCGGATGCGCGCGCATGCAAGCCACGCTGATTACGGATTTTCAGTATCCGGCGATCACCGTTACTTCGTGATGTCATTCTTTGTCACCGGAAAGCACATGTGATGCGACGTTAATATATTTACGCCCGGATTCCTGCGCCGCGCTCACCGCTTCTTCCATTGTGCAGCCCGTTGTTCTCACACTCGCAAGCTTAATAAGCATGGGCAGGTTGATCCCTGCTATCACCTCAACATTGTTGGTGTCCATAATCGATATGGCAAGGTTGGATGGTGTTCCGCCAAACATATCCGTAAGCAGTATGACACCATTTCCTTCATCGACCTGAGTGACCGCATCAAGAATATCTGCCCGACGCTGTTCCATATCGTCATCGGGGCCTATAGAAACCGCCTGCAAAGCGGTTTGTGGCCCAACAACATGTTCCATCGCTGCAATAAATTCTTCCGCCAACCTTCCGTGCGTGACAACAACCATCCCAATCATTTCACTTTAAACCTTCTATTATTTGGATCTTGATTACAAGTATAGTCCGACTTTATCGCAAGAACAATTCCATTTTATCAGGCTATCTCTCTATGACGCAGATTTACTTGATAATTTTTCTCTTGTAGAAGTTCCGCGAGTTTTTTTGAAATAAATACGGATCGATGTTGTCCCCCCGTACAGCCAAATGCAATCGTCAGATAAGACTTGCCTTCCTTTTTATATTCCGGAAGAAGCGACAGGATGAGCGCGGATATCTTGTCCCAGCTGCTGTGAAATATGGGGTCTTTCATAATGTAGTCAGCAACCAACTCGTCTCGCCCTGTGAGCGGTCGCAATGTTTCGTCATAATGTGGATTTCGCAAATAGCGCACATCAAACACCAAATCTGCATCTCGTGGCAATCCTTTTGGATAGGCGAATGACAAAATAGAAATTCGCATTCCCTGGTCTTCGGTTCGCTCAAAATGTTGCGACATCGTGCGGCGAAGATCGTGAATGCTAAATTCAGATGTATCGAAAATATAATCACTTTCTGTTTTAATAATCTCCATCATCTGGCGCTCTCGCTTTATTCCATCGCTAACCGGTCGGTCTTTGGCCAGTGGATGCCTTCGACGTGTTTCCGAAAAGCGCGCAGATAATATTTCGTCATTGCTGTCAAAATAAAGTATTTTTATCTCAATATCTGTCTGGTCACGCAGCTTGTTCAGTATTGAAATTATGTTTTCCGCATGAAAATTTCTGGTTCTGGCGTCGATGCCGATGGCCAATGCAGGATTCAGATGAGCGGGATCATTTTTCATCGCAAGATCAATCAAACTCGGCAATAAATTAATCGGCAAGTTATCAATACATTCGTAATCCAGGTCTTCCAGTATAGACAGCGCCGTTGATTTTCCCGCACCGGACATGCCGGTTATTAGAAGCACACTTAGAATATTGGTATGAGTAGCGTTTTTTTCCGTCATTTTAACATCATCTTTATTTTTGCAATCGCCGACGCGGCAAAAGCATCAATTTTAAAAAATGGTATCTTTATTCCTTCATGATCGAAACAGGCCTGTTCCGGCAACCGTTCAATTTTATCTCTGTCGCAAGTCTCAATAGCCATCCGCAATGTTACTTTGCTGACAAACTCACATTTCTTCAAACCAACTCCGCGCACTTCAATGAGCCCCTCTATATTCGGTGCGGGTGACGCATAAAGCAGATCATCTTCAATATTAACTTCAACATAATCATCAGAGACCAGTTTTGCCCCGCGATCAATCAACCTTAGCGCCAGATCCGATTTTCCTGTCCCGGATTCACCAAGAATTAGAATACCTTTCCCCTGAAATTCTACACAAGATGCATGATAAAGTGTCATAACAATATCCTAATCATCCGCCATAGGTAACAGAACAATAAAACGGGCGCCAATAATGTTTTTTTCATCATCTGATCTGTTTTCAGCAATAATCTGACCTCCATGTGCCTCAACAACCTGCTTACAAATGTTCAAGCCAAGCCCCGAATGTTTACCGAAAGCTTCCCCCTTCGGACGTTCTGAATAAAAACGCTCAAATATACTTTCAAGTTTATCCTCTGGAATGCCAATACCTTCATCTTCAACAATAATCTCAACCATTCTATTGCGGCGCTGCACTCTTATCCATATGTTACCTTCTTTTCTGGAAAATGAAATCGCATTATCAATAAGATTTCTGATAACCTGCCCCAGCTGCCCTTCAAGACCCCGTACGAAATAGGGGGCGGGCTTTCCATCTCGCGATTTAAAGCGCCGTTTCTTGATCTCCAGATGAAGATGGGGAAGCGTCTCCTTCTGCGTGGTCAGATAAATATCTACCATCGTTTCCAGTAATGCCGTTATATTGACATTCTGCATCAATGCATGGGACAATTCCGCATCGAGCCTTGAAACATCAGAAATATCGGTAATAAGACGGTCCAGTCTCCTGACGTCATCACTGATTATGGTTCTTAATTTTTTCCTGTTTTCTTCTGTTTTGGCATATTCCATAGTCTCAATGGCACTTCGCAAACTGGTTAAGGGGTTTTTAAGTTCATGAGCCACATCAGCCGCAAAACTGGCGACGGCGTCAATCTGTCTTTCAAGTATTTCCGTCATATCCTTGAGGGATCGCGACAAGTCACCAATTTCATCATTTCTTGATGATAAATCCGGAATATCCGTTTTACCACCGAGGGCTATATTATCCGCTGAGCGCGCTAATTTTAAAACCGGGCGTACAATCGTTTTTGCCAAAAACAGAGACATCGTCAGCGTGATTAATAAGGAGGCACAGAATAACTGAATAATTGTAAGCCTTACGTCCTGAACCGCTAGATATATATCACCCGTGTCAGCGGATAGCATCAACGCACCCAAAACCCTTCGAAACCGCTGTACTGGGACAGCTACGGTAATAATATCCCTTTGTGGTGTTAATCTTCTCATTCGAAAACTTTCTTCACCAGCGAGAGCGGCCATCGCCTCCGGATAATCTGTCGCCATTTCATCTTCGACTTCGCGATATTCTTCCAGTTGATCCCGCTTTTGAATTTTACTAAGAATATTGGCAACTTCCCGGTTAATAATTTCCCAGAAATCCTCTATCCCAAGTTTTCTTGGCATTGTGTTTTCGACCACAACACTATTAATATCGAGATCACGGCTATCAATGAGAAGCTCATTATTTACGCCAAAATATCGCGTTCTAATATTGGTAACACTTACCAGCCGCGTCAGAATGTTTTCCGCAGGCTCAATGAGAAGCACTGTGGATTCCGCATCACCCGTCGCCGCTTCACCGAGCGCACCCGCCATAATTCTGGCATCTTTCACCAATTCATCGATACGTGACTGCAAAAGTGTTTTCTGCACCTGGTCGACATAAAGAATACCGATACCCAAAAATATGAGCGCAAAAATATTAACCGCCATTATGCGGATGGTCAGTGGGGAAATAAGCCGCCGTTTACGTATAATATTATATTTATTAGCTTTCACTATACCTGTATCCGACACCGTAAAGTGTCTCTATCCCGTCGAACTTTTCATCGACTTTACGGAATTTCTTGCGCAGCCTTTTAATATGACTGTCAATGGTTCTATCATCAACATATATATCATCATTATACGCCACATCCATTAACTGGTCCCGGCTTTTGACATGTCCCGGATGTTGGACGAGCGCCTGTAAAATAAGAAATTCAGTGACCGTCAGCTTTACGTCTTTACCGTCCCAGTCACAAATATGGCGTACAGGGTCAAGCTTCAACCTGCCGCGGACAATCACGCCGGTTTCATCTTCGTCTTCCGTTTTTACTTTTTTAATCGCATCCATGCGACGCAATATTGTTTTTATGCGTTCAATAAGAAGCCGCTGTGAAAAAGGTTTTTTAATATAGTCGTCAGCCCCCATTTTAAGGCCAAGCATTTCATCAATTTCGTCATCCTTGGATGTCAGAAAAATAACCGGAAGAGACTGTTTTTCACGCAACCTGCGAAGGAGTTCCATACCGTCCATCCGGGGCATTTTTATGTCTAGCACAGCAAGGTCACCCGGATCCTTGCTAATTCCCTCAAGAGCACTTGCACCATCCGTAAAAGTTCTTACGGTAAAGCCTTCACTTTCAAGGGCCATACTTACAGACGCCAGAATATTCTGATCATCATCGACAAGCGTTATAACTGAAGACATTTACCTTATTTTCCTTTCCCAAACGAATCTTTAACCTATCCTACCATGTATTATTCCATGAGTTTGAAAAAAATGCGCTATAAAAGTGTCATAAATGTGACATTTTTTCCCTTATAAATCAACAGTTTGAAAAATTTATTGAAAATGAATTTTCATCATATGATGAAAATCACTATTAATTATTGCCCTAGAGAGAAAAATATCAATCACTTGAATTATTACAATTCGAAAAAAGGAAGTAACATGATTAACGTGGGGAAATACGTCAGTAAAAACGGCGTAGAAAACCAAAAAATTAGCTCAGACAAAAATATTCACTGGAATTTTGGCACTGAACTTCTATATGAGCATACCATAAAGCAGGATCTTGGCCTGATTTCTAAAGGTGGTGCTCTTGTCGTTGAAACCGGACAACACACTGGAAGAAGCGCAAATGACAAATTCATGGTCGATGAGCCGTCTTCGCGTGACAACATTTGGTGGGGTAAAGTCAATAAAGCAATCAGTGAAGACAATTTCAATAAAATTGAAGAAAAGATTCTCGACTATCTAAATGAGCGCGACCTCTATGTTCAGGATCTTTATGGCGGCACTGACCCTGCCCACCGTATTTCAGTCAGAGCAATAACCCCCTCCCCATGGCACAGCCTTTTCATCAGAAACCTTCTTGTAAGACCCGATAGCGCAGATTTAGAAGGTTTCGATCCTGACTTTACCATCCTTCACGCACCGGAAATGAAAATGAACCCTGACGAGGTCGGAACAAATTCCGAAACCGTCATCACAATTAATATAGCGCGTAAATTGGTCTTGATCGCCGGAACATCATACGCCGGCGAAATGAAGAAGTCGGTATTTTCAATCCTGAACTATCTTCTTCCCGAAAAAGGCATCATGCCGATGCATTGCTCTGCCAATATCGGCAAAAATGGTGATACTGCTATCTTCTTCGGATTATCCGGAACTGGAAAAACAACACTTTCCGCCGACCCGGAACGACAGCTCATCGGTGATGATGAACATGGTTGGTCCGATAACACGGTCTTCAATTTTGAGGGCGGGTGTTACGCAAAGGTTATCCGCTTAAGCAAGGAAGCAGAGCCGGAAATTTATGCAACAACAGGCATGTTCGGCACGGTACTTGAAAACGTGGTGATTGATGAAGATACACGTGAAATTGATCTTAATGACGGATCACTTGCCGAAAACACACGTGCCGCTTACCCGATTACATCCATCCCGAATACGACAGAAGGCGCCCCTGGCGGATACCCCAAAAATGTTATTATGCTGACCGCGGATGCGTTTGGCGTCATGCCACCCATGGCGCGCCTGACACCCGAACAGGCAATGTATCATTTTCTATCCGGTTATACCGCGAAGGTTGCCGGCACCGAAAAAGGTCTTGGAAAAGAACCCCAAGCGACCTTCTCAACATGTTTTGGCGCACCGTTTATGCCACGCCATCCATCTGTTTATGGTAATTTGCTGCGGGATAAAATTGCAAAAGGTGATGTAACCTGCTGGCTCGTCAATACGGGCTGGACGGGTGGTGTGTACGGTGTCGGAAACCGTATGCCGATCAAGTACACCCGGGCGCTCCTTTACGGCGCACTTGACGGTACGCTAAACGATGTTGAATTCCGTGTTGATCCGAATTTCGGCTTTGAAGTGCCAATCAGCTGCCCCGGTGTCGATAGTGCTGTTCTTGACCCACGTGGCACATGGGACGATAAAGAAGCCTATGATAAACAAGCAGCACACCTTGTCAGCCTGTTCAAAGAAAATTTTGTTGAATTCGAAGACCATGTTGATGATACGGTAAAAGCTGCCGGACCGATTGCTTAAATAGTTGAAATAAATTTAATAAAGCCCTCATGATTGTGAGGGCTTTATTTATAAGTCTTTTCTAAATAATACCGCTTTGCCACCAAACGGCATTTCCGGATGATCAGGTGTTGGCAAATCTTTTATCGGGTAGAAACCGCTCTTTTCATAAAGCCTGACGGCCGGAATATTTTCATCAAATGCAATCAGATGAATGGCATCGAATCCACCCTGCCGGGCCAGATCAATTGTGTCCTCCAACATCAAGCGTCCAAAGCCCATGCCGCGAAAATCAGGTGACGCAGCGAGGCTATCCAGATAATAGCAGCCATCAATCGTATTGGTGAGTTCTTTAAATATTTTAAAAAGTTCCGGCACATCATTCATTTCTTCCGGTGTCTTTTTTTTCACCCTGAATGACATGGCAAGGGCAGCAATTTTTCCCTGTGTCTCCAAAACCCGAATATTTTTATAGGAATAAGTACCATCACCTTCCGCGATTTCACGGGCGCCAACGTCGTAAAGATCGTCACCCTCTTCCGCGCTCAAAGACCATCCATAAAGATCCAGTCCTCTGTTTCGATCACTTTTGCCAGCGTAATTGACGAGTTGCGCAAGTTCCCTTGCTTCCTCTTTATTGGCTTTCCTGATGATATAGTCCATCGTCATTTTTCCAATTAAAGCTTGTTTATCGTTCCTAAAAACTGTTAGTTATGCTCTTTTAATGCAAGGTTAAACTGATGTCACGACCCAAATCATGGACATTCCCCAAATGGGGAGAATATACAAGCGAAAGAGATCCTGTCTCTGTTCGCCTATGCGACTATGATGGTTGTGATAATCCAGGTGATTACCCCGCGCCCAAAGCACCGGACAGCAAAGATAAATGGTATTTCTGTCAACCACATGTGGCAGAATTCAATAAAAAATGGAATTATTTTGACGGCCTGACCCGCGAAGAAGCAATGAAGCGCGCGCAGGAAGAAATGCGTACCGCTAAGGGCTACCGAGGCAGCACCGCTTACGAAAGTGGTCAATCCACCTATGGCAAGGAAGAAAGGCGCGCCGATGCCCTTGAAATTCTTGATCTGGATGAGGACGCCACTGACAAGGACATCAAATCTGCTTACCGCAGACTGGTAAAATTGTACCATCCTGACACCAATATGGGCGATGCTGAATCCGCGATAAAATTTCAGCAGGTCAAAGCTGCCTATGAAGTTCTGATTGTTAAATAAGCACTCCCGCAGAACATCTGCCCGCACAGTTTTCACAATGTTTGTCTTTACAGAAAAAGATTATTATAGTCATACTCTAGGTTTATGGCCAATAACAACAATTACACATTGGGTGGAATTATGAAAAAAATTTCTGCACTGTTACTCGCGATTTTGCTGATACCAAATTCAACCATCGCGCAGGAGGGGGGGAAGCTGACAGTTGAACGCATTTACAGCAGTGAAAATTTCGACGCTGACAGATTACCATCAAGCAAATGGATAGACGGCGGTGAAGCATACACTACGATTGATGAAAATGCTGACATTGAAGACGGCTATGATATCGTCAGGAATAACACGCTGACCGGAGAGCGCGAAATTCTTGTCTCAGCAGATAAACTCACACCGCAAGGTGCGGAAAAACCGCTATCGATAGAGGATTATCAATGGTCCGACGATGGTCAATATGTGCTTATTTCCACTAATACCCGCAAATTCAGACGCCGTAATTCATTTGGTGATTACTGGCTTTTAAACCTCGAGAATAATGAACTGAAACAAATCGGCACACAGGCGCCGAAACAAAGTCTGATGTATGCAAAATTTTCGCCGGACAGTGAAAAAATCGCCTATATGTATGAAAATAACATTTATGTTGAAACAATTGTTAACGGAAGAGTTCGACAGCTCACCAAAGATGGTGATGAATATATTGTCAACGGGACAGGCGATTGGGTTTACGAGGAAGAACTGGGGCTTCGGGACGCCTTTATGTGGAGCCCGGATTCATCGCGGATCGCCTATTGGCAATCGGACACAAAAGGTGTCGGCACATTTTATCTGATGGATAACACAAGTGATATTTATTCAAATCCTGTGCCCCTTCAATACCCAAAGGCCGGCACAACAAATTCGGCCGTTCGTGTCGGCAGTGTTAAAGCAACCGGTGGCCGCACAACATGGTTCAAGGTGAACGGCGACCCACGACAGCATTATATCGCAAAAATGCAATGGGCCGAAAGCTCGGACGAAGTTATTATCCAGCAATTGAACCGATTACAGAATGTCAATCATGTCATGCTTGGAAACGCCAGAAACGGTGATGTCAAGACGGTCCTGAAAGAAACTGACGAAGCATGGGTCGATGTACGTACCGATGGTATGAAATGGGTTAAGGATGGCGCGTATTTCACCTGGCTTAGTGAAAAAGACGGATGGCGTCACCTATACCTGATTTCACGCGATGGATCAGAACAAACCTTACTCACCGAAGGTAACTATGATGTTATCAGCATCATCAATATTGATGAGGACGGGGGATGGGTTTATTATCTCGCCTCCCCCAACGACGCAACACAACAATATCTTTACCGCGTTAGCCTGTTTGGGGATCGCGTTATAGAAAAATTGACGCCAGAAACACAAAAAGGCACTCACAGCTATAATCTTGCACCGGATTCAAAATACGCGTTTCATACATATTCAAAATATGGCACGCCACCAGTAATTGATCTTGTATCACTACCCGAACACAAGTCAGAAAAAACCATGGTTGCCAATGAAACCCTGCATAAGGCGGTGAGCGGTCTTGAGCGCGGTAGGGTCGATTTTTTCAGAACGGATGTACCCAATGGTTCTTCACATGACAGCTGGATGATGTATCCGCCCGATTTCGATCCGGGTAAGAAGTACCCACTCCTTATATATGTTTACGGTTATCCCGGGGGTAGAACCGTAACCGACAGCTGGGGCGGTAACCGCTACCTATGGCATACCATGTTGACGCAACAGGGATATATAGTCGCTAGTTTCAACACACAGGGTGGCGGATCACCACGCGGCAGGGCATGGCGCAAAGATATTTACAAACAGGTTGGCCAATTATCGTCGAAAGTCCAGTCACAGGCCGTTCAGGAACTCCTTAAAAAACATTCCTTCCTTGATGCTGAACGCGTCGGTGTCTGGGGTTGGAGCGGGGGTGGTTCCTCCACATTCGATGCGATGACACGTTATCCGGATATTTACAAAACCGGCATCGCGGTAGCTGGCATCAGTGACTTAAGGCTTTACGACAGCATTTATCAGGAAAGATATCTTGGTCTGCCGGAAGACGGTGAAGATGCCTATCACAAAGGATCACCGATAAACTTCGCTCACAATCTAAAAGGCAACCTTCTCATTGTCCACGGAACGGGGGATGATAATGTTCATTACCAGAATCTTGAATATATGGCCAATAAGTTGATTGAGCTGAACAAGCCATTTCAAATGATGAGCTACCCGATGCGTGCCCATGGTATCAGCGCCGGGGAAAACACACAGCTTCATCTATTTTCACTGATGACAGATTATCTGAATGAACATCTTCCTGCCGGCGGGAAATAGACAGGAATTAATTTTTTATTCGGACAGGCGGTCTATCAAGGCCTGATAGCTGATCCGCCAGTTGCCAAACGGCATGCTGGCGATGTTGGCATTATAAAATTTGCTGAGGCCCGTGACTTCCGGCCCTATCCAATCGGGGATTGCCACATGTTCATCGGCGGCGTTTAATTCCACTTCGGCAATTACCAATCCTTTATTTGCTCCGTCAAAGAAATCCACTTCCCAAGTGTGATTACCCAATGCATAAATTTCACGGGTTTTGACAATTGCATGATGGCTGATGGATGAAAACAGCATCTCCCCATCATCCGCTGAAACGTTATATTGCAATTCATTACGACCATCACCGACCCGTTGAGTTTTGATGCTCAGGATAAAATCACCATCCTGCTCCCGAATACGAACCGTATTACCATTCTCGCGGGCAATATATCCCTGACGGATTTTCAGTATCTTATCGGGAATACGGTCCGGTTTGCCAACCACGAGAAATTTGCGTTCAATTTCAATCCCCTGCGCCATAACTACAGTTCCCGTTCAAAAACTTCAAACATACGGTCAATATCATCAAAATCATTATAAATATGCGGGGCAATACGGATACTGTCGCCGCGGATACTGACATGTATCTTCTTCGCCTCCAACGCTGAGGAAATGTTCTCAGGCACACCTCCAGCAAAATTTATGCCGATTAAATTTGGTACGCGCTTACCTTCGTCCACAACATTAAGACCCATTTTACGGGCTCGCGTCGCAATATGATCGGTGAGGGTCTTCAGGTAGGCTGCAATATTTTCAACGCCCAGCGACAAAATAAGCGACAAGGCCTCAGCGGCGATTGGTGCGTGAATGAAATTGCTTTTTTCACCCATATCAAAACGACGGGCACCGGATTCATATGCTTCTTTGTAATCGACCAGACGGGTAAAATCGTCAGCATCTTTACGGGTCATCCAGCTTTCCTCAATCGGTTTTCCACCATGATTGCGTTCCGCCACATACATAAACCCATAGGAATATGGGCCGAGCAACCATTTATAAGCCCCAACAACCATATAGTCGGGATCAACATCCTTTACTGAAAATGGCACGACACCAAGCGTTTGTGTAAGATCAAGAACAAGCGACGCACCAACGGAACGCGCTTTTTTTCCAACAGCAACCAAATCTATAAAACTACCATTTGTCCAGTGCGCATTTGCCGTGGCAACGACCGCGGTGTTATCATCAATCGCTTCCACGATCGCCCGCGTCCAGTCATCATCACTTGGCCAACTGACAGTTTCAACAGTTGCACCCTTCTCTTCTGCAAGCTCCTTCCACGGATAAACATTCGACGGAAATTGATCGGCCATAACAACGATTTTCTGTCCCGCTAGAACCGGGATATTCTTTGCCGCTATCGCGATGCCGTAGGAAACTGAAGGAACAATGGCCATATCGGACGGTTCCGCGCCGATCAGCTTCGCTGAAAGATTGTAAACCCGGCCAGGCAAATCGAAAAACTCACTGACCGGGATATTCCATGGCGTCAGTTTCTGCTCCACCGCCACTTTGCCAATTTCGGCTGCTCGTTTTGTCAGCGGTCCCATATAAGCAGCGTTCAAATAGGTTATCCCATCTGGTATTTCAAACAGCTCTTTTTGGCATTTTATCATTTTATTTCCTGTTTATATTTTTGTTTCTTGTGTCAGGTTGAGTTCCGTTACCATATCAAAAATCAATGCGATGTCCCGGATATTCTGCTCAATTAATTTTGGGTCGTTCAAATTAAATGATCCACCTTCAAAAGCATTGCCGCGCCTCTTAATCGCCATGTATATGGATCCGTTTTTAAAGGCAAGCTGCAACTGCTGTATATTTGGTAGGCGTGAAAAATGTAACAATCTTTCCATGAATGTCGGCGTCAGAAGATATCGCGCTTCCACCTGATCACTTGAGTGAACCTCAAATTCATCTTCAAATCTACTATCTTCCAACTTCACCCGATCACCATTTTTTCCAAATCCGGTAAAAAAATTACCAATAAAGGTATGATCCTTTGTTATGATGGTCTCGCCACTGAAATTTTTATGAAAATCGAACTTGACCAAAAATCCCCTGAATACGGTATTTTTTGACCTTCTACCTTTGCTGTCGCGTGTCACCTTGACAAGCTTTGCTTCCAGCAATTCAAAATCAATTTCCTCTACTTTTCCGGTAATTTGGTCTTCAAGCGTTTTTTCATCATAGGACGGAATAATCGAAAGTTGATCGAACTCACGAATTACATAATCCGGTGGATTTAGAAAGTATTCAAGACCTATTTGATCACATAAGGCGGGCATTAATTTGCCTTTTGCCTCTTTTCGCACCGCCATAACGCGCCGATAGAAAATGAAAGAAATAAAGACGGCACCAAATCCGGCAAATTTTACAATGTCGGTCATTCCTTGGGTTAAAATAATGAAAAAGACCACGAAACCCGAAACAAAAACGACACCAAGAAATAGCTTGAAGGCATCCTTTCTTTTTTGTTCCAAATCGTCAAGAAGCGCACTAAAACCGCTACTATCAAACGAATGTAGCGCCTCCCGCATTTCCGCAATGGTCATAACTAAGGCCTTTTACATATAATCAGATGCGTCAATCGGTTTTCTCTCAGCTTCATCCATTTCAAAAAACGGCATCGCCTTAATGCCGATCATGCTGGCAATTGCGCTACTTGGGAAAATTTCAACGGCATTCTTAAGATCAGTAACAGACGAATTATAAAATCGGCGGGCCGCGGAAATATGCCCCTCCACCTCCTCATATGTTTCCTGCGCGCGAACCATTGTTTCCTGCGATTTGAGATCAGGATAATTTTCCGCGACCGCAAATAAATTCATCATTGCAGACTGAAGTTGTTTGTTCGCTTCCAAATGCTGTGACACTTCTTCAGGATTGTTTTTATCATAATCGCTCGCTGAAATAGATCTCATCTGGGTCACCTTCGAAAGCACCCCCTCCTCATGATCCATAAATTTCTTGGCAATTTTAAGAATGTTAGGAACCAAATCATGGCGTTTCTTTAGCTGAACATCAATTGAAGATAACGCTTCAAGCGCGCTATTTTTCAACTTTATCAGCCTTGCGTATAAAATATATACGAACAATGCGATGACTGCTAAACCTATTAGAAACGCCACGATATAATCCTTTCGATTTGGTTTTTACATTGGCGGAATAAGCCCTTTCAGCTTATTGCCTACCTCGTCAACAACTTTATCTTCTAGGTCTTTGACAACATTTCCGGCAGCATCTTCCGCGCCACCTAAAACATTTCCGACCATTTCACTTTGAGCAACTTTGCTGACACTACCGCTGATGGCGGCAAAGATTTGTTTGATAACATCCGATGCAATGGCGCCATTTTCCCGTTTACCGATATCAGCGATATGTAAATTGGGCAATGGAAAACCCAGCCCTTTACCTTTGAGCAGATCACTTGAGACTTTGACGTTCGTGCCATTTATATAAACATGATCAACGATAAATTTCTTTTCGCTTTCCTCTTCACTCGCTTCGATCCCCATTTCCCGCATATAGGCATCAATATTTTCCTGAATTTTGCCAACATTATTGCCATTTCGGCCAATTTCATAAATCATGTCGGCCCCTTCCAAGCGCACTTCGCTAATCCTGATAACATCAGAAGTTAGATTTTCGATACTTGTGTCCATCTTCACAAGCAACTGATCCATCTTAAACAGATGGTCTGATTGAAATCCCTCCGGATTCCCGATCACCATGCCATTGAGCGACGCCAACCCAGCCGCCGGATCAAGCTCAACATTAGCCAACTGCACATCCGCGCCTATGATTGGCGGAACATATTTAACAACAGCATCTCTTACCAAGCCCCCCGCATTGGAAGATAAATAAACAAACGCCCCAGCGCCGATTGCTATAATGATAAAAATTCCGATTAAAAGTTTTTTCATTGCCGATCTCCTACTCTCATTTTTGTCAGTTTCACTGATTAGATAGCCAATTGCAACCATTAATGACTTGACCTTTAAGCGCTAAGGCACAACAATCTGCCTTATTATTTAATAAACAGGAAAAGTTTTTATGGGCGTTCTAGCATATGCCGGTGGGCTGGGCATAATAACATTAACCGTTTATATTATGGTTGTGGGACGGGATCTGATTGTTCCCTTTCTCATCAGCGTTGTAATCTGGCATCTGATCAACACGCTTACCGACTATTATCACAAGATTAATATCAAAAATATACGGATACCAAAGCCGATCTGCTTCATAGCGGCATTAATAACAATGTTTGTCGCCCTTTATTTAGTGGTGGATATGATTGGCAATAACATTGCTAACGTTAAGGCAGCCGCTCCGCTTTATCAGGAAAATTTATTAAAACTTTCGGAACGCATATACGGGCTTTTAGGGATAGAAGAGCAGCCAAACTTAACACAACTGATAAGCCAGATCGACTTCAGACCCTTTATAAGCAACATTGCGGGAACAATGGCCGGCATCGCTGGTAATGCTGGCCTAATTCTCATCTATGTTCTTTTTATTTTTCTGGAACAAGCAAGTTTCAGAACCAAGCTGAATGCGTTACTTGATGGATCAAAACATTCTGAAACCGTTCATGAAATTATCAGCACGGTATCCAGAAAAATCGAAACCTATGTTGCCATAAAAACTTTTGTCAGCCTGTTAACAGGCGGAGCATGCTATATTGTCCTTATATTAAACGACGTAGATTATGCCAGTTTCTGGGCTTTTATAATATTCCTATTGAATTATATCCCCACCGTCGGGTCAATGCTTGCTGTCGCATTCCCGGCTCTACTCAGTCTTGTTCAATTCCCGACTTTTACACCATTTGTCATCATACTGACATCGCTTGGATGCATACAGATATTGATCGGTAACATACTTGAGCCGCGTTTAATGGGAAACTCACTGAACCTCAGCCCTCTTGTTGTGATGCTCTCTTTGGCAATATGGGGCAGTATTTGGGGAATCGCCGGAATGTTCTTAAGTGTTCCATTCACATTCATATTGATGATTGTATTTTCCGAATTTCCAAAAACCAAACCTTTTGCTATCGCACTCTCACAAAACGGGAAAATTGGGCTGCGTGATTAAAAGAGCTAAACTTATAGTAGAGTTTTAAAATATTATAATATTATTATTTTCTTAAATAAGTAGACCAATACCATCGCTCTGATTTATGGTGAATTGAAAATAATATTGATGACTTCTCTTTTAAGATGATGGTTCTATTTATGAAAAAGCTCAAAGGCCAGTTCTAGAAATTTTTCAACACGGTTATCTTTGATTGAATAGAAAATTTGTTGGCTCTCCCTACGTCGCGTTACGATACCTTCGCCACGCATTCGACTTAAATGTTGAGAGAGCGCAGATTGGGAAATGTTCAGGCTTTTCTCTAAATCGCCAACACACGCCTCGCCTTTAGACAAACACCCCAGGATGATCAATCTATTAGGATTTGCTAAAGTTCTTAGAAATTCCGCTGCTTTATCAGCCACTTGCTATAATTCTTTTCTTTCCTGACCTTTATTATTCATTCAGGTTTCCCCAAAAAACACGCGTGATAAACATTTATTAATCATCCTTAGTAAGTGTTAACAAATTCTTAACTTTGCTAACAATTTTAATAATAGTTTATAAATTTAATTTACATATACTTACGCCTCCGCACAAAATTCTGCGCGCTTACCCCAAACATACCGCCAAAACATACCCAACGTTTTGACAATTTGAATGTCTTACCCATCACTTACTGGAAACTTACAATTACTAGGAACCCGGTTAAATTTGAAAAATTCAACCTAATGTCGTGTATGTAATCTATTAAACTACAAATTCCAAGCTTTTTTTAAAAAAAATTTCAACTTATGTGTGTAATATTATAATGATAATTAATTTTAAATTCTACTTTGTTTCATTAAAGAGTTCTCTACCAATGAGCATACGGCGAATTTCGCTCGTCCCCGCCCCTATTTCATACAGCTTGGCATCCCTGAGCAATCGCCCCGTCGAAAATTCATTAATATACCCATTTCCACCAAGACACTGGATGGCCTGAAGTGTCATTTGTGTCGCTTTTTCAGCGGCATAAAGTATGCACCCCGCTGCATCTTTTCTTGTTGTCTCACCGCGATCACATGCAGATGCTACGGTGTAAACATAGCTGCGACAGGCGGTTAGCTCCGTATACATATCCGCCACCTTGCCCTGTATGAACTGAAATTCACCAATTGACTGACCAAACTGCTTCCGATCGTGGATGTAAGGTACAACAACATCCAGACACGCCTGCATGATCCCGAGCGGCCCGCCGGACAGTATTACCCTTTCATAATCAAGGCCGGACATGAGCACTTTTACACCTGCACCGATCCCTCCCATTATATTATCTTCAGGCACAAAGCAGTTTTCAAAAACCAGTTCACATGTGTTCGACCCGCGCATACCAAGCTTATCGAGCTTCTGTGCGGTAGAAAACCCTTCGAAGTCTTTTTCAATGATAAATGCTGTAATTCCCTTTGACGCTGCATTCATATCTGTTTTTGCATAGACAACAAGCACATCAGCATCCGGTCCATTTGTAATCCACATTTTCGTGCCATTTAATCTATAACCGCCATCCACCTTATCTGCTTTCAGCTTCATACTTACCACATCCGAACCGGAACCGGATTCGCTCATCGCCAGCGCGCCGATATGTTCTCCGGAAACAAGCTTCGGTAGATATTTCTCCTTTTGTTCTTTATTACCATTGCGGTTTATCTGATTAACACACAGATTTGAATGAGCACCATAACTTAAACCGACACTTGCAGAGGCCCGTGATATTTCCTCAACAGCAATTGTGTGGGCCAGATACCCCATATCTGCACCACCATATTCTTCAGATACCGTCATCCCAAGAAGCCCCAGTTCACCGAATTTTGTCCATAAATCATTTGGGAACTCATTCTTCTGGTCAATTTCTTCTGCGCGTGGCGCTATTTCACTCGCCGCGAATTTTTCAATCATATCACGCAACATGTTGATATCATCGCCGTGATTAAAATTCAGTGTTGGATAGGAAACCATAACTGTGCCTTCTCTTTAATTTTTGTGTCTGACAATTTCTGAAATAAATTGCGCCACGTTTCTGATTTTATCTAAATCGATCCCCGTCTCATGGCCACGCTCATGAAGCAGCTGCACCACCGCCTCAGTCGCGACATTACCGCTCGCTCCTTTAGCGTAAGGACATCCGCCAAGCCCCGCGACAGAACTGTCAAATGTTCTGATACCCATTTCAAGACCAGCTGTTATATTGGAAAGCGCCCGTCCAAAGGTATCATGGCAGTGCAGCGCGAATATATCGGCTGACCTATCCTGAAAAATTTCACCAAGCAGTTCTTTAATGTCATCCGGAGTAGCCTTGCCAATAGTATCGCCAAGTGAAATTTCATAACAGCCCATTTCCAGAAGTTCGCTGCTCAATTGTGCCGTCTTCTCCGGACTTATTTTACCTTCATAGGGGCAGTGAGTTGCGCATGATACATACCCTCTCACCGGGATGTTTCTGTCACCCGCAATTTTCAGCACAGGTTCAAACCGATGCAAACTTTCCTCAATCGAACAATTGATGTTTTTCTGGCTAAAGCTTTCTGACGCGGCAGCAAAGATAGCAACTTCATCAGCTTTTGCTTCTATGGCCGCTTCCATACCTGTTTGATTTGGCGTAAGCGCTGCGTAAGTCACATTATCGGCCCTGTTTATAGCTGCCATAACTTCCCTGGCATCCGACATTTGAGGCACCCATTTTGGTGAAACAAAACTCGTCACCTCAATTTTTTTTAATCCGGTTTCGGATAACCTGTTGATCAGCTCAATTTTGATATCCGTGTCAATGAACATTTCTTCATTCTGCAACCCATCCCTTGGTCCAACTTCAAAAATTGCAATTTCAGCCATCGCTGTCCTCGTTTACAATTTTCAGTAAAACCTGACCATCGGACACCTGCATTTCTTCCTTAAGGGAATTCAGTTCAATTCTACCTTCGCAGGGAGCTTTTAATGTGTGTTCCATTTTCATTGCTTCCAATACAAGAAGCGGTTGCCCTTCACTCACCACTTCACCCTGTTTGATATAAATTTTTGATAGTTTTCCGGGCATCGGCGTGACCACAGTACCGCTAAGGGAATCATGATCATCCTTTTCCGCACCCGGTATAAAATGGTGAAAATAAGATACCTTGCCATCACAAAAAGTTGTGAAATCCTCATCCTCTTTAATCACTTTGCCGCTGATTTTCTCACCATTGATCAAAACACTTAAATCGTTTGCTGTTTTTTCAAGCAATTTCACATGATAAACAACATTTTCAATCTCTATATCAAATCCGTCTTTCAGATAGGTAATCCAGACGTCATGCATCGTCCCGTTTTCAGTAAACGTCAACTGAACTTTCAAGTTATGATTTAGCTGCCACCCGTCAGACCAGTCCCAGACATCCTTTCCCACCGTGTGTGGCATCAGTTCACTTAATGACGCGAGCACAAG
Organism: Alphaproteobacteria bacterium; assembly: GCA_030428615.1. Taxonomy (GTDB): domain Bacteria; phylum Pseudomonadota; class Alphaproteobacteria; order Sphingomonadales; family Emcibacteraceae; genus Pseudemcibacter. The sequence continues at coordinate 40,984 of JAUIDN010000009.1, read as the reverse complement.
CATATGGATAGGTGTCCTCGCCGATCTCGACGTTAAAGCACGGATATGTTTATCTATGAACCCTGTATCAAAGTCGGCAACATTGAATAATTTATGGCTGAAAATATTATATAAAAACTCCAGATTTGATTTGACGCCTGCAATAGCAGTGCTCTTGATTACCCTGCGCATGTGCCTAAGCGCCTCGCCGCGGTTATTGCCCCAAACAATTAATTTGGCGACCATAGGATCATAATAGATACTGACCTCGTCCCCTTCTTCAATCCCGGTATCCAGCCTGAAATTAATATCTTCCGGCGGATAAGAAAAATGATGGAGCGTTCCAATTTGTGGCAAAAATCCGTTTGAAGGATCTTCTGCGTAAAGGCGTACTTCAAATGCATGCCCGTTGAGCGCGATATTTTTTTGCGCCAGCGGCAACCTTTCCCCTGCCGCAATGCGAAGCTGCCATTCAACAAGATCAATTCCTGTAATCAGTTCTGTTACAGGGTGCTCGACCTGAAGCCTAGTATTCATCTCCATAAAATAAAATGGTGCATCCTTAAGCCCGTTTTCAACATCCACTATAAATTCAATGGTCCCAGCACCACGATATTTTATCGCTTTCGCAGCCCGGGCAGCAGTTTCGCCAATTTCAAAACGCATGTCATCACTTAAATCCGGGGCCGGCGCTTCCTCGACAACTTTCTGGTGGCGTCGCTGTAACGAACAATCCCGCTCATGAAGGTAAACAACGTTGCCCACCATATCCGCGAATACCTGCACTTCAATATGGCGGGCTTTTCGGATAAATTTTTCAAGAAGGACGCGGTCATTGCCAAAGGAGGCCTGAGCCTCTCGTTTGGCTCCCGCAAGGGCGGACAGGAAGTCCGCTTCATTCTCGACAAGCCGCATTCCCTTACCGCCACCCCCAGCGACCGCCTTTATAAGCAATGGGTATCCTATATCGCCTGCTTGTTCCTTAAGATATTCTTCTGACTGATCTTCACCGTCATAACCGGGAACCACGGGCACCCCGGCCTCCTCCATCGCGATCTTCGCCTTATCTTTTAATCCCATAAGGCGAATTACATTCGCAGTAGGTCCAATGAAACGCACATCTGCTTCTTCACAAGCCTTTGCAAAATGCTCATTTTCGGACAGAAACCCATACCCTGGATGGATCGCTGCGGCGCCACTTTTCTCTGCGATTTTGATAATATCGTCGGCCTTTAAATAACTGTCCTTGGCTTCTGCGCCGCCAATTTCATAGGCTTCATCGGCCATCCTTACATGTCGCGCGGAAGCATCTGCCGATGAATAGATAGCAACCGTTTTTATACCTTTTTTTCTCGCAGTTTTCATAATGCGACACGCTATTTCACCACGATTGGCAATTAATATTTTATCAAACATCGTTCACCCATCCCGGTTTACGTTTTTCAAGAAAAGCGCTTATACCTTCCTTCGCTTCATCCATTGTGCGTGCTTTCGCAATTCTTTGTGCAGAATGCAATCTTAACTCATCATCTATCGCGCGATACGCAAAATCATGCGCCAGTTGTTTTGCGTCACTCATAGCGCCCGGCGCGTTCATTTCAACCTGCTTGAGAATTTCGCCAACTAACCTGCTTCTATCCTGATCATCGTCCACAATTTCACTTATTAAGCCCATTTGAAGTGCCCGTTCACTATCAAATATTTCACCCGTTTGAAAATATCGTTTGGCATGTCGCGGCCCGATTGCGTCCAATACAAAAGGTGAAATGGTTGCCGGAATAAGCCCAAGCTTCACTTCAGAGAAAGCAAAACGACTGCTTTTATCAGCAATAACGATGTCCGAGCAGGCCGCCAGCCCTAAACCGCCCCCCATAATGGACCCATGCAGCGACGCGATCGTAAGCTGTTTAAGTTTATAAAGTGACTTAAGCATGTAACTCAATTTCTGCGCATCTATGACATTTTCCTCGTAAGTATACTCCGCAGCTTTTCTCATCCATTCCAGATCCGCCCCCGCAGAAAAGCTTTTGCCGTTTCCGCTTAAAATCACAACACGTGTGTCCGGACATTTTTCAATATCCGCAAAGGCGACTGTCAAATCTGAAATCATCTGTTCATTAAAGGCATTATGAACGTCCGGACGGTTTAATCTGATATGGGCCACACCATTATTGTTTCTTTCGATGAGTATGGTCATGTTTACATCCTGAATATGCCAAATTGGGTTTCATCAATCGGCGCGTTCAGGCTTGCAGATAATGAAAGCCCAAGCACCCTTCTTGTATCCACAGGATCAATTACACCGTCATCCCAAAGACGGGCGGACGAATAATATGGATGCCCCTGGCGTTCATACTGTTCCATAATTGGTTTTTTAAATTCATTTTCGTCCTTCTCGGACCATTTTTCACCCTGCCGCTCCAAACCATCGCGTTTTACGGTAGCAAGTACGCCGGCGGCCTGTTCCCCGCCCATAACGGAAATTCTGGCGTTTGGCCACATCCATAGAAACCGCGGATCATACGCGCGACCACACATCCCATAATTCCCCGCACCAAACGATCCGCCAATGATCACTGTAAATTTCGGAACATTTGCGCAGGAGACAGCCGTAACCATTTTTGCACCGTCCTTGGCAATCCCACCCGTTTCATATTTTTCGCCAACCATAAACCCGGTTATATTCTGCAGAAAAACAAGCGGTATTTTCCGTTTGGCGCAAAGCTCCACGAAATGTGCCCCTTTTAGCGCAGATTCAGAGAATAGAACCCCATTATTGGCAACAATCCCAACCGGCATCCCATAAATATGCGAAAACCCGCAAACCAGCGTTGAGCCATATCTTTTCTTAAATTCGTCAAATTCACTACCGTCCACGATGCGGGCAATAACCTCACGGACATCGTAAGGGATTTTAAGCGTCGAGGGGACAATCCCATATAGTTCCTCCGCGTCATATAACGGTTCCCGCGTCTTTTTTAAGACAAGGTCATGTTTCTTTTCACGGTTGAGGTTGCCGATAATCGTTCGGGTGATTTCAAGCGCATGATCATCGTCATCAGCCAGATGGTCTGCAACACCGGAAACGCGCGTATGAATATCACCGCCACCAAGATCCTCCGCACTAACTTCCTCCCCTGTTGCCGCTTTCACAAGCGGCGGCCCAGCAAGAAAAATAGTCCCCTGTTCCTTGACGATCACATTCTCGTCACTCATGGCAGGTACATAAGCACCGCCAGCAGTACATGACCCCATAACCACCGCGATCTGCGGGATATTATTTGCCGACATTTTTGCCTGATTATAAAAAATTCTCCCGAAATGATCCCGGTCCGGGAAAACTTCATCCTGATTGGGAAGATTTGCGCCACCACTGTCCACAAGATATATACACGGCAGATTGTTTGCCGCCGCAATTTCCTGTGCACGAAGGTGTTTTTTTACTGTAAGCGGAAAGTAAGTGCCGCCCTTAACGGTTGCATCATTGGATATGATCACACACTCAAGACCGGAAACACGCCCGATACCTGTTATTATTCCCGCTGCGGGCACTTCCGTATCGTAAACATCGTATGCTGCAAATTGGGAAAACTCCAGAAAAGCGCTCCCTTTGTCAAGCAGCCGTCTGATCCGGTCTCGGGCGAGAAGTTTTCCGCGCGCGACATGACGTTCTCTGTATTTTTCTGCGCCTCCCTTTTCGATGTCCGAAATTTTTTTCCTAAGATCGGATACGATCGTCAGCATATTCTCGCGGTTTTTTGCGAAATCCGGCTGCATTCGATCAATATTGCTCTTTAGAACAGTCATCCGATTGATACCCTCTTTTTTTTATCAATCGTAGAATATCAAAAAAATTACCATAGATAAAATTAATAATATTTATTATATCAATAGATAATTTCTATTAATTATGACAACTGGAACAGACACCTGGACTTCGAAAAGGGCTACAGGCCTCAAAATAAATTCGCTGAAAGCAAAACAGCGATACCTTATTGGTTGCGCAACTTTATGTCATAAAGATTATTCAGAAGTGGGAATAACGACCGGCTTATCACGGGGAATCATTGAACGTGCAATTCGTGATGTTCTTTTTGTTCTGGCTTTGGCTTTAACCACTCTTGGTTTTGGTTCCTGTTTAAAAATTTCCGACCAGAATTCGGCGTTCAGGTTACTGCCCACGCGCGTTTCCGCGTTAAGAAGGATGACGAGCGCCAGGTCTTTATCTTTTGAATATGCAACCTCTGATCTGAAACCGGCAACAGAGCCGCCATGGTAGACAAGTTCCTCGTCACCCAGATCATAGATCCGCCAACCATATCCATAATACGCGTTTTTGAGCACGGACCGCCAGTTGCGCTTACGCATTTCTTTTCTGGTGCGTATCCGCTTGGTCGTTACAGTATCAATAACCCCTTGCGAATAGCTCTCAGGATAATAACCCATCTGCGCCATCATCCATTTTGACATATCGGCGACACTGGCATTCACGCCCGCCGCTGGCAATATCGCATAATAGCTGGGCTTCACTTTCGTTTTAACCCACCCCTTACGTGTCAGCACATGGGGCTCTGCATGATTTGGGGTTTCAAGAAACGCTTCATATCCAAGCGAAGACCTTTCCATTTTAAGCGGATCGAAAATGTGGCTATGCATCAAATTACTATAGGATGAAGATGTCGATTTCTCGATCACTGGCTGAATAAGGCTATAGAGAACATTTTGATAACCATAACATTCACCCAACCGACACATCGGATCGATTTCCTTGAACTTATCGATAATTTTTGGCATGGGGTAATTGGCCTCAACCAGATTATCATAAGCGTTATGAACAAGGCTGGAGCTTTGGCTCAATATATGATTAATGGTCAGGTTAGATGAATATTTCCGGGACTTAAATCTGAATTCCGGAATGTAATCGACGATTTTATCATTCCAACTGAATTTATTTTCTTCAACCAGTTGCGCTGTAAGACCTGCTGCAAAAGTCTTGGAAACACTTGCCAACCGAAAAACGGTATTTTCGTCTACAGGGTCTTTACTTCCAAGGGACCGTACGCCAAAGCCCTCCATAGCGATCACTTCACCGCCACGAATAATTGCATAGGCACCGCCTGGCACCTTATTCTCAACGAGTTGTTCTTTAAAATCCCTCTTAAAATGCTCAATCGCTTCTTCGACTGAAGCCGCGAACGAAGCACTCGTCAAACACATGGAAAACAGAACTGTAAAACGTAACAATCGCATTAATTAACCCAACAAAAAATCCTCTCAACTAACCCTACCCTAAAAGGGTTAATCTTTAAATAACTCATTCGATTTCTGGTAACTGTACAACAAATAACCGAAAATTGATACCAAAACCGCAACAATTATGCCCGCCCACAATGGACCAATGTATGTTTTTGCCAGCGTTGGTGAGTAAAACAGCGACAAAAAGCCAAGAAACTCAGCCACAAAACACGACCAGAAAAGCATTATTTTCGCCCATTTATGCCCCTTTCGGCTGTAATAAATCACATTTCCAACAATAATTGCCGGTGGCAACCACTGTGTTGATGGGATAATAAAATGATGTTCAAGCACACTTTGCTGAAAAACCTTATAAAGCAACATCAAAAAGGCAAGCCCCGCCAGATATTCCGGCCAGTTTTTTTTGACAGTCTCCATTTTTCTCTCCCTGTTTTATTTTTTACTGGAGTTTAAAACAAAATATCCCATTTTACAAATATCATTGGTATAGATATTATCTATAAGTAACCGGAACAAAGTAAAAATCATCAATGATTGAAAATTATCAACTTCGCTATTTTCTTGCCGTCGTGGAAACCGGAAGCTTCACCAAAGCCGCCAAAAGGGTTTTCGTCACACAGCCCACATTATCAGCGGGCATAAAAAAGCTGGAAGCCGATCTGGGTAGTAAATTATTCGACCGGACATCCAAGCGTGTCTTTTTGACCGAAAGCGGCACTCGTTTTGTCCCGCATGCTAAGTCTATCCTGTATCAATTAAATCTGGCAGAAGCCGATATCAAATCAACAGGCCACTCCCAGGTGTTGAGGCTGGGCATCCTGATGACGGTGCCCGCATCTGTTGTAAGCAACATTCTCACAGCGTTTATGCGTGAAGCCACCAGCCTGGTCATTGAACTTTTTGAAGGAACCGAGCAGGAAATCCAAAATAGACTTGATGAAGGAAAGATCGACATCGCCCTTACAATCGTAAGAGCAACGTTAAAACAGGACAAAATTCCTCTATACAAAGAAGGCTATTCAATTGCCCTTGCTGATCACCACCCATTAGCAAAAATGGACATCATTCATCCAGCCGAATTTGCTGGCGAGCCAACAATTGTTCGTTCGAGGTGCGAAATTTTAAGTGAAACCAGCCGCTTCTTTACCGATCATAACGTTCGCCCACGCCTGGTTTACAATACCAGCCAGGATGAAAGAGCCCTTGCCATGGTCGCAGCCGGGGTGGGTTTTACAACAATGCCGGACAATTATAAAATGGAAGGTGTAAAACGCATCAAAATGATCGGATATGATTTCGAACGCGAAATAGGTTTGATAAAATCAGAATATCAATTGAGTGAGGAACGCATTAACCTCCTTGATCAATTTATCAGTTTCACACAGTCGCACCTTCCGGAGATAACCTATGAAAGTTAGACTTGGATGTTTGTAGAACTCTTCAACGTAATATCCCCCGTATTGATCATCAGCCTGATCGGTTATCTTTGGGTTAAGCGCGGTTTCGATTTTCCCACTGATTTCGTCACACGCATTAATATGAATTTTGGAACTCCCTGTCTTACTTTTGTCGGCATATTGAAGCTTGGCGAAGATATGGGCACTGCGACAAATTTCATGCTCGCATCATTCGTAGCTCTCTTAACATTACTGGTTGTGTCAGTTATTTTTGTCTTCATCTTCGACCTGCCAAAAAGAGGTTATATCATCGCACTTTCTTCAACAAATTGTGGAAATATGGGCGTACCATTAAGCTTATTTGCCTTTGGTGAAGTGGGAATGGCATTCGCCATCGCTTATTTGGTTGTGGGGAGTATTTTTCAATTTACCATTGCCGTCTACATTTCCCACGGGAATATGAACCCTACATTCCTGCTCAGAATAACAATGATCTGGGGTATTATTGCCGCTCTGTTTTTTATTCAGACCGGGATCACACCGCCCACGTGGCTTATGAACACAACTCAACTGCTCGCGGGTGTCACGATCCCGCTGATGTTACTTACTCTTGGCGCATCATTGGCGAAACTCCCGATGATCCGTTTTGGTAAAATGTCTGCTATCGCAGCAGGGAAAATAGCGATCGGGATGGCTATCGGCATCGGTACCGCATATCTATTCAATTTTCAGGGCATCGAAAGAAATGTGCTAATCCTGCAAATGTCGATGCCTGTGGCGGTTTTCAGTTATCTTCTTGCATCAAAATACAACCGCAACCCCGAAGAGGTGGCGAGCCTGATATTGATCACGACCCTGCTTAGTTTCATCACAATACCGGTAATGCTTCTTTACCTGTTTTAATCATTTGTGCCTTTTAAAGATAAGGAAAGCGCGTGTATCGGACCCGCGAGTTCATCTGAAAGTATTTTATAGATCATCCGCTGACGTTCAACACGATTTTTTCCATTGAGCATACTGGCCGTCATATTGATATGAAAATGAGTCTCACCTTCGGGACGTGCCCCAACATGGCCCGCATGTTTATGGGATTCGTCAATAACTTCCAGAAGTTCAGGATTTAATGCCTCATTCACTTTTGATTCAATAATTTCTTTTACACTCATTAATGATCTTTCCTGATTTATGAATTGGATAAATACTGCTATAAAGCGAATGTAGTTTGATGACAACAGATGAATGGCAATAATTATGAGTACCGCCACAAACACAAAACATTGTGAATGGAAGAATTGCGATCGGGAGGGACGCTACCGTATCCAAACTTCCGCAAACAAGGATGATATTCATTGGTTTTGCCAGACACATGCGCGTACCTTTGATCTCAGTGTGGTAAATCAGGGACCTTTCATTGGCTCTGCCGGCCCCAACTGGACCCAGAAACAAAATAAATCCAGTGGCTCATCCTTTAACGAATTCAAGAAACCGGCACCGGGGGTTAACCCCGATATTAGAATGCGTCACGTTTCCGGTCAAACAGCGTTAAACTACACTCGCAAGGACCTTTCTCATCTCAAAATACTCGGGTTGGATACCGGGGCAACACCGGACGAGATCAAAAAAGCTTATAAAACACTTGTCAAACATTGCCATCCGGACCAAAATCCCGACCTTGAGAATGGCACCTATATTTTTAACAAAATTAGTGAAGCTTATAACGCTCTGAAAGATAAAGACTTTAAATAACTTTCCAATCAAATGGATACTAAAATGACGACGAATACAGACGCAGAATCCGGCACACCTGATATGTTATTGAACGTAAATCAGGTTTTCGGCATCGAATCAGACATGGAAGTTCACGGTTTTTCGGAACCGGATGAGCATGTTCCGGAAATTGATAAAAATTATATTTTTGATCACGATACAACACTTGCAATACTCGCGGGGTTTGAACATAACCGACGCGTTATGGTACAGGGCTACCACGGAACAGGAAAATCAACACATATAGAACAGGTGGCTGCACGTCTGAATTGGCCTTGTCTGCGCGTCAATCTCGACAGCCACATCAGCCGGATTGATCTTATCGGTAAGGATGCCATTACACTGAAAGACGGCGTACAGGTCACAGAATTTAAAGAAGGGATTCTCCCTTGGGCGCTACAAAACCCGACCGCTCTTGTATTTGATGAATATGATGCCGGACGGCCGGACGTCATGTTTGTTATTCAACGTGTCCTTGAGGTCGCAGGTAAACTGACCCTGCTTGATCAAAACAGGGTTATCCATCCGCATCCTTCGTTCAGACTTTTTTCGACGACCAATACAATCGGCCTTGGGGATACGACCGGGCTCTATCATGGCACACAGCAGATAAACCAGGGCCAAATGGACCGCTGGAGCATTGTTACGACACTTAATTATCTGCCGCATGAGCACGAAGAAAATGTCATTGCCGCTAAAATGCCGATAATGCAAAACGAAGAAGATTTAAAGATCATAAAGCAAATGGTGCAGGTTGCAGACTTAAGCCGAAAAGGATTCATAAATGGTGATATCTCTACGGTCATGTCGCCAAGAACTGTTTTGACCTGGGCGGAAAATTACGAAATCTTCAAAGATCTGGCCTTTTCATTCCGTCTCTCATTTCTTAACAAATGTGACGAACTTGAGCGCCCGGTAATCGCTGAATATTATCAGCGCTGTTTTGGTGAAGAACTTGAAGGCGCGCCAGTAATCCAAAAGTCGGAATTTTAACCGGAAAGGCATTTGGTGGTGAGCAAGACCAACCTGCAAAATCTGGAAGATTTCAAACGAGCGGTTTCATCAACCGTGCGCGCGCTTGCAAATGATGGAGAATTGGAAGTGAGTTTCGGCACCGCACCCGCGCCATCGCCCGGGCAGTTGCGGTTGCCGATGGTCTATTCGGATATGTCGGAATCGGAGATCGCTGAACTTCGTGGAAAGGGGGACAGCTTCTCGCTTCACAAACGGTTTCATGACAACGGCCTACATCATAAATACATGCCCAGTGGCGATCTGGCTGTCGCAGTTTATAATGCCATTGAAGACGCACGCGTCGAAGCAATCGGCACGAACGAATTGAAGGGTGTTGCTAAAAACCTGAAAGCACACACGGAAAAATATTATCATGAGCATGAAATCGCTCCCCCCGATGAGCTAAAGGCCTCACCGCTTAGTGATGTTCTAAAACTATTGGTGCGTGAACGTTTAACCCACGAATTACCACCGAAATCAACACGTAAAGCTGTTAACGCGCTCCGCTATGAAATTGAAGAAAAAGCAGGCCTCCATCTTGATGAACTTGTTAAAAACATCAACGATCAGGACCAATTTTCGAAGTTAAGTCGTAAGGTCATTGCCGATCTGGATCTGGCACGTGATTATGATCAGGATGAAGAACCAGACGATGATGGTGGTGATGATCTGGAAGATCAATTCGAAGATAATGATCAGTCCGAAGAAGATATTGAAAATGACATGGATCAATCTGACGAAGGGCAGGATGAAAGCGGGGAACCATCCGATGAACAGGTTGACGATGATGCAAGTGGTGATCAAAACACTGAAATGTCGACCGAAGAACTGATGGAAATGCTGAAGCAGGCACAAAATGAAAATGCCGCACCACCCAGAAACGACAATGACCCATACGGGCTTTACTCACTCGGGCCCGGATATCAGGTATACACGCGCGAATTCGATGAATATGTGGCCGCGGAAGACCTTTGTGATCCGGATGAACTTATTCAATTGAGAAAAAAACTGGATCAGCAGCTCTATCATTTGCAGGGTATGGTCGCCAAACTGGCCAACAGATTACAACGGCTGCTTATGGCCAAACAAACGCGGTCATGGGAATTTGACCTTGAGGAAGGCATACTGGACACCGCTCGTTTAACACGGGTCGCGACAAACCCGCTTCATCCTTTGTCATTCAAGGTGGAAAATGACAGCGAATTTAAAGATACCGTTGTAACGCTGCTTATTGACAATTCCGGTTCCATGCGCGGACGCCCCATTTCAATTGCTGCTATGTGCGGTGATATATTGTCACGCACACTGGAACGGTGTGGTGTAAAAGTCGAAATCCTAGGCTTTACGACGAAAGCGTGGAAGGGCGGAAAATCACGCATCAAATGGACGGAAGATGGTAAGCCCGATAACCCGGGCCGTTTAAATGACCTTCGCCACATTATCTACAAGTCAGCAGACAGCCCGCTACGGCGTTGCCGTAATAATCTTGGCCTCATGCTGCGCGAAGGGTTGCTTAAGGAAAACATTGACGGTGAAAGCCTTCTCTGGGCGCATAACAGATTGATCAGCCGACCGGAAGAACGCCGAATTCTTATGGTTATTTCCGACGGCGCCCCGGTTGATGACAGCACCCTTTCATCCAACAGCGCAAACTTTCTGGAAGACCACCTGCGTCACGTCATTGAAGTTATAGAAAATAAATCACCGATAAAATTGTTGGCGATCGGCATTGGTCACGATGTTACAAGATATTATAAAAATGCCATAACAATAATGGATGCGGATCAATTGGGCGGCGCAATCACGGATCAGCTCGCTTTATTATTTGAAGACAGCTAGTCTTTTAATTCGGTAAAATAATTTTTAAGCCATTTTTCAAAATGATGCGATGCTATCGTTTCCGCGAGTGCGGATTTGAAATTACTTACCTCATCATCCGACATTTCTTCACCGGCGGAGGTATGATCAAGCAAGCCCGCATCATAACGCCAGTTCAGTTTTTCCTGTTCTTCGATATAATGTCCAAATTCAACAAACAACTCGGAAAGCGATGGCCCCAAAAAGCCGATTGAATAAGTCAATCCTGCCTCTAATGTTTCGCCTTCGTGGGCAATGCCGGGCGGAATATAAATCACATCACCACATTCCACCTCGAAAACCTGTCCGTCAAATGGGTCTTTTAAAATTTTCAGATCAATGCCGTCTATATAGTGCTCATCCCTGATTACATCAAACCCGACTTTCCAGCGACGTCTGCCTGCCCCCTGCACAAGAAACACATGATAACTGTCTACATGAGGACCAACGCCACCCCCGGGGGTCGAATAACTAACCATTACATCATCAATTAACCACCGGGGCGAAATTGAAAAAGGCTCCATAAGCTTACCGGTCGGCACATGGTGTTTTTCAACATCCTGAACAAGCAGGCTCCAATTACGTTCGCCAAGTGATGAAAATAGACTTTCTTCAAACGGCCCATGATCGCATGACCAGTCGGAGGGCGTGTTGCCTTTCTTGACAATACGGGAGCGGACATCTTCTTCAAGGGATAACCCTGCCAGTTCCTCCGCAGATATCAGGTGTCTGGTGATTTCTGTCTCCACAAGACCTTTTACAAGGAACGGTTTTTTATTCCAATATTCCTGATAAAGTTCCACCACGTCCGGCATCTGTGATAAGACTGGTATCGCCTTGGGCATATTATATCCATGTAGTGATCAAATTGTGGATACTGATTTACCCTCTGCGTGTCTCCAGTACAAGGTCAAACTTTCCAATACCTGCTTTGAAATCAACAACAAGAAGGTCCCTGACGGCTTTAGGTTCTATATCATTCAGAATGCTATCCTTGTCATTAAGGGGATCACCCTTAAAATACATCTGTGTGATGGTTTGACGAAATCCTCTTCTGCCAACTCTGAAATGAATGTGCGGCGGACGCCAATCTCCCTCTTGCGGATATGCCCCCGGTTTGATCGTCATCACACTGTATGATCCGTCAGCACCACTCCTAAGTCTCGCCCAACCTTGGAAATTGGGATCAAGCGGTGCGGGGTTGTCATCATCGACATGATCATAACGGCCCCACTTATTAGCCTGCCAGATATCGATTGCAGCACCCTCAATCGGATTACCAAAAACATCCAGTATTTTTCCGCTGACAAAGATCACATCCCCCTCTGCTTTCCCGGAACGACCTTGAACTCTTGTTAAATCCGCGTCTTTGTCCAATTGATTATGTTCCGGAAAAAACGGCCCGGATGTTTGTTCCGGCGTCGGATGATGAATATCGGCAATCGCCGGTGTTACCATCAGCTTGCCCACGGCCAATGCCGCCGTTCCACCAATAAAAGATCGTCGTGTAAAATGATTGTCAGAAATGATACTTTCTCCTTAATACTAAACTTACACAGATTATATAGCACAATTCCGCCATTTTGTCTAAAGTTTTGGATGGAAGTGCAATCACATTTCTGTTGTTGAAAATTAACCATAAAGTGAGCCTTCATGACTGACTGGACCCTTTATATCTTAAAATGCGGTGATGACAGCTATTATACTGGAATCACTAATAATCTGAAAAAACGGCTGTCAGACCATAATAATGGCAAGGGCGCCAAATACACACGCGGTCGCGGACCGTTTAAAGTTGTTCATACAGAACGTCACGACAATAGAAGTCAGGCATCAATCCGTGAAAATGAAATCAAGAAACTCACGCGCGATGAAAAAACAGAACTCATAAAGCAGGGTCATTAATGCTAACCATCCATTCGCGGAGCAACATTTCCAGCTCTGACCTTTTATCCTGGTGCTGCGGATCGCCGATCAAATTGTATTCCTCACCCGGGTCGGCATCCAAATCGTAAAGCTCGTCAACAAGTACCGCATCTGCCCCGAGACCAAACCTTTTAACCATTTTCCAGTTTTCAAACCTCACCATCCGTAGGTGCGCAATGCCGAAATTCTCCATATCATACTGCGCAAATATGGCCCGTGAAGATTGCGTTCCGCCCTTCAGAAGCGGCGACAAATCATGACCGACAAGTTCATAATTTTCCGGCGCATTAAGTCCAAGCATACTGAGTATGGTTGGGTACACATCCGTGTTTGAAACAGGCATTCCGACAACCGAATTATTTTTGACAACACCGGGCCACCGCACAATCATCGGGATTTTTATCGCTTCGTCATAAAGATTGGCGATATTTTCACTACCGACAACTTCACTGCCGGCGATGGCACCCACCGCGCCGCGACCGAAATATCCATGATGACCGATAAGCATTCCATGATCCCCAACATAAATAATGATTGTTTTTTTCAATAAATTAAGATCTTCCAGTGTATCTATCACCTGCCCGACTGCGCGGTCCAACGCATGAATGGCCGCATAATTATCGCGGGTCATCTGTTTCAGCCACGCCGTATCAACCCCATCAACTTCAGGCACAACTGGATCAATATCCTTTACGGCGTCAAGGTCTTCCTGCGGCACGGCATTCCACGGTCGCTGTGGCTCCCTAAAGGAAATGTTAAGTGAAAATTTCCTGTCTTTATTGGCCTTTATAAATTCTCTGGCATATCGCACAAAAATATTGGATGTATGGCCTTTTACCTCACCAACTTTTCCATTTACATCAAGGATGGGATCAAATGCTTTCGAATCCTGTTCATACCCCACAAAATAATCAAATCCCCGGTTTAGAGGATGGCGTTCTTCCGCGGTCCCTAAATGCCACTTGCCGATAAGCCCGGTTACATATCCGTTTTCTCTTAAAACCGCCGGCCACAATAACGCCGACGTATCCATGCCACGGTCTTCATATTTTTCGTTTAACATCAAAAAATCATGGACCCCCACCTGACTGGGATATTTACCACTGAATAATGCGGCACGGCTTGGCGAACATACTGGTGCCGCCGCATAGGCATTGGTAAAGCGAACCCCTTCATTTGCCAGTTGATCAAAATTCGGGGTGACTGCCTGCGGATCACCATAAGCCCCCATCGCCCTGCGCGAATGATCATCCGGTACAATAACAATAATGTTCCAATCCGTGGCCGCATGGGCATAACCGCCAAATACAAGCACTAACGAAATCATAAACAGAATTATTCTCAAAATATTTTCTCCACACCGCATAAATTTTTATTCGCTAAACAACAACTAAACCCAATTTGATTTACCACAATTTTCCGACAAATATAAAAAATATTGCCAAAACCGAAGGATAGAGTCACAATAAAGGCACAACTGACAGGAAAAAGAGAGAGGAGCTTGTTATGGAAGGGGTTGGATTTATTGCATATATAGTGATCGGCGCACTTGCCGGTTTTCTGGCTGGAAAATTCATGAAAGGGGCCGGTTTTGGCCTGCTTGGTAATATCATTGTCGGAATCGTCGGGGCAATGCTCGGCGGCTGGGTGCTTGGTATGGCCGGCGTCGCGTTTGGTGGTTATATCGGCTCATTGGTTACCGCGACCATTGGCGCTGTTATTCTGCTTTGGATCATTGGGCTTATAAAAAAATAAGCCCTGCTAATCAGAACGAAAACTTCTGATATATTGGATATAGTCATCGGGAAACCCTAGTTTTTCCGCTGGCTTTGCAATGCGTTCAACATAATCGCCTTCCACGTCCCCCGGTATCAGATCATAACAAATATACGTTAACGCAGGTTCAATATTACCTTTTTGATCTTTAACGATTACGGCTTCGGGAAGGTACGTCTGCCCAAGTATCTTCTGCGAATGTTCACTGTAAAGCCTTTCAAGCTCTTCATGCTTTAAGGATGCCACAATACCGTAAACGGTTTCATCGGCACTGGGGATAATATTTGCTCGTGGTGCAATCACCAGCTCAAATCCGGGCAGCGAAACCACATCAACATCCGCCGGAATAATATCCACTTCTTTCAAAACATCCAAATTCATGTATGATCCATAAAAAAACACTTTAACTTTTGCTTTCATATGCCGTCTCCCTTTAAATAACCTATCATAATAAACCTGTTGATAAATATAAACATGAAACTTACCGTTATTGACCAATCACCCGTTCAACCGGGATCATCTGACAAACGACCTGCTCCGCAGCTTTCGGCGACGCTTGCCCAAAATTGTGAAAAGTGGGGGTATCAAAGATATTGGCTTGCCGAACATCATAATGCCGCCTATTTTTCCGGTCCCTCACCAACCACTTTAATAAGCCACATCGCCAGCAAAACAAACTCAATCCGTGTCGGCAGCGGCGGTGTTATGCTTTCACATTACAGTCCTTACATGATTGCAGAACAATTTCGTTTGCTGGCAACGCTATTTCCCGACCGAATTGATTTAGGGATCGGACGGGCACCGGGCGGTGACCAGGTCGCAAGCGCGGCTCTTGCCTACCCCGGTCAGGCGACATACGGCGAGATATATTCCCGGCAGGCCAAAGACCTGAAATCGTTCCTTTATGGTGGTTTTGAAGAAGACCATCCATTTCAAAACCTTATTCTTTCTCCTTATTCGGATCAAAACCCGGAATTATGGATGCTTGGAAGCAGCGGCGGCAGTGCGTCTCTTGCCGGACATCTGGGTTTTAATCTTTCACTCGGCCTGTTCATCGCCCCGACGGGCCAAAAATATGACATTATAGAAGATTACCTTACCGCCTTTGAGAAAGCCGGTCACCCTTATGACCCCAAAGTCATGATCGCAGTTGGTGCTTATTGCGCCGATAGCGATGAAGAAGCTGACTTTATCGCCTCTTCGCAACTCTATAAAAAAACGGTCCAGCAAACCCGTGGACAGGACGGCCACTGGATATCCCCGAATGAAATCCAGGCTAAGATGAAGGATTTCTCCGCGCGCGACCATCGGTACTATAAGCTGCTCAGCGACAGTTTTGTCATCGGCTCACCCGGCACCTGTAAACAAAAATTGCAACAGGTTTCGGATTATTGGCAAACGGATGAAATTGCAGTCCTTTCTGTAACACACGACTTTGAAAGTCGGTCAAAAAGCTACGAATTAATAGCCTCGCAATTTAGGTAACAGAAATTCTTGCCGATACTTAAAGATGACAGTAATATACTTCGATGTTTGGACCAGATATAAAAAAATGCCTCAATGTAGAGGACTTCCGCGACGCCGCACGACGCCGTGCCCATAAAATGGTTTTTGACTATATTGACGGCGGGTCGGATGATGAAAAGACGCTGGCACAAAACACCGCTGCATTCGATAATTATGAACTTCTTTATAAGGTCCTTACCGGATATGACAGCCCGGACACTTCAACAACTTTGCTTGGCGAGAAAATTGATGTGCCGTTTATATTGTCACCATCCGCGGGGAACAGATTGTTTCATACGGATGGTGAACGTGGCCCGGCACTGGCCGCCCATGAAGTCGGCACCGTTTATTCACTGGCAACGTTGGGGTCACGCACAATTGAAGAAATCGGCGCATTAACAGAAGGCCCAAAATGGTTCCAGCTTTATGTCTGGAAAGACCGCGGATTGGTTAAAGAAATGCTGGATCGTGCCAAGGCGGCTGGTTTCACGGCTATGTTCCTGACGGTGGATATGCCGATCACCGGAAGCCGCGAACGCGACCCGAAAAATGGTTTTACAATCCCACCTAAAATAGGCCCCAAACAAATATGGGAAGGAATGAAAGCCCCCTGGTGGGTGCTTGATTATCTGTTCCGTCCCGCAATTACATATGCCAATCTTTCCACGACTACTTCCGCCGTCAGCCTTAATAAATTTATTGAGGACCAGATGGATGCCAGTTTTGACTGGAAAGATGCAGAATGGTTACTTGGTGAATGGAACGGACCATCAATTTTAAAAGGCGTGGTCAGAACCGATGACGCGGTACGCGCAGAACAAACAGGGTTTAATGCCATTTCCATTTCAAATCATGGCGGTCGGCAACTCGATACTTCACCCGCACCAATCAGTTGCATTGAACCGATCCGCGAGGCAGTATCAGATAAAACAGAACTCATCGTTGACGGTGGTATCCGTCGTGGCACAGATGTCTTAAAGGCGCTTGCTCTTGGCGCAAATGCCGTCAGCTTTGCAAGGCCCTATTTATATGGCCTTGCGGCCGGTGGGGAAGCTGGTGCCATCCGTGCGGTTGAACTGATCCGGGATGCGATCATTCGCGACATGATCCTGCTTGGCGTGCATTCAGTAAAAGACATTGACCGGTCCTTTATCCGCAAAAAATAACCCTCGTACAGATCCCGTACAAGTGCTGAAAAACAGGAAGACATGAGGCCTTATGCTGAAATTTTACGAAAAGGAATTTACTTAAAAGCTTTATGGCAGGAGAAAGATTATAAATTCAATAGGTTACATAAATTAAACTTATTGACTAAATTTTAATTGTCCTATGTTACCTTAAAAAATTAGTATTTTGAGATTGTAGTTTTAGTTGAGAGTCCTAAATAAATAAAATTAAGAAACGCATAACAGCAGAACTGATAAACATTAATGAAGCGTTTCAGTTAATATTGGATACTAGCTCGGAATTGATAACAATATTAAAAAAAATAGGGGGAGCAATTAATCGTAATAGCTTTCTTCTAGCTACAGTTACGACACTATTTTGTTTTGCATGTATAAAATTAAGCACCTATTACATCTTTCTGACGGATTATACATCACCAATCTGGCCAGCAACAGGAATTAACCTGGCGCTTTTCTTGTTTTTTGGTTATCGGATTTGGCCGGGTATTCTGATTGCCAGCTTTCTGAGCTACGTCAATTATAACGATTTCATTTCAGGTGATTTTCTGACCTGGGATTATTTTTTTCCAAGTCTACTTAGATCTTTAAGCTCCATCATACACCCGATTTTCGCTATCTGGTTGATACATAAATTTAATGGCTTGCCAAGAAATTTTATAGCACCATCAAGAATATGGAAATTTTATCTCATTGTTGGGCCACTTCCCTCCGTTGTAGGCAGCATATACGGTAATACAATTAACCTACTTTTTGACAGCACCGCCAAAGAGAATTTGTTTGAAAACTTCCTGACATGGTGGATTTCTGACATCACATCGGTATACATATTCACAACACTTGTAATTGCGCTCGTCTCTTTTGTGGGTAAACGCAGGTTGATCGTTTCCGGCATTTTAACTTTATCTTTTGTTATGGCCGCCACGGTCTATATTTTAGCCTACAAGTGGGAAGCAGAGCGGCTGGATCTGCTTCTTGCGAAACAGGCAGATTTAGTTACTCAGTCTCTCGCCAAAATCACTGATATATATCAACCCCAGTTAAAAATTTTAAATGGTCTCTCTACTGCCGATACAAGTATGACGCTGGTAGACTTTGAAAAATTTGCCGATTCAGTAATACATGAAGATAAGAATATATTAGCCATCGCATGGAGCGAATATGTAAGGGAACAGGATCTTCAGGATTTCCGGCAACAACTCTTTCAGGAATATGGAACAGACGTAGAATTAAGGGAATATTCTGGTGCCGAAAGTCAGCCCCTCGGATATCGGGAAGAATATGTCATCACTAAATATTTCCGGGTTAAGGATTCGTCAAGATCTGTCATCGGTTTCGACCAATTGTCTGATGCAGAAAGAAAAGTAGCATTGAATTATTCAGCAATTCATAAAACGGAATCCATATCTCCTCCCGATGTTCGTCGATTTGCAAATTCGGAAGCGGCGTTCACGTTATACATGCCCAAATTTTACGATGGGAAATTGCTGGGTTTCTCAACAATGGTGTTACTGACAGAAACGGTTATTGAACCATATGTAAGTGACGCAATTTCGGAAGGCATAAATATTAAAATAAGTGACCCGGCAGAAGCCACGGGTAAAGTGATATTATTTGAATCATATGCAAATGATGAACCGCAATCATATGAAACATCCTTGAATTTTCCCATTTTGAACAGAAATTGGATTATCGAGATGGGTAGGAGTGAGAAATTCCTTGCAGTCAATTCGTCGCCAGAACCATTTATACTTGGCATAGTGGGAATGGTCATGGCATCCCTGATTTCAATAGGAATTGTTATTATGACGGGCAGCAGTGCGTACCTCAATCAACTGGTCAATGAGCGTACAAAAGACCTGTTAAGGGCAAGCAAAGCCAAATCCGAATTTATGGCCAACATGAGCCATGACCTTCGCACACCACTAAACGCGATAATTGGGTTTTCTGAGGTAATAAATCAGGAAGTATTTGGCAAACTTGGGTCAGAAAAATACAATGAATATGTAAAAGATATACTTGAGTCTGGTAGATTCCTGTTATCGCTCATAGACGACATTCTTGATCTTTCCGTCTTGGAAGCTGACAAGCGTGTCCTGGAAAAACAAGATATCAACCTGAGCAGCTGTACTGAAAGCTGCGTAAAAATATTGGAGCCGCTGTGTCAGAAAAAAGACATCCCAATCAACGTTGATTTAGCGGAAAACCTCCCCACGCTTTACGCAGATGGAAAGGCCTTGAAACAAATTCTGATAAATCTTCTTTCAAATGCTATTAAATTTTCGCCGCCCGGAAGCCCGGTAACAATAGCGGCCAATTACAATCAGAATGATATTGTTATTAAAGTCCAGGATAGTGGTGAAGGCATCGCAGAAGGCGATTTAAAAAATATTCTAAATCCTTTTACCAGGGCAAATAACGACCCTTATAACAGCCATAATGGGACAGGACTGGGGCTTGCTATTGTAAACTCTCTGGTCAAACTTCATCAGGGTACGGTGCAAATCGATAGCGTCATTGATAAAGGAACAACAGTGAGCATCAAAATACCACTCCGTGGCCAAATTTAAAAGAGCTTATGCTCGTTGAACTATCCGGCAAGGCATAAACCTAGATCTTTCAAAAATTCACCGCATCTGTCTTTTCTGACGAAAGCCAACCGCTTCCGATATGTGAATTTTATTAATATTTTCACATTCAGCCAAGTCGGCAATGGTGCGCGCGACACGTAACACCCGATGATACCCGCGCGCCGTTAATTTCATCATTTCCACGGCCCGCATAAGAATATCGCGACTTTCATCGTCAAGCGCGCATACTGCTTCAAGGGCTTCACCGTCTACTTCAGCATTACACGCAACGCCATCAAGACCGGCATACCTGTCCTGCTGAATTTTACGGGCCTTTGCAACGCGCGCAGCGACCTCCCTGCTTCCTTCTGATGCAGCGGGAAGCGCAAGATCCGTTGCCGCAACGGCGGGCACATCAATATGAATATCAATTCTGTCCATAAGCGGTCCTGACACTTTCGACTGATAATCAATGGCGCATTTTGGTACACGGCTGCAGGCTAGCGCGGGATCATCCAGATGGCCACAGCGGCAGGGATTCATCGCCGCGACCAATTGAAACCGGGCCGGATAGGTGACATGTTTATTGGCCCGGGCAACAACGACCTCGCCGGTTTCAAGCGGTTGACGAAGACTATCAAGCGCCGGACGCTGAAATTCCGGGAGTTCATCCAGGAAAAGTACCCCATGATGAGCCAGCGAAACTTCACCCGGTCGCGCCTTCATTCCGCCACCCGTAAGCGCGGCCATGGACGCCGAATGATGTGGATTTCTGAAAGGGCGCGTTCGCGAGATATTATGGTCCGTCAAATTACCGGCAATACTGTCAATCATACTACTTTCAAGAACTTCCGCAGGGGACATTGGCGGTAATATACCGGGCATCCGCGCCGCCAGCATGGATTTACCGGAACCGGGCGGACCGGTCATTAGAATATTATGACCACCCGCCGCCGCAACTTCTATCGCCCGCTTCGCACTTTCCTGACCCTTTATATCCTTTAAATCCACAGTATGTTCTTTTGCGTCATCCATAGCGGGTATAGGGGGTGTAAGATGTTGTTGGCCTTTTAAATGATTAATAAGACTGAGAAGGCTTTCCGGTGCCAGAATTTCAATATTCTGTGCCCAAGCGGCCTCACCGCCGGTGGCCGCCGGACAAATAAGACCAAGATCCTCACCACTCGCCGTAAGTGCCGCGGGAAGCACCCCTGGCACCGCCTGAATACGACCGTCAAGACCAAGTTCACCAAGCACCAGATATCCTTCAAGTGCATCGCTTGGAAGCGCTTCCATCGCCACCAGAATACCCAGTGCGATCGGCAAGTCGAAATGGCTTCCCTCCTTGGGAAGGTCGGCAGGCGCAAGATTAACCGTAATCCGCTTTGGCGGAAGCGCAAGACCAATGGCCCCGAGAGCGGCACGCACCCGTTCACGGCTTTCTGCCACCGCTTTATCCGGCAGACCGACAATTGTGAATGAAGGAAGTCCTGATGCCACATGAACCTGAACGTCGACAAGGCGCGCCTCTATACCAATAAAAGCCACTGTACCAATATGCGCAACCATATGTGAAACCCCCAATAAATATTACAAACAACAATTGCGACTGTAGCAGTATTTTTTTAAATATTAAATAGTTTCCTCACGTTTGTTGAACCCGCCGCCTGGCACTTGTTATCGGGTAAAGTGACTGTATTGGCATACACTTTATAAAATGTTATTAAAATATTAGGGGCTACATGGTTACTCTTAAGAACACAGATTATGAGGCCGTATATGAGTAAGCAGAAAAATACTTCTGTTATGGACAAAATAAAAGACCTTTATAATACCATTCTGGATATGCTTTTTCCTTCAAGAGTTGAAGCAAGAAACGCTATTATACTAAAGCAGAAGAAGCGTGCGGCCGCAAAAAAAGAAGAGGCTGTGAAGGCTGAAATAAAGCGAAAGCATAAGGCGAAGGTAACTGGTCGTGGTATCTTTTGGAATAAACGCCCTTATCATCCGTCAATGGGGGCCAATTACAGAAAAATCTTGACCATGTTTGGAATTGATAGCAGCCGTACAGTTCGTCTGTATCATCCAAGGTGCGGGACAGACATGTGCACAATCGCTGAACGTAACGGTCCTTATATACAGTTTTATATTCCTCCGGAAGATAACTTTACCGAGGTCGCCAATAATGTTGCTTTCAACCAGTTAACCCATAAAGTAGAACGTGTGGTTGAATTAGAAAATATGACGCAGCGTCCTTCATTTTGTCATTTGTTTCCTATTGTTAATACGCCAGACATGAAGTTTAAGAATTTTTGCAAAAATATTTATAATCAAACGATTGAGGAAGGTTTTGTGGTTGTTTCAGAATTTGTGCCAGTAGAGGGCCTTGAGGACATTGTAAAAGAATATAAGTTTGTTTTCCCCTATGATCGTAACGAGAAAATTATGAAACAGCAAAAGTTCACCAGAATGTTAGAACATGACCATTCAGATCATTGGGAAGAAATTCTTAGTAGTAGATTGGAAGAAATGCGATCTTCAGTGTGTCTTGAATCTTTACCAATGGATGTGGATTTATTGCAGGGTTTTAATAACGAGCTTAAAAAGTGGATCGGCATTCTTAAATTGCTCCAGAAAAACAAAATCCGTGTGCTTACAAGAGTTTATAAAAGAGATAGATTCTAGAATGGGTCCCTTTTTTAAATATTAAAGACCTTCTTTGCGTTTGCTGACCGCACGGCCTGACACTGATCATCGGGTAACGTGGCCGTATTGGCAAAGGCACCTGCTGTATCAAAAACCTGATGCGGCCAGTCGGTACCAAACATAACACGTTCATGACCAACGATCGATATCAGATACTGCATGGCACGCGCGTCATAATTTATGCAGTCATAGTAAATATGGCTAAGGTAATCTGTCGGCTTTCGTTTCATGACCCTTCGTTCCGGAAGCTCCACCTCATCACCTTTTTCAAAACGGCCAACAAGGTACGGCAGCGCCCCGCCACCATGTGACGCAATTAATTTCAGCTTGGGGTATTTGTCAAAAAACCCGTCAAAAATCATTCTCGTCACCGCAAGCGTCGTATCGAACATAAACCCGACAGACCAACTTAGATCATAGCTTCCCATATCCATCGAAAGCGCGCCGGGCGGATCGGTAGGATGCACCAGAACCGGTAGGCCGCGCCGGTCAATTTCCGCCCAGATATCAGCAAAAAACGGATCCGTTAAGCTGCGCCCCGCGATATTAGCCAGCACCATGACCCCACTGGCCCCAAGATCACATGACCTTTTAAGCTCTTCAACGGCCCGCTTCGGATATTCCCATGGCAGCGACGTATACCACCTTATCCGGTCAGGATATTTATTCTGCGCTTCTACCATACTGTCATTTGATGCAATGGCCGCGGCGCAGCTTATTTCCTCGCCGCCCCAATAAACATTCGGGCACGTCAGCGAGACAATCGAAATATCAATGCCCGTTGCATCCATTTGCTTAATACGCAGGTCATAATCAAAATGCCCCGGCTGCGGAAAAGCAACAGGCGTATTTTTCTTGAATATTTCCTCCTTACCGTCCGGGCGTAACTGGATATTATAATCACCGCCATTTTTCCGTAAAATTTCATACCATTCGCGGGTATAAGCATGTGTGTGAACATCAATAACTGTCATTTTTAAACTCCAAATACTTAAAATATAAACGATATTGGCCGCACCTTCGATGCATCCGTCATACCAGGTTATAAATCAAAGATACGCTGTGCATTTTCGCCGCGAACTTTATGTTTAATGTCTTCGGGTAAGTTATTCACCCGCCCAAGGCATCCTTCCATGTCCCCAAGATTAAAGGGATAATCCGACCCGTACATCACATGTCCGGCGCCACCGACATGCACACAAAGTTCCAATGATTCCTGCGCATAAGTCACTGCATCGTAATAAATATGCTTTAAATACTCGCTCGGCGGTTTGCTGATTTTCACCTTCGCCCTCGCGGTCGTATCATAAACCCGGTCAAAACGCCCCGCTAGATACGGAAGCGTTGCCCCCGCATGTGACGCAATCAGTTTAAGGTTGGGAAAACGGTCAAAGAAACCGTCGAAAATCATCTTCGACACACAAAGGGTCGTATCAATCATAAACCCCGTGGACGCAATAAGCGCATAACGGTCAAGCTCCATCAGCTCAGTACCGATCGGAAATGTCGGATGCACCAGAACCGGAAGCGCACGATTATCAAGCTCCTGCCAGATCGGCTCAAAAAACGGATCCGTCAGATGGCGACCATTAATACTACCGTGAACAATCGCCGCCACAGCGCCAACATCACAGGCGCGTTTTATTTCTTCCACGGCCAGTGCAGGGTGTTCCCACGGAAGAACCGCCATCCAGCGGATATGATCCGGAAAATCCCGTTGCGCCTGCGCGAACTCATTATTGGTCATTTGGGCGGCTTCCCGGCTTACCTCACCATCGCCCCAGATAACACCGGGTGGCGGCATGGATACGACCGCCATATCAACCCCGGCCTTCTCCATATTCCTCACTCTGAGTTCAAAATCAAAATGGGCTGGCTCAAGCACACAAAAACTGGCGCCTTTGTAAAAAACGGTTTCCGGGCTATCCAGGCTTTCTTCAACGGTCAGGTCCGGCCCGCCATTTGCTTTCAGCAGCTTAAGCCAACCGGCCGTATACATATGCGTATGAACATCAATAACTTTGCTCATCAGTACCCTATATTTCATCGTTATATCTTTTAGAACACATGACCTTAACAGCAAACGATATAAGATAACAAATAATATTTTTCCGATTGATTAATGTCCTCTATTGATTAAGGATAAGAAAAATACATTCAGGGGAAAAGGACTGTTGTTAAACGAAAATCTGATTAGTAACTTTCAAAAAGATGGTGTTGTATTTATCCGCGGGCTATTCAAAGATTGGGTCGATGAAATCTGCGCTGGTATTGACCGTAACATGTCAAATCCCGGCCCTTACGCCGCCGAATATATAACGGAGGGCGACAAAGGCCGCTTTTTCGACGACTATTGCAATTGGCAGCGCATTCCTGAATTCGAAAAAGTTATCAGACAATCTGATGTGGGAACAGTCGCCGCCCAACTTATGAAATCCAAACAGGTGCAGGTTTTTCATGATCACGTCCTCGTTAAGGAACCCGGAACATCAAAACCGACACCATGGCATCAGGACAGCCCCTATTACTTTGTCGATGGTGATCAACATGTAAGTTTCTGGTCACCGATGGATCCTGTAAAATCCGCCACCCTGCGATGTGTTGCCGGCTCGCACCTCTGGCCAAAACCGGTACTTCCCACCCGTTGGTTATCCGAACAGAATTTTTATCCTGATACTGACAAATACATGCCGGTACCGGACCCGGATAGCGAGCCAGAAAAATATCGTATAATGGAATGGGAAATGGAACCGGGCGATGCCGTCGCCTTTAACTACAAAATTCTCCACGGTGCTCGTGGGAATAACACCGATCAAAGGCGGCGGGCCTTTTCGTTGCGGCTGATTGGCGATGATGCCCGCTATATTTCCCGGCCGGGCCCAACATCGCCCCCATTTCCCGGACACAATATGAAGGATGGCGATCGCCTTCGCGAAGATTGGTTTCCTGTAATCTATAGCTCGTAATTGACACATCCTTATCTTTCTGCATTAATCGCACCAACAAAAAAGGAGAAAAGAATGGGGAACATATCCTGGGGCCTCAAAAGTGCCCATGGCAACCTGAAATCAGTGCTGATGCACCGACCCGGCATTGAAATCGATGTTGTCACGGAAGATACACTTGAAATTTTTAATTTTGATGAGCCGGTTAACCGCGAAATATTTCAAAATGAATATGACGTCATGGTGTCAGCCTTTAACGATCACGGCGTGGACCCGATATTTCTAACCGATGTGCTAAAGGATGATGAAGATGCACTGAACTTTATCAAACATCGTCCTAACATGACCTATACCCGCGATCTGGCCGCCGTATTTAAAACGGGGGCCGTTCTCATGGGACCTCATCTGCTGGGGCGATGGGGGGATCAGAACATGGTTGGACGCGCTCTCAAGCGTCTGGGCATTCCCATACTGGGATCAATTGACTGCCCGTCATTTCTGGAAGGCGGCGGCGTTACCATGATCAATGAAGATACCGTTGTTGCGTCAATCTGCGACCGCGCAAATCAGTCAGGAATAAGAGATCTGCGAAACATGGTTCTTGGCGAAAATGCCCGATTTTTCCTCGAAGTGCCTTTGCCGCCCGGCCATATCCATATCGACGGGCTGTATATGACCCTGAATGATAATCTTGCAATCTGCCATAGTCCGCCGCTTAATATTCTTCCCTGTCGCCTGTTTGAAGCCGGAAAAGCGGAAGCACGTCACATTATGTTTGGTGAATTTCTGGCGGAACGCAACATTGAAATAATTGAAATCGACGAAACTGAAATGCGTGGTGGTCATTTGAATTTAGTAGTCACCCAACAAGGGAAGAAAGCCATCGGGTTTGAATGCGCATCACGCTTGGCCGGTGAAATGGCCAAATATGGCTGGGAAGTATCCACCTTTCCTTCCGATACACTTTTTAAAGGAAACGGCGGCGCCCACTGCATGACAATGCCCATGTGTGTAACCTAAGGATCTGATCATGAGCCTGCAACGAAAACTCGGTTTTATAACCATATTTTCAATTGTAACCGGAAATATCATCGGCTCCGGGTTGTTTTTTACGCCCGGTGAACTCGCCGCTGTTGCTGAAGCCGAGTGGCAGGTTTATTTCTTCTGGTCCCTTTGCGGGTTTATTGTTCTATGTGGCGCCCTTACCTTCGCCGAACTTTCCATTCTGCTGCCGCGTGCAGGAGTCATGTATCATTCATTGAACGAAGCCTACGGCCCATTTGCCGGTTTTTTTCAGGGCTGGGTGCAAATATTAATCAGCGGACCGGGTTCAATTGCCGGCGTGGCCATATTTTTCGGTGAACTGGCTAATCAGGTGCTCGGCATCGAAAATAACAGTCTTCGATTAATGTGGGGAGCGCTGGCAATTTTGTTTTTTGCCATCATCAACCTGCGCGGTGTTGAACAAGGCGGCAAAACCCAGATCGTTATTACTACCGCCAAACTGACGGGGATATTAGGCCTGATTATTGGAGCGATATTTTTTGCGTCCCCCATTGAATGGACACCACAAACAGACGTTATCGCCAGTGATGTCAGTATCTGGAGCACAATGCAATTCATTGGCCTTGGCGTCGGAATCGTTCTATTTACCTATGACGGCTGGGCTGATGCGTCCCATTTGGCGGGGGAAGTTAAAAACCCGAAAAAAAATCTGCCGCTGGGCATTGGTATCGGTGTGTTGACAGTGATGTGCATCTATCTTCTTATTAATTACGCGTTCCTGAGCGTGGTATCACTTGAATTCATGCGTGACAATCCAACGATTGTAGCAACAACTGTTGCAGAAGCCGCCTTCGGCAGCGCTGGCGTAAACGTGATGCAGATACTTATCTGGATATCAATCTTCGGTGCAACCGGCGGCTTGGTAATGTCCATTCCAAGACTTTACTACGCAACGGTTTCAGATTTTAAGGATGATGCAGCAAAAACATTTATGAAGCCATTTTTTAATGCTCTATCCTATCTTTCGCCAAAAACATCGGTGCCGTCGGGTGCCATCATATATTCGGCGGCGATGGCGATCTTCTTTTTGCTGTTTTTTGGAACATTTGCAAATATTGTCACATTCCTTATGGTGCCACTTCAATTTATCAATATTCTGATCGTATCCAGTATTTTCATTCTTCGCCCGCGCCTCAGTAAAGAAGGTGATTTTAAAACGCCGTTATACCCGCTGGTGCCTCTTATATTTATAATCACAATGTCAATTCTGATTGTCAGTGCGCTCATTTATAAAACCGAACAAAGTCTTTATGGCATTGCGCTCTCGCTAACATCAATCCCTGTTTATCTCATTCTGAAACGTGCAAAGAACAAAGCATAATGAAGTTCAAATCGCTTTTTAAAAACCCGAAACCAATTATAGGAATGATCCATTTACCACCACTCCCCGATTATAATGGCTCGCCGGGGATGGACGCGATCATTAAAAGTGCCCTTGATGATCTTGAAATACTTGAGAATTTCAATGTCGACGGCGTACTCATCGAAAATGAATATGATCGCCCCCACCGCGTCAAAGCAAGCCGCGAAACCATAACCGCGATGACAGCAGTAACCCGAGCCGTTATGGCAGCACGGGTAAACTGTGTTATCGGTGTGGAAATTCTGCTGAATGATCCCATAGCCTCGCTTGACGTTGCCAAGGCCGCAAATGCCGATTTTATTCGAACTGATTATTTCGTCGATCCCATGTTACGTCCAGAATATGGCGAATTTAAAATTGACCCCGAAAGTGTTATTGAACACAGAAAAAACATTGATGGTGAACATATTCTGATCATGGCTGACATACAGGTGAAATATGCAAAAATGCTTATTGACCGGACGATGGCGCACTCTGCCGAACTTGCACAAAAACATCATGCAGACGCTGTTGTTGTCAGTGGGCGTGAAACCGGTGATGCACCCGTTATTGATGACCTTGACGAAGCCCGCAGAGGATGTGAAATACCGGTAATTATCGGAAGCGGTACGGACGAAGATAACGCAAACAACCTTCTTTCTCATTGCGACGGTGCCATCGTTGGTACCGCACTTATGAAAAACAAGGTGGTCTGCGCAGAAAAAGTCGCCAGATTAATGAGGTCAATCGGGAGACTTCAATGAAAATAGTTTGCGTTGGCGACATGGGGGTTGATCGTTATATGCCGGAAAACAGGCTTCTACCCGGTGGAATCACGGGCAATTTCACAAGACAGGCGCGAAGATGCTTTGCAAAAGAGCACGAAATCCATATTGTTTCCGCAATCGGTAACGATGACGAATCCAAGGTTGCTTTGAAGGCGATCTCGGTCCCCGGCATAGAATGCCATATCCACCAGATCGAAGGCCCGACGCCAACTCAGTTTATTGAAATACTTAAAAGTGGTGAAAAAAATTTCACCCGATATGATCCCGGCGTACTGAAAGATTTCAGTATTAACGAAAAACAGAAACAAATCATGATGGATGCTGATCTCATTATGACACCTGTCTACTGGCAAATATATAACGTTTTTGAAAAAGTCATGTCGATAAAAATGAACGGTACAGTTGCGGTAGATTTTTCAGATTTTGCTACCGATCCAAACTTCGATTTGATTGATAGATACGCCAATAACATTGACATCGCCTTTTTTGGTTTGTCAAAAGAACAAACAGAACTCATTGAAAAAGTTAAGGATATATGCGTTGAAAAAAATATCCTGGCGGTGATCACACTTGGTGCCGGTGGTAGCATGGCAATTAATGGTGATCATTCATTCCAAATGCCCGCAATAGCCATTGATAAAATCATCGACACCACAGGTGCCGGGGATGCCTTCGCAGCCGGATTTTTGTCGTGCTATATGCAGGATAATGATGTTGAAGCAGCCCTTGAAAAAGGAGCGAAGGTAGCGGCAGAAACGATCCAGCAAGTAGGCGCGGTACCATCATAAAACGTCCTTGTAATTTAGCAGCAATCCAATTACCGTGTTCCAATATGAATACGGAGAATAGTAAATGAAAAAAGACATCACACGCCGCGATTTTTTAAACGGCACTCAAATCGCCATAGGCGCAACCGTGGGAGCATCTCTTCTAACACCATGGACGGAGGCGTTTGGCGCACCAAACAGTTTCACATTGGACAAAGATTATTATCCCCCGGCCAAAAATGGCCTTAGAGGAAGTCATGATGGTTCATGGGAAACGATGCATGCCCGTGTGATGGGAGAAGACTGGAATGCCAACAAAATTGACGACGAATATGACCTTGTTGTTGTCGGTGGCGGCATCAGTGGTCTTTCCTCGGCTTATTTTTACAGGAAAAAGCATCCCGATGCGAAAATACTGGTTCTTGATAATCATGACGATTTTGGCGGCCATGCAAAACGTAATGAATTTAAGCATGGTGATGATATCCGTATTGGTTATGGCGGCACGGAAGCCATTGATACGCCATCTTCATATTCACCGGAAGCCCTTGAATTATTAAAAGAACTTGGTATCGATCTAAGTAAATTTTATGACGCTTTTCAGCAGGATCTCTATTCCTCACGCGGCATGGGATTCAGCATCGTCTTTGACGAAGAAAATTTCGGTGAAACAAAACATGTGACGGGATACGGCGAAAAATCATGGGAAGACTTTGCAGCCGAAGCCCCGCTTACAGATAAGGCGCGCGCCGATTTCATTCGTGTACAAACGGCTGAAGTGGACTATATGCCCGGTGTTCCCGTCGACGAAAAATTCAAAATCTTGCGCAAAACGGGATATTCAAGCTTCCTGCGTGATTATTGTAAGGTCGATGAGCAGGTCATCAATATATATCAGCACTGGGGTATGAGCTTCTGGTGTGTGGATATGGAAGAAGTGCCGACAACGTCCGTGCAATATTATGATGGTGGCATCCCGGGTGTTGACCATACTCTTCCGATGCGTTCCGGCCGCGGTGATGACCCCTATATTTTTCATTTCCCGGATGGTAACGCCTCTATTGCGAGGCTTCTGGTACGAAAATTAATTCCAGCTGCGATGCCCGGCTCCACCATGGAAGACGTAGTGACAACCCGCGCCGATTATTCAAAGCTTGACGAAAAAGACAGCAACATCAATATCCGACTTAACAGTACAGTGGTGCATGCTGTGAATACGAATGACGGGAAAAATGTCGAGATCACTTATGTTAATGGCGGCGATGCCCATAAAGTAAGGGCGAAGAAATGTATTATGGCCTGTTACAATAGCGCCATTCCGTATATCTGCCCGGAAATGCCGGAAAAACAAAAAGAAGGACTCGCCTTTAACGTTAAAGTGCCGCTTGTTTACACAAAGGTTCTTATCCGTAACTGGGAAGCATTTGATAAATTAAAAACCAGCTTTGTTTATTTTACTGGCGGTTTTTACAAGCAGGCTGAACTGGCTTACCCCGTCTCTCTTGGCGATTACAAAAGATCACAAACCCCGGACGAACCCATGGTTGTGCACATGTGCCATGTCCCGCTATTCCCGGATATCAAAGGACCTGACCAGTGGCGCGCAGGGCGCAACCAAATTCTCACCACGACATTTGAAGAATTTGAAGGTCATGTGCGGGAGCAGTTAACCCAGGCCCTTGGTGAAGCCGGTTTCGACGCTGACCGTGATATCGAAGCAATCACGGTGAACCGTTGGCCACATGGTTATGCTTATAGCAATGAACTCCTTTGGGGCGAAGAATTTGCCGAAGAAGACAAACCCTGGGTCATTGGCCGTCAGCCATTTGGAAATATCCATGTAGCGAATTCCGATTCTGCGGCGAGTGCGACAACCAAAGCGGCTATTAAAGAAGCCCACCGCGCCGTCAAGGAAATTACCGGTTAAATGAAAAAGGTAACCTTAAGCGAAATTGACTGGCCGGAATTTGGCCTTGGTGAAAGACCGGTCGACATTTCGCTTGAAGAATATCAGGCTCGGTTGGCAGCCGTTCAACACGCTATGAAAAGCCGAAAATACAGCCACCTGTTAATTTATGCTGACCGCGAACATTTTGCCAATATGGCTTGGGTTTGTAATATCGACCCGCGGTTTGAAGAAGCCCTGCTCATCGTCAGACAGGATCAAAAACCGCTCATTCTGATCGGCAACGAATGTGAAGGGTATCTCCCCCACAGCCCGTTATATAGAAACGGCGATATGAGAGCAGAGCTTTACCAGCCGTTTTCATTGCTTGATCAGGGCCGTGATAAAAGCCGGACACTCGCGGACATATTCAAGTCAGAAAACCTAAGTGAAAAATCCAGAATTGGCGCCGTTGGCTGGAAATATTTCAGTGATAAGGAAGATCCCGCCGGACGCCATGCGCTGGACATTCCGAGCTTTATCGCTGACGCTGCCCGAAATATTGCTGGCTATGGCAACGTGGAAAACGCAACGGATCTCTTTATGCATCCGGGATATGGTTTCAGGAGTGTTGTTTCTGTGGATGAAATCGCTATATTCGAATATTCTAATATAAAAGCGTCGGAAGCGGTTAAAAGGATACTGTTCGGCCTGAAAGCTGGCATGACCGATCACGATGTTGCCAAATTTATTGAATGGGACGGTGAACCGCTCGGGTGTCATCCTACTTTCGCCAGCGGTGACCTTCCCGGTCTTTGCGGCCCGCAAGGCCGCACCTTAACCAAGGGCGAGGTCTTCTCCTTTAACATCTGTTATTGGGGCAGCAATATCTGTCGAGCAGGCTGGATCGCAGAAAACGAAAATGATCTGCCAACCGAAGCACAGGATTATATTGGCGAATTTGCCGCCCCTTATTTTCTGGCCATGGAAGACTGGTTCAGCAAACTTAAAATCGGTACAAAAGGCGCGGTTCTCCATAAAGCGATATATGACAAACTACCTTATGAAAAGTTCGGTATTTTCTTAAACGCTGGTCATCTTATTCATTTGGATGAATGGGTCAGCTCCCCGATTTACGAAGGATCGGATATTCCCATCCGTTCCGGGATGATGTTTCAGGTTGATGTCATCCCGTCCTCAAAGACATATGGCTCAACGCGGATGGAAGATGGAATTGTTGTTGCCGATGAAGCGCTGCGCGCTGCGCTCAAGGAAAAACATCCCAATTGCTACAATCGTTGCCAAAAACGACGTGCATTCATGATTGATGTTTTAGGATTTGATCTGCCGCAGGAAATATTGCCATTATCGAACATACCGGCAATTGTACCGCCCTGGTTCCTAAAGCCCAAACAGGTTTTTACACTGAAATAATTTACCAGACAATCTTTTCGATATTCTCAAAATCGATTGAACCACCATCATCGAATGTGATCGTTCCCCCCGCATCACCAGAAAGAACTATTTCACCATTCAGCTCATCGGTTGATGTGACGGAGCTACCATCATTCAGGCTCAGCGTCCATCCTTCCTGAGCGGACTGCCCGTCGAAACCGTTAAGTTCAATCGTATCGGTCCAGGCCCCACCTTCACCACCATCAACAATATCGTTACCCTGGTGAGCCAGGAAGGTAAGCACGTCGTTCCCCTCACCACCAAAGAGTTGGTCATTACCTGCACCACCATCGATTTTATCATTACCCGTCGAAGTCCAGATAATATCATCTCCATCGCCACCACTTACTTCGACACCCTGATCGTACGTGTATTTGCTTGATGTCATATCAACGATATCATTACCGTCACCCATGTTGATTTCTTCAACATTCTGTATTCGTGCCTGACTTCCCGATGCAAAACTGCTTATGCCATCATCTAAAAATAACGCATCATCACCGGAAGTTCCCTCAATCGTATCGTGACCATCGCCACCATCAAAAACATCGCTCGAACGATTGTATCCTGCCAGAGCTTCCTTATCGCCCGTTTCCACATTGTAGGCCGAATATCCGGACCATGTGCCGTCACTATTATAATGAAGAGTGTCGCCCCCGGCACCGCCCTGTAGATCCTCCGCACCAGATGCCCCTTGTATTATTGTACCACTCTTTGGCAGTATTGATACGCTGACATCAGCATTTATATCGTGAAAATCCTTGTCACCGCCACCATATAAATCTTCCCAATTCTGGTTTCCTTCCATGCCATCATCAATCAAGTGGTCAATGCCGTCTGCATTCAATGAGGCGTCACTGAAATAAGCCGGAGCTGCTTGAGCACCCTCTAACGCCTCACCGTCAACCATGGGTGTCCAGACACCATCGATCTGCTCAAAAGTGACCACTTCCCCTCCGGACAGACCTGAGTTTTCGTCATTACCATCTGGAACAATGAAGAAACCTACACTTTCAGCCCCGGGATAATCGTCTGTGTTAAACGTAATAGTATTATCTGAAAAATCCTTCACATTATCTTCGATAATTGCTCCACCAATCGGGTTTCCGTCAGCATCTGCCAGGTAATAACCGTGCGAGTTATTATAACCAGCATCGGATGAAAGGTAGTTGACATTAATTGTCACTTCACCGCCGCCGGATATATCATAAATACCATTTGATGATGCAAGACCCATAGTGCCATCAGGAGCGACAACATCAATACTGAATGATTGTTCCGCACTATTTGACGTGCCGTCATTTACAGTGAATTTAAAATCGCCATATCCCATTCCGTTAGTGTCGGTTTCCGGTTCGTAGACAAGCCCGCTGAGATCAGCCGCGGCAATTTCATCTCCCGCCTCAACGGCTACACCATTTAATTCAAGCACACCATTCGTCGGTGTCTCAGTAATGGTGACGTGCGATAAATCATCACCATCAACATCGGCGAAGCTGAAATCAGATGCGTCAAATATGTAAGAGCCGTTTTCCTGGATAAGAATTTCATTATCCGAAGAAATCGGGCCATCATTGGCTCCCGTAACGGTAATTGTTGCTGTCGCAGTTTCAACACCACCATTTCCATCATCAACTTGATATTCAAAACTCACATCGCGTGCTTCACCAACACCAAGATCCTGAAAATCGCCGCCCGGATTAAATTCAAAATTACCATTCTCATCAACTGTTACCGTACCTTCATCTGTACCAGTTACCAGCGAAAATGAAAGCTCATCCCCCTCAACATCACTTGCCGTTAACGTCCCTGTGATAGCCGCACCATCCTCAGCAACGATAAGGTCAAGTTCACCAACCTGTTTGGGAAGCCCGGCATCTTCGATAATAACTGCACCGGTAAAATCCATATCATTGCCCGAGCCCTGATCAATCACAGTGTTGTCTTCAGAATTACTAAAATCATAAGCATGCACAAGGCTGTCGTCATCGACGGCAATCCCAACGCTTGAAGAATCTGATTCGATCAGATCGGCACCCCTCGCTTCATCAAAAACCTGAACGTCCGCAATTTTACCTGAGAATTGCTGCGCCGCTACAAAGCCGCCTCCGACGCTATCCTGTTCCTGACCAAGAGCCAATGTACCGCCGGATTGGATCGGATTTCCGGCCTGCGCAATTGCAGTATCCGTTAAGTCGCCATCAACATATACTGATATCTCACCATTTTCACTGTCCCATAAGACGGCCAAATGGTGATATTCGCCGTCATATAACGAATTCATATCAACATCCATTAAAGTGCGCTGACCGTTAATATAAACGCCCAATGATCCAGATGAATCAGAGAAAATCAGAAATTCGTTGTCTCCGCTAGCAACGTTATAGGAGAAAAGTGAGACCCCATTTGTCTCTCCCGCATCCGGAGCCTCCGTTGATGAAAAGCGCAATTCAACCGTTAATGCATCCGTTGGGAAGTCGTCTATATTCTCAACCACCGCAACATCGCCGGACCTTCCACCTTCGTTGAACGACATCGCTGACCCGTTGATGAATTCGGCATCATCCAAGCTACCCACCACATTGACAATACCGCCGATCACCGGTGCATCATTAGTCCCCGTAACCGTCACTGTTACGTTTTCGATACTGGTTCCACCATGGTTATCGCTCACCTGATAGGAAAATGACACATCGCGACTTTCACCGACCCCGAGATCCTCAAAGTCATTGTTCGGAGAAAAACTAAAGCTGCCATCTTCATTAACGGTTACAGATCCTTCCGCAGGCTGTCCATAAAGGCTAAAACTTAAATCATCGCCGTCGACATCGGACGCCGTCAACTGGCCTTCATAACTATTATCTTCATCAGTTTGAAAAGCAAAAGCTTCAGCAACCGGTCCATCATTCTGTCCTACAACGGTGACAGTTACCGTTTGGGTATCGAATCCACCCTGTCCATCAGCCACCTCAATTTCAAAACTAACTTCGCGGCTTTCGCCAACCCCCAAATCCTGAAAGTCATTGCCCGGACTAAAATGAAAAGACCCATCCGCCTCGATGGTCACAATGCCTTCAGAAGGGCTTTCCTTTAGAGAAAAGCTAAGATCATTACCATCGACATCACTTGCCGCGATTTGTCCATTGATGCCTTCTCCATCTTCTAAAATCGCACCATCATCAAGACCGGCAATGAAAGCACCGCCATCAAGGCTAAAAACTTCATTACCAGCCAGATTATTTAATGGTTCATCCGATGAAAAATCAAAACTGAGGACAAGTGAACTTTCATCTTGTAGTGGCGCAATACCGACATCAGATGAAATTTCACCCGCTGTTCGTACACCGGAAAATACCTCAACCGAATGGAATTCTCCCGAGAATTCCTGACTGCTGACAAAACCACCCCCTACACTGTCCTGCTCCTGTCCCAAAGTCAGCGTGCCACCCGCTGTTATCGGTTGCACCGCTGTTGTTACAATTGAATCAGTCTGATTGCCATCTACATAAACCGAAACTTCGCCGGTTGAACTATCCCAGGATACGGCCAGATCATGATTGTCGCCGTCAAAAATATCATTACCGGCCAAGTCTAAAGGATACCGTTGACTGTTTATATAAACGCTGAGACCACCATTAGGTTCTGCAAATAGCAAGAATTCATTGTCTGTACCATTCACAGCGTAAGAAACCAATGAAATACCATTTGTCTCAGTCGAAACAGGAGCCTCAATTGAACTAAAATTGATCTGGATAGTCAGCGCATTAGTGGGAAAATTATCCAAATCTGATAACAAGGCAACATTCCCTGTACTACCCTCATTATTAAGGGATAAACTACCGGACGTATTTTGCAGCTCAACGCCGCTCACAGTGGGGCCATCATTGACTTCTTCAACGGTAAGATTCAAGGTTGCCGTGGCTTCCGCGCCGTCATCATCAATCACCGTATAGTCAAAGCTGTCAGAACCATTGTAGTTGGCGTCAGGGGTATAGGTATAGTTGCCCGCTGCATCAATGGTGATCGAGCCGTTCGCTGTTTCAAACGTGCCAGTGTTCTTCACCGTAATGGTGCCATCGATATCACTGTCATTGGTCAGAACATTGCCCGTCTGCAGGGTATCCTCGTCACCACTGTTGCTGTCGTCCGTGGCAACCGGGCCGTCGTTAATGTCTTCAACCGTCAAATTTAGAGTTGCCGTCGCTTCCGCACCGTCATCATCAATGATCGTATACTCAAAACTATCCGGACCATTATAGTTGGCGTCCGGGGTATAGGTATAGTTGCCCGCTGCATCAATGGTAATCGATCCATTGGCTGTTTCAAACGTGCCGGTGTCCTTCACCGTAATGGAGCCATCGACATCACTGTCGTTGGTCAGAACATTGCCTGCAATAACAGAATCCTCATTACCGACGGTATAATCATCTTCTGCGCTTGGCGCTGTGGATTGTTGTTCCTGCTCCTCAGTCAGTCCTTTGTCAGATTGATCTAACGAGTTATCTTCAGCAGCCTTTTCTTCCACACCTTCATTTTGTTCAGTTTCGTCATTTTCCCTAAGACCTCGTTCCACTTCCTCAAAAAGCGGATCAAATGCAGTACCCTGCGTGGTCACATTACCTGTTTCGCCAACAGGCTCATTATTACTAACAGTTGAAGTTATGCTGTCATCATCGTTGGGTCGTTCGAAGACTATTTTTCCAGTGGCCCGACCCGAGGAACCGAGTTGTGACGTTTCTCCTTGGATATCGGTTTTCAATCCGCTTTCCTGCATGACCGAAACACTTGCATCTTCCGTTATCGGATTAGTATCAAATGTCTCTGCATTTTCCGACGTATCCATTCGGTTAAAGTCTTCGTCTGTCGAACCGGTATTTATTGCGGAGCTGATATCCCGATTTTCACTAATGCCATCCTTCTGTCCAGAAATATGAATAGTGGATTTCGTTTGTCCTTCAACAACCTGCGCTTCTTCTTCGGCAGAAAGACGGCTTTCCTGTTCATCCTGCCTGTCATCTATGTTATCGTCATAGAAATAAGGGTCTTCACTTGCCCGAATATTACTAGCTACATGATTTCCTTTTGGCGTTTGATCAGCCATTTGATACTCCAAACATTCAATCTAAAATTGACATAACTTTTTATTATCCATTTTTAACAGAAAATGATGAATAATCGGTTGCATTTGATGGTAAAGATGGGATTAATAATAGATTAAATTTTTTGTAATTATTATTAAAAAATTCTTTAATAACATAATGATAACGAGATTTCGACTTTTGAAAATTAATCAATTTTTGTTAAAATTTTCACTATTATTGACCGATTTTATTAACCAGCTTTTCTAACAATATTTAAAACATAAATCAGGAGAATGTATTCCAGCTTACAAAAAAGGCGGCTGTTAACAACCGCCTTTTAAATCAGATTATAGGTTGATTTTACCAACTTATTTTCTCAACATTTTCGAAGGTAATAGATCCACCCTCATCAAAAATAATTTTACCGTCGGCATCTTGTGACAGTATCATTTCCCCGGCTGCGTCATCGGTTGATTGAATAATACCAGTATCAAGTACCAGTGTCCATCCGACTTCATGATCGAGTCCTGAGAATCCGGATAGTTCAATTGAATCGGTCCAAGACATGCCTGCACCCCCATCAACGGTATCGGTTCCTTCATCAGCAGTGAACAGAAACGTATCATCCCCGCCATTTCCGTAGAGCTTATCATTTCCGGCACCGCCATAGATTAAATCATTACCAGTACCACCTTCTATCGTGTCCTTTCCGGTTCCACCTCTTAAATTGTCGTTTCCGGCACCACCTTTAAGATTGTCATCTCCTGCATCACCATAAAGTGTATCGTCGCCATCGTTGCCTTCCATTTTATCTTTGCCGGATCCACCATAAAGGGTGTCATCGCCATCATTGCCTTTCATGGTATCATCGCCGGTACCACCATAAAGCTTATCGTGGCCATCATCGCCCCGTAGCTCATCCTTACCGGAGCCGCCAACAAGAATATCGGAGCCACCCTGACCGTGAAGTTTGTCATTGCCGCCTTCACCATCAATATAATTTCCGTTATCATCGCCATCGATATGGTTTCCGCCGCCGTTTCCGTGCGTCTCGTCATATCCAGCGGGCACATCCGGATCCTGATCATGCAAAGCTTCAACATCAACTATATTTACAGCAATGTTTCTTGTAATTGTCGCAGTATCGCTATTGGCCAATTCGGTTGATGTAGCCTGCATCTGCAAATTAAAATCAGATGAACCGGCAGGTGGGTATATGGTCAAACCTGTCATATCCCAGGATGTTATATCCACCGAGTTATCTCCGGCGCTCGCCATAAATGTGTTACCATGACTATCACTCAGGGTCGCCCCATCAGGTATCGATGAAATCGTGACCGTAAGACTTTCCGACCCATCAATATCCGTGAGCTGTGAAGATAAATTAGGCAGTTCAATCAGTGTGCCATCATCGCCCTGAACGGAAACATCGGCAAATTTCTTCATATACACATGCACATCGGTATTCACATCTGAATGATCCAAGTCGCCGCCGTAGATCAAATCTTCCCAGTTTTGATTACCCTGCGCGCCACTATCTTCAAAATGGTCATATCCATCCATATTTAATGACTGGTCACTGAAATATGCCGGTGCGGCCTGCGCACCATCTAGCGGACTCCCATCCAGATACGGTGTCCAGACCCCCCCGACATTCTCAAATGTTAATGTATCGCCATCGGAAAGTCCCGTGTTCTGTCTGTCACCATCAGCAATTATAAAGAAACCCAGTGTTACACCATCGGGATAATCATCCGTATTAAACGTAACTGTTGTCTGGCCCTGCTCCTTAACATTGTCCTGTAAAACAACCCCGGCGATCGGTTCGCCGTCGCTATTAGCGATATAATATCCATGTGTATTATTATAACCCGCATCTACGGAGAAATAGCTCACATCAACGGTGATTTCTCCACCTTCGGAAATATCATAAAGCCCATGTGCACCCTGTATTTCTTCGCGGGCGCCAGCGCTTGGCGCATCCGCTACGGGTGTTACATTAATGACGAAGTCGTGTTCTGTACTCTCTTCAATCCCATCACTTACAGTGAACTTGAAATTGCCGTAATTCTCGCCACTTGCATTTTCATCGGGTGTAAAGACCAAATTACCTATGTCCGCTGCCGATATTTCATCGCCCTGTTCAACAGCAACACCATTTAATTTTAATGTGCCATTAGATGAAAGCTCTGTAATCGTAATATGATCCAAGCTATCGCCATCAATATCATCAAAATAACAGTCAGATGGTTGGAAGGTATATTCTTCGTCTTCATCAATGGTTATCGTGCCATCCGTTGAGGTTGGCGCGTCATTGATATCCTCAACGGTCAGGTTCAATGTTGCCGTCGCTTCCGCGCCGTCATCATCAATGATCGTATACTCAAAGCTGTCCGGACCGTTATAGTTGGCATCCGGGGTATAGGTATATTCACCATTGGCGGCAATGGTGATCGAGCCATTGGCCGTTTCAAACGTCCCGGTATCCTTCACCGCAATGGTGCCATCGACATCACTGTCGTTGGTCAGAACATTCCCCGTCTGCTGGGTATCCTCGTCACCACTGTTGCTGTCATCAGCGGCAACAGGGCCATCGTTCACGTCTTCAACCGTCAGATTAAGCGTTGCTGTCGCTTCCGCCCCGTCATCATCAACGATCGTGTATTCAAAGCTGTCCGGACCGTTATAGTTGGCGTCCGGCGTATAGGTATACTCCCC
>JAUIDN010000041.1 GCA_030428615.1 Alphaproteobacteria bacterium | reverse complement strand
AAATGGCCGAAGAAATCATTGAGCGGGCGATGCAGTTAAAAAGAGCTGCTGTTTAAGTTACGATCTGATCTGATTCAGGACCGCCTGAAATAGAGGGCTGTCCTTTTTATTCAAATCCAACACGATGCCAAAATGGTTGACGGCCGGCATATCAAGATAGCTGCATTCAATCCCCGCGCGGAGGCAGGCATCCATATATTCGTGACTTTGCCGCTTGAATTCGTCGGTTTCATTTTCACCGTACGTGATGACAATCGGGCAGCAGTCCTTTGGTATATGATAAAGCGGGCTTAAAACTCTGGCATCATCAATATCCATTTTTAATGGATCATTAACGTAGGTATTAACCAGTGGTTCAAGATCAAACACGCCGCTTATAGTCATCGCCCCTTTTAACGGGCAGTTGTCGTATCCATATTCCGGCCAGTTGGTGCTGAGAATCTCCGCAACCAGATGTCCCCCGGCGGAACTGCCGGAAATGGTTATATTTTTATCATCGCCTTTAATTTTATGCGCATTCTTTATCACTGAAACAACACCGCGGCGGACCTGGTCAACAATTTCGTACAAGCTCGCCTCAGGTGCCAGCGTATAATCAAGGGCAATAAAGATAATATCATGAGCGACAAAATTCGGCGCAGCAAAGCAGCTTTCATCTTTTGAAAGTTCCTGCCAATAGCCCCCATGAATAAAGATATGTATGGGGAAAGGGCCGTCACCATCCGGGATAAAAATATCCATATGTGATCGTTCTTCCGGGCCATATTTTATGTTTG
Source organism: Alphaproteobacteria bacterium (assembly GCA_030428615.1). GTDB lineage: Bacteria > Pseudomonadota > Alphaproteobacteria > Sphingomonadales > Emcibacteraceae > Pseudemcibacter. The sequence continues at coordinate 2,089 of JAUIDN010000041.1, read as the reverse complement.
CGCGAAGATTATTCTTTAATTGCTTAACTGCTTTGGCGCTTTCATTGATATAGTCGTTGATATAGACCGTGATATCTTCAATACAGCTGCTTGGGCTATATTCGCGTTCAAGTGTCTGCGGATCCATTTGATGATAAGGTTTCAAAGTCACTCCATTAAAGTAATTTAGTCACTATAATAATTTGGTTATATTTGTGAGCATATTTTTGCATGGCCCGTCGCTTTGAACAATGTTATTGTGCATTTTTTTATAAAACGGACAAACAGTATGACATTGACACGCAATGATTTTGTGGAACTTGATAAAAATGATCCAATGGCACATTTTGCTGATGAATTTCATATCCCGGAGGGCGTCATATATCTTGATGGTAACAGCCTTGGTGCGATGCCGAAAAAAGCCATGGCCCGCGCCAGAAAAGTCATCGAACAGGAATGGGGACACGACCTTATCAAGAGCTGGAACAAGGCGGGTTGGTTTAACCTTATTGAAAAACTGGGTGATAAAACGGCGACGTTAATTGGCGCCAATAAGGGTGAGGTCATCCATTGCGATTCAACAGGTCTTAATCTGCATAAACTTGTTGCCGCTGCGCTTGATATGCGTCCCGATCGCAAGGTTATTGTGATGGAAGGGAGTAACTTTCCTACGGATAATTACATGGTTCAGGGCCTTATCCGGCAACTTGGCAGGGGTCATGAAATCCGTTTTGCGGAAGATGGTGAAATACTGGGTGCCATCAGTGATGATGTGGCCGTTGTCTGCCTGACCCATGTTCATTATAAAACCGGGCATCTTCATGATATGGACGCAATCACAAAAAAAGCTCACGATGTGGGGGCGCTTGCTATATGGGATTTGTGCCACAGTGCCGGGGCGCTGCCGGTTGATCTTAATGGCAGCAATGTTGATATGGCTGTTGGCTGCACCTATAAATATCTGAATGGCGGGCCGGGATCGCAGGCTTTTGTGTTTGTGGCAAAAAGGCATCAGGGCACGGCGGTTCAACCCCTGACCGGGTGGTGGAGCCACGAAGCCCCCTTCGCGTTTGAACGTGATTACCGTCCGCGCACTGATATCAGACAAATGAGCACCGGTACCGAACCCATACTATCCCTTGCGGTATCGGAAGTCGGACTTGATATTTTTATGCGTGCGGATATGGATGAAATCAGAAAGAAATCATTAAAACTCACCGATCTATTTATGCAGTTGATAGAAGAGCAGCTTGATGGTTATGATTTTAAAATAGTGACACCGATGCAACATGACCGGCGCGGTAGTCAGGTATCCATAAGCTGTAATAACGGTTTTCCGATTATGCAGGCGTTGATTGAAGCCGGGGTTGTTGGTGATTTCAGGGCGCCTGATATTATGCGCTTTGGTTTTACGCCGCTTTATGTGTCCTATGTTAACATGTGGGACGCGGTTGAAAGGCTTCGCAATATCATGGAAAACGGCAGCTGGGACAGACCGGAATTTAAACAGGTCGGTGCAGTGACATAAGGATCACTCGGAAAAAATACAATTTAAATCCGATCTATGGTATGATTTTGCATGCAGTCACAATCAATGGATGGGTGCTTATTTTACCCCAACCTTACATCGTGAGGGAAAAACTTACGCCTACATAATTGAAAGCCTGCTTTCAATTATGTACAAATGCAGATTGCTGGCATAAATTACAATCAATTACAAAAACGAATCCATGGAAGGGTATTATGTTAAAAAAAATTATCGTCAGTGCTATTTGTCTGGCATCATTATCTTCAGGCGCTGTCGCGCAGGTATTTGACCCAACAGCCTTAAACGCTGACCCAAAAACAGCGGAGGGGCCATTATCACCAAAGCTAACGGGGCTTGGTGATTACAGCTTTACTGTAAGCACCGATAATCCTGAATCGCAATATTTCTTTGATCAGGGTTTCCGTCTTGTGGTCGCGTTTAATCACTCGGAGGCGATGCGTTCCTTCAAGGAAGCCATCAGGCTGGACCCGGATAATGCCATGGCCTATTGGGGCTGGGCCCTGACCCTTGGCAGAAATCTTAACCTGCCGATGCTTGTGAATTCAATGGAGCAAGCCAATT
>JAUIDN010000001.1 GCA_030428615.1 Alphaproteobacteria bacterium | reverse complement strand
ATAGGGTTCCTGGATATCGCTAAAATAGTAGAAGAAACTTTGGGTAAGATTAGCTTTCATAATATGACGAGCTTAAGTGATGTTCATAATGTTGATGAAAATGCGAGAAGAGTTTCAAACGAGTTGATAACAGGAATAAGTAAGTAAAATGGATTCCATATTATATATAGGCCAGACAATAGTGGCTTTTTTGGCGGTATTGACGGTCCTTGTTTTCGTCCACGAATGGGGACATTATATTGTCGCACGTCTTAATGGAGTTCGCGTTGAGGTCTTTTCAATTGGCTTCGGTCCGGAAATATGGGGATTTAACGATAGGCACGGTACAAGATGGAAATTCAGCTGGATTCCGCTTGGTGGGTACGTAAAGTTTTTTGGTGATGCGAGCGAATCCAGTGCGCCGGGACATGCGCTCCCAACAATGACTGAAGAAGAAAAGAAAGTAGCCTTTCATTATAAAAACCTGTGGCAAAAATCGGCGATCGTATTCGCCGGACCGGCGGTTAATTTTTTATTCGCCATTCTCATTATTGCCGGAATGTATTTCACTTACGGCAGGATCGAATTTTCTCCTATTGTGGGTGGCGTGATAGAAGGCGGTGCAGCCGAAGCGGCGGGCATGGAAACTGGTGACAGAATAATATCTATTGACGGCGAGGAAATCTCGACATTTCGTGATATTCGTGAACATCTATTATTTAAGGTGGACGAACAGGTTTCTGTTGTTGTGCTGCGGGATGGTCGCACGATAAACCTCAATTTCGCGCTGAATATTGTTGATGATGAGGACATTTTGGGCCAACCGACCAAAGTAAGGCAAATAGGTATCAGAAATAATCCGGAAGAACGGGAACTGATTAAATACGGTCCTTTCAGTGCTTTGTGGCAGGCCACCATTGAGACGAAGAACTTAACGTTAAGAAATTTGCAGGGACTTGGGCAAATGATTACCGGAGATCGTTCAGTCAAGGAGCTGGGCGGTCCGATCACGATCGCCAGAGTGGCGGGAAAAACAGCCGAATATGGTATCGTTTCATTAATCAACTTTGCTGCTCTCGTTTCTATTGGACTTGGAATGATTAATTTATTTCCAATACCGGTGCTCGATGGTGGACATTTGCTCTTCTATGCTATAGAGGCCGTGAGAAGGAAAAAAATGAGCCTGAAAGCGCAGGAATTTGGTTTCAAGATCGGTGGGGCTTTGGTATTAAGCCTGATGGTATTTGCTTTTTATAACGATTTATTTAAGTTCTAGAATTTAATGGATAATTTAGGGTAGGAATTAGTGGTATTGCAGCAATATAAAATTATCGGTCTTTGTTTGTTTGCTATTTTGGTGCCTGTGTTTGGCTTTAATAGTTTGCATGCGCAAACGGTCCAAGCTCTTACTGAAGAGGGTGTTCAGATTGCGAATATTGAAATCATAGGTAATCAGAGGATTGAAGCAACTACCATCGAATCTTACCTGCTTTTGAATATTGGTGATACTTATACAGAGCAATTGGGCGACGCGTCATTAAAGCGGCTTTACAATACGGGGTTGTTTTCTGATGTGGATGTTGGCCGTCGGGGAGCTACTCTTGTTGTTGCCGTAGTGGAAAACCCAATTATTAACCGGATCGTTTTTGAAGGAAATAAATATAAAGATGATGAAGATCTTTATGAGGAAATTCAGCTAAGGCCTCGAATAGTGTTTTCGCGGGCCAAAGTAAGGGCGGATGTTCAGCGAATATTGGAAATATATCGTCGCGGTGGGCGGTTTGCAGCTACTGTTGATCCCAAAATTATCCAGCTTGAACAAAACCGCGTTAACCTTGTTTTTGAAATATCAGAAGGTGCGAAAAGCGTTATCGGGAAAATTAACTTTCTCGGCAATGAAGTATTTAACAATGATATTTTACGATCCAAATTGGCTTCAGTTGAAAGTCGTTGGTGGAAGTTTTTGGCATCAGAAGATACATATGATCCTGATAGATTGACCTATGATCAGCAGTTGCTCCGGGATTTTTACCGCGAACAGGGCTATGCAGATTTCAGGGTTACTTCAGCCGTTGCTGAACTTGCGCCAGATAAAAGGAACTTTTTTATTAATATTTCCGTTGAAGAAGGCGAACTGTATCACTTCGGTGAGATTAATGTTGAAAGTCATATAGAGGAACTTAAACCTGAGGTTATGCTGGAAGCGGTGTTTACGAAACAGGGAGAACTGTATGATTCAACCGCAATAGATGACTCTGTTGAGTTTTTGACAGAGATTGCGGGACTTCGTGGATATGCGTTCGTTGATATACGCCCTCAGGTCAGAAGAAACAGGCGGGAAAGAACGGTCGATATCATTTATGTCATTAACGAAGCTCCACGTGTTTATGTCGAAGAAATTAAGATTATCGATAATGTCAGAACCCATGACAAGGTGATCAGAAGAGAGCTAAGACTTGTCGAAGGTGACGCTTATAATTCTTCCAAACTGAATAGGTCTGAAATCAGGGTCCAATCACTTCAATTTTTTAGAGAGGTTGAGGTCGAACAGATAGAAGGTACTGCTGCGGATAAGACCATTTTAGAGATAACCGTGGAAGAGCAACCAACCGGGGAGTTGTCTGCAGGGTTGGGATATTCCAGCTTCGAAGGTTTTTTAGTGAATTTCAGCATAGCGGAAAGAAATTTACTTGGCAAAGGTCAGTTTGTGAGGTTGGGAACACAACTTTCTAAACGTCGGAAACAAGTAGACCTTAGTTTTACAGAGCCATATTTTATGGATCGCAGATTAGCGATGGGGTCGGACATTTTCCTTCGCGATACAAACTTCATTGAAAGTGGTTTCAGACAGAAATCATATGGTGGGGCGCTACGGATTGCATATCCAATCACGGAATATGTGGTTATGGGGCTTTCATACGGATTTACTAAGGATACCGTGAGGATAAATACCTTTTCAGACAGCCCGTATCTTGCCAATAATTCGGGTAACTTCACAACTTCATCGATTAGCTACAGCTTGACCTACGATTCGCTTGACAACCCGCAAAAACCGAACCGGGGTCAGCGAGCGACTTACTCTCAGGAATTTGCGGGAGTCGGCGGAAATGAAAAATTTATAAAAACCAGGGCAAGTTATGACTTTTATTACCCGATTTATGGAACCTGGGTATTTAATATTGGCGCTGAAGGTGGACATATATTTGGCCTGGGCCAAGATATCAGGCTGAATAAAAGATTTTTCCTGGGGAATCCGCAAATTCGCGGATTTAAGGAAGCGGGTGTTGGCCCTCGGGAGTATAGAGATGGATTTACTGAATTATTCTCAGGATTTTCGCTCGGCGGTAATACCTATTATAAAGGTACTGCAGAGCTATTCATACCATTGGGTGGGGGGGCACGCGACCTGGGAATCGAGGCAAGCTTGTATGCAGATGTGGGTGCATTATTTAACGTTGATGCAGAAGATAGCTTGATATCTGAATCAGGCCTGTTATATACATTGCTTGGCGATACTGCGGAACCTAGGGTTTCGGTGGGCATTGGATTTTCATGGAATTCACCGTTTGGGCCGTTTAGGATTGATTTGGCCAAAGCGATTAAAAATAAACCTAGTGACGAAACGGAATTTTTCCAGTTTAACGTCGGAACGAGATTTTAAAATGATAGATAAATTGAGTATAAAACAAATATGTGCGGGCTTTGCAGCCTTAATCACAGTATTGGTAATTAACAATATAGCTATTGCACAGGATATCCCGGCGGCCAAGATCATCGTTATTGATAATCGGCAGATTAGTGCAAACGCAGCCGTTGCAAAAGACATAAGTCGGCAGGTAAGTCAGATTGAAAGCCAGATGCAAATAGAACTGCAAGGGATCGAAGCAACGCTAAAAGCAGAGCAGGAGGAACTTCAATCTCAAATTAACATGATCCCCCAGGACGCTTACAATCAACGTGCTCAGGATTTTCAACTGAAAGTGAACCAATATCAGCAAAACGTGCAACGCAAGAGATTGCAGCTTGAAAGGGCATTGGTAAACGCCGATGCGGAAGTAGAGCGTGCATTAAAACCGATACTTCAAGACGTGTTGAAGCAGACAGGAGCCACGCTTCTGATGGACAAGACAATAATCATCGAACAGGTTCCGGGACTTGATGTGACCACAAGGGTAATTGAACAGCTTGACCTCGCGATGCCATCCTTGCAGGTTGTGCTTCCTGATCTTCCTGAGGCTGCTGCGCAGGGGCAAGGGCAAGCCGCACCGGCTGCACAGCAGTAAACAGTCACCAATTTTTGAAGAAACCTGCTGCATTGTTGGCAGGTTTTTTTATTTTGTCGCTTTTAAATTTATTTTAAGCTTACTATACTGGCAAAAAAAGAAATGGAAATCGAATGACAAGCGTTTCTCAAAAAATGGATGATATTGATATTAATCGCATAAAGGAACTTATCCCGCATCGGTATCCGATGCTTCTTGTGGATAAATTATGTGAAATTGAACTCGGTGAAAAAGCAGTCGGCAAAAAGGCTGTTACAATAAATGAACCTTTCTTTCAGGGGCATTTTCCGGAAAAACCGGTAATGCCGGGTGTGCTTATCGTTGAATCAATGGCTCAAACGGCTGCGGCGCTCGTAATGTTGAGTTTGGGTGAAGAAGCCGAAGGGCATCTTGTTTATTTCATGTCAATTGATAGCGCTAAATTTAGAAAACCCGTGGAACCTGGTGACATGCTGGAGCTCCATGTTCAGAAAGAACAGCACCGAAGAAATATCTGGCGCTTTTCGGCGCAGGGAAAAGTTGATGGCAATCTCGTCGCCGAAGCAACATTTACAGCAATGATAGCGAATTAGAAATCTGATGACTGGCCAATTTAAAATGCTGCATACAATGATCCGCGTTAGGGATCTTGAAAAATCACTTGATTTTTACACCAATTATCTGGAAATGAAATTATTGCGTCGGAAGGATTACCCCAGCGGTAAATTCACATTGGCGTTTGTAGGTTATGGCGATGAAGAACATAATACTGTCATAGAACTTACCCATAATTGGGAACAGGCCGAAGATTATGATCTGGGTAATGGATTTGGCCATATCGCTTTGGGCGTTCCTGATATTTACAAGACTTGCAAAGACCTTGAAAAAGCGGGGATTGACATACCGCGCCCCCCCGGACCAATGAAGCATGGCAGTACGAATATTGCGTTTATTCGCGATCCGGACGGTTATATGATAGAACTTATAGAAAAGAATTAAAAAAACCGGCTTTTTAAGCCGGTTTTTTTCATTAGATTAGCGGTTTTCTATATCAATATAGCTTCGCTCAGTCTCACCAATAAAGAGCTGGCGTGGACGCCCGATTTTCTGAGTAGGATCTGTGATCATTTCGCCCCATTGTGAAATCCATCCAACAGTGCGCGCCAGTGCAAACAGAACCGTAAACATTGATGTTGGGAAACCCATCGCTTTCAAAATAATACCAGAATAAAAATCGACGTTCGGGTAAAGTTTCTTTTCAATGAAATATTCATCTTCAAGCGCAATACGCTCCAGTTCCTTGGCAACATCCAGAAGCGGGTCATTAACCCCAAGCTCCTCAAGAACATCATGGGCTGCTTGCTGAAGTACTTTGGCCCGCGGGTCGAAATTTTTATATACCCGGTGCCCAAATCCCATCAAACGGAATGGATCGTTTTTGTCTTTTGCCTTTTTAATATATTCGGGGATATGATCAACTGTGCCAATTTCATTAAGCATATTAAGACACGCTTCATTGGCACCGCCATGTGCCGGCCCCCACAGGGATGCAATACCCGCTGCAATACAGGCAAATGGATTAGCACCAGATGATCCCGCCAGACGAACCGTGGATGTTGATGCGTTTTGTTCATGATCTGCATGGAGAATAAAAATCTTATCCATAGCATCAGCAAGTGTCTTGCTGACCTTGTAATCTTCGCATTTTGGTACGCCGAAAGTCATATACAGGAAATTTTCAGCATAACTTAAATCATTGCGGGGATAGACAAAAGGTTGACCAATCGAATATTTATAGGTCATCGCTGCAATCGTCGGAATCTTGGCGATCAACCGGTTCGATGCCACACGACGTTGTTCAGGATCGTTGATATCCGTGCTGTCATGATAAAATGCGGACATGGCACCAACAACGCCGCACATAATGGCCATCGGGTGGGCATCACGTCGAAAGCCGCTAAAAAACCTCACCAACTGCTCGTGAACCATCGTATGATAAGTGATATCATGTTTGAATTTCTTGTTCTGTTCTTTAGTTGGTAATTCACCGTTTAAAAGCAGATAGGCTACTTCAAGAAAATCACTTTTTTCCGCAAGCTGTTCAATTGGATAACCACGATATAGAAGTTCACCCTTATCGCCATCAATATAGGTTATTGCGCTTTCACAGCTGGCGGTGGATGTGAAACCCGGATCAAACGTGAACATGTCTGTGTCACGGTATAATGTACGAATATCTATAACATCAGGACCTACGGAGCCACCAAATATAGGAAGTTCATACGTTTGACCGCGAACCGTTAATGTTGCCTTATCATCTGATAATGTTTTTTTATATTTTTCTTCCATATGTCTCCATCCTTCTATCTGTTTATTGTTTTCATTACTAATAATGAAAAAGCGTTTATTTTTGGTTTCTTATATACTTTTTTACTAAATAAATTGTTTACTTTTTGTGAAAATGGTCGAAATTCAGGTTTGATCACCGATCCGTTTCAAACTTTCCTCTTTTCCAAGCCATTCAAGCACTTCCGTAATGCCTGGTGAAACATTGCTTCCGGTAAGGGCTGCCCTGAGGGGCTGGGCGACTTTCCCGAATCCGATTTCATTACTTTCAACAAAATTTTCTATGACAATCTGAAGATTGTCATGACGCCAATTGCTTACACTTGACAATTCTTCAAGCATTTTGGCCAAAATCACTTTGCTGTCACCATTCAAAGCCTTAAGCGCCTTGGGAATTATTTCCAGTGGGCGGGCAGTGAAAAGAAAAACGGCACTTTCCGCGAGATCAACCAGATTTTTAGCGCGCCCCTTAAGTGCGCCCAACGCATGCAGAAGCGTTTCTTTTTCTTTATCTGATAGTGAACGTCCGAGCTTCTTTTCAAGAAACGGCAAACACCCTTCCGACAAAGCTTCGTCGCTTGCCGTTTCGCGCATGTAAACACCATTCAGGTGTTCCAGCTTATTAAAATCAAAACGTGACGGCGATTTTCCAACACCATCCAGATCAAACCATTTAATGGCTTGTTCTTCTGTGATAATTTCATCATCGCCATGAGCCCAGCCAAGGCGCAGAAGGTAATTTTTAAGTGCATCGGGCAAATATCCCATGTCCCGATAGGCATCCACTCCTAATGCGCCGTGGCGTTTGGATAGCTTCGCCCCGTCCGGCCCGTGGATAAGTGGGATATGGGCATACTCCGGAAGTTCCCAGCCAATAGCCATAATAAGCTGTGCCTGCCTTGCAGCGTTGGTCAGATGATCATCACCACGAATGATATGTGTTACCCCCATATCATGATCATCCACAACAACTGATAACATATATGTTGGTGTTCCGTCCGCGCGAAGCAATATCATGTCGTCCAGTTCTCTATTTTGAACGGTCACATCGCCCTGAACATGGTCCCTAATGACGATCTCGCCCTCGCGTGGCGCCTTAAATCGGATTACGGGGTCCACGCCTTCCGGCGCTTCGGACGGCTCACGGTCACGCCACCTTCCGTCATATCCAAGCGGCCTGCCTTCTTTCTTCGCCAGTTCCCGCATTTCGGCCAGTTCTTCTTTGGAGCAATAGCATTTATATGCTTTTCCATCCTCAAGAAGCTGATGGGCGACTTCCGCGTGGCGCTCTCGGTTTTCATACTGATAGACGATGTCATTATCAGCAGTAAGGCCAAGCCAATTCAGGCCGTCAAAAATGGCGTCAACCGCTTCCTGGGTTGATCGGGCCCGGTCAGTATCTTCAACGCGGATGCGAAATTCACCACCGTGATGACGCGTAAATAACCAGTTAAAGAGCGCCGTTCTGGCACCGCCAATGTGTAAAAATCCCGTTGGAGAGGGAGCAAACCGTGTAACAACTTTCTTCATTTGACCAACCATGAAGCTCCAATAGAGTTAAATTTCGATTTTCCACAGTGACCCTTTTGAAAGACATCAGAAATGCTCAAATGATATAAATACCAACACTGCTTGATTTTATTGTGCATTTACTAGCATATTATGGGTTGGAAATGAAAGCTTTTTCGTAATTTATTTTGCTTTTTGACAGGGGGATCAAGGAATTTTCAACACACTTCAAGATGTCGAAAAATTATTTTATCGGGAACATGAACAATATCTGCTCACGGCCCCAATATTGCTTGGATTGGGAATTGGAATTTATTTTTTCGGTGCGATTGAGATTGGCATCTTTCCGGTTGTGATCGCCACACTTTTTTTGATGATGGTAGCGTTCATGGTTGGAAGAAGGCGCCCGATATTGAAGTATTTGTTCCTTGCGATCATGTTTGTCTGCACAGGGTATGGCGTTGCCTTGTACCGCGTTGCGTCACTCGACACGCCAGTGCTGAAAAAGGAGCTGCGACCAATCAGTCTCTCTGGAACAGTTGAAAATGTACATCTTTACGAAGACGGGAAAATCAGATTAACGTTAAGGGATACGGTAATTCCCGGAATTTCACCGCTGAGATATGTCAATGTCCGTGTAAACAAGTTCGAACAAATGCCTTATAAGGGTGATAAAGTAGAAATCCGCGCGGGATTGATGCCGCCACCGGGCCCATCCATGCCTGACGATTATGATTATGCAAGGCAGGTATGGTTTAATGGAATTGGTGCAGTGGGGTATTCTGTTTCACCGCTGATAATTGTAGAAAGGAATGAAAATTCCTTTCGCGCATTTGATCAATTTCGTCAAAGGATGGCGGAGCGGGTAAAGGAGGCAATACCCGGCGATGCAGGAACACTCGCCGCGGCCCTGATTACGGGTATAAGGGGCGGTATGCCGGAAATATTGGCAGAGGCCATGAGAAATGCGGGACTTGCGCATCTATTGGCAATTTCCGGTCTTCATATGGGATTGTTATGTGGTGTGGTCTTTTTTGCTGCACGGTTCGCATTTTCATTATCACAAAAACTCGCACTAAATTACCCTGTAAAAAAATGGGCAGCGGTGATTGCCGGATTTGCAGGGCTTGGTTATTTATTCATTAGTGGTGCGTCAATCCCGACCATTCGCGCCTTTATCATGGTGATAATCGTATTTTTAGGGGTGCTCACTGATCGTAAGGCAATTTCTTTACGGCTCGTGGCCATCGCCGCCACAGTCATTCTCATCATCACACCGGAAGCCCTTATAGGGGTCAGCTTCCAGATGTCATTCGCAGCTGTCATTGCATTGGTGGTTGTATTTGAGCGTTTCGGTAAAAATTTTCTGGCGAAATTTCGTGGTGACAACGGTTTCCGCCAAAAAATCATCTATTTTATTGTTGGAAGCCTTTTTACGTCACTAATTGCCGAATTGGCGATTGCGCCGTTTGCTTTATATCATTTTAACAAGGTTGTCTTGTTTGGGCTTCTGGCAAATTTGATTGCAATGCCCGTGATGGGGTCATGGGTAATGCCGTGGATTGTGGTGACGCTGGTCCTAATGCCGTTCGGGTTGGAAAAACTGGCTCTTGTTCCGATGTCGTGGGGACTGGAAGTAATTATGGCGACGGCATATTGGGTTTCGGGACTTCCAGGCGCCACCCTTGAAATTCCGGCAATTGATCTTCGCGCACTTGTCTGCCTGGTGATCGGGGCGCTTTGGCTTAGTATCTGGAAATTAAGATGGCGCTGATAGGCGTATATTTTGCAGCGGCCTACGAAAAACCTGATATCCTTATCGATAATGCCGGAAAAACAATAGCACTGCGCGCGTATGATAACAATTTAAGTCTTTCGCGTTTGAATGGCAGCCGAATTGTGCGCGAACGCTGGCAGCAAAGGTTTGCCGCAAGCGAGTTAAGCCGCTGGAAATATGAAAGTTTTACACCCGATGAAGCGGCGGGCAGGGAGCTTTCCTGTGATAGTCTCAGCTGCATTTACAGACCGGAATATGCACAACATTTACTGATATCGTTGGTTCGAAATGAATTGGCATTGACCGAAGATTGTCAGAACGCAGATGTAATCATAAGTCTTGTGCCGGTTGAAATTAGATGTCCAGCCATGCTGGTGCTTGACCGATGGGATTTCTATAATAATGGTGGGTATGCGATCTGGTTGCCGGAAACAGATCAGGAAGACATCAAATACCAAAGCGTTAAACAAAGCCGGGGCAATTTTCCCTGGGTGAATTAGCACCGAAATGAAACCAGCATGATTATTGCGCGATTGCGTCCGTATTTTTTCCGTTAATCTCAGCTAGTAATTCTTTTGCGCGGCGTTGTGCGCTTGAGCTGAACCCTATAGATGAGCGTTTCGTCTGCATAACCATTGGTATCCATTCAATAAGGTTTTGGTTTTGTATGAAACGTTCATAAACAAGTAAGGCGTCAACTTCTGAATATTCGCGACCGGATGAATTCTGAGCGCCATTAGTGAGCTCAGCATTCAATATACCTGCACTTCGCTTAAAATATTCGGTTTCGGCAAAAGTGCGCAGATGGCTAAACGTTTGTTCAATTTCAATGAAGTCATAGTAATCGGCGATTTTGTTTCTGAGTTCTACATTAGGGATAAGTTCAAGGTTGCCGCTATATTTTATTTCCTCAAAAGTATTGTTTGAAACATTCACAGTAAAGGTAAAACCAATCCCGCTAATTGATGTAATGAAACGTGTTGGATCCTCACGTACAAGTTCTTCGTCTTCAACCGTTTCCAAAAGGAACAGGGCATTTTCTATATTCCGGTTATTGCCGTTAATGACGCCTTCAAAAAAGCTTATATCCTGTTTAAGTTCTTCGGCGATCTGGCTTAGGTAACCTTGTCCTTTTACCGCATTTTGCCGTTCCACGTTCCAGTTATTAAGTTGAAAGCCGATAAAAATACCGATGATCACCACCAGCATGTCGATACCGACGGCGACCCAGTTTTGATCCGTTAGATGTTTTGTAATTCGCCTTAAAAGCATTCATGTCTTCCTCTGTGAAGTTTAAAATAAATACTGAGAAAAAATACTCGCGATTGCATTTACGTCATCTTTGCGACGGAAAAATAATCATAATATTCGCTTTCCATTCCCTTATCAAAACGCTCAATTCGAACGTCAAGCAGGTATGGGCGACCGCGCGCCATTTCTGCACGACAACGCGCAATGGCGTCTTTAATCTCATCTGGGTTTTCAACACGCTCCCCTCTGATATCATAACTTTCTGCCATTTTAGCATATTGTATATCAGGATGTTTAAGGTTTACACCGATATAGCTGCCGGTTTCTGCGGCGCGACCACGATAAAAATTTTGTGCTTTTCGGTTTGCTGCATATTCACCGTTATTAAAGACGATAATGCCAATTGGAACATCGTAGCGCGATGCGCTCCAAAGTGCCTGCGAGCCAAAATTGAACGAACCGTCACCGGTAAAACACCAGCATTCTTTATCCGGCCTTCCAATTTTAATGCCAATGGATGCGGCCAACCCCCAACCAAGTACACCAGAATTGGTGGCGTAATTATAACGGCGCTTATCAAAGGGCTTTTCATGATCAATTCTGAAATAGTCCCAAAAATGATATTTGGATAGGATCAATTCCGTGGTGATAAACGCATCTTCAGCAACTTGATCATCCAATTCTTTCATTAATCGTGACGTTGAAATTACTGGCATGTCCCCTTCCCGGTTCGCTTTTTCCTTCAGCGTGTCGCGGCGGGCCTTTGTATATGTTTGAACCCAACGGTTATCTTGACCCGTTATGTTTTGTTCCTTTAACTCAGCGAGCACCGCTTGTGTCGTTGCTTTAACGCTGGCGACGGCCGCAATATCAACAGGATAGTTGCGGCCCACCTCGGCACCTGCGAGGCTGGTATGGATGATTTTAGCATCTCTTTTCACCCACGGGACCGGTGCCTTATTGACGACCTTAAACATATGCCCCCCGAGCGCCCAGAAACAATCAATTGATTTGGCGAGCGTTTGGTCAATACCAAAATTACCAACAAAATGGGGATGTGTGTTAGGGAAGACAACAGGCATTCTTGCGCCAAGGCTTACTGCTGCGCCAACCCGTTCGGCAATTTCCTGAATTTCCGCACTAATTTCATGACGTATACAATCATCATCGAGAAAAAGCATGGGGCGTTTCGCAGCGATCAGATAGTTGGCTATTTTTTTAACGTCTCGTTCTTTAGGGGAGACTTCAATATCGACCATTGACCGTGACCGGGGAATAATTTCAGCGCGCTCTATTTTTGTTTCCCAGTGATCTTTCGAAAAAGTGAGAAAGGTTGGTCCGCCCGGTGGTGCTTCAGACAGCATAAAGGCACGGCGCAGGGTTTCCGGTATTGTTTGTGCACTGGTCACATCCCATGTCCACTGTGCATAATCAGCTGGTAATTTATGCAGGTTTGGGGCTTCTAAAAACCCGTTACTGCCGCGATATTCACTGTCCTGCCTGCCGGCAGTCACAACGACCGGCGTGCGGTCACGGTAACAGCTCACCATCTGGCCAAGGGCGTAGGCTGCCCCGGCAACGGAATGAAGCTGCACAACAGATGTCTTGCCGGTTGCCCGTGAATATCCGTCTGCCATCGCCATTGCGGCGTTTTCATGGATACAGGTGACATAATTAAGCTGGTCCCTGTCAACCAAGGCGTCGAGAAAGCCGACCTCTTCCGATCCAGCAAGACCAAAAACATAGGGCACGTCCCATTCAATAAGGAACTCGGCCATTAATTCGCCGCCAGTTAGTCCCGTGGTTATTCTGCTTTGTTCAGGTGTTGTATCGGTCGCTAATGCGGCAGCATTGACAGAAGGGATGGAAAGGCTGCTTGCAATCGTCCCCGCACCGACGCTTGAGACGCCGACGTCCCTTAACTTTGCCATAAAAGTGCGTCGGTCAATTTTATTATCAATGAAGTCTTTGCTGATCTTAAACATTGATTTCTCCCTTTTAATGGATGGTAACCAGTAAAGACATAAGGTCAAGAAAAAGTAGGAATTGGCATGGGTAATGCCCTATGCTAGGGTGAAAAAAAAGAATATGAGGGACGAAATGAAAATTAATAAACTACTTATGGTCGGCGTTGTTGGTGCATTTTCCTTTTCACACATAAGCAATGCGGAAGAACCGTTTCAAAATGTCGCGTATAATATCTTCAAAGACAGCATTGCCATGCGAACGGTTGTCGGCGAAGGGAACGAAACACCGAAATTTGCCGCTTATCTGGCGGACCGTTTTAAAAAGGCAGGGTTTGAAGACGATGATATCACCATTATCCCGCATGAAGATACGGCCGCATTCATCGTCAAGTTTCGCGGCGACGGGCGCAGCGGTAAAAAACCGATATTATTATCATCCCATATGGATGTTGTTGAAGCATTCCGTGAAGATTGGGAAAGGGATCCTTTCAAGCTGATCGAAGAAGACGATATGTATTTCGGGCGGGGAACCTTGGATACCAAGCTTAATGTGGCGGTAATGACCGCGACATTGCTTCGTTTGAAATCGGAAGGGTTCGTGCCGTCCCGTGACATTATTTTCGTTCTCTCGGGTGATGAGGAAACGTCAATGGCGACCACAAAAATCATGGCGAAAGACTACCGCGATTATATCGACGCGGAATTTGCCATCATTGCCGATGGCGGCGGCGGCACATTGGATGAAGCGGGTAAAGCATTTTCCTATACCGTTAATCATTCTGAAAAAACATTCGCTTCCATTGAGGTAACAGCGCGAAATCCCGGCGGGCACAGTTCACGCCCGCGAAAAGACAATGCCATTTATGATTTGTCACAGGCAATGGTCAATCTTTCAAAATATGAATTTCCGGTTCTGCAAAGTGAACTGACGCAGGCTTATTTTGAAAAAACGGCAAATCTTGTGACGGACCCGAAAATTGCCAAGGGGATGGCCGATTTTGCTCGTAATAAAAATGATATGGATGCTGTGGCGGTCCTCCGGTCATATCCGCAATATATCGGGGCAACCGGAACTACCTGTATTCCAACGTTATTAAAGGGCGGCCACGCCGACAACGCATTGCCGCAATCAGCGACGGCAACAATTAATTGCCGCATTTTCCCTGGAATCAGTTTCGAAGACACAATCGCGCAACTCAAGGCCGTAGCAAACAATGATGAATTGGAGTGGCGTGTGGTCAACACAGTTGAAGCAGCACCGGAATCGCCCCTTAATCAGGAAGTGCTAGGCGCGGTGGAACGCGCGGTGCATGCTGAATTTCCTGATATCCCGATTGTGCCCGCCATGGCGCTTGGGGCTAGTGACGGTAAACATTTCAGAAGCGCAGGTATTCCAAGCTACGCACTCACCGGTATATTTATTAAGTCGTCCGACGGCTTTTCACACGGCCTTAATGAACGCGTACCGCAGGATAACCTAGAACGTTCAATGCGTATCTGGCATCAATTACTCAGCGAGTGGGCAGGATAAGAAATTTGCCACTAAAATTTATATCGTGTTGATTTTCAGTTGTTATTTTGAGAGTAGTTAGAACACTATAAAGTTTTTCCTAATTGAAGCAAAAACACGAGGTGAGGGAACATGCCGAAGTTATTTTCCGTTTTAGTTTTTATGCTGCTGCTAATTTCATGCGGTGAAAAAGAACTCTATGAAAAAGAGGGCTTTATTAACGTTGAAGGTGGTAAAATGTGGTACAAAATTGTGGGGAATGGAAATAAAACCCCAATTGTGCTACTTCACGGCGGGCCTGCTTTTCCAAGTTACTATATGGAGCCGTTAAAGGAATTGGCGGATGAGCGTCCGGTTATATTTTATGATCAGTTGGGTAGTGGTCGTTCGGATGTTACAACAGATCCTTCATTGTGGACAATTGAACAATTTGTAACGCAGTTAGCCAAATTACGGGAGGAGCTGGAATTAGACGAAATCCATATTCTGGGCCATTCTTGGGGTACTCAACTTGCTCTTGACTACATGCTTACCAAGCCTTCAGGGGTTCAAAGTATTATATTGGCCAGTCCGGCGATTAATTCAGCACGTTGGGCTGTTGATAATAAAAATCTTTTAAAAACTCTTTCCGAAAAAGACCAGCAGATAATTCAAAAACATGAGAAACAGGGAACCACTGGTTCAAAAGAATATAGAGAGGCTACGATGAGGTTTTATAAGCTTTATATGTCGCGCTCCGAACCCTGGTCAGAAGACCTAAACAAAGCTTTTGAAATGTCTAATAACGATATTTATGGCTATATGTGGGGCGCCGCCGACTGGGAAGCAACGGGAAGTTTAAAGGATTATAATCGGGAAGCTTTTCTTCCGGAATTAGATTTACCCGTTCTATTTACGGCGGGGCGTTTCGATGAAGCAACACCGGAAACGGTTTCTTATTTCAAGGGGTTAGTGCCAGGCGCACAAATGGCTATATTGGAAAATAGTGCTCACATAACAATGCAGGATGAACCGAAGGAATATAATCGCATCATAAGAGAGTTTTTAACGGATGTGGAAAGCCGTTAATAAATATTCAATTAAAACTTCCGTGGCGTTGGCGTGCCCCGTTTTTTTCGGTATTGCCTTGTACCGGGTTTTCCAAGCGTTGACCGTCCTTCGGGTTTTGGGCCGATATGCCGCGCCATAGGGTCATATTCAATTCCCAGCTCCCGTTCCTCGAGATGCTTGATTTCATCCCGAAGGCGCGCCGCTTCTTCAAATTCAAGATTTGATGCGGCTTCCAGCATCGTTTTCTCGAGCCCTTCGATATAGGACCTCAGGTTATGTCCAACCAGATTGTTTGTACTGTCTGTATCCAGTGAAACTGTAACATGATCTGCTTCGGCCCTGTCACCTACGATATCACCGATTGATTTTTTAATACTTTCCGGTGTTATTCCATGCTCTTCGTTAAATGCTTTCTGAATTTCACGGCGACGGTCGGTTTCTGCGATGGCTGCTTTTATACTGTTTGTTTCTCTATCTGCATAAAGGATTACTTTGCTGTCCACGTTTCGGGCGGCGCGACCGATCGTTTGGATCAGTGATGTGGTTGAACGAAGGAAACCTTCCTTATCTGCATCAAGTATTGCCACAAGTCCCGTTTCCGGAATATCAAGCCCTTCACGCAAAAGGTTAATACCGATCAGAATATCAAAAACACCGAGCCTCAAATCACGAATAATTTCAATACGTTCCAGTGTATCAATGTCCGAATGCATATAACGAACTTTTAGACCGCTATCATGCATATATTCGGATAAATCCTCTGCCATCCGTTTTGTCAGTGTTGTGACAAGAACGCGGTGGCCGTTATCAATAACGCCGCGCACTTCATGAAGTAAATCATCAACCTGGCTTTCCACCGGCCGAATTTCAACGGGCGGATCGATAAGGCCAGTTGGCCGGATCACCTGTTCAACAAACTCTCCGCCGGTTTGCTCAAGCTCCCAGGGGCCGGGGGTTGCGGAAACATAAATGGATTGCGGGCGGAAATATTGCCATTCACTGAACTTTAAGGGGCGGTTATCAATACAGCTCGGAAGCCGGAAACCAAAATCCGCCAATGTTGATTTACGGGCGTAGTCACCCCGCGACATACCACCGATCTGCGGTACACTGACATGGCTTTCATCCATGAAAAGCAACATATTTTCAGGCAGATATTCAAATAACGTTGGTGGCGCTTCCCCCGGTGCCCGACCGGTCAAATGGCGGCTGTAATTTTCAATGCCCGCACAAACACCTGTGGCAGTCAGCATCTCGAGATCAAATTTCGTTCGTTGTTCAAGACGTGCGGCTTCAAGCACCTTGCCTTGCGCCTGATATTCCTTAAGTCTTTGACCCAGTTCCGCTTTAATGGTTTTTATCGCCTGATCCATGCTCGGGCCGGGCGTGACATAATGACTGTTTGCGTATAATTTAACAGCAGTCAGGCTTTCAACCTTTTCACCGGTCAGTGGATCAAATAATGTTATTTTTTCGAGCTCATCGCCAAAAAAGTCGAGCCGCCAGGCCCGATCTTCAAAATGACTGGGGAAAATTTCAACGACATCCCCGCGCACCCGGAACGACCCGCGTGTAAAAGCCATATCGTTGCGCTTATACTGAAGCTCAACCAGATCACGAAGCAGCTTTCTTTGCTCGTAAAGCATACCCTGTTCAAACTGTATTGCCATTTGCAGATAGGTTTCCGCGGCACCCATACCGTAAATGCATGACACACTGGCAACAATAATCACGTCATCCCGTTCAAAAATGGCCCGGGTGGCGGCGTGGCGCATTCGGTCAATACTTTCGTTGATGCTGGCGTCTTTTTCGATAAATGTGTCTGAACGTGGAACATAAGCTTCGGGCTGATAATAATCATAGTAGGAAACAAAATATTCCACCGAGTTATTTGGAAAAAAGCTTTTCATTTCACCGTAAAGCTGTGCCGCCAGCGTTTTGTTATGCGCCATAATCAGGGCAGGGCGCTGCGTTGCTTCAATGATCTTGGCCATCGTGTATGTTTTTCCCGAACCGGTAACGCCAAGAAGCACCTGATCCGTCAAACCATCATTCAGTCCTTCAACCAGTGAACTGATTGCTTTCGGCTGATCACCCGCCGGTTCAAAATCACTTTCGATTTTGAATTTTATGCCGCCTTCAGTTTTTGCCGGACGCTCATAATATTCGCGTGGTTTTAAAAGGGTTGGTGACTGAAGGCTGTATTGTTCGCTCATGAACATAATATGGTGCTATTTTGTTCTTATTGCAATCATAACATTTGATAATTTTGGCTCTTGCGCTAAATTGATACTTCACCTAATTTCGCAGCGTATAAACAGCTTAGCCAAGGAACAAAAAATGGCCTTTATCGCAGATGCTCTCGGGCGGATTAAACCATCTCCCACCATCGCTGTCACCAGTAAAGCCGCCGAACTTCGCGCTGCCGGAAAGGATGTTATCGGCCTCGGCGCCGGGGAACCTGATTTTGATACTATTGATTATGTCAAAGAAGCAGGCATCAAAGCCATTCGCGAAGGGCAGACAAAATACACCGCCGCCGATGGCACACCGGAACTTAAGGATGCGATCTGCCGCAAATTCAAACGTGAAAACAATCTTGATTACAAACGCGAAAATATAAGTGTTAATTGCGGTGGAAAACACACTATTTTCAATGCATTTGTTGCCACTCTTAATGCAGGAGATGAAGTGATTGTACCAGCGCCATATTGGGTTTCCTATCCTGATATGACTTTGCTTGCGGGTGGAACACCGGTGATTGTAGAGGCGGGCATTGAAAACGGGTTTAAAATGACAGCAGACCAGCTTGAACGGGCCATCACTGATAAAACAAAATGGGTCATTTTTAATTCACCATCGAATCCGTCCGGTGCTGCATATTCATATGATGAAATTAAAACGCTTACTGATGTCCTGCTTAAATATCCCCATGTTTGGGTTTTTTCCGATGATATTTACGAACATATTGTTTATGACGACTTTAAATTTTTTACGCCTGCGTCTGTTGAACCGAAACTTAAAGACCGCACACTTACCATGAACGGTGTCGCGAAAGCCTACGCCATGACTGGATGGCGAATCGGATATGCGGGCGGGCCTGTTGAACTTATCAATGCCATGCGCAAGGTACAGTCGCAAAGCACGTCGAATCCCTGTTCAATATCACAGGCCGCGACCATTGCAGCGCTTGATGGTGACCAGGGGTATATAAAGGACCGCGCGCACGCGTTTCAAAAGCGCCGCGATCTGGTGGTAAAAATGATCAATGAAGTGCCGGGATTATCATGCCCAACGCCGCAGGGGGCATTTTACGTCTACCCAAGTTGTGCGGGACTGATCGGCAAGAAAACACCCGATGGAAAAATAATAGAAACCGATCAGGATGTATCGACATATCTTCTTGAATCCGTGGGTGTCGCGGTTGTGCATGGCGAAGCTTTTGGACTTTCACCACATTTCAGGATTTCATATGCAACGTCCGATGATATTCTGGTCGAAGCCTGTGGCCGTATCAGGAAAGCCTGCGAAGCGTTATTATAAGAATGGATACTGATCTGGTCATATTTGATTGTGACGGTGTTCTGGTGGACAGCGAACCGATTGCAAACAAACTTCTTCGCGATGCGCTTGCAGTGTATGGACTTGAAATGACCCTTGATCAGGTGGTTGATACCTACGTGGGCCGCTCTATGGCATCGGTGGTTACAATATCGGAAGAAATGCTGGGCAGGGCGCTTCCTGATGATTTTCTGGATGTCCTGCAGGAAAAGACTTTCAGGGAGTTCAGAAAGAAATTAAAACCGGTTCCCGGTGTAAAGCAATTGCTGGATGCGCTTCACGAAAGGGGGGTGCCTGTTTGTGTGGCATCAAGTGGAAGTTTTGAAAAAATGGATGTGACCTTGGGAATTACTGGTCTTAAGAAATATTTTAAAGGCCGGATTTTCAGTGTTTTGCAGGTGGCGCGCGGCAAGCCCTATCCGGACCTTTATCTTTATGCAGCAGATCAGATGGGCACGGAGCCGGCAAAATGCCTGGTAATTGAAGACAGCCTGCCCGGTATACAGGGTGCAGTCGCCGCAGGGATGGAGGTCATTGCCTACAGTACACGTGGGGATGATGAAAAGCTTAAAAAAGCGGGTGGCCTGGTATTTAATGATATGAGAGATATTTTGAAACATATCTCATAAAAAAAATGCCGGGTTATAAAAACCCGGCAAGTTCACAAAATATAGGGAGGTTTCATATCTTGGGGAGATTATGAAACATGTGATGGGCCGAAAAGGGGGAGGATGCGGCGCCACCACAGAACTGAACAATTAAAGAATTATTCAGCGATGTTTCTCAACATCTGATTAAACTTATAGATGATTGTTATGTGAATGAGTACCGTGTAAATTGTCGTTGCTGCTATGCAAAAAATGCATATCTCACAATGTTAGGTCAATTACTCACCGGATCAGGTTTAAAATATGGCATTTTTGAATTCCTGTTCAATAAAGTCGCGAAAGGCGGCGATGCGCTTCGATTTCCTGATCTCCTGGGTATATACAAAATATGCCGGAAATTCCTGACCCGGAAACTCCTCAAGCACCCGGGTAATATTCATTGACCCCTGAACCAGATAATCGGGAAGGGACCCTATGCCTATGCCCGATTTTACCGCTTGTAACACACCATAGATATTATTGACTTCAAGTATCGGTAAGCGTTTTTCCTTTGCGCCAGCATCCAATATCCAGTCAATGTCCAGCAGCGGGCTACTCGCCAGATTTCCGTAGGCAATAAGTTTGTGATGATCAAGGTCTTCCAGTGTTTGTGGTCGGCCAAATTCATTTAAATAAGCGGGTGAAGCGTAAAGGTTATAGTGAAATGTACTTATCTGTTTTTGAATAAGATCGAGATGTTCTGTGGGGTGGAACCGGATTGCGACATCTGCCTGACGGGTGAGAAGGTCATAATCCGCATCACCAATGAGCATCTGCACATGAATATCCGGATATTTATCCATAAATTTCTTGATATTGTTCATCATCCATGTAGAGCCGAACGAATTGGTGGTTGTTATTTTAAGGTTTCCCCGCGGCACGTCCGTGCCTTCGAGTATTCGTTGTTCCGTGACATGAATTTTGGAGACAACATCTTTTGTGGTTTCAAAAAGCGTTTCCCCTTCGTCCGTTAATATCAATCCGCGGGCATGACGGTTAAACAGCGACGTATTGAGGCTTTCCTCCAATGTTCTGATCTGACGGCTAACCGCGGACTGGCTTAGACCAAGTGCCTCGCCCGCATGCGTAAAGCTTCCGGCTGTTGCCACCGTGTGAAATATGCGAAGTTTATCCCAATCCATCGGGCGTATCCCTTTAAAAAAGCCTGATCGCAGCCATGCTAGCATCACGACTAACCAAGCTCAAGACTAATGATCAGACCTTAGATGTATAGCTCAACTGTTAAATGACGTGTGATGCCGCTATTCGTTCTCAGCGATGAAACGTTCAGCTTCGAGTGCTGCCATACACCCCATACCCGCTGCGGTCACTGCCTGGCGATATTTCTCATCGGTGACATCGCCCGCCGCGTAAACGCCGGGGATATTTGTCGCTGTGCTGTCGGGTGCAGTATTAATGTATCCGCGATCATTTATATCTACCTTGCCTGCGAAAAGGGCGGTTGCCGGTGCATGACCAATGGCGATAAAAACACCATGAACCGGAATTTCTTTAGTCTCACCCGTCTTTACATTTTTAACACGTGCGGCGGTCACGCCGCCCATTGGCGGTTCGTCGCCCAGAATTTCATCAATTTCATGATCCCAAAGGCATTCTATCTTTTCATTGGCGAATAACCGGTCCTGAAGGATTTTTTCAGACCTGAGCTCGTCGCGCCTGTGTACCAATGTCACTTTCGATGCAAAATTGGTCAGAAAAATAGCTTCTTCCACAGCGGTGTTGCCGCCTCCAACAACAATAACTTCCTTGCCGCGATAAAAGAAACCGTCACATGTTGCACACGCTGAAACTCCGGCGCCCTGAAATTTGTCTTCGGACGGAATTCCAAGCCATTTTGCCTGTGCGCCTGTGGCGATGATAACTGTTTCAGCTATATAGGTATCGCCGCTGTCGCCTTTGCAAATGAAAGGTCTTTTTGAAAAATCAACATCCGTTATAAAATCAGTAATGATGGTTGTATCGACATTTGCCGCCTGTGCTTTCATCTGTTCCATAAGCCACGGCCCCTGGACAACTTCGGCAAACCCGGGGTAATTTTCAACATCAGTTGTGATTGTGAGCTGCCCACCCGGTTCCATACCTTGCACGATAATCGGTTTCAGGTTCGCCCGCGCAGCATAAATCGCGGCTGTATATCCGGCAGGGCCGGACCCTATGATCAGTACTTTTGTATTATGCTCGGTCGACATCGAAGATAACTCCAGATATTACTTGTATAAAAATGAAAAGAACTTATGACATGAAAAAACCGGACTGTGAAGTCCGGTTTTCGATTATTTTAAAGTCTTTTTAAAAATTACATTTGGCGGGTTTCGCGCTGTTTATCAATTATTTCTTTCAGCTTTTCATAGGGGACGTAACCCGGGATAATCTGATCACCGATAACAAAGCCAGGTGTTCCGGAAATGCCAATATTCTGCACAAGATATTTGGTTCTCATGATATTTGCTTCAATTTCGGGATCAGCCATATCCTTAACAAGCTTATCTTCATCAACGCCCGCATCGCGCGCAATCCGCAGCACAAGATCCTCATCAAGCGCCCGTTTGTTTTTCATAAGGGCGCTATGAAAATCCATGAATTTACCCTGCTTCATGGACGCCATTGCAGCGACGGAGGCAAATTGAGAAGATTCAGCGAGAATAGGAAGTTCCTTGAATATCACCCTAAGGTTTTTATCTTCATCCATTAGCCGGGCGAGGACGTCTGGTACCTGTTTGCAATATCCACAATTATAATCATAGAATTCAACGATGGTAATATCGCCTTCTTCATTTCCCGCCACATGGCTGTAACCGTCGTTATAAAGAAGGTCCTGTGACTGCATCAGCGCATTGGCGTTTTGCCTTGCTCTAAGTACTTCAACCGCTTCCGGGATGATCTCCGGATTGTTCAGAATATATTGACGGATCATTGTGTTGATCTCGTCACGTTGTGCCACGCTTAACGTATCTTCCTGCTGGGCATTACCATAATTTAAAAATATCCCGGTGCAGATAGTTGCGAGCAAAACCGCCGCTAATAATTTGGAGACCTTCATACCCTAACCTCTGTTTCTATTTTTTTGTTCTTCTTTTTTTTCATTCTCTTTTTCTTCTTGCTTTCTCTCGTCAATTCTTTCCATCCCAGCTTGGCTCGCCAACATGATATCTTGGGCCTTATACCAGTTTGGTGAATCCTTGGGAAGAAGATCGACCGCTTTTTTCGCGTTTATCATAGCCCCTTTGACATCGCCGGTCAGTAAAAAATGCTGCGCTGTTGCATAGTGCGTCATTGCGGAATCACCAAGGCGGTGGTAAGCCATTGAAGCCTGTTTCCAGCCAAAGCTGCTTGTGGGCTCTTCATTCAAAGCAATCTGAAGATTATCAATGGCCTCTTGCAGATATTGATCATCTTCCGCACTGATTAGCGATTTGGCGTATGACATTCTTAATAGTGTAGAGGATGGAAGTAGTTCTACAGCGGTGCTGTAAGCATCGATGGATTCAACAACGTTACCGTTTTCAAAAAGTATTTGCCCTTTTGTTTCATAAAAAAAGGGATTGTCCGGATAATCGTCGATCAGTCCGTTTATTTCCGAAAGTGCAATATCAATTTTGTCGGCCTGCTGATATCCAAATGTTCTGGCATAACGTGCCACCAGACTTTTATCCTCGACGGGATAGCGCACTAGCGTAGCATGGAGCGGTTTTAAGTATCCAAACAGTTTCGCCTGTAAAAGCTTGAATTTCGCTTCAATTTCAGGGTTGGTTTCAGCGTCGTAATACGGTGATTCCTGAACAGTATCCCGTATCCGTTCAATTCTGGTCGAATTGATGGGGTGCGTTCCTGCATAGGGATCCTGATATTTTTCAGGCACTAATTCCTGATCACCAAGTATTTCAAAAAATTCTATCAATCCACGACCGGATTGCCCCGTCGCGTCAAGAAATTTAAGTGCCGCTTGGTCTGCGGAAGATTCCTGAGTTCGGCTGAAACGCAGTAGGGATCGATATCCGACATGTTGGCCGCCCATCATAAGCGCCATTCCCGCATCTGCCGAGCCCGCCGCCATTGCAGCGGCACCGAGCAATACACCAAGAAGGCTATAGGTTGCCAATTGTGATATTCCCGCGTCAAATCGGGAAAGGTGACCGCCGGAAATGTGGCCTGTTTCATGCGCTATTACGCCGATAACCTGATTTGCGTTTTCAGCCTTCAGTAGCAGCCCGGAATGAATAAATACATTCTGGCCTCCCATAACAAATGCGTTGATGGAGTTATCGTTGAGCAAATATGTTTTCACGGCATCAACTTCAAGACCTGCCGCCTCAAAAATCGGATCTGTCAGTTCTCTTATGATTTGTTCAATTTCAGCGTCGCGAAGTATAGCCAATGGACGGCCCTGAGCATACGCCACATTGGAAAATGTGGAGCTTATAATTAAAGCAACAATAAGTATTCTGGGCACTATATAATTTATCATGTGTAAAGTTTATGCACTTCTCTGATGTTCGTCAAATTATGTACTATTTAACCAAAGTCGGCCTTAACAGGGTATTAATGATAGCATATAGTCAAAATGTGACAAAAATAAAGCCCGATTGGGTAAATCGGGCTTTAAAATTTTCTTATGACAATCTCGCCAAAATTATCTTGACCACCAGCCTTTTTTCTTTGGCTTATTTTCGGCTGGCTTTTCATTTGTTTCTTTTGCCTCTTGCACTACCTGTTTTTCCACAAGGTTGGGGCCGTCCTCGGTTTTCTTAACCGTTCTGGGCTTTCGTGTGCGTTTGGGCTTTTCTTCCTGTTTTGCGTTTGGTGCAGTGCCTGCGCTTGCTTTTTCATCGGCTGGTGCCGCGGTTTGTTCCACATTTTCAGACTTTGGATTCACCCTGCGCCGCACTCGTTTTGGTTTTTCTTCCTTAGTGCTTTGTGATGCATCTATTTGTGCAGCATTGTTTTTGTTAGTATCGTCCGCAATTTCGACATCATTTTTTTCTGAATTTGCACTTCGCTCATTATTATCAGTGTCGTTTCTTCTACTGCGATGCGGGCGTCTCCTGCGCTTTGATATGTCCTGTTTTTCGTCCTTGTCGGCTATATTCTCATTACCGGATTGGTCCCCGGCTGTGCCTTGATCATTGGCGCTGTCGGGTTTTCTGTCCTGTGGAGGCCGGCGTCTTCTTCTGCGGCGCTTGGGTTTTTCTTTCTGGTCATTATTGGGCGAAACATCTTCTTCGGTTACATCAATCAGTTTATTAGTCGTTCTTTCCTGCGATGTCTTCGAAGGTTTTCCTGATTTATCCATTCTGAACGCAGACGCCGTCAGGTCATTGTCGATGGCAATAGAAACGCTGAAATCATATCTTTTCTCAAGATCAATTAAATTGTGGCGTTTGTTATTAAGAATATAAATCGCAACTTGCGTCGGTAAATACACTGTAAACGTTGAGTTTCTTGCCTTTGTACCCTCTTCCTCGATAATACGTAGAATATGAAGACTTTGGGATTCAACTGATCGAAGCAGCCCGCTTCCTTCGCAATGCGGGCAGGGGGTCGTACTCGATTCCAGCATACCGACGCGCATGCGTTGACGTGACATTTCCATTAATCCAAACGAACTGATACGCCCGACTTGTATACGTGCGCGATCAACTTTAAGGCATTCCTTCATTTTGCGTTCTACGGCGCGGTTATTCCGTTGTTCTTCCATATCGATAAAATCAATAACAACAAGACCCGCCATATCACGCAGTTTAAGTTGTCGTGCAACTTCTTCGGCAGCTTCCAGGTTGGTTTTTAACGCTGTTTCTTCGATATTATGCTCTTTGGTCGCCCGGCCGGAGTTCACATCAATGGAAACGAGTGCCTCCGTAGGATTAATGACGATATAACCGCCTGATTTTAGCTGTGCGGTCGGGCTATAGATCGAATCCAGATAGGCTTCCACTTTATATTTTTGAAACAGTGGAATATTATTTTTGTAATTTTGAACCTTTTTTGCGTGGCTGGGCATCAAAAGGCGCATAAAATTCTTTGCGGTATTATATCCGCGTTCACCTTCCACAAGAATTTCGCTGACGTCTTTCGTGTAAAGATCACGAATACTTCGTTTAATAAGATTGCCTTCCTCGTATATCTGTGCGGGCGCAATCGATTTAAGGGTGTTATCGCGGATTTCTTCCCACATCCGTTTCAGATAATCGTAATCACGCTTGATTTCGGCCTTCGTTCTGTCGTTCCCCGCTGTGCGGATAATACAGGCGTGGCCTTTGGGCATGTTGAGGCTTGCCAAAATGTTTTTGAGCTTCTTACGATCTTTTACATTTGCAATTTTTCGGCTTACACCGCCGCCGTGCAGTGTATTTGGCATAAGCACGCAGTAACGACCGGGAAGTGAGAGATAAGTGGTAAGGGCTGCACCCTTATTACCACGCTCTTCTTTGACAACCTGTACAAGAATGATTTGGTTTTTCTTTATGACTTCCTGAATTTTATACTTGTACCGAAGGCGTTTAGCCATTCTGACACGAAGTCTTTCTTCTTCCTCTTCTTCGGAACTGGCAACATCTTTGTTGTTTTCCGTGTTCTCTTCGTCATCTGAGGCTGCAGAAACATCGCCATTTAACTCTTCGTCAAGGTCTTCGACGATGACGTTATCTTCTTTAGTTGCTTCTGCTTTTGTTGTTGCTTTCGGCTTTCGGCCACGCGGTGCTCGCCGTTTCGCGGGTTTTTCTTCGCTGGCGGCGGCTTTGCTTTCGACCTCGTTTTGTTCGATTTCGTCTTCAGTTATTGCTTTAGCGTCGCCTTTTTCTTCTTCGTTATCCGCTTTCTCACCGGCAACAGCATCAGGACTTTCATCCGATCCGGCTACCGCATCAGGATTTTCATCCGATGAAGTGTCCTTATCCTCTTGAACCTCTTGTTTTTTTCTGCGCGGTCTGCGTTGGCGTTTTTTGGGCGCTTCATCGACCTCCTCTTCAGCTTCAAGAAGGTCAGCATTTGCTGCCGCTTCCTCTGCGATAAGCGCTTCGCGATCGGCTACGGGTATCTGATAATAATCGGGGTGTATCTCGCTAAAGGCAAGAAAGCCATGACGGTTCCCGCCATAATCCACAAATGCGGCTTGCAGCGAAGGTTCGACGCGTGTGACTTTGGCTAAGTATATGCTACCTTTAAGTTGTTTTTTGGCAGAACTCTCATAATCGAAGTCCTCCAACTGATTTCCGTCGACGATTGCCACACGGGTCTCTTCCCGGTGGGATGCGTCGATCAACATACGAATTGACATTAATTTTTTCTCCATGACAAAAACCGCTCGAGCTTTCCAAATCATTTTCGGCCCGGAAGCGAGCAGGTTTTCGGTTTGTTTTAGTGATTAGGTATTTCATTGATGCATTAAAAGACTTAGGAAAGAGAACGAAATTGCCAAACTCTCCAAAAGGATTCCCCTTTGAAGTTACCTGACTACTCTTGCTGCTTTTGATGCGTAAATTCATAATTTATATCCGGTCTATCTGACCTGAATTTTTCTTCTTATTTTTTAAAATTTAGCGCCTAATGGTAAGATCATTTTCAGAAATTATTTTCGGCATCACACATTCGGCACTGTTTCGGCTTATTTATATGACTATACATAACATAGTAAACAAGTTGTCTATTAACAACCTAAAAGCATTAAATATTAAAAAATACTTTTTGAAATCATCATTTTATATTAGAAATATTAACAAATTTTTATGACTGGTGATAATATATTTGAACGTAGACAGTCATTTAGCATGCCAGACAGGATATTTATGGTGTCAAGTTACCGGTGCGTACCGCTGAAATTCATATATTGTGTTGTGATATTGCTATTCATGACGACAAGCAATCTTGTCGCTGCGCCACCGGAAGTTTCTGCTGCCCGTATCGGGGGGGATGGCACAAAAACACGTTTTGTCCTTGAAATATCAGGAAGTCCCGCCTTTAGAACCTTCAGTCTCGCTAATCCCAATCGTATCGTTATTGATCTGGACGAAGTAAGCTGGGATATAGGACCGGGAGGGGCTGTCGGCAAGGGACTGATAAAAAATTATCGTTATGGCCTTTATACGCCTGGCACATCAAGAATAGTGCTTGATCTTAATAGCCCGGTTAAAATTGCCAATTCCTTCGTGATAAAGGGTAAGGGGGGCAAGCCAGACCGGTTGGTATTTGATTTTGAGAAAACCACGCAAACAATTTTTACAAAAGGGATATCAAGCCCTGTGGCGCGCGCGCAGGCAGTAAACAGCGCCAGGACACCGGCGACAACACCGTCGCGGGGGAAAAAGGTTATCGTTATTGATCCGGGTCATGGTGGTCATGATCCCGGAAATCTGGGTGGCATTAAAGTCAATGGTATCTCGGAAAAAAATGTCACCATGTCGGCGTCACGGAATATTAAAAGAATTCTTGAAGCTAGTGGCCGCTACAAGGTGATCCTGACCAGGGATAGGGACATATTTCTTCAACTTCGTGAAAGAAGTCTGGTTGCGCATAGAAACAATGCGGATCTTTTTATTTCTATCCATGCAGATGCTTTTAGAAGCCCAAACGTGCGCGGCGCGACAATTTATACGCTTACAGGAAAAGCATCAGACAGGGAGGCGGAATTGCTAGCGGCGCGCGAAAACAAGGCTGACGTTATCGCCGGCGTAGACCTCGGTGATGAGCAGGATATTGTACAGAATATACTTATTGATCTGGTGAAACAGGAGACGATGAACCTGTCAAACCGCTTTGCGAGTGAGCTGTCAAAAGAACTGAAAAAAGCTATTACTGTGCGCAAGAGAAGCTTGAGGTCAGCCGGGTTTGTCGTGCTTAAGGGAATTGACGTTCCATCTGTTTTAGTGGAGATGGGCTACCTTACAAACTCCACAGATGCACGTTTACTTATGCAGAAAGAAACGCAGGATAAAATAGGCCGGGCAATTCTCGAGGCGGCTGACAACTATTTTGCCCAGAATTTCGCATTTAATTAGTTAAAATTGTCATTTTTTTTAACCGATGGTTATGAGTAGTTGTGTCTAAATTCAATTTAACTTGATCATGCCATAAGTATGTCATAATTTGCGCCTAATTTTAGGCTGATTCACAGTGAGCGGAAACAAGAGTGTTTAATTTGTCAAAGAAATGGAAAAATATACTGGGCGGTCTGGTAGTGTTTACCCTTGTATCAGGGATACTCACCGTAATCGGTGGCCTTTATATTTTATATTATTATGGCCGCGATCTGCCCGATTATAAACAGTTGGCAAATTATGAGCCTCCTGTTGTAAGCCGTATTTATGCGGGCGACGGTAGCCTGATCAAAGAATATGCCCGTGAAAAAAGACTTTTTGTACCGATTTCCGCTATTCCGCCAAAAGTGACGCAGGCGTTTATTGCCGCAGAAGACCAAAATTTTTACACCCATATTGGGATTGATTTTAAAGGCCTTATTCGCGCCGTCCTGGTTAATGTCAAGAACGTTATCACCAACCGTCGTCCGGTTGGCGCATCCACAATCACGCAGCAGGTTGCCAAAAACTTTCTGCTTAGCGGCGAAGTGAGGATGGAACGCAAGATAAAAGAAGCCATTCTGTCATACCGCATTGAACAGGCCTTTACCAAAGATGAGATATTGGAACTTTACCTCAACGAAATTTATCTTGGGCAGAACTCATATGGTGTCGCCGCTGCGGCGCTCAACTATTTTGGTAAATCGCTTGAAGAACTGGAACTCGAGGAAATTGCCTATCTGGCGGCACTTCCTAAAGCACCAAGCAACTATCATCCGACACGAAAATACGGGGCGGCTGTTGGTCGTCGCGATTGGGTGCTCGGAAGGATGGAGATAGAAGGTTACATATCTGATGAGGAAAAACAGAACGCTACGGCAAAACCGTTAGTGGCGGTGGAAAGTGGTCAGGCCAGAACATTTCAGGCAGATTATTTTGCCGAGGACGTGAGGCGTGAACTCAAGAAAACCTACGGTGATGATGAACTTTATGGCGGTGGTCTGGCGGTTCGGACTTCACTTTCACCACGGCTTCAATCAGTCGCGGAAAGGGAACTTAAAAAAGGTCTGGTCGTTTATGACCGCAGGCATGGATGGCGTGGCCCGCTTGATACCATGGATTTGTTTGCCTCACCATTTGAAACATGGAAAGAAGACTTTCTTAAATTAAATATACCGCTCGGCATAGACACATGGCGACAAGCCGTCGTACTCGAGGTTCGAGAGGGACTTGCTGTCATAGCGACAAAGGAAGGTCTGAGAAGTAGCGAAACATTTGATGATCTTCCGCTGGAATTCATATCGCTTGAAGAAGCGAAATGGGCCCGAAGCTGGCAACCTGGTGAACGGCTTGGCCCGCAGGTAAAATCCATGGCAGAAGTGCTGAGCCAGGGTGACATCATAGCGGTAGAACCTGTTGATACCGAGGGGGATGTTCTGGGTGTACCCTATGGCCTTCGCCAGATACCGGCCGTTAACGGATCCTTGGTTGCGCTTGATCCTCATACAGGGCGCGTTCTTGCTATGGTTGGTGGCTATGATTTTAGAAGAAGTGAATATAACCGCGCTACACAGGCCAAACGTCAGCCGGGGAGTGCGTTTAAACCGTTTGTGTACAGTGTTGCACTTGATAACGGATTTACACCTTCCAGCTTGGTGCTTGACGCCCCATTTGTGATTGATCAGGGCTTTGGTAATGGTAAATGGAAACCACGCAACTCGAGTGAGAAATTTTATGGCCCCAGTACGTTACGCCTGGGCATTGAAAAATCACGAAACCTGATGACAGTGCGCCTCGCGCAAAATTTGAAAATGGATAAAATTGTAGAAGCAGCTGACAGGTTTAACATTACAAAAGACATGCCTGATCTGCTTTCAATGTCACTCGGTGCGGGGGAGACAACATTACTGGATCTGACAACCGCTTATGGCATGATTGTAAATGGTGGCAAGAAAATTGAACCCACACTGATCGACCGTATTCAGGACCGCCATGGAAAAACCATATACCGCCACGATGATAGAAAATGCAATGGTTGCTTAGCTGATCATTGGGATTATCAGCCGGAACCAGAATTACCGGATGTGCGCGATGAAGTTCTTGATAAGGTAACGGCTTACCAGTTGGTTTCAATGATGGAAGGGGTGGTGCAGCGCGGTACAGGTATCCGTATTCGTGCACTTGGCCGTCCGTTGGCTGGTAAGACCGGTACTACTGATGAAAGTTTTGACACCTGGTTTGTTGGATTTTCTCCGGATCTGGTAGTGGGCGTCTTTGTTGGCTTCGATACGCCCCGCTCACTTGGGCGTAATGAGGAGGGGGCATCGGTTGCGGTTCCTATATTCCGTGACTTTATGGCCGATGCTCTTAAAGATGAGAAAGCCATACCGTTTCGTATTCCTGAAGGGGTGCGCCTCGTCAGAGTTGATCCGGTGTCAGGGCAACTTGCGCAGGCGGGGGCATCCAATACCATTCTTGAAGCATTCAGACAGGGAAGTTTCCCAAATAAAGATGAACAAGTTCTTGACGGATTTAATTCTCTGGTGCAAACAAAGACCAAGCTGCGAACAGGAACAGGCGGCATATATTAATAATAATTTGGTCTTGAATAATGAAAGCTGAAATCCAGAATTCTGTTGATAAAATCAAGCAGTCGCTTGCGCTGCTGAGGAGGCATCTTTGACTGGGATCAAGCCCTTGATCGGTATGAAGAATTAACGGCTCTCTCTGAAGACCCGGCTCTCTGGGATAACCCGGCAAGCGCTCAAAAATTGATGCAGGAACGAACCAAACTGGAGCAATCCATTAACCTGTGTAATGAGGTCGAGACGGAACTCAATGACAATATTGAGCTTATTGAATTGGGCGAATTGGAAGATGACATTGATATCGTCACCGAAGCGGAAGCAGCAATTGCCAAGCTCAGCGAAAAAGCAGAAGAGCTGGAACTGCAAACATTACTAAGTGGTGAGGCAGATGCGAACGACGCATATCTTGAAATCAATTCCGGTGCCGGTGGTACCGAAAGTCAGGATTGGGCGAATATGCTGCTTCGCATGTATACCCGTTGGGCCAATGCTCACGGTTGCAAAGTCGACCTGATAGAGATGAACAGTGGTGACGAAGCGGGTATCAAGTCAGCGACAATCGAAATTAAAGGGGAAAACGCTTATGGCTGGCTTAAGACCGAAAGTGGCGTGCATCGGCTTGTTCGGATATCCCCGTTTGACAGTAACGCCAAGCGGCATACAAGTTTCGCCAGTGTCTGGGTATATCCGGTAATCGATGATGACTTTGAAATCGATATTAACGAAGCAGATCTGCGCATTGATACATATCGTGCATCCGGAGCGGGGGGGCAACACGTGAACACCACGGATAGTGCGGTTCGCATAACCCACATCCCAACCAAAATTGTTGTTCAATGTCAAAATGACCGTTCACAGCATAAAAACCGTGCTACGGCGATGAAAATGCTTAAAGCCCGGCTTTATGAAGAAGAATTGCAGCGCCGTGAGCAGGAAGCCCACGCGGAACATGATGCCAAAACAGATATTGGTTGGGGCCACCAAATTCGTTCTTATGTTCTACAGCCCTATCAGATGGTCAAGGATCTGCGCACGGGTGTGGAAAGCGGTCAACCGGATAAAGTGCTTGATGGTGATATTGATATGTTTGTTAATGCTGCACTCGCCGCAAGAGTGCATGGCTCTTCGGAAGATATTGAGGATATTGAATAAAAAAAGCGGGCTTAACCCGCTTTTCCCGTCTATTTCGAATATTTAATTTAAATCAAATCTATAAGATCGTTTTTTTTTGCTCTGGTTTGCCGTCATCGGTATTCGCGGAAACAACTTTTGTTGCGTTTGGAGTGCCCGTTGACTGGCTGCTACCGGACGCATTGCTGTTTTGATGGCTTAGATTCCCTTCAATAAAGGCGCCCGCTTCAATGCTCAACGTCTGATGACACAAATCACCGGTTATTTTTGCTGATTTCTCAACGCGGATATTTCGGCCTGTAATGCTTCCTTTAACGGTGCCTTTCACGACCACGTCGTCCGCGTTTATTTTACCTTTTACTGTTCCGTTTTCCCCAATCGTCGCGGAATTGCTTTTTAAGTCGCCATCAATTGTGCCGTCAATCTGCACTTCTCCTGATGTGGTCACGTTACCTTTAATCACAACATCAGAGCTTATAAGTGATGGTACTGAATTTGCGGGTGCTTTCATCGGTATGTCTTCCTTCGGTGTCACAGCCGCTTTTACCTCAGCTGTCGTATTTTTGTTGTTTGATTTTTTGAACATCTTTCGCTGCCTTTAGAACCTTTAAAGGATCGATCGGTTTACCATTAAACCAGATCTCATAATGAAGATGAGTACTAACGCTTCTTCCCGTACTACCCATAAGGCCAATAAGTTGATTTTCCGTTACTTTCTCACCTTTTTTCACCTTTACTTGCGAAAGATGGCCATATTTAGACCGAAACCCATTACCGTGATCAATTTCAACATAAAGCCCGAAAGATCCATATCTTCCAGCCCTCACGACGACACCCGGCCCACCAGCTCCGATCGGAGTTTTATGCCAGCCCGCCATATCAATACCTTTGTGTGTGGCCCATTTTTTCGTAATCGGATCACGCCGGATACCAAATTTACCGGATATATAGTGTTTTTCCGGGGGAGTGGCGATCGGAAGATAGGCAATCGCCATTTCCAAATCCTCTAAACTTGCCCGCTTGAGAAACAGTTCATCAAATGAGCTGCTGTCTATCGCCGCGTCGTTGATGCCGTCTTCCAGACTTATAAAAGGTCCACCCTGCGCTCTGCTGGTGGATGGAAGGTCGCCAGCCAGTTCCAGCATTTTTTCTTCACCGATACCCGCTTTTTCTAGGACTTCTTTAAGGAAAGTCAACCTGCTGTCAACTTTTTCTGTCATAACGCGCACGGCTTTATTTTGCGCCATTTCAATCCGCTTAAGATTAACATAAATTTTGTCTAGTTCTTCACTGCGGATGACATTTCTCGCTTCCTGATCGGCGTTATCGAGGTCCTCACCCACCTCGTTCTCATCCGGGGCGGCTCCTGCATCTTCCGGCTCTACGAAGCTATTGGCTTCTTCTTCCAATACTTGCTGGATGTACCGCTGGCGCTGCTCAAGTGCGGAGGCAGATTTCTGGATATCATTTTTAAGCTGATTATATTGAGTTTCGAGTTCCTCAAAGTTACGGCTTGTGACTTCTACTTCGCCATTTTTCTCGTCAATTATTTCGTTAATATACACATAATTATACGATGCTACCGCAATCCAGGACGCGAAACCTACAAGCAAAACGCTGCAAAAAATCTGAATATTCTGGGATATTGTGATGAATCGAACATCGCCATTTGTCCTGAAATATAGCTGCCTATCAGGAAAATAACGATCTGCTTTGGTGCGTAACCATTTGATACTACTACTATTTTTCAATTTCCGTTCTCTTTAATAAAGTCCTGCCCAATTGAAATTTATTAAACCTTGGACGAATCAAGCAAATCTAAGTCAAATATGATACCAAAAAATTAAAGAAAGAAAACATTTTTGGTCATAAAAATTCAGATTATGGTTAACGGCAAATAGAATGATTGATGCAGTCCTGCCTGATTTCGGGCTTCGATATTGAAGGGTGGTTTTAGACTGCCTGCGAAGTATTTCTTGACCAATTTCTGGTATGTTGTTTCAGGATTTAACTTATCTTTATCACATAAAAAACTGAACCATTTTTGCCCCGCTTTTACGTGATCAATTTCTTCCTGGTAGATGATTTTAAGTGCTTCAACGCTTTTGTCGTCGCTTGCGGCTTCAAATTTGCTGATCAGGGCAGGTGTAACATCCAATCCGCGGGCTTCAAGAACCATCGGCACAATTGCAAGCCGTGCCAGAAGATCGTGTGACGTATTTTCTGCGGATTGCCAAAGTCCGTCGTGGGCCGGAAGGGCACCATAGAAACTGTCCAGTTCTTTTAAACGCGCTGAAAGAAGTTCAAAATGCCGTGCTTCATCATCCGCGACCTTGACCCAGTCATCCGTAAACGCGCGCGGCATCTTTGCACCAAAGCGAAGGATGATATCCCACGCGAGATCAATGGCATTCAGCTCGATATGGGTAATTGCGTGAAGCATGGCTATTCGCGCGGCCCGTGCTTTGGCGTTTCGCCGCCTTGGCATGTCCTTTGGGGCAAGGAGCTCTGGTTTCTTCGGTCTGCCCGGCCGGGCCGGTACGTCGCAATCGAATGAAAATGAAAGGCCGCCTTTAAGCCAGTTTTTTGCCGCCTGAAAGGTAAGGTCGGTTTTTTCTTTCGCGGTTTCTGCCCGTAAGACATTACGTGCGGCTTGAGCTATAGAGCAGCGCATGGTATCCATTACAGGTTTTTAACGGTTTCCAGGACTTCCTGAACGTGTCCATTTACCTTCACGTTGCGCCATATGTTTTTGATGATGCGGTCCTTGCCAATCAAAAATGTTGCGCGTTCAATACCCATATATTCGCGCCCATACAGCTTTTTCTTCACCCAGACGGTATAATCATTGCATAACGTTCCCTCTTCATCGACGAGCAGCTTGACAGTAAGATTCTGCTTTTTGATGAAATTCTGGTGTTTTTTCACGCTGTCTTTTGAAGCGCCTAGAATAATTGTGTCATGAGCTCCAAATTCTTCCTTGGCTTCACTGAACCCAATGGATTCTTTTGTGCAGCCAGGGGTGTTATCCTTCGGATAAAAGTAGAGCACAATATTTTTGCCGGAAAAACTATCCAGTGAAACATTCGCTCCGGTTTCATCCGGAAGGTTAAAATCGGGTGCCTTTTGGCCAACCTGTAACATGCTTAAGTCCTATTTTTTCTTAATTGGTGGTACTGTTTCGTTCTGTTCCAATGCCTGAGCGGGAATTTCAATTATTTCTTCATACAAATCAAGCACCAATTTCTGCTTTTCCATGATCAGCTGCTCAATCTGTTCAACATCGGTGCCAATTTTTTCTGAAAGTGCATTAAGCAGTGCAGAAGAACGCTCGGCATTTTTTGATGTTGATCCCAGACAAAGGCGCAGCATCGCCTGCATGGTCTGAAGTGTATGACACGCGTCATACAGTTTTTTGCCGTCCTCAGTCGATAAAATTCCTTTTTCCTTTAATTTCAGAATTTGTTTTAACGTGTTTCTGAACAGAATATCCGGGTGGCGCGTGCCATGCCTTAACAACAGATACTGACAGATAAATTCAATATCGATAAGGCCACCTCTTACATATTTTATGGCCCATATATCGTCTGTCTTAAAGTTATCGGCGAGCCTTTTTCTCATTTTTGCGACTTCAATTAGCAAATGATCCGGATCGCGTTTTTTGTAACTGAGGATTTTGTGGATAACCTGTTCCACTTGTTTTTTTAGCTTGTTATTTTCCGAAATAACCCGACCGCGGGTGAGGGCCATATGCTCCCATACCCAAGCTCGCCCTTTTTGGTACTCTTTGAAGCTTTCGATCGTAACGGCAAGGGGACCGGCCGTGCCTGACGGTCTTAAGCGTACATCAACTTCGTATAATTTACCCTCACCTGTAAGGGCTGTAATACCATTGATGAAGTTCTGGCAAAGTCGCGCGTAATAATGATTGACGCTAAGTTTTTTATTACCGGTTGAAACCGCGCTCATATCTTCCGCATCATAAATCAGAACCATATCGATATCGGATGTGGTGGTGAGTTCATACCCCCCCAGCTTTCCCATCGCCAGAATACAGAGTGATGAATTTTCGATGATGCCATGCTTTTTGGCAAATTCTTCCTTGACGCTTTTGAGTATCGCATTCAATGAAACTTCCGCGATATATGTGAGTGTCTCGCCAATTTCAATAACATCGCTGCTGCCGCGCAGAATTTGAAGACCAACTTGAAATTTCCCTTCGTTGGTCCACTTGCGGGTTACGTCGAGAACATCCTGAAAATCAATTGCCGTTTTTAATTGCTCATTGAGGCTCAATTCCAGTTTTTCGGGGTCTGAATTATTTTTGAAAATGTCCGCGTTGATCATTGAATCGAGCAGTAACGGATTTCTCGAAAGTTGGTTTGACAGAAATGGCGCGATGCCGGTGATTTGCGCTAACAGCTCAAGCAACCACGGCTGGGCTTTAATAAACGAGAATAACTGAACTCCGGAAGGAAGCCGCGAAAGAAAATCATCAAATTTGACAATGCCGGCATCCGGGTTTTCATGATGTCCAAAAGCTTTCAGAATATCCGGAACCAGCTGTTTTAATATTGTTCTTGCCCGCTCGGTCCGGCATGCCCGGTATCGCCCGATTTGCCAGTTCTGAATAATTTCATAGATTTTCTTTGCATCCTTGAAGCCTTCTTTTTCTATCGCCTCAATGGTTTGTGGATGATACCTGTCAAGTGGGAAGGAAAGGCTGTTATCCTCTTCTGTCTGATTTGTGTCCTGAAGCAGGTTGTTAAACAGGTCATGAACACTTTTTAAATGTTTCATCAGGTCATCTTCAAAAGCTTCCCGGTCCTCATATCCCATGAATTTTGTAATTCTTTTAATTTCTTCATCAGTGGTTGGTATTTCATGGGTTTGGTCATCATTGACCATCTGAAGCCGGTGTTCAAGTGTTCTCAGATAGACATAGGCTTCCTGCAATATGTCATTTTCCGCCTTGTCCAGTTTGCCATTTTCGCAAAGCGCATTCAGGGCCAGTCGGGTCGGGGCAATCCTCAGAAACGGTTCTCGACCACCGGATATAAGCTGATGAATTTGCGCAAAAAATTCAATCTCGCGTATACCGCCACGTCCCAATTTCACATCATGCCCCCTTAGCATGATATCTGTGTGGCTGTGATGTTGATGAATAAGTTTTTTGATGGCGTGGATATCATCAATCGCCGCGTAATCAAGGTGTTTTCGCCAGACAAAGCTCCTTATACGTTCAAGAAAACTGTATCCTGCCTTAATATCGCCTGCAACCGGACGAGCTTTGATCATCGCCGCTCTTTCCCAGTTAAGGCCCACGCTTTGATAGTATATTTCGGCTCCTTCCATCGAAAGTGCCACCGGTGTCGCGCCGGGGTCTGGCCGCAGGCGCAGATCGGTTCTGAAAACATAACCATCTGCCGTTCTGTCGGACATTATTTTCACAAGCTTCTGGGTAAGTTTTATAAATAAATCCTGCGGGCTTCGTTTGCCGCGATATTTGACAATGTCCAAATCGAATAAAACAATCAGGTCGATATCACTGGAATAATTAAGTTCATACCCGCCAAGCTTTCCCATGCCGAGGACAACATACCCTGAATTTTCACTGATATCCTGCTTATAGGTATGATCAAGGTCCCCTTTCTCAACGGCATCGTTTAGAAGACATCTGACTGATACTTTCAGGGCGTGTTCCGCGAATTCGTTTAATGACCGGGTAATTTTCGTAAGATCCCATTTGCCCGTTAAATCTGCGATGGCGGTGACCAACGCTACTTTTGCTTTCGCGATACGAAGATCGGACATAAACTGGTTTAAATTAAAACAATTGGACAGGCTGTCTTCCAGTTCGGCGAATATTTCTTCAAGGATAACATCGGCGGGCTTTTGAAAAAGTGACGGTGCGAAGTCTGGAAATTTAAACAACAATCGGGTGAGGTAAGGACTATCTGAAAAAATTGCAAGCAATAGTTCCCTGTTGTCTTCTTGTCCAAATATGTTTTTAATATCAACGGGATAACTTTCGTTGTATAGTGCACAGAAATCCTCTAGTTTCTGATTTGCAATTAATTCATTTGAAACAAGAGGGAAATGGGAATTGTTTTCTGATGTATCGGTTGACATCTGCTTCATTTAAATATGGTCCGAAATCACATTATTGACACGTTTATTATATAGTTAGCATCAATATCGACTTGAACCAAATAAACTATTTGTTAAAGAAAAAAGAGAAACAAATATTGCACAAACCAATAAGATACACGGTTAAAATATTTTTCTCCCTTATGGCATTACTGGCCATCGGGGTGGTGCTATTTATCTGGCGTGTCAGTAACGGGCCGGTTGAGCTTGACGGTTATTCGCCTTTCCTGAGAAATATTCTTATAGAACAAGGGATTGGCGAGAACATCATCTTCGACAGAAGCATCCTTACATGGCGAAGTGCAGAAAATAATCCTACCAGACGAAGTAGTTTTGAAGTAAGGTTTCTCAATATTGAAATTGATAACCCCGAAACATCCCTCACGTTAAAAATCCCGCAAGCGGGTATGCAATTTAGTCCCACGGCGTTATTCCGTGGTGTGCTGGCGCCGACCTTTGTGGAATTCAGTGGTCTGGAATTGGATGTTCTGTTACCGAAGGAAACATGGAGCGACACCCCGTTTGATCAGGATGCGTTTATCGCGGCCATGCGCGCTTATATTGATGAATTTAATAATTCTTCAGCGTTGATACCACGCCTTACAAAGCAGATTTTGTCCCCGCCCAGCACCATGAACTCCACAGGATATCTTCAGCAGCTCACCCTAGCGAATACCCACATTAATATAACCGATGAAATTTCGGGTGATGTATGGCACATACCAGATGCAATACTTGATATCAAAAGACAGGATCCGGGACTTAATCTCCTGTTGGAAGGGGTGGTCGATTTTGAAGATGAAAATGACATCCCGCTTCATATGGCGGTTCTTTATGACATAAAGCAGGAAAAGGCGGACACAGAATTAAGGTTTTCAAATTTTATCCCGAAGAATATTGCCGGAGAGGTGGAAGGATTAACCAGCCTTTCTACACTTGATATTCCGGTTGATGGGGTTATAGGTTTTTCTCTGGATAAGGAATTTGAGCTTCCGGTCTTTGATTTTGAATTTGATGTCGGAAGTGGTTTGATTAACCCGGCCGATTTATATTATAACCCGATAAAAATTGATGCAGCGATACTGAAAGGCCGATTTATATCAGCGACGGATGCGATAGGGGTCGAAGACTTTTATCTTAAATTTGATGGCGCAGAAGTAAACGCCGAAGGTACCATTGGCAGTATCAGGGAAAACCCGGATGTGCTTTTAAAAGCGGATGTCGCAAATATGCCGCTGATGAATTTAGCCGTGTACTGGCCACCAGAACTTCTAAAAAATGCACGTATCTGGATTGAAAATAACATAACAGCCGGAATGATCACAGATGGCGTGATTGACGTCAATATACGACCGGAAATGTGGGCACTTGAAACGATGCCTGTGGACAGTTTTGTGTTTAATTTCAAGGTGATTGACGCAAGTTCCCATTACTTAAAACCAATGCCATTGCTGACCGATGTTGAAGGATCGGCGACGTTAAGGCTCAATCATTTTCTGTTGAATGTTGATAGAGGAAAGGTGGAAAATGTTAGTATAGAAGGTGGCGTCCTTCATTTTAACGACATTGCCAAAAAGGGCTTGGCCTTTGCCCATTTTGAGCTTCCCATCAATGGCCGGGTTGAAGATATACTGCGTGTGATCGATTATAAACCGCTCGGTTATCCCAGTCTTTACGGAATTAAGTCTGACAGCATTCTCGGAAAGGCGCAATCAGTGCTTACATTGGACTTCCCGCTGATTAAAGAGCTGAAAATAAAAGATGTGGTTTTCGACGTTCAGGCAGATGTGGAAGATCTCAGCATACCAAAACTGTCAGATACACTGACAATAACAGAAGGGACAATGGCGCTTTCCGTAAATGGTGAAGGAATAACATCAAGTGGTAACGTCATATTGAATGGCAC
This sequence comes from Alphaproteobacteria bacterium, assembly GCA_030428615.1. Taxonomy (GTDB): domain Bacteria; phylum Pseudomonadota; class Alphaproteobacteria; order Sphingomonadales; family Emcibacteraceae; genus Pseudemcibacter. Next base: position 435,893 of record JAUIDN010000001.1, on the reverse strand, counting down.
CGAATTCGCCGCCGAATGGGCCGAAGATTTCACAAAGAAAAGCGAATACCCAACACGCTATATAATCGAAGGCAATGTGGAAAATGATGACTGGGACCGTCTCGGTCTGCCCTTCGCTCCATATGTCGAAGGTCCCGCGCACGCATATTTAACCCTCGAAGGGAAAGGCGCGGGCCTACAGGTCGGCCAGGGTCACTTTGATCTAAAAGATACAGAGATACAGTTTGAACCTCTGGGATGGCTGAAGGAAAAAGATGATGACGCCAATGCTGAATTCGCACTTAAATTTGATCAGGACGGGATTATCAATGTAAATGATGTTAAATTTGTTTCCGATAATATGAATTCCGAATTGCAGTTGGTCTATGACGGCGAACGCACATCAATGCTTTATATAAAATCCCTTGAAATGCCGGATCAGAATTTTAGCGGGCTATTTGAATGGGACGATGAAAACCGGCTTTATCAGGTGTCAATCAAAGGGAATCAGTTTAACGCAGTACCGATCATGGATATTGTTTTGGGACCCAAGGTGGAAGGCGAAGCAACCGAACTGCCGGATTTCAATTTAGCGGGTTCGGTCGCCAATGTATCCATGTATAATGATGTTGAAATGAAGGAAGCGACGGTACTTACCGGCTATGTCGCCGATGAAGTAATTGATTTTGGTTTTGGTGGCAAATGGGGGGAAGATAAAAATCTGTCTATTTTGATTGCCAGTACAGAAGACATCGATGCACCGCAAAAGCTGACTCTTCAGACAAACGATGCGGGTCAGGCACTGAGGGCTCTTGATTTCTTCACCAGCGGTGATCGGGGAGAGCTATTAATAGAAGCGGATATGAGACCGCTTGAAAAAGGATATTCATTAAACGGGACGATCAGTGCTGAAAAATTCAGTGTGGCAAATTCGAAAGCGTTCAACGAGCTTTTAAAGGAAAAGGAATTTGCCAAAGCACAGGAAGAACTGGAAAAAAATGGGCTTTCATTCGAAAGTTTCGAAAGCGAATTTACCCAGTATGATGAAATACTCACCTTTGTTTCCGGTAGTGCCAAAGGGCCGACGCTCGGGGTGACGCTGGACGGGTACATTGACCAGAAATTTGATGAAATATCGATCGGCGGTACAATTATTCCCGCTTATGGTATCAATTCATTTTTGAGCAATATTCCTCTGCTTGGCACCATACTCGCCGGGGGCAAGGGCGAAGGCGTGTTTGCCGCGACCTATAATATGGCGGGCTCAATTGAAGACCCGGACGTGAAAATTAATCCCCTGATGGCATTGGCGCCGGGAATATTTCGCAAAATATTCGGTGCCATTGGCGGCGGTGGTGACAACACCCCAACTGCCCGCGAAGAAGCTGAAGAAGAAGCTGAAACACAAGCAGAAGAGCAGGCCGCCGCCGCGGACGTTTCACAAAGCGCAATGCCGCCAAACTGAGTATCTACGAAACGGCGCTTTCCAACATCGTAACCGTTCCCCTGTCAGCATCAATTCTGACATTACAGCCCACTGGCATGGTTCGTTTATCATCAATATGACCGAACATGGCCCCTGTGAACGCGGGCTTCCCGGCGCGCTTAAAATGTTGTTCCAGGATATCCATCAGGCTGAAATCACCAAAACCACCATCGCTGTCCACATCTGTCCACCCACCACAGACAATACCTGCGCAGTCATTAAGATGTCCTCCTAATGCGAGTTGCGTGAGCATGCGGTCCACCCTGTAAATATTCTCACCAATATCTTCCAGCATCAGGATTTTACCCTTTATATCGGGAAAATAGGGTGTGCCTTGTATGGCTGTCAGCACTGTCAGGTTACCACCGATTAATTGTCCTTCAGCGGCGCCCTTAACAATTGTCTGCGTTCTATTGTCGCGCACGGTAAGGTATTCACCTTTATCCTGCGGATTTTCCATGTGCTGGCTAACACCATCAAAAAGGATTTCTTTAACATTTTGGGTGCTGAAATGGCCCCATGCGCTTCCGGCGTTCGGGCCATGAAATGTCATGAGGCCGGTATTCTTGTTTATCGCGACGAGCAGTGATGTGATATCACTGTAGCCCAGCAGAATTTTAGGGTTCTTCGCTATCATGTCATAATTAAGATAAGGCAACGTGCGCGCCGCCCCCCAACCACCTTTAAGGGCGATGACGGCTTTCACTTCCTCATCGGCGAACGCCTCATTGATTTCCTGGGCACGCACTTCATCTTCAGCAGGAAAGTATCCATGACGTCCAAGTGTGTTTTCCGCCACCTTTACCTTAAGGCCAAGTGCTTCCATTGATTCGATGGATAGCTGAAGGCGTAATTTCCGGTATTCTACGCCCGCTGGCGCAACTATTTTAACTGTATCACCTGCTTTAAGTCTTTCAGGTTTGATCACTGCCTTACTTTGTGCTGTGGCTATGTTTGCTGTGCCGCCAATCGCCATTACTGCACCGCCGGCGAGAGTGGCGGTTAAAAGTTCGCGTCTGTCAATTTTTGTCATTATTTTCCCTATTCTGCTGTTTTACTACTTCGGTAGTATCAAAATATGTCGCTTTTTTCCGGCTGAAAGCTTTATACTGCCTTGATCGTTTAGATCATCAAGTGAAATTTTCATCTCCCCGTCAGTGATTTTTTCATCATTAAGCTTCGCACCGCCCTGTTTAATCAATCGCCGGACTTCGCCCTTTGATGCGCCAAGGCCGGCAATAACATATAAATCGCTGATGAAAATACCGGCCTCAAGTTTCGATTTCGTAACTTCCACCGTTGGAAGATCAGCACCAAGGGAACGGTCCTCAAAGGCTTTCTTTGCCGTTTCTTCCGCTTTTTCGGCGGCGTCCGCGCCGTGCAACATTCTTGTTGCTTCATTAGCGAGTATTTTTTTCGCTTCGTTAATTTCCTGTCCTTCGAGTGCTGCAAGTTTTCGAACCTCATCCATTGGAAGTTCGGTAAAAAGAGCAAGGAACCGCCCGACATCGGCGTCTGCCGTATTGCGCCAGAATTGCCAGAAATCATAACTGGAACACATGTCCTCATTAAGCCAGATCGCGCCCGTTGCTGTTTTACCCATCTTCGCGCCACTCGCCAGCGTAATGAGTGGCGTGGTCAATCCAAAGACTTCCTTTCGGTCCATGCGGCGGTTGAGTTCAACCCCATTGATGATGTTGCCCCACTGGTCCGATCCGCCCATTTGCATGGCGCATCCTTCACGACGTTGGAGTTCAAGAAAATCATAGGCCTGTAAAATCATGTAGTTGAATTCAAGAAATGTCAGGGGACTTTCCCGGTCAAGGCGCATTTTAACGCTTTCAAATGTCAGCATGCGGTTGATGGTGAAGTGCGGGCCAACGGTGCGCAGTAATTCGATATATTTAAGATCATCAAGCCAGTCTGCATTATTTGGCATAATAGCGTCGGTTGGCGCCTCACCAAAAGTCAGGTATTTTTCAAAAACAGATTTGATACCATCCATATTTTCATTGATTTTTTCATAAGTGAGGATTTGTCGGCTTTCGTCCTTGCCACTGGGATCACCAATTTTGGTTGTTCCACCACCCATTAAGGCAATCGGTTTATGCCCGGTTTTTTGCAAATGCCGCAACATCATGATCTGCACCAGTGATCCCACATGTAAACTGCTCGCGGTGCAGTCAAACCCGATATAGGCAGGAATGATTTCGGATTGCAGCCGCTTGTCAAGCGCCTCCGGGTCGGTGCATTGATGAATGAAACCCCGCTCAAGCATCACTTTAAGAAATTCTGATTTAGGCTTATAATTGTCTAGAATATCGGTCATAATATGGTCATCTATTTAGGCGTAACTATTATGGTTGCTGATGTATCACAAGTTGGCCAAAGACCAAAACGGAAATTTAAGGAATATTTTTTGAGCGCAGATAATCAAAATGAAAAGCTCGCAATAGGACTGATGAGTGGCACATCACTGGACGGTATTGATGCGGCAATTATTAAATCTGACGGAACCTATGCAAAGCGCTGGGGAAGCCCTTGTCACGTGAATTATAGCGATGAACAACGGGCACAGCTGAAACAGGCGCTGATGAACGCCAGAAAGATCGGAAAGCCGACAAAAGACGATCTTTTTATCAATCAAACAGAAGAATTGCTTACCGATCTGCACGCGGAAGCGGTTTTCAGGTTACTTGAACATAACAACCTGTCCGGAGCGGATATCGATCTTATTGGTTTTCATGGTCAGACCCTCCTTCACGGACCGGACGAAGGGTGGACCTGGCAAATTGGTGATGGTGCGAAGCTTGCTAAAAAACTTGATATTCCTGTCGTAAATGATCTTCGTCGCCACGACGTGGAACATGGCGGGCAGGGAGCGCCCCTCGTGCCGGTATATCATCACGCAATTATTCAAGAAAATACAGATGATTTTCCGGTTGCACTCGTCAATATCGGTGGCGTAGCGAATATCACATGGATTGGCAGCAGTCGCGCGGGTGATATGGTCGCGTTTGATACGGGGCCGGGAAACGCGATGCTGGATGACTTTATCCGTAAATATAGCGACTATTCGTTTGATCGTGATGGCATAATTTCCACAAAGGGTAGCGTTCATCGTGATCTTGTCGAGCGTTGGATGGAGAACCGTTATTTTTCTGAAACTCCACCAAAATCGTTGGATAGGGATGATTTTGATGTCAGTGATGCGGACGGTCTGTCGCTTGAGGATGGGGCTGCGACCCTTTGTGCATTTACGGTCGCCGCGATTAGGGCCGGGGCGGATAAATGTCCCGCACCAGTAAACAAATGGTATGTATGCGGTGGCGGTGCTCATAACCCGACAATAATGAGTATGCTTGGCGAAACACTGGACGGTGAAGTGGCGCCGGTCGATTTGTTAGGGATAAACGGCGATTTTATCGAAGCGGAGGCATTTGCTTATATGGCGGTGAGGCGGATTTTTAATCTGCCGATCACCTTTCCGGGAACCACTGGCATCAGTACGCCATCAACCGGTGGTATTATTCACAATCCTTAATATCCAAGTCTCTTGGTGAGGTATTTGTCGATTGATTGCACAAGTTCCTGATGATGTTCTTCGTAAAAATGGCTAGCACCTTCGATCTTGTCATACTCAATGGTGATCCCTTTTTGTGCCTGAAGTTTATCCACCAGTTTCTGTACTGAACTTTCGCTGACCACGGTATCCGCTGTACCCTGTGTGATCAAACCCGAAGACGGGCACGGGGCAAGGAATGAAAAATCATAAAGATTGGCAGGAGGGGATATTGAAAGGAAGCCGCTGATTTCAGGGCGGCGCATCAACAACTGCATGCCTATCCAGGCGCCAAATGAAAACCCGGCGATCCAGACATTCGGTGAATCGCGGTTGACGGTATGTAGCCAATCCAGCGCGGACGCCGCATCACTAAGTTCACCAACGCCATTATCATAAATCCCTTCACTGCGCCCAATACCGCGGAAATTAAAACGTAGGACCGAAAAGCCGCGACGGACAAACGAATGGTAAAGGTAGTAACAGATTTTACTATTCATATTCCCGTTAAATTGCGGATCTGCGTGGAGGATAAGGGCGATGGGAGCATTTTCATTTTTACTGGGATGGTACCGGCCTTCAAGACGACCTTCCGGACCATTGATAATAACTTCTGGCATATTAACTTTAACCTTAAATATATAAATTTATTGTGGCAAAATTTATGGAATAAAAATACCGTATTGATGATTCCGTCTTCTTATAGCATAAAAACACATTGAAATTTCAACTAAGAAATTGGTTTGTAGAAATTAATGACCAAAAACAATTTGATATATCTGGATTATAACGCCACTACCCCGATCCGGCCGGAGGTCATTGACCTTATGACCGAAGTCATGAAAGAGGGGGGGAACCCGTCTTCTGTTCATGCATATGGCCGAAAGGCGAAGGCGCGCCTTGAAGCGGCACGGGCATCCATTGCGCAGGCCATAAACTGTCGTCCGCAGATGGTGATATTTACGTCCGGTGGCACCGAAGCCAATAATATGGCGGTCTTTTCCTGTGGCAAAAAACGCCTCATCACGACCAATGCGGAACATGATTCACTGCGTTCCGTCGCTGACCGTTTCAATGGTGAGGTGGACATAATGCCCGTAAATGAAGACGGTTTGATTGATTTTAATGAACTAAAGCAATCTCTTAAAAAAAAATCAGAACATACTGTTTTATCTATACTTTATGCTAATAACGAAACAGGTGTATTGCAGGATGTGCCGGCAATTGTTGAAATTGCCCACGCGGCTGGTGCTCTTGTCCATATCGATGCGATACAGGCTTTGGGGAAGGTGCAAATTGATTTTATGGGGCTGGGTGTGGACATGATGAGCATATCTGCCCATAAAATTGGTGGACCGCAGGGTGTCGGCGCACTGATCGCCCGTGAAAACCTGCCGATTAAATCAGTGATCCTTGGCGGCGGGCAGGAAGTCGGCCGGCGCGGGGGGACCGAAAATATTGCCGGCATCGCCGGATTTGGTCTTGCTGCTTCAATGATTCCGGCGTCACTGGAAAAAATGAAAAGCCTCGCCGCGTGGCGTGATGAAATGGAAGAAAAACTGTCCCGGCACGCGCCCGGTGCAAGATTTCTGGGTAAAAATGTGAGCCGCCTTCCCAATGTTTCAAGTATTTACATGCCTGATGTGTCAAGCGAAACTCAGGTTATGAACTTCGATCTTGACAAAATATGTATCAGCGCCGGGTCCGCCTGTTCATCGGGGAAGGTTAAGGCTTCCCATGTTTGTCTCGCCATGACAGGGGACGAAAAAATTGCCTCGTCCACCATTCGTATGAGCCTCGGATGGAATAGTGAATATTCGGACGTGGGAGCATTTATCGCAAGCTGGAAAAAGCAGTATGACAAAAAGCACGCTTAAGTTACCGATCTATCTGGACTATCAGGCGACAACGCCGATAGATGGCCGCGTTCTGGAGGCGATGATGCCTTATCTGACCAATGATTTCGGCAATCCCCATTCGGTTGAGCATAGCTTCGGTTGGAAAGCGGAAGCGGCGGTTGAAAAAGCGCGAAAACAGGTCGCCGGTATGATAAACGCGGAACAAAATGAAATCATATTCACGTCTGGCGCAACGGAAAGTAATAATCTTGCGATCAAGGGGGTGGCGTTCGCTCATTACCCCGCTAGAAACCACATCATTACGGTCAAGACGGAGCATGAATGCGTGCTTGCCTCCGCCCGTGCATTGGAAAAAATGGGGTTTGACGTCACCTATATGGATGTCGGCCCGGACGGGCTTATCGATACCGGTGAACTTGAAGCGGCAATTACGACGAAGACCTCATTAGTGTCGGTGATGACGGTCAATAATGAGATCGGAGTCATACAGAATATCAAGGCAATTGGCGCTATTTGCAGAAAGAAAAACGTCCTGTTCCACACCGATGCGGCGCAGGCGGTTGGTAAAATACCACTGGATGTGGTTGCTATGAATATCGACGTGATGAGCATTTCCGGCCATAAAATCTACGGGCCCAAGGGCGTAGGCGCCCTTTATGTTAAAAAAGGCACGCCGATCATCCCCCTGTTTGATGGTGGCGGTCAGGAAAATGGTCTTCGTTCCGGGACACTGTCACCGGCGCTTTGCACGGGGGTTGGTGCGGCGTGCGAAGTTGCGTCCGTGGATATGGATAAGGATATGAAACATATTTCAAATCTTTCTGACCGGTTTTTAAACAACATTAAAACGGCCCTGAACTCTGTTTCCTTAAACGGCAGCGCGACAGAACGCTATCCCGGCAATATAAATCTGACATTTCAGGGCATAAAAGCGGATCTTTTGATTGCGGATTTAAAGGACATTGCCATTTCAACGGGCTCCGCCTGTTCATCGGCGAAGCATAAACCGTCTTATGTGCTAAAGGCGCTTGGGCTGTCAAAGCCGGAAATCGACGCTTCCGTCCGTATCGGCATTGGCCGGATGACGACGCAGCAAGAAATGGACTATGCCGCGGAGCATATCATTCGCTGTGTACGGAATTTATCTTAAAACTCTATCTTAGAAAATTAAGCAATATTTCCGAAAATTCCTTCGGCTTTTCCGAATGAAGCCAATGTCCGCAATCCTCAATGGTTTCAATCCGTGCATTGGGGAATATCTCAAGTGTTTCCGGTACACAATCATCGGTTATATAGCCCGAATTGGCACCGCGTATGAACAGGGTTTCCCCGTCGTAGGAAATTCCCTCCGGTGCGGCGGAAATATGATCATATTCACGTATTAATGCGGGTAGATTGATCCGCCATGAAAAGCCGCCATCCTCTTCCCGCTTCAGGTTGGTAAGCAGAAAGGCGCGCACGCCCGCTTCGCTGACGTAATCTGCCAGTATCTTGTCGGCTTCACCGCGGGAATTTATCCGCTCCAGCGGCATGGCAAGAAGTCCTTCGAAAATTTTTTCATGATGATGGGGGTAAACCACCGGTGCGATATCGCCAATAACCAGCTTATTAACGCGTTCAGGATTATTCAGCGCCAGTTGCATCGCCGTTTTTCCGCCCATGCTATGCCCAAGGATATGGGCTTTTTCAAGGCCCTGATCATCCATAAATTCAATCACGTCCTCTGCCATTAACGAATATGTGATCTCGTCGGAATGGGGTGATTTTCCATGATTTCTAAGATCAAGGCAGTATACATTAAAATCGCGGGCATAAATTTTAGCGAGGCCCCGAAAATTGGCCGCGGACCCGTAAAGACCATGCAGAATGATCAGCGCATCCCTGCCGGTATCGTCACCATATTGATCAAAATTCAGTTTCATAAAACCCTTTTGGATGATCATCCGTTAAAATGCAAGGCAAATAAAAAAGCCGACCCCCTGAATTCAGGGAGCCGGCTTAATAAACAGGGTGAAGGGGGAGTAGGGAAATTACTGTTAATAGTAAAATAACCCCTGTTTATATTCAGTTTTTTGCTGCTCTATGGAGGAGCATATAAGGGAGCAAGTAAAGCTATAGGGAGTAACATTTTCTTGCAAAACCATTAGTACCTTAATCACCCGTAAATAAAAGCGGATTGCGATAAAGTGCCCGGTTTTTGAGATAAGCGGACAAATTGCATTGATTGCTTTGTTATTAACCGTTTGAAGCAGCCATTAATCATTAATGAGTGCATTTAATTGCCGTGATTACCCGAGCTTTTTTGTTAGACTTTCAATCGCAATAATTTTTACTTAAGAACCGTCTTCTATCATCCTTTGGCAAATCGGTTTTGTTAATCCTCTCATATTCACTTCGTGTAGAAGATCAATCAGATATAATCGTTTCTGTTCATTGAGTGAGGCAACTTCATCAGAAAACAACAAGTCAAATTCGGAGAGATAGCTACTGCAAAGATCAAGATTATTTTGATTGTCGATTAATCCGGCCGTCTGATCGTGACTCGTTGCGCAAGCGGAAAGAACGAATGAAATAAATATTACGACTGCGATTTTTTTTGAAAAAATCATTTTTGCCCCCAATGGTTTATGAATTAACTCTAGTTTTTCGGGTAGTTCAAGTCAATAATTTATCGGCAAAATTGAATGATTTTATGTAATTAACCTATTTAGCTGTTCCACAAACCGGTCAAGCTCTTCTTCATCATTATAATAATGGACGGAAGCCCGTATCAAATCAGGCAATTTGTTTTTTGTTGCGTCAAGCAAGGTACTATCAGGCGTGGAAACGCTCGTGTTAATTTTTTTCTTCCGCAGCTCATTTACCAAATAGGAAGCTTTTTGGCCCTGCACCGCAAAAGTCACAATGCCACATTGGTTCTCGCTGATCGCATGAATATTAATAGCGGGGATTCTCTGTAACCGCCGTCTCAGATAATTGGCCAGTTCGTCAATGCGCGCTTTGATGTCCTCAATCCCGATATCAAGCGCATAATCAACGGCCACTCCAAACCCAAGCTTTGCGGCATAATTATTTTCCCAATTCTCAAATTTTCGTGCATCATCCGCGAGCTCATATTCAGTGGCGCTTTTCCACTTGGCGCTGTGAAGATCAATGATAGGCGGGTGAAGTTTACCCGTAACCGATTTTCTGACATATAAAAAACCGACACCGCGGGGCCCGCGAAGGTATTTGCGGCTGGTGGCCGATAGCATATCGCACCCGATTTCTTCAACATCAAGCGGTATCTGACCGGCTGACTGACATGCATCAACCAAAAACAGAATATTGTATTTCCTGGCGATTGCCCCGAGCTTCGAGACCGGGTTGACAAGCCCGCTGTTTGTGGGGACATGGGTTGCCGAGATCAGCTTCACTTTATCATCAATCATATTTTCCAGCATATCCAGCTCTAGATTGCCGTCCTTATTGCTTGGGATGACCTCAACTTTTACGCCTTTTTCGCGGACCATATGAAGATAAGCCACATAATTGGACACATATTCCGCCTCGACGGTCAGGATGCGGTCTCCGGGTGCGAAATCAATCGCGTAAAACGCCATTGCCCAGCCGACGGTTGCGTTTTCAACAATTGCAATTTCCGATGGATCAGCGTTGATTAATTTTGCCACTGATGAATAGACTGCATCAATTTCAGGCTTTCTGTGCGCCGCGGCCTCGTAACCACCGATACTTGCTTCCAGTTTCAAGTGGGCAATTTGCGCGTCAAGCACCTGCTGCGTCATCAGGGAGGCTCCGGCATTGTTAAGATGTATGATGTTTTTTTTGCCCGGTGTATCGGCGTAAATCTTTTCTTTATTGATCGTCATCGGCTTTTTCCAGTAATTTCTGAAGCGGCACTAAACCATAAAAATACTGCTTCCTCAATTGAATTATATGCGTTAGCATGCTGAAAAAATAAAAACGAGGTCCCAATTTGTTTAAGCCATTTATCACCGTTCTATTTTTTCTAATCTCCACTGTGTTTTCTCACGCTCAAAATTTTCACTTCGTTGAAGCCACTATTGATGACATTCATCGTGCCTTGTCATCGGGGCAGATGACATGTCGTGAAATTGTTGCCGGCTATCTCGACCGGATAAGCGTTTTTGATCAGGAAACAAAGCTGAACGCGATTACAGTAGTTAACCGAAAAGCGCTTGAACGTGCTGATGAAATTGATCAGGCGATCAGGAATAAAAAGGAACTTGGTTCTCTTTACTGTGCGCCGGTTCTGATCAAGGACAATTATGATACGCATGATCTGCCGACCACTGGCGGGTCGATTGCGTTAAAAAACAGTTATCCGCCTGATGATGCCTTTATGGTCCGTAAACTTCGCGAAGCGGATGCAATTGTCATTGCGAAAACCAATATGGCTGAGTGGGCTTTTAGCCCGCGGCAGACCAAAAGCTCATCGTTTGGCGTTACGGCCAATGCATATGACCTGACACGCGTTCCTGCAGGCTCCAGCGGCGGCACAGCGTCCGGGACCGCGGCGAGCTTCGGTGTGGCCGGAATGGGGTCCGATACAGGAAACAGTATACGTGGCCCGTCGTCGCATCTGGCACTTTTTGGTATTCGGTCAACAATTGGCCTTACAAGCCGAGACGGGATTATCCCACTTGCCTGGGATCGCGATATCGCTGGTCCCATGACCCGTACGGTGCGTGATGGTGCACTTATGTTTAATGTTGTTGCCGGATATGATCCTGCCGATCCGATGACGGAACTCGGAAAGGGAAAACGTAAGGCTGACTATACGGATTATCTTGATGAAAACGCATTAAAAGGCAAACGTATCGGCGTGCTTCGTGATCTCGTATTCACAGAAGATGCGGACCCGGAAATTACGGCTCTGTTCATGAAAGCGGTGGAGGATCTGAAAAATGCTGGTGCCGTGATTGTTGACCCGTTTGAAATCGAAAACTTGCAGCAGCACCGCGATGCACCCAATTTTTGTCGCCGTTTTCGTTATGATATGCATGAATATTTAAAAACGCTTGGACCCGATGCGCCGATAAAAGATGTGATGGAAGTCTACGAAAGCGGGCAATATTCGCCTTATGTAAAAGGCGGGCTTGAGAATTTTGGCGCGGGACCGCTAGACGTTCATCCCAATGACGAAAATCCACCTTGCATGGAATATCCAAATCATGCGGGGCGAAATGCCTTCAAGGCGGATGTCGAAAGATCAATGGATAAATTCAATGTGGATGCCATTATTTATCCAAGCTGGACAAATCCGCCGGCGCTTTTAGCACGCGCTGACGAAGATTATAAGGGCGATAACAGTCAGATTATAGCGCCCGCTACGGGCCTTCCTGCGGCGAGCGTTCCCATGGGATATTCACACGGCAATTTACCCGCGGGGCTTCAAATTCTGGCACGGGAATACCGCGAAGATTTGTTATTTGCCATCGCCTATGCCTATGAGCAGGCGACAAATCACCGAAAACCGCCAAGGCGCTTCCCGGAAATTGAGAAAGTGACCAAATTTGCGAAAACACAATAATAAAACCTTTAAGTCAAAAAAATAAATTACATAAGAGCACGACACCATGGCCCAGAAATATAAAAGCGATATTGAAATCGCCCGCGAAGCAACAGCAAAACCAATTGAGGAAATTGCCGCTAAGATCAACATTCCTTCGGACGCGCTCTTAAGATACGGCAATGACAAGGCAAAAGTCAGCCTGGATTATATTGAAAGCCAGTTGGACAAACCGGATGGAAAATTAATACTGGTCACAGCAATTACGCCGACCCCCGCCGGGGAGGGCAAGACAACCACGACCGTCGGGCTTGTTGATGGGCTTAATAAAATAGGCAAGAAAGCCATGATCTGTATTCGTGAACCGTCCCTTGGACCCTGTTTCGGAATGAAGGGGGGCGCTGCCGGTGGTGGTTATGCGCAGGTTATCCCGATGGAAGATATTAACCTGCATTTCACCGGGGACTTTCATGCGATCACATCTGCCAATAATTTACTTGCCGCGATGATTGATAATCACAATTATTGGGGAAACAGCACCGGGCTTGATAATCGCCGCATCACGTGGCGCCGCGTTATGGATATGAATGATCGTTCCCTGCGGCAGATCGCTACGTCGCTCGGCGGTGTTACCAACGGTTTTCCGCGCGAAGGCGGCTTTGACATTACACCGGCTTCCGAAGTGATGGCTATTTTCTGCCTTGCCAGTGGTCTTGACGATCTTCGTCGCCGGCTTGGTGGTATTACAATTGGACAAACACGTGACCGCAAAACCATTTATGCCCGTGAAATCAAGGCGGACGGGCCGATGACCGTGTTGCTCAAGGATGCCATACAACCAAATCTGGTTCAGACGCTGGAACATAACCCGGCCTTCATCCATGGTGGACCCTTCGCAAATATTGCCCATGGCTGCAACACGGTTATGGCAACCAAAGCGGCCCTTAAGATGGCCGATTATGTTGTGACGGAAGCAGGGTTCGGTGCGGATCTTGGTGCGGAAAAATTCTTTGACATCAAATGCCGCAAGGCGGGGCTAAAACCTGACGCCGTTGTTATTGTCGCCACGGTTCGGGCGCTTAAGATGCACGGCGGTGTCGGCAAAAACGATCTGGCCAAGGAAGATGTGGATGCGGTTAAAAAGGGGCTCAAAAATCTAGAACGTCATGTTGAGAATATCAAAAAATATAACGTCGACAGTGTCGTCGGGATCAACCGCTTCCCAACCGATACGGACGCGGAAATCAAGGCTGTTGTCGATGCCTGCGCCAAAGTCGGGATCAAGGCGGTAGAAAGCAGCCACTGGGCGAATGGTAGTGACGGCAGTGCCGCACTCGCACAGGAAGTGGTTGATGTAATTGACCGCGGTAATTCGGATTTCAGTGTGCTGTATCCGGATAACTATAAGCTTTTAACCAAAATAGAAATTATCGCCAAGGAAATCTACCGCGCCGATGAAGTCTTTGCCGATCAGAAAATCAGAAATCAGCTAAAAGACCTTGAAAAAGGTGGCTTTGGCAATTTACCCGTCTGCATTGCAAAAACGCAATATAGCTTTTCGACCGATCCCGCACTGAAGGGCGCACCGAGTGGCTATGGTATCCCGATCCGGGAAGTGAGGCTATCAAGCGGTGCTGAATTTGTTCTTGTGGTCTGCGGTGAAATCATGACGATGCCCGGCCTTCCGCGGGTGCCGGCGGCTGAATCCATTGAAATTGATGAAAAAGGCTTGATTCAGGGACTGTTTTAAGCGCCAAATCCTATTTCCTATTGATATATTGAATTCATCCTTAAATTCGCTAAGATGAAAATGATATGTTATTGCAAAATATAAAAGGGTATCATCTTAAAATATGAAAAACAGGTTTAAGAATGTGTGTTTGGCCGTATCAACCGCTGCAATGTTGATATCATCTGTGGTGCCATCAATGGCCGCTCGTAAACAATTTAACATTGGGACCGGGTTTATAGGCAGTAGCATGCATTCGCTTGGCACGGTGCTCGCAAAACACATGCAACAGGACCTGCGAATGCGAGTGACGGCGCAGCCCTATGTCGGGCCAAGTGGCTTTATACCACTTATTAATGCCGGAGAGCTTGAAATGGGTTTGACGTCTATGGCGGGGATGGGCACGGCCTATGCCGGGATTGGTACCGAACCCAATAAGGATATCCGTGTCGCCGCGCGCCTTTTTGCCATGCCATTTGCCTTCATCAGCCGCAGAGGGGCCGGCATTGAGACCATATCCGATCTTAAAGGAAAGAAAGTCGTACTGAATATCACAGCGGCACCGGCGGTAAGCACGATGGCTTATGCGATGCTTGAAGCTGCCGGATTAAATGGCGATGAAGTACAGCCGATTACAGTTTCCGGTGTAGGACAGGGGGTTGAAGCGGTCGTTGAAGGTAATGCCGATGCCGCGCCCGGCAGTGTCAGTATGGCAGCGGTCAGGAAAGCCAACGCAACGGCGGGCATAAGGGTCTTAAATTTGAAGAAGGAAGGTTTTGAAAAAAATCTGATCAATTCATCGGCGCCGGGGCTTCGTGCCTATCTTGTGAATGCTGGCGAACACCCGGGGGTTGAAACGGAAACCAGAATTTTTGCAATGGATATGTATCTTATGGTGCCAAAAACCCTTGAGGATGAGGATGTCGTCAAAATTCTTGACGTATTGCACTCTAAGTGGGGCGATATGCAAAATGATTATCCGGGATTTAAAAATTTTTCAACGCGTGATTTTGTGCATTTTTCGCAAACTGTCCCGTATCATAAAGCGGCAATCGATTATTATAAAAGTGGCGCTGGGTCCGCTGTTTGGGATGATGCGGCCGAGCAGCGAAATCAAAAACTGTTAGATCTATGGAAATAAAACCGCTGTGAGTGAGAGTGCCCAAATACCTGAATCAACAAATCAGAAAATATTTAAAACATTCCTGTTCGGTCTGCCGGCTCTATTTGGCATCTGCTGGATTGCCGGTGTGCCGCTTCAACTGGGATTGGCGGTGCTTGACGGAAACTATCTGGGATTTCTGATTGCATTTGCGCTTGCAGCGTCGTTTATTTATTGGCCTTATGGTGAACGATCAGGATATCTGGATTATGGTTTGGCGGCGGTTGCGGCGCTTTCCTGGCTGATCTGTGCCTATAATTATGAAAGTTGGCTTTTAAGCCAGCATGAACGCCCCCCGCTAAAGGTCGCACTAGCAATAGTTGCTATAGTGCTTCTTTGCGAAGGGGTTCGAAAGACAGCCGGGAAGGGAATGGCTGCGGTTATCGTACTTTCCCTCATTTACGGGCTTTTTGGTCATAACGCGCCGGGTATGTTTGAAGGCGCGCAAAACGATCCGGATCGATTATTTGTTTATCTTTATACTGATGGAAGCGCGGTTCTGGGATTTATTATGACCGTTGCGGGAAGCCTTATTCTTGGTTTTCTTGTTCTCGGGCAGGTGATGCAGGCCAGCGGCGCGACAAGCTTTTTTTCAGATATCGCCATGGCAATGATTGGAAAAAGACGTGGTGGCCCCGCGAAAGTTGCGGTTGTCGGCAGCTCGCTGATGGGCACCGTAAGCGGCGCAACAGTAGCAAACATTATGTCCACAGGCATGGTTTCAATCCCGCTTATGAAGCGAAATGGTTTTTCCGGCCCGATGGCCGCCGGGATTGAAGCCGTCGCGTCAAACGGAAGCCAACTTGCCCCACCAGTGATGGGGGCAACAGCATTTATCATTGCCGAATATCTGGAATTGCCCTACGCGACCATCGTTGCTTCGGCAATCATACCGGCGATCATCTATTATTTGTTTCTTTTCTGCCAGATCGACTTTTTTGCCCGTGATAAGGGCATGACAGGGCTTGAGGCTTCGGAAACGCCGCGGGTAAAGGATGTTTTAAAGGCCGGCTGGATATTTATTATACCGCTGCTGGTGCTGATATTCTTTTTGTTCGTTTTAAGCTTCAACCCGGCAAAATCAGCGCTTTATGCCACATTGTCCCTGTTGATACTTGCTTTTATCAAACATCGTAAACTACCGGGTATAGATACCGTCTACCAGTCGATCGTGTATCTTGGTAAGCCATTTACGTTACTGATCATGATCTGCGCGGGCGCTGGTATCATCATTGGCGTGATAAATATGAGCGGGCTTGGTTTCAGCCTCGCACTTGCGCTGAGTGACGTGGGTGAAATGTATGGTTTATTTGTAATGCTTCTGCTTACCGCATTTATTTCGATCATCCTTGGAATGGGCATGCCGACATCTGCTGTCTATATCATCGTTGCGATGTTGCTTGCGCCTTCGATCGCCGAAATGGGGGTGCCACCGATTGCCGCCCACTTTTTTGTATTTTATTTTGGTCTTGCGTCGATGTTGACTCCACCTGTTGCAATCGCGTCCTATGCTGCGGCCAGCCTCGCGAAGGCGGATATGAAAGCGACAAGCATTGAAGGGCTAAAGCTGGGTCTTTCTGCATTCATTATCCCGTTTTATTTTGTTTATAATCCTGAGATCTTATTGCTCGGGGAATGGAGGGATATTGCAATTACATCCATTCTGCTTGGCATCGCGGGCATATTGCTTGCGCGGGCGCTTACCTTCCTTTCAAGCGACAGAAAAAGTTCTAATCTATATGGATCAATCGACTTTATGGTGAGCATCCTTGTTGGCTCCGCTTCAATTTGGCTTGGCAGCGAAAATCAGCTTATTTACGGGATCATCTTAATCGGGATCGTGGCGATTTTTTATGGTAATCGCTTTTTGGGTGTCGTAAAATAATAACAAAAGGTTCTGTTTTATTTTTCAAAATTATGTTATATCGTATCATTAAAAGTGAATATTAATTCAAAATAAGAGGGTATTATGGTTAAATTTACGGTGAACGGTAAATCCCATACATTTAACGGTGATGAGGATATGCCGCTTCTGTGGTATTTACGCGATGACGCAAAATTGAGAGGAACCAAATTCGGCTGCGGTATTGCCATGTGCGGTGCCTGCACGGTTCATATCGGTGGTGTGGCGCAGCGAAGCTGTTCTGTTCCAATGGCAGCAATTGAAGGTGAGGACATCACAACGATTGAAGGTCTAGGCAATGAAGAACAATTGCACGCAGTGCAGCGTGCCTGGATCGATGAAGACGTGTCGCAATGCGGTTTCTGTCAAAGCGGACAAATTATGGCCGCAGCATCGTTTCTTAAAGAATATCCAAACCCGACAGATGAAGATATCAATGACAATATTGATAATCTTTGCCGCTGTGCAAGTTATATGCGTATTCGAAGGGCCATTCACCGTGCCGCAGGATATTTAAGGGGGGAGATGTAATATGCAGGATTTATCAAGAAGACGTTTCTTACAGGTTTCCGCTGCGACAGGTGCGCTTGTTATAACAGCCCCTAATTTCAGTTTTGCACAAGATATGGGTGGCGATCGCTACCGTAATCTGGATACGAACCTTGGGTTTTACCTTAAAATCGACCGGGATAACACAATTACAATCGGTTATTCGGTTCCCGATGACGGTACGGGTGTCAGTACTGCGCTTCCGATGATTGTTGCGGAAGAACTGGATGTTGATTTTGAAAAGGTCAAAGTCGAAAAACTTCCACCGCTATATAAGAAAGAACGTGGTCAACGCGGTCATGCTGACGAAGAATATAAAGGCCAGCCGATTCATCAGTCAACTGGTGGTAGTCAGGCTATCCGCCGCTCCTATGTCATGTTGCGTCAGGCTGGTGCTGAGGCGCGAGCGCGGCTCGTCAAGGCTGCTTCGGAAATGGTGAATGTTGCAGTAGGCGATCTTAAAACAGATAAGGGTTATATAGTACATGGTTCTAACCGTGTAAGTTACGGAAGCCTTGTTGATGCGGCCGCAAATGTGACTCTTGATGAGGAGCCGAAACTTAAGGATTATTCTGAATATAAAATCATCGGGACAGATCAACCACAAAAAGCGGCAACGGATATTGCGGTAGGCAATCCGATCTATTGTATGGATATGGAACTACCGGGCATGCTTAATGCGGTGATCGCCCGTTGCCCTTATATCGACGGATTGGTGAAATCTTACGACGATACCGCAGCGCTTAAAGTGCCAGGTGTCCGCAAAGTCGTCCGCATTCATAGAATTCCGGAAGACCGCAGCAAGCAGAAGATCATCGCCGATGGTGTGGCGATCATCGCGGATAATCACTGGGCCGCCCTTAAAGGTAGAGATGCGCTTGACATTGAATGGGATGACAGCATGTGGGCGCATGCTGACAATGCGTGGATCGATAGCGAATTTGATAAAATGGTCGAAAGTGGTGACCGCGAGGTTAAAATTGAACATGGTGATTTTGATGCCGCCTATGCCGCTGCGGATAAAACCCTTGAGGTTGCTTATGAGCAACCTTATTGGGCGCATGCGACCATGGAAACACCATGCGGTATTGCGGATGTGAAAGATGATAAAATTACGGTTATTGCCGGAAATCAGACCGTCAACCGTGTGATGAATGATTTAATGCAGGTGTTCCCGGGCTATACGCACGACCAGTTTGATGTAACGATTACGCGTATCGGGTCAGGTTTCGGGCGTAAGTTTATTGTCGATGCCGTTACCGAAGCGGCACTTTGTTCAAAAGCGGCAGGAAAGCCGGTTAAGGTAATCTGGACACGTGAAGATGACCTTGAGCAGGATTTTTATAATCCGAAAGGGCGTCACGTTTTCCGTGGCGGTCTTGATGAGAATGGAAAAATTGTTGCGGCGAACTATCTCCATTGTTCAACGGACAATGATTTTGCGCAGCATGCCTTTCCGGCACATCATATTCCGAACTACCGTGGTGAAGTTGTGCATAAACAGGTTCTCCCAAGTGGTCCGTGGCGTGGTCCGACGGAGAATGTTGCCGGGTACGCCATGCAGTCATTCGTTGATGAAATGGCGCATCTGGCCGGGAAAGACCCCCTTGAATACCGTCTGGATATGTTCCGTGAAACCGGTGACACGCCGCATCCCGGCTTCAGTAGTGATTTTATGCGTGCGGATCGGTTTATAAACGTTCTTCAAATCGCTGCCAAAAATGCAGGATGGGGCAAACAACTTCCGAAAGGGCACGGTATGGGTGTCGCAAGCTTCATGACATTTGGCGGTTATGCTGCCGCTGTGGTTGAAGTCAAGGTTGATGATGATGGTACACTGACCATTGTTAAAGCTTCCGGCGCATGTGACCCGGGTGTCGTGATAAACCCGCTTGGCTGTAAAGGTCAGATCGAAGGCGGAACCCTGGATGGCTTTAGTGCTGCCCTTGGTCAAAAGATTGAAATTGAAGGCGGACGTGTGGTGACCAATAATTTTGATACCTATCAAATGGCGCGAATTGCGTCGGCGCCGACCCAGTTTGACGCAGAAGTCGCCAAAAACAACATTGAGCCGCGCGGTATGGGTGAAATGGCGCTTCCGGCGGCAATTCCTGCTCTTTGTAATGCGATTTATGATGCATGTGGTGTTCGGATACGGAAACTGCCTATTGCCGATCAGCTTGAGCAGGCGATGAGCGCCTAAAACGATCAAGATTTTAAGATAAAAAAGGAGCCATTGGCTCCTTTTTTTGTGGCCAAAAAAATTGATCCACGGCTTAACACGTCTCAAATTCCTTTAGTCATAAATAATTCACTTGTATCCCCTTAGAAATATCGATATTTGTCGATATATTGATATATAAATAAAAAGGGGTTGTTATGAAGAAAGTAGCGATAAACGGTTTCGGGCGGATGGGAAGACTTTTTGCCCGTGTTCTTCCGAATAATGAGCAATTATCACTTGTAGCGATTAATGAACCAAATGCTTCTGCGCAGACGAGTGCGCATCTATTAAAATTTGATTCAGTGCATGGCATTTTTGATAAGGATACGGATTTCGGAAATGGTTTTATTACCGTTGACAGTAGGAATATTGCTTATAGCCAACATAAAAATCCCGCCGACATACCATGGTCAGGTGATGACGTGGATATCGTAATCGAATGTTCCGGTAAATTTAAATCGCGGGCGTTGTTGTCACCTTATTATGATAAAGGCATAAAAAAAATCCTCGTCTCGGCACCCGTGAAAGAAGAAGGCGCGCTAAACCTGGTGATGGGTGTAAACCATCATTTATATGACCCTGAAAAGCATGATCTGATTACTGCGGCTTCTTGCACCACAAATTGTCTCGCGCCGGTAGTAAAGGTGCTTCATGAAAAAATTGGAATTAAGCACGGTTCTATCACGACAATTCATGACATTACGAATACACAGGTCATTGTTGATGCACCGCATAATGATCTTAGAAGGGCGCGGTCAGGTCTTACATCAATGATCCCAACGACGACGGGTTCTGCAACCGCGATCACGTTAATTTACCCGGAACTTAAAGGAAGATTAAACGGTCATGCGGTCAGGGTTCCATTATTAAACGCATCACTCACGGATTGTGTGTTTGAAATGAATAAATCTGTTACCAGTGATGAAATCAACCGGTTATTCAGGGAAGCGTCGGAAAGTTACCTTTCCGGTATTTTGGGCTACGAAGAACGGCCATTGGTATCGGTTGATTATTTGAATGATCCGCGTTCTTCGATTATTGATGCGCAATCGACAATGGTTGTGAATGATACCCAGCTTAAGGTTTACGCGTGGTATGATAACGAATGGGGATATGTACACAGAATGGCTGAACTTGCAAAGATGATTGCATCAGGGATGTAATATGGCAGACATTAGAAGTTATAGCATTGTTACCGCGTCCTATTGGGGCTTTACGCTCACCGATGGGGCACTACGTATGCTTGTTCTTTTGCATTTTCACAGCCTGGGATTTAATCCCGTTGATCTCGCGTTTCTTTTTATTCTTTATGAAATTATGGGTGTGATTACCAATCTGTTTGGCGGCTGGCTTGGTGCAAAGTATGGCTTGAAAATAACACTTTACAGTGGACTTTTTCTTCAAATTGTTGCCTTGACAGTTTTAGCTTATTTACCAGAAGGTTTTACAGTCGCCATGTCGATTTTTTATGTTATGGCATCTCAGGCGCTTTCAGGAATAGCAAAAGATCTGACCAAAATGAGCTCCAAATCAGCCATTAAATTCGTGGTCGCAGAAGACAATCAATCCACTTTATTTAGGTGGGTGTCAATACTCACCGGGTCAAAGAATGCGTTGAAAGGTGCAGGTTTCTTTGTTGGTGCATTCCTGCTTCAATCACTTGGTTTTAAGGATGCGTTACTGTCTATGGCTGTATGTTTGGCGTTCGTGTTAGTTGTTGGTTTTATGTTACTGGATCAGGGTTTTGGCAAATTAAACAGGAAGGTGAAATTTAGAGAAATTTTCTCAAAATCAAGAGAAATAAACTACCTGTCTGCTGCACGGGTGTTTTTGTTTTGCAGCCGCGATGTTTGGTTCGTCGTTGGTGTCCCTGTGTTTTTGGTCAGTAATTTTGATTGGAGTTTTAATCAGACCGGCGCTTTTATGGCGATTTGGGTTATCGGCTATGGATTGGTCCAGGCACTTGTACCCAAATTCCTTCAATATGAGCACGGTACAATGTCGGCGGCACTTTCAGCAAAAATTTGGGGGTCTGTTCTCTGCGTTTTCCCTGCATTGATAGCTTTTGGCATTAGCGATTTTGGGCAATCGTTTCTCCATGATTTAAGCCCGGATCTCAATCCGTCAAATTGGCTTATAGGAGGGCTTATATTGTTTGGGATCATTTTTGCCATAAATTCTGCCATTCATTCTTACCTCATCGTGGGGTATGCCAACCGGGAAAGCGTGTCTCTCAATATAGGGTTTTATTATATGGCAAATGCGATTGGTCGTGTTTTGGGAACGTTTTTGTCCGGTCTGATCTATCAGCTTTATGGACTTTCTGCTTGTCTGATAACTTCGACCGTTATGGTCATTTTAGCGGTAGCATTGACTTTGCCGCTTAATCATCAAAGGAAAGTTTCATGAACGACGATATTGCGGTAAAAATACTTTCCGCCCTTGCACAACCAACCCGGTTCAGTGTTTTTCGCTTGTTAATAAAACAAGGAAAGAACGGGATGCCGGCAGGCAGGATTGCGGAAATGCTTGGTGTTGCTCAAAATACGCTATCCTCGCATCTTAATATATTAACCAACGCTGGCTTAATAACTTTCACGCGTGAAGGTCGCATTCTGAAGTACAAAGTGGAAATTGAACATACGAAGCTGTTTATGGATTATCTGGTAACAGACTGTTGTGAGGGTAAGCCTGAATTATGCTCTTTTTCATCACCTGATAGATAAATTTACTTTTGGTACAGTTCGTCGGGGTCGGTTATCACCTCTGCGATGATTTGAACGTTTCCTTTTTTGTCAACTTCTTCAAAAAAACAGCTTCTGCGCCCGGTGTGACAGGCGACACCAACTTGATCCACCAACAATAATATTGTATCTTGATCGCAATCAACACGGAATTTTTGCAGGATTTGAATCTGCCCCGATGTTTCTCCTTTTTTCCACAACTTTTGTCGCGAACGGGAAAAATAGCAAACTTGTCCACTCGTAAGTGTTTCCTTTATGGCCACATCATTCATCCATGCCATCATCAGGACTTCCATTGAACTGGCATCTTGAGCAATGGCGGGCATGAGACCGTCAGCGTTAAATTTCAGTTTCCCAATAAACTGATCTAATAAGTCGTTATTTTTGGTGCTCGCCATAATATTTTCCAGATGACTTGATATTCCTTAGCAATCAGGGCAATATCACATTTAATGTCTCTATGGAATAGTAATATAAGAGGTAAGCTGTGTTAAAACATAAGCATGATCATGATGCCTGCATCGAAACAGCCCTTGAAGCTGCGCAAAAAATCTGCGAAGAACGAGAAACAAGATTTACGCCTCTAAGGCGCAGAGTTCTTGAACTTGTTTGGAGTAAACATGAACCGATTACCGCTTATGAAGTGCTTGATTTACTGAGTGAGGGAAAAAAACGTGTCGCACCACCTACGGTTTATAGGGCGCTGGATTTTCTTATCGAAGAAGGGTTCGTTCATAGAATCGAGTCGCTGAACGCGTTTGTTGGCTGTAGTGATCCTGCACATAAACATCAGGGCCATTTTTTGATCTGCACCAAGTGTAGTAACGTAACAGAGATGAACGAAAAATCACTACACGATGTGATTGAAAAAGCGGCTTTCGAGAACGGCTACACTTATAAAAACTCCATTCTTGAGATCGCCGGAATCTGCGAAAACTGCAGGGCGTAGATGGTATGAGCAGCGAAGCTGGTCAGCTTTTGAGATTAGAGAATGTCTGCAAAAGTTATCACAAAAATCTTGTACTGGAAGATATTTCTTTTTCTGTAAACCGCGGACAGACCGTCACCCTGATTGGGCCGAACGGTGCAGGCAAAAGTACTCTTATGAAAATTTCGCTGGGCATTCTTGAAGCAAGTTCCGGGAAAGTCTACCGCGATAAATCAATTACGATCGGATATATGCCACAGAAGGTAATGATCGACGAGGTTCTGCCCCTGAATGTGCGGGACTTTTTGTATCTTAGGCCGAACACAACATATGCCGATGTGGAACAGGCACTGGAAACCGTCAGATTGTGTGAACTCGCCAATCAGCCCGTTCAAAGCGCTTCTGGCGGTGAAATGCAACGAATATTGCTGGCCCGGGCAATTCTTGGTCATCCGGATTTGTTGGTTCTTGATGAACCGGTGCAGGGGATTGATATTATGGGGCAACAGGAAATATATGGCCTTATCGCAAAAATCAGGGATGACACGGGTTGTGGCGTATTGATGATTTCCCATGATCTTCATTTGGTTATGGCATCAACGGATCAGGTTATCTGCCTAAACAGGCATATCTGTTGTTCGGGATCACCGGAATTTATCAGGCAGGATCCGGAATATCATGCACTGATGGGAAGGCCAATGGAAGGTATCGCCATATATACCCATGACCATGCCCCCGATCACGATCACAAACACCATGAGCACCACAATGATTGATGAGTTTATCGTAAATGCTTTAATTGCAGGTGTTATGGTAGCGGCAGT
Source organism: Alphaproteobacteria bacterium (assembly GCA_030428615.1). Taxonomy (GTDB): domain Bacteria; phylum Pseudomonadota; class Alphaproteobacteria; order Sphingomonadales; family Emcibacteraceae; genus Pseudemcibacter. The sequence continues at coordinate 411,411 of JAUIDN010000001.1, read as the reverse complement.
TGCCGGACCCTTAGGGTGCTTTATGGTTTGGCGGAAGATGGCGTATTTTGGCGATACGGTCTCTCATTCGGCGCTGATGGGTGTTGCTCTTGGAATTGCATTCGATAGCGAAAATCCGCTTATAATGATCGCAACCTGTTCTGCCGTGGCAATGATGCTTTTGTTTTTGCAGCGGGACAGGCGGTTTTCATCCGATACGTTGCTGGGTATTCTGGCGCATAGTGCCCTTTCCATCGGCATGATTGTGATTTCAATGATGGACCATTTTCGCACCGATATGATGTATTATCTGATTGGTGATATTCTGGCGATAAGCGAGAGAAACATATACACAATTGCCGGCGTTGCCAGCTTATCGGCGCTTTGTCTCTATTTTATCTGGAGGGATTTGCTTTCGCTTACGGTACATGAGGATCTAGCTCATACCGAAGGCGTAAAAGTAAACAGGGTCAAGATTATCTACATGCTTTTGATTGCGTTTCTTGTTGCCGTCGCTCTTAAAGTTATCGGCGTGTTGCTGATCACGGCGCTGATGATTATTCCCGCGGCGGCGGCACGGACAATTTCACGAACGCCATTGCAGATGATTATGTTTTCTTCCCTCGGTGGAATTATTTCCGTCCTTAGTGGTGTCTGGGCATCGAGCCATTGGGATGTTCCGACCGGGCCCGCAATCGTTCTGAGCGCTACAGTCCTATTCCTGTGCGGTCGGTTTCTTGTGCTCAAGAAAGTGTAACTAAAGGGCGTTACGATAATGTTCAAAACCCTGTTTTAAATCGTCGATTAGATCCTCTGTATCTTCCAGACCGACATGTAGCCTTACGAGCGATCCATAGTTGTCCCAGTTATCAAGCGTTCGTTCATTTTTTAGATCATAAAAGCTCATGGCGAGGCTTTCAAAACCGCCCCAGCTGTACCCCATTTTAAACAGCTTCAGGTTATCAAGGAATGCGATTAGTGCTTTTTCGTGACCTCGTTTGAACGTAAATGAAAAAAGACCGTTGGAACCTTTAAAATCACGTTTCCAAATATTGTGACCCGGGCAGTCTTTCATTGCCGGATGCAGAACCAAGTCGACCAGATTTTCTTCCTTCAGCCATTTTGCGATTTCCAACGCGCTGTTTTCATGTTGTTTGAGACGTGGTCTAATTGTTCTTATGCCACGCATCGCGCGGTCCACATCGTCGGGACCCGCCGTGTATCCCATCAGATAACTTTGATGAAACAGTTTCTTCCAATATTTTTCCGTTGTGGTAACGGTGCCAAGCATTGCATCTGAATGGCCAACAATATATTTGGTTGCTGACTGAACTGATAAATCGACACCATGCGCATATGGATCGAAGTTGACAAGATTGCCATATGTATTATCGATCATGACCATTACGTCATGTTTATGGGCTACTTTTGAAATCGCCGGTATGTCCTGAATTTCCATCGTTACGGACCCGGGCGATTCGGTAAAAATTACTTTCGTATTTTTTTTAATTAGCTTCTCAACGTCCGAACCGATCAATGGATCATAATAGGTTGTCTCAATGCCCATTTTTTTTAATATGTGATCACATAATTTTCGCGTTGGTTCGTACACCGTGTCCCCCATCAGAAGATGATCGCCGGATTGCAGGAAAGTCATTAGCGCGGCGTTAATTGCCGCCATTCCACTCGGGTAAACCAGGCAGCCATGCCCGCCCTCAAGTTCCACCATTGCCTGACGAAAAGCGAAATGAGTATCGGTTCCGCGCCGGCCATAAAACATTGAATTATTGGGAATGTTTTTGATTGCCTGTTTTAGTCCCTCAACGTTGTCATGTAATATGGTTGAGGCATGATAGACAGGGGGATTAACCGCTTTCCCGGTCCATTTCTTATTTCGACCCGCAAGAACAAACTTAGTTGGTTTTTTCATAATTATTTTTCCACCGGTGTGTCAGGTTGCGTGCCCCATTCCACCCAAGAGCCATCATAAAGTGCGTTTTGTTTATGACCAATTTGATCAAGCGCAAATAAAAGAACACATGCGGTTATCCCGCTGCCACAGCTTGCAATAATCGGTTTGGAAAGATCAACGCCATTTTCTTCAAAGCATTTTTTCATTTCAGCTTTGGTTTTATAGGTACCATCGTCGTTGAGCAAATCATTAAAAGGAACATTGAAACTATCGGGTATATGACCTGATTTTATATTTGGTCGTGGTTCAGGGGCTGTTCCCAGAAACCGTCCTCTGGACCTCGCATCAACAAGTTGTTCGGATTTCGTTTCAATATTCCGGAGAATCTGATTAAGGTTTCGAATGCGGTTTTCATCCTTGTGGGCGCTAAAATGACTTTCGGGATATGATTGAATTTTGCTTTCAAGCGGTCTTTTTTCGCTTATCCACTTTGCCATTCCGCCATCAAGGACGGAAATATTTCTGTGTCCGAAAATAACAAACATAAACCACACCCGGGCCGCGCCACTGAAATTAGTATTATCATAGACGATAATATGGTTCGAATTGGTTATTCCCATCGTCCGAACCCGGCTTGCCATTTTTTCATTATTTGGCATCATATGGGGAAGGTTGCTTTCAAGATCAGCGATTTCATCAACGTCAAAAAAAATAGCTCCCGGAATATGGCATTTCCTGTACTCGGCTAATGCATTCCGGCCCGAATTCGGGAAGTGCCATGTTGCATCAAGAACCTTTACATTCGGATCACTTAAGTTCTGTTCAAGCCAGTCAGTTGAGACCAGCGACGGGGGGGTGGGCATTATTACTCCCTTATCCATTACAATATCTTTTGTAAGATAGTTTTATTGATTGATCAGGTCAACAAAAGGCATGGGCCCGGGTCAGTTTTCTATATCAATGGTGACATCCCATGGGAATTGGATTATAGAATGTAAAAAATTGTAATGGAATCTATTGATGACAGATAAAAAATATAACGGTCTATCGCAGCTAGGCGGTGAAACAAAATTGCCGGAGAATCCAGACGAGGCAGTACTTGAAACAGTACCAAATCCGCGGCCAAAATCTGACTATTTCGTGAGATTTACATGCCCGGAATTCACATCTCTTTGCCCGGTAACCGGGCAACCGGACTTCGCCCATATTGTGATTGATTATGTGCCGGACGAGCTTCTGGTTGAAAGTAAATCACTGAAATTATATATGCATTCTTATAGAAATCATGCCGGATTTCATGAGGACTGCACCGTGGGTATTGCTGAAAGATTAATTGCTGAACTTAAACCAAAATGGCTGAGGATTGGCGGCTACTGGTATCCGCGCGGAGGGATTCCAATTGATGTGTTTTATCAGACTAGTGAGCCACCCAAGGGTATCTGGATTCCGGACCAGGGGGTTCCCAGTTATCGCGGACGCGGATAAAAAAAGGAGGCTTCAGCCTCCTTTTTAATTTTAAATAATATAATCACTTATTTTCCAAAGATTACGCTTGGTAGCCAGGTTACCAAACCTTCGAAATTATAAAGGATTATCAATGCGAGCAACTGAATGAGAATGAAGGGGAGCACACCTTTATAAATATCAGTTGTTTTAACCTTATCTTCCGGTGCGACACCACGCAGATAGAACAGCGCGTAACCAAAGGGTGGCGTTAAAAATGATGTTTGAAGGTTCATTGCCATCATTATACCAAGCCAGATTGGATTAATATCCATCAGGAAGAGCACAGGTGCCACAATCGGAACTACAACAAACACGATCTGAATGAAATCAAGAAAGAAGCCAAGAGCAAACATGACGACCATAACCAGCAGGAATGCACCTAGGCGTCCACCCGGCAGATTGGTAAGGAATTCAGTAATATAGGTGTCACCATTGAACCCAAGGAAGATCAGCGTGAAAAGTGCAGCACCAACCATGATAATGAAAATCATGGAGCTGATTTTAGCTGTCATCTGCACAACTTCGTGAATGACTTTTGTGCGAAAAACACGCACAAAGCTATCCGCTACGCCCCATATCATTGCAATCATGAGCGGAAGTGATATCCCGAATGCGATGTAGTCGGCCGTCGGAACGATTTCCCGTCCCATTCTTAAATCAAAGGTGCTGCCCAAAAAGATGAGTATTGCGATAGAAACACCTGCCGCCACCACGGGCATTGGGCGCGATTTATCGTTCTTATAGCCAGACATCAGAATAGCACCGATGGCACCAAGAGCCGCTGCCTCGGTTGGTGTTGCGATGCCGCCAAGGATCGAACCTAGAACAGCGACAACCAGTATGATCGGGGGCAGAAACGCCGCAAGTACAGGTTTCCAATCGATTTTTTCACTTTCATCCATCACCGGTGGACATGAGTTTGGTAAGAAGATCGCTGTCAGGCTTTGATAAAGGATATAAAGCAATACCAAACCCAAACCGGGGATCAGCGCGCCGGCAAACAAATCCCCAACAGAAAGTGGCGTTGGTGCAAAATTTCCAAGTGCCAACTGTGAGGCTTGCCACGCGGATGATAACTGGTCACCCAGAAGGACAAGAACGATCGAAGGCGGAATGATTTGGCCCAATGTGCCGGCAGCCGCGATGCCGCCTGTAGCAATAGATGGATGATAGCCACGGTTAAGCATCGTTGGGAGTGCCATTAACCCCATGATAACTACTGTTGCCCCAACGATCCCCGTTGATGCAGCTAGAAGTGCACCGACAATGGTAACAGAGATACCAAGACCGCCACGGATACGTCCCATCAGTTTGCCCATACTTTCGAGCAGATCTTCCGCAATCTGTGAGCGTTCAAGCATTACCCCCATAAATACAAAGAGCGGTACAGCCATCATCACGACATTTGTCATGGTGCCGTATATTCTTTGAGGAATTCCGCCAATAATGGAAAAATCAAAGATACCCATGGCATATCCAAGTCCGGCGAAGATGACGGATATACCGGGCAGGGTAAAGGCCACCGGGTAACCGATTAACAGGGAAGCGCAGGCCAGAACAAACATGACGGTACAAAGGAGTGCATCCAGCGGCATATTGAAAAGTTCGCTTATCATAATGCCCAAGATGACGAAATCGATTTGGAAACCAATCCATGATAAATCTAAAATCATCAGACGCCCTCCACCAGTTCTTCTTCTTCCAAGTGTTCATAACCCATTATCACAAGAATTGAATGAAGGGAAATGGCAATACCTTGAATAAAAGTACTAAAAACAAATAACAAAATCATGGATTTTAAAATAAAGACGATGTGAAGACCACTGGTCTCGATTGATCCTTCCAGGATCTGCCATGACTGGGCAACGAAGGGCCACGCATATATGCCGATAAAAAGCAATACAGGAAATAGAATAATAAGAGAACCTAACAGATTGACGTAGGCTTTTTTCTTTTCGTTCATTTTACTGTAGAAAATGTCAACACGTACATGGCCATTGTGAAGAAGCGTGTATCCTGCAGCGCCAAGAAAGAGCAGCGAATGCATATAAGTAAGACTTTCCTGTACGGCAATTACGCCTTCACTGTACAAAAAATTCATCATCACGATACCAAATTGTACAAGCACCAGCCCTAATGCTGCCCAAGACGTGATTTTTCCAATCACCTCATTGACATTATCAATAGCGCGGGCAGTTTTTGCAATTCCTTCCATTGGATTTTGCTCCCGGTTGTTAATCCCTATTTATTATTATTTGGTCATGCACTTAAAGTGCTTGACCAAATTTATCTGATAGTCGACGTGCGGCATAGTATGGTTCATCGGCAACAGCAGCCCATTCTTTTGCCTCCGACAATGTTTCCATGTAGCTGGTATAGATCCGTGCAGATATATCGTCAGTCCTGCCCATATCGGCTGCAATATCGGCTGCAATATCAGCTAATGCTTTCATAACTTCTGGTGGGAATTGGCGTGTTTCAACACCGTGATCATTCACGAGCGTACGAAGTGCATTTGCATTACGTGCGTTAAATTCGGCAAGTGAACGTGCATAGTGTTTTTCCGCCAGGGCTTCGATGATAACACGTTCTGAATCGCTAAGCGAATTCCAGACATCGAGATTCCAGCCAGCACACACAGAGGCGCTTGGTTCATGATAGCCAGATGTATAATAGTACCGTGCTACCTGATGGAAACCAAGGGCGAGGTCATTCCATGGGCCAATCCATTCTGTGGCATCAATGTTGCCCTGCGAAAGTGAAAGGAAAATCTCACCGCCCGGAAGTGTAACAGGTGTGCCGCCCATACGTTTAATGATTTCGCCGCCAAAACCGGGAATACGCATTTTTAAGCCTTGGAAGTCTTCAACTGAATTAATTTCCTTGTTAAACCATCCACCCATTTGTATTCCAGTTGCGTTACAAAGCATTGGCTTAACATTAAAGCGCCCGGAAAGTTCATCCCAAAGTGCTTGACCGCCACCATATTGTAACCATTGTGTCATTTCAGTCGCTGTAAGTCCGAAGGGGACAGCGCCGAAGAAGTTGAACATTGTATGCTTACCCTGCCAGTAGTAATCCGGACCATGGTAGATGTCAGCGTTTCCCTGTGATACCGCGTCAAAAGATTGAAGGGCAGGTACAAGTTCTTCAGCGGCATAGACACGGATTCTAATTCGGCCATTTGTCGCTTTATTAATATCTTCTGCAAATTCAACAGCCCGCGTGCCAAGGCCGGGGAAATTTTTCGGCCAAGTGGTGACCATCTTCAAGTCAATTGAAGGCTGGCTGTTTTGAGAACCGCTTGACGAGGACGCACCTACATTTTTGTAGGTACCGGAATTCGGATCAACGGGGCTTTCGCTACATGATGCTAATGCCCCCGCTGCTAAAGTGCCAGCACCAACCGTGGCGGTTTTTTTAAGAAAAGAACGACGTTTCATGTGTAAGCCTTACATTTTGAGGTAGATAAAAATTATTGTTATAAGATTTCATTTACTTATAAACAGCCAATTTGAAATTATCAATAATAACGTTAGCTTCAAATTATTTTAATTGGTCAGTTTCCAGCCGTTCGAAGTCAGGATTTCCAAAGGTTTGAAGTTCATTTTATATCCCATCTTCGGACTGTCTTTTACTAAATACCCAAGATAGACATGATCCAACCCCCGTGATTCAGATATAAAGATATGATTTAAAACAATAAAAACACCTAGGGATCGTTTATTGATTTCGTCGGATGTTTCAAAAAAACTATAAACCATAGACAAAGAATCTTTCATTTGATCCGTCAGCGCTGCGCCGATCAGTTTTCCGTCCTGCAAACGATATTCAATTATAATGGTGCTGATTGGACTGCTTTCGACCATTTCCTTATATTCCCGGAAGGATATTCCCGCCATGCCACCCGATGCATGGCGATGATCAATATATTTTTTTAACAGATCATATTGTTCATGAGTGGCAATATTTGGTTTGATTTCCACCTTTATATCACAGTTTTTATTCAGGATTCGTCGCTGGCTTTTTGACATTTCAAAGGGAATGACCGGTATTCTGACGGACTTGCATTCATGACATTCTTCGCAGGCGGGCCTATAGGCGATGTCCTGACTTCTTCTGAAACCCACTAATGCTAAAGAATGGTGTAATTCTTCCGATTGTTGCCTGTTTTCTTCCGGTCCGCGATGTTCAAGGATTGCCGATTTGTCATAAGCAAGTGGTTGTGGTGAAAGTTCGGTAAAAATTTTCCGCTCTGTATTTCCTTCTATATACGGACAAGGGGCCGGCGCCGTCACATAAAACTTCGGGAAATGTTGCGATTGATCTGTCATAGCCAATAAATAACATAAATCACCCTCTATTTACAGGGAGAAAAGCAATATCTATATGCCGTAATACCACGGTGCAAACAGCGAATAACTGATCCATAAGATAATAATGAGTGGTACACCAACCTTCATAAAGTCGGCGAATTTATAATTTCCCGGTGCTAAAACAAGCAGGTTGGTCTGATACCCCATCGGTGTCGCAAAAGAACAATTTGCGGCAAAAATTACTGCCGTAACGAATATGAACGGGTCTACTCCTAACTCCGCAGCGACATTTATGGCAATGGGCGTAAAAAGTACGGCAGTAGCATTATTGCTCAATATGTTTGTCAGAAACGCTATTAATATAAAAAATGCGGATAACATCACAGCGGTGCCCGCACCATCCAGTGCCTCAACCATTGCCATCGCCAGATAGGAAGCGCCGCCCGTCGCTTGTAACGATGTTCCCATGGCGAGTGCTGCACCGATCAGCATGAATATATTCCGGTCAATGGCATGAGCAGCTTTTCGCACACTCAAACATCCCGACACAATCATGACAAAGGCACCAAGCGTCGCTGCGATCACTATGGGAACAATTCCGCCGGAAGCGAGAACGACTACCGCGACAAAAATACCGAGAGCTTTATATGTGTCTGCCTTGATCGGAATTTCCTTAACCGACCATTCCAGGAGCATTACATCACTGTTGAGGCGGAGCGACCGTATCTGTTTTTTTGTGCCGATCGCCAATAAAGTATCATTTGCTTCCAACCTTATATCATTGATGGAAGCCCTGTTCATTCTGCTTCTGCGTTGGATGCCAACAATTTTACAGCCGCCGGGAAGGATGTGTCCCGCCTGATCCAAAGTTCTACCATCCAGTCGGGATTTGGGGGCGACAATTATTTCGACAAGTTGCTGCCCCCTTGAAACATTTACCTTTTTGTCATCATCATCAAGATCAATAACGGACTGGTTCTTCACATCTTCAAGCAGTGTACTATCAGCAGCAATTTTAGCGGTAAGTTCATTTCTGGTTGTTGCGATAACAACAAGATCCCCCTTTTCAAGCGTAATATCATCAAAAGGGGGCAGGTAATCTTTCTGTCCTTTCCTGACCATTTGCACAGTTACACCCGATAAGATGGGAAACATTCCGGCGACAGCTTTTTCCCCGATCAGTGAATTTCCTTCTGTCAAATCAATCTGTACAATAAATTGCTTACCGGTAATCTTCATCTCTTTTGCGTTTTGCGAAGATTCTTTAGGCAAAATTCTCGGTGCTATGAACAAGACATATAAAAAGCCAATGCTTGCGAGAAATAAACCGGGCAATGCGAAATCAAAAAATCCAAGTGTTTGACCAGCCTGCGCCTGAAACTCTCCGGCAACCAACAAATTTGTGCTTGATCCAATCAGCGTGGTCATCCCGCCTAATATAGCAACGAAACTGAGCGGCATTAGGTAAAGTGACGGTGATTTACCAAGATTTTCAACAAGTGTAATCATAATCGGGATAAAAATGACAACCACGGGTGTATTATTCAGAAAGGCACTAATCACCATCACCGTAATGAGGGACAGAATTAAAATGGCGACAGGGTAGTTGCTGCCCAGACGTACAAGTACTTTCACAGGGCTATCCAGAGCACCGGTTTCCACCATACCATGGCCAACAACAAGCAGCGCGAGTATTGTTATGAGCGCAGGGTCCGCGAATCCAGCAAGAAGCGATCTAGCTGTTAATATCAGGTCGCCATTTGTACCGACAACAGGAATAAAGTGAAATAGAACCAAAAGCGCGGAAATAATCCCGAGAGAAACAATCTCCATGGGAAATTTATCAATAATATAAAAGAAAATGCCGATTGCAATAACCGTAAAAGTCAACCACATTTGAAGTGATGGCTCTAATAATTCCATAATAAAATCCCTCTATCAGGGATAGATTTTAGCAGTAGTGAAAGGAAAAGGACAAGTTTTTTATAGACTTAAAAATTTGATGGCAGTGTCGGTGCTTCGCGAATAACCAATATCGTAATTCTGCGGTTTTCCGGCCGATCTGGCCTTCCGGGCAGGAGCGGCTCGGTAGAGGCTTTACCTGTAATTTCAGCAAATCTATCTGTTGACACGCCTTCAGATCTTAAAACGCGACGTGCGGCATTTGCGCGGTCAGAACTCAACTCCCAGTTTGAATAATTGGACCCCGCGCGAAACGGCACCGAATCTGTGTGTCCGGTGATGGCAATTCGATTTGGTAATTTTCCAACTTTTTCGGCAATATGGCGTAGCATTCTTTCCGCGTACGCATAGAGCTCCGATGTTTCGTTTCTAAACATGGAACGGTTATCCTGATCAACCAGTTGAATGCGCATCCCTTCTTCTGTCATATCGATCAGTACCTGGTCACTTAACTCCGCGAGTTCAGCGTTGTCCTGAATGCTGAGGCTTATTTCCGCCGCCATATCTTCAAAAGCTTCCTGTTCGCGGTTCGCCATTGCGGTCTCAAAGCTTTCCTCTTCAGCCTGCTCAGGGCTCTGTGTTTCAACTTCTTCTTTCTCAATAACAACCTGATCTGGCATTGGTGTGGATACTTCGTTTGCTGATGAACCGTCAGAGTTTATGGAAAGCCCTTCTAATACGCCATTGGCACCGGCAACAGATTGTGTCGATGCGGTAGTCGGCGTGAAATAGTCGGAAAGACCTTCCTTTTGCTCCTGTGATGTTGAATTAAGAAGCCACAAAAGAAGGAAGAATGCCATCATCGCAGTTACAAAGTCAGCATAAGCAACTTTCCATGCACCGCCGTGAGCGCCACCGGATACCTTTTTTATTCTTTTGATGATGATTGGGCGTTGCTGTTCGTCCGACATTTAGTAACCTGTTAAATCGAATACATTTTATTTTTCAGGCTATAATGACTGATGATGGTTAATTAAATATTATCAAAAGATAAAATTTACTGGTTGTATTTTAACTTACATGTCGATGTTGCGATTGACAGTAACAACAAAACCTTCTTCACGGAGTTCATCCAATATATCCTGCAGGTGCTGGGCATCGCGGGTTTCCAGTGTAATATTTGAATATGTTTCCCTGGCCGGAAGCTCTGTGAATAATCGGTGGTGGGATACATCTATTATGTTTCCGCCTTTATTACCTATGATGGACGAAATAATGGAAAGTGCGCCCGGGATGTCAGGCAGTTCAACCCGCAGACGTGTAATTCTTCCTTCTCGTACCAGACTTCGCATTAATATAGACGCAAGCAGTCGGGTATCAATATTACCGCCGGTTAAAATCAGGCCGACTTTTTTGTTTTTGAACATTTCGGGATAGCGGATGACGGCTGCGAGCGGGCAGGCGCCAGCACCTTCAGAGACCGTTTTTTCGATAGTGAGAAGAAACCCTAATGCTTTTTCTATTTCATCTTCGCTGACCAGCAAAATATCGTCGACCAGATTTTTGCAAATCTCAACCGTTTTCTCACCGATGGTTTTAACCGCTATTCCCTCCGCCAGAGTAGACCCTTGCGGTAGGTAATCTTCATCGTTCAGTGCCCGGTAAAGAGAAGGGAAGCGCTCGGACTGAACACCAATTACCTTTATGTCAGGGTTAATGGCTTTCGCCGCGGTTGCTATCCCTGCGATAAGACCACCACCGCCAACAGGGACGAGAATGATATCAAGGTCAGGAACATCTTCCAGAAATTCAATCGCAATTGTCCCTTGCCCTGCCATGACGTCGTAATCATCGAAGGGATGAACGACCGTCAATCCTTCTTTATCTGCAATGTTTAAGGCTTCCTTGGCGGTTTCATCAAAACGTTCTCCAACCTGAACGACTTTTGCACCAAGTTCTTCAGTATTGCTTATTTTAATAAAAGGAGTGCCAAGCGGCATAGCGATTGTCGTGGGTATCCCAAGCCGACTTCCGTGATAAGCGACGCCCTGCGCGTGGTTACCGGCACTTGCGGCGATGACACCCTTTTTTTTCTGTTCCGGTGTTAAATTGAGCAACTTGTTAAGGGCACCGCGTTCCTTGAATGATGCTGTGAACTGGCGGTTTTCCATTTTTATATAAAGGTCGGCCCCGGTAATTCGGGAAAGTGTAATGGCGTGACTGACAGGCGTGTGCTTTATGGCACTGCCAAAGGCAGCGGCCGCTTTTTTTACGTCTTCGATTGTTAGTTTTTCTAAATTTTTGCTCATACTGCGATTGCCAATAAATCTGATAATGCCTGCGTTAAGGCTTTGATATATTGGTTTATAGGGAAAATGTCCAAAAAATATTACCCATAAAAATCATTATTTTTTTACGACATTAAAACTTGCTTAATAACCTTTAACTATAAATATCGATAAATAAGAGAAAATAAGGGTAATAATTAATGTTAGTCATTATCGGAATTGTCATAACATTGGGACTTGTATTCGGGGGATTCATAAGTCACGGCGGTAATATGGCGGTCATTATCGGCGCGCTTCCAACCGAAGCTATGGTTATTGGTGGTGCGGCGCTGGGATCGTTCATCACAGGGAATGGCGGCGCCATAATCAAAAAAGCGGGTAAGGGCCTGGGTAAGGTCGTCAAGGGGCCAAAATGGAAGGCCGATGATTATAAAGATCTTCTTTGTCTTCTTTTTATGCTTTCAAAGCTGATTAAAACCAAGGGTGTGATCGCCCTTGAAGCCCATATTGAAGACCCGCATGAGAGTAAAATATTCAATCATGTTGGTAAGGTTAAAGATGACCACCATGTCGTAGATTTTATTTGCGATTATTTTCGAATGACAACCATGAACTTTGACGACCCGCATCAAATGGAAGATGTCATGTTAAAGGAACTTGAAAAACATCATCATGAAGAAAGCGAAGGAGCGCACGCCTTAGCCATTGTTGGTGAGGCTTTTCCAGCCCTTGGTATTGTTGCGGCGGTTTTGGGTGTGATTAATACCATGTCATCGATTGATCAGCCGGTTGAAATTCTGGGCGCGTTGATCGGTGGTGCCCTTGTTGGTACGTTTCTGGGTATTCTGGTTTCCTACACTATCGCGGCACCGATGGCATCAAGGCTACAACAAATCATTGACGAAGAAGGTCACATTTATGATGTGATGAAGGATTTTATTATCGCCCATCTTCAGGGAAATGCCCCGCAAATCTCGGCTGAAATCGGGCGTAAGGCGGTTCCGGGTGGTTTTCAGCCATCATTCTATGATCTGGATGAAATGCTTCAGGAAATACCAAACGACGTCTTTGCGTAAAAAAACGGCTGTGGTTATCCGTTTAACAGTTTCTTAGCGACAAATGGCGCAAAATAGGTCCAGATACCGCTGGCACCGGCGCGTTTGAACGCGAGTAGACTTTCCATCATCGCCATATCAAGATCAAGCCATCCATTGGCCGCTGCCGCCTGTATCATCGCATATTCACCGCTTACCTGATAAGCGAAGGTTGGAAATTGAAGTTCGCGTGTCACTCTGTCTATAATGTCCAGATACGGCATGCCTGGCTTGACGATAACACTGTCTGCGCCTTCATCAATGTCCATAATAACTTCGCGGATGGCTTCATCGCTATTTGCGGGATCCATCTGGTAAGTTTCCTTGCCGCTTTTAAGATTACTGGCAGAACCCACGGCATCGCGAAACGGGCCATAAAAGGCAGAGGCGTATTTGGCAGCATAGGACATGATTTGTACATTGGGTTTTTTCTTTTCTTCAAGCATGTCACGGATTGCGGCGACCCGTCCATCCATCATATCCGATGGCGCGATGATATCGCACCCTGCATTGACCTGAATATGGGCCTGATTAATGAGCGCCTCAAGCGTTAAGTCATTGTCCACATAGCCGTCTTTGATAATGCCGTCCTGACCGTGCGTGGTATAGGGATCAAGCGCGACATCACAAATGATACCTATATCCAGGACCTGACCTTTAATAGCGCGTACAGCGCGACAAATAAGGTTGTCCGGATTAACACCTTCATATCCGTCTTCCGATTTAAGGTCTTCCGGGGTTTGCGGAAAAAGAGCGATTGCCGGTATTCCAAGCTCCTTTGCTTCCGCGGCTTTTTCGATGGCAAGATCAATGGTCAGTCTTTGGACCCCCGGCATGGAGCTGACGTCGGCTGCACTGTTCGACCCTTCCTGGATGAATAGGGGCCAAATAAGATCATTTACCGTCAGGCTGTTTTCTCTGACCAAATTGCGTGACCAGGCACTTTGACGGTTTCTTCTTGGTCGGCTGCTGGGGAACGAACCAGTGATCATTTTCTGCTCCAGAAATATTTCTCAGTTTTATTTAAACTATTAATTCTTTGTAACCAAATTTTAACAGCTTGTTAGGTATGTTGTTATATAACGTATCTAAATAAAGCAAAATATATTTATGAATTAATGGGATATAAGGATGTCATTAACACATCATAGTAGTAACCTGATAGGTGGCCACGAGACACAGGAAACAAGGACAAGACATAATTTCCTTGAATGTCTACGTTTGATCGAACGTTTGCACAGAAGAATGCTTGATATCGTGAAACATCGCCTTGATTCCAAAGGGATGAGCGATATCAATTCGGTACAGGCGCTTTTGCTTTATAATATTGGGGATCATGAAATTACCGCAGGGGATCTAAGGAACCGGGGTTATTATTTGGGCTCAAACGTATCTTATAATCTTAAAAAACTTGTTGAAGCCGGATATATCAGACAGGAGCGTTCAGAGCATGACCGCCGTGCACTTCGAATCTGGTTGTCAGACAGCGGAAAATCCGTTTGTAACCTCGTCGGGGAGCTTTTTGACGAAAATCTTGATATGGTCAAGGATCAGAATCTTTTCACTGATCAGGGTGTGACAGAGCTTCGCGACCGTCTTCGCTCGCTCGAAAGTTTCTGGACAGATATGCTTCGTTTTTCAGTAGAATAATATTGTTTCGGGCCGTTTATATTCCAATTTGTGTTTCTGAGCTAAAAATACTAAACTATTATAGTGTAATAAAAGCGCAATTTTTTCTTCCTTTGTCAGCTAAACTGCGGTAGGACAGGACGAAGTGATTAACGTGGAACATTGTAATGGATTATGACCGCATTTTTTCAAACGCCATAGCAGATATCAAGGATGAAGGCCGGTATCGCGTCTTCATGGACATAGAGCGCAAAAACGGAGAATTTCCAAACGCCGTCTGGCATACAGAAAATGGCGAAAAGGATATTGTCGTCTGGTGCAGTAACGACTATCTCGGCATGGGTCAGCATCCTGATGTGGTCCAGGCCATGAAAGATGCAATCGATAAAGTCGGCACCGGATCCGGCGGCACCAGAAATATCAGCGGCACCCACCACTATCATGTGATGCTTGAAAATGAACTCGCGGACCTCCATGACAAGGAATCTGCGCTTCTGTTTACATCCGGTTATATCTCTAATGAAGCGTCCATTTCCACAATCGCCAAGCTGATGCCCGGCTGCATTATTTATTCCGATGAATTAAACCATGCATCAATGATTAATGGTGTGCTGGGCGGAAGATGTGAAAAACGCATATTCAGGCATAACAACGTTGAGCATCTTGAAGAGCTGATTGCGGCAGATGATCCAAACACTCCAAAGATTATCCTGTTCGAATCTGTATATTCGATGGATGGTGATTTTGCACCCATCGAAGAATTTTGTGATCTTGCTGATAAATATAATGCCATGACCTATATGGACGAAGTCCATGCCGTCGGTATGTACGGCCAGCGCGGTGGCGGTGTTGCCGAAGAACGCGGGTTAATGGGCCGGGTTGACATTATTGAAGGCACCCTTGGTAAAGCATTCGGCCTTATGGGGGGATATATTGCCGCAAAACAGAATATCGTTGATTGTGTTCGAAGCTTCGCATCAAGTTTTATTTTCACAACATCGCTTTCTCCGGCAATCGTCGCTGGGGCGCTTGCGAGCGTTCGTCATTTAAAAAAATCAACCGCCGAGCGCGAAATTCATCAGGAAAGGGCGACTGCGTTAAAATCAAAAATGCGCGAAGCCGATTTGCCGGTGATGCCATCGGCAAGCCATATTGTTCCTGTTCTGGTCGGGGACCCTGTGATTTGCAAACAGGCGTCGGATATGTTGCTTGAAGATTATGGTATCTATGTACAGCCAATTAACTTTCCGACGGTGCCGCGCGGGACCGAACGGCTGCGATTTGCACCAAACCCGCTTCACAATGATGAAATGATGGATCATCTGATCAAATCGCTCAAGGAAGTGTGGCAAAAACTGGATATCGATAAATATTCCAGCGCCGCCTGACCGGAAGGAAAAAGGTGCCTTAAGATGAGCGATAACGATTTTATCATTGAATTCATCGCCATGGGAAATTCCGTCAAAGTCACCTGTATTGATCCGAAAACCGGAAAAGAAGTCTCAACCATCGGACCGGCGACAGCCCCCCGGTCGCAGCTCAGCCAGGCCGCCGTTAACAAAATGCTTTATGTACTCAAAAAAGAACAGTCATAAGTAAAATCAAACCAGTTACTCATATCTCAGTGCTTTAATCGGGTTTTGCCGCGCGACCGCATATGAATTTCCGGCGACCGTCGCCCAGGCGATCAGCAGGGCGGTAAGCCCGGCCAGCAGGCAAAGGGCGATAATCACCATATCATCAATGCGGTAGACGAAGCTTTCGAGCCAGCGGCTCATGGCAAGATAGGCGACGGGCCAGGCGACGATATTGGCGATCAGCACCGGTTTTGAAAATTGCCAGACCAATAATTTGACGATCTGCCATACCTCCGCCCCGAAAACCTTGCGGATACCAATTTCCTTGGTCCGTCGCTCCGCCGTAAAGCTCGCCAGCCCAAACAGCCCGAGACAGGCAATAAAAATCGCCAGCCCGGAAAACGCTGCGAACATGATGGCTTCACCGTTTTCCTTTGCATATTGTTCTGACATGGTGTCGAGGGCGAAGCTGTAATCGAATGAATTGTCTGGCATTTCTTCGTTCCAGATTTTTTTCGCTTGTTCAATGAAAGTGGCTGGATTTCCATTGTATCTGGCAACCATAAATATAGGTGTATCTGTTCTGAGACGGAAATATTCAGGTGCGGGTTCCTGTTTAAGGTTGCCAAGGTTGACTTCGGGCACCACGCCGATGATGTTGAATTCCCCTTCAACGATTTCCTGATCACCATATGATTCAAGATTTATGAAAAGGCGTTTGCCAATGGCCTCCTCATTTCTGCCCAGTCCCATATACTTAACGGTGGCTTCGTTGATGATGAGGCTGCCTGCATGACCTTCGCCGTTTGCGATTTGTTCAATGGGCGGCAATAAGTCAGGACGGTTTCGATCAAAATCACGTCCAGCAATAATAGGAATTTGAAATGTATCAAAGAAATTATAGCCAATTTCCCGCCTTGTAAGCTGACGATAACCATCTGCCATATCTTCGGTTCTAAAGGGTTGTGAACCACCAGATGCCTCACCTGCTTCGAAACTCGATGTCCAAGTCACATTTTCAACGCCGTCGATCTGACTTAAGCGTCTTTGGACAATATCAGCCTTCGGTGGTAGCAGTTCTACGGAATAACCCCATACAGTTATTAAATTTTCTGGCTTATATCCTAGATCCTTTGTCATCGTGAAATTCAT
Organism: Alphaproteobacteria bacterium; assembly: GCA_030428615.1. GTDB lineage: Bacteria > Pseudomonadota > Alphaproteobacteria > Sphingomonadales > Emcibacteraceae > Pseudemcibacter. Next base: position 394,056 of record JAUIDN010000001.1, on the reverse strand, counting down.
TTGCCCCATGATGACAAGAGTGGATACAAAAAGAATAATCGATACCGAAAACTGAAAAATCACAAGCACGGATCGTAAGGTAAGGGTATTTTTATTTTCCGTGGATTGGTTTGAACCAAGAAATTCACTTGGACGATACCGTGAAAGGTAAAATGCCGGATAAATTCCACCTAGCAAACCTGCTATCATGGTTAAGAGAAGCATTAACCCTATGGTGCCAACAGTATATTCCATGGATAAATCACGGTTCACAAGTGTATTGAATAGAGGTATTGAAACTTCAACGATGGCAAGCGCAATCATTAAAGCGACAAAGGCGATGATCAGGGATTCACCCAGGAATTGTTGAATTAACTGTTTTCTTCCGGCGCCAACGACTTTGCGCAGGCTGACTTCCTTCGCACGGCGGCTAGCGCGGGCGGTTGAAAGGTTCATGAAATTTATACATGCAATCATCAGGATGATAACGGAAACGGATGAGAAGATCACAATTGTTGTGTTGCTGACTGTCGGAATCATTGTAACGCCTCGGGCGTCCGTATGAAGATCAGTGATTTTAAGAAAATAAAATTTCATCACATCACTTGCTGTAATATCCGGTTCTTCGAATGGCGTTTCAGGGAATGTGCGATCAACCATATCATCAATCCGTGATGCAATACCATTAATGGAATAGCCATCCTTTAATGTGAAAAAGCTTTGAACGTTAGTGCGGGTAAAGGATTGATAACGATCCCATTTTTGTGTGTCAATCGGGACGAATATATTTAATTGCATTGTTGTATTTTTTGGCAGATCTTCAAACACGGCCTTGATGGTATAATCCTGTTTAATACCAAGCACGCTGACGGATAATATTTCGCCAATTGGGGATTTGCCAGGGAAATGTTTCTCTGCAAAAGCATGGCTGATAACCAAATCATCAGGATTGCGCATGGCGCTCTCAATGTTCCCTTGTAGAATATTGAATTTAAAAACATCAAAAAGTCCGGGATCAGCTAAATTGATTAATTCATTTAAGTTTTCGTTGCCAACTTTAACTGTTCCGCCCATATAAGAAAATGTACCTGCTTTATCGATTTCCGAAAATTCGCGAGTCATAGTTTGTATGGTTGGATAAGAACTCCAAGACATATATTCTGGCTGAAGACCCGGCACATTTAGGTTGGTATTTATTTGATAAATATTATCAGCATTTTTCCAGAAGCTGTCGTAGCTGGTCTCATACCGGACATAAAGTGCGATCAGCATCACCGCCGCAAGGCCGATGGCAAGGCCAAGGATATTGATGACCGAAAAAAAGCTTGTGTCTTAAAATATTCCGCCACGCGGTGGTGATATAATTTGTGATCAGCATCATTCGTACCCCCAGTTATTCATATCTAAGTGCTTTAATCGGGTTTTGCCGCGCGACCGCATATGAATTTCCGGCGACCGTCGCCCAGGCGATCAGCAGGGCCGTAAGTCCGGCGAGCAGGCAAAGCGCGATAATCACCATATCATCAATGCGGAAAACGAAGCTTTCGAGCCAGCGGCTCATGGCGATGTAGGCGACGGGCCAGGCAATGATATTGGCAATCAACACCGGTTTTGAAAACTGCCAGACCAATAATTTGACGATCTGCCAGACTTCTGCCCCGAAAACCTTACGGATGCCAATTTCCTTGGTCCGGCGTTCGGCGGTAAAGCTCGCCAAACCAAACAACCCCAGACAGGCAATGAAGATTGCAAGGCCGGAGAAGGCGGCAAACATGGTCATCTGATTTTGTTCGCTGCTATATTGTTCTGCTATCGCATCAACGGCGAATTCGTAATAGAGGATGGCGTCAGGTAATTCTTGTTGCCAGATTTCACTAACCTTATCGATCAAAAACATTGGATCACCAGTATATCGTAGATTGATAGCATATGGATTTCTTGGAGTAAGGTAGAAGAATTCCGGCTGCTCGGAGGTTTCTTTAAAATTATGAAGCCGGATATTTTTTGCAACGCCGATCACTTCAAATCTATCTTGCCCCTCGTTTAAGTAGGTAGATTTCCCAATAGCTTCCTCAGGACTGCCTAATCCCAATCTTTCTGCCGCGACCTCCGTTAAAATCATTGATGCGATGCGATCGCCCCCTTGTTCGTCATTTCTATTTCTATCAAATGTGCGTCCGGCGATGATGGGTATGTCCCATGTCTTAAAGAAATCGTATCCAACACCACGACTGCTCATCATGATACCTTCATTGGATGATGGCTGATCTGTTCGGATGGCTTGGATAGGGCTTCCTTCCAGTCCTGGTTTAAAGTTAAGCGTCCAAGTCATGCTTGATACATTTTCTAACTGGGGTAATCGTGATCTTAAAGTGTCTAGTTTTGAATCGATTTTTCCAAATGGCACACTATATAAAGTCACGAGATTTTCTTTGTTAAACCCAAGATCGATATTTTTAATGTGGTTCATCTGATTATAAATCACCGCTGTAGATACAAATAAAATGATCGAAATGCAGAATTGGAACATCACCAGAAATGATCTTAATTTTGGTGACGCAGCATCTTGTGATGACTTATTTGATTTGAGTACTGTTGATGGCTGAAAATTAGACAGAATAAACGCTGGGTATAGCCCACCTAATAATCCGAGTCCTATGGTAAAAAGTAAAAGATAAGTCAAACCTGCAATGTCATAACTCATAACAAGATCAATTGCTATCAGTTCCCTGTAACTTGGCAGGAAGATTTCTACAATGGAAATGGCAATGATCATCGCTATTATTGCCATTAAAATGGATTCACCAACGAATTGAATGATTAGATTTAAGCGTTTTGCGCCCATCACTTTTCTCAGACTTACTTCTTTGGCTCTTTGAGTGGCGCGTGCAGTGCTTAAATTCATGTAATTTATGGTGGCGACAATCAGGATTAATAATGCAACGGTCGAAAATATGAGAACTGTTGATTTGCTTCCGCCGGGTTTAAATTCACCGAAACCCTTCGCATTTAAATGAAGTTCACTAATTTTCATCGCTGAGAGTGCGACAACTGAGCTTGGTTTTAAATTAGCATTCCCAAAGGGAGGAGGAGGGAAGGAGCGATTGATAAATTCAGCAAACCTTGAAGATAATTGATCAATGTTTGTATTTTCCTTGAGAGTAAAATATGCGTGAACGCGTCTGTTATACCATCCTTTCAGGAAACCCGAGTTTTCCCAATCTTCAGCAATAATTGGCACATACGCTGTGTTGAGGAGTTTGGATGTATCTGGAATATCTTTAATAACCGCGTTTACAATATAATCGCGCTTAAATTCACCCATATCAATATTCAGAATTTGGCCTATCGGGTTTTCAGCACCAAAAATTTTTGTGGCAATTGTTTCATTAAGAATAATACCATTATTAGCATCCAGGGCGTTCTGTGTTTCGCCGGCTATTACATCAAAGTCAAATACATCCACGAAGCCTTTGTCGACAACGGAAATAATTTCGGTGAAGGTTTGATCACCAAAGGTGATGTTTCTGTCTCGAGGACTCATACGTGTGAAGGCTTTGATTTCAGGGAATTCTTCCTTCATGGCTTCGATAACCGGAGGCGGTGTGGGAAACGAGAGCTGCCTTTCCTGACCGGGCCTGTTAAATTCAATATGCAGTCGATAAATATTATCGGCATTTTTCCAGAAGCTGTCGTAGCTGGTCTCGTAGCGGACATAAAGCGCGATCAGCATCACCGCCGCAAGGCCGATGGCGAGGCCAAGGATATTGATTATCGAAAACAGTTTGTGTCTTAAAATATTCCGCCACGCGGTGGTGATATAATTTGTGATCAGCATACTAACCCCTGTTACAGGCTCCTTCAAAGCCCGCATTACTATTTATTATAATTTCCCATCATGGATAAAAGCAATTACCGTGCCATTTATTTTATCGTTTAAGTTCAATTTCTTAAATAAATGCCGTTCGAAAATGAACATTACATTATGTGCGATATTGAACAAAATGTCCGATAATGGACACATTCACCCGATATTGACCTGCCGTGAAAAATCTAGGTTTCCCTCCGTTCATTACGCCTCATTCAGATAATTGATGCATAAGTTCCTTTTTTCAGTAAACTGAATCCAAAAATAAAAAAGGGAGGAAGGCACATGCCTGAGGGGACAAAAAAGTTACTCGGCTTTTGGGATTTGATGAGCATCTCGCTCGGGCAGATCATCGGCACCGGTGTTGTGGTGCTTACCGGCATCAGCATCAGCATGACCGGGTACGGCGCGCCGTGGGCCTTTATTCTGGCCTTTGCCATTGTCGCCATCCCGACCATCTGTATTGCCGCGCTCGGGTCCGCAGTGCCGAATACGGGCGGAAATTATACCTATGTTCGCGATTTGCTTGGCTCACGCATATCATTTTTATATCTGTCGCTCCTTGTTGCGGGGCAGGTCATCCTGGCCAGCTACGCCATTGGCTTTGCCGAATATGCACAGGCGCTGTTTCCTGATGTTAATACAATGGCCGCTGCGGCGGCGATTATGGTGCTGTGTTATATCGCCAATCTTATGGGCATAAAAACCGCGGCCCGGTTTCAAAGCATCATGGTTCTTGTGCTTGTGGGGTCACTTGTATTTTATATCATGTCCGGGTTTAGCTATATTGATGATTATAGCCACTATACGGTGCCGGAAAATGTCTTCCCGAATGGTTTTGCAGGCTTTTTTGCGGCGGCGTTTCTTTTGCGGCTTAGCCTGATCGGGTCGGAATTTGTTTCCGAATTTGGCGGTGAAATGGAAAATCCGGGAAAGCTGATCCCGCTTGTGATGGGGCTTTCGCTGTTTCTTGTTGTTCTTCTTTATATCGGTATCGCGATTGTCGCGACCGGCGTACTGCCGCTTTCGCAAATTGAAGGGAAAAATCTTGCCGCGACGGCGGGGGTTGTTTTTTCACCGCCGGTCTATGTTGCCTTTATCGGTGGCGGGATCATGATTTCGCTGGTCACGTCTCTGAACGCGATCTTTGCGTGGTGTACCCGCGGTCTTTATATGGCGACGGAAGATGGTTGGCTGCCGAAAAAACTGGCCATAAAAAACCGGTTCGGCACGCCATATATTTACCTGACATTGTTTTTTGTGGTCGGGATTATGCCGATCCTCACCGGGCTGAGCCTTAGTTACGTTTCAATCCTTGCCAATGCGGTTGGGGCGATCTTCGGGCTGTTTCCCGTCTTCGCGCTTTATAATCTGACCACCCGTAATCCGGAGGCCTATGCCAAGGCACCCTTTAAACTGCCCCTTTGGGCAACCAAGGCATTCCCGCTTCTGGCGGTGGTGATATACGGCTACGGCATCTATTCGTCATGGGATTTTATTGGCAATACCGGCTGGTTTACGCTTGCAGCGTATATTGTTGTGATACTTGGGTATATACACCTTCGCGCGCCGCATGTCGCCGCAGCATCCCAGCCCGATTAGACAACCCCCGTTAACGCATCAAGCAGTTTTTCGATATCATCCATATCGTTAAACACCGAAGGTGAGATGCGAATGCGGTCCGGATAAACGGAAATCTGTATTTTCGCGGCGTCAAGTCGTGGTTGCAGGATCTTCGGTGCGTCATCCAGCATGGCAACCACCATCGGCGATTTGCTTTCCAGCGGTGTCCAGAGTTTGTAACCCAGTTTGGGGAGTTCCCCCTTAAGTCTCTCGGTCATGGTTTGTGAATGGCGATGTATATTTTCAACCCCCAGATCAAGAATATAACTCAGCGATTGCGACAGGATCGCAACACCGGTGAAGGACCGGGTGCCAATGGCGAAATGACCCGAAGCGCTTTTTGGAAAACCATAATTTTTTGCCGCTTCCTCCGCGCCGATCCCGTCCCGCGGCACGTTCAAGCCAAAATAACCGAAATTGGTCCGGGTTAAATGTTCCTGTGCGGCTTTACTAGCGTAAATAAACCCGACGCCAAAGTCGCCCATCAGCCATTTATAACTGGAACAGGCGGCAAAATCGACGCCACTTTCACGAACGTCTATTGGCACGGTTCCGGCGCCCTGTATAATATCCGCGTAAACCAGTGTTCCGTTGGCATGGGCAATATCACATACCGCTTTTAAATCATGCATAAACCCGTTTTCCATCGCCACTAATGATAAGGCGATAAGCTTTGTATCCGGTCTGAGGGCGTCTTTGATGTCTTCAATCTCAATACGGCCGTGTTTTTCTTCAATCCGTGTGACATCCATGCCCATTCGGGCGAGCCCGTCATAAGTTGCCCGCGAGCCCGGAAAATGAAGATCATCGGTCACAATATGGCCGCCAACATGGGGGAAACCAAGTCCGCGGATAATCATCTGCTCCCCGGCGGAGGTGCTTTGCACATAAGCGACTTCGTCAAAATCCGCATTGATAAGCTTCGTAAAATTTTCAAGCGGTACATTACTGTCATGACGCCCGCCCGGCGCATCCGGGTGAAGCCGCCGTTTGGCCAGGTATGTTTCAACCGCCGCACTTGATTTCAGGCTGATAGGGTGCTGCGACGCACTGTTCAGGTAGGTAACGGCCATTTTTTCAAATGAATTTTTATCAGGCAGGGATAAGCGGTTTTCCTGCGCCCTTGCATCTGACTGGGCGCCCGCCTGGCTGATCAATGCGCCCCCCAGTGACAAGGCGCCAACAGATTTCAATGCATTTCTTCTGGTTATCGTCATGGCTCTCTCCCGGCGATTGACAATATGATTTTTGACAGTGTAGCGAAGTGAAATAAATTTGTCACTTGAACTGCTAATTTACATCTGGACAATGATCGTAACTTTCTACAGGATGGCCAAAAGCCAATGAAAATTAGGAACATTGAATGCATTTGCTGGATAATCCGATCAGGTCGGAAGAACTTCTTGTAAAAACGGTCGATATAAAGCACCGGTTTTATGCGTCCTCCTCCGAACCGCTGACACACCGGGAATTAATTGAACTCGCCACAGAAAACGGCGACCATGATTTGATTGATTTATATAATGATCATTCACTGGGATATGCCGAAAATGGCGGTTGTCTTGATTTACGGCAGGAGCTTGCAAATCTTTATGAACCACTGATTGGCGCCGAAAATATTGTTGTGTTTACGGGCGCACAGACCGGCATGACCATTACCACGCTGGCCATGATACATCCGGGGGATCACGCAATCATTGTCACCCCAAGTTATCAGTCCCTTGAAGAAGGGGTGCGACTTGCCGGTGGTGACGTAACGCGGGTTGAACTTACCCCGGAAAATAACTGGCAAATTGATGTGGCGCAGATCGAAGCGGCCATTCAGGATAATACCCGGTATATCGTTTTTAATGACCCGCATAACCCATCGGGTTCGCTATTGAGCGAAAAGACAAAAAAGGAACTGGTCAGCCTTGCGGAAAAGAACGATATTCTGATTTTTTCCGATGAAGTTTACCGACTTCTTGAACTGAACCCTGCTGAGCGATCACAATCAATTGCTGAAATGTCAAAAAACGGGTTGGTGCTTGGTACCATGGCCAAACCGTTCGGTGCCGGGGGTATGTGTATCGGTTGGGTGGCGTGTCAGGATAAAGATATTATTGATGATCTCTTGAAAGCACAGCATCTTTTTTCCGTAAGCCTGTCGCGCGCCGGTGAAATTCAGGCGATGATGGCGCTTCGGGTAAAAGACAGGATCGTTGAAAAAAACATGAAGATTATCAAAGAAAACCTGGCGTTGCTCGATGATTTTTTTAATCACAACAATGATCTGTTCGAATGGATGGAACCACAGGCTGGGGGTACCGGATTTGTGAAATTCAAAGGACCATTAAGTTCGGATGAACTCGCAGCTCAATTGCTGGAAGAAGGGATACTTGTGTTCCCTTCGTCCGTCTTTGATTGCGGTGAAAACCTTAAACAATATTTTCGTATCGGCTTTAGTCGCCGGACAATGCCAGCCGCGCTTAACGCGTTCAGCGAATATGTCGAAAAAAACAGATCCGCATGGGGACACCCGCGTGCATAACCGGATGAAAAACTAAAGAAAGAATAATATGCCGTATCAGGTACCTGATTTTGACGATGGGAAAATTGCCACAATCCTCAAGGAACTATATGATATTGAGGGGAAAATTTCCCCACTGGTATCCTTTGAAGATCAGAATGCGCGCATTACGGCAAAAAACGGTCGCTATATTTTTAAGGTCGCGAACAAAACATGGTCTCGTGATTTTATTAAAAATCAGACTGACGTGCTTGATCATTTGCAGCATACCGCACCGGATTTAAAATTTCCAAATGTTGTTAAAACATTGAATAATGACGCTATCACCTATGTAGATGGATTTGCTGTCCGGTTGCTCACCTTCCTTGAAGGGGAACTGCTTGCCAACATGCCGCGATCCCCTGAACTTTACCATAATATAGGCCGCTTTTTGGGGCAGTTTTCAAAAGCTATGCAAAGCTTTACACCAACGTCGCTTGAAGGGTCTGACCCGCTGTGGAAACTTGACAATGTCATTGCCTGTAAACAATTCCTGGGTGACGTTGATGATGAAGATGCCCGCGAGCGAATTGGCCGACTTTATGATGATTATGAAGAAACCATTCTACCGATGCTGCCGAATTTAAGAAAAGCGGCCATTCATAGCGACGCGAACGAGCAAAATTTCTTAATCGCAACGGATCAGCCGACGAAAGTAACCGGACTGATAGATTTCGGCGAATTGCAGTATGCGAGCCAGATCAATGATCTTGCGATAACGCTTGCCTACGCGCTTCTGGATGAAGACGATATCGCCACGGCGTCCGCCAATATTATCTCGGGCTATGAGGATGAATTTGCATTTATGCCGGAAGAACGTGAAATCATTTATGATTTGATGGCCATGCGTCTGGTGACAAATATTATCATGACATCACATAGCGCAAAGAAAGCCCCTGATAACGACTATATCCTGATTTCACAAAAACCCGCTAGGGCGCTTTTGAAGAAACTTGAGGATGAGAAATACATACTGAAATAAGAAGATTAAAATGGCATATAACGAACCATGGTCCAAACGACATAAAAAAGTAACCGCAGGCACACCGTTCAGCCTATCCAATTCCTTTACGGAACCACTTGATAGCGTGGAACTAATCGAATATTCGTTGGCTCGCGGGGATAGGGAAATTGTCGACGCGTATCAGAAACATTCGCTGGGCTATACCCCCAACGGGGGCAGTCTGGACCTGCGACAGGAAATTGCAAATCTCTACGGTGATATTATCAGCGCGGAAAATATTGTTATTTTCGCGGGCGGGCAGGTGGCCCTGCAAACGGCAGCAATTGCATTATTGGATGATAGTAGTCACAGTATCGTTTTTACCCCCGGCTATCAGTCGGTTCAGGTCGCTCCGGTTCACGCCGGAAGTATGGTTAGTAAAATTCGTCTTTCACCGGAAAGCCGTTGGCAAATAAACCCGGCGGATGTGGAAGCCGTCATCAGGGAAAATACAAAATATATTGTGATTAATGAGCCCTATAATCCTGCCGGCACATTGATGAGCCACGAAACGCAGCGACAACTCGTTGAAATCGCAAGGAAAAATGACATCCATATAATGTCCGATGAAGCCTACCGCCTTTTGGAACATGCCCCTAAAGACCGGCTTCCGGCAATGGCGGAATTTTATGAAAAAGGGATCAGCGCCTGCGCGATGTCAAAACCATGGGGCGGATGCGGGATTACCATTGGCTGGCTGGCGCTTCAGGACCCTGACCTAAAACAAAAAATAATTGATACCCAATATTTCGGCACCGCCTGTCCCAGTCGCGCCAGTGAGATACAGGCGATTATGGCCCTACGCGCCAGCGATATGATCCTTGAACGGAATTTAAAAATAATCCGGCATAATCTGGGCTTACTGGATGACTTTATGGATAAATATAGTGACTTTTTTGATTGGGTCCGCCCGAATGCAGGCGCAGTTGCCTATGTCAGGTTTAAGGGACCACTTTCTTCGGAAGAACTTGGCGCGCAATTGGCAGATGCCGGCATTTCCATCAAACCTGCCTATGTGTTTTCGCAGGACAGCAATGATTATAGCGATTATTTTCGAGTTGGATTTGGTGAAAAAATCATGCCGAAAGCACTTAAAGCACTTGAAGGTTTCGTCGAAGCTCACAAACAGGAATGGCAGGAAACTTGAAATCACTTTCTGCTTGTGACTTTTGATATTCATGTTAATTGTTGAAAGGAAAATGGGGTATCCAAACAAAACCATAAAAATGCTAAAGAAAAATTGATCGACACGGCAATGAGCGCACAAGGCAAAATAATCATCACAACGGAAAATAATGGTTTGAAAATTGGCAACATTGTCATTCCGTGGTCCCGTAACTCATCCGCTTGGGGCAATATGTGCATTCCAGTGGCTTTTATCTCATCGGGCAGGCCCGGGCCGACAATTCTTGTTGTTGGGGGTAATCATGGTGATGAGTATGAAGGACCAATTGCCATAAATCATTTTATAAGAACCATCGACCCCGCGAAAACATGTGGTGAGATCATATTAATACCGGCGTTAAATTATCCTGCCCTGAAAAAAGGTACAAGATTGTCACCCATTGATGGGGCCAATATGAACCGGTCATTCACCGGGAAAAATGATGGCACATTGACGGAAAAAATCGCCTGTTTCGTGGAAGAAAATTTTATTGAAAAGGCTGACGCCGTTTTGGATATTCATTCCGGGGGCCGGACGTTAGAATTTCACCCTTGCGCAATTGCCCATAAAACGGAAAATAAAAAACAAAACCAAAAAGCGTTGGAGGCATTAAAAGCATTCGCTGCGCCTGTTGGTCTGTTTCTCACTGAGCTGGATGACCAAGGCATGCTGGACAGTGCTGTTGAAAAACGGGGTAAGCTTTTTATTTCCACCGAATTGGGTGGAGGCGGCAGCACCAGCCCTCAAACCATCATGATTGCAAAACGCGGCCTTCATAATTTTCTGGTTCATACCGGCGCCCTTGAGGATGATATGATGGCACCGGATATTGCGACCGAATTGATGGGAAATAATGATGATGGATATATCATGAGCAATGATAAAGGTTTGGTTGAATATTTTCCGGAACTTGGGGATAAAGTGAAAAAAGGGCAAACACTAGCCATAATTTATGATATTGATGCGCTTGATAAAAAACCGGTTGAGGTTAAAGCGCCCGTCAGTGGTACGCTGCTTGGTCGCTTGCACGGCGGCATGGTTGGCCGCGGTGATTTCCTTGGGCTGATTGCGGATAAAAAAGACGGCAACTGAAACGGGTTTCTATAATGACGCTACCATTTTCGACGGAAGAATTTCGAACACGCACCAAAACGGTGAAGTCGCAAATGCGTGCCCGCGACGTCGATATTCTGATGGTTTCCGACCCCGGCAATATTTATTGGCTGACGGGGATTGAAAACTGGACATTTTATGTCCCGCAATTTGTTCTGGTCGCCCTTGATAAGGAAGAACCCATCTGGATCGGGCGGGAGATCGACGTTAATGGTGCCAAACTTTCAGGGTGGTTTGATCCGGAAAATGTTTATAGTTATCCGGAAGAGTTAATCCAGAAAGATGGTGTCCATCCGTCCACCTTTATCGGGTCGATCATAAAAACATTGGGCTATGGAACGGCTAGTATCGGGTACGAATCGGATAGTTATTATTTCTCCGTGATGTCTTTTGATTATTTAACGAAAGAATTAGACACAGCCGCCTTCGTTGATTGCAATTTGATGGTAAATTGGGCACGAACCATAAAGACGGATGCGGAATTCACTTATCTGCATCAGGCATCCCGAATCGTTGAAAAAGCAATGAATGTAGCTTATGAGCGGATCGAACCGGGCGTGCGGCAATGTGATGTTGTTGCCGAAATTTACAAAACACAGATTTCCCCCGGGCCGGAATTTGGCGGTGACCTGACGGCCGTATGCCCGCTTATCCTTGTCGGGGAGAATGCGTCAACCGCGCATCCGATCTGGAATGATGATCCGTTTGAGCTGGGTCAAACTATCGCCCTTGAACTGGGCGGCGCGCGCCGAAGGTATACCAGCGCCCTGGCACGAACCCTTCATTTGGGGGCAAATGCGCCGGAAAAACTGATCGAAACATCAAAAGCGGTGGAAGAGGGGCTTGAGCAGATACTGACCTTTTTAAAAGCGGGGGTTACCGGCGATGAAGTCCATGAAATCTGGAATAAGACACTGGCGAAATATAACCTGACGAAAAACAGCCGGATTGGTTACGCGCAGGGAATTGGCTTTCCACCGGATTGGGGCGAGCACACCATCAGCCTGCGCAAAGGGGAAGAAAGGCCGATTGATGCAGACACCTGCATTCATATCATGATAGGCATGTGGATGGACGGATGGGGCATGGAAATGTCGGAAACTGTTCGGGTCACCACGTCCGGCACCGAATGCCTGACCAGTTTTCCACGGGAAATTTACTTAAAACCGTGAGTTCACGAAGAATCTTATAATGATCGCTGAGGCGTGATTTACACAAACTTATCAACGTAATCATTGACCATGTTTTTGATTTCCCTCCGCATCATCAACATGCACAACAAATTGGGCAGCGTGCTGAAAACCACCGTAATCGCCGCAATCGTCCATATAATTGTCGTATCCGCAAAGGACGCGAAAAAGAACCCGGTAAGATAAACAAGACGAAACGGCAAAATACCTTTAATGCCGAATAAATAAACCACACACCGGTTGCCATAATATGACCACGCAACCGCCGTCGAAAATGCAAATAACGTCAGGGCAATAGCGACGATATATTGCCCGCCTTGGCCAAGGAAACTTCGGGTAAATGCAATGCTCGTCAGTGTCGCGGAATGAACCAGTGATTTTCCTTCCACAATGATATCAAGATCATTTAGATCACCATCCGTGACGGATAAACTGCCGGAGTAGGGGTGCCGCTCACCGTTCACGTCATCCTTATAGAACATCACATCTTCCGCAACAGAACGGGAATTTAATATGGTGACATTGCTTGATGTCATCTTGCCGTCGACGACGTCGATTTCGTCGTTATATTCCCTGATCTTGGCACCATCGACGAAGTTCAGATAATTGAATAATTCCTGTTTTTGCACTTCATCGGTGTCTGAATACTGCCCTTCTATGATTGTAAAATCGGCCTGTTGAAAAACATTCTGGTGTTTTTCGATCCACACCCCCGAAGATAAAATCACCAACCCGGTGAGCGTACAGATTATGATCGTATCAATAAACGGCTCAAGTAACGCCACAACCCCTTCGGATACCGGCTCATCCGTGATGGCCGATGCATGGGCGATGGCAGCTGCGCCTTGTCCGGCTTCGTTTGAAAAAAGCCCTCTGTTCACCCCCCGGTTAAACGCAAATGCCAGCGTCGCCCCCAGAAAGCCGCCAACAGCAGAGCTTCCGTTAAACGCGTCGGCGAAAATTGATATGAATGACGGGATAATGTTTTCATAATTGCTGATAATCACCGCACACGCACCGATAAAATATAATACCGCCATGGTTGGGACAATTTTTGCCGCGAAATGGGCGATCCGCGTCACGCCGCCTATTACCACAAAGGCAAGCAACAGCGTTGCGATACCGCCGGTTAGCATTTCATCAATATTAAAAGTTTCCCGAAGCACCTGCGCCATATTGTTAACCTGCGGCATGCTGCCCGATCCCATTGATGTGATGGTGATCGTCACGGCAAACATCACCGCCAGGGGTTTCCAGCCTAACCCCTTGTCCATCGCATACATTGGGCCGCCGGCGACGGTCCCGTCTTCGACGGTTTCCCGGTATTTATGAGAAATGCTGACTTCGACAAATTTTGTTGTCATCCCGACGAAGGCGGTGACCAGCATCCAGAATATTGCCGCCGGTCCCCCTAAATAAATCGCCAGTCCAACACCGCCGATATTCCCGGTACCGATGGTGCCGGACAGCGCCATTGAAAGTGCTTCGAAGTGGGATGTTTCCCCCTTTGCCTTGCTGCCGGATTCCGGATCGAACAGTTTTTGCCACGCATGTTTAAACAACCGGATCTGTGGAAATTTAAGGTAAATGGAAAAAAACAGCCCGACACCAAGCAATACAAAGGGAAACCAGGGCGCACTACCCAACAAACTGTCAATTGACACCAAAAAACCATGTAAATCCAATTTCCACTCCCGAAGTTTTTATTTTTTTATGTCGCTAACCTTATAGACATTCGGGCAATTAGTAAAATCAGGCCATTTTGGAGGGGAGAATTGGTTGGAGATTTTATGACGTCGACTGACCGCTTCCGACCCAAAGCAGACATTGGACCGAAGCTTATTTATAAACATGATATGCAGCACAGCATAAAGTAAAAAGGTTTCGCAGAGACACTTTCTGATCATTCATATCTCAAGGCGTGTACCGGGTTAGTACGGGCGACACGCCATGCATGGATGCTGACCGTTGACCATGCGATGATTAAGGCGATTGTCCCGGCCAGTAAAAACGGCAATACCGTAAGATCAATTCTGTACGCATATCCGGACAACCAATCCTGCATCACGTACCATGCAATGGGCCAGGCAATAATATTGGCAATAAGAACCGGTTTGGAAAACTGCCAGATCAATAGTCTTATGATCGATGAATTATTAGCGCCATAGACTTTACGCACGCCAATTTCCTTGGTTCTCTGCTCTGCGGTGAAAGCGGAAAGTCCAAATAGCCCCAAACAGGAAACTAATATGGCAAAGAGTGAGAAGTAACCAAACATCTGGCCACGGTTTTGATCGGCGGCATAGAGCTTATCCAGTTTTTCTTCTAGGAATGTCAGCGCAATAGGCGTTGACGGTACGTGGGCGCGCCAGATGTCATTTATGGCTGCAACAGTTTCCTGCTGATTAAATTCACTTAAACGAATATTGAGAACCGCACGATTATCTTCATTAACGTGGAGCGCGAGCGGTTCCACTTCGTCCTTAAGGGTCCGCGCGTGCATATCTTCAATCACGCCGACGATTGTCATGCGTACCTTATTACCATCAAAATCTGTATATCCGAATGATGTGCCAAGCGCATCCTTCGGGGTATCAAATTTCAAATATGATACGGCAGCTCGATTAATGACCGTATTAATGAGAATTGTATCACTACCATTTTCCTCGGGTCGCGCGGCATCGGCGAGATAATCATCGCCAAACAGACGTCCGGTGATCAGTTTAACGTCATAAAAATCAAGAAAATTGCGACCGCCCGGAACCAGTTCGATCTTGTTCAGTTGTCCGCTTTCCATACCTTCTTTTTCAATGGGGATATCCCAAAAGCCCCTCAGTGGAAGGGTTCTGGCGGAAAATGCAGTATCGACGACACCGGGAAGAGCCGCGATTTCGTTTCTTATTGTCTCAACAACGGGTTCGACCTCTTCACCAAACATTCGTTCCAGCATTATCCGGTTTTCGGTCTTAAAACCCAAATCTTTGTTTGATGTATATTTGGTTTGGGCATAAACAACCAAGGTTGTGGCAATAAGGCCAATTGAAATTGCAAACTGCACCGTAACAAGTGCCACACGCATAAGAGTGCCGCCTTCGGACTTTGAATTATTAGCCCTGAGCACAGTTGCCGGCCTAAAACGGGCAATTTGTACTGCAGGCAAAATACCTGCACCAATGATGACTACGACCAATAATCCAACTAACATTAAACCATTTGTAGGATCTGAACCATAATGAAGCGAAAGTAATTTTGCGACAAATTGGTTAAACCACGGAAGCGTGAATTCAACAATAGCAAGAGCGATCAGCAACGCTAAAGCAACCATAAGGGCCGCTTCACCGAGGAATTGCGTGATCAATTGTTTGCGACTAGCACCCACGACCTTGCGAATGGCAATTTCCCGGGCACGGGTGCTCGCCCGCGCTGTAGAAAGGTAGATAAAATTAATACTGGCAATTAACAGAATAAGAAAGGCGATAAGGCTAAAACTATATACGACTTTAATGTCGCCGCCCGGTTTCATTTGGAAAAGGCCGTTAGATTTAAGATGAATATCAGCGACCGGCATAAGCCTCATGCGAAACACGTCGTTTGGATCACTATTTAGTCCCGGGTGTTCAGAACGCACCACATTTCGGCTAAGGAACGATGGAATACTCTGCTCAATCATCTGCGGGGAGGCGTGTTCAGCCAGCTTTACGTATGTGTGTGTGTTTGAGGAAAGCCAGAAAGTAGCAACCCATGGCTGATCCACATACCTCTGCGGATCGAACATAGCTATAAATTCAAATGTTAGATGAGTTTTTTCCGGGAGGTCTTTCATGACCCCCACAATTTTAAAGGAATAATCCCTATCACTCGGTGTAATCGTTTCGCCAATCGGATTTTGATCTCCAAAATACTTTTTCGCCATCGACTGGTTTATTATTATTGATGAATTATCGCGGAAAACGTCATCACGATTGCCGCTGATCATCTCAATATCGAAAATGTCAAAAAATTGGCTATCTGCGAACCAGATATCTTCCCTGAAAACGTCGTTGCCGCGTTTCAAAATATGACCAGACAGGTAAATTCGGGCCACGGCTTCAAATTCACTTTTATAATTCTCGGCAAGGGTGTCCCGAAGCCTTCCCGGGGCAAGTGCCGTAAAAGGAAAATCGCCTTCTCTTTGTTTATGTGCTGTTTCAAGTTTATAAAGACGGTCCGTGTCAGGCCCCCAATCATCATAAGAAAGCTCGTCCTTAACAAAAAGAAAAATCAATATGCATGCAGCCAAACCGATTGCTAGTCCGAATATATTGATCAGGCTGTAAAGCTTGTGTCTCAGGAAATTGCGAAAAGCAGTTGTAACATAATTTTTATACATTCTATCCGATATCCATATATTTTGTTATATAACATTAAGGAGCAAGTAGTGTGCCACTTTTAAATATCCTGCAAATTCAACAGACTGGAGCTTTAAGGTTGTTGTCGAGCGTAGTCTACTGTTCATAATTGAACACTCACTGTTCGATAATGAACAGTAGATAGTAATTGGCTAGTTGAGCATAAAAATGCATTATTCACATGGAATATGGCACCAAGCTGCAAAATTTCCCAAACTTCTAATTTTAGCTGTGTGAAACTCCTTATGCCCTCTTTATAAAATTGGCGAATGTCCTTTTGGGTCGGAAGCGGTCAGTCCACGCCTACTTCACACATAACCCCTGATAATTCCATTTGAATATTTTGATTAAAAATAGGAATATAAGCAGAAAATTCGAACAAGACCTTAGGAGAATAGGAATGGTGCAACGCCCGCCGGCCGAAATCGGAATGCTTATTGACGAAATTGACACACCGGCTTTGGTGGTTGATCTGGATATTTATGAACGCAATCTGGATAAAATGGCAGAATTAATCGAAAAATCCGGTAAAAAGCTCCGTCCCCACGCCAAAATGCATAAATCGCCAATTTGACCGTATAATTCAATTAAAGTAAGCTCTTTCCGACAGCTTGATATTCCCATGGAAATAAACGGGGCTGGAATAGCAGTGAAGGGGAGATAAGAAATATCGCTCGCTACGGCGAGCGAATTGTTTAAATATTAATTTTAAATAGGGGCATTGAATATGACCGATAAATTTCGAAACTTGGTAGCACCAGCAAAGAAACGGTTGTTGCAGACTGCTCTTCAGGCGAAAGCCGGATTATTACTATTCGGTTTGCTGACACTCCCCGTGTTTGCACAAATGACTAATAATCCGTTCAGCGACAGGATTGAAGCCAACGAAGACATCATAGCTGTCGGTTATAAAGAATTTGCCATACTACCGGACATTGACGGGGAGGCTGCATTGGCTATGGATCTGGAATCCGAGCCAGAGGGCGATCGTTATTTTGTAAATGACCTTCACGGTTTGTTGTACACGGTGAAAGACGGCGGTGAAGTAACCAAATCCCTGACCTGACGGATCCCAAGTGGAGCGTTGACCTTAGATCGACCGTTCTTGAAAGGGGCTTTGCCGGTCTTGCGCTGCATCCGGAATTCAACAGTGTTGGGTCACCGGGTTATGGTCGGTTTTATACATTGTTGGATAGCGCCAATACCGCACGGGAACCGGGCTTTACCCCGAAGGCGGTAATGACGCACATGATACGCTTCTGTTGGAGTGGAAGGCCGCGGGATGCCAGTTCCGAAACATATGATCGGGGAGCCCCGGGTGAGCTTATACGCCTAGAGCAACCCTTTGGCAATCATAACGGTGGTCAGATTGCCTTTAACCCTCTTGCGAAGCCGGGTACGCCCGAATTCGGAACACTGTATATCAGTATTGGTGACGGCGGTAGCGGCGGGGATCCGATGAATATGTCGCAAAATTTATCGTCCATTTTTGGAAAAATTCTCCGTATAAACCCGCTCGTCTCAAATAGTAGAAACGGACAATATGGAATCCCGGCGGATAATCCGTTTGTGGATGAGAGTGATCCTGCCATCCTTCGTGAAATTTATGTCTATGGGACAAGATCTCCAAATCGCATCGCATGGGATTCTAAAAATGGCCAGATGTATGTGGCAGATATTGGTCAGAACACCGTAGAAGAAGTCAGCCCGGTTATTGCCGGCGCAAATTTGGGGTGGAAGATTTGGGAAGTTAGTTTCCGCTATGTCAGTCGGGATGGAGTAGATATCAATGACCCAAGAGCTGCCCCTGAGATGATCTTTCCTGTTGTAGAATATGATCAAAAGGATCCCTTAATGCTGCCATCCTCCGTTGCTTCCAGCGGGCTTGCCGTTTATCGGGGTTCCGAAATACCGCAATTGCAGAATTTGCTCATTTTTGCCGAATTGGCCAGCGGCGAAATGTTTTATGTATCGGCGGACCAGTTACCCGAAGGGGGACAGGATGCCATCCGACGTATACTTCTTAAAGATGGTGGTGCGGACAAAACGGTATTGCAGGTGATCCGCGGGAAAAATGTGGAACAAGGATGGGAAGAAGCCTACCGCGCAGATGTGCGGCTCGCTCATACGAAAGACGGAAAATTGTTCTTGCTGAATAAACGGGATGGTGTCATACAGCTCCTCAGGGAATAAAATAATTCACCTTAAAGTCATTCGAAACCCGTCTGCACTCTTTGAGAAAATTAAAGTCCTGCTAGAACCATTCAGTCTTCTGGATAAGCACGGTTGGTAAATTGGGGAATAGGGGTGTTTCAGGCCTTTTATCTTCCGGCAGGGCGCGCGTCAGCCAATTTGAATTGCTGGCCGTTAATATTCCCCATAATGGGATCCATGAAAGGCAAAACATCCAATATAAGGTATACGGGAGCGCCCAGCGAAAGCCAAACCCCGTGCGGTGACGCAGGAAGTAAACCAAGCTTGGAATGATGGACGCGAAGACACACGCAAAAATGATCGCCAGAAAAGCTTTATAGCTATACATGACCAGTGCAACCAGCACCGCACATTTCAGTGCTTCAAACACTGTGAAACGGATCATTTGTATGACGCTGAATAAACGCACCCAGTTGGCACCTTCGCCACGTTTTCTGAAATCCTTAAACACAAAATTAAACATCACCAGGCTTTCCCGTACATTGCTTCTGGCCCAGCGCGTCAACATAAGCCTCAATGAACCAAAGGTATTTGGTGCTTTGGTCAATACCACGGCATTACGTTGATATACCACACGATGACCTGTTGCCAAAATCAGGTTGGTAAGGGCACGGTCTTCACCAATGGTCGCCGGTTTTCCCATAAAGGTTTGTTTTGACCATCCTTCAAGCAAAGGTTTCAATGCCGTTGTCCGGTAAGCGGACAATGCACCGGGGGTGCAGAATACGCCCCCATATACACTTTGCCCTGCACGGATAAAATCAAACGCACAGGTAAATGACACTTCAAGAATTTTTGGGATCATACCGGACTTAAGGTTAAGGACCCGGACATGACCGGCAACTGATCCCACACGTTCATCGGATACAAACGGGCTGACCATGTTGGCGAGCGTATCCGGCAACACTTCTGAATCAGAATCAATGGTAACAATGACCTCACCGGTTGCTTTGGCAAACCCCGCCATCAAAGCAGTACGTTTACCTTGGTTGAAAGGTTGTTTGATAATGGTGATACCATCGGCAAACTCGTCATGCGCCCTCTTAATCCACATCCATGTGTCATCTTTTGAGCCGTCATCAACACATATTACCTGAAGCCGTTCTTTCGGATAATCGCTTGCCATTATACTGCGCACTGTGTCAAGGATCTGCGACCCTTCGTTAAACGCCGGAATAACAACACTAAGCGACGGCAATTGTCCAGAAGGCACCGGGGCAAATTGTTTATAACGTAACGCAAAGCTCACTTGCCAAACAAGTAACAGCAAACCGAAGCCAAGCAATATCAATCCGAAAATATCGTACCAGAGCCACAGCTCAAACAACGAACTTGCAGAGGGTAAAACAGGGGCGGTAACCTGCCTATACACCAAAATACCGACCATAATGGCCAAAACAAACAACAACGGGAAATAAAACCGATCCGCGCCACGGCGCATGGACTGATCAATGTCGTCATCATGGGATTTATCTGACTTATTTCTCACTTGTAATGTTTTTTCTGAAAAATTCATTTTAATTAACCATTTTTTAACCATAATTTTTGCGTTTTTCAGGTGTATGAAAACATTAAGTCGCATTTAAGGAGACATTAAGTCGCAAATTAGGCGAACATTATTACATTGCACTCCGTTGCTTGCTGACAAAGGGTAAAAAACGACATAAAAATCGTGTGAAGTTTCTATATAAATCAATTGACTGGTTGTTATATTGAGATGCAATTTTGCGGAAAGTGTATTTCCGTTCCGGACAGGCAAAAGTGATTATTTACAATATTTTTATTTAAAAAAAACTGTAACGGATTATATCAAAACGTTGTGTTAAGCAGAAAAAGGAAGCTGGCAAAAATGATTCTTCAGGCTGTCTTGCTTTAACCATTTTCTTTGAGAGTAAACTTCCGGGTTTACTGGTGTTTTTTATCACCGCTTCTGACCCATAGCGGCCATTAAATTACTAAACTTTTTTTGTTTTCACTCGCTTACTACAGAAATTTCAAATCATTAGAGAACGTACAATCTATCTCTAGATAGATATGGTTTGGACGAAATAAAATGACCGCTCATTTTTGAGAGCTGTTTTCCCGTTTGTTTCAAAACATTTTTTAGAAACTACAATTTCATAGATTTATCATCGCCGTTCATAAGCAAATCAAAGAATTCTTTTTCTGGTAGAGGTTTTGAAAAATAATATCCTTGAACAACATCACATCCAAAAGATTTAACTATGAGATATTGGGCCTTATTTTCAACGCCTTCAGCTATAACAGTTTTTCCTAGCCCGTGGCCAATATCAATAATTTGGCCAACCATAATTCTGCTTTGTTTATCGTGTTCTATATTATCAATGAAAGATTTATCAATTTTTAGATTATTAATTGGCAGTTTTCCTAAGCAGGCAAGAGAAGAGTAGCCCGTTCCAAAATCATCAAGAGAAAAGGTAAAACCATTTGCTTGGCAGGCTAATATTTTTTCTATTGTCGCCTCAACATCAGTTAAAATAGCACTCTCAAGAATTTCAAAATCAATAAAATGTGGCGGCACTCCATATTTATTTACAATGCTTCTAGCCCAAAATTCAAAATCAGGCTTTGATATTGTCTCTTCACAAAGATTGATCGAAATCGACTTGCACGAACAAGTTTCTTTTTTCCATTCAACCATATGTTGACATACTCTCTCAAACACCCAATTATCTAAAAGATCTAACTCATCCATTTGTTCCGCAGCATTTAGAATTTCTAGCGGTGAAACATACCCCAACTCCTCGTCATTCCACCTGATAAGCGCTTCTGCACTCATAATAGAATTATCTAACAAACAAATTTTTGGCTGGTAATAAAGCTTTACATCCTCCGCAAGGAGTGCGGCGCTTAGCTTTGAAATTATTGCTTGCTGACGCTCAACTCTTATTGACATTCCTTCATCATAAATATTGAAAACCGTACCTGATGAAGGTGTCTTTGTTGCATTAATAGCAATGTGCGCATTATAAATAGCTGTCAAAAAGTCTTTATCTTCTGGATCAACAGTGGCAAAGCCAATTTTAACAGGAGTAGATACAGTCACGTTAGTCAAATGGAAGCTATTTCCTACAGCATATCGAATGGTTTCAGCTATCTCTTTAATAGACCCCAATGTTAGGTCAGTAACTATTACCCCAGCTAAAAGACTATTCTCATCGTCTCCCAGTAAAAACTGTCTTTTTCCAAGACCTAAACGGGTTCTGCGAATAAGTTCAGCACGAAACTCACGCACTACTTTACTACCGTAATCTTGACTTATGTTTATCGCGTTAGGCGCATCTACCACGAATGTTACTAAATCCTTTATATTATCTGCCATACAAAGTTCATTCGCTTCTTCGTATAACATTTGCGCAGAAATGGTTTTTGTCTGTATGTTTAGAGGTTCTTCTTTTAAGGTTCTGTTTTTAAGCATAAAAACAACCTCGCGTGGAAGCTAAAAATAAACTTATAAAACCCCAAAAGCTTCTTTTCACAATAAATCTGCTACTTTCTTCCCGGCTTCAACATACGTTTTAATATAACGCATAGCCTTCAAGTGAATGAGAACTGCATTCTGTTTTCGTTTGGTAAGGACATTTGTCTGCTGACCTAATTCCACAATGTTCTCCTAACTTTATACTGTTACACCATATAATAGTAAAAAGTGAATATCACACCATATACTAGAATAAGTTAAAAAATGATTACTTTCGGAATGCCGAGACCATGCCTATTATTAGATTGAAAAATAATGTGGATTGGAAATAGATATTATTTACTGATGAATTTTTACACTTAATATAGACAATTAAATTTACATTCAGACAAAATTATCACATTCCTCCTGCCAAAGCACTAATGACCGCTTTGGGTCGAAAACGGACATCAACAGGGTGTTGCAAATTTCCGCATGAATAAATTAATTTTGTTTCCTATTTATATTTTAATTGATTAAGATCAATTACCAATGATAGAGAGTGAAGCACTATCGCGCTGAAAATCAGGAGTTAAATAATAATGAGCAGCAGTATCTATAAAACATTCTTCCAATTTCTTACCCTATTGGGTGCCACACTGACATTAGTGGCTTGTAACGGTAACGGGGATTCCTTTCCGCAGATGGCGGATGCACCGCCCTTTGATTATGTAGACGGGGAAGAACTACGCTCGCGCATGCATCAGCTTGCCTTTGAATTACAAAGACTTGATAATTCACTTGCCGTTGATTATGAGCAAAACCCGCCCTCCCAAAATGCTGTTGTCGAAAGCCTTCGCAGTATAGAACGCATTGGTAAGTCCCTTCAGGATGGTGACCTTAGCACAAGGCATCCGTTTCTTGTTGACGATATGGACCGGTTCCTTGCTGATGTCAGCAGGGCCCAATGGGATGCTTCAAGAAACCGTTATTACATGGCTGGTCGCGTTTCCGGTGCCTGTGTCAGTTGCCACAGAGCAAATTATTAGAGCGCAAATTACAAGACTATATTAGCCGGATTTTATGGATGGCCGCTTTGAATTCAGAGCGGCCATTATTTTTGGCGTAACGTACTTATCTTATTTTGGTGATTTGAATGCAGGGTAATTTTGTTTTCATGTGCTCTGTGGCTGAAATATTTAAACCTCTGTTCGTTATGTAAAAGCGTATATTCGTAAATCCCCCCTTGTTTAAGCGCCGATAGAATTTGACAGTCAAACGAAAGTTCACCGTCATCTTCATTCAGGGCCCCGATCGGGACATAGGCCTTTTTGTCCGCCGCTAAAATACCAAGCATAAAATATTCAATGACCATTGCCGGTGCCGATAGTGTCTCAAGATTTGAAGTCTTAAATAAAAAGCTCTTACCGTCATCAATGTAAAGAATTTTATCCGAAAAATTGGTCGCTTCGTAAAGGTCATGTGTAATCTTCAGGGCGATGATATCGTTTGCTTTTATAATTTCCGCGAGTTCCCGATTTAAATTATATTTCAGTTCTTCGTTAAGCGCACTGAACGGTTCATCAAGAAGCAGTATTTCCGGCTTTGCCGCCAGCGACCTGGCAAGTGTCGCCCGCTGGTTCTGCCCGCCGCTTAGTGTTTCGGGAAGGCGGTCACCAAAGCCCTGCAAATTAACCTCTTGCAGTTTTTCATTGATATAGCGCTCATGATCAACGGCTTTAAATCGCTCACGGTTAAATTTGGAAACAAGTGGGAACCTGATATTTTCATATATGGTCATATGTGGAAACAGGCTTTCCGTTTGAAACATTGTGATCACTGGCCGTCTGTTTGGCGGAAGATTGGTGAGGTCCATGCCGTCCAGGTAGATATGTCCGCTCCCCGGATGTCTTTGACCGGAAAGGAGCGCAAATAATGTTGATTTGCCGACACCCGACGCCCCGACAACAGATGTTATTTCACCCTTGTTAAATGAGTGGCTCAGATCATCAAATATTATTTCTTTTTTATAAGCGAAAGAAACGGATTTAAGTTCGAGCATATGAATTTCCCGCTTTTTTGATGATTTTAAGCCGTGATGAATAAACCACCAGTAAGATTAGCGGCGCGACATAAAATAAAATTGTAATGATGCTTGTAATTCTGTTGTCCGACTGGATCAGCGGATAAAGAACAACGGAAAGTGTCGATACCTGCAGATCACCAATTAAAAATGCAATCAGATAATCATTGAAACTGCCGATAAAGACCAGAAAACTTCCAAATATAACCGGTGAAATCAACGCGGGAAGTGTTATTTTCATGAAACTGTTTAATCCGCTCTCACCCAGATCCGCAGCGACAAGTTCCAGATGATAACCGCGAAATTTAAGGAAATTTTCAATCGGTTTTAACATATAGGGAAACAGTATTGTTGACTGCGCGATGGCGATGGATAAATGTGTGCCAATAATATTCGCCCTAATGAACATTTCATATAATCCGAAAGCTGGCAGCAATACGGGCGCAAGCAACGGCAGATATAACAGGCTTGAAAGGATCCTTGTTGTCGTGCTTTGATGCCGTGTAAGCAGCAATGCAAGCGGCATTGCAAACATCATTGTTATGATAATCACTAGCATCGCGACAAGAAGCGAACTGAATAAGGCGCTAAAAAACAAGTCAAAATTCTGAAGCGCCAACAGGCCTTCAAAATCAAATCGATCGGGGATTATCTGTGGGTAGGGGATTCGCGGCGCCAGAAGCCAGAACCCCAATTGTACGAAAAGAATAACATAAAAAATATTCAACAGACGAAAGACGAACGACTTGTTTTTCATCTCATCCTCCGCACCAAAAGCCGCAGAAATATAGACATAAGGAATGCCGTGAAAAATATAATCGTCACTTTAAGATAAGCGGCTATATTCTGGTCCGGATCAATGCTTTGAAAATTATTCAGCGCGGACACGGAAAAAAACTGCGGTGTATTTGCCCCAAGCAAATTTGGCACTTCGTAATTCCCGATAATGAAGGCAAAGATAACAATGGAAATGGAAACGACCTGTACAGAATTTAACGGTAAATATATCTTGCGGAATGTTTCAAAATAACCTGCCCCTAAATCAGTTGCTGCGAAAATATGATCCTTGTTTTGTGGTTTGTGCGTTGCCAGCAGGTACAGAATAACGAATGGTATTTCTTTGAGGACATAATTCAAAAAAATTCCGACACCCCAACCATCATTGACCAGGTTTATATCCGCAGCGATGCCGAACAGGTCCAGAAATCGGAATAAAAACCCGGTCTGTGAAAAAAACAGGTAAATGATATAGGCAAACCCGATATGTGGTAGGACCAGCACAATGTTCAGGATGCCATATTTGAGTTTGGTTTTTCCGGAAATGATCAGGTAAAAACAGATAAGTGCACCAATCAGCACGGATACCAGTGTTGAAAATAACCCGACACTGATTGAAAAAAGAAGGTCTATCGATGATAGATACCCGAGTGACGCAAAAGATGCATTCATGATGCTTTCGCCGGTCACTTTTACAAATGCGTATAGAAAAATGCCAAATGGGCTAATGATTGTCAAAAATAAAAGGAAGGCCAGAGCTATCTTTGAATAATATTCTTTTTCCATTCTTCCTCAATCATTGGAATATATTGTGCGGGCAGTTCCTGTACTTTCACCCGGTTTAAAACATCCAGTTCTAATGTTGCCGCGCCTAAATCAACGGACTTGATGATATCTGCATTTTGTGCACTCATCCTTGATAAGTCAAGAACGCTAAAATCACCCCAGTTAGCAGGTGTTAATTTTGATGCCTGCGCCTCAATTCCAAGCAGGAAATTGGCAGCTATTTTTGCACTTTCCTTGTTTTTTGCGTTGAATGGGATTGTAACAAAATGGGTATTTGCAAGCGCCCCATCATCCAGAACAAATGTCTTTGTTGTCTCTGGAAAGATTCCTTTGTCAATCATCCGCTGTGCGGTGGACGGGTAATAATCCATCGTAATCCATAACGTACCATCGGAAAAATGTTGATGAAGTTTACTGACCGATTCCGGGTAAAATTCACCCTGTCTGAATAAATAAGGCTCAATTTCCTTTAACCATGACCACAGTTTAGGCAGTTGTGCATTCAGGGTGCTTTCTGAAACGGTGTTGATCAAATTGTCGTAAGCGCTTTTTCCGATCAAATTCATGAAACTTTGCCTGATAAATGCGCTGCCGGTAAAATCCGGTGGTGATGAATAGGTGAATTTTCCGGGATTTTCCTTTATCCACTCGGTGAACGCTGCAAACGTTTTTGGCGGCGCTGGCACTTTGGCGCTATCATATATGAAAACCATTTGTGCACTGCCCCACGGCACTTCATGTCCTTCATGTTTAACGCCAAAATCATTGGCAATGGTTTGGTCCTCCACATCAAGATATTGGGAATTTTCAAGTTCACCTAAAAATGATTTCCATGTCAGGCCGTTATCTTTCATGGCTTTAAAATTTTCACCATTAAGCCAAAGCATGTCGATTGATCCGTTTTCCCGGCCAAGCTTTTTGTCGCGAATAAGCTTCTGTACCGCGTCCTGCGTATCTGAAAGGGGAACGCGCTCGAGCAAAATGTCGAAACGGTTTTGCAGTTCGTCGCTGACGTATGTATCGATCCAGTTATTAATGTTTTCGTTGCCGCCCCATAGGGCAAACCGAACCGTTTTTTCCTGCGCCATCGAAGCGGTGGTAATCAGTAGGCTAAATAACGTTATAAAAATTATTCTCATAGATTTCCATATCTCCGGTTTTCATGACATCTGCTGAAACTGTCAAAAGCTTTTCTTTAAAGGATAACGAATTTATCAGTGGCAATTGCGACACATAGGTAACTCTTCTGATCACTTCCGCGGCACAAAACCTGGCGGCAAGTTCACTGTCATAAGGGCCGTATATTTTATTAATCGTCTTATAGGCCAGCTCAAAATTATCCGACATTACCATATGCGCGAGAAAAACCCCCAGATCAATTTCGGGAAGTCCCAAAAAACCAAATTCCGGATCAATTACAAATAATCCACTGGGTGTTTCAATCCAGCTCATGGGGTAATAATCACCATGCAGTAATGTCCGTGTGTTTTTAAAATACAGCTTGCCGAGCTGCTTGGCAGCGGCTCTTAACGCTGTATCTTCCATAATGGCTGATGCAACGTCACTTAATCCCGGTGTTATGTCGTCAAGATTGATTGCCTCATTGTCAGTCAGGTAAGGTAAATGAAAAATATATTCGTGATTAAGTTTGCGCATGGCAAGGTTTTCAAATGACACATCGGGTGTGATCTCCAGCTTATGCAGGCTTGCCAGATACTGTACAAGCTTTTTGCATGTCTCAGGGGGCAGCTTGATTTTCTGTTCATAAAGATAGGAAAAATCGGTTGCGACACCTAAGTCGGATATGTAGGCAATTTTATTTTCCGCGTCCAGCCCAAGAAGCTCTGGTGAATGACGTGCGAGAAACCTATCGGACGCGGCCAGTTCATAATATTTGAATTCGGATAAAATACGGTCTTCAGGCGCCGGGATATCTGCAAAACGTGCACAATATGGCGGGGACTGTTTTACGATTAATGTGCTTTGGTCACCGAGCGTCAGTCGGTACGTAAAATTCATGTTGCCGTAGCCGGCAATCTCAATGTTCTCTACTTTGACAGCGCGACCCACGAATTTGTGAATATGGGCCTCAAATTGATTAGTGTCCCATTCATTAATAAATTTTGCCATTATTCATTTTCACCACATGATACCCATTATCCAGCTGACCGTTGCATAACATGCACCGGATGATATTGAAAACAAATTGAGCTCACATTTTTGTGTTTTGTTCAGCGATGGCAGGTTTACTCTGCGGAGTTCACAATGTCATAAATTTGTGGTGAGATGCGATCAACAATATAAGCAACACCGTCTTTATTTGGATGAATCCGATCCTGCTGGTTCAGCTCAAGAACGCCTGCAACACCATCAAGGAAAAACGGGTAAAGATAAGCACCATGCTTTTTGGCGGCTTCAGGAAAAATACTATTGAAGTTATCGCCATAAACGGCACCTAAATTTGGTGGTGCTACCATTCCCGCAACCAACGTCGGGATATTCCTGCTTTTCAACAACTCGACCATCTTATTTATATTTCGGCGGGTGAGGTCCGGATGGATGCCGCGGAGCGCATCATTTCCGCCAAACAGGATCACAACAAGATCGAGGTCCGGATAGCTACCCAGCACCCATTCAAGACGTGCCATGCCGCCGGATGAGGTGTCGCCCGAAACGCCGGCGTTAAGCACGTTAATATTGGGGTTCATTTCCTTGAGCTTGGCGTCAAGCTGTGCAGGAAAAGCGTCGGAGGGATCAAGGCCAAGCCCCGCGACAAGGCTATCGCCAAAAATAAGGATATTTTTTTCCGCGTCCGGCTCGGCTGCTGCGCGCGGTGTGGTAATCGGCGGCTCTGGTTCATTATTTGAGGCACTTACTCTACTAAGGGTATTATCCATATTCGCCAATAACGACTGTACACGTTCATATTGATCTGCACTCTGCAGCATTTCCGCGACAATCGTTGAAACGCGGCCAGCGATTATCATGTTGCCAAATTCGTTTGGGTGAAGGCCATCAGGCTGATTAAGTGCGCCTACGCCAGCTACCCCTTCGAGAAAAAACGGATCAAGGTTCACATCATATTTTTCAGCAAGATCACTATAAACATCATTAAGACGGTCTGAAAATCCAAGATACCCGTTATAGGGAATAATAAGCCCTGCCATAAGCGTTGGTATATTGCGATCGGTAATGATTTCCAGCATTTTATCCATATTTTGGCGTGTGACATCGGTGGGAACGTTCTGGAAATAATCGTTGCCGCCGAAAATAAAGATAACAAGGTCAATATCCGGATTATCATCCAGTAATTCTTCAATAATTTCAACCGCATCTTCGGTCGTATAGCCGTCAAATCCGGCCGGAATGACGCGGCTTGGAGGCCCGATTTCATTTAACTTTTTTTCAAGCTGCTCCGGGAAGCTCTCACCATCATCAAGCCCCTGTGCCGTAAACAGACTGTCACCGAAAGCGAGGACCGTTTTTGGCTCCTGAGCATTTGCAGTGATCCAGGAAAGGCACAATATCGTAAAAAAAACGCATTTGAGCGCAATTGATTTGCCCAAAGAACTTTGACGATTTAGATTTCTACTGTAAAACACTTATCAATTCCCATCCAATTTACGCGGTAAAACGAGTTTCAAAATGACCAATAACATAATTCTCGAGTTAAAGAATATTCATCTCCGGCTGAAAAGCAACGATTTTGAAGTCAACATTTTAAATGGTATAGATTTAAAAGTTGTTAAAGGTAAGGCGGTGGCGATACTAGGGGCGTCAGGTTCGGGAAAATCAAGTATGATGTCGGTTATGAACGGCCTTGAGCGGCAAACCGAAGGCAGTGTTATGGTGGCGGGCAAGGTTCTCGATAAAATGAACGAAGACGAGCTTGCAATGTTCCGCCGCGACAATATCGGTATTATATTACAGGCATTTCACCTTATTCCGACAATGACGGCGCTTGAAAATGTGGCCGTGCCACTGGAACTTGCGGGCGTGCCCGGCGCGGAAGAAATCGCGAAAAAAATGTTGGTCGATGTCGGACTTGACCATCGTATGGATCACTTTCCAACACAGTTATCCGGCGGTGAACAGCAGCGTGTCGCGATCGCCCGTGCAATGGCACCCGAGCCAAAAATTCTTTTTGCCGATGAACCAACCGGTAATCTGGACGGTAAAACCGGGCACAACATCATTGAGCTTATTTTCAAACTGAAAAAAAAGAATGATGCGACGCTTATTCTGATCACCCATGATCAGGAGCTGGCCGAAAAATGTGATGAAATTATCCATATCGAAGATGGTCTGATCACGGACAATAAAAATGTCCATGACAACGAAGCCAAAAAGGTGGCCGAATAATGGTTGCGTTCAAATTTGCCTTAAGAGAGATCAGATTTGCGTTCAGGCAGTTCAGGATTTTTATCGCCTGTCTGTTCCTCGGTACGGCGATCATTGCATCCGTCGGTTCCGTGACAGCGAATATTGCGGCAAGCCTCGCCCGTGACGCACGAATGTTTCTTGGTGGGGATGTTGAAATTGAAACAAATCAGCGTGTCCTTTCGGACGAAGAAATGGGCTATGTTGTTGAACGGGCAGAAGAAATATCTCTGGTCAGTGAACTTCGCGCCATGGCCCACACCGAGGGGTTTACAGACAGCAGCCTGATTGAAATAAAGGCGGTCGATACCCTTTACCCGATGTTCGGGGTGCTTGAAACATCAAGCGGGCTTTCACCACGTGAGCTACTTGATAAAAAAAATGGCCGTTGGGGTGCCGTCCCGGCAGATGCCATCGCAACGCGCCTGGGCTTAAAAGAGGGGGATACCGTCAATATCGGTAATGTTGCCTATGAAATCCGAGGCATCACCGTACGGGAGCCTGACAGCGCAAATGCCGGGTTTCAATTCGCGCCGACGGTTATCGTGTCACAGGACAGCATGGAAGAAACTGGGCTAATCACATTCGGCAGTCTGGTTGAATATAATTATCGCCTGCGGTTGCCTGACGGTGCGGACAGTCAGGCGTTCGAAGATGAAATTGAAGCCGCATTCCCCGATAGCGAATGGCGGGTCCGTGACAAAAGCAGCGGCGGCGGTCAGACCCAGCGCTTTATCGACCGGATGGGGCAATTTATGACACTAGTTGGCCTCACGGCGCTTCTGGTCGGCGGTGTTGGTGTCAGCAACGCGGTTCATGGATATTTAAATTCGAAAACCAATACCATCGCAACATTCAAAATTCTTGGGGCGCAGTCGGAGACGATTTTTAAAATATATCTTTATCAGATCCTGATCATGTCGGTTATTTCAATCGTTCTAGGGCTTCTCGCTGGCGGCAGTCTGCCATTTTTATTCGCAGACTATCTTGAAAGTAAGATGCCTATTGCTCTGTCAAAAGAATTTTTTATTGGCCCGCTGACGGTTGCAGCCTTTTACAGCATTCTGATCAGCCTGATTTTTACACTCTGGCCGCTTGCCAAGGCAAAAAATGTTTCAGCAAGGCAGCTTTTCCGGCTTACCATTTCAGAACCAACTGGCGAAAAACTACCGAAAATTTATCTCGCCACAATCGCCGGGATGGCCGTGCTTATGTTGGCCGTGGTTTTTTACACCGCCGACTATCGGGAACTTACCGGTTATTTTATCGGCGGTATGCTTGGCTCTTTTGTGCTCCTTCTTGGAACCGGGTATCTTGTACGGGCTGGTGTTGAGCATCTGCCACGAAGCTTCAGCCCCGCTCTGCGAATTGCGTTGTCGAACATAACAAGGCCCGGAAATTCGACACTTTCAATCATTTTATCTCTGGGGCTTGGGCTTATTCTTCTGACCGCCATCGCATTGGTTGATTACGGACTTGAATCTGAAATCGAACGACGGGTCGATACGGACGCGCCGAGTTACTTTTTCCTTGATATTCAGAAAGCCGAACATGATGAATTTAAGGAATTCACGGAAGCAAGGGAAGGGGTGAGCTTATACCGCACCGTTCCGAACCTTCGTGGGCGGATCACACATATCAAGGGAATCCCGTCAACTGAGGTTGAAGTGGATCAGGGAGTAAGATGGATGCTTCGTGGTGACCGCGGCATGACCTTTGCGGACGAAGTGCCCGAAGATAACAAACTGCTTGCCGGTGACTGGTGGCCAAACGGATATCAGGGCGAACCGGAAGTGTCGATCAGCAATGACATGGCCGAAGGGATGGACCTCGGGCCGGGGGATAAAATCACCGTCAACGTTCTTGGTCGCAGCATCGAAGTAACGGTTCGTTCGATCCGCGAAGTGGATTGGGGTGGTTTTGGCATTAATTACGTTCTTATGTTTGATCCAAATGTATTAAGTGGCGCGCCATTTACCTATGTTGGGACCATAAAATCGACAGATGATCAGGAAGCGGCGAACTATCAGGCAATAACAAGAACTTACCCGAATGTTACAACCGTCAGACTTAAAGAGGTTCTTGAAAACGTGCAGGTGCTACTTGAGCAAATAAGAGGCGCAATTGACGTCATGGCGTCTATTACAATTGTCGCAGGTGTATTGGTGCTTAGTGGTGCGATCGCAGCCGGACATAAAGGCAGAATTTATGACAGTGCCGTTTTGAAAGTTGTTGGGGCCACCCGAAAAGATATTTTAAAAGCCTACGTTTTCGAATTTATCATCCTCGGCGTGGCTACAGGGATAGTCGCCATTATTCTTGGCTCCGTTGCCGCTTATGGTATCGTGGTAGGTATTATGGAAATGCAATGGACATTCTCGCTTGATATACCGCTTCTGACCGTCATCGCAGCTATTTTCATTACCATGTCCATTGGTATGTTCAGCATCTACAAGGCTATGTCGGTGAGGCCTGCACAGGTGCTTCGCGGGTTTTAAATGACTTCTTTCAGCAGCGTCAGTGCGGCGATAACCGTTGCCTGACGAATGCCATCGCGACCAAGATCACCAAATCTATGTTCGCGGTGTAACGCCTTATTACCACGCTTCATTGCGGCCATATGAACAAGGCCCACGGGCTTGATATCTGTGCCGCCATCGGGCCCGGCGATCCCGGTTACCGACACGGCGATTGTCGCGGACGAATTTTTAATTGCGCCGTTCACCATGGCGATTGCTGTTTGCGGACTTACGGCACCATCTATTTTTAAAACATCCGTGCTCACATCAAGCATTTCCATTTTCGCTCGATTGGTATAGGTGATAAAACCACGATCAACCACATCTGATGAGCCGGCGACTTCTGTGAGCGCCCCGATAATCAGGCCGCCGGTACATGATTCTGCTGTGGCAATGTGAATATTTTTAACCCGGCAAAGATCAAGAATTTCCGCAGCAAGCGATCTGATTTCTTCAGAAAACATAATAATTCACCGCAAACAAGACCGCCGCGCCCATCGCTCCGGCAACAACATCATCCATCATAACGCCGAAGGCATCATGCCGGTTGTCGAATATGGTAATGGGCCAGGGCTTCATGATGTCAAATAAACGAAAGGCAACAAGCGCCAGAAGATACTGACCCACGTGATTATGATCGATGATAACGAGACAGACCAGCCATTGTCCGACCACTTCGTCAACGACCACTTCTCCGGGATCGGTTTTGTTTGTGACCTGCATATAAAGTCGTGAACTCCAAAGGCCGATGACAAAAACAATGAGGGTGGCATTTGCAAGACCAAATTTGCCCGCGTGTTCCACAATCAACCACGCGAAAGGCAGAGCGGCGATGCTGCCAAATGTACCTGGCGCCAACGGAATAAGACCCGAATAGAACCAGGTGGAAATCATCAGACCCGGATGAAAAAAAGATTTATTCCATTTGGTTGTTGTCATTATGTTTCAGTGCCTATGTTATATTCTTATTATGTTAATACTGATTAGCTGATGAGTATATTCAGAAATTTGCGATCGTTTTCATCCGTTTTAAATAATTATTCTGGAAGCCTGATCGTTGCAACCGATTGCGCCATAATACCTTTTTTTTCACCAGCAAAGCCAAGCTTTTCGGTGGTTGTCGCCTTTACACTCACGCGCTCGATATCAAGATCTAGTATTTCGGATATTCTGTCGCGGATCAAATCACGGTGAGGACCTATTTTTGGCTCCTCACAAATGATTGTAAGGTCAATGTTCGCGATGACGCCATCTGCATCATCAACCAGCTTTGCTGCGTGTTTTAAAAAAAGATCCGAACCG
Source organism: Alphaproteobacteria bacterium (assembly GCA_030428615.1). GTDB lineage: Bacteria > Pseudomonadota > Alphaproteobacteria > Sphingomonadales > Emcibacteraceae > Pseudemcibacter. Next base: position 359,697 of record JAUIDN010000001.1, on the reverse strand, counting down.
GCATTTTTCCATTGGTCATCGCTTGGTGGAAAATGTTCGCCGATATCCCCTTTTGCAATGGCACCAAGAATGGCATCGGTAATTGCATGAAGCGCAACATCTGCATCTGAATGACCCTTTAATTTTTTTGTATGGGCAATTTTAACGCCGCCAAGAATAACGTGATCGCCATCTTCAAACGCATGGACGTCAACACCAAAACCGACCCGGACATCTGTATAAGTTTCACCTGTCATCATTTCCGCTTTTCTTATGTCATCTGTCGTTGTTATTTTTAAATTGTTTTCGTCCCCCTCAATGATACGAACCTTCAAACCGCCTTTTTCTGCAATCGCGCTATCGTCCGTCAAATTGTTATTTTCAAACCGGCGGTGAGCCATAAATATTGGCTTGTATCTGAAAGCCTGCGGTGTTTGTGCACGGTAGAGAAAATCACGGTCGATCGTATTGTTAATATGATCTTCCGTCATATATTTTATAGTATCTGTTACCTTTAATGCCGGAATTACGGCACCCGATATCTCCACCTCGTTAATCAAAGCGTTAAGGGTATCCTGCGTAAGGAAGGGACGGGCCGCATCGTGGATAAAGACATACTCAGGCATAATTTTCCCAAGTGCCTCCAAGCCGTTTAAGACGGATTGCTGCCTTGTATCTCCGCCAATGACCGGTTCGGGCAGGTCCATATCTCCAACTGCGGCGTCATATAATTCCCGATCATCCGGATGGATGATAACACGAGTATGATTAATATCTGGATTTTGGAGAAAAACATCCACTGTGCGGCGTAATATTGGAACGCCGTCAATATTTAAATATTGTTTTGGTATTTCCCCGCCTACACGTTGGCCGCGTCCCGCGGCAACAATGATAGCTGCATTCTTTACTGTCATGGTGTAACGCTATCATTATTCAAAAAAAAAGTCGTCATTTATCTGTGGAATTTTCTACTTTGACCTGAACCGGCTTTTCAGCTATATTGCCGCTCGAATTGATTATTTTTTAGACACTTTTAACGACTGCTTATTTTTTAATCATGGCTAAATCGCTGCAACCGATAAATATTGGTCCGATCACCATCGGGGACCCTGTTCTGCTATGCCCCATGGCTGGTGTAACCGATCTGCCGTTCAGACGGCTGGTAAAGCGGTTTGGCGCCGGATTGGTGACATCGGAAATGATTGCCAGTCAGGCGATGATTCGCGATCATAAACGAACACATAAAATGGCAAGGGCGGAAAGTGACGAATATCTGATGTCAGTGCAGCTGGCTGGATGTGATCCGGAAATGATGGCGCAGGCGGCAAAAATGAACGAAGATATGGGCGCACCGATCATTGATATTAATATGGGCTGTCCGGCAAAAAAAATTGTCAATGGTTACGCAGGTTCCGCATTGATGCAGGATCTGGATGAAGCCGGAAAAATTCTTACAGCCACCGTAAAGGCGGTCGATATACCGGTGACATTGAAAATGAGGACCGGATGGGACATTTCCAACAGGAACGCACCGGAACTTGCCAAAATAGCGGAAGGTGAAGGCATAAAAATGGTTACAGTTCATGGCCGGACACGTAATCAGATGTATAAGGGGGTATCGGACTGGAAATTTATTCGTCAGGTGAAAGAAGCGGTATCAATTCCGGTTATTGCAAATGGTGACATTGTGACTTTTGAAAATGCCCGTGACGCTCTTGAACAATCAGGCGCAGACGGTGTGATGATCGGTCGTGGTGCTTATGGCAAACCATGGTTCTTGTCACAGGTTATCCATTATCTGAAAACTGATGAAAAATTGCCGGATCCGGATCTTTCGACGATCAAAAATATCATGATTGAACATTACTTGGCGATGCTTGACCATTACGGCGAAGAGGCTGGTAAAAAAATCGCCCGTAAACATATTAGCTGGTATACAAAGGGCTTGCACGATAGCGCGGCATTTCGCCAGAAGGTCAACAAGATGACGGATACCCGGGAAGTGCTGGAAACGATCCATTCATTTTTTGACCCGCTGCTTGATGAGCGCGCGGCCTGAGCAATGGTCGCAGAAAAAGAAATTGTTGAGATTTCACCCGAAGGTCAAATGGACGCCATACTGAACAGTATTTCTGATGGCATACTCACAATTGATGGTCTTGATAATATCACCTACGCCAACGTTGCTGCGGAACAGTTGCTCGGAAGCAGCTTACCCATTCTTCGTCGTAAAAATCTGAAAGACATCGTGCCGCAGGATAGTCCTCTGATGGCTCTGGCCGCAAATGCCAGAAGCAAAAAAGCGGTTGTTACAGAATATGATGTCAACGTCGGCAATCCAAAAATAGGCGCGCTTAATATCGACATTCATGTTTCACCGCTTTTGGATGAACTCGACGATGAAAGAGGATCAGCCCTTCTTATTCAGATGCAGAAAAGAAGCATCGCTTATAAAATCAATCAACAACAAACACACAGGAATGCTACCCGTTCCGTATCCGGCATGGCAGCATTACTTGCACATGAAATTAAAAACCCTTTGTCGGGTATTAAGGGGTCCGCTCAAATCCTCTCTCAGGAGGTTAGTGAAGAAGATCGACCTCTTACGGATCTTATTTGCGAAGAAGTGGACCGGATATGCACACTTGTCGACCGGATGGAAGTGTTCACCGATCATCGGTATATTGAAAAACGGGAACTTAATATTCACAGTATTCTGGAACATGTCAGGAAACTGGCGGAAAATGGTTTTGGAAAACAAGTTCATTTTGTCGAACTTTATGATCCGTCATTGCCCGAAACTATTGGCGATAAGGGGGCGCTTATACAGGTGTTTCTTAATCTTGTAAAAAATGCCTGTGAGGCGGCACCACGTGAAAATGCGCAGGTGATTTTAACAACAGCCTATAGACAAGGGGTGCGGATTGCTTCCGAAGGCACGAATGAAATGCTTAATCTTCCGCTGGAAATCTGCGTAATTGATAACGGCCCCGGAATACCGGAAGAAATAAAGGCAAATATTTTTGATCCTTTCGTGACAACTAAAAATGGTGGCACCGGGTTGGGGTTGGCGCTGGTTGCAAAAACGATAAGTGATCATGGGGGGATTCTTGAATGTGAAAGTGGAGCGGGCAAGACCATTTTCAGAATATTACTACCCGCTGCAAATACTAGAAGGGTGGAATAGAGTATGAACGATAAAACCATCTTGGTCGCGGATGATGACAAGGCCATTAGAACCGTCCTCTCTAGGGCGCTAGCGCGCGAAGGATATGATGTCCGTCTGGCTAGCAATGCGTCAACCCTTTGGCGCTGGGTGGCAAATGGTGAAGGTGATTTGGTTATTTCTGATGTCATGATGCCCGATGAAAACGGTCTGGATATGCTTATTCGTATCAAGAAAATCAGGCCGGAATTACCTGTGATTGTGATGAGCGCGCAAAACACTTTGATGACTGCAGTAAAGGCGGCGGACCGTGGGGCATATGAATATCTTCCAAAACCATTTGATCTTGATGAACTAAAAGTTGTCGTTAAAAAAGGACTGAGCCCGAAAAACAAATTGGGTGTCTTGGCGGAAGTGGAAAATGAGGAAGAAATGCCACTAATTGGCCGCTCTCCTGCCATGCAGGATGTATACCGGGTTATGGCAAGGTTAATGAATACGGACCTCACCGTCATGATTACCGGTGAAACAGGAACGGGTAAGGAACTGGTTGCAAAAGCCCTGCACGATTTTGGCAAGCGCCGAAATGCGCCTTTCGTCGCAATTAATATGGCCGCGATACCGAAGGAGCTTATTGAAAGTGAATTATTTGGCCATGAAAAAGGGGCGTTTACGGGGGCTGTTTCAAAAAATATAGGTCGGTTTGAACAGGCAAAGGGCGGCACACTTTTTTTGGATGAAATTGGTGATATGCCAATGGAAGCACAAACTAGGCTGCTTCGTGTCTTACAGGAAGGCGAATATACCGCCGTCGGCGGGACAAGACCGGTAAAAGTCGATGTGCGCATCATTGCGGCAACCCATAGAAACCTGAAACTGCTTGTTGAACAAGGATTATTCAGGGAAGATTTGTTTTACCGGCTTAATGTTGTGCCGATAAATTTACCGCCGCTCAGGGACCGTAAAGATGACATTCCTGATCTGGCACGGCATTTCTTTAATAAATATGCCGAAGAAAATAAACAGACACCAAAGTTAATGGACCGAAAAGCACTTGACGCCCTGCGTGAACATAATTGGCCCGGTAATATTCGTGAGCTTGAAAATATGGTACAAAGGCTCGCTGCGCTTTATGTTGAAGAAGTGATCAGCTTTGATAATGTAACAGCGGAACTTTCATCAGCCCCTGAAGTAAAAAATTCAGAAGGTGAATTGTCTGCGCACGGTGGGTTTTTGGATGAAACACTACAGCAATCAATTCACCGTCATCTAAAGAAATATTTTGATGCGCATCACGGTGATGAACTTCCACCAAATGGTCTTTATTCGAGAATACTCAGTGAACTCGAAATTCCACTGATTGAACTGTCCCTGCACGCAACCAGAGGAAACCAGATTAAAGCCGCAGAATTGCTGGGTTTAAACCGCAATACACTGCGAAAAAAGATTAAGGAACTCAAAATACCGATCATTAAGGACAGATTCTGAATATTTTTGTTAAGTGTTTGATCGAAAGCGTGCTAATATGTTGCATTAATGCAACAATATGGTAATCTCGGAATCATTATGAGTGAACACGCGTTAAGAAAAAAATCCCGCCTATGGAGTAAGGTTAAACTTTGGGCGCGAAAAGTAGATATCGAAAACAAGGCGGTATACCTTCTTTTCACTGGACTTATTATTTCCGGGATGGTTGCTTACGCCCTTTTAACCAGTGCGGATCCGCTTTCGCCGACACCAAATAACCTTTATATATTTGTATTATTTATCACAATATTATTGCTGTTTATTGTGGTGCTTGTCGTTCGGCAGGTTATTAAACTATGGAGCATGGGGCAAAGCGGATCAGCGACACGGCTGCACAGAAGAATTGTGACGCTATTTAGTGTTATTGCTATAACACCTACGATCATTGTCGCGATCTTCTCGGTAATGTTCTTCGAATTTGGCCTGCAAGCGTGGTTCAGTGAAAAAGTCCAAACGGTTCTTGATAGCTCGGAAAGCGTTGCCACCACTTATATTGAAGAACATTACAAGATTATTGGCGCGGATGTTCTTGGCATGGCTAACGTTCTAAATGGTCAGTCGTTTGTCTTTGCGCAGCAACCGGAACTGCTTGATCAGGCTCTGAATATCCAGGCAAATGCCCTGAAGCTTTCCGAAGCGATAATATTAAACCGGGAAGGGGTAGTCACGGCCCGTGCAGACACAACATTCAGCACATTTGACGGGCGTCTAAGTAAGCAGATAATCGATGCAGCTGCGGAAGGTGGCGTCAAGTATTTCCCGCCCCGTGAAAGTGACGGACAGATAAGGGTTATCTTGCGTCTTGATGGTTTTCTTGATCAATATCTTTATATCAGTCGTTTGATCGACGCGCAGGCACTTGCGCTTGTGCGCAGAACGGTTGATGCAAAAAATGATTTCGAGAAGTCCCAGTCTGAGCTTTCCGAATATCGTCTGCTCTTTAATATTTCGTTTCTTGTAATCGCGCTTATTGTTCTGTTCATGGCGGCTTGGATGGGATTTGGTCTTGCAAACCGGCTGATGAAACCCATTAACGCACTTGTTAACGCGACAGACCGTGTGGGTAAGGGAGATTTTTCTGCGCGTGCGCCAATAAAACAAGGTTATGATGATCTTGGCGGACTGACCAAATCCTTTAACACCATGACGTGGCAGTTACAAAAACAGCAGAAAGATTTGTTGTCTGCAAATAAAAAACTTGATGAGCGTCGCCGGTTCACGGAAACGGTTCTTTCCGGTGTTTCACCGGGGATTATGGGGCTTGACCCGAAAGGAAACATCACGCTTCCAAACAGATCTGCGTCAATAATGCTGGCTATAGGTGAAGATGACCTTAAAGGGCGTAACATAAAAGATGTAATGCCGGAGGCGGGGGCGCTTTTTGAAAAAATATTAAATGTGAAAAACCAGGGTGTGGAGGCGCAAATCGTCCTGACACGAAATGGTATAACGTCAAACCTGTTGGTTCGAATTACAGCAGAACTTAAAGGGCGTCGTGTCGAAGGGTTTGTGATCAGTTTTGATGATATAACGGAGCAGGTCGCGGCTGAAAGAACAGCGGCATGGGCCGATGTGGCCAGACGGATCGCCCACGAGATAAAGAACCCGCTGACCCCGATTCAATTGTCTGCCGAACGGCTTAAACGTAAATATTTGAAAGAAATAAAAAGCGAGCCGGAAATCTTCACACAATGTACCGATACGATCGTTCGGCAAGTGCGCGATCTACGTCAAATGGTTGATGAATTCTCATCTTTTGCGAGGATGCCAAGCCCAGTAATTCAGAGGGAAGATCTTGTTGAAATCACGAAGCAGGCGACCTTTTTGATGAATGTTGGGAGCAAGAAAATAAATATTTCAACCAATTTTCCCACTCACTCGGTGGAGTTTGATTGCGATGCCAGCCAAGTAGGGCAGGCCCTGACCAATGTCATTAAAAATGCGACTGAGGCGCTAGAGGGGCAGCCTGACGCCCAAATTGAAGTTACGATCATTGATGATGAAAGCAAGACCGCAATTGTTGTTACCGATAACGGTAAGGGAATGCCGGAAGACATGATTGACAGATTGACAGAACCATATGTGACAACCCGATCAAAGGGTACAGGGCTTGGTTTGGCGATTGTTAAAAAAATAATGAGAGATCATGGTGGCGATCTCATTCTTGAAAATAATGAAGGGCAGGGCGCGCGGGCAACCCTTGTTTTTTATAAAAAAACCGATGCAGTTTCTGATGATGACAAAGAAGAAGAAAAAGAAGTCAAAAGTAAGTTGAGGATAGTTCATGGCGCTTGACATATTAATTGTTGATGACGAAGAAGATATCAGAGAATTAATTTCCGGAATTTTAAGTGACGAAGGGTTTGATACGCGGGTTGCAGGTGACAGTGACAGCGCACTTCGAGAAATTGATGCGCGCAGACCATCATTGCTTATTCTGGACATATGGCTTCAGGGCAGCAAGCTGGATGGGCTTGAAATTCTTGAGGAGGTAAAAAGCAAACATAAGGACTTGCCAGTTATTATTATAAGTGGTCATGGCAATATTGAGACAGCAGTCACAGCGATTAAAAGAGGTGCATACGATTTTATCAGCAAGCCCTTTGAGACAGAAAAACTTCTTATTCTTGTGGAAAGAGCGACCGAAGTCGATCGGTTAAGACGTGAAAATATAGAACTGAAGGAAAAGGTAGGGTACGATTCAGAACTCACCGGGACATCTTCCGCTATCACTCTGGTAAGAAATACAATTAACAAAGTGGCGCCGAGCGGCAGCAGAGTGCTCATTTCCGGAGCTTCAGGTACGGGTAAGGAACTCGTGGCAAGGCTTATTCATCGCCATTCAAAAAGGGCGAACGGCGCATTTATCGTCGTTAATGCGGCGAGCATGTCGCCGGAAAATATGGAACGCGAACTTTTTGGAGTCGAAGAAGATGGAGTGGTCGTTAAAACAGGTGTCTTTGAAAAGGCCCATGGCGGAACACTATTCTTTGATGAAGTGGCAGATATGCCGCAAACGACACAGGCCAAAATACTGCGCATTCTGACAGATCAGACGTTTGAACGCGTCGGCGGTAATCAACGTGTTCAGGTTAATGTTCGGGTGGTCAGCGCGACGAGCCGAAATCTCCGTCATGAAATTGAAGCGGGGCGTTTCAGGGAGGACCTTTACCATCGGCTTAATGTGGTGCCGGTTCAGGTACCATCCCTTACGCAACGTCGGGAGGATATACCACTACTCATAAAACAGATGATGGTTAGCTTTACCAGTGCAACTGGTCGGCCATCACGGGATATAGATGAAGAATCCCTTTCGGCATTGCAGGCGTATGATTGGCCGGGAAACGTGAGACAGTTAAAAAATACGGTTGAGCGGATGCTGATATTGTCTGGTGACGAGGAAAAAATTACGATCGATATGCTCCCAGTAGATGTGATGGCCAACAGTGAAATCATAAGGCCGAATTCGAACACGGAAATTATGACTTTACCGCTTCGCGAAGCGCGGGAGACTTTTGAACGGGAATATCTCAATGTACAAATTCAAAGGTTTCAGGGTAATATTTCCAGAACTGCGGAATTTGTCGGTATGGAACGATCTGCGCTTCATCGAAAGCTTAAAGGTCTTGGGATAAATAGCCTTGATAAAAAATAAATATAAGGTGAGGGGATAAATAGATGAAAGTAATAGTCTGCGGTGCCGGACAGGTAGGCTTCAATATTGCTCGCCATCTGGCCCAGGAACAGAATGATGTTACGGTTATTGACCGTTCTGAAGAGCTTATCAACAAGGTAAGAAACTCGCTTGATGTACATGCCCTTGTGGGCTACGCATCTTATCCTGACTTGCTTGAAAGCGCAGGTGCGGAAGATGCCGATATGATCATCGCTGTGACCCTGTTCGATGAAGTAAACATTGTTGCCTGTCAGGTTGCACATTCACTTTTTAATGTGCCGACGAAAATAGCCCGTATCAGGGCGCAAAATTACCTCAATCCGGAATGGCGTGCGCTTTTCAGCAGAGATCATATGCCGATTGATGTGATTATCTCTCCTGAAATTGAGGTCGCCAAAGCAGCTATAAACCGTCTTGAGGTTCCTGGTGCAACGGATATGATCCGATTTGCCAACGATAAAATATGGGTCGTTGGAACCAAGCTGGATGAAAATTGTCCGGTTGTGGATACCCCGCTTCGCCAATTAACGGAGCTATTCCCGGATCTTAATATTGTTGTGTGCGGAATACTCAGAAACGGAAAACTTATTGTTCCCGGCGGAGACGATCAATTGCTGGTCGGAGATAACATCTATATTGCATCTGAAAAAACCCATGTAACAAGGGCGCTTAACGTGTTCGGGCACGAGGAAGAAGAAGCAAGAAATGTTGTGATCGTTGGTGGTGGCAATGTTGGACAGTTCCTGAGTGAGCAACTGGTTGAGGCGGATCACAAATTTAAAGTCAAGATTATCGAACGTGATGAGAAACGGGCTATAAAAGTAGCGGAAAAAATCTCCAAGGCTGTCGTTCTTCATGGAGATGCACTGGATATGGAGCTTCTCAAGGAAGCAAATATTCAGGGTACACATTCAATTATTTCTGTGACGAATGATGACAAGGTAAATATTCTCTCCGCCCTACTTGCCAAGCAGATGGGATGTAAAAGTGCGATAACATTGATTAATGATCATTCTTTCGGTGATTTGACCGGCTCCGTCGGGATTGAGGCGTTCGTAGATCCGCGCCAAACCACGGTATCCAGTATTTTGCAGCATATGAGACGTGGTCGTATCAGTTCACTGCAAAGTCTGGCTGGTGGGGAAGCTGAAGTGATAGAAGCTGTGGCAGTTGAATCATCACCACTTGTAGGAAAGCCGTTACGGGAGGTGAAATTGCCGCCCGGCATTATTATTGGCTCTGTAATCCAGGATGATAAAATTATTGTTCCAAAAGGTGGAACCATCATTAAATCAGGCGATACTGTCATTGTATTTACCTGTGCGGATATGATTAAAAAGGTTGAAGAGCTGTTTTCTGTTCAACTTGAATATTTCTAGCAGTAACATCGCTGATTAGATGATAACAGTTTGAGCAAAATATGATTACCAAAGTCGGTCACGTAATTGGACACATCTTGATCTTTCTTGGCGTTAGTGAGCTTCTGCCAATATTGGTTGCGATGAATTATGGTGAAGAATATCTGATCCTGCCTTTTTTTATCTGTTCCATGTTAACGATATTTATTGGTGCAGGGCTTTATTTTGCCTTTCGCGATGAACCTGAAAAACCAAGCCGATATGACGTTATTTCCTTTCTGGTCCTTGTCTGGATATTTTTACCCGTATTTGCGTCAATTCCTTTTATGGTATCCGGAGAACTGACCAAGTTTTCCGACGCATATTTTGAAGCAACATCGGCGCTGACCACGACGGGGTCAACCATGCTTGCCAATTCATCCCTCGTGCCCAAAGCCCTTTTATTCTGGCGTTCTTTACTGCAATGGCAGGGTGGAATATTTATTTTTGTTCTGGCAACGGCGATTGTACCGCTTAGTTCCATTGGCGGATCGGAGTTATTCAGAAGCGCTCTTCCCCATGGTGAGGGTGAAGGATTCGTTTCCCGTATCAAAGCAACCTTAATGCCATTGGCCATAATATATGTTGGGCTTTCATTCTTATGTATGATCCTGTTGAGTTTTAGTGGTATGACCCTGTTTGATGCGATGTCAACGGCGATGGCAACGCTTTCAAGCGGCGGCTTCACCAATCATGCTAATTTCGGCGTTAACAGCTTTAGTAATCTGGCTGAATTTATCCTTATCCCTTTTATGGCAATTGCAGCGGCGAACCTGACGTATCATTGGTCATTTGTGACAACGGGTAAATTGCGTGCCTATTATTATGATCGTGAAACAAAGTATTTTTTTGCGGTCGTGCTCATTGCGTCGATTATTATATTTATGACACTGTTAAATGCCGAAAATTACGTTAATTCTTCGCTGCTCAAAAAAATGGGCACTGCTATATTCACATCGGTTTCTGCGATGAGCACGACCGGTTTTCTTCCGGATGGTGCGACATCAATGCCACTCGGTGTCGTGGTGGTTTGTGTCATCCTTATATTTGTCGGTGGCAGTATGGGTTCGAGCGCCGGCGGGTTTAAATTAACGCGTTTTAAGGTGCTATTCCGTCAGGCCGATAGCGAAATCAGCCGACTTGCTCATCCGCACGGAATTGTCCCGATGCGGGTGAATGATATGAATGTCACAAGTTCAATGTTAATGAGTATCTGGACATTGTTATTTCTTTATTTATCATCAATCGCTTTTTTTTCGGTCGCTTACGGCGCCTTTGGTTACGACATGGAAGTAAGCATCGGGATCACCATCACCAATTTGTTCAGCGCCGGAGCAATGACCGGGTTAATTGCTCAGGATTTTCTCGGCTATTCCGGTATGCCTTATGCTGCAAAATGGCTTACATCCGCTATTATGATTCTTGGCCGGCTCGAAATTATTGCGCTGCTGATTTTTATATCACCGTCTTTTCGTAAGAATTAGAATTAGTTAATAAAAAATTAATATTCGCTCTTCATGATGTGATCTTCTTTGTTTAATATTACGTATTGATGTGATACAATGTTACAAGCAATTATTTGCGGCAGTTATCAGGTTAATACTGTTTTAAGGCTAAATAATAATAAAAGTGGAATAATAAAATGTCTGAAAAAATGCACAACTTACAAGATGCCTTTCTAAACCATGTGCGTAAAAATAAAACACCGATCACTGTATTTCTTGTAAACGGCGTAAAACTTCAGGGAATCATTACCTGGTTCGATAATTTTTGTATTTTACTGCGTCGTGATGCGAACGTTCAGCTTGTTTATAAGCACGCCATTTCAACAATCATGCCCGGTGGCACTATAAATCTGTTTGATGCTGATGAAGATGAGAACATTGAAGAGGAGTAATAATCCTCACTCATGACTAATCATGAAGTAAAAAATTTTCTTGAGTTTCGTAAAAAGACATTCAGTAGCGTTTGGGATGACCAGAGTGACGCCGGGGAGCAGGTGGAACATGCTTCTGGCGCACGCGCGCTCGTGTTTCATCCAAATGTCGCGTCGGGCTCGCAAAGCCATAATCGAAGCGCGGAAGACAGGCTGGCGGAAGCGGTCTCGCTTTCGGCGGCACTTGACCTTGATATAATTTTTTCCCAAGTCATCCCACTTAATAAAATTCGTCCGGCGACCTATCTGGGGAAGGGAAAGCTTGATGAGCTCTCGGCTTATATTCACGCACATGACGTCGAACTGGTTGTGGCGGATTGTGAACTCAGTCCCGGTCAGCAAAGAAATCTTGAGCGGGAACTTAAAGTAAAAGTCATTGATCGTACTGGTCTCATTCTTGAGATATTTGGGGAACGCGCGCAAACAAAAGAAGGTGTTATGCAGGTTGAACTCGCGCATCTGAGTTATCAGAAAAGTCGTCTGGTACGCTCCTGGACCCATCTTGAGCGCCAACGTGGTGGTTTCGGTTTTATGGGTGGTCCCGGTGAAAGCCAGATTGAAAGCGATCGGCGAATGATTGATGAGCGCATAAGTAAAATTAAAAAGCAACTCGCATCAGTAATCAAAACACGTGAACTTCATCGTAGCAGCCGCCGTAAGGTTCCTTTTCCGATTATTGCCATGGTGGGCTATACCAACGCCGGAAAATCGACTTTATTCAATAAGCTTACAAACGCAAGCGTAATGGCTGAGGATTTATTATTTGCGACCCTCGACCCGACAATGCGCAATGTGGATATGCCTAACGGGAAAAAGGCTATTTTTTCTGACACAGTTGGGTTTATTTCTGATCTGCCGACCCATTTGATTGCGGCTTTCCGCGCGACGCTCGAAGAAGTGACTGAAGCGGATATTATCCTTCATATCCGTGATATTTCGCACCCGGAGACGGAAGCACAAAAGCAGGATGTTATTGACATCCTTAAATCACTAGGGGTGACGGAAGACGAAAATAAACCCATTTTTGAAGTGTGGAATAAAATTGACCTTCTATCCGATGAACAACGTGAAGTCATTGTGAACACGGCAGAAAGGCTTGAAAATGTAGCGCTTGTTTCCGCCATATCCGGGGAAGGATGTGACGCACTTCTGCAAGCACTTGACAAGGAACTGGCCCGCGGGAAGAAAATATTCGAACTGGAATTTTCACACGCCGACGGGGCCGACATTTCCCTTTATTATCAATATGGGGAGGTGCTGGACCGTGTCGATACCGAGGATAGTACGAAAATCAAGGTTCGGTTGGATCAGGCGGCGATAGGGCAACTTCAAAAGCATGGACAAATTCTGGGCTGATTGAATGAAAATTGATGAAATAAGCCAATTGATAAAGCGTATAGCCGATGATGAAATCACCCCGCGTTTTAGAAACCTGCGTGAAGATGAGGTGCTGTACAAGGAGCCAGGGGAATTTGTGACTGCGGCTGATCTCGCAGCAGAATATGCGCTTTCTGATGGTCTTCGTGCGCTCTATCCTCAGGCGGTTGTTACGGGCGAGGAAGATATAGCGAAACAACCGACGCGTCTTGTTGAGCTGCTGTCAGCGGAATGCGGGTTTCTGATCGATCCCATTGATGGTACAAACAATTTCATCAAGGGAGATGAAAGGTTTGCTGTCATGGCGGTCGCTTTACAGTCGGGTGAAGCGGTGGCGAGTTGGATATACCTGCCGTCGATGGATACTCTTGCAGTTGCAGAGAAGGGCGCAGGCGCATTTATGAATGAAGCGCCTGTTACAGTATGTCCTGCACCTGACAATCTAAGTGAAATAATCGGTGCGGCGCACACAAACCGCATGCCGGAAAAAATAAGAACGGCGGCGCGGGAGAATCTCAAAAAAATTAAAAAAAATAACCCTGCATTTTGCGCCGGTTATGATTATGTCGCGCTGACCAAAAGCGAGAAGCACTTTTCCGCCTATCACCGCACGCTACTCTGGGATCACTTGCCCGGCACACTTCTTTATACCGAGGCGGGCGGATTTGCCATGGGGATGGATGAGCAACCCTATACAACAAGCAGCGGTGGTAATGGAATTCTATCGGCACCGGATGAAGATACATGGCATAAAATCAAAGAAACGATATTTGAATAAAGTCTCCATCACTTGGGTCTACCCTTCATCTTGTCTTTTATTATGAAATGGTGCTAACGTTATCTCCTGAATAAAGGGGAGATACTCATGAAACGAATTTCACTGTCACTCATGGCATTATTTACATTGTTACCGGCGTTGCTGAACGCACAGGAAACGGGCGAACTTATGTCCGCGGAAACCTTTGACGGGTTGAAAATACGCAATATTGGCCCGGCCTATATGTCCGGCCGTGTCGCTGATATTGCGGTTGATCAGACGGATCCGGGAACCTGGTATGTGGGTATTGCATCCGGCGGGGTCTGGAAAACGGTGAATGCCGGCACCACATGGCAACCGATTTTTGACGATGAAGCCGTTTATTCCATTGGTGACGTGACAATTGATCCGGGCAATCCCAATATTATCTGGGTCGGTACCGGTGAAAATAACGCCGGTCGCCATATTGCCTTTGGGGATGGTGTGTACAAATCAGAAAATGGCGGAAAGTCATGGACAAATATGGGCCTGGGTGCTTCGGAGCATATCGGTGATATTGTAATCCATCCGGAGGATTCAGATACCGTTTGGGTGTCGGCGCAGGGACCATTATGGTCAAAGGGCGGCGAACGCGGTGTATATAAAACCACCGACGGCGGCAAAACGTGGCGTAATACCCTTGAAATTGATGAATGGACGGGGGTTGGTTCGCTGGCAATCGACCCAAGCGATCCTGATAAGCTTTATGCTGCGGCATGGCAACGCCAACGCACCATCGCGGCCCTTGTTGATACCGGGCCGGGCTCCGCGCTTTATACGTCCGATGATGGCGGCGAAACATGGGAAAAAATGACCGAAGGCCTGCCCAAAGGTAATATGGGTAAATCGAGCGTTGCTGTATCGCCAATTGATCCCAACGTTGTTTATGCGTTGATTGAGCTTGACGAAAGAAAGGGCGGTTTCTGGCGATCAGAAGACAAAGGCGCAAGCTGGACCAAAATGTCGGACCGTGTGTCTGGCGGTACTGGCCCACATTACTATCAGGAAATTTTTGTTGACCCCCATACATTCGACAGAGTTTATATGGCTAACAACACAAGCGCCTTCAGCGATGACGGCGGTAAAACATGGACGGACATGAACCTTGTAAATCGTCATGTGGATGATCATGCGTTTGCATTTCATCCGACCGACCCGGATTTTATACTGGTTGGGTCCGACGGCGGTGTGTACGAAAGCCGTGATGACATGGCGAGCTGGCGGTTTATGCAGGGAATATCCGTCGCGCAGTTTTACAAGGTCGCGATGGATGATCTTGAACCGTTTTACCATGTCTATGGCGGTACGCAGGATAATTCAACCCAGGGCGGACCCAGCCGCACCATGCGCGCGGATGGAATAAAGAATTCCGACTGGTACCTGACCATGGGTGCGGACGGCCATCAACCGGCCACTGAACCGGGGAACCCGAATATCATGTATTCTCAGTGGCAGCAGGGTGGCCTTATGCGCCACGATAAACTGCTGCGTGAAAACACCTCTATTCAACCGCAACCAAGGCCCGGTGACCCGGCAGAGCGCTTTAACTGGGATGCGCCGATCAATGTATCCCATCATGACCC
Source organism: Alphaproteobacteria bacterium (assembly GCA_030428615.1). Taxonomy (GTDB): domain Bacteria; phylum Pseudomonadota; class Alphaproteobacteria; order Sphingomonadales; family Emcibacteraceae; genus Pseudemcibacter. The sequence continues at coordinate 344,260 of JAUIDN010000001.1, read as the reverse complement.
AAAACGGCTTTATCACGCGTCACAACGCCTTTGGCGGTCTGATGACCGCGGCGACAGCTGGACACCGATTTCCGGCGACCTGACCCGAAACGGTAACCGACTTCACATGCCGATGATGGACCGCACCTGGAGCCGCGAAGCAGGTTGGGATTTAGGTGCTATGTCAAATTTCCACACCATTGCCAACGTGGCGGAAAGCCCAGTGGATGAAAATATTCTTTATGTCGGGACGGATGACGGACTTATCCAGGTGACATCGGATGGCGGTGCAAACTGGATCCGATATGAAATTGGGAGTATCCGGGGTGTACCTGCCAATGCTTACGTTAATGATATTCGTGCTGACCGGTTTGATTCCGATACGGTTTATGCCGCTCTTGATAATCATAAGGAAGGGGACTATGCCCCTTATCTAATTAAAAGTACGGACCTGGGCCGGTCGTGGGAACTGATCACAAACGGCCTTCCTGAAAAAACGCTTGTCTGGCGGATTACGCAGGATCATGTAAACCGCGAGCTGATGTTTCTGGGGACCGAATTCGGTCTTTACTTCACCGTTGATGGCGGTGATCAATGGGTCGAACTGACCGGTGGCGTGCCAACAATATCTTTCCGCGATGTGCGTATTCAGCGCCGCGAAAATGACCTTGTGGCCGGAAGTTTCGGTCGCGGTATTTTCATTCTTGATGATTATACGCCGCTTCGCAGCCTTAATGCCGATACGCTTGAGGCACAGGCGCACCTGTTCGTAAATGCCAAAACCCCATGGTACCGTCAGGATACACTCCATAGCGACAGTCAGGGTGATGAGCAGTTTGTGGCTGATAACCCGCCGTTTGGCACGACCTTCACATATTATCTCAAGGAACCGCTTAAAACCGCAAAAGACAGACGGGTTGAAGCGGATAAAGCCCTTGTGGAAGACGGGCAGGGAACAATTTATCCGGACTTTGACACCCTTGAAGCGGAACGCCGCGAAGCAAAACCCGCATTATTTGTTACCATCCGGGACGCATCCGGCAATGTGGTGAATAACGTGGATGCTGAAAATAAAAAGGGCGTGAACAGGACCACATGGAACCTTCGTCATTCGCCGCAGGTGGCGATCACCAGCGAAAGCAGCGGCAGCAACCCGGATCGTCCCGTCGGGGCTTTCGCGGTGCCGGGTACCTATACCGGTACGCTGTATGCGCGTGTTGATGGTGTGACAACCGAACTTGCGGGTCCTGTCAGCTTTGATGTGGTGGATATCACACAATCAGCCCTTCCGGGCGCAAGCCGGGTTGATGCAACCGCCTTCCAGCGTGAAGTCGCGGATGCGCAGGCCGCTGTTGCCGCCGCTAACGTCACGGTTTCCGATCTGATGGAAAAACTCGACCTCTACCGCATGGCGCTTGACCGTGCATCCGGTGGTGCCGCGCTTGAGGGGCAATTTGAATCCATCCGTGATGAGCTTTACGCCATCGACGAAGCCATAAATGGTAAGCGGTCACAGGCGGGCACGGGCGCAAGACCCGCGACCATCTTGAGCCGGGTGAATTTCGCCGCAAGAAGCGGGTCGGGGACATACGGCCCTACACCGCAGTCGCGTGAGCAACTTGGCTATGCGATGGATGCCTTTGCGGATGTGAAAACGCGGCTCGGTACACTGGTGGATAACACCATTCCGGCGTTTGAGGCGGCGATGGATCAAGCCGGCGCCCCATGGGTGCGGGGCAGTGATCTGCCGTAAATATATAATGGGCGCGGGGCTTTATGCTCCGCGTTCTTCCTCTTTTGCCTTAACCCACAGTTCTTCAAGCTCATCAAGTGAATATTGATCAAATGATTTATCATTATTTTCAATATGTTGTTCAATTTTATTAAAGCGACTTGTGAATTTTGAATTAGCACGCCTTAACGCCTTTTCCGGATCAATTTTTAAATGCCGTGCAAGGTTCGCGTAAACAAACATCATATCGCCGAATTCTTCTTCGATTTTGTCATGGTCCTGTTTGTTTTTGATCAGTTCTTCGGAAAGTTCCGCCATTTCTTCGTTCAGCTTATCAATCACCTGTGCCGTTTCCGGCCAGTCAAACCCGACCCTTGCGGCGCGCTTTTGCAGCTTCACGGCGCGGGTAAGCGCGGGAAGGCCGACGGTAACCCCGTCGAGAATACTTTTTTGTTTCTTTTCCGCTCGTTCCTGCGCTTTCTGTTTTTCCCATGCGATGGTCTGTTCTTCGGCGTCGCGGTAGTTTTCATCGCCAAAAACATGCGGGTGGCGGCGGATCATTTTATCGGATATGGCGTCCACCACATCGGCAAATTTAAAATGTCCCGCTTCTTCGGCAATTCGGGCGTGAAAAACGGCCTGGAATAATAAATCGCCAAGTTCATCCTTAAGCGCATCCATGTCTTCCTGTGCAATTGCTTCCGCCACTTCGTAGGCTTCTTCGATGGTGTAGGGGGCAATGGTTTCAAAGGTTTGTTCCACGTCCCACGCGCAACCATCCTTCGGATCGCGCAGCTTTGCCGTAATTTCCAGTATTTTTTTAATATTATCCATTTTTCACATTTCTTAAATCATAGCTCGGTGTGTCGTGCATCATACAATCAACTGTTTGCGTCGCCCCAAGTTTTTTTGCGACATTTATTGATGGTGTGTTTTCCTTAATCACCAGTGATGAAAACCCGTTATAGCCAAGTGTGTCATACCCGAATTCCTTAAACGCGAGCGCCGCTTCGGTCGCATATCCCAGTCCCCAGGCGCTTCGGGCATATGTATAACCCAATTCAAGCAATTTAAATATCTCGCCTTCGCGGGTGACCTTTTCCGGCGACCCCCAGTAAAACCAATCCATATTACCGTCATTGACGCCATAAAAGTAAGAAAATCCGCATCGCCCAATGGGTGTATTGTCCGATTTTCGAATGATCATCAAATGCCCCAGCCTCTGTTCGTGCAAATCCATCATGGTTTTGCAATAGGCGATATTTTCATTATGGCTGCGTGTCCGGCCAAGGGTGTATTTTAAAACCTCAAGATCACTATGAAGGTAATCAAGAAAAGGTACATCATCCATGGTAAACGGGCGCATCAAAAGACGGTTTGTTTCCAGACTATACATAAATTTATCCCTAAAAAGGCGAATTTACAGTGCGCAGAGAATTTTTCAAGCGGAACTAAACTATTTACAGTGATTAATTTTTCTGAAAAAGTGTAACCGGGAAAAACAACAATCAGTAACAAAGAGTAGGGAAGATCGTGAAAACGAAAATAGGCGTATTTTTGGCGGGCCTCGCCATTATTTTTTCGGCACAGGCAAAAGAAATCTCATTTAATGAAGGAACCAACTTCGGTATATCGCTGTCGCCGGAAGGGGATATTATCACCATGGACCTTCAGGGTGTTCTCTGGACGGTTCCGGCAGGTGGTGGTATTGCCCGCGCGCTGACCGAAGGACAGCAACCGGAAGCGCGGGAGCCGAGTTTTTCCGCTGACGGGACAAAAATTGCCTTTCAGGGTTTTTATCAGGGATATTTTCATATCTGGACCATCAATACCGATGGTTCCGATTTAAAACAGATAACATCAGGTCAATATGATGACCGGGAACCCTCTTGGAACGCTGACGGGGAAACAATCATCTTCTCATCGGACCGCGACGGAAGTTATGATATCTGGGAAATAAATCTCGAAAATGGCCACGAAAGGAAAATCACAAACCACCCTGATGACGAAGGGCACCCGAACAAAAGCCCCGATGGCGAACGCCTTCTTTATACCCGTGAAATCAAGAACCGCTATTCGGAAATCGTTATGGAAGAATATGACGATGATGAAAAATCCGAAATCTCGGTAATGAAATCAGAAACCACAAAATTCTACCGTCCGACCTGGGCCCGGGACAGCGAAGGATTCAGCTATATTTCACACCTTAATAACGATATCAGGCTGAATTATGTAACCGATGTTTATAGCCTTGAGGCACAGCATGATGCGACGCTGATTGATGATGGTGATGTGTTCCCGTTTAAATCCGCCTGGAGCGAAAAGGGTATCTATTATACCGCCGACGGTCAGATCAAATACCGCGATATCCGTCAACGCAAGCGCCGGAACGATGTGCTGATATCGCTGGGGGATGTGAAGCCCGTATCTTTCGAGGCGACGATTACCGCCAATCCACCAAATTATGCTCATAAAGCCCGCGATTTGGACAGCACCGTAAGCCAAGGTGTGCGCGGGATCGGCAGTATGGATGTTTCATTCGATGATGACAGAATTTTATTCACGGCTCTTGGTGATATGTGGATACAGGACGGCAATGGTATCCCGGAAAATCTTGATGACGGCCCCGGGCAGATAAATGATCCCACATGGACACGGGACGGTGGGAAAATCGCTTTTGTCGCCGAACGGGACGGTCAGATGGATATCTGGATCCGCGATATGGAAAGTGGCGCTGAACGGCGTCTCACGAACGATAAAAATCGTGAATACCGCTTGGCGTGGTCACGCAATGGTGATTTCATTGCGTTTCTTTCTACACGGGGTATTTCAAACACATGGGGCCGGGCTGATCTTAAGGTCATTGACGTTGAATACGGAACCGTTCAGATGATTGACGAAGGCGTCCATACGCCCGGCAAGCCTGCGTGGGCAACAGACAGCGAACATGTCATCATGGCGGTAGCGGACCCTGCAACGTCGCGCTTCCGCGAAGGAATGCATGCAATTCGCCAGTATCATGTTGAAAGCGGGCGATCAAAGCTGCTCGAAATGCTAAATGATATTGGTCTTTCAACCCGCGACGGCAGCGGCCCGGTCATATCGCGTGATGGCGGAAAAATTGCCTATATTTCCGAAGGGGAGGTACGGGTCGGATATGTCAGCCCGGCTGGTGAAATAACCGGTATTGCCCCAAATCGCTGCCTGGATACCGCCCATATGCCCCGTTGGGCGCGGGATAACGAAACTGTTTATTACTTGTCCGGTAGAACCCTTAAATCATGCAATTTCCTGACCGGCGAAACAAACACACACGGCTTTAATCTGAGCTGGGGACGGGCACAGGCAGGGGATAAAACCATCCATGTTGAAAAATTGTTTGATGGTGTTTCGGATGGTTATCGTGAGAATGTTGATGTGTTTGTCAGCGGCGGACGTATCACAAAAATCGCCCCGCACGGGCAGAATCCGGTAATGGGTGAATATGTTGATTACTCCCGCGACACCATGATCCCCGGCATTATGGCCGGGCACACCCATCAGAGCGAACTATATGGTGAAAAACTGGGTCGAAACTGGCTAGCTTACGGGATTACAAGTATCCGTGATCCGGGCACCAACCCTTATAAATCTTTGATGCGTAAGGAAACATGGGAATCCGGTAATCAGAAGGGACCACGGATATTTTATGCGGGGTGGCTGACTGGTGGTGCGCGTGTTTATTACGGGCAATCCTATAACGCGATCAATGAAAAGGCGCTCCGTCACGAAATTTTTCGTGCAAGAGACCTTGATTACGATATGGTCAAATCATATGTCCGCCTTCCTGATGAATTTCAACAAATTTTGATCGAAGAAGCCCATAAAATGGGCATTCCGCTGTCGTCACATGAAATCGCTCCGGCGGTTCAGAACGGCATGGACAGCGTCGAACATATCGCCGCGACAAGCCGGCGTGGTTATTCCCCGAAAATATCCTATCTCGGCAAAAGTTACGGTGACGTGATTAATATCATAAGCCAGTCGGGACTGTTTATCACCCCAACGGCGACCCTTGATAGCGGTTATTTCAATTATATTCAGGAATACCCGGAATATATCAGTGATGTAAAATACCGCACCTTTCTTGATCAATACCAACGTGACCTTTTAAGCGCGTCATTGACCGCTCAATATACGATTAATGAAATCCGAAAAAATCCGGCGATGCTTGAAAATCTGAAAAACCTGCATGATGCCGGTGCCAATGTCGCGGCGGGAACCGATAGCCCGTTTCTGCCTTATGGTGTCGCGCAGCATATGGAAATTATCCAGTTTGTCGATGCGGGGATAAGCTCCGCAGACGCGCTTCGCGCCGCATCAATAAAGGTGGCGGAAAATATCGGTGTCGAAAATGATCTGGGCACAATCGAGGTCGGCAAGCTCGCCGATATGGTGATTATTGACGGTGACCCGCTTGATGACATTCGCGATATCCTGAACGTGGAGGCAACCATAAAAGGCGGGCATGTTTATACCATCCGTGAACTCACCACGAACAGGGGTGAAAAATGAACGATAGACGGGGATACTGGAAAGAAAATGTGAACCTTGTGCTTAAACTTTTGCTTGTCTGGTTCATTGCGTCCTACGGTATGGGGATTTTGCTGGTTGACTTTTTGAATGAGTTTCGCTTATTCGGGTTTCCTTTCGGATTTTGGATGGCGCAGCAGGGATCAATATATATATTTGTCGCGTTGATATTCATTTATGTCGTCAAAATGAACCGGATCGATAAAAAATATGATGTTGAAGAAGATGAAAGTCACATTCCTATCGAAGATATGAATAGAGAAGACATAAATAAAAGTGGGGGTGCGTAAAAAATGGATATTCAAACCCTTACCTACATCATCGTCGGGATTACCTTCGCGCTTTATATCGGTATCGCCATCTGGGCCAAGGCGGGTACAACCGATGATTTTTATGTGGCGGGCCACCATGTGCCGCCACTTGCCAACGGCATGGCAACTGCCGCCGACTGGATGAGCGCGGCAAGCTTTATTTCCATGGCCGGACTAATTTCATTTATGGGGCGGGACGGCGCACAGTATCTTATGGGATGGACCGGGGGATATGTGCTGCTTGCGCTGCTTTTGGCACCATATCTTCGAAAATTCGGTCAATTCACGGTGCCGGATTTTGTCGGTGATCGTTATTATTCAAATGCCGCGCGGACCGTTGCGGTAATTTGCGCGCTTTTCGTGTCGTTTACTTACGTTGCCGGGCAAATGCGCGGTGTCGGGATTGTGTTTTCACGCTTTCTCGAAGTGGACATAACCATGGGTGTGCTGATCGGCATGTCGATTGTTTTCTTCTATGCGGTGCTTGGGGGAATGAAGGGGATCACCTACACCCAGGTGGCGCAATATTGCGTGCTGATTTTCGCCTTTATGGTCCCGGCAATTTTTATCTCCATCCTGATGACGGGAAACCCGGTGCCGCAGCTTGGCTTCGGCAGCACCTTGGCCGACGGGTCCGGCACCTATCTGCTTGATAAATTAAACGGTCTTTCAACCGAACTTGGCTTTGGTCAGTACACTGACGGGCGCAAATCAACCATTGATATGTTCTGTATTGTCGCTGCCCTGATGGTGGGCACGGCCGGACTGCCGCACGTGATTGTGCGTTTCTTTACGGTACCGAAAGTGCGTGATGCGCGTCTGAGCGCCGGATATGCACTTATATTGATTGCTATTCTTTATACGACCGCCCCTGCTGTGGCATCATTCGCGCGCCTTAATTTGATTGATACCGTATCCAACGCTGAATATCAGTCGACACCCGATTGGTTTAAAAACTGGGAAGCGATTGACCTGATTGCCTGGCGCGATAAAAATAATGACGGAAAAATTCAGTATGTCGCCGGGAATGCCTTTGTCGGCAGCCCGCAGTTTACAGACGGGCGCGGGCCAAGCGGTGAACGCCTGCTTGCAAATGCCGATGGCGGCAGCGCCAACGAATTATATATTGATCAGGACATCATGGTGCTGGCAAATCCGGAAATTGCCGACCTGCCCAACTGGGTGGTGGCGCTGGTGGTGGCCGGGGGCCTTGCGGCGGCGCTTTCCACGGCGGCGGGGCTTTTGCTGGTAATATCCACATCGGTGGCCCATGATTTATTTAAAAAAATGCTGCTTCCCGATATTACCGACAGGCAGGAACTTATGTTCGCCCGTATGGCAGTGGCGATCGCCGTGCTGATTGCCGGATATTTTGGTATCAATCCGCCCGGTTTTGTTGCGCAGGTGGTGGCATTTGCCTTCGGCCTTGCGGCAAGTACCTTTTTCCCGGTAATCCTGATGGGAATATTTTATAAACGCATGAATAAGGAAGGCGCCATTGCCGGAATGGTCACGGGGCTTATTTTCACGGCCGCCTATATCATTTATTTCAAATTCATTGATCCCGCGGCCAATACGGCGGAAAACTGGTGGCTTGGTGTTTCCCCCGAAGGGGCGGGGACCATCGGCATGGTGCTTAATTTTGTTGTCGCTTATGCGGTAAGCCGCGTCACCAGCCCCCCACCACAGGACGTACAGGACATGATCGAACGGATCAGGGTTCCGCGGGGTTAAAGTATGCGAAATTTATGAGTTTTATTCTATATAACTATGTCCTTAACATACTGTCCTAATTTGAAATTTCCAATTATTATCGGTTCAATTTGGGCATTTTGGTTTAGTGGTTGCCATAGTGCCCTTATTTCAAATTGTTTTTGATATTTTGGTTCTTTAATCAGGGCGGGATGCTTACCCCAATCCATGCCGTTCCAGGGTTCATGACGATCTTGATATGTAACTTCATAACTCCCAAGAAAGCGCGATGGGATTATATAGTTAATTGCTCTTGTTAGTTCCTGATAAAAAAGTAGGGGGTTCACTATTTCTAAACAACTGTCTGCTCCATCAAATTGTTTCATAGTTTCTAGAGATTTAATTTTTGAAGTGCATAAGATAAATAAATTTGTGTGATTAAACCGTTTGGTGAGGGTTACATTTTCAATTGTTATATCTCGAGAGTTTTCGATTTTGATTGCATTAAACTCAGAAAGAGATTTGTAGTCTAAATTATTTAAGTTTTTAGGGTCGTTTGAGTTTTCGATAAATAAATTTTCTACATGATGTGAAACTTGTTTTTTACCTTCGTTAGAATCGAATATACCTAATGGATGTTCGGATTTTCGGAAATCGTGGAGAGTTCCAACTCTTATGCATCCTAACACGCGTAACAGGTGATTATATCTTTTCTGTGAGTACTTATATGAATTATTTTGAATCATAATCCCCCAAAATGAAAATGATGATGGTAATATATTATATAGTTTTATTTTGATTAATAAACGATTTAATATTTTGCACTTAACAGATAAAAATAAAGTAAACCAAATCCGTGCCTTTATAGCGCTTTCGCTCACCGAAGACGTGGTGGTGGCGCTTGGCCGGGTGGTTACGCCCCTGCGGGAAAAATATGCCGATAAAAACATAAACTGGGTGCCGCCATCGAATTATCACATCACGCTCAGTTTCCTTGGCAATATTCCAATCGCTGATGTTAAAAAGCTTGAAGATATCATGGAAACGGCGGGTCGTGACTTTAAACCCTTTACTGTGCAGATCGGAAAAATGGGCCTTTTCCCGGAATTTGAACGAAACGGTATTTTTGTCGCGGCGGTAAAACCGGATGAACCGCTGATGACATTGCAATCTACCCTTGAGCGGGCATTAAAGGAAGCGAGCTATAAACTTCAACACCGCCCGTACCGACCCCATGTCACTATTGCTCGGCTTAAAAAAAATATTATCCCGGATGACATGATTGACCAACCCGAAGGGTGGCTTGAAAATCCGGTTTCTGCCCTGCATCTTTATAAAAGTGAACGCATTGACGGTGTTGTGGTAAACAGCATTGTTACGGGCCGATCTCTGACTTAATTCGGACTTAACCCGCCATTGCCCTCGCGGCTTTGATTCCGGCATTGGGGCGACCATAAAGATACCCCTGAGCATAGGTTACTCCCAGTGATCTTAACAGTTCCGCCTGTTCTTCGGTTTCGACCCATTCGGCAATGGTTTCGATCTCAAGATCGTTGCAGAGCATGACGATTGACCGCAGAAAGGCGCGGATTTTTTTATCCACCAGCGCGTCGCGGACATATTCGCCATCAATTTTGACACCGTCAACCGTCAGTTCGCGAAGATATCTGAATCCCGCCGCACCGGCACCGAAATCATCAAGATAAATGCGATACCCCATTTCACGCACTTCAGTGATGACGTTCGCTAAATTTTCGAGATTGGTAATTTCAGCGGATTCGGTAATTTCCAGTGATATATAATCTTTCAGATGCAAATGATCTCGCAATCGTTTCTTGAGCCTTTCAAGGAATCCATTGTTGGAAAGCGATTTTCCTGACATGTTTACCGCCAGTATTGGGGGCTCACCATGCTCTTTTACCTGATTGATTTTTTCAACGGCCCGTTTGAAGGTGGCTTCGTCAAAATCCTGGATAAGGCCTACCTTTTCGGCGAAACATATGGTCTCAAACTGAAGGTTATGTAGCTCCGGGTCATTAAAACGGATAAGCGCTTCCGAGTGGTGCATCTCTCTGGTTCTGAGGGAAACGATCGGCTGGTAAACAAGCAAAAATTCCCCGTTTTTTAAAATGGTGCGTAAATGCTGAACTTTTTCCGCCGTGTCTTCGACCATTTCGTCAAATCCGCTGGCAAGGCTATCGACATCAAACCCTTCAGTTTTTTCCGCGAATTGCTGAAGGCTGAAGATAAGCGCGCGAACGCCGTCTTCCTCGCTCAGGAAGCTCTGATCAGCATCAATAGTTGTGGAGTTAAGCTCCAGGCCCGTTGATTTGGTCAGCTCACGAATAAGATCCTTGGTTTCAAGACCGTCCGGCTCCCGCGCGTGGACAACAGCATAACTGTTGTCATTTAATCGACCCGCCGTGTTGCCGCCAGTGGAATATTTATTGAGAAGTTCACCAAGTTCAACAAGCCGTTCATCATCCTTCTCAATGCCCTCGGGGGCTTCCATAAGGGTAATGTTCAGGTTTTTTTCCTGCCCCTTGTAATCGGTCAGAATACCTTCAACTTTTTCAAGGAAATTTTCTGTTTCTTCCTCAAAATTTTCAGCCTTCTTACCTGATCTGCCGCTGCCAAGACGGTAAGTCGCCATCAGAACGATAAAAAGCCGCTTACGGTCATGCGGTAATTTACCGATGAACGCAGCATATTTCTTTTTATGCTTCCCTTGCGGGCCCAGCCAGAAATTAACCGGCCCAATACGGTTTGATGTTTTAATTGATGAAGATAGCTGATTGAACAGGTCACGTTCATCTTCGGATACCAGATCAAGAAAGGAATGGTTTTTTAAGTCGGTCGGTGTCAGGCCAATTTCGCTGACCGCCCCGTCAGCGTTTAAAATATTAAAATCGGTGTCCGTTTCAATTAAAATGTCACCAACCGAAAATGAAAACCCTAAAAAGCGATCAGGTATTTTGGCCATGTAATATTCCTAATTATGTATCTAAAATAATTCTAGTAAAAAAAGTTTAACAGAATGCTAACATATTCTCCAAATAGTGGTGCTTGCGAAATTTGTGGAATAGCCCTACAAATACGAGAAAGAATCTATAGCGGATTTATGTGATGGAAGAAAAAGATCAGTTAAAAGTGGGCCTCGCGCAAATTGCGCCTGTCTGGTTGAACCGTGAAGCAACCCTTGAAAAAGTAATCAACTACATAAACGATGGCGCAAAGCAGGGGGTTGACCTGATCGCATTTGGTGAGGCACTGGTACCCGGTTACCCGTTCTGGATTGAACCGATGGGGGGGGCGCGTTTTAATGATCCAGACCAGAAAGAAATGCACGCAATATATACTGATCAGGCCGTTCAGATTGAAGCAGGGCATCTGGACGGGGTCTGCCGGGCAGCGAAGGATGGTAACATTGCGGTTTATCTGGGCATTATTGAACGTGCAAAAGACCGCGGCGGACACAGCCTTTATTGCACAATGGTTTATATCAATAAACAGGGTAAAATCTGTTCCACACATCGCAAACTTCAGCCGACCTATGAAGAACGGCTGACCTGGTCACCCGGGGACGGACACGGTCTTCGTGTGCATGAGCTCGGCGCGTTTACGGTGGGTGGCTTAAACTGCTGGGAAAACTGGATGCCGCTTCCTCGCGCGGCTCTTTACGGTATGGGCGAAGATCTTCATGTGGCGATCTGGCCGGGCGGTGAACACAACACACGTGATATTACCCGGCATATGGCAAAAGAAGGGCGCTCATATGTGATGTCGGTCTCCGGCTTTATGCGGCGTGACGATTTTCCAAAATTAACACATCACCTTAAAAAAATATTAGAGGGATCTGAAAATAAAGAATATTTTGCCAATGGCGGGTCGTGTCTTTGTGCGCCGGACGGTGACTGGATAATCGAACCACAGGTTGGCGAAGAAGGACTTTATGTTGCGACGATCGATCACGCAAAAATACGTGAAGAAAGACAGAATTTTGACCCCGCCGGCCATTATTCACGCCCCGATGTCACCAAGCTTGTTATTGATAGACGCAGGCAATCGACGGTGGACATAATTGATGACTGATTTAACCATTCGCCAGTCTAAAGAAAGTGATATTTCAGCCATTCACGAAATTTATGAACATGAAGTACTACAGGGCACGTCGACATTTGATGAAATCCCGCCGTCAAAGGAAGACCTGCTTAAGAAACGCGCCGATATTCTGGCGAATGGTTTTCCCCATCTTGTCGCGGAGGCGGATGGCCGGGTTATCGCTTATTCCTATGTGTCACCGTACCGGCAGCGTTCGGCATATTCGAAAACGGTTGAAAATGCGATCTATGTATCACCGGATAAGCGAATTTCCGGCGTCGGTACGGCGTTGATGCAGGCGGTTATTAATGAATGTGAGAAATTAAAGCTCAAAAATATCATTGCCGTCATCGGGGACAGTGAAAATCTGGCTTCAATCAACCTTCATAAAAAACTGGGTTTCAGGAAAGTTGGTACCCTTCGCGAGGTCGGGTTTAAATTCGGTCTTTGGGTGGATGTTGTTTTAATGCAAAAGATGCTTGGTTGAGGGAGTTATTTTTTTCTGTTTCGTCTTTTGTATCGGGCGATGGCAATTGGCGTAAAGATCACACCTAAAATGATGATCACGATCAAAACCTGAATAACACCTAACATCATTTCCAACGTCCTTTTAATTTTCGCTGACTATAATTCACGTCAGTTTAATGTCAACGTTCTTGCCAAATCATCAGAATCCCAATACAAATTTAGTCAGCTAAAAATAGGATTGCGGGAGGATGCGTTATGAACAGCAGAAGAAATTTTTTAAGAATATCAGGGCTTGCGGGGGCAGCGGGGGTTGTATCGGCCTGCGGGCAAGGCTCCGGTGGCAATCAGGCAGAAGCACAATCAGCAACCCCAGCAGGTAAATTTGATCATCTTTCCAATATGATGGACGGGATCGCGCCGATTTCTGTTGACGAACACAAAGCCCGCGTTGAGAAGGCACAGACATTAATGGCTGAGAACGGGTTTGATGCCATCTATCTGGAAGCGACAACCAACCTCTGGTATTTCACAGGGATGCGCTGGGGGCAAAGTGAACGTATGGCCGCCGCTATTATCCCGCGGGAAGGTGAGGTCGCCTATATCTGCCCGATGTTTGAAGTGGAGCGGCTCAAGGAACGTATCATTCTTGGCGATCAGGTTCGCGGCTGGGAAGAACATGAAAGTCCCTATAAACTGGTGGTTTCCATGCTTAAGGATATGGGCATAGAATCCGGCAAGCTGGGTATTGGTGAAATGACCCGGTTTTTTCTGATGGATGGTATCCGCAAGGAAGCACCGCATCTCGAACTTGTGAGTGCAGATCCGTTTACAGCGGAATGCCGTATCATTAAATCGCCGCGTGAATTGGAACTTATGCAGCACGCAAGTGACATTACCATCGCCGCCTATAAGGAAACCGTGAAACATATTGAGCTTGGCATGCGTGGTTCAGATATCAGTGCGCTGTCACGACAGGCACACGCCGCGCTCGGTGTGACCGGATATCTGGGAACCATGATTGGGGTTGTGTCATCATCACCGCATGGATCGATTGTTGAACCTGTTCTCGAGGAAGGTATGATTGTTTTGATGGACGGTGGATGTAACGTTCATAATTACGCGTCCGACATCAGCCGGACTTTTGTGTTCGGGGATCATACCGCCGAGCAGGAAGAAGTCTGGAACCTTGAAAAACGGGCGCAGGCAGCCGGTTTTGAAGCCGCCCAGCTTGGCGCACCGCAGGAGAATGTTGATATAGCGGCGCGGAAAGTAATCACCGATGCCGGATATGGCCCCGGCTATAAAACACCGGGACTTCCGCATCGCACGGGTCATGGTATCGGGCTGGATATGCATGAATGGGGCAATGCGGTTCTGGGGAATAAAAGGCCGCTTGAACCGGGAATGTGTTTCAGCATCGAACCCACAGTGGCCATTCCCGGTAAATTCGGCGTGCGGCTCGAAGATTGCTGTTATATGAGCGAAACGGGGCCGAACTGGTTCAGCCAGCCCAGCGTCGCCATTGACGACCCGTTTGGCAATAATTAGAGCGAGGGGCGGGAGTATGAAAGATTTGACGAAAATTATTTTACTCCTGACAATATTTCTTGCCGGGTGTTCTGATGAACGTGGCACGCAAAGTGAAATCGATCATCATTTCACAATTGCGGTCATTCCCGACACACAAAATATGGTCGATTACAGGCATCAGAAAGCGGAAGGGTTCGCAATTGACAGTGCCAACCTTTTTATCGAACAAATGGAATTTATAGCCGCAAATACAAAGCCAAATGGGGGTGAAATAGAATTTGTGACGTCGGTAGGCGATGTATGGCAGCACACGGACGTATATCTCGATCCCGAACATGAAGCGCGTGGTTTTCCGGCGATCCTGTCTGACCCGCGTTTGGGGATTGAAAATATCCTCACCGGGCTAAAGGAATTTGAACTTCCGCTCACCCGCCGCGGATACAACATCCTCGCGGCCACGGGTGTTCCGTTTGGGGTGGCCCCCGGTAATCATGATTATGATACCGGGTATCAATATAACCCGTTTCCCGGTGATCCCGATCCACGCGCAAGAATAAGTGAAGAGGGCTTGATACCAAACCGCCATGTTGGCGGCTATTTGACCTTTAATGATATGTTCGGACCGGACAGCGAATATTTCAGTAATAAAAGCTGGTACATAGACAGCTTCCATGGTGGTGTGAACAGCGCGCAGATTTTTAAAGCAGGCGGATATACATTTCTGCATTTTTCATTTGAAATGCAGGCAGGGGATGATGTTCTTGATTGGGCGCAAAGGGTGATCGATAAAAACCCCGGCCTTCCTACCATGATGTCAACCCACGATTACCTTAACCCGAGCGGCGAACGGCTGCCAAGCCCGGCTTATGATTTTGCATCAGTGGATCCGCTTGGTCACAATAGCGCCGAAGACATCTGGAATGATTTCATACGAAAAAATGATCAGATATTCATGATCTTGTCCGGGCATCAGATTGGTCAATCTCTGCGTATCGATAAAAATGACGCGGGTAACAGTGTTTACCAGATATTATCAGATTATCAGGGAAGGGGGATGGCCGCAAACCCGCCAGCGGATCAGGAACGCATTACGGGAATTGGCGACGGATGGATAAGGTTGATGAAATTTGACACTTCAGGCGAAGTGCCGAAGATTGATGTGAGGACATATTCGACATACTATAAGAAATATTCAAAAGAATTTGAGAATTATGTGAGTTGGTACCGCGATATGGAACAACCCGATATGGCGGATAGTGAATTTTTATCAGCAGATCACTATACACTTGAATTAAGGAATTTTAGGAACCGGTTCGGTGAACCAAAATAAAAAGGGAGAAGTAAAATGATGATATTTCCAGCGATTACAGCTTTATGCGCGGGTATTATGGGCGTGTTAGGTGTGTTCCTTGCGGGACATGTCGGTTCATACCGCGGTAAAGCAAAAGTTGGTATTGGCGACGGTGAAAATCCGGAACTTATTTGTCGCATCAGAAAACAGGGCAATTATACTGAATATGTGCCGCTTGCGCTTATTGTACTGGGCCTGCTTGAAATGAGCGGCGCTGCGGGAAATATGGCAATTGCGATTATGGGAGCGCTTCTTGTAATCAGTCGTATTCTGCATCCGTTAGGACTAAAAGCTGACGGAGCGCCAACGACTTGTCGCATGCTCGGAATGCTCGGTACGTTGCCGGTAATTCTGGTCGCCAGCGTGTGGCTCATTTACAATTATTTTATGAGTATGTGACGTTCGATTTGCCTAATCCTTACTAATCGATTACATTTTTATGTTATCAGACCGAATAGGGAGGAATGGGAATGAAGCGTCTTAATCGTCGAGAAATACTGGAACGAATGGCGGCCGTTACCGGCGGTGCAGTGTCGCTTGCTGTGCTTGGAGCATGCGACGCGGACGTCAGTGTCCCTGAAAATACAGATGAACTTGAACTTAAAGCCCTGAATAAAGCGCAGTTCGATTTGGTTGGGGACATTGCCGATACCATTATTCCGGACACGGATACACCGGGTGCAAAAGCGGTCAATGTACATTTTCTTATTGATGAGCTGGCGGCAAACTGGATGACGGCCGAAGAACGGGAAGGGTTTCTCGCTGACCTGACCGCCCTGGATGAGCGTATCAGGCAGGAACATGGCAAAAGCTTTTCGGAACTATCTGAAAATGAACGCGGTCAGATGCTTGATCAATTGGGCGCCGAAATGTTGGCAGCCGAAGGTGCCGGTGAATACGAAACCGGGCTTTCCAATGTCGGTGTTGGTGGCGCGAACCGCAAGCATGTTTATAAGGAACTTCGTGAACTTACGATTTATGGATATTACACGTCAGAAGTCGGTGCCAGCGAAGAATTGATTTATGATCCGATCCCCGGTGAATTTAAAGGTTGCATACCATTTAGCGACGTTGGCAAAGCCTGGTCGGTTGGATAACGGGGGATAAAGCATGGCAGAGGAATTTGACGCAATCGTTGTTGGCTCTGGCATGTCCGGTGGTTGGGCGGCGAAAGAATTTACCGAAAAAGGGCTTAAAACGCTTTTGATTGATCGTGGCCGCGACGTGAAACACCGCGAAGATTACCCAACGGAAGGCATGGCCCCATGGGACCTTCCGAATAATGGTCGAACGTCGAAAGAGGAACTGAACCGGGATTATGAAATACAGAAACTCGCCTTCATTGCGGAAGACAACAAGCATTTCTTCGTCAAGGATTCTGACCACCCTTATGAAAATGATCCCGACACGGACCCGTTTCATTGGATTCGTGGTTATCATGTCGGTGGAAGATCGCTTATCTGGGGTAAACAGAGCTATCGTTGGTCCGATATGGATTTTAATTCCAATGAAAATGACGGGAACGGCATACCCTGGCCTATCGGGTATGACGACATTGCCCCCTGGTATGATTATGTAGAAGGGTTCGCCGGGATCAGCGGCAATCAGGACGGGGTAAGAAACTTACCCGACGGGAATTTTCAGCCGCCAATGGAATTTACCTGCATTGAAGAAAAGATGAAGGAAAATTTTGATAGAGCATATCCCGACCGCCATTTTATCATTGGTCGGGCGGCGCATCTCACCGAACCGACCGAAGAACAACTCGACCTTGGTCGGGGTAAATGTCAATTTAGAAATCAGTGCATGCGGGGTTGTTCGTTTGGGGCTTATTTTTCAAGCCAGTCGGCGACCCTTCCAGCGGCAAACCGAACCGGTAATTTGACAACTGTGACCGATGCAATTTGTCACAGTGTTATTTATGATGCCGAAACCGGGAAGGCAACGGGCGTTCGTGTAATTGACACAAACAGCAAGGAAAAACGCGAATATAGCGGTAAGGTCATTTTTCTGTGCGCGTCAACGGTCGGCACAACGCAAATCATGCTGAATTCGAAATCGGAAACATTCCAAAATGGGATCGCCAACGGAAGTGGCGTGCTCGGACATTATCTGATGGATCATATCTATCAGGCGGGGGCCCGCGGCAGAATGCCGGGATTTGATGACCATTATTATAAAGGTCGGCGCCCCAACGGTATTTATATCCCCCGGTTTAGAAATCTTCCCTGGGGGTCTGAGGAAAATGATAAATCGGGTGAATTTTTGCGGGGATATGGCTTTCAGGGGTATACCGAACGTGTAAGCTGGAGCCGCGCTAGTGCGAGCTCCGGCCACGGTGCTGATTTTAAAAACAGTCTGAAAGAACCCGGTGATTGGTGGTTCAGCATGACCGGTTTTGGTGAAATGCTGCCGCGGTTTGAAAATCACATGCGGCTTGATGAAAATAAAACCGATCAATGGGGCATCCCGCTGGTTCATATTTCATGCGAATTCAGTGAAAATGAACATAATCTTCAAAAGGATATGATGGAAGAAGCGGGCAGGATTCTCACCGCAGCCGGTCTGGAAGATGTAACACCATGGCGTAATAAACCGACCGTGGGTCTTTGTATCCATGAAATGGGAACCGCGCGCATGGGAGATGATCCAAGCGAAAGTGTATTGAATAAACACAATCAGGCCCATGAAGTATCGAACCTTTTCGTCACGGACGGCGCTTGTATGACATCAACAGCATGCCAGAACCCGTCACTGACTTATATGGCGCTGACGGCGCGCGCGGTTGATTATGCGGTTACTCAAATGCAAATGGGAACGCTTTAGTCGTCGTCTTCGCTGTAATAACCGATAACGTCGCCTTCTGTCGTTACACCAAGCCCGTTTAAGACGCGGTTTGAATAATTGAAATAGGCAACGACCTGATTGACTTCCAGAATCTCACCATCGTCGCAGCCCGCAGCGCGCAACGGTTCCATATCGGCTGCATCCATTTTGGCGACTGATGTCGTTAGCTTTTTAGCGTAATTTAAAAGTGCGAGCATCTTACCGGCAAAACATCTTTCCGGTGCATGGTCTTTAAGCGCGGCGAAAATGTCATCTGATTTCTGCTTGTCTTTTATCAGCCTTCTTGCGTTCATAAAATGATGGGTTAGGCTGTAATCACATTGATTGATAATGCTGGTGTAAGACGCCACAACCTCCAAAAACCAGAAAGGAAGTTTATTATCCGGATTATGGAGTACCGATTTATAAATAGCCATATGACCAGCGATGGTATGCGGGCGAAGTGACTGGCACCGCATGACATTATCGACCGTACCATGGGGCGATCGCGCCTTGTCATACATTTCCTTGACGGCGCCGGTTGCGTCCTCATCGTCGATCATTGTTATCCAAGCGGTCATATTATTCTCTTTTAATTTGGGTTTGCATAATTCATCACCTATTCTATAAATGATTAATCGTCAACCACACAACAAGAACCATTAAAAAGTGGCAATATCGACCCGGTTCAAAATATTGTCAGGGAGTAGTTTTTTATATGAGCGACATCAGCAAACCCAGCTTTATACACTCGGTGATTTGTTTCGGCGGCATCATCAGCATGATAATCACAGGGCTTATTGTGTTCGACATCCCGCTTCATGTCATTATCCTGATCGCAATGATCTGGGCCGCGGGGAATGCTTACATCCTTGGCTTCAAATTTAAAGATATAAAAGTCGCCATGAACGGCGGCATAGAACGTGGCCTCAGCGCCATGTATATTTTTATTATGATTGGGGTGGTGATTGCTGCCTTCATTGAAAGTGGTACCATATCAAGCATTGTCTATTATAGTCTTGATCTTATCAGCCCGGCGATATTTCTTCCTGCCGGACTACTGATCTGTAGTTTTATGTCGCTCGCTGTGGGGACAAGCTGGGGTACAGTTGGTACCGCCGGTGTCATATTGATCGGGGTTGGGGCTGCGATGGGAATTCCGCTTCCTATTGTTGCGGGCGCGGTGGTATCCGGTGCCACCTTTGGTGACAAGCTTTCCCCCGTGTCCGATACCACAAATCTGGCGGCGGTTGCGGCGGGGACCGATCTTTATAAACACATAAAATCAATGCTTTATACGACAATCCCTACATATATTATTTGCCTTATATTATATTCCATTATCGGCTTGCAATATTCCGCAGATACGGTTTCCCGTGAAGGGATCGTGGCATTTCAGGCAGCAATTGACAGTAATTTTGTTGTCAGTATCTGGAGCTTCCTGCCGATCATAGTTCTTTTTGCATTGAGTTTTAAAAAGATGCCTGCGGAAGGGGCGATGATGGGAGCCGCGTTTACGGCAGTGTTGCTGGCGATGTTTCAGCAGGACAGGGGTATTCTGGATATATTAGGTAGCCTGCAGGACGGATATTCAGCAGATACCGGTCACGCAGGACTTGATACATTGGTTAACCGTGGTGGTATTCAAAGCATGATGTGGACTTTATCCATGACCCTTTTTGCACTAGCGCTCGGGGGGCTGCTTGAAAAAGGCGGTTTTCTTAAAGCGCTTCTCAGTGGTCTGCTTGAAAAAATTAAATCGGTACTGTCACTGATGTTCGCAACCATGTGTACCGGAATTCTCTGCTGTGCCAGCATGGGGGAAAGTTACATTTCCATCATCGTGACGTCGCAGCTTTTCAAAAACAAATATGCTGAGATGAAACTTAAGGCCTATATGCTTTCCCGTAGTGTGGAAGAAAGCACGACAATGTCGTCGCCGCTTGTTCCATGGTCGACGGCAGGCGCATTTTACTTCGGCGCAATGGGCATACCGGTTCTTGACTATTTGCCATATACATTCCTGAACCTGTTAAATCCGATTGTCTCACTCACAATGACATTTTTCGGAATTGCCGTATTCAGGGAAGTGATCGGTAAAATGAAACCTCAGCCAGCGGAATAGTTAAAGAGTTCCTGAAGCACCGGCCATTTATTCAGACATGCTTTTGTTTGGCTGTGAAGATGTGGCAACAACTGTCCATTCTGCCACAACGACACTCCGTCGATTTTGATGGAGTGATCGGGAAGGGTGCAACTTATTTCACCCGGTGCGTAATCACCACATGTATGAAAATGAACGTATTCCGGTTGGCAGAAAACGGTATTCGACCATCGGTCCGGATTGTCGGATTCCGGAACCCGATAATCACATCCGGGGTGAATACCGGCATGCCACGAATGAACAACCGCCGGGTCAATACCGAATTGATCAGAAACACGCTTATAATGTTCTTTGACCTTATTCACGGTATTTTCGGGGCCTTTGAATTCCGTAATTCGTCCCATTTCCACTTCTGCAAAAATCGGTTGCTCGAGCTTCAAATATGGCGGATCATAAACTTTTGACCCGGTCGGCGCCAGATACCGGTCCATAATGATGCGCCCCGAAAAACCGCCCGCCGGTGTTGGTGCCGGTACACCAAGCGGAAACCGCAAGACCCCCACATCTTCTGGCTCATCTATTTTGTCCGAAATATCCGAACCGCAAAAATGCGTGCCAAGTGGGCAGCTTATTTCAATATTATCGGCAGAGCATAATATTTTATCAATGGTTTCCTTGAACTCACGAATGGCCCTATAATGTGCCGTTCCAAACGGTGACGCCAGCATATCCATATCGCGGATATAGCACATGATGCTTCTGGTGCCCGGCTTGGGATGTGAAAACCGGTCCTGATCGCCAATACGCGAAAAGAAAATAGTGCAATCATGATTTTCTATCATGTTATGCAGTTTCGGGCAGCGAACATTTTCGGGTGAACCAACGTCAACTTTTGACAGTTCTACCCCCATCTTCCGCGCATGGTCAGCGACAAAATCGGCCGTTTTTCCGTCATACCAGCCAAGGTCAGGGTTTTCGGAAACAATCAGCAAAGTGTCCCCCGTCTTCAGATCCGCGCAGTTTATCAGAAGGTTTTCCGCCCCCGAAATATGATCGTCGTTAACTGTCATTACCTGCGCTCCGCCTTTATTGTAAGGAAAGTGAATGTGTCGGAAAGAACTTCTGAAATGCCATGGTTCAGCTCACAATCAAGTGTCAGGCTATCGCCTTCTTTCAGGTGAATTTCACGCTGTCCGTACTGGAATTTAGCTTCTCCCTCCTTGACATACATAAAAACCACGCCGTGACCGACGTATGTTGGGGCGCGTCCTTCCTGTTTTGTCATTGTTACGATATGGGCTTCAAACCCCAGATCACGGCGGATGTGGGATGCAAGATTGATGAAATCATGACTGTGCTTATCAATAATTCGGGTGGAATGGATGCCCTGGCCGTCTTTGACGTGGGTAAAATCAACATGATCTGTGGCGGTCTCTCGGAAAAAACTGACCAGCGGCATGTCGAGTGCCTCACTCAACGCGCTCAACGTCGAAATAGAAGGGGAAACCTGACCGTTTTCGATCCTGCTGATCATGGCGGCTGAAACATCGGCACTTTCAGCGAGCGCCTTGGCACTTAGGCCTCTGCTTTCGCGCATATCTTTAAGGGATGCGCCAATGGCTATATCCACCTGGTTATCGCTCATCTGTTTGTTCCTTTCGGTATGAGAAGGCTTTGTTAAACCGCCAGTCCAGATAGTCACCACAAGTGATCGCTGCTTCACCGTCCTTATAATCGGGGCCAAAAATATCGCGGGGATCAATAACCGTTTCCGGGTTTGGGTCATATGCGAGTACAAGTGATAATCGTTCCCGACCAGACTTGTTTATCACTCGGTGCGGGGTTGATTTATAGGCCCCATTGGTCCAGCGATGAAGAAGGTCCGCGACATTCACGATCAATGTATCTTCGACTGGCGGGGCTTTGATCCATTCGCCATTGGCCGTTTGAACTTCAAGTCCGCCGACATTATCCTGCGCCAATACTGTCAGAACACCAAAATCGGTATGTGGCCCCACGCCGAATTGACCGTCTTCTGGGTAGGGGGATTGATCGGGATAATAAACAAATGATCCCCGGCTTAGTGGCTTATCACTTGTTTTCAAAAAAAAGTCTTCCGGCAAATCAAGCCCCAGAGCAAAGCCCCGCATGAGCAAATGGGCGACTTCATGCGCTTTATTGAAATAAGTCATCGCATGTTTGTGCAAATCCGGAACAAAATCGGGCCATTGGTTAGGGCCACGAAGCGTATGGTCTTCCGGTATTTCACCTTTATCGTTTTCAACAGCCCATAAAAAACTTTCTTTTAGATCCGGTTTAAGATCGTCTTCCATTTTGGCACCGCCTGCCGCGATCCATCCGCGATGCTTTGATGATATTCTCACAGCTGATTTTTGCTCTGCCGAACTTCTGAAAAAATCATATGCGGCCACTCGCGCATCTGTAAAAACAGACGCTTCGATGCCGTGCCCTTTGATATATATGAATCCAAGGCTTTTGCTTGCCGTATGAAGTTTCTTGGCAACGCCCACCTTATCACTTCCATCACGGAGTGGTGTAATATCGACCACCGGAATGGTCAGGGGATCGGTGGTCTTTGCTTGGGCATAAGCCATACTATTGCGCCTTGGGTTATACAGGAATCATTTGATTTCTGTATAACCTTAAGTTTACTATTGCGCAATATGTTAATTTTTAAGCAATTTAGATATCCTCGAAAAAGGTAGGGTTCTTCCCGCCGATAACAATATCGAATTGATATCCGCAATCAAACTCATCCCCTTCAATTTCATATTCCTTTCCGATATTGGCATCGAAATTATCCCCCATCAATATTCGCATCGGGTCGGTGTCGTTATGGGGGTCGTCCTTGAAATACATTTGTGTGATAAGGCGCGAAGCACCACCACGAATGGAAAAGTGAATATGTTTCGGACGCCAGCGGCTGATATCGGGAAATGCTAGATATTCACCGGGTCTGATGGTCCAGAATTCGTAATTACCATCATCGTCGGTGATCATCCGACCGATACCAAGAAAATTCGGGTCGAGCCGAAGCCCTGAGAAATCCTCAATATGTGTATACCGGCCATATTTATTGGCGTTCCATACTTCGATCATCGACTTTCTGATCGGGCGTCCATATTGGTCGGTTACCCGCCCGGTAATTTTTATGGGCTCTCCATCGGCGCGTGGTCGTCCGGGGGCAAGTCGGGTCATATCCGCTTCGGAAGGAAGCGCGTTAAAATTATAGGGGGCGAAAGGTACAAATGACGCCCGCGCTTCTTCGGGAATAAGGTGAAGCGGTTGGCGTGGTGTCCTTTTTTCTGAAGTTAAATCGGTTGGGCCGATTTGTAATGTGCGTCCATATTTGCTCATGGTCTATCCTAACTGAGAATGTCATCAAAAAACGGCGTTTCATTTTCGCCAGCCATTTTGATTTCTATATTGTAAATAACAGTTCCGTCGTCTGCTCTTGTCAGTGCTTTAAGCATTAATCGTTCGCGTAGCTCCTTCGGGATCGATTGAAGAAGCGGGTCAGTATCATTATGGGGGTCACCATCGAAGAAAAGCTGGGTGACAACACGCGTGATGCCATCGGAAAATATAGTGAGCGTTATACAGGGGGCTCTTGGTGTTTTTTGTTCATCATCAACACCGGGCTTGATAGTGATTAATTTGAAATTTCCATCGCTGGTGCGGTGGCGGGCATAACCGGTAAACCACGGATCAATTTTGTCATCGGCCTCCGTTTCCGGAATGCGGTAAATTCCGTTGGCATTTGGTTGCCAGAATTCCAGAAGGCATCCATGGGCATGATTGCCGTTTTTATCCTTCACGCAGCCCTTGATGATGATTTTTTCTCCCGTTGCTTCATTAACAACACCGCTACGAATTTTTGTCATATCCATATTGTCGTTATCGCATAACGATATCGGGTAATAAGGGCCTAATGTATCCTCGTTCGTCGCGGTTAAGCGGTTGATTTTTTTATTGGAATGTGTCATCCCTAGTCCTTAAGTTTTGTATATAAAACAATTTACTGAATGAAATGAGTGTTAAATGTCCGAAGACCTACACAAGAATCATGATCGCTATTTTGTGCCAGGACTAGCCAGAGGGCTTCGTGTTCTCGAGGTAATCGCGGAGGCGGACAAGCCACTTACCATTGCTGAGATCGGTAAAGAACTCGGCGTTTCCCGGTCCTCGGCTTTTCGCATAACATATACGCTTAAACATTTGGGGTTTCTCGCGACCGATAAAGGGGACAAGCTCTATGATTTGGGCCCCAGGGTTCTGGGGCTGGGTTTTTCCTATCTCAATCGGCAGGATATCATCAAGCTGGCCAAGCCGCATCTTGAAAAATTGCGTGATCAAACAGAAGTATCCAGTCATCTTGCCATCCGTGAAGGAAAAGAGGTTCTTTATTTGGACAACATCATATCCAAATCTTCTTTCGTTAGCAACATTAACACGGGCGAAAGAAGGCCGCTTTATGCCAGTCCTCTTGGCTGGGTTCTGTTGGGGGATATGGGGGAGGGCGAAATCAGCGAACTTTTTAAAAATGCCACCTTTAAAATGTTGAGCGAACATACGCCCAAAGATGTAAACGGTCTTATTGAACGTGTTAAACAGGCTAAAAAGCAGGGGTTCGTCATTTCCCGCGGATTTGTCCAACGTGGCGGCTCGACCATTACTGCGCCGGTCTTTGACGATACCGGTAAGATATCGGCCGTAATTGATATATCGGGACCAGATAGCGGATTTAATTTTGATAAAATGGAAAGCTTTTATGCCCCGGCTGTTGTGCAAACAGCGAAGGCAATTTCTCAAATAATGGGATACCGAAATTAAAGCCCTGTTTCCTCGCATTTAAAGCCCCAGAATTTTTCGTGCTTCGCCGGGAGTGGCGATTTCACCACCAAGTTCATTGACGATATTGACGGCTTTTTCGACAAGTTGCTCATTTCCGCGGCATAGCTCACCTTTTTTAATATAAAGATTATCTTCCATGCCGACACGGACATGACCACCCGCTACAAAGCTCTGTGCCAGCATCGGATATTCCATACGACCGATACCAAATGCTGCCCACACGCAATTTTCAGGTAGCTGCGATTTTAAATATAAAAGTGTTTCGCTGTTGGCGGGAGCGCCGAAACGAACCCCCATAACCATCTGCACCATAACCGGTTCTTTAATCACGCCTTCTCTGATGAAATGATTAAGAAGGTGGAGATCGCTGCTGTTAAATATTTCGATCTCTGGCTTGACCCCGGCAGCGTAAATGCGTTCTGCCATGATTTTCAAATTTTCCGGTGAATTGATCACAGCAGCTTGTCCCGACCACATTGTATTCAGATCAAGTGTGCAGATTTCCGGTTTCAGTTTTTCTACATGTGAAACACGCTTCTCCGGGCGGCATAAAGTTGAATTTTCACTGGCGACCATCGGGTTTTCGGTTGACGGGACGAACCGTCCGCCTTCACCGGTTGTCAGGTTCAATATCACATCCGTGTTCTTTTCCCTGATGCGGCTGACCATTTCGTCATAGAGCGCAAATTCCATTGATCCTTTTGTGGTTTCGGGATCCCGCACATGCAGGTGCAATATTGCTGCTCCTGCAGATGCAGCCTCAAGTCCGGCTTCAGCAATTTCCTTCGGCGTAACAGGAAGACCAGGATGCATTTCCCGGCTGGTCAGGTTGCCCGTTACGGCGCATGTGAGTATTGTTTTATTCATGTATCACCTTAAGTATCCATTTTACTTAATTGATTATTAAGTGAATTTAATGTTTTTTCAATTATGATATCCAGCTCTTCATCCGTCACAGTATAGGGCGGTGCAAGCAGGATATGATCACCCCGGATACCGTCCACGCATCCCTGCGATGGGTAGCTTAGCATGCCATTTTCCAGAATATCCGCTTTAATCTTCCCCGCAAGGTTAAGTTCCGCCGGGAATGGCTCTTTCGTTTTCTTGTCTTTGACGATCTCAAGTCCCCAGAAAAGTCCGCGACCGCGAATATCGCCGATATGCGGGTGATCGGCAAATGTATTTTCAAGCATCTTTTTAAATTTAGTCCCCCGCGACCGGACAGCTCCAAGTAGCTGATCTTCTTCTATCACTTTAAGAACCGCTAATGCCCCTGCACAGGCGATGGCGTGGCTCATATATGTGTGCCCATTCCAAAGATTACCGCTTCCCTGCTGGATGGCATCAATCACTTTTTCATTTGCGAGCACGGCGGCGATCGGTTGATATCCGGCACCAAGTCCTTTGGCGATAGTGATGATATCGGGGCAGGCGCCTTCCGCTTCCATCGCAAACAAATAACCGGTTCTTCCCATGCCGCACATGACTTCATCGGCAATAAAAAGGACACCATACTGGTCGCAAATCTCACGAATACGCTTGAAATAACCGGGTGCGGCAGGTTCCGCACCAAGGGACGCGCCGGAAACCGGTTCCGCCACGAATGCAGCGACATTTCCCGGGCCTTGCTTTAATATTTCGTCTTCAAGCGTGTTGGCCATACGAAGCCCGAATTCTTCCGCCGTTTCATCGTCATGCTTAAATCTATAGGCATAGCAGGGTGGAATGTGCGCAACATCAATCAGAAGCGGGTCAAACGGTTTCTGCCTTTGCCTGTGTCCGCCTGTGGCCAGTGCTCCAAGTGTGTTGCCATGATAAGACCGGTCACGGGCGATGATTTTGCTTCGTTTTTCATCGCCGCGTTCAAGATGATATTGCCGCGCAAGCTTCAGGGCCGCCTCCATTGCTTCAGATCCTGACCCAAGAAACATTACCCGGCCGTTGCCAAACCCTTTGGGAGCGTTTTCGATTAAATATGTCGCGAGTTCCTCTGCAGGCTGGTTCGAAAATACACCAGTATGGGCAAATGAAACTTTATCCAGCTGATTCTTTATGGCCTCAATAACCCGGGCGTTGGTATGGCCAAGACAACTGACTGCGGCACCGCCACTGGCATCCAGATATTTTTTTCCCGTTTCATCAATAAGATAGTTGCCGTCTGCGCTTTTGACGACAGGGACCGACCCCTTTATAGTGCGGTGAAGAACATGTGACATATAGGTGCCCTTAAAGTTAAAGTTTTATATGCAAAACATAAGTTTAATTATAAAACATATATTGATATTAATTTCAATAGCGAATATAAGATATTTATGACCAAACCATACGAAAATATTCGGTTACTTGATTTGACCCATGTTTTGGCGGGGCCGTTCTGTACATACCAGTTCGCCTTGCTGGGGGCGGAGGTCATCAAAATAGAGTCGCCAACAAGCCCCGATTGTGCCCGCGGACGCGGACCCGACCCGGCACAGAATGCCGTGCTTCGCGGTCTTAATTATCAGGTGCAGGCGTCAAATAAGAAGGCGATGACGCTCAACCTTAAAACGTCACAGGGACAATTCATCCTGAAAGAACTGGTCAAATCAGCGGACATATTGGTGGAAAATTACCGGACCGGTGCGCTTGATGCTCTGGGGCTGGGGTATGATGATCTGAAAAGTGTTAATCCACGCCTTATTTATTGCTCACTTACCGGATATGGCGATAATGGGCCGCGAACCGGGGTCAATGCCTACGATAACGTGATACAGGCGACAAGCGGTATCATTGAACAGTCCGCTGGCCATAAGCCGGGCGTGTCATTTGTTGATTATGCTGCCGGATATAATGCGGCCTTTGCCATTTCATCCGCCCTGCATCAACGCACCTCAACCGGTAAAGGAACCTATATCAGTTCATCGATGTTTGAAGTGGCCATGACACTTATGGCACCGGAAGCCGCCGCTGCCGCATACCCGGTCAAAACAGAACGTGATAAGGAAGCAGGGATCAGCGCCTATGAAACAGCGGGTGGTATTCTCATGATCGGTGCCTTTACGCCGGACCAAAATCGTCGTATGTGGGTGATGCTCGCCGGCATCGGCTATGATATTGATGCAAAGCTCAAAACCCCGAATGATTGGGAAAGCCTTTGGGCGTCAACAAACGATATTCGATCAGCGTTAAAACATATCCTGAAAGACAAAACTGCCGACGAATGGCAAAGCATCTTTCATTCCCATAATCTGCCCGCCGAACGTCAAAGAACTCTGGCTGAAGCTATAAATGATCCCCAGTTGAATGCTTACTTTCATAAAAGCACGGGTGGTGATGGTGATACGCACTTGCCGGTTATGCCGGTTGCGGCGTATCATTTTGAAAATGGGCCGGAAATAACATCACCGGCGCCGGGATTTGGCGAACATACAAACGAAATTTTATCAGAACTTGGGCTTGCCGATGCCGAAATTGACGACCTGCGTAAACAGGGGGTAATCGTATGACGCAATATATAACTGCAAATATCTGGTCAAAGCTGCCACAGGAATTTCACTATGACGGAGAACCGAATGACTGGGTGAAGATGACCCGGCCGGGTCAATCGCTTCATTCGTTCCTTGAAGGGCCGGAATTTGATCAGGACGGTAATCTTTGGCTTGTTGATGTGCCTTACGGTCGTATCTTTAAAGTGGATGAAGGTGGCGAATGGTCGCTCCATCATCAATATGATGGCGAGCCTCATTCCATTAAGCAGAAGTCTGATGGGCGTTTTATTCTCACCGACTATAAAAACGGCCTGCTCGAATATGATGGCACAGATAATATCAGTACATTGGCCGCGGCAGATAAATTCAAGGGACTATCTGATCTGACCATTGCCCCAAACGATGATATCTGGTTTACCGATAGTGGTCGTACCAGTCTTTCCGACCCCACAGGAAATGTATTTCGAATGGAACCGGACGGCAGTCTTCATCACATTTTAAATAATGTGCCCTATCCCAACGGTATTGCGTTAAGCCCTGATGGTAACCTGGTTTATGTGGCGGCAACGCGCGCTAATGCCGTGTGGCGGTTTATGGCTGATTTCCCGGATCCCAAATGGCCGATGGTCGGGACCTATATTCAAATGTCCGGTGGCCTGGGGCCTGACGGTTTGGCCGTACACAAGAATGGTAATCTTGCGGTTGCACATGCACAGGCGGGACGCGTTTATGTCTATAACATATTCGGTGACACGGTCGCACAGATTGATTTGCCCGATGGCCTGTGGGTCACCAGTTTAATTTTTAATGAAAATAAGCTTTATATTATTGAAGCTCAGATGGGCATGATCTATCTGGTGGAATTAGAGGAATAAAATGAAAAAAGAAGATTTGCACGGCTTTGTCCCGGCAGTGGTAACGCCCTTCAATGAAGCGGGTGAAATTATGGAAGATGCCTTTCAGTCACTTGTCGACTGGTTGATCGGGCAGGGCGCTACCGCCATTTGTGTGTCGGGCGATAATGGGGAAAGCTGGGCGCTATCAGCCGCTGAAAAAGGGAGCCTCACACGTCTCGCCGTTGATACATCTGCGGGTCGTGTACCTGTCATTACCGGGTGTTCGGCAACCACCCTGAAAAACAGTGTTAATTTTGCCCTTGCGGCGAAGGAAAATGGTGCTGCGGCAGTGCTCTCCATGCCGCAGACTTATGTTCTGAAAACCACCCGTGAGGAGCTTCAGGGGCGCTTTGAAAAATTGAATGCGGCGATAGATATGCCGATTGTTGCCTATAATTCTCCGCGGCGCGCGGGCCTTAATTTATCTATTGATGATATCGGGGCGATTATGGACGTAGCGCCGATTATCGGTATTAAGGAAAGCAACCGTGATTATTTTCATCACACTCATTTGATCAAAAGATTTGCTGATAAAATGGCTATCATGGTTGGCCCGTGCCATTACATTATGCCGGGAATCGCCCTTGGGGCTCATGGGTTTATCGCAACCGGGCCGGAATTTCTTGGGCCGGACACAGCAAATATAACTGCGCTGGCAAAAGAAAAACCCGGAAAAACACAAGCCGATATTCATTATAAACTTACCATTCTTTATGAACTGTTGATGGGAAATTCCACGTGGCCGGCGGCCTTTAAAGCGGCGCTTAACCTGATTGGTCAACCTGCCGGTGTGCCGCGCGATCCTGTCCATCCGGCGACTGACGACGTGGTTGACAACATTAAAAGAACATTTGATGATCTGGGAATTTCTTATCGCTCATGACCAGCCACACTCCATATCCGATTGAAAGAACAAAGGAAATATCCTTTCAGTTTGATGGGGTAATGATAAATGGGTACGAAGGGGAAAGCATTGCAGCGGCGTTGCTCAGAGCAGGGATCACCGCGATCCGAAACGCTCCAAACACCAAAACCCCGCGCGGGATGTTCTGCGTTATGGGGGTGTGTCAGGAATGTGTGGTCAGCATTGACGGTAAAACCCGCGAAGCATGCCGCACAACCGTTTCGGATGGATTAATTGTGGAACGCGTGATTTATGATTGATGTGATCGTTATAGGCGCGGGGCCCGCAGGGGCAAATGCGGCGCTTGACGCCGCAGGATACGGTCTTAAAGTTTTACTGATCGATGAAGGCAGGGACGCCGGCGGGCAGGTCTGGCGACCCAAATCGACATCAATTAAAAAGGCACCGAAAACAGGTGCAATTGTGCAGGGCGATACCCTACGGCAAAAGGTAAGAAACAGTTCCATAGAGGTCAGGTTCGAAACACGCGTCTGGCATATAGAGACAGATGAAAGTGAAAACTGGCTGCTTGCGCTTGTGGGGCCGGAGAAGGAATATACCGTAAAATCAAAAACTCTCATCATTGCGACGGGGGCTTATGAAAGGGTGATACCAGTCCCCGGCTGGACCATGCCGGGTGTATTCGGGCTTGCAGGTGCAACGGCGCTGCTTAAAGAGAACATGATCGTACCGGGACGGCGCACAATCGTTGCCGGCAACGGGCCACTGTTGTTTTTTGTTGCCAGCGAAGTGATCCGTTTGGGGGGGCGGGTTAGTGCTGTTGTGTCACTCAATGGCTTGTGGGACTGGGTTAAAGCCCTGCCGGCCATGCTCATGAGGCCGATTTTACTTCTTCAGGGAATAAAATGGATATTATCACTTTATCTTAAGCGCATCCCCGTTTATTGGCGGCACGGCGTCAAATCTGTCGAAGGAAAAGAAAAAGTGGAAGGAACCTCACTCACCAGGGTTGATAAGGATTGGCGACCCGTTCCCGGACCGGAAATATACATCCACGGTGAAGCCCTCTGCTACGGCCACGGGCTTTCACCGGCAATTGAAGCAACACGTCTGGCTGGCGCATCGCATCACTTTGATCCAACGCTTGGCGGTTGGGTGCCGACAGTTGACCAATATGGCCGCACCAGCCAGTCTGGTCTTTACGTTTGTGGTGATAACGCAGGCATACTTGGTGTCGGTGCTGCTCCGATAAGGGGTGCGATGGCCGCAAAGGCTGCATATGAGGATTTATCGGGTAATACGGGAAAAGAAATAAATAAGGTAATAAAAAAACGCGCTGAAATATTTGGTCGCGCGATGACAGCGCTCAGCATACCGCGTGCAGGTTTACTTGATTTTATTGAGAATGAAACTGAAATATGTCGTTGTGAAGGCATAAGCAGGGCCGAAATCTATCAGGAAATTAAGTTCGGTGCGCGTTCTCCTAATGCTGTGAAATCAAACACGCGATGCGGGATGGGACCCTGCGGCGGCCGATACTGTTCAGAAACGGTCGCACTGATGGCGTCCGATTTTACCGGGAAAACAAGGGAAGAAATAGGTCTGCCAACGGCCCGGCCGCCGCTTCGACCTGTTGTGATGGGGGAAATTACTGATGATCTGGATTATGATGATCTGCCAATTCCGGGAGTATCGCCCTTATGAATATCATATTCGATATTGCGATCATCGGCGGGGGCATTATGGGATGCGGCACAGCCCTAAGGGTTGCTGAAGGCGGTATGAGCGCGATTATCCTGGAGCAAGGGGATATTGGCCAGGGCGCTTCGGGCGTCAATGCGGGAACCTTGTCAATGCAGATCAAGCGCGTGAAGTTAATGCCATACGCGATCAAAGGGCATGAAATGTGGGAAGAGATGGGGGATGCGGTCGGGTTTAAAAAGACTGGTGGCTATACGCTTGCATTTAATGACCGGGAAGCGGAATTGCTTCATGAAAGAATGACGCAAAAAAAGCAGGCCGGCGCAAATATAAAATTTGTCTCATCGGAAAAAGTGGCCACGGCTGAGCCGCACTTAAGTAAAAAAATTGTTGCCGCCAGCTATTGCCCTGATGACGGATATGCAAATTCATCACTTACCGGTCAATATTACCGACGCAAAATTGATGAAAAGGGCATTGGTTTAATTGAAAAATTCCCGGTCACATATATTCGCAGCACGTCCGAAGGATGGGAAATTCGTTCGGGCGATAGGAGTGTTGTTGCCCATCGAATTCTATTGGCTGCGGGGGGCTGGACAAAAAAAATAGCAGAAATGATGGATGTTGAACTGCCGATCCGCGCACGGGTCAATACGGTGTCTGTTACGGAAAGGGCCCCAAAACTAATGAGCGGTGTTATTGGTCATGCAACCGGGCTGCTTACGATGAAACAAAAAGAAAATGGTACAGTTCTCATAGGCGGTGGCTGGCAGGGAAAAGGGCTTCCCGAACAGGGTCGAGGCAACGTAAGCATAGAAAGTTTGATGCCGAACCTGCAACTGGCGCAATTTGCGTTACCCGAACTTTCGAATACACGGATCGTAAGGTCCTGGACAGGTTTCGAAGCAAATGTACCGGACTTTTATCCGCTTGCGGGCAAGCTGCCAAATAAGGATAATGCCTATATTCTCGGATGTGTCAGGGGGGGATATACCATTGGCCCCTATATTTCAAAACTGATGGGCGATTATATTTTGGGGAGGGAGCCGGAAATGCCTCTTTTTGATCCCGCAAGAAAAATTGAGGAAGGAAGATTAATATGAATATGGAAACGTTAAAGGATAAAGTTGCGGTGATAACCGGCGGTGGAACGGGCATTGGTGCCGCGATCGCGGATATGTTCGCAGATCATGGTGCGCATGTCGTTGTTGCGGGACGCAGCCTTCAAACCCTGACGGCTGTTGCAAACCGCAATAATGGCACGGCGATTGTTTGTGACGTATCCAAATTTGATGATGTGCAGGGATTGTTTCAAAAAGTGCAATCAATAAGCGGACATGTAGATATTCTGGTCAACAACGCTGGTGTTCCGGGGCCGGTTGCCCCGATTGCGGAAGTAAATATTGATCAGTGGAAGGCGTGCGCTGAAATTAATCTGTTTGGGGCCATGTATTGTATGCGTGAAGCGGCACGGATTATGTGCGCGCAGGGGTTCGGTTCAATCGTAAATATGTCGTCATTAATGGGTATTCAGGGATATCCCATGCGTTCTGCCTACACGGCAACAAAATTTGCTCTTGTTGGAATGACGGAAGCTGTAGCAAGGGAAGTGGGCCCCTTTAACGTTCGGGTCAATGCGCTATTGCCAGGTGCGGTATCCGGTGAAAATATGGACCGGATCTTGGAAAGGCGCGCAAAAGCCGAAGGTAGAACCGCCGAAGAAATCGAAAAAGAAAATTACACCGATCCGGCGGCGCTAAAACGGTGGGTTGAGCCCGAAGAAGTGGCAAAAGCGGCTCTTTTTTACGCATCAGACGCCTCAAGCGCTGTAACCGGGGATAAAATGAAAGTATGCTGCGGCAGATTTTAAAGGATAAGAAATGTCAGAAAATAAAAAAATAACCAGACGTGATTTTTCAAAGGGTGTCGCCGCAACGGCGGCAGGCATAACCATTGTTGCCGCGGATATGGCGAAGGCGCAAAAGATGGCAAAAACCACCAAACGTAAGAATGTCCTGCTTATTATGATGGATCAGGAACGTTCATGGGAAACGTTGCCAAAAGGGCTTAATCTTCCGGTCCGTGAAAAATTCGCGTCCGACGGGGTGTCGTTTGAGCAGTATCACATTGCAACACTTTCCTGTGCGCCGTCGAGGTCGGTGATATATACCGGGCAGCATGTTCAACACACAACTATTTTTACTAACCCGGGGCTGGGGGAAGGAGACCCGGTGCTCAACGTGAAAAACACCCCGACCATTGGCCAGATGTTTAAAAAAATCGGCTATAAAACCGCTTATAAGGGCAAATGGCATCTTTCGGTTGGCTTTGACGACGATAACATGGATGCGCTAGCGGATTACGGGTTCGATGAGTGGCATAAACATGGCGATACCGGAGGACTTGTTTATGAGGGGGCGGAAAAAGACAGGGAAATTCTCGCTAATGCCAAAGATTATCTTTCCCGGCAGCAAAACAGCGACCAGCCATGGTTTCTCGCGGTCAATTTTGTTAATCCGCATGACATCATGTGGCTGGACGCCAACGGAAAGCAGGCGGAAACAAGATTACGGCCCGGCCTGGTCAGTGAAATGAGACCGGCTCAGGATAAATATCCTTATAATCATGACTTTGGCTTTGATGTGCCGGAAAACTTCCATGATGATCTGGACACAAAGCCGGAAGCGCAGCGCGAATATGTTAAATTGGGACAATATTTCTACGGCGAGCAGGATGTGAAGGACGAAGAAGCGTGCCGGAACGTGCTTAATTATTATGCGGCATGCCTGATTGATTCTGATAAGGTTATTGGTGATTTGCTTCTGTCTCTCGATGATATGGGATTAACCGATGATACCATCGTAATTTTAACATCTGATCACGGTGAAATGGGGGGATCACACGGGCTGCGCCATAAGGGACCGTTTATGTACAGGGAAAACCTGAATGTCCCCCTTGTAGTGAAGCATCCGGACGGGAAAAAAGGGATAAAATCAAATGCGCTTATGAGTGCGATTGATTTTGGTCCGACACTACTTGGTCTTGTGGATGCTGATTTTCAGAAAGTGGAGCCGCGCCTGAAAGGGGTAGATTATTCAGGTATGGTGACGGGTCAAAATGTTGAAACAAGGGATGAAATTCTTGTCTGCTTCAGCAACACGACCCAGGGAAACCCAAGATTGGAAAGAAAAAGAATGCTTGCCAAAGTTGCCGAGCAGAATGGTGGGCCCAAAGTAACCTTTAAATACCCGGATGATTTTATTCAGTTTGATACCCGGACGCTTGGCCGTGGTATCATGACAAAAAAATATAAATTTTCCCGCTGGTTTGCACCGGGTGATCATCATATTCCAAAAAGCTGGACATCACTTCTCGGCCGTAATGATCTTGAACTGTATGATATTGAAGATGATCCGTTGGAGCTAAATAACCTTGCTCAGGACCCGGAAGCGCACAAAGAACTGATATTAACGCTGAATGACCGATTAAACACATTGATTGAGAGGGAAGTGGGGATGGACCTTGGGTCTCATTTGCCCGGCGCACCAGCGACCTGGACGTCGGAAATTTAATGGTTATGGACGGGGAGGTCTTCCGCCAGGACCTCTCACTCCGCCATCCCTGGGACGTCTTTCCTTGAGGAAGGTTTCAATTTCTTTCTCACTCACGGTGCAATCCTGATTGTTATCCATACGTTGAAATGTGTCGTCGGGCTTATCAATAAATTCCTGCAGGTCAACTTCACCATCATTATTGAGATCATAGGAATTCAAAAATTCGATGGGAAAAGCGCGACTGCCCCATGGTGCTTTTTTGACTTCATCAACCTCAAGAAGCTCATTGTTATTTTCGTCAGATACCCCGAATTGCAGAATTTTTCTGCGCTCTACATCTGAACAGGTGATAACACCGTTCCTGTCTGTATCCCACAGGTTTATAAGCCTGGACTTTGCTTCTTCAAACCGTTCTCGGTCGTTTACACCGCCGCGCCCACCACAGGCAGCGAGCGACAAAAAAATCAATAAGAGGAAATATCTGTTTTTCAATTTTGGTTCCGAATTAACTGTGGATATGAGAACAGTAAGGCATTCATCTGAATGGAGGATGAATAAATCCCGCACACCCTGAATGATGCGCGGGATCAATGTTATACTATCGGTATAGGGGTCTGGTGATAATGATCACGGGACGCTCATATCGATAGTAGTTATTGAGGCGTCTCATACGATGCAGTTTTCTCATTTTTCTTTTATATTTTAACCGCTTGTGAAATCTTCGGTCATTAACATAATGGCCTCTTCCCGGGCGTTGTATAACGTGCCGCTCATGTCTTGATGGACTGTACATGGCGCCGTTGTGACCTTTGATGATTACTTCAGCATTATAACCATTGTTGCGGTTTTTTCCGCGCTCTCTTGCGTCTGCTGCTGTTGCGAGAGACAAGCCGACTATTGCGACGGTTATTAAGGTTATTATTTTGACTTTTTTACTCATGATCGGTCTCCTTTGTTATACTACTCACCAGAAACCCTTCACTACCTATAATATATATTTCACCTGAACTACTGATGAATATGACGGACATCTATCGTTCATCTATTATCGCTTGATAGCCTTTGTTCAAAACGCTAGGGTAAATCAATAGGGAGAAAAAGGGGAAGTGAATGAGTTCTAAATCGGGTCAGGAAAAAACCATCGGGTTATGGGGGCTCGTATTTACTATTACCGGTTTTGTGGTTGGCATATCTATTTTTATTTTACCGGCACAATTAATTGAAATAACCGGCCCATCTGTTCTTTTGGCCTATGGCATTGCCGGGGCGATGGCGGTTGTCACATGTTTTGCTACCGCGCAAATCGGCACGTTGATGCCCGCCGAGGGCGGGACGTTTATTGCCATCAGTCGCCTTCTGTCACCATTCTTCGGTTTTCTGGCTGTCTGGGTTCTTCTGTGTGCGGTCATTTTGGTGAACGCTTTTGTCGGGTACGGGTTTGCTGATTACATTGTTTATTTTTTCCCGTCACTTAACAAAACTTTTGCGGCGGCGGGCGTCGTTCTGTTCTTTGGGATGATAAATGTTATTGGATCAGACTGGGTCGTAAGATTTCAAACCGCAATGGTGATTATTTTTCTTGTCATGTTAAGTGTCTTTATTTTGATGGGGTTGCCGGAATTTGACATTAACAACATGACGCCATTTATGCCCAACGGTGTCGGGGCCGTGTTTCAGGCGGCGGCACTTGGTTATTTTTCGTTTGCCGGGTTTATTTCATTGCTCGAATTTGGCGGTGAAATCAAAAGGCCATCCTTGACCATTCCCGTTGGGCTGGCGATCAGTTTTATAATTGTTCTGGGTTCATATGGTGGGGTATCACTTGTTCTGAGCGGGATTGATACAAGTGCTGGTTTTGAAGGAATGACAACACCGGTGCTTGAAGTTGCCGGAAGTTTTTTGCCGCAGTGGCTTATTTCAGCGTTGGTGTTAGCGATTATTGCGGCGGCCGCGACAACAGTGAATGGTTTAATACTCGGGTATTCCCGTGATATATTCGTCATCGCACAGGCAAGTTTTTTTCCAAAATATCTGGCACGAATATCAAAAAAATATAAAACTCCTCATTACGCTATCATCACATATACGTTATTAAGCGTTGCGGCGATCTCAACGGGGAGTGATATTGAACAATATGCTCTTGTTGCTGTGCTGGGCTTATTAATACAGCAATTATTTATTGCCGTTAGCCTTGCCCGAGTACCCAAAATTATGAAGACGGAATTTGAAAATGCTGAATTTAAGCTGAAAAAACCTTTTCTCTATCTCGTCTCAATATTGCTTTTTGTGATCTCCGCAGGTTTTATTATTATGATGGTATCCGGCGATCCGGTTTTTGGATTAATTGTAATTGTCGTCCTGGTGGTCGGGGCAGTTTTTTATAAAGTTTCATCAAAAATGGGGAAATAGTTCTATGCGAATAACAAAAGAAGAAAAAGAAATTTATCGCCGTGACGGTGTCATCAAATTAAGCGGCGCATTCGACCCAAAATGGGTGGAGTTTCTGCGCAAGGCAACTGATGACAATATGAAAAACCCGGGTGAAATGGCCGAAGAATACGCGAAAGCGGAAAATTCAACCCGTTTTTTTGGGGATCAGTTTATCTGGACCAGAAATGAAGATTTTAGAAAATTTGTTTTTGAAAGTGAAGCGGCTGAAATCGCGGCCGAACTTATGGGGTCCAGTAAAATAAACATGTTTTTTGATCATCTCCTCGTCAAGGAGCCCGGGTCCGTTGAAGCAACGCCCTGGCATCAGGACGGGCCCTACTGGAAGATAAAGGGCGAACAGATTTGCTCAATCTGGTTTGCGATGGATGAAGTAACGGAAGAAAGCGGTGGTGTTCGTTACGTTAAGGGATCCCATAATACGGGTATCAGATACCGGCCGCAAAGCTTTAGCGGCAGCGGACATGCCGAATATGATGAAGCGGGCCTTGAAACCATGCCTGACATAGATGCGACAGTGCCGGACGACCAGATCATCTGCTATGATTTATTGCCGGGTGACTGTCTTATTCATCATGCCAATACCATACATGGCGCCAAAGGAAATAAAAGCAGTGGTCTGCGCAGACGAGGCTACGCCACCCGCTGGACGGGTGATGATGTGGTTTATGATCCAAGAAAAGGGACGACAGACATCCTCCGCGATCCCGGTATCAAACAGGGTGACCCGCTGGACAGTGATTTATTTCCGGTTGTCTGGAAAAAATAACTAATGATGGAGAAATATTAAATTCTCCATCATTAATTCTATCTCATTCTGTCTTTGAATGAGAGGCTATAAAGATTATTGAGGCGGTGTCACGCCCATTTCAGCCGCTTTTTCTTTCGCTGCTTCCATGGCATCGGCGCCTTCTTCTTTCACTTCTTCTGCCATTTCTTCGGCTTTATCCATAGCATCGTCTGCCATTTCACCCGCTTTGTCCATGGCTTCGTCCGCCATATCGCCCGCTTCTTCCATGACGTCTTCTGACGCGTAATCAACCATTTCGCCGACGCTATCATCCGCTGAACTCATAGCCTCTGATGTGCTTGACGCCGCGCTTTCAGCAGCGTTATTTGTATCGCCATCATCACCGCAGGCAGTGATCAGTAAGGCAGTAAAAGTAAGTAACAGGGTCTTTAAGATTGTGTTTAAGTTAGTCAATTTCATTCTCCTCCTTAACAAGAAATTTTTTCTCATTCTCATTAGTGTAAGCAGAGTATAACCTAAAATGTGGCAATGATGTGAATTTTGTTTTTTGACGACTTAATTATCGCTATTGGTGCAAGTTTGTCTGTTAGGTCAAGATACTTCTACAATCTTTCCGTTTACGATAGCTAACTTTTCAATAGGCTGTTTTTCGCATGCGTCCATCACCTTTAATAATTCTTTTTTGATCGCATTTTTGTTACCTGATGCAACGGCATGATGAAGCGCAAAATTTAGAAATGCTACTGCTGGTAACTCAGATGGTTTGTTGCCATAGGATAAAATACATGGAACGTTGTTTTTTAACTGTTTTTCCACAAAATTTATAAACTTCCTATTTCTAAAAGGCTTCTCTTTGTCAATCACAGTGAACTTAAAGCCGATACGTCCGGCGAACACACCAGGGAAATTTTCTTCACTGAATTCCAATATGATACCATTCTTATCTGGTCTCCAGGAATTATCCAATTCCTGCAAATTTCGCCATGCGCAAAACCATTTGTTACAGACATCCGGCCTATTATCATATATAGAGCAACCGCCACATTCCAAAAGATTCTCACAAGCGATATTTGGTAGTTTTACGAGCTCTGGAGAGTCAATCGTAAAATTTATACAACAGGCCGTGCATTCTCCACATTCCCTTCCAGGAACGATATAGACTTGTTTTTCCTTTTTCCTCAATGTATCCATCCTTCATTTATCAAATATTTGGGCTTTTTTCAGGTCGGGATAATAGATATTTGAAAGCACAGCTCTTAATTGTAATTCGTAATATTTATCATCTAAATACGATGTTAAAATTGCTACAGGTATACCTTATCTTTTTTAGATTTTGCAATATAAAATCATTTACCTGAGATTATTGACCGACAGGATAGCTTTTGCATTTAAGATCGATTATAAGTCAGTTTGATAAAAATGTATGACAATTTGATTGGCATAGTAATATACAATAAAGTCGAGAAAATAATCACCAAGGAAAATAAATGAGTCAGTTTCGATATCTGGGTAGCTCTCTTTTAGTCGGTAGTAATATACACAAGCTTAAATTAACAGTGTCTCTATGTGTTCTTGCGAGCACATTGATGCTGACATCTTCCTATGCCCAAACGGTAACAATTTCAGAGGATCGTGAAACTTCTATCACCACCTCGACGGTAGACAATAATAATCCTGCAGATGTTGTGATCAATGAAGATGTAGAGGTGTCTGTCACCGGTGGAACTGTTGTTACGGTGGATAGTGATAACAACATAACAAACAATGGTGAAATCAGAATTACGGAAAATGATGACAATTTGGTTGGTCTTCATATTACTACTGAAAACGGGATGACACGGACGTCTGACTACACTGCTTCAGGGATTATTCGAATTGGAAATACTAGCCAGGATTCTGACTATGGCAGCAACAATTTCGACATATTAATTGATGGAGCGGGGACCTACCAGGGGGATATAACGGGAGACGCGACCGCTGGACTAGTTGTTTATGGTAATAATTCCGCGGCATTATCACTACAAACAGAAATGGTTGGAAATATCGTTGTGGATACGGTCAATGTTACCGGTGATAATAGTAATGGGATTGAAATTCTTGGCAACCTCACCGGAAATATCGAAGTCAATGACGCTATTATTGCTGGCGGACTAGGTAATCATGGTATCTATCTTGGTGCAGACGTTGATGGGATGATCAGAAATATTGGTGAAATTGCAACGGGGACGCCGATAACTCGCAATAGTAGTTTTCAGGAGGTGCCGGCGGTTGCCGGCCTTGCGTCGGTCAGGGTCAGTGGCGACCTGACGGGTGGGTTGGCCAACGACATCGTCATGACCAACAGTGACGGTGATGTCGTTCAGATAGCCGAAGGTGATTCGGTAACCGGTATTTCTTTTGGTCAGAGTTCGATTAGTGCGGTTGGTGGTGGATACGCGATATTTGTCACCCCTGAAAAATTAGTCAATACCGGATGGAAAGACATTACGATTGGTAACACGGATTCTTTTTATGGTGATTATTCTATATTAAACCAGAGAACCATAAAAGCGGAGGGGACGAATGGCGGTCAGGATGTGACCACAATATTTATCACAGGTGCTGAAAATGGCGGCACTACTTATTCCACAACCCTGGATTTTGGGATTTACAATGGCCTTTGGGGCGCCATGAGTGCTCGATCGAACGATGCCGATGCGACACTGCTGCATATTGGTGCAAATGCAACAGTTCCGGAGTTTGTAAATAACGGTAATATTAATGTAATAGTATCGGCTGCCGTCGATATTGATGACAATTTTACGGGTACTGGCGGGGACGCATACGGCGTATTAGTTGATCAGGGGGGTGGGCTAACCCGTTTTGAAAATAACGGACTTTTCTTAGTGAATGCGGACGGTGAAAATGCAAATGCGT
The DNA here is from genome assembly GCA_030428615.1 of Alphaproteobacteria bacterium. Lineage (GTDB taxonomy): Bacteria > Pseudomonadota > Alphaproteobacteria > Sphingomonadales > Emcibacteraceae > Pseudemcibacter. The sequence goes on along the minus strand of JAUIDN010000001.1, from coordinate 302,121 downwards.
ATGGTCTTGTGGATAATTCAGGAACGCTTGACGAATTTATTAATACGGGAACTTTCCGCGTATTGGCGGGTCCAGGAGGAACAGCAACAGCTGTAGATTTATCAAATAACACTACCGGTATTACATTCTTAAACAGCGATGAAATTCAGGGAGATATCTATTTAGGAAGTGGTAATAATGTGATTACCTTGCAAGGGGGCACGGACTCGGTGATAGATGGTACTATTTTCTTGGGTAATGGAAGTTCTACGCTTGCGATGAGCGGGGATAGTGTACTCGGTGGAGGGATTTATTCTCCCAACGGCCAATTAGATGTTACCATAAATGATCAATCGGCACTCACGGTTAATACGGACCTGGGATTGGACGTAAATAATTTAACAATTAACGACCAATCAGTCATAAATTTGAACGTAAACAGTCTGAATGGATTTACGGGCGGCATAAATGCTTCCAATACAGTTAGTTTTTCTACCGGCAGCACACTTAGTATCCAGGTGGGAGCCGTTGTGGATAAAGAAGAAACGTTTAATATTGTTACGGCCAGCAACTTAATAATAGACGCAGACAGTAATATCCAGAATTTGGGCAATAATTCCTACGTGTATGACCTATCGACTGAACTTACGGCAAATACTATTGATCTTACTGTTCGCAGAAGAACCAGTGAAGAATTAGGGCTGTCCGAGACATTTTCCGCAATTTATGAAGCGTCGATAGGTGCTTTTGCAAATGATGCTGACATGGCCGAACATCTTGGTTCTATTGAAACAGCGGAAGACTTCAATCTGTTTTATAAAGAAATATTACCCTTAAGTCTCTCACAAGCGAGCTTGCAAGCGATTCAAAATACCAATGATCTCTCCGTCAGTGCTGTGTCCGCACAGTTAGATGGGCTCCGCCATATGATTAAAACCGTACCGCCATCAAGGGTGCGAAACGGTGTTTGGATCCAGGAATTTGCAGGTATTTATGACCAGAAGGACGGAATAAATGAACGTGGTGCAGACGTCTTTAATTTTGGACTGGCAGCTGGGTACGAATTTGCCTTAAGTGATCGTGGTGTTATAGGTGTTAACCTGTCCTATAATATATCTGACGTTAAATTTAAGGAATCCGGTAAAGATAGATTAGCGGTTCAGAATACACAGTTGGGACTTTACAGCGCTTTCTGGTTAGATAATTTCTTCCTCGAAAATCAGGCGTCAATAGGATATCTCGATTTTTCAAGTGAGAAAGAGCTTGTGCTGGGTGAACTGGATCGTTTTGCCACGGCCGACTGGAATGGGCTCCAGTATTCCGGCGTCATAAAAGCGGGGTATGAATTTGATCTTGGCGCTTTGTCCATTACGCCTACTGCAGGTGTAAATTACAACAATGTTCATCAGAATTCGTATACGGAGGTCGATGGCGGTGCCGGTTTTAATCTGAGTGTTGATGACTATAATAGGAATTTTCTTTCCACCGACCTTAAGCTTGAGATCGCCCACAAAACCGAATTCAAAACGGGTAATCTGGTCGATAGCGTTATGCGAATTGCGCTTCAGGGGGGCTGGTCACAACATCTGAATGATGATCCTATTGAAATCTCCACAAGTTTTGAAGGGCAGAATAATTATTTCACCGTATTTGGTGATCCCATTGATAAGAATAATTTCCAGGCTGGGCTGGGGGTCTACTTCACGTCGAATTATTTTGCCTTTACGATCAGGTATGATGCGGAGTGGCGTGATCAATATCTTGGTCATTCTGCCAACATGAATTTGAGAGCCCGTTTCTAAGATTTGGTTAAATTGATAAATTAATATTAAAGGGAATTCAGAATAAATGAAGCTCGCATCATTAAAATTTGGCCGGGACGGAAAATTAATAGTTGTCTCAAAAGACCTTAATCGGTATGTCAGTGCTGAAAGTGTGGCGCCAACGATGCAGGCAGCGCTTGATAACTGGGCAGTAAACAAGAGCAAACTGGAAAAACTCTATAACGATTTAAATGATGAGAAAGTGTCGTCGTTACCGTTTGATGCAAAAGAATGTGACGCCCCGCTTCCCCGCGCATATCACTGGGCGGATGGTAGTGCATATGTGACGCATGTGGAATTGGTTCGCAAAACACGCAATGCCGTTGTGCCGGATAATTTCTGGACTGATCCGTTGATGTATATGGGGGCATCCGACGCTTTTCTGGGGCCAAACGATGATCTGCCATTTGAAAATGAAGATTGGGGGATTGATTTTGAAGCTGAAATAGCGATCATCACTGATGATGTTCCCGCCGGTACGTCGGTTGAAGGGGCAAAAAAACATATCAAACTGGTTTCTTTCCTGAATGATGTGACGTTGAGGAACCTCGTCCCACAGGAAATATCAAAACAGTTTGGCTTTTATCAGACAAAACCCTGGACGTCTTTTGCCCCCGTATTCGTTACACCGGATGAACTGGGGGATGAGTGGGATGGCTGCAAGCTTTCGCTGCCTATTCATAGCACGCTAAACGACAAAAAAATTGGCTCCCCGAACGCGGGCGTTGATATGACTTTTAACTTTTGCCAGCTAATCTCCCACGCTGCTAAATCAAGACACCTGATGGCGGGGACGGTTATCGGGTCGGGTACCGTAGCAAATGAGGGTTCAAAAGATGGGTCAAGCTGCCTCTCCGAGGTAAGGTGTCTGGAAATAGTACGGGACGGGAAGCCAACTACACCATTTATGAAATTCGGTGACAGAATAGAAATTGAGATATTTGATGGGCAAAACAACTCTATTTTTGGTAAAATTGATCAGAAGGTTGTGGAATATACACCGCCGAGCGATTGACCATGTTAATTTATTGATGACGTTGTAAGAGGAAACCAAAATTGCCACACAGAATTATCAGCTTTATGTCGAATAACGTGAAAATTGCTTTAATAGCGGTTATTTCTTTTCTAAGTCTGGGATCAAATGCCGATGCTGCAAGAAAACAACTGGCCATAGGAACTGGCTTTACCGGAAGTTCCATGCATATGTTTGGAACCGTCCTTGCCAAGCATTTACAAAAAGAATTAAGAATAAGGGTAACAGCGCAGCCTTATATCGGGCCGAGCGTATTCATTCCTCTTGTAAATAACTCTGAACTTGATTTAGGGCTTACGTCGATGGTTGATGGCGGAACGGCGTATGCAGGTATTGGTCGTGATGCCAATCCCAATATTCGGGCCGTCGCACGGCTTTGGACGATGCCGTTTGCATTTATGACCCGCGAGGATTCAGATATCAGAACCGTAAGCGATTTAAAGGGCCGGAAGGTCGTATTGAAAGTCACTGCTGCGACCGCCATAAATCTGATGGCAGGGGCGATGCTTGAAGCGGCCGGAATGGGCGAGGACGATGTTGAAATTATATATGTATCCGGCGTTGCTGAAGGCATGGAAGCATTGGTTGAAGGAAATGCTGACGCTACACCCGGCAGCCTCCGGATGGGCGTTGTAAGACAGGCGGATGCCAATGTTGGTATACGTGTTCTGGATCTTAAACAAACAGACGAAAATAAACAATTTGTCAGCAGCACGGCACCGGGATTTACGACTTATCCGGTAAAGGCCGCTGAATATCCGGTGGCAGAAACCGATAAAACAATATTTGCCATGGAAATATTTTTGATGGTGCCGGAAAACCTGGAAGATGAAACAGTGGTGGATATTCTTGATGCCCTGCACGCCAAATGGCCGGAAATGCAAAAAGAATTCCCCGGCATTGCCCCGTCAAAAGTAGAAGATTTTGTGCACCCCGCCCAAACTTTTCCCTATCATAAAGCGGCGATTAAATATTTTAAGGATGGCAAAGGAAAAGCCACTTGGGATAGTGAAGACGAGCAGAGAAATCAAAAACTCCTGGATGTCTGGAAGTAAATTTACAGAACAGCTTATCAAATAATCTATGCCCGTACCGGGCAGGGATATAAGTGCGACTTTTCCCGCATGGTATCGTCATTATATATGATATTAAGAATTATTATTAATAATAATTGCTATTAAGAATTATTTTCATTAATAATAAACATACGTTGATTCGTAAAATTTAATCAAACTGCCAAGCCAGCCGATGTCTGCTTGGGGCAGGATTGGGTGCCACCCATTTTCCTCTCTGATTCAGACAAGCAAGCCAAGCGTAAACTCCCTTGTACAGGGTAATTTAGGAGTATGCTTGTGAAGAACTTAAACGGTATTTCAGGGTTGGCGCTCGTCATGGCGCTTTCGACTGCCGCTAGTCAATCTGCTGCATTTGCAGAAGAACTGGCAGATAATGAAACCAATGTAGATGTTATTACGGTAACAGCGACAAAAACGGAACGTAGTGTTTTTAAAACGCCGACGGCAGTAGCCGTTATCGAACAGGAAGAAATAGACAGGTTTATCCCACTATCCTTTAAGGATGTTCTAGAGGGAACGCCTGGTATTTCTGTTCAGGGGGGCTCCCGCCGGATTGCGGAAGAGCCTTCAATAAGGGGGTTCTCCGACCAGCAACTGGTCTTAAGGATTGATGGTGCCCGCCAAAACTTTGATCAGGCGCATAGGGGACGTTTTTTTGTTGATCCTCAACTTGTTAAAAGAGTTGAAGTAATCCGGGGTTCGGCTTCTTCCCTTTATGGCAGTGGGGCTATCGGTGGTGTGTTGTCTCTGGAAACAAAAGGTGCCAAAGATTTGCTTCGCGAGGGGCAGGATTTGGGCGCACGGACGAGCCTTGGATACCAATCGAATGGCGAAGATTTTTTTGCATCGGGTAGTGTTTTTGGGCAGGCCGACAAAGTGGATGTCTTGGCAAATCTTGTTTTCCGTGAAGTGTATCATGATCTGATTGATGGTGCGGGCAACCCAATCGTGGATACACAGGACAGGATTATCAATGGCCACACAAAGTTTGGGTTTGAACCGACAGAACACCAACGTTTTGAAATCAATGCAGATTTCTTTAACGGGAATGGATTAAATCCCACTGCGTCTGATGATGTATCTTCATCAACAACCGTCGTGGATAGGGACACCAAAGAATATAATATTCGTGGTAATTATACATATAATGATCCCGATAACCTTTATATAAACTTTAAAACGGTTATCCACTATGGTGATATAAGAACGACCGAAGACCGCATATTCGATGATCGCAAGGACATTTCAAATTTCAGCTCCTACGGTATCGATTTGCATAATACCAGCCGCATTGTTGCTTCTGATCAGGTGAGTGCTGCGTTTACATACGGTTTTGAATATTTCAAGGATAAACAGGATGGCACGAGAAACGGTGCGGATCGCCCCGAATTTCCGGATGCGCAGCGTCAGTTCGTTGCCGGATATGCTCAGCTGGAAATCAGCCTTATGGATGATCTTGTTTCTGTCATCCCGGGCGTGCGATATGACAGTTTCGACTTTACGTCAAACGGTGTTTTTGCGCAGAGAGAAGAAAGCGATGTTACGCCGCGGATTGCACTTGGCATAAACCCGAGCGAGCAAATTTATTTATGGGGCAGTTATTCGGAAGCTTTCCGCGCGCCGGCCCTAACCGAACTTTATAATGATGGTGTCCATTTCTCAGTACCGAGCGGGTTTGGTCCCGGTACATTTGTTGTCAATGAGTTTGCGCCAACTCCGTTATTGGAGCCCGAGCAGGCAAAATCCTGGGAGGCTGGGATCAGGTTTCGTCAAACAGATATTGTTGAAGATGGCGATAGTTTCCTGATCAGCGCCAATTATTTCAAAACGGATGTTGAAAATTTCGTTGATACCGTGGTGATGTATGTAGACCCGACCAAACCGCCAATGTTCATCCCGCCGGCAGGGCCGATGACCTTTTACGGGACAACCCAAAATGTCAATTCACAGGCTGCAATTGACGGGTTTGAAGGCGAAATTCGCTATGAAAACTCATTTTTGTCTGCAAGTGTCAGTGGCTTTACAGCAAGTGGTAAAAACCCTTTGACTGATGAGGGACTATCATCTGTGGCGCCCGACAGTATGACCATTCGCATAACGGGAAAAATGCCTGAATATGGTTTTCAGATTGGTGCAAGGATGACAATTACCGCGGCACAAAATGATGTGCCCGAAGACAGCGTAACGACTGAGGGATATCAAACGGTTGATTTGTTTTCCAACTGGTCGCCCGATGACGGTGTTTTTGAAAATACGGTCTTCAGTTTCGCGATTGATAACATATTGGATGAAGATTATTCAGTTCACCCGACCGTCATTCGCCAGCCGGGGCGTAGTTTCAGGTTTAATGTTTCACATCAGTTTTAACACTTAGGATTAAGGAATGAGTTTAGCAATGACACAAGACAATGATCCACAGGAAATGAAACCGGAAAGCAGATTGAAATCCGGTAAATTTCTTAAAAGTGAAAACCTTCTTCAAGGTAGAGATGAAATTATTATCCTTCACGGTGATGTGGAATACAGATTAAGGAGAACATCGCAGGATAAGCTCATTTTAACCAAGTAGTAATTAAAAATTCAGGCAACTGTTACGCCAGCCAGCGCGAATAACGATAGATAAGATAACGCTAACGCCAGCCAGCCGACAAAAGTTCTGATCCTCATATTTATTTTAATACAGGAGATCTTTATGACAACGGCAGCAGTACAAAATGAAAATCAATATATGGTAGACTTGAAAGACAGATGGTCTGCTTTTAAATCAGAAAACCAAAATGTGCGCATCCGCAACGCGGCGGAAGCACTTGATGTTAGCGAAGCAGAACTGGTCGCGACCGGCATTGGTGAAACGGCCATCCGGCTTAAGCCCGAATGGGGCAAAATACTGAAGCGTCTGCCGAAGCTTGGCGAAATATTGTGCATAACGCGCAATGATGATGCCGTACATGAAAAAGTGGGTAAGTTTGGCGCTGTGTCGGTGAATCCCGGCAGTGCCATTGTTGTAAACAGGGATATTGACCTACGTATTTTCTTCAGCCACTGGCACTTTGGTTTTGCTGTTCAGGAAGAAACGAAGAAAGGCATTCGCAAAAGCCTTCAATTCTTTGATCTGTCCGGGACCTCCGTTCACAAGGTCTATATGCGCGAAGAAAGTGATCATGACGCTTATGACCAGCTCGTGGAGCAGTTCAGGGCGGAAAATCAGTATGATGAAATCACCACAACACCGCATGCGCCATTGCCCGCTGAAGCATCCGATGACAAAATCGAAGTTGATCGTATGCGTCAGCATTGGCTGGCTCTTCAGGATACTCATGACTTTATTGAAATTCTGCGTGATTTTGGTGTTTCCCGCCAACAGGCCCTTCGTCTTGTTGGTGAGGACCTCGCTTTTGAAGTATCGCCTTCTGCATTTCGGTATGCGCTTGAAAAGGCATCGGAAACGGATCTTTCAATCATGGTTTTTGTGGGTAGCAGAGGGTGCATCCAAATTCACACCGGTCCGATCGACCGGGTTATTGAAATGGGGGGATGGTTGAACATACTTGACCCGCGTTTTGATCTGCATGTTCGGGAAGATCAGATCGACAAAGCGTGGGTCGTGCGCAAACCGACGCGTGACGGCATTGTCACGTCGCTTGAATTGTTCGATGCTGACGGAAGGCAGATACTGACCATGTTTGGCGAAAGAAAACCCGGCCAAGCTGAACTTGAAGACTGGACAGCGTTGTGTGCGGAGCTTCCAAAATGAAGGGTGTAATTTATATGCTTACCGTTTATTTTTTTACGTGGATGCCGGTAAATGCACAAGCCGTCTGCGAAAGCGCGGCGAACAGGGTGATCGCTCTTGGCGGGGCGGTCACGGAAATTATCTACGCTTTAGGGGCACAGGACCGTATTGTCGGTGTTGATGTCACATCAACGGTACCGGAAGACACGGAAAAATTTCCGAAAGTGGGCTATTACCGCCGTGTTGGCGCAGAAGGGTTATTATCATTAGGGCCGGATATGATTATCGCCGACCCTGACGCGGGGCCGCCTGAATCCCTTGATCAGGTTGGCGCCGTCGGGGTTTGTGTTCGCAAGGTCGGCAAGGGTGGAAGTGCCAAGTCTGTCCTTGACCGTGTTGAGCAGGTCGCAAATGCCTTAAATATTGAGGAACAGGGCAGGGAACTGCGCGCCAAGCTCGTGGCGGAATTTGAAAAAGCCGCAAATCTCGTGGCGCTTCGAAAATTGTCCCGGAAGTCACCCAGAATATTATTTCTGCTATCGGCGCAGGACGGCACACCCGTTGCCGCCGGCGCTGATACGGACGCAAACGCCATCATTGAACTGGCCGGCGGTGTCAATGCGGTCGAGGGGTTCACGGGCTTTAAGCCATTATCGCCCGAAATTGCCGCATCCTCCGCCCCGGATTACATCCTGATGATGGCGCATGTGGTCGAAGGCTCCGGCGGGAAGGAAAAAATATTGTCATTGCCGCAGCTGCGTTTAACCCCGGCGGGACAGAACGGTAACCTCGTCGCGATGGACGGACTTCTTCTGCTTGGCTTTGGCCCACGTACGCCGCAAGCAATAAGATCGCTCGCTGAGCAGATATACTGATGCATGTGTGAGCAGGAATAATGATTAACGAAAACGCGGTAAAGCAGGTGCAGTTTGAAAAGCCGGGATTATTGATGATTTTGACCATCTGCCTCGTCTTAACGGTGCTGGTCAATATAACCATCGGCAGCTACGGGCTTTCCATCGGTAAAATCCTGTCTATTCTTGGGGCGCAGGCTGGCCTGACATTGCCGTGGGGTTACGCACCGCACGAAGAGGGCATATTGCTTTCCATTCGTATGCCGCGTGTCGTGCTGGGGATATTCGTCGGCGCGGCTCTTGGTATTTCCGGGGCGGTTCTGCAGGCATTGTTCCGTAATCCATTGGCGGAGCCGGGCTTGATCGGCGTTTCGGGCGGTGCAGCGTTATTTGCCGTTGCCTATATCGTCTTCGGCTTTGGTTTTGCGTCCGGGTTTATGTTGCCCATTACCGCATTTGCCGGTGGCGTGTGCGCGACCGTTCTGATTTATCTTCTTTCAAGAAACACGGTCGGGGACAAGGTGGCGAGCATGCTGCTAATCGGTATTGCCATAAATGCCATATCGATGGCGGGCATCGGGCTTTTTCAGTTTGTCAGCGATGATACGCAGCTACGGTTGCTTACCTTCTGGATGATGGGTGGGTTTGGCAGCGCGACATGGCAGGGTATTATGCCGTCATTGCTGCTGGTGGTAGTTGGTCTTGCCTCTTTGTGGCGCTGCGCCGTGCCGTTAAATGCCTATCTGCTTGGGATCGCCGAAGCAGGGCATCTGGGTGTCGATACGAAAAAACTGACCAGGATTATTATATTATCCGTCGCCCTGATTGTCGGCGCGTCCGTCGCCGTGTCGGGTATCATCAGCTTTGTCGGGCTTATCGTCCCACATATCGTGCGGCAATTTTCCGGACCGGATCACCGGCTGGTGATCCCCGCATCAGCGCTGCTTGGCGCGATCGTCACTCTTGTGGCTGATCTTGCGGCGCGAACGGTTGTCATGCCGGCGGAGCTTCCCATCGGTCTTGTCTGCAGCGCGGTTGGCGGCCCGTTCTTTCTGTGGTTGCTGCTTTCAAAAAACAGAGGAAGAGCATAATGTCTTATCAGGCAACAAATGTATCGGCATATGTGGGCAAAAAAGCATTGGTAAAAAATATATCCCTGTCAACAAAACCCGGTGTGTTTTCCGTAATCCTCGGCCCGAACGGGGCGGGAAAATCGACGATGTTAAAATTGCTTGCCGGTGATCTGAAGCCATCAAGCGGCACGATCTCGCTTGACCAAAAACCACTTGGGGGGATTGGTTATCGGGAGCGCGCCAAACGCCGGGCCATTTTACCGCAATCGTCCCACGTGACCTTTAATTTCACCGCCTATGATATTGTTCTGATGGGCCGACTTCCCCATGATGAACCGCCATCGGTCAGCCGCCCTATCCTGAAGGAAATCATAAAGCTGACCCGGACCGAATACCTGATGGAGCAACAATTTTCGACCCTGTCCGGCGGCGAGAAACAGCGCGTGCAGTTCGCCCGTGTGCTCGCGCAAATCTGGCCCACGGATGATAACCGTGGTCATAAATATCTGCTGCTTGACGAACCGACAAGCGCACTTGACCCGCTTTATCAACTTGAAATACTCAAAATAGCCCGCTGGCTGGCAAACGAAAAAGGCTTCGGTGTGCTCGCCATATTGCACGATTTAAATCAGGCCATGTCCTACGCCGATCAGGTTTATTTGCTCAAGGAAGGTGAACTTAACCGATCCGGCCCTCCGAATGACGTTCTGGATAAGGAAACGATCCGCACCGTTTGGGGTATAAATACCGAAATCCTGCGCCGCAGCGCTGATCACTCCCCGGTGATTGTCGCTACGCTTTGACCATCCGTCGGCATGTTTCTGATCGTCGACATTCCCTAACACGCCATGCGGACTTCACTTTTTCTTGAATTGAATGATTGATCCCCTAATGATAGCGTGACAGATATCATAATTCTGAAAGGCTCGCGATGAGCCGCAAAAACGACGGGGGCATAATGACCAAAGACCTTTGTACAAAATCTGTAGCACTTATTTTTCTTGCCATAACTGGCATATATTCATCCACTTCCATGGCACAGGAAAAACCGGTCCCCGTTACCCCGGCTGACTATATGGCAAAATTCGAAGGCGAAATCGGCCTTTGGCAGGTAACAAATGATGTCATGCAAAAACCTGGGGAATTTACACAGCTTAAATTTCGGGTCGAAATTTCCCCCGTGTTTGATGGGCGCGGCATCAAAAGCACCTGGCGAACTAACGATGACAACGCCTTTTTCGGGCAGGTCATCCGCACCTATAACCCCGCTACCGGCGCGGTTGATCAGCATTATTTCGCCGCTAAAAATTCGACCTGGTCGGCCAGGTCACAAGTCATAAATTTTCATGAAAACGGGTACAGCACCGCCTATTCCGGAGCGGACCAATATGGCAAATTTGATCTGCGCTCCAAAACCACATATCTGCCGCAGGGCGGCTTTGACTGGACAATCGAACGACGCTACGAAGGAACGGATTGGTTCCTTGTTGACCGCGGGGAGGCGCGGCCCTTTACGCCGTCAAACCAATAACGGATACACGTTTAATTCCGTGGCCCCGTTATGGCGCGGTTCTTATGCGGTACCCGCAAATCACAGAAGGCATCATACTTATTTAACCACCATGGCCAATTCAATGGTAATTGGGTCATGAGGAGGGCAAAAATCAATTTCCCAATTAAGTAAACTGTGCCCTGAATTGCTTTGGGATTTAACTTTATTGCTATAAAGTTCTGATTAAAATAAGCTGTTTAATTGGAAGGCAATTTACCATGATATTAAAGTTATTCTCCCAAAAAATTTGGCTTGATGCAAATTTTATAACACTAACGCTTTTATTTTGTGCGAATAATTCATTTGCTCAAACATCAACCGTTGATCATAAAAGCAGTAGACCAAACATTATCATTTTTTATGTTGATGATCTTGGGTATGGCGATGTTGGGATAAATGGTGCTGTTGGTGTAAAAACCCCAAATATAGACCAACTTGCAAAAGAGGGAATAAATTTCACAGATGTTCATAGCACAGCTGCAACTTGCACACCATCTCGCTACGCACTGTTAACCGGTGAACATGGGTTTCGAGTTAATAGTGATATTCTTGAAGGTGATGCACCGGCATTGATAAAACCGGACAAACCAACATTACCTAAAATGCTACAAAAGAAGGGTTATAAAACCGCTGTAATCGGAAAGTGGCACCTAGGTTTTGGAGACGGCAATATTGATTGGAATGGCAAAGTCACTTCTGGCCCATTGGAAATCGGGTTTGACTATAGTTTCCTTATGCCAATAACGGGGGATCGGGTTCCTACCGTTTTTCTGGAAAATCACAATGTCATAAATTTACAGAAAAATGACCCTATCAATGTAAGCTACTCAGGCAAGATAGGTGATCGACCGCATGGGTATGAACGGCCCGATCTTGTACGATACGCTGCTGACGAACAACATAATGGTACAATTATTAACGGAGTTCCACGTATCGGTTCGATGAGTGGTGGAGAGAAGGCCTTATGGGTTGATGAAGAGATACCAGCTATATTAACTAACAAGGCAATAGATTTTTTACAGTCAAGTGGTGATAGCCCTTTCTTCTTGTATTATTCTTTTCATGATATTCATGTCCCGCGACTTCCTCATCCTGATTTTTTAGGCATTACTGATATGGGGCCAAGAGGGGATACAATCGCACAGGTGGACTGGGCCGTGGGTAAAATTATGGAGGAAGTAAGAAGACTTAACCTTAACAAACAAACCTTGGTGTTGTTTACAAGTGATAATGGTCCGGTTCTAGACGATGGTTATAGTGATGGCGCTGTAAGTCTCCTCAAAGGGCATAAGCCTGGGGGAATTTATCGGGGTGGTAAATATAGCGCCTATGAGGCTGGCACTAGAGTTCCAACAATTGTTAGTTGGGAAGATATTGTTTTGCCAGCCACAAGTGATGCCCTTTTCTCCCAAGTTGATCTTTATGCATCGTTGGCGGAACTTTTAGGACTGGAGCTATCTAAGGGAGAAGCCATCGATAGTTTAAATATGCTTCCTGCTCTGCTCGGCAGATCACAGTTAGGAAGGGAATACATAATAGAGGAGTCTGTTGGCACACTTTCTCTAAGAATGAAAAATTGGAAATATATTGCAGTTACACCTGAGAAAGATCAAATACGGAATAAATGGGTTGCAGTAGATAAAGATATTGAAGGTGGTTTCAGTTCAGTCGAACAACTATATAATCTTGAAAGTGATCCCGGTGAAACCGTAAATGTTGCCTCCGAGCAACCAGAAATATTATTGAAAATGCGACGAACCCTTCAAAGTTTAAGACAAAAGGGGTTTAGAGAATTACAAGGAAATCTTTAACTACAAAATAACTTTACCTCTAAACCCACTTACTAGTTTTGACTGCCCGCTTTGGGTCGTTAGGAAATCGGGGGAAGGAAATCGGGGGACAGTATACTTAATAAAGTGAAGGAAACGTAATTTGCTTTAGCCCGCTTCCAAATAATACCCGATACAAAAAATGCAGGACCAATGGCCCTGCCTTTTTTATGGCGGAGAGGGTGGGATTCGAACCCACGAAGGGCTTGCACCCTTGCTGGTTTTCAAGACCAGTGCATTCAACCGCTCTGCCACCTCTCCATAAGATGTGATTGCGATATGCGTGACAAGAGCATTTAAAGGATAGCCCCCCTTAGGTCAAGAATAGAATGCTGTTTTTTCACATTCACTGATAAATTTAAGTTTTTTTCTCATTTGCCTTTGAATCGTCACGATTTTTAAACTATATATTGTAACAATAATATTATCACAAAATATGAACGAATATATAAGGGCAGATCAGTGATCAGAGCGTTTTTTATAACTTTATTTTCGGCCGCGTTTGTTATCGGGATTTCTGCGGCCAATGCGCAGCGGCAGGTGGCCGATAACCCTGTGCCGTTTGAAGAATGGCTTGCCGAACTCAAGGCGGAAGCCCTGCAGCAGGGGATTTCACAGGAAATCCTTGATATCACATTTGAAGGGCTCACCCCCAATGAACGGGTCGTGGAACTTGACCGCCGCCAACCCGAATTCACACAGACCGCAGAAGAATATCTTGAACGCCGCGTAAGCCCGACCCGCATCAAAAACGGCCGCACGAAAATGGCGGAATTTGCGTCCGTCCTAAACCCGTCGGCGCGCAATATTGCCGTCCAGAAACGCTTTATCGCCGCGATCTGGGGCATGGAAACCAATTACGGCACCTATACCGGTGATTTCAATGTCGTTCGCTCCCTGATGACGCTTGCTTATGACATGCGCAGGAGTTCCTTTTTCAGAAAGGAACTGTTAAAAGCGCTCGCCATTCTGGAAGAAGGGCATATCACACCCGATAAAATGATCGGTTCCTGGGCCGGTGCCATGGGGCAGGGGCAGTTCATGCCCACCAGCTTCTTTGCCTATGCGTATGACATGGACGGTGACGGTAAAAAGGATATCTGGACCAACGAAGCGGACGTTTTCGGCTCCATCGGTAATTATCTTGCCGTTCACGGCTGGAAACCGGATCAGACATGGGGCCGCGAAGTCAAATTGCCGGATGATCTGGCCGAACGGCAGGCATTATTGGACCTGACCCATGAACCGAACCCGCCGCGGTCCTGCAAACGCGCGCTTAGCGACCACAGCAAGAAATACTCCCTTGACGAATGGCAGGAAATGGGAGTCCGTAACCTTGACGGCAGTGACCTGCCGAAGGTACAAAACACAAATATTGAAGCAACGCTGTTAATGCCCATGGGGATTGAAGGACCGGCTTATCTGACCTATCAGAATTTCCGGTCGATCCTGACCTATAATTGTTCAAACCTTTATGCGCTGGGGGTCAGCTTGCTTTCTGATCAACTTAAATAGGTGACTTAAAGATGAAATCATACCGTGTTCTCATTTTTATTGTTTTAAGCGCATTGCTCAGTGCCTGTACCGGTGGTGGGCCGCAAATGCAGTCTTCGGCGCCGCCCGCGCCGCCGGGGGTTAAAATCGGTGAACCTTATAAGGTCGCCGGTAAATGGTACACGCCGAAAGAAGACCCTACCTATAATGAAGTGGGGATTGCGTCCTGGTACGGCGCGGATTTTCACGCCAAACGAACGGCAAACGGCGAAGTTTATGACATGAATAAACTGACGGCGGCACATACGACGCTGCCGATGCCAAGCTGGGTCCGGGTCACAAACCTTGAAAATAACCGTTCGCTCATTCTGCGTGTCAATGACCGTGGCCCTTTTGTCGGAAACCGTCTGATTGATGTTTCCCGCCGCGGCGCGCAGCTCCTTGGTTTTGAAAAGCGCGGCACCACCCGCGTTCGGGTTGAGGCCGTCTCCGGCCCCGACGCCCCGGTACAAATCGCAAGATCCGATGATCCGCCGCCACTGCCGAAACAGGAAGTCGGCCGTGTCGCCGTCGAAACACTTGAGGTGCTTGAGCCAATCCAGCAGGAAGCCCCGACCCAGATCGCAAGCCTGGCCCCTGTTCCCGCGCAGCCACAGGGCGATGAAATGTATGTTCAGGTCGGCGCCTACAGCCAGATCGGCAGCGCATCACGGGTGATGGCGGCCGTTAGCCATCTTGGTGATACCGGCATGGAAAGCATTACCGTAAACGGGCGCAAACTTTACCGAATCCGCATCGGGCCGATGTTTACCTCCACCACCGCCAACGCGGCATTGCAGCAGGTTATAAAATTAGGACATAATACCGCCAAAGTCATATTCGATTAATGTGGCATAATAAATCAGAAAAAAGGTTCAAGTATGAAACTTAAAAAATCATTTCGTCTTCTTATCCTTGCGGGGATTGCCTCCACATCGTTAATGGGAAGCGTATCCGCACAGACAATGTCAACGCCCGCGAAACAGGCCATCCTGATTGAAGCGTCGACAGGCGATATTTTGTTTGAAAAAAATGCCGATGAAAAAATGACCCCGTCGTCCATGAGCAAACTGATGACCGTCTATATTGCTTTTCAGCAATTAAAAAGCGGCTCTCTTTCCCTCGACGACGAATTTACGGTTGAAGACAGCCCCGTCTGGCGCAGATGGCGCAACACGAGCACCAATGATACCGGCTCAACCATGTATGTGAATGCCGGCGACACCGTGACCATTGCTGATTTACTTCGCGGCATTATCGTTCAATCCGGCAATGACGCCTGCGCGCAGCTCGCGCTTGCGATTGCCGGCGATGTCGGGGTATTCGTGAACATGATGAACGATGAAGCGGCAAATCTTGGCCTGACGAACAGCCATTTTATGAACACCAACGGCTGGCCCGATCCCGAACATTATATGTCGGCGCATGATATCGCCACGCTTTCCCTTGCGATTGCAACGGAATTTCCGGAATATTATCCGATTTTTGCTGAAAAACAGTTCAGCTACGCCGGGGTCAATCAGCCAAACAGAAACCGTCTTTTATACCGTGACCGGGTCCATTCAGACGGCCTTAAAACCGGCCATACCGAAGACGGCGGATACGGTCTTGCCTCTTCCGCATTGATGGATGGTCGTCGTTTGGTGTTGGTGGTCAACGGCATGACCAGTGACAATGCCCGTATCAACGAATCTGAAAGGCTTCTTAACTATGGGTTCCGCAATTTCGGCATCTATGACATGTTAAAAGCCGGGCAGACGATTGATCAGGCCGATGTCTGGCTTGGTGAAGACGCGACCGTGCCGCTCGTCGCTGAAGAAGACGTCACCCTTTCCATGAACAAGCAGGCCCGCCGCAACATGACCGCGAAAGTGATTTATGACGGCCCGATTGCGGCCCCGATCCAAAAGGGACAACCCATCGCCACATTGGAGCTTTCCGCGGATGGCATGGAAACAAAATCATTTCCGCTTGTTGCCGGTGCTGATGTCGATACCCTTGGCGGGTTTAGCCGCATCAAGGCGGCATTTAGCTACATGTTGATGGGCTCGGCGGGTGACTGATACGGCCACGGGTTCCGGAAAATTCATCACGTTTGAGGGCGGCGAAGGGGTCGGTAAATCCACCCAGGTTAAAATCCTCGCTGAAAGACTGGCTGAAAATGG
Source organism: Alphaproteobacteria bacterium (assembly GCA_030428615.1). Taxonomy (GTDB): domain Bacteria; phylum Pseudomonadota; class Alphaproteobacteria; order Sphingomonadales; family Emcibacteraceae; genus Pseudemcibacter. Next base: position 285,471 of record JAUIDN010000001.1, on the reverse strand, counting down.
CATCGATGTGCTGCTCACCCGTGAACCCGGCGGCTCCCCCGGTGCGGAAGAAATTCGCGCTCTGCTGGTCCGGGGCGGGACCGATAAATGGCAACCGATGACCGAAGCCCTCCTTCATAACGCCGCACGGGCGGAACATCTTGAAAAAACGGTAAAACCAGCGCTTGCGGCGGGAAAATGGGTGATATCCGACCGCTATGCCGATTCAACCATTGCTTATCAGGGATACGGACAAGGTGTTGATATTAATGCGCTTTTGGAAATTCATAAAATAAGCACCGACGATTTCTGGCCTGCAACCACCGTCATTCTTGATGGCCATGAACTTCACCGCGCCAAGGCCCGCGAAAATGAAAATAGCGACCGGGAAGACCGCTATGAGCGGATGGGCGATGACTTCCATGAAAAGCTGCGCGAAAGCTTCCTTGATATCGCAAAAAATAACCCTGACCGCTGCGTGGTCGTCAGCGCCGATGGAACCATTGACGAAGTGGCCGAACGGGTGTGGCGCGCCATTGGGATGGAAAACAAACAATGAAATATATACCCGCGCTCGTATCAATAATCTTTGCAGCACTCTTCCTGACATCTTGTGGTGCTATGCAGCAGGATTGCACATCGCTCGTAGATGACAGAAATGCCTACCGGGAATGCATGGCCGCGCAGGGAAATCAGGTCGCGCAATATGAGCTTGGCATGGCGGCATTTGAAAGTGGCGATTATAATACGGCCATTAATTGGTTTAAACGCGCGGCGAAACCAAGGGCGACACAAGATCCCCTTTATCTTGCGCCCGAACCCAATAGAAGGCGGGATCTTTATTTTGAAGAAGATCAGAAACCACAACTGCCGGGTCACCGTGGGGCACAAAGAATGCTTGTGCGAATCTATTCAGAAGGCATCGGGGTAAAGCCCGATGAGGGCGAGGCAGAGCGTTATCGCCGGATGATAAATCAATAAGAAATAATTGTCATAATCTGCTTTAATCTTTGACCTTTCACGCGAATCTTGTTATTTGACTTTTCTTTGTAGGATAGGAAATAATATGAATATTCGCGAAGCCCTCACATTTGATGATGTTTTGCTTGTCCCCCAAGCTTCTGAAATTCTCCCGCGCCAGGTCCAGTCAAAATCCGCTCTCACAAAAACCATTACACTGAATATACCGCTTATTTCTGCTGCGATGGATACGGTGACCGAAGCCAATATGGCCATTGCCATGGCGCAGGCAGGCGGCCTTGGGATCATTCATAAAAATCTTTCCATTCAGGAACAGGCGACAGAAGTCCACCGTGTCAAGAAATTTGAAAGCGGAATGGTTGTTGACCCGTTAACGATCCATCCGGATCAGACACTGAATGAGGCTTTTGAAATAATGAGTGGCGCGAAAATTTCGGGCATTCCTGTTGTCGAACGGGGGTCCGGTAAACTTTGCGGTATTCTGACCAATCGCGATGTGCGATTTGCCACAAACATGATGCAGCCGGTCAGTGAATTGATGACGTCTGAAAATCTGGTGACCGCAAAATCAAATGTCACAACCAAAGAAGCAAAACATCTGCTTCACCAGAACCGTATTGAAAAAATTATTATTGTAAATGATGATTACAAATGTGTTGGACTGGTCACCGTTAAAGATATTGAGAAAGCAACACTAAATCCCAATGCCTGTAAGGATGATAATGGCCGCCTTCGCACGGGGGCAGCAACATCGGTTGGTGACGATGGCTTTGAGCGCGCAGAAGCATTGATTGACGCCGGGGTTGATTTTCTTGTTGTTGATACGGCGCATGGTCATTCGCGTGGTGTTCTTGATGCAATCTCAAGAATTAAGAAAGCTTATCCCAAGGTTCAGCTCGCGGGTGGAAATGTTGCCACCGGATCAGGCACAAAAGCGCTTGTTGATGCCGGCGCAGACGTGGTCAAGGTGGGCATTGGTCCTGGATCAATATGCACGACGCGTGTTGTGGCGGGCGTGGGCGTGCCACAACTTACCGCTATCATGGATGCCGTTGAAGTGGCCAGTAAATCCGGCGTCGGCATTATTGCCGATGGCGGTCTGAAAACGTCGGGGGATATCGCCAAAGCGATGGCGGCAGGTGCAGCGGCGGTGATGGTCGGCTCACTCCTTGCCGGTACCGAAGACGCGCCGGGTGAAGTATTCCTTCACCACGGGCGTTCCTACAAATCATACCGCGGAATGGGATCGCTTGGTGCGATGTCGCGGGGCTCGGCCGATCGTTATTTCCAGGAAGATGTTTCTGACAGCCTTAAGCTTGTCCCTGAAGGAATCGAAGGGCAGGTGCCCTACAAAGGGCCAACAGGCAATATGATCCATCAACTGGTGGGCGGCCTGAAAGCGGCAATGGGATATACAGGAAGCAAAACGATCAAAGAATTTCATAAAAACGCTGAATTTGTTAAAATTTCCGGTGCCGGACTGCGTGAAAGTCATGTCCATGATGTCACGATCACCCGGGAATCGCCAAATTATCCATCGAATTAGGGGAAGCCAATGTTACCTTCCGCAAGAATAGAAGCCGTAATCGAACTTACGGCGCAGGTTGCTTCATCCCTAAAGGAAAATGGTCCCGCTGCGGATGTTTTGGTCCGTAAGTATTTTAATGCGCGTCGCTACGCTGGCTCAAAGGATCGACGCAGAGTGACGAACCTTGTATACGAAATTATCCGCCGTTGGGGCTTCCTATCAGACATTTCAAATAGTGATCCCCGCCTTATGGTGATAGCGGTGCTTTCATTCATGGATGATGATCCGGCAAAATATTTTACCGGCGAAGAACACGCACCAGATGTTTTAAGCGACGCGGAAATCGTTTTCATAAAAGGTTTAGAGCCGGAAAAAGAAGAACACCACAGGCTTAACTACCCGAAATGGCTGGAAACTGATTTAAAAGACCGGTTTGGTGAAAAATTCATTCAGGAAATGAACGCGCTGAATGACCGTGCGCCGCTGACATTGCGGATCGTGAACAACAAAAGTAAAATAATAGAATTTCTCGACGAACGCGGCGTTAAATATCATCCCGGTGTTCATGCAAATAGTGCTCTTATTCTGGAAGAACAATACCAAATTCGTGATTGGTCAATTTATCGAAAAGGGTTGGTGGAAATACAGGATGAAGCGGCGCAACTGGCGATAAAATATGTGGAACTGAAACCCGGGCAGCAGGTTATAGATTTATGCGCGGGGGCAGGTGGAAAATCCTTGGCATCGGCTGGTTATATGCAAAATAAGGGGCAAATTTACGCTTTTGATGTGGTTGAAGCGAGGCTAAAAGCCTTCAGAGTAAGGGCAAAAAGATCCGGCTCTCACATATTTCAGTCTTTTATTTTAACGGATAAGAACCGGTCTTCCAAACTGAATGAATTTAAGGAGAAAATGGACCGAGTGATCCTTGATGTACCCTGCAGCGGAAGTGGTACATGGCGCAGAAATCCTGAAAACCGGTGGCGGATAACACCGGAAAAATTGAACGATTATATTACGCTGCAGAAATCATTATTAGAAGAAGCATGGAATGCTACAAAACAAGGCGGCAGGGTCGCTTATATGACCTGCTCGATATTAAAAAGCGAAAATGAAAATCAGATAGAGGATTTTTTAAAGACGCATAAAAACGCTGTGTTAGTACCAATTCGAAAACGCGGTATTGAGCAACTGGAGAGTTGTTTGCAATTAAGCCCTTTTAGCCGTGGGACAGACGGTTTTTTTGTGGCAATTTTGGAGAAACAGGCTATAAAAACGCAATAATAAATAAGGAAAAGAAAAACGCGATGACCGACCGTATTTTGATTATAGATTTTGGCTCACAGGTGACCCAGCTTATCGCAAGGCGGGTACGCGAAAGTGGCGTATATTCCGAAATTGTGCCTTTTAACAAAGCGGAAGAAATTCTCGAAGACTTTAATCCAAAAGGCATCATTCTTTCCGGCGGTCCAAATTCTGTTTATGATATTGATACACCACGGGCGCCAGATGCTGTCTTTAAAATGGGTGTACCCGTTCTTGGTATTTGTTACGGTGAACAAACCATGTGTGAACAAATGGGGGGCCGTGTCGAAACATCCGACGAACGGGAATTTGGTCGTGCGTTTATTGATATAAGGGAAGACAGCCCATTATTCGAAGGTTTTTGGCAAAAAGGAACCAAGCATCAGGTCTGGATGAGCCACGGCGATAAAATTGATGCGATTCCGGAAGGCTTTAATGTTATCGCAACCAGCAACAATGCTCCATATGCTGCGATTGCAAACGAAGATAAGAAATTTTACGGCGTTCAATTTCATCCAGAAGTCGTTCATACCCTTGACGGGTCAAAACTTTTGTCCAATTTCGTAGAAAAAATTGTTGGCTGTTCCGGTGACTGGACCATGGCGTCATTTCGGGAAACGGAAATTCTAAAAATACGTGAACAGGTTGGAGATGGGAAAGTTATTTGCGGACTTTCAGGTGGTGTTGACAGTTCCGTGGTTGCGGTTCTTCTTCATGAAGCCATTGGTGACCAGCTTACTTGTGTATTCGTTGACCACGGCCTGATGCGTGCGAACGAAGCCGATCAGGTTGTTTCTTTATTTCGCGAACATTATCATATCAACCTTATTCATGTGGATGCTGAAGACCTTTTCCTTGGAAAGCTGGCGGGCGTTGACGACCCTGAAAAGAAACGCAAAATTATTGGTGGCCTGTTCATTGATGTGTTTGAAGAGGAAGCAAAAACCATTGGCGGTGCAGATTTTCTTGCGCAGGGAACACTGTATCCCGATGTGATAGAAAGCGTTTCTTTTACCGGCGGGCCGAGTGTAACGATCAAATCACATCACAATGTTGGCGGACTTCCCGAGCGAATGCATATGGATTTGGTGGAACCGCTTCGCGAACTGTTTAAGGATGAGGTGCGTGAACTTGGCCGGGAACTCGGACTTCCTGAAGAATTTATTGAAAGGCATCCGTTTCCAGGGCCAGGGCTCGCCATCCGCATACCCGGTGCTGTAACGAAAGAAAAATGTGACATTTTACGCAAAGCGGATGTCATTTATCTGGATGAAATTAAGAAAGCGGGTCTTTATAACGAAATCTGGCAGGCCTTTACGGTGTTATTGCCCGTTCGCACCGTTGGTGTGATGGGGGACGCAAGAACCTATGAATATGTGTGTGGTCTTCGCGCTGTGACCTCTACAGATGGAATGACTGCGGACTTTTATCCCTATCCTCACGATTTCCTCGGTCATGTTTCCACCCGGATTATCAATGAAGTGCGCGGTATAAACCGGGTCGTTTATGATATTACGTCAAAACCGCCAGGAACCATCGAGTGGGAATGACGCATTAGCAAAAGTTCTCTCAATGCTTGGCTACAAAGAGATGGAGAAAGGTAAAATATACCGTCTTGTTCGTAAAGCTATGGTACCCCTGATGAAGATGCAGTTGATGTAAAACAATATCGCGATGCTGAAAGGCCATATTTAAACCATTTTATTTCGTTTTAAAGGCGTTGCCTTATGTGGGAAGGTCGGCTATTTTGTCGCCTAGCGTTAATATAAAATATAATTTGCAGGAGTTACAGGTGTCAGATACGTTTATTCGCGAAGTTGATGAAGATCTTCGCCACAAGCAATTACATGACCTGTGGAAAAAATACGGTAAATTTGTAATCGGTATCGCGATCGGAATTGTGATAATCGTAGCCGGGCGGGGTATTTATAATTATGTTGTCGAAAGCCGATATAATGAACAGGCAGCGGCCTTTGCGGAAGCTTTGAAATTAACCGGAAATGAGCAATCGGAACTATTGGACAGAATAATCGCAAGTGATGTTGATGGTTACGAAGTTGTCGCAGCGTTTAAGAAAGCTGAGATGGCTTTAAGCGCTGGCGACAAGTTGGGCGCGGTAGCAATTTACGACGAATTTATTGAAAATGCATCGGTTCCGGAACTATACAAAAATATGGCAAATATGCAGGCCGCTATTCTTGAGCTGGACACGGCACCGGTTGATAAAATTCGAGGACGATTGGCGCTGATAATGGATGGTGATTCAACATTTAAATATCTGGCAACAGAGCTTCTCGCTCTTTCTGAAATGAGTAATGGTGATATAGAGGCTTCTAAAACGCGTCTCGAAACACTTATTGGTGATATTGAAGCACCGGGTTCAATTAAAAATCGCGCAGAACAATATCTGAGTGTCCTTGAAGAGTAGGTAAAATATTTATGGCAAGTGAAATTCAAATGCCGGAAGAAATTTTCAGACCAGCGATGAAAATGGCTGGTTTATTATCGATTGTTCTTGTGCTTTCATCGTGTGGCGGCGGCGGCGCCGACAACCGGAATACGATTGAGGGTGAGCGTTTTTCAGTTTTGACATTTGAGCAGGAGCTTAAGGTTGATCCGCAGGTAAGCAGTCTGCAGGTCACGTTGCCGAAACCCTACAGGAACGAAAACTGGGCTCAGCCGGGCGGCAACATGCAGCATATTCACCACCATCTTGAAATTGCGGATAATCCGGAGCGCATTTGGGGCAGTGACATTGGCGAAGGTTCTTCCGGAAGAAAAGCGCTTGTTTCAGAACCGGTTGTTAAGGACGGCGTTCTCTATGCGATGGATGCCAGTTCAAAGATTACCGCCCTTGACGCACAAACGGGCAAACGTTTGTGGGATAAAAGATATCGTATGGACGGTGAGACCGACAAGCTTGGATACGGCGGCGGTGTAACGGTTGGTGATAATGCGCTTTATTTTGTAACCGGTTATGGACATTTCGGGGCACTCAGTCTGGAAGACGGAAGTGAACTTTGGCTCGAGGATATTGGTGTGCCGATGCGAGGGTCGCCGACTTATGCCGATGGCCGAGTTTTTGGTGTAAGTCATGATAATCATATATTTGCGATGGATGCTGAAACGGGTGAGATTATCTGGGATGAGGTTGGAATAGTGGAAACTGCCGGTCTCGCGGGAAACGCCAGTCCAGCAGTTATCGGCAATACCGTTATCGTTGCCTATTCATCCGGTGAAGTTTATGCGATGCGCGTTGAAAATGGCCGGGTTCTCTGGACAGATACCCTTAGCCGGCAGGGGCAGTTAACGGCTATGGCAAGCTTGCGTGATATTGACGGGCATCCGGTTGTTTATGATGGCAACGTTTATTTGATAAGCCAAAGCGGAAGAATGGTTGCTATAAATATCAGAAGTGGTGTGCGCGCATGGGAACAAAATATTGGTTCGGAGGATATGCCGTGGATCGCGGGTGAATTCATATATGTTGTAACACCGGATTCGGAAGTGGTTTGTTTGACCCGACGTGATGGTCGTGTTCGCTGGATCACGCAGCTTGAACGGTTTGCCGATCCTGATGTGCGTAAGCAGCCAGTGCACTGGAACGGGCCGGTTGTCGCAAGTGACCGTGTTATTGTTACGTCGTCTCATGGGTACGCGGTTACATTATCGCCTTATACCGGGCAGGTAACGGGGGGTATGGATTTGCCGGATAATTCGTCAATGGCACCTATTATATCAGATGGGACACTCTATTTCATGGTTGAGGATGGCGAAATAATCGCCCTTCGTTGACCTTATGCATTCTTGATGAAGAATTGACTTATAATGACTTTCACAGTTGCAATAGTTGGCCGTCCAAACGTCGGTAAATCCACACTGTTTAACCGTTTGGTTGGCAAGCGGCTTGCTCTTGTAGATGACACGCCTGGGGTTACACGTGACCGCCGTGATGCCATGGCATCACTCGGCGAGTATAAATTCCGGATCATTGACACGGCGGGTCTTGAGGAAGGGAAAGATGATACCCTTTCCGCGCGAATGCGAAAGCAAACGGAAATTGCAATTGACGAAGCGGATTTTTCATTATTCATGATTGACGCCAGAGCTGGCGTGACGCCACTTGATAAACATTTTGCTGATATTCTTCGTCGCGGTAAAAAGCCGACTATTCTGATCGCAAATAAATCCGAGGGAAAAGCGGGTGAAGCTGGCATGTATGAAGCATTTTCATTAGGCCTTGGGCAACCAATTCCACTTTCCGCAGAACATGGGGAAGGGCTTGCAGATTTAAGTGACGCCTTTGATGAAAAACTTCGTGCCTTGGGTATAGACCCGTTTGAAGCCGAGCCGGAAGAAATCAGCGTCAAATCCGTTTCAATTGAAGGAGAGGTAAGTGAAGAAGATGAACTTCTAAGCGCACAGGATGACGGACTGCCACTTCAAATGGCGATTGTCGGGCGGCCAAATGTTGGCAAATCAACCCTGATTAACAAACTTCTTGGTGAAGAACGTATGCTCACCGGGCCGGAGGCGGGTATCACACGCGATTCAATAGGGGTCAACTACACATATGAAGGCCGGGATTTAAGAATTTTTGACACCGCGGGAATGCGCCGGAAGTCAAGGGTACAGGAGAAACTTGAGAAGCTTTCGGTTGCCGATACCATCCGCGCGCTTAATTTCGCGGAAGTCGTTGTGTTGCTTATTGATGCGACGCAACCATTTGAAAAGCAGGATTTATCCATCGCCAGTTTGATCGTTCAGGAAGGGCGAGCGCTTGTTATAGGTCTGAATAAATACGATCTTCTTGAGAACCGGCAGGAAGTGATGAAAGATATTGCCCATAAACTTGAACATTCACTTCCGCAAATCAAGGGAATCCCCATTGTTCCCATTTCGGCATTAACGGGGCGCGGGCTTGATAAGCTGATGCCGCAAATATTTGAAACTTATAAATTATGGAACAGACGGATAAGTACGGCCAAGCTCAACAAATGGCTCGCACAGACACTTTCCTACCATCCTGCACCGTCCGTTAAGGGACGCAGAACGAAAATGCGTTATATAACACAGGTAAAGACCCGGCCACCGACATTCGCTATATTTACCAATAGACCGACGGATGTTGCAGACAGTTATATAAGATATCTGTTAAATGAATTGCGGTGGGATTTTGATATGCCGGGTGTGCCGATAAGAATTATGTTAAGGAAGGGTGATAACCCCTATAAAAAAGATTAATTTCATAAAACAAATAAAAGGGAGAGAAAAATGATAAGCTATGCCATGGTAGGGTCAAAAGACCTGAAAAGATCAGGGGAATTTTTTGATAAAGTACTTGGAATTGTTGGCGCTCAAAGGGCGATGGAAGGGGATACTTCCATCATGTGGGCAACGGATAAGGATAAACCATTCTTCGCTGTCTGTTTACCGCATGATGGCAATGAAGCAACCGTAGGTAACGGGACGATGATTTCCTTTGGGGCGGATACCAAAGAACAGGTCCATGAAATGTACGAATGCGCTCTGGCCAACGGCGGAACAAGCGAAGGGGAACCGGGCTTTCGTGGGGACACTTATTATATGGCCTATTTCCGTGATCCGGATGGTAATAAATTTTCACTATTTCACCTTGTGGGATAACAAAAGGCGATGATGATCGGATACACCATGGTTGGTGTTAAGGACATAAAAAAATCAGCGGCATTTTATGACAAGGTGCTCGGTATTATGGGCGCCAAGAGAAAAATGAATTACGACAAATTCGTTCTTTGGAACGATGCCGCTGATAAACCGTCATTTTCAATTTGTATTCCATATGATGGTGATGAAGCCACAGTCGGAAATGGGTCAATGATCGCATTCCCCGTTGCCAATGAGGCGGAAGTGCATAAAGTCTATGATTGTGCGATGGAAAACGGCGCAACAGACGAAGGAGCACCGGGAATGCGCGATGGTGGATATTATATCGGCTATTTTCGTGATCTTGACGGAAACAAACTGGCAGCGTATCACTATGACAGTGATGAACATTTATAACTGACAAATAGGAGAGGGAAGATGATTGGGTACACTATGGTTGGCACCAAAGATATAAAAAGGGCCGGCGTTTTTTTTGATAAGGTGCTTGGCATTGTCGGGGCGAAAAGAATGATGGATGAAGATACATTCGTGGTGTGGAATATTACGCCAGACCAGCCGTCATTTTCGGTGTGTCTCCCCCATGATGGTAACGAGGCAACGGTTGGAAATGGGGTGATGACCGCGTTCAATGCAATGTCACCGGAACAGGTGGACGAAATTTACAAATGCGCGCTTGAAAATGGCGGCAGCGACGAAGGGGCGCCAGGGGAAAGAACACCAAATTTCTATATCGGTTATTTTCGTGATCCTGACGGAAATAAATTTGCAGCTTTTAATTTTACCGGTGAAATCGGATAAGGTTCTAAAAAAAGAAATTACCGGGATTTTTTTTAAACATGCGATAATCGGCTACCTTGCCGTTATCATTAAATTCCGGTGAGCAAAGCTTTATCATCAAAGGCATGAGATCTTGTGGCGTGTCCAATGTGTCCGGGTTTTCTCCAGGCATTGCCCGCGCGCGCATGGCGGTCCTGATGGCACCGGGATTTAAGATATTGACCCGAAGGTTGGATTGTTCCACTTCAGTCGCATAGGTTTTTACCAGGCATTCAAGTGCTGCTTTGCTTGTTGCATAGCCGCCCCAGAAGGCACGCGGATTTCTGGCTACCTGTGAAGAGCCAATAAAAACAGCACGTCCATGATCAGCAGCGCGAAGCAGCGGATCAAGTGATCGGATTAACCGATAATTTGCAGTCACATTGATATCCATCAGTTGCTGCCATACTTTTGGCTTTAAATGGCTAATTGGTGTTATATCACCAAGTGTTGCCGCATTGCCGACAAGTATATCAAGCTTGCCGTATTTGTCGGCGATAACGCCTCCCAATCGGTCAAGCGCGTCAAAATCCGTAATGTCCAGCGGTACCAATGTTGTTTCACCGCCGAACGATTTGATATCATCATCAAGGGCTTCCAACGAGCCGACAGTTCGCGCAATCGCAATAATATGCGCACCCTCTTTGGCAAGTGCTTTTGCGGTTGCATAACCGATACCGCGCGATGCGCCGGTAACAACGGCGATGTAGTCTTCGAACATCATTATTGGCTATCCGTCAGTAGTGAAAATTGTTTGTCATCGTCCGATGCATTATTGTCCGTAAGTGATGTCGGATATTCGCCGCTGAAACAGGCATCACAATATTGCGGAAGGATGTCATTACGCCCATCTTCACCGACAGCGCGGTATAGTCCGTCAATCGATATAAATTTAAGGCTGTCTGCACCGATATGCGCAGCCATGTCTTCCACTGACATTTGAGACGCAAGTAATTGATCCTTATTGGGTGTATCTACACCGTAAAAGCAAGGGTCTGTTGTAGGTGGACTTGCGATATACATGTGTACTTCTTTGGCGCCGGCCTGACGGACCATATCAACAATTTTTACAGATGTTGTACCGCGTACAATGCTATCGTCGACCAGCACGACAATTTTACCGTCAAGTTCACCGCGGTTGGCATTGTGTTTTAATTTAACGCCAAGATGGCGGATCGTATCTGATGGTTCAATAAATGTACGTCCGACGTAATGGTTTCTGATGATACCCAGCTCAAAAGGTATGCCCGCTTCCTGAGCGTATCCAATGGCGGCGGGCACACCGCTATCGGGCACCGGGACTACAAGATCAGCATTGAGCTTACATTCCTTTGCCAGTTCCTTACCGATGTTCTTACGCACTTTATAAATACTGGTTCCATTTGTCAGGCTGTCGGGCCTGGAAAAATAGACATGTTCAAAAATGCAGGGACGTGGATTTGATACCGGGAACGGTTTAACGCTTGTAAGGCCTTTTTTGGTGACACTGACCACTTCGCCGGGCTCGACATCACGAATATATTCAGCACCAATAATATCAAGAGCACAGGTTTCAGAAGCAAAAAGATATGCTTCATTGGGCAGTTTACCGATTACCAGCGGGCGAACACCCAATGGGTCGCGCGCACCAATCAGACAATCTTTTGAAAGAGCGACAAAGGCAAACGCACCTTCAATCCGTCTCATAGCGTCAATAAATTTGTCGAGCAGGTTTGGATATGTACTGGTCGCTATTAAATGAATTACGACCTCGGAATCGGATGTGGACTGGAAAATTGCGCCCTTATTGACAAGATTTTTTTTCAATGTCAATGCGTTGGTGATATTGCCATTGTGGGCAACAGCAAACCCGCCACTGGCCAAATCGGCGAATAATGGTTGAACGTTACGAAGTCCGGCGCCACCCGATGTGGAATAGCGCACATGCCCTATCGCGCTTGTTCCCGGCAGTGATTCTATAACCGGTTTTGTATTAAAGTTGTCGGCGACATGCCCCAGGGATTTATGGGCAAAAAAGCCTCCTTCGCTATGACTGACAATGCCGGCCGCTTCCTGACCACGATGTTGGAGTGAATGAAGACCAAGTACCGTATGCGTTGACGCTTCTGGTGTATCGAACACGCCGAAAACGCCACATTCGTCGTGGAATTTGTCATCATTAAATTGATTCGTAGTAAGAGGAGAGGGGGTAAAATTCGAGGAATTTATATGATCCGTCATTAATCCAACTCATTAGAGGTCTGTATGCCAACCTATATATTGTGATTTAGAGTTTTTGTGAACCTTTTTTTACGTTTTTGTATTGTCACGGATTAATTTATCCAGTTCCTCACGGTTTTCCTGGTCGTAGTTGGATTGCGGATCGTCATTCTCATCTCCGGAAGGGAATGAGGGGACCATATTTTTTAGACGATCAAGGGCCTCAATATCCTTGCGTCTTTCTTCGAAATCAATGTCGTTTTTGTATGGATTTACTGAGTTTATGACGCTGGCACCGTATTCGATCAGTGGTCTGGATTTTGCTTCCATAAACATGTCCGGATATTCATCTGCAGAGAAGAATGGAGTCGTTAGAAGATATGCAAAACTGATAACCAGCATTCCGCGGGCAATGCCGAATAGTACACCGAGCCCGCGGTCAAGAGCCCCAATATGACTTTCTTTAATCGTTTTGCCGATGATACCGGCAATAAATTTAAAGATAATCAAACTGACGATACCCAAAGCAGCGTAGGTAATCATGCTGGCCATAAAGTCGGGCTGAACCAGATCGACGACATAGGGAAATAATATCGGGTGACCTTGCAAGGTCACAAATAGCGCACCAACCCATGCGACCAAGCTGAGCGCCTCGGTCGTAAACCCGCGCGCAATGGCAATCAAAATCGACGCCCCCAAAATCAGAAGGACTATAATATCAATGGCGTTAATGGCTCTATCCTTTTATCAATGCGCTATTATTCCAGATTTGGCGCAATAATATCAACTAGTTTTATCAATTGGTTTAGTTCAGCTGCTTTAATTTTCTTGTTTTTATACTTTATTTTTGACGGAATAAAGGCCTGTGAAAATCCCAGTTTTTCCGCTTCGTTCAGTCGGGCGTCGGCCTGCCCGACGGGCCTGATTTCACCGGAAAGCGCAATTTCACCAAAAATAACAGTCCCTTCAGCGATCGGGTCACCCGAAAGCGACGAAATAAGCGCCGCTGCAACGGCGAGGTCCGCTGCGGGCTCCGTGATTTTTAATCCGCCGGCAACATTAAGATAAATATCAAAAGCGCCAAGTCCCAGTCCGCAGCGGGCGTCCAGAACGGCAATAATCATGGCAAGGCGGGCGTTATCCCAACCGACCACAGCCCGTCGTGGCGTGCCAAGGGAGCTTTGTGCGACTAGAGCCTGTATTTCAACCAGCATCGGGCGTGAGCCCTCCATCCCGGCAAAAACAGCGCTTCCCACAACGTCACCGTCGCGATCCCCAAGAAAAAGGGCAGATGGGTTGGGAACTTCGGCTAGACCAAGTTCACCCATTTCAAAAACGCCAATTTCGTCCGTACCGCCAAACCGGTTTTTAACCGCGCGAAGAATACGAAACTGATGTCCGCGGTCCCCTTCGAAATAAAGGACCGTATCGACCATATGCTCAAGCACCCTTGGCCCGGCGATCTGACCGTCCTTCGTCACGTGTCCGACAAGGATTACGCAAACGTTCTTTTTCTTTGCAAACTGTATCAGTTCCTGCGCACAGGTCCGTACCTGCGCCACGGTACCGGGTGCACTCTCTATTGTATCGGCATACATGGTTTGAATACTGTCAATGACAACAATATTCGGGCATTTACCCTTTGAAAGCGTCGCCAGTATGTCACGAAGATTGGTTTCCGACGCCAGCGAAACGGGACTTTCCGAAAGTCCCAGCCTTTCTGCACGCATGCGCACTTGCGCGACCGATTCTTCACCGCTTATATAAACGACATCATTACCGGTATTTCCAAGATTGCTTGCCGCCTGCAGGAGTATTGTTGATTTACCAATTCCGGGATCCCCGCCGATTAAAATTGCCGAACCGGGGACCAGACCGCCGCCCGTCACCCGGTCAAATTCACTGATTTTGGAAATCATCCGCGGCAAAGCTTCTTCTTCCCCCTTTAGCCCGGAAAGTTCAATTATGTGTCCCTTGGCGGATGATGCTTTGCCCAGCCCCGTTGGCAGGTTCTCAGATGCTTCCTCGATCAGGGTGTTCCATTCGCCGCAACCCTCGCACTGGCCCATCCATTTGCTGTATGTGGAACCGCAGGCGTTACAAACATATATGCGTTTCTGCTTTGCCATGAATTGGGACTATCCCTTGAGTATTTCCATTTTGATTGGACCTTCGGCCTTGCCGTTAATGAATTGGTCAATATAGTCATTACCGCTTTGGTCTATTTTGTCTTTCGGACCGGTCCATATCATATTTCCGTGGTAGATCATTGAAACCTTATCGGCAATTTTACGAACACTGGACATATCGTGCGTAATGGTCAGGGCAGTCGCGCCCACTTCTTTCACGCATTCAACGATCAGTTCGTTGATCACGTCGGACATGATAGGGTCAAGTCCCGTGGTTGGTTCATCAAAGAATATAATTTCCGGGTTTGCCGCAATGGCACGAGCAAGTCCGACCCGTTTTTGCATTCCGCCGGAAAGCTCTGCAGGGCTTAAACTGCCCACATCGGGGCCAAGGCCCACCCGGCGCAATTTTTCAATGGCGATTTCTTTGGCATCCGCGCGGTTATGCAGCCTTTGCGCCAGTAATCCGAACGCGACATTCTCCCAAACCGGCAGACTGTCAAACAACGCCGCCCCCTGAAAAAGCATGCCGAATTTGGTCAGTATCTCTTTTCGTTCGCTGTGCGCTATCCCGATCATTTCCTTACCGTCAATCTTGATGCTGCCGCCATTTGGTGTGAGCAGCCCGAGAATACATTTAAGCGTTACCGATTTCCCCGATCCGGAGCCACCAATAATCACCATGCTTTCGCCGGGCATTACGTCAAGATCAACGCTATTCAGAACCACCTTGTCACCAAAGCTTTTACGAAGGCCTTTCAGGCTTATTTTTGGTGTCACTTCATTCATGATGAAAAGAACATCTCCGTCACAACATAGTTGGAAAGAAGGATCATTATACAGGCGGAAACAACGGCATTGGTTGTTGAAATGCCGACCCCCTGTGCGCCGCCGCGCGTGTTAAACCCGTGATAACATCCCATAAGCGATATGAAGAAGCCAAAAACGCCGGCTTTGGTAAGGCTCGCCATCACATCAATGGCTTCCAGAAAATCGACAGTCGATTTAATATAATTCCCGCTGTTAAACCCAAGTTTTGTTGTTGCAAGAAGGTAGCCGCCAAGAACGCCAATGGTATCGGCGACAATCACCAGCATCAGCGGCATCATGATTACGGTCGCGAGTATTCTTGGGGCAATCAGATATTTAAAGGGATCGGTGGAAAGCGTGACAAGCGCGTCGATTTGTTCCGTCACGCGCATGGTGCCAAGCTCTGCGGCCATCGACGCACTGACCCGACCGGCAACAATCAATCCGCTAAGCGTTGGACCCAGTTCACGGACAATACCGATCACAACAATCGTCGGAAGTGTGCTTTCCGCATTAAACCGTGAACTGCCCTCATAAATATTGACCGCCAGCGCCGCACCGGTAAACAGTGTAGTCAGTCCTACAACCGGTAAGGAATAATATCCTATATTTATCATTTGGCGAAGTAGTTCACGCGGATAATAGGGGGGTGTGAAAATATGGCTAACGCCATTCACGGCAAACAATCCGATTTTCCCGGCGGCCCGGAGAAACGAAATGACAACCCGTCCGATGAGGGCAAGGAAATTCATTAAGCGTAAGCTCCCAGATTATAGTTTTTATTATATCTTTGGCCTATTCCGGTCAAAAGTTCATATTGCCCTAAAGTAGACACTTCGCCCGCCATTTCAAGTGTTATATTTGCCCCCAGCAGCTCAACATCATTCGCGACGGTGACACGGTCGAATTTTTCATCCGTTATGTCGATGGCAACCATATCCATTGACACTTTGCCAATTACCGGTGCCAGGTTTCCAGCAACGAATACTTTGGCGTGTCTGTCGCTCACTTTTAACTGACCGTCTGCATAGCCCACGTTGATCAGCGCTATACGTGACGGCCGGCTTGCGGTCCAGATTGCGTTATAGCCGACGGACATACCGGTATCGAGTTCGCGAATTTGTAAAATTTTTCCCTTTATTTCAATGGATTGCTTTATTCCATCGGGCAATTTCGGCAAACCGGGATTGCCGCCATAAAGCATAATGCCGGGGCGCATCAGATTGAAATGATAATCAGGGCCAAGAAATATGCCGCCTGAATTGGCGATGCTCGCCGGAACATTGGGCAGCTCTGTAGATATTTTCCTGAATTTTTCCATCTGAGTTCTATTTG
The DNA here is from genome assembly GCA_030428615.1 of Alphaproteobacteria bacterium. Lineage (GTDB taxonomy): Bacteria > Pseudomonadota > Alphaproteobacteria > Sphingomonadales > Emcibacteraceae > Pseudemcibacter. Next base: position 268,743 of record JAUIDN010000001.1, on the reverse strand, counting down.
TCGGGTGATCCGCTTCTTCGGAACGAACAAGATGGCTTAAAATAAGTGAAAGATTAAGCTGATGTTTTTCATTCAGGAATTCATCCGTCTGCGCTTCACTAAGGCCAAGCCTGTTGATGCCGGTATCAAAATGAATGGCGCAGGGCGCTTTTTCATTTTGCCAAAGCCCGATTTGCGCGGGGTTATTTAATATGGGCCGGATGTTATGGTCGATATAGGTATCAACCTGATCCGGAAAAAGTCCGTTAAAAACATAAATGGTAGCTGCCGATAGAATTTTTCTTAAATTTACGCCTTCAACCAGGTTGGCAACAAAAAATATTCTGCATTTCGTATGGTTATAAAGGGCAGGTGCAACCTTATCCATACCGATGCCATAAGCATTCGCCTTGACGACCGCGGCGCAATCGGCGGTGTTGGATTTTCCCTTAAGTGTTTGATAATTATCAATGATTACCGACAGGTCAACATTAAGAGACGCTGACGAATTCTTGAGAACGTCTTTTGTGCCCATATTTAATGTTTTTCCGCGTGATATTCCGGACTTAACGGACGGTCGCTGAATTTGGTAATTTCCGCCTCAAATTGCAGCTCAACAATACCCGTCGGGCCATGCCGCTGCTTGCCGATGATAAATTCAGCAAGACCAAATAACTTTTCCCCATCTTCAAGCCACTTCATATGCTCCGCCGTACCGGTATCGGGCTCCTGCTGATTATGGTAATATTCCGGACGGTAGACGAAGGTCACCATATCCGCATCCTGTTCGATGGTCCCTGATTCCCGAAGGTCGGAAAGAAGAGGGCGTTTGTTATCCCGGCTTTCAATAGTCCGGCTTAGCTGCGAAAGCGCCACAACCGGGATCGACAGTTCCTTGGCCAAACCCTTTAGTCCACGGGTAATTTCCGAGACTTCCTGAACGCGGTTTTCAACCCCTTTGCCTTTAATGCCTGTCCCGCGAAGAAGCTGAAGATAATCGACAATCAAAAGTCCCAATCCTTTTTGCCGTTGAAGCCGCCGTGCGCGGGTACGAAGTGCCCCAATCGTAAGCCCCGGTGTATCATCAATGTAAAGCGGCAATCCTTCCAGTTCGACAGCAACGCGCGAAAGCTTGTTGAATTCTTCCTGTGTCAGTTTTCCCTGCCGCATATTTTGTGATGACATGCCGGCTTGTTCGGCGAGTATCCGGCTGGCAAGCTGGTCCGATGACATTTCAAGTGAGAAGAAACCGACAACCGCTCCCTTATTTTCGTCGTCGGGAATGCCAAGGTCTTTGTCATGCTTCCACGCCTTGGCCGCATTAAACGCAATGTTGGTTGCTAGTGCCGTTTTACCCATCGCCGGGCGTCCGGCAATGATGAGAAGGTCTGATTTATGAAGGCCGCCAATTTTCCGGTTGATGCTTTCAAATCCTGTGGTTATGCCCGCAAGGTCGCCTTTGCGGCGAAGCGCGGCACCAATCACGTTAACTGCGGTAATGGCAGATGTTTTGAAATCTTTAAATCCGCCTTCGGCGGTGCCGCTGTCGGCCATGTTATAAAGCTGCTTTTCCGCTTCTTCGATCTGTTCTTTTGATGTTTCGTCAACATCAAATGCATAGGCTTTGTTGACAATTTCAGTTCCCAGATCAATAAGATTGCGGCGAACGGCATGGTCATAAATCAGCAACCCGTAATCAACAGCATTAATGATTGTGATTGCAGAAGCCGCGAGCTTGGAAAGGTAGGTGCCGCCTCCCACTTCGTCCAATAGTTCGTCTTTGGCAAAGAAAGGTTTAAGGGTCACAGGGGTTACCAGTTGCCCTTTTTCGATCATGGTCTGACAGGCGGCATAAATTTTCTTATGGGCGCCATTGGCAAAATGATCCGGCAACAGAAAATCCTGGACCTTTTCCATCACATCATTATTCACAAGGATCGCTCCAAGTAAGGCCTGCTCAGCTTCCAAGCTGTGCGGGATTTCCTTGTATGTAATTTTATCCTCATCCGACATTTCGGATCGATCATTATCCTGTATAATCGGTATTTCTGATGTGTCTGACATTTAAAATGGTGCTCTCAAAAATATACGTGACCATATAATAATGCGATTTCAACATGAACCGCAAGTTTAATTCTTCTTCGTGATGTAATCACTTTGATCTTTATAACCGATGATTTTGCCAGCATCGTTTCTAAGAAACGTCATAACATCGGCTTCACCGCCGTCGCTACGCAGGCGCACGAATTTATCACCACCGATATGTCTGAATTTGGTCATGCTGGCCATCGGGTTTTCACTGCTTAACGGGAACGAAATTAAATGATCACCCCATTGCATGATGTAATCTTCGTCGCCCCACGGTTGCTGGTCATATATACCCTGGTATTCAATGAAATCGGCGGATGATTTTAGCTTTTTGTCTTTCAATACGGAGCCAAATATATCCAGCATCCGATCAACGATTTGTTTTGGTGGTAAGTCATGGGTACTCATAAGCGCGACGGCGCCGATTTTCTGCTCCGGCTCAATGGTAACCTGTGATGTGAAGCCGACATATACACCACCATGGCCGATATAGTTTTTGCCATTTCGATAATTCGTACGGAACCCGTAACCAACATCCATATTTTCGTCCGCGTGTATTGCATGGGGCCGCATCATTTCCCGTAAACTGTTCTGGTTCAGGATCTTGTTCCCCGCACCGTTATAGGTTCTGATCTGCCACATAAGAAATTTTGCGAGATCTTTGGCCGAGGAGGATACACCCGCGGCAGATGTGGTGGCTTTGGCATCAACAAAGGGCACTTCCATGCGCTGGCGTTTCCGGTCAAGCGCCCCGTAACCGATGGCTAGATCATTGCCATGTTTTTTGGGATTAACATTGGTATAGGTGTTGTTCAGGCCCATTGGTTTTATAATATGATCATGAACGTATTTTTCATAGCTCATACCGGATGCCTTTTCGACCACCTGGCCCAGCAGCATAAAGCCAAGATTGGAATATTGATAATGTTCCCAGGCGCGGTATAGCGTCTCAAGGTTTGAGGTGCCTTTTTTAAGATCTTCCAAATCGGGAAATGGATATCCGTCCCGATAGGACCAATAGCCCAGGTTCGGCTCGTAAGGTAGGCCGCTTGAATGGGTAAGCAGGCTTTCTATACTGATAACGTCTGAAAGGGGATATTTCTGTTTTATATTCAGCCAGGGAATATATTTTTTGATCGGATCCCTTAAATTTAACTTTCCCGCATCCCTAAGCTGCATGATCGCGAGACTGGTAAAAAGCTTGGAATTGGAGGCAATTCGGTAAAGCGTGTCCGGTGTGGCTTCACGCTTTTCATTTGGATTGGCATAACCGAAGGAACGCGCATAAATTATTTTCTGATCATTAATGAAGGAAACAGAGAGGCTCGGTAAATCATTGTAATCCTTTTGTGCCTCCAGCCACACATCAAGCATATGCGTTGCTTCCTCAACGGTTTGGGCCATGGGTTCTTTGAATGGAAACAACAATAATATTACCAAAAGAAATTTACGCATCACGATCTCCCGTTATTTTTTATGTTTGAGAGTTACTAACAATCGTCAGGGATTTCAATTTTTAAATTTGGCAATGAATATAAAAAGGTAATAAAAAAGGCGGGCACCGGGCCCGCCTTCTTAATTCTCAAATCAAAAAAGAATTTATTCTGATTTTGTTTCTTCTGCTTCTTCTTCCGCGGAGACTTCCTCGTCAGTTGCGTTCTCCTCAACAGGAGCAGCTTCAGCAGCTTCTTCAACCGCTTCTTCTTCCACAGCAACGGCTGCTTCCGCATCTTCTTCTTTTTCGAAGTAATCTTCTACTGCGAATTCTTCTTCCTCTTCTTTGGCATCAACATCACCGCCAGCTGCCTGAATTTCAGCTTCCTCAGCGGAGCGGGCAACATTTACTGTTACGATCACTTCCACTTCGGCGTGAAGACGAACTGCGATGTCGTTAAGGCCAAGAATTTTAATGGCGCGGTCAAGAATAACCTGGTTTTTATCAACCTTATAACCGGCTTCCTCAAGGGCTGCTGCAATATCGCGTGATGAAACAGAACCGAAAAGCTGGCCGCTTTCACCGGCCTGGCGAATAAGAACAACGGACACGTCATCCATTTTTGCGGCAACGGCTTCTGCTTCTTTTTTGGCCTTAAGGTTGTTTGCTTCGATTTCCTTGCGCTGTGCTTCAAACACTGCCATGTTGGCTTTGGTTGCGCGAAGTGCCTTACGTTGCGGTAAAAGGAAGTTACGGGCATAGCCGTTTTTCACATTTACTACATCACCGATCTGGCCAAGTTTCGCGACGCGTTCAAGTAAGATAATTTCCATGATGCGTCTCCTATTGATTAACGTAAGAAATCAAGGCGAGATTACGGGCACGTTTAATGGCCTTCGCAAGTTCGCGTTGTTTCTTAGCGGATACGGCCGTAATACGGCTAGGGACAATTTTTCCGCGCTCGGACACGTAACGGGAAAGCATACGCACGTCTTTATAATCGATTTTTTGTGCATGGCTTCCTGAAAACGGGCAGGTTTTGCGGCGACGGAAAAAAGGACGGCGTGCGCCTCCTGCGCCTCCACCTGATGATTGACGATCTGTGCTCATTATTCTTCCTCCTCGGTTTTATCTGACTTAGATGTGAAGTCACGTGATCCGCGATCTTCGCGGGGCGGGCGACTGTCACGATCTCTAGAACGAAGAACGACGCTATCGCCTTCTTCAAATTCATCAACGCGAATTGTCATATAACGAATGACGTCTTCGTGAAGACGCGCATTACGCTCAAGTTCCGCGATCGCAGCGTGAGGGGCATCAATATTCAAATGAACATAGTGACCTTTTTTGTATTTTTTAATTCGGTAAGCAAGAGTACGAAGACCCCAAGACTCAGTCTTGGCAATTTTTCCACCATTATCAGTAACGATCTTGGCGAATTCATCTGTAATCGCATCAACCTGTTGCGGTTGGATATCCTGCCTAGCGATATATGTGTATTCATATAAAGACATTTAGCAATTTCCTTTTGTTTATATGTCGGGGTGGCATCGAATATCAAAAAGCCACATTATAAAATTAACCGACCTTCCCGCAAAGCATCAGAAACCTGAAACCCTGACGAGAAGGGCGCAATATACATGAAACCCTAAGGAACGCAAGGGGGTTGTCTAATATTTTATTGCTTCTTCGGTTTATTTAAAACTGAACTTTTCTTGACAGTTATTCCCCATTTGATAAGAGTTGTAAGGAAAGCCAAAATTTTAAGGATTTTTTTCATATGACAAGAGCATTTGTATTCCCCGGCCAGGGCAGCCAAGCGGTTGGAATGGGTAAGGAATTAGGCGACAGTTCAAAAGCCGCAAGGGAAGTATTTCAGGAAGTAGATGATGCTCTTGATCAAAACCTGTCCAGACTGATGTTTGATGGCCCTATTGAGGAACTCACTTTAACCTTTAACGCGCAGCCCGCACTGATGGCATCGAGCATTGCGGTCGTCCGGGTTTTGGAAAATGATTTTGGTATAAAAATTTCCGAAGTTGCTGATTATTTGGCGGGTCATTCGCTGGGTGAATATTCGGCACTTGCCGCGGCAGGGACGTTAAATCTTTCTGACACGGCGAAACTATTAAAACTTCGGGGTGAGGCGATGCAGCGCGCCGTCCCAGTTGGTGTTGGTGCAATGGCTGCAATAATGGGGGCCGATTTTTCCGTGATTGAAGAAATTGCCGCCGAAGCGTCACAAGGGGAGATTTGTACAGCCGCCAATGATAATGCTGATGGTCAGGTGGTTATAAGCGGGCATAAGGGAGCCGTGGAGCGCGCCATTGAAATTGCTAAGGATCGGGGGATAAAAAGGGCCATTCCGCTTCCCGTTAGTGCCCCATTCCATTGCCCTTTGATGCAGCCAGCTGCCGATGAAATGGCGGCGGCGCTCGCGGACGCTACCTTCAAGGCGCCATCAGTTCCGGTCATAACCAACGTGAGCGCGGCGCCGGAAACAGAACCGGATAGACTAAGGGAATTGCTTGTTGAACAAATCACCGGGCGTGTGCGGTGGCGAGAGAGTATTCTCAAAATGGGTGCAATTGGTGTCACGGAACTTGTAGAGGCGGGAACGGGTAAAGTTCTTAGCGGGCTTGTCCGCAGGATTGACCGCGAGATCACAGGAAAAAGCCTGCAAACGATGGCGGACATCGATGCGTTTGCTGAAGAATTAAAATAAGAATAGTTGGAGAATATCATAAATGTTTGATTTAACGGGAAAATGCGCGCTTGTCACGGGAGCGTCCGGTGGACTTGGAAGTGCGATTGCAAAAGCGCTTCACGCGGCGGGCGCAAAAGTGGCGCTTTCCGGCACCCGCGAAGACCCCTTGAAGAAATTGGCGGCGGAACTGGGGGATGGTGCTTTTGTCGTTCCAGCAAACCTTTCTGACCCGGACAGTGTCGCCGCCCTTCCCAAAGCTGCTACAGATGCCATGGGGGCAGTTGATATTCTGGTCAATAACGCCGGTATTACCCGGGACAATATTTCCATGCGTCTAAAGGACGAAGACTGGGATGATGTCATGCAGGTTAATCTTAAAGCCGCTTTTAAATTGACTCAGGGGGTCATGCGCGGGATGATGAAAAACAGATCAGGCCGGATCATCAATATAACCTCTATCGTTGGGGTGACGGGAAACCCCGGTCAGGTCAATTATGCAGCGTCGAAGGCGGGTATGATTGGCATGTCAAAAAGCTTCGCCCATGAACTTGCCTCAAGAAATATTACCGTTAACTGTATCGCGCCTGGTTTTATAGAGAGCCCAATGACTGATGATCTGACCGAAGATCAGAAATCATCACTTCTTGCCAATGTACCGGCAGGACGGTTGGGCAGGGGGGATGAGGTTGCCGCAGGCGTTTTATACCTTGCCAGTGATGAAGCGGCCTATGTCACCGGACAGACTTTGCATATAAATGGTGGTATGGCGATGATTTAGGGCTTTGCATTTTAAGTTTAATTGTGTTAGGAAGCCCCAAACTCACTTTAAGAGTAATTACGAATGTTTAACATAGGCTTTGATGGAAGCCCTTAATTTAAGGAATATGAAATGAGCAATGTAGCTGAACGCGTTAAAAATATCGTTGTGGAACACCTTGGTGTTGACGAGGATAAAGTGACTGATTCTGCAAGCTTTATTGACGATCTTGGCGCAGATAGCCTTGATACTGTTGAGCTGGTAATGGCATTTGAAGAAGAATTCGGCTGCGAAATTCCTGACGATGCTGCCGAAAAAATTCTTACTGTTCAAGACGCTATTGCATTCATCGAAGCCAATGGCTAATAGCAGAGTTCTGCTCTGACGATTTTAAGACCGCGAATCGCATTATCTATGAAATTTAGATAAAATGATGTTCGCGGTCTTGTTATGTCTACTGAATTTGGGTAGCATCTAGTTCCATAAATTAAAAAATAAAAAGGTTTAGAGAATGAGACGAGTTGTTATAACAGGACTTGGACTTGTGACACCGCTGGCTTGCGGGGTGGAAGAATCATGGAAACGGCTTATTGCCGGCCAATCCGGCGCCGGGCCAATCACGCGATTTGATTCCGAAGGCCTTTCTGCGCAGGTGGCCTGTGAAGTACCGCTTGGTGATGGTTCCGATGGCACATTTAATGCCGAAGATTGGATGACACCCAAAGAACGCAAGCGCGTCGATGATTTTATCCTTTATGGTATTGCTGCGGCAGAAATGGCTTTGGCTGATAGTGGTTACAAAGCGGAAACCGAAGAACAGCAGTGGCGCGCCGGAGCAATGATCGGCGCGGGGATCGGCGGTCTTCCCGGAATCCAGGATGAAAGCATTAATATGCATGAACGCGGTGTTCGCCGCGTAAGTCCGCATTTCATTCCCCGTTGCCTGATTAATCTCGTTTCCGGAAATGTGTCAATTCGTCATGGACTTAAGGGGCCAAATCATGCTGTGGTCACCGCATGTGCCAGTGGTACTCACGCAATTGGTGATGCGGCGCGGCTTATTGCTCTGGATGATGCGGACGTCATGGTTGCCGGCGGCGCGGAAGCGGCTATCTGCCGCGTTGGTGTGGCAGGTTTTAATCAGGCGAAAGCACTGAGTACTCATTTCAATGATACGCCGGAGCGGGCTTCGCGTCCTTATGATCGCGATCGCGATGGCTTTGTTATCGGTGAAGGGGCCGGAATTGTTGTTCTTGAAGAATATGAGCATGCGAAGAAACGCGGCGCACAAATTTATGGCGAGGTTGTCGGATATGGCCTTAGCGGGGATGCGTATCACGTAACCGCACCTTCACCGGATGGAAGCGGTGGTTACCGCGCAATGCAGGCAGCTTTGAAACGTGCCGGTATGAGCCCAGGTGATATCGGCTATGTCAATGCGCACGGTACATCCACCCCGCTTGGTGATGAAATCGAATTTAGTGCCGTTAAGCGGCTGTTTGGAGATGCAGCGGGATCAATTGCCATGTCATCGACCAAGTCGGCGATTGGTCATTTACTTGGTGCTGCTGGAGCGGTTGAAGCGATATTCAGCGTGCTTGCAATGAACCGCGGCGAACTTCCCCCGACGCTTAATCTGGATAATCCGTCAGATGGGATTGATGGTATCAATCTGGTGCCGCATGAAGCACAGCAGAAAAGTGGTATCAATGCCGTTTTATCAAACAGTTTCGGATTTGGCGGTACAAATGCGTCGATTATAATCAAGCGGGCCTGACGCCCGATGCACGGGATAAGAAAATATATTATTTTATTAATTGCTGGCAGCGTCATTTTTATGGCGCTGTTTGCATTTCTGGGCTACCGCGCATTCCATGAGCCAAATGATGTTGCGAAGGAAACGGTATTTCTTGTCCCGCCGGGACAGGGTCTTATCCGCACTGCACGTCTTCTAAATGAACAGGGTCTGATATCAAATCGAGATATATTCAGGTTGGGTGTAATGATAGAAGGTCAGGAAAGAAACCTGAAAGCCGGTGAGTTTCTGATCCCTGCGAATTTATCAATGCAGGGGATTATGGAAATTTTGGTTAAAGGTGAGGTTATTCAACACAGTCTGACAATTCCGGAAGGTTGGACCAGCTATCAAATTGTTGAATATTTATGTGAGTTATTCAGGTTGGAGGGTGATATTGAGGCATTGCCACCCGAAGGAAGCCTCCTTCCGGAAACATACAAATATACTTTGGGCACGAGCAGGGAAGAACTTATTTCGCGCATGACACGCGATCACATTGCGCTCGTAGATAGTTTGTGGGACCAAAGACAGCCGGATCTTCCAATTAAAACCAAGGAGGAAGCTATTATACTGGCTTCTATCGTTGAAAGGGAAACGGCATTGCCCCAGGAAAGGCCGCATATCGCCGGTGTTTTTGTTAATCGCCTGAAGCGTGGCATGAGGCTTCAATCTGATCCCACTATCATTTATGGTATTGACCGTAAGGGATTTCTCGACCGTGGTTTACGGCGCAGCGAAATTGATGACAAAAATAATCCTTATAATACCTATCAAAATGATGGCTTACCGCCAACGGCGATTGCGCATCCTGGCCGCGCATCCATAGAAGCGGTACTGGATCCAATGCAGACTGATGATCTTTACTTTGTTGCAGATGGAACGGGTGGCCACGTTTTTGCAAAAACTCTGGAAGAGCATCTGAAAAACGTGGCCAATTGGCGTAAAATAGAGGCGGCAACCAATTGAATTATTCGGCAGCAATGGTTAAAATTCCTTCGTCTGTACCGTCATTTAAATCTTCGAAAAGATATGTTGAAAGATAGCGCTCTCCTGTATCAGGGAGAATTGCAAGGAGTGTTGTATTGGGGCTATCGGTTTTTTCCGCTGTTTTGATGGCAGCGGCTACAGCAGCACCCGCAGAAAGACCAACGAAAATGCCTTCTTCAGCTGAAAGGCGTATAGCCATTTCTTTGGCTTCTTCATCTGTGACAGGTTCAATTATGTCAACGACATCGGGGTTAAGAACATCTGGCATAAAGTTTGGTCCAACGCCTTGAATTTTGTGGGGTGACCATTCTTTTCCTTTTAATAGCTGCGAATGCACTGGTTCAAAGGCGACGATACTCACAGAGGGACGAACCGCTTTTATCGCTTCCCCAAGTCCGGTAATGGTGCCGCCTGAACCCCAGCCACATACAACAAAATCAAGAGGGCGACCTTCAAAGTCATCAAGAATTTCTGGCGCGGTGGTTTCTCTGTGCGCTTGTGGGTTTGCGGGGTTTTCAAATTGACGGGCCAAAAACCAGCCATTGTCTTTTGCAAGTTGTTCCGCGCGTTTAACCATACCGCTCGCTTTTTCAGAACCGGGCGTCAGAATGACTTTAGCACCAAGGGCGCGCATAATTTTTCGTCTTTCAATCGAAAAAGTTTCGACCATCGTAGCAACAAAGGGATATCCCTTGGCAGCGCATACCATCGCGAGAGCAATACCGGTGTTCCCGGATGTGGCCTCAATAACCGTTTGTCCTGGCTTTAGGGCGCCTGATTTTTCAGCGTCTTCGATTATGGAACGTGCCAGACGGTCTTTTACAGAACCGCCAGGATTCATGTTTTCCAATTTTACATAAATATTAACACCCTTTGGTGCTACTCGGGTAAGTTTTACAATAGGTGTTTTACCAATTGTTTCAGTTATATTTTCGTAAATCATTTTGTTTTCCTCAATTTGGTTTGACGTGGTAATTGCAATCTTATGAGGATGCTGTATTTTATTTAAGTCTTGGAATTGTAGTAATTCGATACAAAAAATGTAGTAAAGCGGAGAGATGTTATGTTTGATTACGGCGAAGCGTGCCCGGTATCAATGGCGACAACAGTTCTTTGCGAACGGTGGACGTTGCAAATCATCAGAGAATTGTTTTTAGGCGCTCACAAATATTCAGAAATTCAAAAATTTATCCCTAATATATCACCGACTCTTTTAAAAAACCGCCTTAGAATGCTTGAAGATAATGGTGTTATAATGCGTAAAAAGGGAGCGTCAGCCAACCGTTATGAATATTATCTGACACCATCTGGAAAAGCATTGGGACCATTGCTGACGGAGTTTGGAAAATGGGGAATGCGTTATGCTAACGATGGGATGACCGATAAGCAAAACACAATATATGGCTTTATGCGGGATATCTCCGGCGCTCTTGACGTGGATGAACTTCCTGCCTGTGATATGGTCATTCAATTTAATTTTAGCGATGAACCCGATGCTAAGAAGCAGTATATAAATATTCGTGATGGTAAAGCACAGGTTTGCACACAGAATCTGGGATTTGATGTCGATGTCTATATTACGGCGTCTTTGTCCGACTTAACAAAAATATGGTATGGAGAATTGTCAATCACGCGCGCCATTGACGAAGAAAAGCTTATTATTGTTGCCGATCCGATCTATACCGGAAATTTAACCAAATGGTTAAAAATTAGCAGTTTTGCAGACGGTAATCCTATGTTCGTTGCGCCATAACCATTTCTCGACCAGAAATCCAGCGTGGTCGCCGATAGCGATGTTTCGCAGATGCTTTTATTTTCCTGAGCAATTGCAGTATTCGCGATCAGCAAAACCGGTCCGGCGAATAAAGTAGTAAGAATAACTTTAGACATATTTCCTCCGATTTAATGAGCGCGTCATTATATATTTCAACATGAATATTCATAATCACTTTTTCGGAATCTGTCTGAGTATTCGTTCTATCAGAAATTCCGGTAAAAACCTCACCACACTTCCCATAAGCATGCGCATTGGCCAGGGAAAGGTAATCAACCCTTTGTTTTTAGAGAGGTCTCTACGGATAATCTTAGCAGCATTTTCTGCTTCCATGAAAAAAGGCATCCTAAATTTATTCTGATCTGTTATTCGGCTGCGGACAAATCCGGGGCAAATGACATTCACCATAATACCTTTTGCATGATAAAAACCACGAAGAGCTTCGCCGTACGCTTTTACTGTCACTTTGCTGGTTGAATAGGCGGGTGCAGAAGGAAAGCCCCGATAACCGGCAATCGACGATATAATGGCAATTTGCCCTTTTTCACGAGGTTTCATCCTATTTATCGCCGGGTGTACGGTATTGAAAACACCGTAAACGTTGGTCCTGAATATTTGTTCTGTGTGTTCTGTTATATCTTCTTCTGCATTAATACTCCTTCCGATACCGGCATTCGCGATTACAAGATCAAGCGGGCATTTATCATCACACTCCTGAATCCACATATTCATCAATTGCTTATCGCCGCAATCTATTGTTTTGACGTAAACAACTGCGCCAAGCGCGCGGCACTCGGCAGCTACTTGATTAAGTCTGTCTTTTGAACGTCCGCATAGAAACAAAGTGATGTCACGAGAGGCATACTCAACAGCCAATGCATAGCCGATGCCACTGCTGGCGCCGGTAATCAAAATGGATTTGGGGTTTTTCAACGGACAACTTCCTGCTATATCTGTTTTAATTAAAATAACAATACTGAGTAATATGACATTATCAAGTATGACAGGTTTTGGTCGCGCTGAAGGCCATTTTGAAAATTATAGCTGGGTTTGGGAAATTCGCAGTGTAAATGGCAAAGCATTGGATATACGTATGCGTATTCCACCAGGGCTTGATGCGATTGATCAATATGTAAAATCAGTACTCAAAAAATCAATCTCGCGCGGCAATATCAATGTATCATTGCAGCTTCAAAAGGATACTACAGAGTCCGCTGTAAATATAAATCAGAGTGCGCTTGATAAGTTGGTTGAGGTCGCGAAAAAGGCCGCAAAAAAACACGATCTGCCGATGCCGGCAATTGATCGCATATTATCAATACGTGATGTTGTACAGATTACGGACATGGAGGAAGAAGAACAGACGCTGGAAGCAAGGAACAAAGCGTTGGAGCAATCATTTGAGGAAGCCGTGGCAGCGTTAACGCAATCCCGTGATGTGGAGGGGGCGGCGACCTTTAAAATGTTATCAAATATAATAGATGATATTGAACGGTTGCTTGAAAACGGTGAGGAAATAGCAGCGGCACAGCCTGAACTGATAAAAAAGAAATTCGAAGACAAAGTAAAAGAGCTAATTGGAAGCAATTCCGGTTTGGATGAGGAGCGACTTTCTCAGGAAATAGTAATTCTTGCGACGAAGGCGGATGTTAAGGAAGAAACGGAAAGGCTGCGTGCTCATATCGCGGCGGCCAGATTATTAATAAGCGAAAAGGGGCCCGTTGGACGAAAGATGGATTTTCTAATTCAGGAATTTAACAGAGAAACCAATACATTATGCTCTAAATCCTCAGATATTACATTAACAAATATAGGGTTGTCATTAAAGAGTGCTGTCGATCAACTGCGGGAGCAGGTTCAAAATGTCGAATAATGAAATAAAAAGGCGTGGGTTGCTTCTCGTTCTTTCTTCACCTTCGGGTGCAGGAAAGTCAACACTTTCACGGTTATTGCTTGAAAAAGATGATAATATTTCGCTGTCGGTTTCAAGCACAACCCGACCGCCGCGACCGGGTGAGGTTGATGGCAAGGATTATAATTTTCTTAGTCAGGAAGCATTTGACACGTTGGTTGAGAAAGACGGGTTTTTGGAACATGCGACAGTTTTTGAATATTCATATGGCACGCCGTCTGCTCCTGTTGAGGAAGCGATTAAACAAGGAAAAGACGTCCTTTTTGATATTGATTGGCAGGGAACACAACAGCTTAATGAGAAAGCTGGGGCCGACCTTGTACGTGTATTTATTCTGCCACCGAGTAAAGATGAACTTGAAAAGCGTTTGAAATCCCGCGCGCAGGACACGGATGAGGTTGTGGCGAAACGTATGGCGAAAGCAAATAGTGAGATAAGCCACTGGGCGGAATATGACTATGTAATCATTAATGATGATCTTGAACGAGCGGAAACTGAATTATTCACTATCCTAAAATCGGAACGTATGAAACGCTTCCGTCAGTCCGGGTTGGCATCATTTGTGAGCGAACTGACCAAGGATTGATTTGGACGGAAATTGGGGGAGAACTTATGGCGAGCGCATCAGGTTTTATTTATCAGCATGCTGTTGTTTTTGATATTCTAAAGCAAGGCGGCGGAAATCAGTAACCGATAATTCTTCCGCGCGTGCCGTTTCATCAATTTTTGCTGCGTTTAGTATGGGTATAGGGTCGCTTATCAGGCTTTTCAGGCTGGCACGCAGCATTTTTCGTCGTTGGTTGAATGCAGTGGCAACAATTTTTTCCAATATTCTTTGATTTGGCGTGTCGGGCGCTTCTTCGCGTGGCGTAATCTGTATGATACATGATGTAACTTTTGGCGGAGGAACGAATGCCTGTCTCGGTATCTCGAAAAGGATTTCGGTATCAGCGCGGTATTGACAAAGAACCGACAGCCGGCCATAGGCTTTGGTATTCGGTTGCGCAATAATCCGTTCACCCACTTCCTTCTGGAACATCAAAGTGAGGGACTTAAACCATGGTTTCCAAGGTGTGTAGGTCATCCATTTCACAAGAAGTGCTGTCCCAACATTATAGGGCAGGTTTGAAACAATATGAATATCCCTGCCTTCTGGATCACCGATGAGAGATATTTCGTCCATTTTCATCGCATCACCTTCGTGGATTTCGAGTTTTCCATCATAACTCGTTGAAATATCATGAAGAGCACTTATGCAGCGTTTATCCATTTCTACAGCGATAACCCGGTTGGCGCCTGTCATCAGGAGCCCGCGGGTAAGTGCGCCGGGACCGGGGCCTACTTCATAAATTATTGATTGTTCGATGTTTTCGACGGACCGCGCAATTTTTCGAGTTAAATTTAAGTCGGTGAGGAAATTCTGACCAAGCGTTTTTTTTGCTTTGAGATCATATTTATTGATGACGTCCCGTAGTGGTGGTAACCCATCATTATTCTTCATTTTCAGTGACTTCCGCCATTGGGAGAAATTTGGACATACGATCTGCCAGCTTTAAAGCGTTAATCATACTGGTGGGGTTAGCCAGACTTCGCCCGGCGATATCCATTGCCGTTCCATGATCCGGAGATGTACGTACGATTGGAAGACCTAAAGTCACATTAACGCCCGCATCGAAGTCGATTGTTTTTATCGGGATAAGTGCCTGATCGTGATACATGCAAAGTGCAACATCATATTTCGCACGCGCGGCTTTATGGAACATTGTATCTGCGGGCATGGGCCCCCTGATATGGATGCCCTGTTTCTTTAAGGTTTCTATGGCGGGCGCAATAACTTCACTGTCTTCACGTCCCATTGAATTATTTTCACCAGCATGTGGGTTTAAACCGCTCACCGCTATTCTGGGAAAGGGAAGTCCAAAGTATTTTTTCATTCCTTCGTGGATAATACCAATTGTCCTGATCAGGAGCTTCGGTGTAATCAGCTCTGGCACATCTTTTAACGCCACGTGAATGGTTAGCGGAACAACGCAAAGCTGCTCACTAGCCAGCATCATTACCGGGTAGTAGCTCTCTCCAGTATGTTGTTCACATAATTTAGCCAGATATTCGGTATGGCCCGGTGAATTAAACCCTTCCTCATAAAGAGCTGCTTTATGTATTGGGGCGGTTGTCATTGCTCTCGCTTCACCGTTGAGGATTAATTCAACGGCTTTGTCAATTGATGAGATGACCATGGAAGCTGTTTCCGAAATAGGGTTCTTAAATTGAAAATCTTTTTGAAAATTCAAATCCAGAACCGGAAGGGTGCTTTGAAATACATGGACGGCTTGCTGAGGCGAAGTGATCGTGCTAATTGGTACATGTAAATTGAGAAAGGATGCCTGTTGTTGTAAAATGTCGGCGCTGCCGATTACAAAAAAAGGGTTGAGGGCAAATTCCTTACGCTTGAACCAGGCTTTCAATATAACTTCTGGACCGATACCGGCGGGTTCACCAATTGTTACTGCAATTGGGAGTGTGTTTGGTGTATCGTCCATTGCGATATCCATTTAGCGATAATCAATAATTGCATCTCTACGCAAATCGCGAAGATGGCGCCTCGCCACGAGTTGAAGTCGTGTTTGTGTCAAATTCTCAAGCACTGTTTCAAAATCAGGAAGAGTAACTTCGGGGATTTCTTTGGCACACAGGATTAAACTCCTGTATCCTCCGTCATCTTCGAATAATTTAGTGCCCGCGCCGATCTCCATTGATAGCATTTCCTCATGTAATTGCCGCGGCACTGCCCCGAGTTTTATACTACCCACATCACCATAATCAGAGGCACCAAATTCGGCAGCTTTTTCTTCATACCTTTCGCATGTGTCAGTTTGACTTAGAGAGCTATAAAACTGGTTGTTTAATTCTTCGAGTGTCTGGCTATTATCTTCGTTCTGATCAAAAAAGATAAATCTTAAATTGACGGCGATGTCGTTCTTGTTTAATTCTAGAATTCTGCTTGTATCATTCAGTTTGACAATATAGATACCGTCTTCAGTCTCAATAGGCTCAGAAACCTGCCCGATTTCCATGTTTAGTATGGCTTCCTTCAATTCAGCAGGCAACTCATCAGTCATAACCCACCCCAGGTCACCACCAACGGCGGCAGTAGAGGATTGAGAAAATTGTCTCGCCACAGCTTCGAATGAGACATCCTGGTTAAGCTGATCACTTATTAATTTTGCGGTTTCCAGTGTTTCAGCACGCCTTGCATTGTCAGTGACCAGAATAAATATTTCACTTATTTTATATTGAAGCTTTCCTTTGTCACGTTCCATTTTATCAATTAAGTTTTGCACTTCATCATCAGTTACGTTGACGAGCGGTTGGAGCAAACCTTGAACTACCCCCGACCATGCCATACTAGCAGCAATTTGAGTAATTAATGTCTGTTTTTCGATGCCGGTCTCATTCAGTTGTTTTTCAAGTTCATCCGGATCTAAATTAAGCTGTCTGGCATAGTTATTAAATGCCTGATCCAGTTCGCCCTGACCCGCAGTGGCATTGTATTCAGAAGCTTCCTGAATTTTCAGTTTATCATCTATCAGAGCGTCCATAGCTTGACTTTGAATAAACCTTTGTTGTTCGGGTGTGACCTGACGTTGACCGCTGGTAGCTATAAGCATTAGTGCGCGTTGCTTTAGATCAAATAAGGAAATAACCTCGTCATTGACGATAGCAACAATTTGCTGAACATCCTGCAGATTGCTCTGAGTTTGAGCGAATGCTGGCTTATAGAAAAAAAACATCAGGCAAATTACGTGTGCTAATATTTTCAAATAATTTTTCTGATCGAATTTAATAGTCATATTGTTTGAATCAAATCTCAACTGTTTAATGTTCACTAATCGACGTACTTATATAGCAGATAAAATATCTGTTCCATAATTATGTTCATTTTATGCCAATTTATCACAATTTACCCCAAACTTTTCAGGATAATGCGGAAATGAACGGTACTGGAAGGGGCGATATCACGGTCGGTTGTAAAACGTCTTTCATAACTTAACCCGAATTCAAGACAATCGTCCCGATAAACGATACCAGCGTCATATGATATTGTTTTGTCATTCAGGATATCTCTGACCCAACTACCCTGGAGGGCCCATTTCTCATCAAATTTTATATCGACCCCTGTTCCAATTTCGCGCCTGTTTTCCAGCTCGGTTCCGACGAGGACTGCTTCGTCGTTTAAATCAAGGTCTAGATAGCGAACGGATAGTTTCGCCCATTCGGGGCCAGCGGATAAAATGAGTTCATTTCGACGTAACTGCAAAGTTCTTTTATCCAGTCGAAAGCGATGCACATAATCAACAAAATCGCCAAGTGTAACATCAAGCCGCCCCACAAAGTCAGAAGCCTTACCCTCATATCCCGATCCGACGGGGAAAGTTTCAGTGTTGTTCAGCCGGACGCTTTGCCCAATGGTGGCGACCATATTAATATCGTTGGTATAAAGATTGTAACGAAGGCCGTAATTAACCCTTGTGCCGCCTTCCCAACGATCATATCCGTTAAATCGGTTATGGCTGAAGAGATTGTTCTCGTCGAATTCAAAATTCCGGCTGTCTTCATTTGAGAAATTTACAACATTTTCGGGTAAGTTTGGTTTCGTGGGAGCCACAATAATTGAGAATAGTGGCTCGACAACCTGACTGGTGCTGCCGGATGACTTTAGGAATGGCATGCGCCAGTCAAGTGCAAGTTTGGGCAAAAGTCTTGAATGAGTGCCGTCAATTCCAACATATTGAACCTGATCGGGGAATTCTGAGTTGCTGTTATTATAAAGGTCGCTTCTGACGGATGCAGAAAGTTTATAAAAGTCTCCCAACGAAGATTGAAACGGCAGCTCCCAGGATGCCTTCGCACTAAACCTTCGGCTTCTCATGCCTTCAGTGCGATATATCTGCACACCACTGGCATCAAATTTAACGGTACTGTTTAAAAAACCGGTGTCTTTGTTAAGATTAACGTTAAAGGAAGGGAGTGCCTGTCCGGTCAGGCCGATGTCATCTTCTTCGTCCAGCCCTTGGAATATATATGTTCCGACCGTAGCATAGTTTTTATCCCAGAATCGTTCAATTTTGGCGTGGCTCTCAAGGACGTCGGATTTATCGTCGTAATAGCGTCGCAGATAAGTATCATCGCTGACCCAGCGAACGGCATAATCCCACTGCCAGTCACCACCAAGCTCATCAAGACTATCAAGGTCAAATGCACCTTCTGAGAAAAAATGACCGCGAATTTCGTGGTCTCCTGTTTTCACAAAATTGTTGTCACGTTCATTGACATTCGCGAAAGATCCATTAACGAAAAACGTTCCATTTCCAGTGTGTTGGCGATAGTTCCCGTCAAACACCACGCCCTCGCGGCTCGTTATAATTGGCTGGAACGTGAAATCCTTGGATTGGCTGATATTAAAATAATAAGGTATTTGTATGAATGCGCCCAGTTCTGTGGAACGACCAAGCTTTGATGGCGGTAGAATACCGGTTCTTGCACGGACGGTTGGGTCAGGATGTGCGAAGTAGGGGGAATATAAAATGGGAATCCCCGCGACTTCAAGGCGCACATTTTTATATCTTACTGTTTTATCATCGCTGTCATGGGTAACTTCATCAGCTCGTATCTGCCAGGTTGGCTTTTCTTTGCCTTTTTCAAGGCAGAATTCGCATGGTGTATAAATGGCGTTTTGCAGGATTGTAAGTTGGCCGCTGCGTTCGCCACGCCGTGCAATCAGTTTTGAGCCGTCGGAAAAAATAACCCTCGTGTGATTGATAAACCCCTGTTTAAGATCACCATCAAGGGTGGCATCCTGCATAAAAAGAACATTACCAGTAGGTTCGCGGATGATAATACCACCGAAAGCAGTGACCTGTCCGGTGTTGATATCATACTGAACTGTTTCCGCATTGAGACTGTTATTATTCTGTTGAAGGACGACATCACCAGTTGCTGTAATTGTATTAGCTTCTTGGTCGTAAATGACTTTGTCGGCGGAAAAATCAATTTGTTTGCCGCTTGTTGGCGAAGTCTGCGCTGACACTGCACCCGTAGCAGCCAACGTGAGCGAGACTGATAAGCAGACAATGTGAACTAATTTTTTCATGCGGCTCTATTACATATTTTTACTAAATGGTACAGGGATTAAATAGAAAATCCATAAATATATTTCCTATTTATCTTGATAACATTTAAACCTATCTTTATCTCTTAAAATAATGAACCCCTATATTGGCGAAGCAAGACGAAATTGAGGCATAAAATGAAAATAAGTTTTAATGAAATTACAAACGGATATGAAAATATTGAAGGAGCACTGGTCGTTTTTTCGCTTAAAAAAGATGAGGGGTATGAATTTCGTCCACCCGCTGTCACCCTTAACGATTTAACAAAAGGAGCCCTTACTACAGCAGCAGAAGCATCGAATTTCAAGGGTAAATTCGGTGAGATTGTAGAGCTACTTGCGCCAAATGGCATCAAAGCGACGAGAGTATTACTCGTTGGCGTAGGGGAAATGGATAAGTTTACACCACTTAAGGCCGAACAAGTCGGCGGTAAGATAATTCATAAACTGATGTATAGCGGGGATAAAAATGTCACCATCGTTATCGGCAAATTTGCTGCGCACTGCGGACTTGGCATTTTGTTACGCCATTATAAATTCGACAAATATTACACAACGGAAAAAAATGTTAAAAAACCTACCGTAGAGAAGGTATTGATTTCTACCCTTGAAGCAGAAGCGGAAAAAGACAAGTTCGAGGAACTCGAAAAAATTGCGGATGGTGTGATCTGGGCGCGAGATCTTGTTTCGGAGCCGGGCAATGTAATTTACCCTGAAAGCTACGCTGAACAGATTAAAGAATTGACCAACCTCGGAGTGGAGGTTGAAATATTGAATGAAGACGCGATGGAGGCGCTGGGTATGGAGGCAATCCTTGGCGTCGGGCAGGGTAGTGCGAGCGAAAGCCTTATGGTTATCATGAAATGGATGGGCTCTAAAAACAAAGATGAAGCGCCGGTAGCACTTGTTGGTAAAGGCGTCACTTTCGATACGGGTGGTATATCGATAAAACCGGGCGCCGGTATGGAAGACATGAAGTTTGACATGGGGGGCAGTGCTTCTGTAGTGGGGGCAATGAAAGCAATCGCCGGACGGAAAGCAAAAGCAAATGTTATAGGTGTTGTCGGTCTTGTTGAAAATATGCCATCGGGGACGGCGCAGCGTCCAGGTGATGTTGTCAGTTCCATGTCGGGTCAGACGATCGAAGTAATCAACACGGATGCGGAAGGAAGATTGGTACTCGCTGATTGTCTTTGGTACTGTCAGGATACATACAGGCCAAAATTCATGATTGATCTGGCTACATTGACGGGGGCTATGATGGTTGCGCTGGGGCAGGAGTATGCCGGTATATTTTCAAATAATGATGATCTGAGTAATCAGTTAATCGCAGCTGGTAAAGAAGTCGATGAGCCGGTTTGGCGCATGCCAATCGGAGAAGGATATGACGAATTGATTAATTCCGATATCGCTGATATGAAAAATGTCGGGGGAAAATATGCCGGAAGTATTACCGCGGCGCAATTTTTACAGCGTTTTGTTAATGATACGCCGTGGGTTCATATTGATATTGCAGGAACGGCCTGGAAGCAGAAGCCCTCCGATGTGGCAGAAAAAGGCGCGACCGGCTATGGTGTCAGACTTCTGGATCGTTTGATCAGGGATAATTACGAAGACTGATTTTTTTGGAGTACTGGTGTGGAAATAAGCTTTTATCATCTTACCTATCAGCCGTTAAATGTTGCTCTCCCTAAATTACTGACGAAGGTGCGGGAGGCTAATATGAAAGCGGTAATTAAAGTTCCGTCTGCTATCCATATGGAGGATGTTGATCAATTTCTGTGGACATTTGATAAATTAAGTTTTCTGGCACATGATACCGAAAAAAGTAAACATAAGGAAGATCAACCTATCTATATAACCACTGGGGAGGAAAATCCCGCCAGCGCAGAAGTTCTGGTTCTTACGGATGGTGCAACATCAGAAAAACCGGAAGGATATTCAAGGGTTCTTGAAATGTTCAATGGTAATAATCCAACAGATGTTGACGAAGCGCGCAAGAGATGGACGGCATACAAAGGCAAAGGGTATGAACTGACTTACTGGCAACAGTCTGAATCCGGTGGATGGAATAAAAAAGCCTGATCCTGCTTCACAATATTGTTATTCAGTTGTTATTTCTTATCCGTTGATAGTTTTGATATTCTTGCGAATGCATTTGTGGGAATACTGAATATGAAATATTTATACGGTGTCGTTTTTTATACTTTTTTATCTTCGGTTTGCTTCGCCGAGGGCGCATTAAGCGACTATATTCGTATAACCAGTAATATTCTTGGATATGATCTTCAATACCAGGTTTATACCCCGGAAGGGTTCAGACAAATGGACCCGCTCCCAACAATATACGTCACTGACGGTCCCGGCTACATACACCAAGGAAAAATGGTTGATGTATTGGACAGCTTGATAGATGCGGGTCAAATGAAACCAGTCATCGCTGTTTTTATTGATGCCAGAAATCCTGATAATTTGAAGGACAACAGGAGAAATTTTGAGTATCTTTGCAGTGAAGATTATGCAAAATTTTTTAAATTGGAATTTATTCCAACCATTGAAGAAAATTATCCCGCAAGCAAGGATCGGGAAGATAGGGTCATTCAGGGTGTATCATTTGGTGGTTTGAATGCAGCCTGTTTTGGTCTGATGCTCTATGACAGATTTTCTGGTATTTCCATGCATTCTCCTGCGAATAACAAATTTCTACGGTTGATTAAACAGGAATATAAAAACAGAGAAAAGCTCCCGCTAAAAATGTTTATGAGCTTTGGTCGCGTAAATGACAATCTTGAGCAAGGAAAACCATTTAAGTTGGCGCTCACAAGTATGGGATATGATTTAACATACCGTGAAACCGGGCAAAGCCACAATTGGAAGAACTGGCGCCCATTGATTGATGATGCTCTTCTTACATTTTTCGCCAAATAATCAGCTGTTGATTTTTTCACCCAGTGAAATCCAGAGCTCTTCCGCCTTTTCCAGATTGGCTTCCAATATTGCTTTTTCCCGGGTGAACTGCTGAAGGGCCTTTTTTGATGATGGGTTTGATTGGTCATATAATTTGGGGTTATTTAACGCCTTGTTATATTTGGCGATTTCTTTTGTGAGCCTGTCAACCTCACTTTCAGCATTTTCGAATTCAGATTTTATTTTCTTAAGTTCGGCATCACCAGTTTTGGCTGGGGGTTTTGGTGCCGGTTTTTCCTTTTTGTTGGGGCCTGTTTTTCGCTTGAGTATCAGGTCCTTATAATCATTCAGGTCTCCATCAAAATCCTTTACCGTTGAATTAACAACAACCATTATCTTGTCCGCACAGGCTTCAACCAAATAGCTATCATGGCTAATCAGGATAACCGCCCCTTCGTAATCATTGATGGCGTGGATCAGGGATTGCCTGCTATCCATGTCCAAATGGTTTGTTGGTTCGTCCAAAATAATCATTTGTGGTGCGTGAAAGCTCATTAACGCGAATAAAAGTCTTGCTTTTTCACCGCCGGAAAGTGTTGAAATTTTATTACTCGCTTTATCGACACCAAATCCAAATCCACCAAGCCGGGCACGCACCTGAGTTTCCGTTTTTCCTTTCATGAGAACGCCAAGATGTGAAAGTGGAGTGCCGTTGGGATCAAGTTCATCCTGCTGGTGTTGGGCGAAATAACCTATCCCCAGTTTTCTGGAGCGGACAATGGTACCGGACATCGGTTTTAATCGATTGGAAAGAAGTTTGGCAAAGGTGGATTTGCCATTGCCGTTTTGACCAAGCAGGGCGATCCGGTCATCCATATCAATCCTGAGGCTTAGATTTTTTAAGATCGGCTTGCCTTCTTCATACCCGACTGACAGTTTTTCCATCGTTACAAGGGGCGGTGCCAGCTCTTCCGGGTTGGGAAAATTGAATTGTACGGTCTGCTCTTCCGCGAGTGCGGCGAGAGGTTCCATCCTTTCAAGCATCTTAATCCGGCTTTGTGCCTGTTTGGCCTTGCTCGCTTTATAACGAAAGCGGTCGATATATTTTTGAATATGTTCGCGTTCGGCGGTTTGTTTCCGGATTGCTGCGCGCTGAAGTTCACGTTGCTCCCTGTATGTTTTTTCAAATTTATCGAAATTTCCACCATAAAAAGTTAGTTTTCGTTGCTCAAGATGCACAATTCCGTTCGTGGAGCTGTTAAGAAGGTCGCGATCATGGCTGATAATCAGTATCGTATAAGGATAAACCCTGATGAAGTTTTCAAGCCACAGCACTCCTTCAAGGTCAAGATAGTTTGTCGGTTCATCAAGAAGAAGAAGGTCCGGTTCGGTAAAAAGAGTGCAGGCGAGGGCTACCCGCATCCGCCAACCGCCGGAAAATTCACTGCAAGGGCGCCGCTGTGCCTGATCATCAAAACCAAGGCCCGATAAAATACTGGCAGCACGCGCCTCTGCCTCGTACGCGCCAATGTCATTAAGTCGTTCATGAATTTCTGCTATGCGGTGGGGGTCTTTGCAGGTTTCAGCCTCACGTTGCAGGGCGGCGAGTTCCCGGTGCGATTCAAGTACGGTTTCAATAAGTGTTTCGGGGCCGCCTGGTGCTTCCTGAGCGACCTGTCCGACACGGGCGCCTTTACGAATGCGTATTTTACCGTCGTCACTTTCGAGTTCACCAAGGATCAGCTTGTAAAGGGTTGTTTTACCGGCACCATTACGGCCGACAATCCCAACTTTGTGTCCGGCTGGCACCGTGACGCTGGCATTTTCGAGCAGTAATTTTCCTGCAATACGATATGTGAGTCCTGTTATCTGTAACATGGGTCATGCTTTTATCAGCTTGGGAGCAAAGATCAATGACAAATAAAGATTGAAGTTTCGCAAAATAACCACTATAAGGCCCGCGAACAGCAGTTAATATAATAAGTCTAAGGAAACAGACATGGCATTACAGCGTACATTTTCAATTATCAAGCCCGACGCGACAAAACGTAACATCACCGGAGCAATCATCAAAAAACTTGAGGACGGCGGCCTTCGCGTTGTAGCGTCCAAACGTATTCGCATGACCCGTGAAAAAGCAGAAGGTTTCTACGCAGTGCATAAGGATCGTCCGTTTTTTGGTGAATTGGTTGATTTTATGATTTCTGAACCTGTTGTTGTTCAGGTTCTTGAAGGTGAAGATGCCGTCGCGCGAAACCGTGAAATTATGGGTGCGACCAATCCTGATGAAGCAGCCGATGGCACAATTAGGAAAGAATTTGCCCTGTCAATCGGTGAAAATTCGGTGCACGGTTCAGACAGCCTTGAAAATGCAAAAATTGAGATCGAATATTTCTTCAACGATAAAGAAATTGTTGGTTAAATAAATCCGACGTCTTGTTTTAAAAGCCGCTTGTGGATGCACAGGCGGCTTTTTTATCATTCGGGAATGGGGTTTATAATGCTTTCATTGGCATAATCTGCTTCACGGATCGTGACCCTGTTACCAACCACTCGAACCCGGCCTTCCGCGACAAGCTTTAAAGCCTGTGGGTATATAATATGCTCTTTTTCCAGCACTTTTGTCGCCAATGTTTCCGCTGTATCATCCGGGTTTATGGCAATTGCCGCCTGTGTGATAATAGGACCATCATCCAGTTCCGGATTTACAAAATGAACGGTGCATCCGGTAAACCTTACCCCCGCTTCAAGGGCCCGTTCCTGCGTATGAAGACCTTTGAAACTTGGTAATAGTGAGGGGTGGATATTGAGCATCCTGTTTCGCCAGCGATTGACAAACCGTGCGTCCAATATACGCATAAACCCGGCAAGACAAATTAACTTCACGCCACATTCATTCAGGGCTTCATGAATTTGATCGTCGAAATCTTCACGCGTTTCGTAATCGCGATGATTGATTACTTTCGTTGATATTCCGGCTTTTTTTGCGCGTTCAAGCCCTTTTGCGCGCGGATTATTGGATATAACAAGTTTGATATTAGCTGGAAAGTCATCTTCAGCACAGGCATCAATAAGAGCCTGAAGATTTGTTCCGCCACCGGAAATGAGTACTGCTACATCAACCATCAAAATTCCCTGATTATTTCATTAATGTGCGGACTTTGCAGTCCATGCCTGTTGATATCCCCAGCTACCAGCATTTCCGGTGACAGTTGTTGTCGGTTCGCTTTCTTTTGCTGTCCGGACTGTGCCTATATAGTGTACGGTTTCGCCGTTTGCTTCGAAAATTTTTGTTGCTTCGTCAACTTTGTCTGCAGGGACAATGACCGCCATCCCAATACCACAGTTGAATGTTTTTGCCATTTCAAGCGGCGTAATGTTGCCTGTTACACGTAACCAGTCGAAAATCGGTGGCAGTGTCCAACGGCTGGCATCAACGTCAACGGTAACGCCTTTTGGTAAAATACGCGGAATATTTTCGACAAACCCGCCGCCGGTTATGTGGCTAAGCGCTTTTACCATATCTTCTTTTAAGGCGGCCAGGCAGCTTTTGACATATATTCTTGTTGGTTCAAGAAACGCTTCGCCAAATGTTTTTCCATCTTCAAAGGAGCATGGGTCATCGTAGGAGATGCCGGAAACCTCAACAAGTTTTCTAACCAGCGAAAACCCATTTGAATGAACACCACTTGACGCAAGACCCAACACTACATCACCCGCCCCAACTTTTGATCCATCAATAATCCGTGATCTTTCAACGGCGCCAACACAAAAACCGGCGAGGTCGTAATCACCATCTGAATACATGCCGGGCATTTCTGCAGTTTCTCCACCGATCAGCGCGGCGTTTGATTGTCGGCATCCTTCTGCGATGCCCTCAATAATAGCTTTTCCCACATTTATGCTAAGATGACCCGTTGCATAATAATCAAGAAAAAAAAGTGGCTCCGCGCCCTGAACAATCAGGTCATTGACGCACATCGCGACGAGATCGATACCGACGGTGTCGTGTTTTCCACTTTCAATGGCGACTTTAAGTTTGGTGCCGACGCCATCTGTGCCGGATACGAGGATAGGATCCTTAAAACCCGCTGCTTTTAAATCAAAAAGAGCCCCAAATCCACCGAGCCCCGCATCGCATCCTTCACGGCGAGTGGAAGCGGCAGCGGGCTTGATCGCATCGACAAGTGCATTACCTGCATCGATATCAACACCTGCATCCTTGTAACTGTAAGATTTATTCTGACTAGACAATTTTGAGTACTTCCCGTGTTAAATATTATAGAAACAGGTATAAGGCCCTGTGCGAAAAAAGGCTATAAAAAATATCAGCAAAAAGATAATTCATCCGGTTGCAATTATACTGTAACATAAGATAATTATAGTGATTGCCATAGTCATGACATGATAGATTATTATGGTAAGTTAACGAAAACAGAAAAAGAGTATCTTCATTGACATTTAATTCTTATATATCAAATAAATATAAGGTTTTTTTAATATTATTTGTTAACTTTATGATCGTCCTTATTTCTTCGGCGTCAGGCCAGATCAATATTAATGAGGCTGACCGCGAAGCAAGCATCTATACCATTTATAATATTGAAGTTGACGAAACATCCAGAAATGTAACAACCGCCCGCGACCGTGCTCTTCGCACGGGACAAAGAATGGCATTGGAACGCCTGTTTCGTCGTATCCTGCTGATTTCTGACCGGGAAAAACTACCGAGTTTCACAGATCAGGAAGTCACCGAATTTATCAGCGGATTTGAAGTAAATGATGAACGACGCTCGACAGTGCGCTATATCGCATCGCTTGTCGTCCATTTTAACCGTGCCAAGGTAAATCAAGTTCTTAGCGAATATAAAATACCATTTGCGGAAACCTTGGGTACGGCAGTGAGCGTTCTACCCGTACTCGAAGAAGCGGGCGCGCTAATGCTATGGGAACGTAATAATAAATGGCGCGAGGCGTGGCAAAATTATAATATAATCAATAATTTGGTGCCGATAGAAACGCCTTTGCCTTCTTTAAAAAATAAGATGTATATAAGTGCGTTGCAGGCGAAGCTGGGTGATGAAAAATCAATTCAGTCCTATATTAGAGAAAACAGGCTGAATGATCTGATCATCGCGACGGCGACGGTGCGGAAAAATACGGCGTCGGATGAATTGGCGCTTGATATTCTTTTGCAGCGTAATGACCCTGGCTTGAAGCAGGAAAATGCCGAAACTTCGCTAACCGTTTCTGTTCCGGCCTATGATGAGGAGGGAGAGCCAAATCTTGATGCCTTGTTTATGGCGGGGGTCGATGCAGCAACGGACTGGGTTGATGATCTTTGGAAATCAAAGGTTCTTGTGAACTATGGTTTTGAATCTAAGATTGAAGCAAGGGGTGAGCTTAACAAAATTGATGACTGGCTTATTATTCAGAGACAGCTCAAAAAAGTTAATCTGGTAAGGGGCGTTAATTTAAAAAGTATTACAATTAACGCGATCGATCTTGAAATCGAATTCGCAGGTGAGCCGGAACAACTGGCGCTTTCCCTTGCGCAACAAGGATTGATGTTGGAACAGGATGAGGAAAACCAACATTGGACGATTGGCTTAACCAGTCTGGTATCTGGGGATTTATGATTTGATGGTGGCCAGAGCAAAGAAAATACCAGAGCAACTTTTACTTGATTGGCCGGTCAATGAAACCTTCTCGGAAGAGGAATTTTTACCGTCCCTTTCCAATAAAGCGGCAGTAAGGTGGATTGACGTTTGGCCGAGGTGGCAACGTGGCGGAGAAAACTTTCATTGTCTTATAATATATGGTCCGGAAGGCTGTGGAAAAACACACCTTTCCCATGTGTGGCAACGTATTTCTGGCGCCGTTAGTATAAATGCAGATAAATTATCGGATATAGATTTTATTTCAGGTGAAAAGCTTGTATTTGTTATAGAGGATATTGATCGATATATAGGTAAGGCCGGTGTTGCTGAAGGCCTTTTCCATCTTTATAACTGGGTCAATGAGCAGGGGGGATATTTGCTGCTTACAGCTAGCAAAAGGCCAAAAAAATGGAAAATTGATCTTGCTGATTTATCATCACGGATGCTGGCAGCGGAAGCCGTGAAAATAAAACCGCCTGATGATACGTTGCTGGAGGCGGTCATTGTAAAACAGTTCGCTGATCGGCAAATCAAATTGTCTGATAAGATTATTGGTTATATCATCAAAAACGCGGATAGATCATTTTCATTTATTCGTGTTTTGGTGAGGGAATTGGACAAAGTATCTTTAAGTGAAAATAAAAAAATTACTATCCCGATGGTGAAACGGGCAATAGAAAAACTGGGTGAGGGATAAGATGAACGAAATGTCATCTCTTGATGATTTTGCGGTGACGGACAAACTGATAAACCGTGAGCTATCGTGGCTTTCATTTAACATGCGTGTCATGGAACAATCGTCCAATAAAAATTACCCGCTTCTTGAAAGGCTCAGATTTCTGTCAATTTCCGGAAGCAATCTTGACGAGTTTTATATGGTCCGCGTCGCGGGACTACGTGGTCTTATGATGTCGGAAACAAGTGTGCTTAGCGATGACGGATTAACTCCGAAGGAGCAGCTCATGCTCATAAATGAGTTTTCCACAGAATTGGTTGAAAAACAGCAGATTGAATGCAGGGAACTGCTTGCAGAACTTAGAAAAAACAAACTTGATTTGCTGGAACCGTGCCGACTGACAAAAGCAGAGTGTGTATGGCTTGAACAATATTTTCTGGAAGATGTGTTTCCCATCCTGACACCGCTGGCGATTGATGTTGCGCATCCGTTTCCGTTTATTCCAAACCTTGGGTTTTCGTTGATTATTGACCTCAAGCGTGAAGAAGATGATAAACCGCTGCTGGCCCTGCTTCCAATTCCAACCCAGACAAAACGTTTTATAAGGTTGCCTGACGGCCCCAAGGGCATAAGATTTATTTCGCTCGAGAATCTGCTTAGAATGTTTATCGGATTGATATTTCCGAATTACAAGCTCGTCAACGAGGGAATATTCAGGATTATTCGCGATAGCGAACTTGAAGTTGAAGAAAAGGCAGAGGATCTTGTGCTTGTTTTTGAAAGCGCACTCAAAAGGCGACGGCGCGGCAACGTGGTTCGCCTTGAAGTAAATAAAGACATGCCAAAAAACCTCCGGAAAATTGTGAGGAAGGAGTTAGGGGTTCTTAAGGAAGAAATTGTTGATGTTGATGGGGTTTTAGGGCTTTCTGAACTCAGTGATCTTATCGTTGATGACCGTAAAGATTTGACATTTGAAAAATTTAACCCGCGCTTTCCAAGGCGTGTGAAAGAATTTAATGGCAATATTTTTGCCGCAATCAGTCAAAAGGATTTTGTTGTTCACCACCCGTTTGAAAGTTTTGATGTTGTAGTAAGTTTCATTCAGCAGGCAGCGCAGGACGAAAACGTGCTTGCGATTAAACAGACGTTATACAGAACTGGTGATAACAGCCCGATCGTCGAGGCACTGATTAAGGCCGCTGAAAAAGGAAAATCTGTAACAGCACTGGTGGAATTAAAAGCAAGGTTTGATGAAGCCAGAAATATTAAATGGGCGCAGGATATGGAGCGGGCAGGTGTCCAGGTTGTCTTCGGCTTTCTTGAACTTAAAACCCACGCCAAAATATCCGTCGTGATCCGCCGTGAAGACGAAAAGTTAAAGTCATACGTCCATTTTGGAACCGGTAACTACCACCCACAAACCGCAAAGGTATATACGGATATCTCTTTCTTCACGGATGATAAAGCGCTTGGAAACGATGCCGTTCATATTTTCAATTATCTGACCGGAAATACTGTTCCGCAATCGCTTAATAAGGTAAAAATATCCCCTTATCACATTCGCTCATCGTTAATGGAATTGATTGATAAGGAAATCGAATTTGCCAAAGCTGGGATGCCAGCGAATATCTGGGTGAAACTGAATGCGCTGGTTGATCCTATTATCATTGATAAACTTTATGAAGCATCAAACAATGGTGTTTCAATTGATATGGTGGTTCGCGGTATTTGCTGTCTTCGGGCGGGTGTTCCGGGGCTTTCCGAAAATATTCGTGTTAAAAGTATCGTTGGGCGTTTTCTGGAACATGCGCGGATCGTCTGTTTTGGGAATGGCCACAAGCTGCCATCAGACGAAGCAAAGGTATTTATTTCTTCGGCCGATTGGATGCCACGAAATTTTGATCGTCGGGTTGAAATTCTGGTGCCACTGGAAAATCCAACAGTGCATTCACAGGTGCTTGACCAGATCATGGGATCAAATATAAGGGATACAGCGCAAAGTTGGACTTTAAATAGCGATGATCGTTATAAGAAAGTCGAAGCGGAGGGCGAAGTTTTCTCTGCTCACCAATACTTTATGACAAATCCAAGTCTGTCGGGTGTAGGAAAAGCTATTATAGAAGACAACGATTAATAAAGGTTGAGGGAATAAAATTTGGGAAAATTTGCCGTAATTGATATTGGCTCCAACACGGTGCGTCTGGTGGTATATGAAAACCGTGAACGTGCCCCATATGTCGTATTCAATGAAAAGGTTTTTTGCGGACTTGGGCGGGGTGTTTCGGAAACGGGGTTGATGATAAAAGAATCGATGGATCTTGCAGTATCGACCTTAAAACGCTTTTCAATGCTTCTTAATAAAATGGGCATTAATGACCCAAGAATAGTCGCGACATCTGCGGTTCGCGATGCTAGCAACGGATCAGATTTTATCATAATGGTAAAGAAGAAAACCGGCCTTAATATCAAAGTGATTGATGGAATTGAAGAAGCAAGACTTTCTGGTTGCGGTGTTATATGCGCCGTTCCTCATGCGGATGGGATCGTTGGGGATCTGGGGGGTGGCAGCCTTGAGCTTGCGATTGTAGGTGATAAAAAAGTTTCGAACGAGGTTACATTGCCGATCGGACCACTTCGTTTACAGGATCAGATGGGAAACTGGATTGATAACCCGAAAAGATTGGTAAAAAAGGAACTCAAGTCTGTTGAATGGCTCAGCGGCGCAAAACATAAAAAGTTTTATGCTGTTGGCGGTGCCTGGCGGTCTTTGGCGCGCATCCATATGAAGGTTGTCGGATATCAACATATCAATATGCATAATTATGTCATTCCGGTTGATGAAATAACGGCACTTGCAAAGCGCATTTCGCGCATGACACTCGTGGAACTTGACGAATATCTACCTTATATTTCGGAAAAAAGGGTAAATATACTTTCACTTGCTTCGTTGACGCTTTACAGGCTTTTAAGAACTATAAAGCCGTCAAAATTTATTGTCTCAGCGTTCGGTGTTCGTGAAGGGCTGCTTTATGATGAAATGGATGAAGACGTCAGAATGCAGGATCCGCTGATTGTAGGTTGTCATCAGGTCGCAAAAATGACCGGGCGTTTTCCGGAGCATGGGAAAAGGCTTTATGAATGGATAGATCCGTTATTTCTGGAAGAAACGCAAGAACAAAAACGATTGCGGCTGGCTATCTGCATATTAAGTGATGTGGGATGGCGGGGACACCCGGAATATAGGGCGGAAAAAGTCGTTGCGGAAATCCTTTATGGAAGGTTGGGGGGCATTAATCACTGGGGAGCGGGTCTGATTGCAATGGCTCTTTATGTTTGTTACGGGGGGGCGAACCATAGAGCAAGACAGGTGGAGGTTGCGACTTCGCTGATTAGCAGGGAAGATATGTATTATACGAAGAAAGTAGGCATGGCCTTGAGATTGGCACAAAGACTTTCGGCTGGTACTTCAAAAGGATTGCAGCTTGCAGAACTTAGTCTGACATCCGATACGCTACTTCTGAATGTTAAGCCGGATAAAATTGATATCATAAACGATGTGGTTAGAAAACGCCTCGGTGATTTGGCAGGCTTTCTCGAACTTGAAGGTGTTGTTGACGACAGTTACGTATTTAATTCCGAGAAAGAGAAGGTTTCTGCCGAATAATAAGCTTTAAAAGCGGCGTAGCGAGCAGGCCATTTCAATTTTATTCGGCTATGGGAAAAATAACGATCTCACCGTTTTTAATGGCAAAGGCGACTTTACCATTTTTGAGTGCCAGTGCGTCCTTCCCAAAAATATCATAACGCCATCCGGAAAGTGCCTTAACGTTGGCGGTATCTTCTTCTGCAATCATTTCCAGGTCTTCCACATTGGCCAATAATTTAGGGGCAACCTCTTCACGTTTGCAAACAAGCTTCAGTAACACTTTAAGTAATTCCACAATTGGATCATTATTTTGGGATGGCGGTTTTCTTTTAGGAAGTACAGGTAGTTGATCGTCAGGCAGCGCCATTGCTTCTGCAACAGCGTCTATTACGCTTTTCCCTGCTTTGCTCGAAGCGAAGTTTGCACCAAGCCCCCTTATGCTTGTTAGGGCATTTGTGTGCTGAGGGCGAACCGCTGAGAGTTCCAATAAAACTTCATCGCGCATGATGCGGTTGCGGGGTAAATTCCGACTTTGCGCCTGTACCTCACGCCAAGCGGCCACTTTATGGACGATGGCATTAAAGCGTCGATTGTTGTTTCTTATTTTAATCCGCTTCCATGCATCTTCCGGTTTAACGACATAGGTATCTTTGTTTTGAAGGTCCGAAATTTCCTCCTTCAGCCAGCTTTCGCGCCCGTTTTGATCCAGTTTTTCCTTAAGTTTTTTATAAATCGTGCGAAGATAGGTTACATCGCCCAGCGCGTAATCAATTTGCCTTTCGGTAAGGGGACGCCTTGACCAATCTGTGAAACGAGTGCTTTTATCCAGGGGTTTATTACACAGTGTCATTACCAGTTTTTCATAACCGATACTGTCACCAAATCCACACACCATAGCAGCAATTTGGCTGTCAAACAGTGGAGAAGGGACCACATTTGCCTGATTAACAAAAATTTCAATATCCTGTTTTGCGGCATGGAATACCTTGACCACATTTTCATTTTCCATCAGATCATAAAAGGGGCCGAGGTCGATACCGCCAGCTAACGTGTCAATTGCGTGAAATTCATTATCATCGGCGATCTGTATAAGACACAATTTAGAATAGTAAGTTTTATCTCTTAGAAATTCTGTATCTACAGTTACGTAATCTGACTTGCCAAGTCTTTCACAAAGTGCTTTCAAGTCTTCGTTTGTGGTTATTACACTCATATATACCCTTAATATATTGGCTCAAGTTAAAGATTAACTTGACAAAGCGACAATAAAGCACAAAAACACACTAAATTGAACTTGAATATTAAAAAAGTAGTAGAAATAATATGCACGAATACAGATCTCATACTTGTAATGAGCTTCGCGCCGATCATGTGGGCGGGATAGCACGCCTTTCCGGTTGGGTACACCGCAAACGTGATCATGGTGGACTTTTATTTATTGATCTTCGAGACCACTACGGAATCACACAATGTGTTTTTGACAGCGACTTTAAAGATATTTTTGAATTGGCGGAAAATGTTCGTGCTGAAAGTGTGATCCGTGTTGAAGGCGAAGTGGTAAAACGGGACGCGGAAGTAATTAACCCGGAGCTTCCAACAGGTGAGATCGAAATACTTGTAAAGAAAGTGGATATTCTAAATGCTGCTGAGGAATTACCGTTACCGGTTTTCGGTGAACAGGAATACCCTGAAGATATCCGCCTAAAATACCGTTTTCTCGATCTGCGGCGTGAACGCATTCATCATAATATTGTCCTGCGCTCTGACATTATTTCAAGTATCCGTCGCCGCATGGTCGATCAGGGCTTTAAGGAGTTCCAGACACCAATATTAACGGCCTCATCGCCGGAAGGTGCACGGGATTTTCTCGTTCCAAGCCGCATGCATCCGGGTAAATTTTATGCGCTTCCCCAGGCACCACAGCAATTTAAGCAGCTTTTGATGATTGCGGGCTTTGACCGTTATTTTCAGATAGCACCGTGTTTCCGTGACGAAGATGCGCGTGCAGACCGCAGCCCTGGCGAATTTTATCAACTTGATATGGAAATGTCTTATGTTACTCAGGATGATGTTTTCGCGGCAATAGAGCCAGTCATGCAAGGTGTTTTCGAAGAATTTTCAGAGAAAAAAGTAACTCAGGCACCGTTCCCTCGTATAACGTTTAAAGAAGCGATGTTAAAATACGGATCCGATAAGCCGGACCTTAGAAATCCTATTGAAATTTGCGATGTTACCGAAGTCTTTGACGGTTCGGGTTTTGGAATTTTTGCAGGTGCTATAAAAAATGGTGCTGTTGTTCGTGCGGTCCCGGCACCGAGTGCAGGGGGGAATCAACCAAGATCATTTTTTGATAAAATGAATGATTGGGCTAGATCAGAAGGATACGCAGGTCTTGGATACGTCCGTTTTAAAGACGGCGAAGCCATGGGCCCGATCGCAAAGAACCTTGACGAAGAACGTATTGCCAAACTCATGGAAATTGCAGAGCTTGACGGTAATGACGGCGTATTCTTCTCTTGCGGGAAAGATGAAGATGCGGCGAAACTTGCTGGTCATGCTCGTACCAAAATTGGTGAAGATTTGGAGCTTATAGCTGATGATGAATTCAAATTTTGCTGGATTGTTGACTTTCCAATGTATGAGTATGATGAAATTGAAAAGAAACTTGATTTCAGCCACAATCCGTTTTCAATGCCACAAGGCGGCCTTGAAGCCCTGAATACGATGGATCCTGCCGATATCCTTGGGTATCAGTATGACATTGTTTGTAATGGTATTGAGCTATCATCGGGGGCTATCAGAAACCACGTGCCTGAAATCATGTACAAAGCATTTGAAATTGCCGGTCACGGTCCGGAAGTGGTTGAGGAACGATTTGCGGGAATGCTGAATGCTCTTAAATACGGCGCGCCACCCCATGGTGGAATAGCACCGGGCATCGACAGGATTGTTATGCTTCTGGCGGATGAGCCAAATATTCGTGAAGTAATTGTATTTCCAATGAACCAGAAAGCAGAAGATTTGATGATGAATGCGCCGAGTGAAGTGGAAATGAAGCAGCTTCGTGAACTTCATCTCCGTACCATTCTACCGGAACCGAAAAAAGAAGATTAAATCAAAAAAAGGCGTGACCCGATAGGATCACGCCCTTTTTTACTTATTAAAGAAACTCGCTAGGCTTGAATATCGACATTATTGCCGACGCCTGGACCAGTGTCGGCTTCAACGGCCTTACGTTCATTTACAGAATCTTCTATTTTGCCTTGTTCTGCATCCTTTGCAATAGCCGCATTTTCTTGCGAACTACTGCGTCCTGCATCAATCTGAACCTGTGATGACGCGGCGCTTGCTGTAGCAATATCAACCATAATTAATCCTTACTTATTTAACTTCATCTTAAACTATCAATCATATTTTAACAATTTATTAAATAATTGATTGCTTTTTAGTTAATTAAATTTCCTGTATTATAATAAGGATTTATAGTATATCTATGGTATTGTAAATTTATAAAATTTAGCCAAACTGATCAAAATGAACACAAATTTTCGAAATTCAGTCAAAATTATTACACCTCTTATTCTTCTATTGTCCATTACTGCCTGCGGTGGTGGCGGTGATTTCGAGCCCAACTACGATGAAAATGCCATGCCTGATGAAAGAAGGGTGGACGGTGAGCTTGCTTTTTCCAGCCCTTCTTTAATGAAGATGGCCGAAAGTTTTCGGGTCTCAGGGGACTATACCAACGCAATCCGACTTTATCAGCGCGCCGCAAACGAAAGCCCCAGGCATGTGACCTCAAGACTGGCGCTTGGGCAAATATATCAACGCCTTGGTGCGACGGATGGGGCAATTACATATTATAGACAGGTGCTTGAACTTGACCCCGGAAATGGCGAGGCGGAATTAGGTCTTGGTCAGATGCTGGTTAGCAAGAATCAATCGCTGGAAGCCATTGAATATCTTGAGGCGGCGGCGCTTAAATCGCCGGATAATTATAGGATATATAACAGTATTGGCCTTGCGTATGATCTTGAAGGATTGCACGAGCAGGCGCAGAATGCTTATGGCAGGGGGTTAAGCCGACAACCGGATCATATTTCACTGCTCAATAATCTGGCGTTATCACTGTCATTTGAAAGTGAGTATGCGCCTGCCATTCGGCTTCTTAGTAAGGCTATAAATCTTGACTACAGTCAGAACACAGCACAGCAAAACCTTATTATGGTTTACGCGATGTCCGGTGAAGAGGAAGCCGCGAGAGCGATGGCAAGAACCATTATGACGCCGGAAGAAATTGAATTAAACATGAGGCGATATCGATGGCTTAGCAGTCTTTCCAGTAAAAGACGGGCGCAGGCGGTATTTTTAAATCTTTCTTCCTTCCCGGAGGATGAAATTGAGCCGGACCCTGTCAAAACACAGCCAGTGGTATCCATGGATCCAAAACGTAGGATGCTTGAAGATATCCTGAATAGTGAGAATGAGGAAGATGTACAGGACGAACCGGTTCAGTCACAAGAGGTGCCTGTAGAGACAAATGAGGAGCCGGAAGCACCGAAGATGTCTGAAAAAAGTGATCCGGAAGAAATGATGCCGCAGAATTTACCTGTTGATGCCGCCACCGATAACTATCGCCTGCAGTTGGGGTCGTATATTTCGGAAAGTGATGTAAACGCGGACTGGCTCAGATTAAGGACACTTGCGCCGGAGTTGCTTTCCGATGAACAGTTTCGGATATCGCAGGTGACAACGGCGGATAATCAATCGAGATACCGTTTGATCATTGGAGATTTTGACAATATCTCCGCCGCTAGGGAGAATTGCCAGGCGCTGCAGGACAAACAAATCCCCTGCCTTGTGCTCCAAAGTTCAAATAATTAAAGTTTATTCTTTATGAAACGTAAAAAGTAAAATATGAATGCCCCATATTATTTGATATGAGACAGAAAATGAAGCTTGCCGACATAAAAAAAACACTTGGTCTTAAAACTGATGATTGTCAGACAATGGATGAACTTCGGATTGAAATAGATAAGCTTGATCAGAAGTTGGTTGAATTAATTGCCCTGCGTAAAAGTTATATGGATCAGGCGGCAAGAATAAAACAGGACAGAAACAAAGTTCGCGATAATGATCGGGTAGAAGACGTGATAAAAAAAGTATCAAGCTATGCCAGA
This sequence comes from Alphaproteobacteria bacterium, assembly GCA_030428615.1. Taxonomy (GTDB): domain Bacteria; phylum Pseudomonadota; class Alphaproteobacteria; order Sphingomonadales; family Emcibacteraceae; genus Pseudemcibacter. Next base: position 231,068 of record JAUIDN010000001.1, on the reverse strand, counting down.
GAGCAGGGAGCAGACCCGGAACTGGTATCGGTACTTTACCGGACGATGATCGAATGGTCGATCAATTATGAAATGAAAAAATTCGATGAATTAAAAAATATGAAATAGTAGCTAGGAAATCTAATTACTACAAAAATGACTATTCACTTTTTTAAATCCAAAATTGTCTGAAAATTCTATCCTGTTAAAACGAATTGGAAGTTCTGTGATATTTACAGGCCGGAAATCAAAATGTTCTTTCAACCCTTGATAAATATCATGAATACCCGTGATCACAAGTATGCCGATTAATGGAATAAAGCTATACCCTATGATTTGTAGTAAAATATCCATTATTTTCTCCACTATTGTTTTTTGTTCTTATATTGTTCTATTCTTTTTCGCGTCGCTCGTCAAGAACAAAAAAGAACAAAACAAGAATATTTTTTTCACAATGACGAATAATGCTATTGAACTGCGACATTAAAATCCGTATAGTTTCCAAAATCATAAAAGCAGGAACCGCAAAATGATCTTTCAGAAAATTGCAAAAAAAATCACCCGAAATGTTGTATTCTTATGCCTTTCTTTGGCGCTGATATCGGGTTTTGCTCATGCGCAAAATTCGCCGCTTGCCATAAAAGGGGACCAGGAAAAATTCGGAAATCTTCAGGTTGTAAACCAATATGGTCATGTAATTTTTGCTGATCAACCGGATAAGGCAACCGTAGCCATGCTTAAGGATATGGATGTTAAAATGGTCATTAATATCCGTGGGGAAGCAGAAAATGAAGGATTCGATGAACAAAAAGCTGTGGTGGAACAGGGGATAGCTTATGTACAGGTCCCTTATATGAAGGGACGAACGATTAACGCTGATGCAGTGGACGAAATATTGGGACTTGTGAAAATGACCGGTGACAATGGCAGTAAAGTCTTCCTGCATTGCACCCATTCTCAACGTGCCGGATCGTTTCTTGGTGTCGCGCTTGTCAAAGCCGGTTATTCAAAAGAAGACGCTGGCGAAATGGCAAAAGACGCCGGCATGACCAGCGAGTTTGTCACAAAAATTCACAATGATTATGTCGATAGCATTCAGTAATCATGTTTGGAACAACAACTATTTATAAGGAAGCCGGCCTATGAATTATAATTTTAAAAGCTTTATGGCGAAATTTTTCCTTTCCCTTCTCGTTGGGTTGTTTGTGGCGACTGGTGCCAACGCACAAATGGATGCCGCCGGGTCAAACATGAAACCAGACCTTATATCTGAAGGTCAGCAATCGCCTATAGGAAACCTGGATAAAACACCAATGCTAGGGCATGTTGTATATAGCAAGCAACCGGACGAGGCGACGATTTCCAAATTAAAGGATGAGGGCTTTAAAATGGTAATTAGCGTCAGATTTGAAGATGAACCTGTAGGGTTTGATGCGAGAGAAGCGGTTGAAAAGAATGGAATGGCGTTTCAGCAGATTTCCTTTTACAAGGGTAGCATAAATGATCAGCCAAGGGCCGTAGACGCCGAAGCGATTGAGCAGATCAGCGAACTTTTAAGTGCAACCGCAGCAAGTGGCAGCAAGGTTCTCATGCATTGTCAATCCGGACAGCGTGCTGCTGGCGCGTTAGCCGCAGTTCTTTATAAAGATTACGGTTTTTCCAAAGATCAGGCCCTTGATTATGCTTCAAAGGCGGGTATGACAAGCAAGAATGTTGCTGCTGCACTTGATGAATATATGGATAATCTCAAGCGTTAGAAAAAAGGAATAGTCATGAATTTTAGAGTGTCGCAGATTGTAGGGACATTTTTAGCGGCATTCTTGACGATGCTGTCGTTCGTGTCGATATCTGCCTGTGCACAAACAGCAGAGCTCGCTGCGACGGACAGAACAAAAGAAGCAGTTCATGAACCGTTTGGTAATCTCGTAAACACGCCACATTATGGAAACGTTGTTTACGCTGCGCAGCCCGATGAAGAAACGGTCGGGATGTTTAAAGAGCAGGGCTTTAATTTGGTGATTAACCTGCGGGAGCTTAACGAGGATATAGGTTTTGATGAAAAAAAACTGGTGGAAGATCAAGGGATTACCTATAAACAAATTCCTTATCTGACCGCTCCGACATTCGAAGCAGAATTTAGCGATGAAGCCCTCACCAAGGTGAAAGAAGCAATCGACGAAGCAACGGCGAAGGGTCAGAAAATATTGCTCCACTGCAGCCATGGGCAGCGCGCGGGATCAACTTTGGGGATGATCCTTTACCGCGATTATGGCTATTCAAAAGAGGATGCGTTTGAAGCAGCAACCGCAGCCGGAATGAACAGCGAATGGGCGGTTCCAAGATTTCACCGGTTCATTGACCGGTCCATTCAAAAGGTGAAGCCATTCGGCGGTATCAACAATATGGTGAAATATAAAAACTTTTACATCACCAGCCAGCCTCCCGCTGAAAGCTTCAATATGATGAAAGAACGGGGAATTACGACAATCATTACAAATCGGGCTCCCATTGAGAATAATGGCTTTGAAGAAGAAAAATTCGCAAGCGCCGCTGGTCTAAAGTTTCACCGTGCCCGCATCTATAATGACCGATATGGTGATATAAATGATGGAAAGATTAATGTCGCAGAACTTGAAAAAGCGCTGGGTATCATCGCATCAACGACTGACGGTGATGTACTGGTTCATTGCGGATCAGGGGATAGGGCGTCAATTGTTCTGGCGGCTCATTTGTACAATGTTGATAATGAAGAACCTGAAGAAGCGCTCAGCAAGGCGCGCCTGGCTGGCTTGAAACATGCCGGAATTACGGAACAGCTTGAAATATATATGGGCCTTAAAGAAGGGCAGTAATCATTTAAATTTTGGGCTTCTTTTTTCGTTAAAGGCCTTTACACCCTCAATGAAATTTTCACATTTACCGGCAATATTTTGTGCCGCCGCTTCGCTTGCAAGCTGTTCGGCTAAATTGTTTTCCTGTGAAGCATCCAGAAGTTCTCGAATTTGCACAAGCACAGATGTTGGCTTTGACGCCAACTTACGGGCAAGCGAAACTGCTTCCTGTTCAAGCGAACTATCATCCACGACCTTATAGATAAGCCCAATCTGATATGCTTTTTCAGCTGATATGGGCTCACCCAGCATCATCATTTCGGTCGCGCGTGCCTGCCCGATAAGGCGCGGTAGGAAATATGTACTGCCCGCATCTGGGACTAGCGCTATATTGACAAAGGCTTGAACAAATTGAGCGGATCTGGCCGCTACGGTAAAATCACATCCGAGCATAAGTCCCATACCCGCGCCCGCCGCGTAGCCGTTAACGGCAGCGATGGTCGGGAAGGGGAGTTTTCGTAATCCCAGGACCATGGGTTCAAAATTTTCCCGAAGCGCACGTTCAAGATCCATATCCTCACCAATAGGAAGCTGCTTAAGGTCCGCACCAACGGAAAAGCCATCACCATTTCCGGTAATGATTAATGCTTTGATGGAAGTTTCAGAATTTAACTGCTTCATAAGTGATGAAAAATCATTGAAAAATGTCTGATTCATGGCGTTGAGCGCTTTTTCCCGCGTCAGGGATATCGTGGCAATTGTGCCTGAAAACTCCAGCTGCATTGTATCCAGTATTACCTTTGCCATGATTATGCCTTTTGATTATTGCTATCCGAAATATCACTCAAACTAAAAAAAGTGTCAATCTTTCAATTAGACGACACTTTTTAAAAGGATATAAACTAAGCCGTAATTATGCAGAAATGCTGTCTGATCCTGAAACAACCTGATCAAGTTCAAGCTCGCTTTGCACCATATTACGGCCAGCAGATTTTGATAGGTAAAGTGCTGAATCGGCCTTTTGTATCAAATCATCTATTGAAATACCACGGCGCAAGCTCGCCACACCGAACGACATCGTGATCCGACCGAAGTTTGCGCCAGTGTTTTTGTTTTTAATAATTCGCTGTGAAATTACGGTACGGATTTTATCGGCAAGTTCGATGCCGTCCTGTAATTTTGCTTTTGGTAATAAAATGGCGAATTCTTCACCGCCATAGCGTGCAGCAGAACCCAGCAGACCAAGTTCTTTTTTAATCACATGTGCGACAACCTTAAGCACCTGATCGCCGATCTGGTGGCCATAATTATCATTGAATTTTTTGAAAAAATCGATGTCACATAAAATAAGACAGAGATCATGCCCTATTTCTTGGAAGTTTTTGTGGTATTCACTTATTTTCTCTTCGAAAAATTTGCGGTTCCCGATATTAGTGAGCGCATCAGTACGGCTTTCAAGGCGTGCATTTTCCAAATTAGATTGAAGCCCCTGTATCTTGACCGTACTTTCTTCGAGCTTTGTTTCAAGCTTTTGACTTTGTTCTTTTATCTTGTCCGTATCGTCAATAACCAGATGGATAATATCTTTAAGTTCCTGCGAGCCCTCAAAATCGGAGAGTCTGCTCATATGTTCCATTAATGCTTTGGTATGCTCACTTGTGTCGTTCCCGGCATCCTTCAATACACTGACTATCTTTGCCAGTTCTTTTTGAAACGTAGCCCCCGTTTCAACAACGGCTCTTAATTCCTTTTCGGAAGAAAAAAACCGTTCATACAGCTTTTCGTTGAGGTCTTCATTGAAGGCCATTTTTTTTGCAATCATGCTTTCCAGCACTTTTGACAGATTAAGGTCTGATTGCGCGGTGTGTGTGTACCAAAGTTGGTAATTCTGCGGCGTAGGGACGACCTCATATTCGGTCATCATATTTATGGCGGTTCCGGAATTGCTCCAGATGAATTCTTTGTCGTTATCGGATAGAAACTTAGTCATTTTCTTTATATCTCTTTTCTGTGTTTCCCCCCCAATAAGCCAAACCCCGTTATCGCGGCGGTCTGATTCTGTCATGAATACTAGATAGTTTCCTTTAAAATTTTGTTAAATTAATGTTGAATCGTACTTATTTAATAAGATCAATTTATTTCTCAATAGGTTTTGGCTAATCACACTGGGAGAAACAACGAATAAAAATGACTGACGAAGGGTAATTTTACCAATTAACGGGTAAGAAAATCCGGAACGTGATCACCCATACCGACGACGGGCTTGCCGTTAGTGTGCGATTTGTTTTCTTCTTTTGCTCCGCTCTTTTTGCTTTCCCCTTTATTGCGTTTGTCACTTTGGTTTTCCGGTTCTTTTTTGTTGTCTTTTTTGGCTGTCTTTTTCTCGCCCCCAAGGACTTCTTCAGGAATTTTTAAAAGAGGAATTTTTTTATCAAGAAATTTGAAAAGTCCATCCAGATATTTTTTGTCTGATTGGCTTGCCAATGTGATCGCGGTGCCTTTTTTGCCCGCGCGTCCGGTGCGGCCAATCCGGTGAATATAATCCTCCGGGTTCGAAGGTACGTCAAAATTAAAGACGTGGTCGACATCGGGAATGTCCAGTCCACGCGCTGCAACATCGCTTGCGACAAGAATTTTTACTTTACCTTTTTTGAACGCGTCAAGTACCTCCGTCCGTGTTTCCTGATGCAGGTCACCGTGAAGTTCTGCCGCGCTGAATTTATGAACATTTAATGACTTGTTGACGACCTTGACGTCTTTCTTGCGGTTACAAAAAATGATGGCATTTTTTATATCATTGTTCTCAAGCAGATAACGCAGGATATTACGCTTTAATTTATCGTCGCCCCTGAATTGCACCAGATGCTCATCAATAGTGACCGCCGTTGCGGTCGGAGCAGAAACTTCAAATTCTTTGGGATCCTTAAGAAAAGTATCCGTAAGTTTTTTAACTTCAGGCGGCATGGTTGCCGAAAAGAAAAGCGATTGAATTTTTTTGGTGAGCATTTTGCATATGCGTTCAATATCGGGAATAAAGCCCATATCAAGCATTCTGTCCGCTTCGTCGACCACCAATATTTCAACACCATTCAGCATCACATTGCCCCGCTCCATATGATCAAGAAGGCGCCCCGGCGTAGCAACCAGCACATCAACCCCTTTATCCAACAGCTTGACTTGGTCCGTGAATGCAGTGCCACCTATGAGTAATGCACAGGTGAGTTTTGAATTCTTGCCGTATTTTTCAAAGCTTTCAGCAACCTGGGCAGCCAGTTCGCGGGTTGGCTCGAGGATTAGTGAGCGAGGCATCCTTGCCCGTGATCGTCCCTGTGACAATATATCAATCAACGGAAGTGTGAAAGACGCCGTTTTGCCTGTACCTGTCTGTGCAATACCAAGGATATCGCGTCCTTGCAGAGTCGCAGGAATTGTTTTTTTCTGTATGGGGGTAGGTTCGGTATATCCCGCGTCTTTCACTGCGGATAGAAGCTCGTCGCTTAAACCTAAATAATCAAAACTCATATGTTGATCGAAATCCTTGTCATATCATTCTATATCCCGCGCACAATAGGCGATAGTGCGTAAAAGTCAATGATCCTCTGAAAAATCAGTGTTGTTTCGTTTGGCCTTACTTTAATTCTAAAATTCACTAATTAAATATCGAGTTCCGCAACTTTCGATGCATTTTCCTGAATGAACTGGAAACGAAGCTCCGGTTTCTTGCCCATCAACTGATCGACTTTTTCCGCCGTTTCCAGCCTTGTTCCTTCTTCAATAACGACTTTAAGCAATGTGCGCTTGCCGCGAAGCATTGTTGTTTCTTTTAGTTGCGACGCTGGCATTTCTCCAAGCCCTTTAAATCGGCTGACCTCAATCTTACCGCGGCCTGTAAATTCCGTTGCCATCAATTCATCCTTATGGTCATCGTCGCGGGCATAATGAACGTTACCGCCCTGGGCAATACGGTAAAGCGGCGGTTGCGCCAGAAATAAATGACCACCTTTAATAAGTTCGGGCATTTCCTGATAAAACATTGTAATAAGCAGGGTGGCGATATGTGCACCGTCAACGTCGGCATCGGTCATGATAATAACCCGCTCATAGCGAAGGTCTTCTTCCTTGTATTTGTCACCGTTTCCACACCCAAGCGCCTGATTAATATCGGATATTTCCTGATTGGCGCGGATTTTGTCGCGGGTTGCACTGGCGACATTCAGAATTTTTCCGCGGATCGGCAGAATGGCCTGCGTTTTGCGGTCACGGGCCTGCTTTGCGGAGCCGCCCGCACTGTCACCTTCCACAATATAGATTTCAGTGCCTTCAGCATCGGCGTTGGAACAATCCGCCAATTTGCCCGGAAGTCTCAATTTACGTTTGCTGGTCGCTGTTTTTCGTTTTACGTCTTTTTCGGCTCTTCGGCGAAGGCGTTCTTCCATGCGCTCAAGCGCCCAGCCGAGCAGATCATTTGCCATGGCGGGCGATCCGCTTAACCAATGGTCAAAATGATCGCGAAGTGCATTTTCAGTCAGGCGCAGAGCTTCCGGGTTGGTCAGCTTGTCTTTTGTCTGGCCCTGAAATTGCGGGTTTTTAATGAATAGTGAAATAAGAACACAGGCACCGTTAAAAATATCATCCCCGGTAAGGCCTGCCGCTTTTTTATTTCCAACCAGTTCACCATATGCCTTTATTCCTTTAAGAAGTGCTGCCCGAACGCCGCTTTCGTGGGTGCCTCCCTGTGGTGTGGGAACGGTATTGGTATAGGACGAAATGCTGCCCTCGCCGTATTCGGGCCAGGTAATGGCCCATTCGATCTGTCCCGCTTCATCGGCCAGCGGCACTTTCCCATAAAAATTTTCCGATGTGACCAGGCTTCGTTTTTCAGTGAGCAGGGACAGATAATCGTTTAGACCGCCAGGAAAATGGAGTGTTTCTTTTTCCGGTACTTCTTCTTGGTCTTTTTCCGAAAGAAGGGACGGGTCGCACTGCCATCTGATCTCAATACCTTTGAACAGATATGCTTTTGATCTTGCAAGTTTGTATAGCGTCAATGGTTTGAATTTGGTTTTACCAACGCCAAATATTTCATAATCCGGGAGGAATGTTACCTTTGTGCCGCGCCGGTTAGGTGTCGGACCAAGATTGGTGATTTTGGTTTGGGCCTTCCCGCGGGCGAAACTTTGCGTCCAGACCTGTTTGTCGCGTGCGACTTCCACATCTGTCCATTCGGAAAGCGCGTTTACCACCGATATTCCCACGCCATGCAGACCGCCTGACGTCTCATACACTTTGCTGTTAAATTTACCACCCGAATGCAGTGTGGTAAAAATAACCTCAAGCGCGGATTTGTCCTTGTGTTTCGGGTGAGGATCAACGGGAATACCACGCCCGTTATCCGCTATCGTTACCGAGCCATCGCCATTTAACGTTATTTCAATTCGACTAGCGTGACCTGCTACGGCTTCGTCCATGCTGTTATCAAGGACTTCAGCAACAAGGTGATGAAGTGCGCGCTCATCGGTACCGCCAACATACATCCCCGGCCGCAGGCGCACTGGTTCCAGTCCTTCTAAAACTTCAATATCTTTGGCGGAATAATCGGCTGTTACTGTTGCCGTTTCAAACAAGTCTGTCATTGTGTGTTAATGGCTTCTTTAATTCGCTGTTAATATATTTCGTTACACTATAGAGTAGTTTGTAAAATCTCAACAGCTAGATATTGATTTATTTTCTTTTTATGGCCTATAAAAGCGCCACAATAAAAAACGGACAAAACTTCATCGGCATGAATACCTCTTCCTCTATAAAAAAAAGGCGCCCTAAGCCGGTAATTAAATATCTGTTGCTGGGTTTTTATTATGTTCTCATCGGCTTTTGCGGTGTTGGTGTCTGGCTTAAATGGGATGACGTGAACTATAATAAATCAGTCATTGATTATTCATTACATGTATATGAGGAGGGCTTTGAAGCGGTGAGTGTTTCTGTGCCGTCGCCACGGTCCGACCGTAAAGAAAGTTTTCTATCGAAATTGGCGCGGCGTACAACACCAAAACCCGTTTTGGTGACCCGGCCCGAACGCAATAAACGTGGGCAGGAGGCGTGGCAAAAATATGCCGCGACCGACGTAAAGGTTCCTGAAGGAAATGCCAAGGTTGTGTTGGTGATCGACGATTTAGGGATCGTCAAAGGAGCCACCAGGGAAATGATCGATATGGACGTGCCGCTGACATTATCTTTTCTTCCTTACGCTTCCGGTATCGCGAAGCAGGTGGATGATGCATATAGTAAAGGTCATGATATTCTGGTTCACATTCCGATGGAGCCAAAGGGAAAAGCGGACCCGGGCCCGCATGCGCTTCTTTCCTCCACGTCTGGTCGGGTGCAATTGGAAAATATTGATTATAACTTAAGCCAGTTTTCAAACTTTATCGGTGTGAACAATCACATGGGCAGCCAGTTTACCGAAGATGCTGAAGCCGTCGACCGGTTGCTTGGCGTTATAAAGGACAAAGGACTCCTTGTTCTGGATAGCAAGACAACGCCAAATAGCCAGCTTGAGAATAGAGCACGTGAAAAAGGAATCCCGGTGACAAATCGCGATGTGTTTCTGGATAATGAACGTGATCATGATTATATTTTAGGACAGCTCACAAAGCTGGAACACATGGCAAAATCAAATGGGACAGCCCTTGCCATCGGCCATCCTTATTCGCAAACCATAAGCGCTCTAAAACAATGGATACCCACGTTGAAGGAAAAGGGAATAACCATCGTGCCGATATCCCAAACGGTACGGGAAAAATATTCACGCGCTCAGCTTGCGGCGGTTCAATGATAGGTTTGGTAAAAACCAGTTTTTTATCTTATTTCCGTTTTTTTACAGTCACTTTTATAAAATATGTGTTTTGACCAACCATGGCATTTGCGTTACCCTCTTTCTAAGTAAGGGGAGAAAGTAATGTCAAAAGATCACTCGATAAAAATATTATATTTCATCATTCTCGCTGTCGTGCTTGGGGCGATCGCCGGATGGACTATGGGTGAAGACGCATTAATGTTTTCATGGATGGGGGAATTATTTCTCAACGCGCTTAAAATGATCCTGGTGCCGCTTATCGTGTCTGCAATTATAACGGGGATGACGTCGCTTGGTGATATTCGTCAAATGGGAAAACCAGGAGCAATCACCATTGGTTTCTTTGGCACGATGATGGTGATGGCATCCTTCGTCGGCATTATTGTGACTTTATTTATTGATCCCGGTGCTAATTTCCAGATGAGCGCGATGACAACCGAGGGAATCCCTGAAGCGCGTGCAACTGTTGCTGATGTTCTTATGGGGCTCATTTCTCCCAATATAGTTGGTTCTGCGGCCAATATGGAACTTCTGCAACTGGTGGTTTTTTCGGTGATATTTGGTGCTGCACTTACCGTAGTTGGGGAGACGGGGAAGGTGGTGATCAATTTTTTTGAAGGGCTCAATAATGTTATGATGATTATTGTTGGCTGGATAATGTATCTTTCACCTTTTGGGATATTTGCGTTAGTCGCACTGCCGATTGCGCAGGCCGGTGGTGGCGCGGCCGTCCTAGATGGATTTAGTGCAGTGGGCGGTTATGTTCTCGCGGTCAGTATTGGTCTGATCGTGCAGGGTGCTTTTATGTTTTTAGTCATGAAAGTGATCACTGGCAAAGGAATTGGCTATATCAAAGATGTGCTTCCGGCGGTTTTAACTGCGTGGAGCACTTCAAGCTCTTCGGCAACGATGCCAGCATGCCTTGAATATACCCAGGCACACGGGTTAAAGAAAAGCGCGACACGTTTTGTGATTCCACTGGGTTCAACCATTCATATGAATGGATCGGCTGTCTACCAAACGGCGGCAGCGATATTTTTAGCACAGGTATATGGTATCACTCTTGGTTTTGACGACTATTTGACCATCATGCTGCTCGCGGTGCTTGCTGCATTTGGGTCTGCGGGCATTCCTCAGGGCGGTTACTTAATGACCTTGATGATAATGTCAGTTATTGGCATACCTGTTGAAGGTTTCGGTCTAATTCTCGCAGTCGACTGGTTCCTTGACCGCGCACACACCACGCTCAATGTCTGGGGTGATCTAATTGCGGCTGCCGTTGTTGATAAATATATAGACGATTAGCGCCATAAGGCATTTATTACATCATTTCGTTGCTTCCACCGTATGTTCCGATTGAATAAATGAAATTGGATTATTATGATGGTCCCTGAAATCTATATATTTAAAGGACACCGGCAATGGAAAAGAAAGAAAAAGCAATTTTGGCTGGGGGATGTTTTTGGGGAATGCAGGACCTGATCCGTAAACTCCCCGGTGTGATATCAACGCGTGTCGGATATACCGGTGGCGATGTTGATCACGCCACATACAGGGAGCATGACGGCCATGCTGAAGCGATAGAAATTAATTTTGACCCGTCGGTTATCAGTTACCGTACTTTGCTTGAATATTTTTTTCAGATCCATGATCCAAGCACCGTTGACCGTCAGGGAAATGACCGTGGCAGTTCCTATCGTTCTGAGATTTTTTACGCCTCAGACGAACAAAAGGAAATTGCGGAAGAAACCATTAAGGACGTTGACGCATCCGGTCTATGGCCGGGCAAGGTTGTAACCGAAGTAACCCAAGCAGGTGAATTTTGGGAAGCGGAAGCGGAACATCAGGATTACCTGGAGCGCATCCCAAATGGGTATACGTGTCATTTCCCGCGGCCGGGTTGGAAACTTCCAAAACGGCGGCAGGAAGCGGGATAATCGGACACTTTATCCACTATGCATGGTAAATTTTTTTATTGGGTGACCTTATCCATACCTGCAAATTGAACTGCTTTTTCTGCGGCATGGACAAGTGCTCGTGCCTTTGCTTCGCATTCGGCATATTCAGATTTCCAGTTACTGTCGGCAACGACGCCGGCGCCAGCCTGGACATACATGGTTTGATCTTTAACGATCGCTGTCCTTAACACAATACAGGTATCCATGCTGCCATCGGCGGAAAAATAACCGACCGCTCCTGCGTAAATGCCGCGTTTTTCTTTTTCCAGTTCGTCAATAATTTCCATGGCGCGAACCTTGGGGGCGCCGCTCACGGTACCCGCAGGGAAGCCTGCACAAAGTGCTTTCAATGCGTCATATTCCGGCGCGATTTCGCCCCTCACATTGGAGACGATATGCATAACGTGCGAATAATATTCGATGTTCATTTTTTCGGTGACTTTAACCGATCCCACTTTTGATACGCGCCCGACATCATTGCGTCCAAGATCGAGAAGCATAAGATGCTCAGCGCATTCCTTGGGATCTGCCAGCAGATCTTTTGCATTCTGTTTGTCTTCGGTGGGGGTCTTGCCGCGCGGGCGGGTGCCGGCGATTGGGCGAATGGTCACTTCATTATCCCTGAGCCGCACAAGTATTTCCGGACTCGACCCGACAATCGAAAAGTCGCCAAATTTTAAATAATATGAAAATGGTGACGGATTTGTGCGCCTTAAGGCGCGGTAGAGTGAAAAGGGAGGCAAATCAAACGGCATTGAAAAGCGCTGTGAAAGGACAACCTGAAAAATATCACCAGCGGCGATATATTCTTTGGCTTTTGCCACCATGGCTTCATACTCAGCGTGTGATGTATTTGATTTTGGTTCGCTTAACTTGGCGTTGTCAACATTCTGTCCCGGGCTGCTTAGAGGTTGTGATAATGCTGATATTATATCGTTTAACCGTTCTTCGCCGCGCAAGTAGGCGATGTCCGCATTGACGTCCTTCGCTGGGCGAACGGGCGTTACAATCGTGATCAGGTCAGTAACACTGTCAAAGACAACCATAATGGTAGGGCGCATGAACATGCTGTCCGGGGTGCCAATGACTTCTTCCTTTGCTTCGGGAAGCTTTTCCATGAGCCGCACGCAATCATAACCCATATACCCAATCAAGCCCGCCGCAGACGGCGGTATATTGGCGGGAAGGTCAATCATGCTTTCTGCAAAGAGGTCTCTAAGACTGTCAAGGGCATGACCAGCCACGGGTTTGAAATCGTCTTCTCGAACGCCGGAAAGTGCTTTGCGGTTTATTTCCGGATTATCACCGTTTGTACGCCAGATAACATCCGGCTTTAATCCAATGAATGTATACCGTCCGCGGATAGCGCCACCCTCAACCGATTCGAGAAGGCTTGCATATTCTTCATTTTCAGCAATTTTTAAATAGGCGCTTATGGATGTTTCAAGATCCGCAACAAGAGTTGTCCAGAGAACCTGTGCTTTCCCTTGGTGGTACAACTTATCAAAGTCTTGTTTGCTAGGGAAAGTGGTCATATTCCTGTTCATCCAGCCTATTTAAAGCGGGCTATTCAAGCGGTGCTGCAATCTGGTCAAGAGTTGCCCTTATATTATCATTATTCATAATAACCGGCAGATCCTGATATAATTGAACAATGTAAGCCCCCATCAGATCATTTTGATAGGATGTCCTGACTTGGTTCTTTGATGCGGTAATCGCTTCTTCTTCAACATTATTCTTGAATGAGCGGCCTTTAACATGCACCAGAACATATCCATCACCGTTTGCGGCGGGGATTGTTTCGACAGTGCCTATTTCCTGTGAAAAGATGCTGGTATGGATTTCCGAAGAGACGGCGCTCTCTTCGTTGCCGCGGCCCACAGTCACCTCATTCAGCGTCAGATTGCTGTTGATGACGTTCTGGAATTCCGACAGGGATTTATCAGCACTATCGGAGGCGTTGAATTCTTCTATCACACGCTCTGACAGCTCTGTTGCAAGCTGGTCACGGCGGCTTTGTTCCCAATCCGCAGTTACGGCCTCACGAACTTCTTCAAAGTCACGAAGTTCTGCATCAATGATATTATCAACGCTGAGCATATAAAACTTGTTTGAAATGCCTTCATAAAGCTCCAGTTCCGCGCCAATATCATTTTCAAATGCATGATCAAGAAATTCAACTATCAGCGGTAATTCCCTTGACGCTGAACCATCCGGGGTCATGCCTTCAATGCTGACATTGGAAACCGTTTTAAGTGGTGCCTTTATAACATCAGCAATTGTGCCTATTGGTGACCCGGCCGCAAGTTCGTCTTCAATCAGATTTCTGATATCAAACAACTGGTCAATTGCCCGGTTCATTTTAATGTCTTGAACGATGTCATCTTTTACTTCTTCAAAACTTTTAACGTTGCCCTGTTTAACTTCATTTACCTTAAAAAGGTATACTCCAAATCCCGTCTCAATCGGCGCGGTAAACCCGCCTTCATCAGCGCTGAAAAGCAGATCGGCGGCTTCCTCGCCATAGAGTTCCGCGAATTCGGCACGTGGCTGTGCTTCGAATGTACTATCTTCCGCCGTGGCACCGGTTTTTTCCAGGATAACGTCTTCAAAGCTTTTACCATTTTGTAGTTCCGTAAAGGCGATCTCAGCGGTTTCCATATCATCAAGAAGCATTTGAATAAAACTACGTTCTTCCGCGAGTGTAAATTCGTTGATCTGATCTTCATAGGACGCACGTGCATCTTCTTCGCTGACATCGATATTTTCAGCAATGTCATTTGCTGAAATCTCAAAATAGCTAATGTCGCGATATTCCGGTGCCATGTAATTACTTTGATTTTCGGTATAAAACGCTCTTAAGGTTTCATCGGTTGCTTCACCTATGGCGGTCATCTGACTGGCGGGTATGGAAAGGATTTCGGAAGTGCGCTGCTCCGAAGCATATTTGGTCAGCGTGTTTGCGGTGATATCCGGTGCTTCAATATTATCAATCAGGGCATTGATAAGTTTACTTCTTGCAATCTCACTTCTTAAAATGTCTTCGAACTCTTTGGTGCTGTAACCTTGAGAGCGCACAAACTGATCAAAGAAGCTACGATTAAAAGTACCTGTTTCATCCTGAAAAAGCTGGATTGAGTATATATAATCCCTAAGTTCTTCATCTGATGTTCGAAGTCCCAGATTTCTTGCCTCAACATCATACGCCTTGCGTTCAACAAGTTTCGCAGCGGCCTGCGCACCGATACCAAACTGTATCGCGAGTTCGCGTGTCACGCTGTCTCCCGCATTTTGCTGCAAAAGCCTGAATTCATTCTCAAATGAACGCGAGAGCTCGTTGGGGGTGATTTTTTCACCGCCGACTTCGGCGATTTGATTTGATCCGAGTGTATTGAGCGGATCACCAATTCCCCATATGGCAAAGCTGACAATAAGAAGCGTTAAGAGGATACCCGCGAAAACAGAACCCATGCCTTTTCTGAATAATTCAAACATTGATTATTACCTGCACCTTCAGTAATTTTTTGAGGGCCGCTGTCAGCGTGCCCGTTATATTTGCGGCATCATAGTTATCTCATTCCTCATTCGCAACAAGAAAAGAGTTGAAATATCACTATTCCCGGTGGAAAAGAGGGTAAATATCTGATAGTCACTAAAACACCTGACAGCCAATATTATAGGAAGGATATTATCTGATATGATGACACCCAAAGCATTAGTAGCCGGAAACTGGAAAATGAATGGCCTTAAAGCTTCAACCCAGGAAATTACCCGACTTAATGATTTGATCAACACAAGTGGTGCCAAATGTGATGTTCTGATCTGCCCGCCTTTTACGCTGATCAGTACATTTGCTGGTTTGGGCGCCGAAAATGTTGCAATCGGGGCGCAGGATTGCCACATGAACGTGAGTGGTGCGCATACTGGGGATATTTCTGCTGAAATGGTTGTCGAACTTGGCTGTAAGCATATTATTGTCGGTCATTCTGAACGACGGGCGGATCATGGTGAAAATAACGATGTGGTTAATGCAAAGGCTGCGGCGGCCCAGAATGAAGGCGCAACGGCAATTATTTGCGTTGGGGAAACCATTGAAGAACGAGAAGCGGGTAAGGCACTTGATGTTGTCATCTCGCAGGTAAAGGCATCGATCCCGCAAAGTGCGACGGCGAGCAACACGATTATTGCCTATGAGCCCGTTTGGGCAATTGGTAGCGGCCATACGCCAACGGTCATGGATGTTCAGGAAATGCATAAAGCCGTTCGAGAGGTGCTTATGAGCCGCTTTGGTGCATCAGGGGCGGGCATAAAAATTTTATATGGCGGATCGGTAAAGGCGTCAAATGCGCCTGAACTGATGTCAGTTCCGAATGTGAACGGTGCCCTTGTTGGTGGCGCAAGCCTTAAAGCAGATGACTTTTACGGTATTATTTCCGCCTATGACGAAATAGGCTAATTTTATACTAGCCATTGATGGCGCTTTAGAGTAAAAGCCTCTTGTAAATAACTTAGATGAAGCTATCTATATTTTAGAATTTTATTGATTTATTAATTTAAAGAGTAAGAAAAATGCAAGAGGTTGTTCTTGTCATACATTTGATGTTAGCCGTTGCTTTGGTTGTTCTTGTATTGTTACAACAATCCGAGGGCGGAGCACTTGGTATCGGTGGTGGACCAACGAGCATGATGTCCGGTCGTTCAGCGGCGAATCTGCTGACGAAGATGACGACTGTCATTGTCGGGTGCTTTTTTGTAACCAGCCTTGTACTGGCCTGGATCGCCAAGCAGGACGCTTCAAGCACGTCTGTGCTTGATGAGCCTGCACCCGCGCCGGTTGAGGCACCTGTGGTTCCTGAGATGCCTGCCGAAACAACGCCGCAGGTACCGGTTTCAAATTAATTGTAGACGGCACCTTTGGTGCCGTTTATTTTTTGTAAAAGATTTTAGTTCGTATTTCTGGATTATAAATTACTAATGACACGTTATATTTTTATTACTGGTGGTGTGGTTTCCTCGTTAGGGAAGGGACTCCTCTCCGCAGCACTTGGTGCGCTTTTGCAATCCCGTGGATATTCCGTAAGACTTAGAAAACTTGATCCATATTTGAACGTTGACCCCGGTACCATGTCACCTTACCAGCATGGTGAGGTTTTTGTTACCGATGATGGTGCGGAAACGGACCTTGATCTAGGCCACTATGAACGATTTACCGGCGTGCCCGCGCGCCAATCTGATAATGTAACAACGGGCAGAATTTATTCTGACATTATCGCCAAAGAACGCCGCGGTGATTATTTGGGTGCGACGGTGCAGGTGATCCCGCACGTCACCAATGCCATTAAGGAATTCGCTACATCTGACGTTGATGACGAAACAGATTTCGTTTTATGCGAAGTTGGAGGAACCATTGGTGACATTGAAAGCCTTCCATTCCTGGAGGCGCTCCGTCAGCTTGGGAATGATTTACGCGGCCGGTGTGTTTATGTCCATTTAACATTGGTGCCTTACATTGCTGCCGCGGGTGAATTGAAAACCAAGCCAACGCAGCATTCCGTTAAGGAACTGCGTAGTATCGGTATTCAGCCGGACGTACTGGTTTGTCGTAGCGAGCATGAAATACCGGATGAGGAACGCCGTAAAATCGGCCTGTTCTGTAATGTGCCGGAAAGCGCGGTTATCCAGGCGCTTGATGCCAACAGTATTTATGAAGTTCCCCTTAATTATCATGCCGAAGGCCTTGATATTGAGGTCCTGAAGGCATTCAATATTGATCCGAAGGAAAGAGAACCCGATCTGACACGCTGGCTGGATGTGTCGGACCATGTCAACGAACCGGAAGGTGAGGTAACAATTGCGGTGGTCGGCAAATATGTACAATTGCCTGATGCCTACAAATCACTTTCGGAAGCATTGGTCCATGGGGGGTTTGCCAACAATGTTAAAGTGAACCTTGAATGGATTGACGCAAAGATTTTTGAAGATGATGATGCCATGACGGAACTTGAGAATGTCAATGGTATATTGGTCCCTGGCGGGTTTGGGGAACGCGGTGCCGAAGGTAAAATTGCCGCGGCGAAATTTGCCCGCGAAAGGAAAGTACCCTATTTCGGGATTTGTTTTGGAATGCAGATGGCTTGTATTGAGGCCGCGCGCAACCTTGCGCATATTGAAGGGGCAAATTCCACCGAATTTGGTGAATGCGGCGCACCCATTGTCGGTCTTATGACTGAATGGGAGTTGGACGGTGTTATCCAAATGCGCGGTAAAGATGATGACAAGGGCGGGACCATGCGCCTTGGTGCTTATGAAGCGCATCTTGCGCCGGGGAGCCGCGTTGCCGAAATATATGGTAAAGACGTGATATTCGAACGTCACCGTCATCGTTATGAAGTAAATATCAATTACCGTGAAAAGCTAGAAGCCGCAGGCATGGATTTTTCCGGTCTTTCGCCGGATGGAACACTGCCGGAAATTATTGAAATTAAGGAGCACCCTTGGTTTATAGGTGTTCAATTCCATCCGGAGCTTAAATCCAAACCGTTTGATCCACACCCGTTATTTGCATCCTTCATTGGAGCAGCCCTGAAGCAATCCCGACTGGTTTAACATTACTCAAGAGAAATAAAATGACAGCAATTATCGATATCAAAGGCCGCGAAATCATTGATAGTCGCGGAAATCCAACCGTTGAAGTTGACGTAACACTTGAAACCGGCGCCTTTGGACGCGCCGCCGTGCCAAGTGGCGCTTCAACTGGTGCTCACGAAGCGGTGGAACTTCGTGATGGTGGCAAAAGATATATGGGTAAAGGGGTTGAGCAGGCCGTTGAAGCGGTAAATACCGAATTATACGATGCCCTTACCGGAATGAACGCGGAGGAACAGATTCTCCTTGATAATGTGATGCGTGAGCTGGACGGGACGCCGAATAAATCCCGTCTTGGCGCCAACGCCATTCTTGGAATTAGCCTTGCGACAGCGAAAGCCGCCGCAGATGAAGCCGCGATGCCGCTATATAGCTATCTTGGCGGGCCGCACGCGCATATACTGCCTGTGCCGATGATGAACATCATTAATGGTGGTGAACACGCTGATAACCCGATTGATATTCAGGAATTCATGATCATGCCGGTAAGCGCGGACAATATCCGTGATGCTATCCGCATGGGGGCGGAAGTTTTCCATACGTTAAAGAAGAACCTTTCCGATGCGGGCCATAATACCGGTGTGGGGGATGAGGGCGGCTTTGCTCCAAACCTGAATGGCACGACCGATGCGCTCGATTTCATTATGACGTCCATTGAAAAAGCGGGCTACAAACCCGGTGATGATATCATGCTGGCCCTTGATGCGGCATCATCGGAATTTTACAAGGACGGAAAATATGTCCTTTCCGGTGAAGGCAAAACTCTGGATGCGGGCGAGATGGTTGATTATTATGTTGATCTTTGCGCCAAATACCCGATCCTGTCCATTGAAGACGGTATGGATGAGGACGACTGGGATGGTTGGAAAGCACTTACCGATGCCATTGGCGATAAAGTACAGCTTGTAGGCGACGATCTGTTCGTCACAAACCCTGCGCGACTTTCTGACGGGATCGAAAAGGGCGTAGCCAATTCAATTCTCGTGAAAGTCAACCAGATCGGCACGCTTTCCGAAACATTTGACGCCGTTGATATGGCGCACCGGGCGCGCTACACATCCGTGATGTCGCACCGAAGCGGTGAAACCGAAGACGCGACCATCGCCGACCTTGCCGTTGCCATGAACTGTGGGCAGATCAAAACAGGATCGCTTGCCAGATCGGACCGCCTCGCCAAATATAATCAGCTGATCCGCATTGAAGAAATGCTAGGCTCCGCCGCTCATTACGCGGGCAAGGGTATCTTGCGGTAATAATTAATTACACAGTTTGCGAAAGAGCTCATTAGAGTTTTCTATTGGTTTTTTAAATTTATGCTTAAAATGAATCTAACATACTACATGTAGTATGTTGGCTATGTTATTGACTCTAGGCGATTCTTTTTTTTAAGAAAAATCTTGACCCAGCGAATCGGATGTGATTCTCTTTGTCAATGAGGAACAAAAAACCAATATTTTACAGACTCAGGAAGATGACATTGCCAATTGCGGCAATGTTGGTGTCTTCCTATTTTGCGGCGCACGCCTTTAAAAGTGTAACATCGCAAAAGGTTCTTCAGGAAGAAATCACCGCCCTGAAAGCGGAGCAGGAAAGGATAAGAGCTGTCCGCGAAGATCTTGACCTGCATGTCAGTTTGCTGTCAAAAGATCACGTTGATCCGGATTATCTGGATGAGCTTGTACGAAAAGATCTTGGCTTCACTCATCCGGACGAAATTGTTATTCCAAACGATAAATCCGGACAATAAACGTAATATTGTTACAAAAATGCTTTGTTTTCATGTTGTTACAGTGTGTGTTCTATTATGCATAAAAAATTAACTTTTTCATTAAATTAACTTAAATTCGGTTAATTTAAAAAAAGTGTTGTATTTCAATAACTTTTAGTCATGATATTATTATGTTTTAAGGATAAATCAATATCCTTTAAATAAGATTTGCTGATAGAGATTTCGTCACCGGATCTTATGGGACTAACATCAACAATATGAGTGAGGAATATGGCTAAGAAACCTGCCCCCCGCAAAACAAAAAGCGGGAAACCCGCCGCACGCCGCAAGGCTGTAAAGAAAGCAGCGCCTGCTGCATCCAAAGAAGATCTTATCAATTATTACAAAGAAATGCTGTTAATGCGCCGCTTCGAAGAAAAAGCCGGACAAATGTATGGCATGGGCCTGATCGGTGGTTTCTGCCATCTGTATATCGGGCAGGAAGCCGTCGTGACCGGTATTCAGGGTGCTCTCAAGGAAGGGGACAGCATCATTACCAGCTACCGCGATCATGCACATATGCTTGCCTGTGAAATTGATCCGAAATTGATCTTGGCGGAACTTACCGGGCGCGCTACCGGTATTTCAAAGGGTAAGGGTGGTTCAATGCACATGTTTAGTGTTGATCACGGTTTTTACGGCGGACATGGTATTGTTGCGGCACAGGTTCCAATCGGGGCTGGTCTCGCATTTGCCCACAAGTACCGCAACACTGACAATGTGTCGGTGACCTATTTTGGTGATGGGGCCGTTAACCAGGGCCAGGTTTATGAAAGCTTCAATATGGCGCGTCTTTGGAACCTTCCTGTCGTTTATGTGATAGAAAATAATCAGTATGCTATGGGGACGTCTCTTGCACGTGCATCGTCGGAAATTGAATTGTTCCGCCGCGGCGAAAGCTTTAAAATTGAAGGGGAAGTGGTTGATGGGATGGATGTGCTTGCCGTGCGTGAAGCCGCAGAGCGTGCTGTGGCAAAATGCCGCGCTGGTGAGGGACCGGTCCTTCTTGAGATGAAAACGTACCGATACCGCGGACATTCCATGTCTGATCCGGCGAAATATCGCTCAAAAGAAGAAGTATCGAAAATGCGTGCAGAGTTTGACCCGATTGATCAGGTGAAGAAACGGATACTTGATGCTAAAATCATGTCCGAAGACGAACTGAAAGCAATTGATAAAGAAATAAAAGCGGTGGTATCCGAAGCAGCGGAATTTGCGCAGTCAAGCCCGGAACCGGATCCATCAGAATTATATACCGACGTTTTGGTCGCCGAATAAGATAAGAACAAGGAGTAATCATTATGTCAGTAGAAATTTTACTTCCCGCCATGTCGCCCACGATGACAGAGGGTACAGTCGCCAAATGGACAAAAAAAGAAGGTGATACCGTAAAACCGGGAGATATTATCGCCGAAATTGAAACCGATAAAGCAACAATGGAACTTGAAACCGATGAAGAGGGCGTGATGGGGAAGATCCTCGTCGCTGATGGGGCAGAGGGGATTGCCGTCGGAACACTTATTGCAGTGATATTGGAAGAAGGCGAAGACGAAAGTGCGCTTGAGGGTGTTTCTGCGAAGGTCGCGGCTCCCGCATCGGAGCCACCAGTGGCGCAGAGCGTCGATGCAACTGCGCCGGCACCGGCCGAAGTTTCGGCTCCCGCAACACCCGCACCCGTTGAATCTGACCTGCCGGAAGGGACGACGTTCACAAATATGACCGTACGCGAAGCTTTAAGGGATGCGATGGCCGAAGAAATGCGTCTTGACGAAAATGTTTTCGTTATGGGTGAAGAAGTGGCCGAATATCAGGGAGCTTATAAAGTAACCCAGGGGCTTCTTGATGAATTTGGCGACAGACGTGTTATTGATACCCCAATCACGGAACATGGCTTTGCCGGACTTGGTGTCGGGGCGGCGATGGCGGGGCTTAAGCCCGTGGTCGAATTTATGACATTTAATTTCGCGATGCAGGCAATGGATCAGATTATCAACTCCGCGGCAAAAACCAATTATATGTCCGGTGGTCAAATTCGCTGCCCAATGGTGTTTCGCGGACCAAATGGTGCGGCATCGCGCGTAGGAGCGCAGCATTCACAAAATTATGCATCATGGTATGCGCATGTGCCCGGGCTTATTGTTGTCGCACCTTATAGCGCGGCCGACTGTAAAGGCCTGTTGAAAGCAGCCATTAAAAATCCGAATCCGGTTATTTTTCTTGAGAATGAAATAACATATGGATATAGCTTTGATGTGCCGGATATCGATGACTATACCGTTCCGTTGGGTAAAGCGGCCGTGGTCCGTGAAGGTAGTGATGTGACACTGGTCAGTTATTCAATCGGCGTTAAATTCGCCCTTGATGCCGCTGAAAAACTTGCAGCAGAAGGTATTAGCGCGGAAGTCGTTGATCTTCGGACGATCCGTCCGCTGGATATGGAAACGGTGATCAATTCCGTGAAGAAAACAAACCGTGTGGTTTGCGTCGAAGAAGGATGGGCCACCTGTTCGGTAAGTTCCGAAATATCCGCGCGCCTTATGGAGGACGCGTTTGATTATCTGGACGCGCCGGTTTTACGGGCAACGAACGAAGACGTGCCGATGCCATATGCGGCGAACCTTGAAAAACTGGCTGTTATCAGTGATGACCGTATTGTCGCCGCTGCTAAACAAGTCTGTTATGTGGGGGGAGAATAATTATGGCTATTGCACTTACAATGCCCGCACTTTCCCCAACCATGGAAACCGGAACCCTTGCCAAATGGCTGGTTAAGGTCGGAGATGAAGTCGAAAGCGGTACAATCCTCGCTGAGATTGAAACCGACAAGGCAACCATGGAATTTGAAAGCATCGATGACGGTGTGGTCGGAAAAATTCTTGTGGACGAAGGAACCGAAAATGTCGCGGTCGGTGAACTTATTGCCGTTCTTCTTGAAGAAGGTGAAGATGCTTCAGCGGCAGACAGTATCGCTGCGGATGCTCCCGCAACAAAGCCTGCCGCAAAACCAGAGACAAGCGCTGAAGCCCCTGAAACGGCATCCGAGCCAGCACCCGCTGCGGCTCCTGCTCCAGCGACTGAGAAGAAAGCCGCGCCGCAACCTGTTGTGGCGGCTGCACCAAAAGGTGAACGCGTATTTGCATCGCCGCTTGCCAGACGTATAGCGGAACAAAGTGGCTATGATATTTCGCAAATTTCAGGATCTGGCCCTCGCGGGCGTATCATAAAACGCGATGTGGAAGCATATTCACCATCATCCGCCGCAACGGCGTTTGCTGGGGGCGTTTCGCTTGAGGGTGATGCACCGTATGATGTTGTCAAGCTCAGCAATATGCGTAAAACAATTGCAAAAAGGCTTACCGAAAGCAAACAGACAGTACCTCATTTTTACCTCAGTGTGGATATTGAACTTGATAACCTTCTCGCCGCACGTAAACAACTTAACGCTATGTCCGATGAATATAAAATTTCCGTCAATGATTTCGTGATTAAGGCATGCGCGGCCGGATTGATGAAAGTACCAGCGGCAAATGTGCAATTTATGGGTGACGTCATGCACCAGTTCAAACGCGCTGATATTTCGGTGGCGGTTGCGATTGACGGAGGACTTATTACACCGGTTGTGCGTGGCGCGGACCAAAAAGGACTTCGTCAGATATCAGAAGAAACGAAAGACCTGGCGAAACGTGCGCACGAAGGTAAACTGGCGCCAGAGGAATATGCGGGCGGTACATTCTCCATTTCGAATATGGGTATGATGGGCGTCAAGCAATTCGACGCTGTGATTAATCCCCCACAAGCGGCTATTCTTGCTGTTGGTGCGGGCGAACAGCGTCCGGTTGTCAAAAATGGTGAATTGGCCGTTGCAACTGTGATGACTGTTACGCTTTCTTGTGATCACCGTGCGATTGATGGTGCGGTTGGTGCAGAGTATCTGGCTGCGGTTAAGATGTTTCTTGAACAACCATCAGCAATGTTACTTTAAGGGAGCCGGATTATGACTGCACAAAAATTTGATATGATCGTGCTTGGCTCTGGTCCAGGAGGATATGTTGCTGCAATTCGCGCGGCGCAGCTTGGCTTTAAAACAGCCGTGGTTGAGCGGGCGGAACTTGGCGGAATATGCCTTAACTGGGGCTGTATCCCAACCAAGGCACTTCTTCGTTCTGCGGAAGTATTTCACAATATGAAACATGCGGCTGACTATGGCCTTGTGGCGGATCAGCTTGGATTTGACCTGGACAAGGTGGTGAAACGCAGTCGCGGCATTGCCGCACAGCTTAGCGCGGGTATAAAACACCTGATGAAGAAAAATAAAATTACCGTTATTGAAGGCAGTGGAAAACTTGTCTCACCCGGCAAGCTATCCGTTGAAAAAGACGGTAAGACAACAATAGTGGAAGCAACAGACATTGTTCTTGCCACCGGGGCGCGAGCGAAGGAACTGCCGCATCTGAAGGCGGATGGTGAGCTTATCTGGACATACCGTCATGCCCTTGTGCCAAATACCATGCCTAAAAAATTGCTGGTTATTGGTTCCGGTGCGATTGGCATCGAATTTGCCAGCTTTTATAATGAGCTTGGTTCCGAAGTAACGGTTGTCGAAATGATGGACCGGGTAATGCCGGTTGAAGACGAGGAAATTTCCGCCTTCGCTGCTAAATCATTTAAATCGCAAGGTATCACCATAAAAACCGAAGCCAGCGTTACGAAACTTGATAAAAAGAAATCGACGGTTGTTTGTACGGTGGAAGCCAAAGGCGGGAAATCTGAACAGATTGAAGTGGACCGTGTAATCATAGCGATCGGGATCGATGGAAACGTCGAAAATATCGGGCTTGAAGAAAATAAAATCAAGGTAGACCGCGGTCATGTGGTGACGGATGAATGGGGACATACGGGCGTTAAAGGCGTTCATGCGATTGGTGATTTGACCGGCCCACCGTGGCTCGCCCACAAAGCCAGCCATGAAGGCGTTATTTTGGTTGAGAAAATTGCACGCGACAAAGGAAATAAGGAAATCAAGGACCTTCATCCGATGGATAAGGGTAACATCCCCGGCTGTACTTATTGCCGTCCTCAGGTAGCAAGTGTTGGTATGACGGAAAAAGCGGCGATCGCCGCGGGTCACAAAGTACGCGTCGGCCGTTTTCCATTTATTGGTAATGGTAAGGCCATTGCGATGGGCGAAGCGGAAGGTATGATGAAGACGGTGTTTGATGCTAAAACAGGTGAGCTGCTTGGCGCGCACATGGTTGGCGCTGAGGTGACTGAAATGATACAGGGCTATACGGTCGCACGTACTCTTGAGACAACGGAAACGGAACTGATGCATACTGTATTCCCGCATCCAACGATGTCGGAAATGATGCATGAAGCGGTGTTGGATGCATTTGGCAAAGCTTTACATTTCTAAAATAAATCTTATATCGGATATGATATGGCAGAAGCAAAAAAAATAGAATTGAGCAAATCCGGTCACTTAAGAAAGCCTGATTGGATACGTGTGAAAGCGCCCGTATCAAAAGGGTTTAACGAAACCCGCAATCTTATGCGCGGGCTTAAGCTTAATACGGTTTGCGAAGAGGCAGCTTGTCCAAACATCGGTGAATGCTGGACCAAAAAACACGCAACCGTAATGATCCTTGGGGATACATGTACGCGCGCGTGCCGTTTTTGTAATATTAAAACCGGAAAAGGAAACCCGGTTGATCCGGATGAACCGGCGCATGTGGCGGAAATGGTTTTGACAACGGACATGAAGCATATTGTAATTACGTCGGTTGACAGGGATGATTTGGACGATGGTGGTGCTGATCAATTCGTAAAAGTGATCAACGCGGTTCGTGATGCATCGCCGGAAACCACAATTGAAATTCTGACGCCGGATTTCAGAAATA
The DNA here is from genome assembly GCA_030428615.1 of Alphaproteobacteria bacterium. Classification (GTDB taxonomy): domain Bacteria; phylum Pseudomonadota; class Alphaproteobacteria; order Sphingomonadales; family Emcibacteraceae; genus Pseudemcibacter. The sequence continues at coordinate 205,137 of JAUIDN010000001.1, read as the reverse complement.
AGCCAGGTGCTCTGGAAACCGTGATCGCAGCAAAACCGGATGTGTTTAATCATAACCTTGAAACGGTTCCTCGTCTTTATACCCATATTCGTCCTGGAGCGCGCTATTTTCATTCGCTTAATTTGCTCTCCAGAGTGAAGGAAGTTGACCCGGAAATATTCACGAAATCAGGCATAATGGTCGGATTAGGCGAAGAAGAAGTTGAAGTTCTTCAGGTAATGGACGATATGCGGTCCGCCGATATTGATTTCATGACCATCGGCCAATATCTCCAGCCGACAAAAAAACACGTTGATGTTCACGAATTTATCAAACCGGATCAGTTCCTGAAATATAAGAAACGTGCCAAAGCAAAAGGATTTCTTCATGTGTCATCGTCGCCATTGACGAGATCATCCCATCACGCCAGCGAAGATTTTGAAACGCTGAAAGCGGCCCGCCTTGAACAACTGAGAAAAGAAGGTAATAGAGCCCATGAGGATGCACCGGTCGACATTGATGAAATGAAGAAGCACAACCCAAATTACGAGTTCTGATGCCAAAATTTGTCGAAGACAGGACATTTTCCTATAGTGCCAAGCAGATGTCTGATTTGGTGGCTGATGTTGGTGGGTATCCGGAATTTCTGCCATGGTGTATCGGCGCCAGGGTTTATAATAAACAGGAAAACGATTTTTATGCCGACCTCATTATCGGTTTTAAGGTTTTTCGCGAACGCTTTACCAGCCATGTAATGCTGTCTGAAGGCAAGGTCGAAATAGATTATATTAAAGGGCCACTCAGCTATCTTCATAATTTATGGTTATTTGAAGACCTGAAGAATGGCGGTTCAAAACTTCACTTTGAAGTCGATTTCGAATTCAAAAACAAGTTTTTTCAAAAAATGGTTGGCGGTCTGTTTACCGAAGCGGTACATAGAATGGTCGCTTCTTTCGAGGGTCGCGCAGAACAATTATACGGAAAATAAAAAGGAAAAAACATGGCCATGATATTTGAACCAAAACCCACGACAACCGTTGAGATAGCGGGAAGTGACGACGTATTTCCTGTTAACCGAATATATTGTGTGGGGATGAATTATCATGATCATGTGGTTGAATTCGGAAGTGATCCGGATGAAGTTGATCCCGTATTCTTTATGAAACCCGCCGACGCGATCGTTGCAAACCACGAAGACGTACCTTATCCGCCAAAAACAAATGATTTTCATTATGAAATAGAACTTGTTATTGCGATTGGCAAGCGAGCGGTCAATATCACCGCGGAGGAGGCAGAAGACTATATCTATGGTTATGCTGTTGGAAATGATCTTACACGCAGGGACCTTCAGGCGGAAATGAAGGCGCTTGGTATGCCTTGGGATACTTCCAAGGGCTTTGATAAATCTGCAACTATTACCGCTATCCATAAAGCAAGCGATATTGGCCATCCCAAAAAAGGTCGTATCTGGCTTAGTGTGAATGGTGACGTCAGGCAGGATAGCGATATAAGCATGATGATTGCGAATTCAAATCAGATTGTATCCAAACTTTCGGAACTCTATATCTTGGAACCCGGGGATTTGATTTACACCGGCACACCATCAGGCATTGGCCCGGTAGTGCGGGGTGACTTAATGGAAGCCGGTATTGATGGTGTTGATACACTGGTCAATAAGGTCGTATAGGCGTGCAGGATTAGTCAATTTGAATGAAGATGCCGAAATCCGGGATAGCGAAGATAAAATTCCAATAAAAGATTTTGGAGCGCGTGAAAAATTCCGTAATTTATCCCTTAGCTCTGGATACAACCCCGATGACAGATGGATTGGCGGCTATGTTGACTATGAATGGGGTAAGGTCCGCCATATTCTGGACCTTCTTGTAAAGGAAAAACACCAAACAATTTTGGAATTTGGCTGTAATATTGGAGCAACTGCTGTTGTAACAGCGCTGCTTGGTCATTCGGTTGAAGCAGTAGATATTGATAAATTTAATGCTGATATGGCAAAATTAAATGCACTTCAATATGGCGTTGCCGACCGGGTCAATTGTCATTTGGTTAAAGACGGGGAACGTCTTGATTTTAATGATGGTTATTTTGATGTCATTATTTGTAACAGTGTTCTGGAATATGTTGAATATGACAATTTCTCTACCGTTATGAAAGAGCTTGATCGTTTGCTTAAGCCCGGTGGTTTATTGATTATAACCGGTACAAGTAACAGGCTTTCACCGAAAGAGGTTCACCGCGGGCGATGGTTTATAAATTATCTTCCGACAAACCTGGGAAAAATAATCTGGGGCAAGGGCCGCTACCAACGTGGCGTAAATCCATTTCGCGTAATGCATGCGCTAAAGCATTATGTGAATCTTGATTTGCAGGACAACGGAAAGCTTTACTTTGAGATAAAGAAACGTTTCGGCTTGTCCGCAAAAGCAATGGCAATATTAAAATTACTCAAGAAGATATTTCATCCATTGGGCATCAGTGTGGGGCTTTTAACGCCCAGTTTTTCTGTGAATTTAAGAAAGCCGCAATAGCCCGCACGTGAAATTATTGTTGCGGTACCACATATACTTTTTTTTGTGAATAACGGCTGCCGACCCCATAGGGGTTATTTATACTATCCGGAGAATTTGGATTACCATACTTGCCATAAGGATTAGATGTGGAATCGTTTAAGTAAGGATTAGCACTCAAAAGTCCAAGGTAATTACCATCCTCATCATATAACTTTGGCGGCTTTGTAGCATAAGGATTATTTGGGGATGTATTGCTGTAACGGCTGCCATTGGGACTATAAGGGTTTTTAAAACCATCTTTTTTATAAGGGCTTCCGGCTCCGTAAGGATTGTTCAGGCATTGGGGGTCATAAGGACAGTTCATTCCGAGATATGTTTCTGAAGGCGTGCCGTTTTGAGGCGCTTGTGCAGCCGCAAGCGTTGCTCCAAATATAATTGCATATATAAACATCGTAACTAAATGACCCATTGACATATGGTATAATGAACGTTTTACAAAAACAAGTGCACGATTTAAGCAACATCTTGATAATGAAATACCTCACCAATGGGGACGAAAAAGCAATCCGCTATTTTGAAAGCGAGTTCAAGTGAAGGTGCATATTTAGCAGCTTCAATAGCCAGGATTGTTAATGATTGCGGCGCATTCTGTTGCATGGCTTGTGATCATGAAATGGCTTGCGCCTTCGATTTCATGGAGCGAGCTTTTAGGCAGGTTTTCATGAAGTGTCATTGAAATTGTTTTCGCCACTTTGTTAGATTTGCTGCCATAGACAATCGCTATAGGGACATCAAGATTTTTATAATCTTCAATTTCTTTCCTGCTATTCTTAATTAAATTCCAATGTCGTATATTGTTTTCGGTCATCGTCGCCATTTTTTGTTGTATGTGTTCGGGAATTACACTGAAGGATCCTGGGCCTCCCCAAAAGTCTATTACCATTGAACAAGCATTACTTTTGTTTTGTTCAAAACTTTTTTCATATGAGTTGACGAACTTCATTACTGTTTCGAACATTTCATCTTTACCGAAAGTTTGTAAAACAGTTACATCAACAGTTTCAAACAAGGTTAGTTTTTTAACCGGTAATATCCCCGTCAATGCGATACCCATTGCCACAACACAGCCATAGGAATGGCCGACGATATGAATGCCGCGCTGCGGGTTAACGCTTTCAGCAACAAAGCTTTTAACGGCTTCAATTTCCGTCTCAAGGGTCGGATCGTTAAAATCGTCTGGGTCTTCCATTCCACCATGCCCCGGTAGATTGACTGTATGGCATTCGTATTTTGGGTTCAGTTTCTCAATTATTTTTTTCCAGCTTCCTGCATTAGCAAATGACCCATGAATGAAAATAAGGGGAGGCTGGTCAGTTACGGCAGATTTTAATGTCATATCGGTACACTTTTCTGATTTTTACGGCACCTTATCCTATCGGGGAATAAAATAAAACCTGCTGCTTACATTAGATAATTATAATGTTTTTCTATTTAAATGGTTAAAATTATATGTAATATTAATTAATTATTAACTTTCGCTATTGGGTTTCATTAACAGGGCGAATGAAATATGACAGATGGGGTGACAGATGGGGGTCGCAATTAAGCAAAATTTTGACTTCGCAAAAGTAGATTTATCTTCTGCTGCGCAAGTTGCATTTTATGACTATTGGCAGGAAATCCGCGGTGATCGGTTGATGCCTTCAAAGGCAGATTTTGACCCAATGAGAATTCCGCAATCTTTGCCATATATCGTGATGGAAGGCGTATATTATGACCCTCTCCGATTTAAAATTCGATTAATAGGGTCAAAATGTAAAACACCTAATTCCTATTTGGGAAAATTTATCAATGACATCCCGGAGATACAGGGGGTAGAAGGCCTGCTTGCGGAAAGTGTCCGTACGAAAAAACCCTACTTCTATTATAACGACTTCAGGTTGGATAATGGTATTGTAAAGGTTTATTCTTCGCTGGTTTTGCCATTTTCCGAAGATGGCGATACGGTCACTATTATTATGGCATGTCAATGCATGATTGAATAACGGCATTTTAATGCGTTAAAGAGCGAAATTTCTAAAGGATAATTTAATAAAGATTATGTATGTTCTTTACGGGCAAGGATTTAACCTGTGTTAACTCATGACTCGACAATTATCATAATAAAAGAAATGGGATTTCATGTCCGCCGAACCCAGCTTAAATAAAAAGACCTTTTTTGCCACGCTTTGGACGGTTGGCTCGCGCTTTGCGGTCAGATTTATTGGGTTAATCAGCCTTGTCATTCTGGCGAAAATATTAGGCCCTGAAGATTATGGTTTGGTGGGTAAGGCGGCTGTAATTTATGGTTTTCTGGCTATGTTAAGTGAGCTTGGTCTGGAGGCAGCCTTAATCACCAACCAGAAAGCGACCCCGGATCATTACAGTACTGCCTGGACGATCCACGTTTTGAGAGGGATAATTATTGCAGTGATTTTGGCGGTTGTTGCACAACCGGCATCTGTTATTATGAACGAAGAGCGTCTTGAATTAATTATCTATTGTTACGCAGGCATTTCATTTTTTGATGGGTTTTATAATATCGGCGTCGTCGATTTTAGAAAAAACATGACCTTTTCCAAGGATTTTTATTTCAGCCTTTATCAAAAACTGACATCATTTGTTGTTACAGTTGCAGTGGCTTATATATGGCAGACATATTGGGCGCTGGTGATTGGCCTTGCTGCCGGGCAGATAGCGCAGATTATATCAAGTTTCTGGATGTCGCCGATGCGGCCACGACTGACATTGCGGGAATTTAATTCATTATTTGATTTTTCAAAGTGGATGTTGGTGAATGAAGTTGTTAATGCTATTTCAATTAAAGTCGATGCTTTTCTAATCAGTGTTTATTCAACAACAGCCAATGTCGGTCTTTACAATATGTCCAGTGAGATATCCTCCGTTCCATCAACGGAAATAGCGATGCCGGTCGCGCGCGCCTGTACACCCAGCTTTTCAAAAATAAGGGATGATTTTCAAGAATTTGCAAAAATGTATGTGGATACACTCAGCATTGTTCTGGTCATCGTAATTCCAGCGGCAACCGGTATGGCAATGCTTGCGGAGCCGATTGTTCTTGTCGCCCTTGATGATAAATGGTTGGATGCAGTGCCGATAATTCAAGTGTTATCTATTTACGGGTTGATTGGAAGCGCAATGCCGACATTCATTTCGGCGATGCTGGCATCAAACCGGCCGGATATACTAACGAAATTGTCCATATTGAGCGTGTTTTACACAGTTGGAATTTTACTTTTTGCCATCCTTCAATTTGGGTTCATGGGATTGATTTGGGGTGTTGTAATTAGCAGCGTGATCCGTGTTGCAATCGCCCAGTCTATTGCACGCAACATGAAAATTTTGTCAGTCAGGCGTCTTTTCCTGAATCTCTGGCGCGCGGGTATAGCCAATTGCGCAATGATATATGGCTTGTTTTATCTTTCAGGTTTCGATTCTCCCATGTTTGAAGGATGGTTACTTATAGAGCTTATTTTAAAAATTGTTGCAGGGGCTGTAATCTACGGAGCAACGATTGCATTGCTTTGGAGACTGTCGTCAAAAGTGGATGGACCAGAAAAATCAATTCTTTCAGTGATATCAAGAGGTAAGTGGGGGAATGATCCAGTGCATTGACAATCAACCGGGCCGTATTAAAGTTATTTCGATAACTATAAATTAACACTAGTTCTTTATCATTTGATCTATTAATTAAAACAATAAAAAGAAACAAATCGAACATGCCTCAGGAACCCAGTTTAGGTCAGAAGACCTTCTTTGCCACACTTTGGACGGTTGGGTCGCGAATGGCCGTTCGGTTTATCGGGGTAATAAGCCTTGTAATCCTCGCTAAAATATTAGGGCCAGAAGATTACGGTCTGGTCGGTAAAGCGGCTGTCATTTACGGGTTTCTCGAAATGATAACGGAACTGGGGCTTGAATCGGCCTTGATCGCCAATCGAAATGCCTCGCCTGATCACTATAACAGCGCATGGACTATTCACATAATGCGTGGAATGCTTATCGCATTAATTCTTGTTGTAGTGGCAATGCCGGCGTCAAACATAATGCAGGAAGATCGTTTGGAGCTTATTATATATTGCTACGCCGCGATTTCGTTCCTGCGAGGCTTCTATAATATCGGGGTTGTTGAATTTCGAAAAAATATGGTGTTTTCAAAAGACTTCTACTACAGCCTTTACCAGAAAATTTGCGGTTTCGTGGTGACAATTACCATCGCTTATGTCTGGGAGACCTATTGGGCGTTGATTGCCGGGATTGCCGCAAGCATGGTAGCGCAAATTATTTCCAGCTATTGGATGTCGCCAATGCGCCCGCGTTTCAGTCTGGTTGAGTTTGGTTCATTATTCCATTTTTCCAAATGGATGGTTCTTAACGAAATAATTGGTGCGGTCGCTGTTAAAGTTGACGGTTTCCTTCTCAGTATTTATTCGACAACGGCCAATGTTGGTATTTACAACATGTCTTATGAAATATCAGGGGTGCCATCAACAGAGGTGGCGATGCCCGTCGCGCGAGCCTGCACGCCGAGCTTTTCAAAACTTACGGATAATTTCGCGGAATTTTCCAAGATGTACGTGGATACGATCAGTATTGTTTTTGCAATTGTCATACCCGCTGCGACAGGTGTCAGCTTACTGGCGGAACCCATTGTCCTTGTGGCTCTTGACGATAGCTGGGTTGAAGCCATACCGGTCATTCAGGTGTTGGCTTTATATGGTCTTTGCCGGGCTTCATACCCAACATTTATTTCGGCTTCCCTTGCTTCAAACAGGCCTGATATTTTGACAAAAACATCCGCCGTGAAAGCCGTCTACACAGTTGCTATTTTATGGTACGCGATAGTGGAATATGGGTTTATGGGGCTCATATGGGGTGTTTTGATTGCGGGTGTAATCGGCGTGATTGTTGCGCAATCGATCATGTGGTATATGAAAATATTATCTGTTTCCAAACTTATGAAAAACCTTTGGCGGGTTATTATCGCCAACTGTGCAATGATTTATGGTGTGAACTACTTCCTGCAATTTGAGTTGAGTTTTCTGGATGGTCTTATGTTGTTTGAACTTTTATTGGATACCTTGGTTGGTGTGGTTGTTTACGGTGTTACATTGGTTGCGCTGTGGGTTCTTTCAGGGAAAGTAGACGGTCCGGAAAAAGCGATCCTTGGCGTGTTTCTTAAAGGGCGTTGGGGAACATCATAGTGACTGAAGAACTGAGAAGAGAAATAAAATTAGGGTTTGTTGGCGATTTTTGTCTTCATCAAATTAAAAATAAGTCAGCGGAACATCAGGCCAATTCTCTTGAATTTTGCCAAAATCTGAACGCCAATGTTGATTTGGCGATTGCAAATCATGAATTCAGCATTCTCAAAAATGCGGAAGACGTAGGGTGGATGTCCATAAGTGAAGAAGAAGCCTCGAACATCTCAGACAGTGGTTTTGATGTTTTTTGTCTTGCCAATAACCATATTGGCGATTACGGGCCAGATGGGTTATCGCATACAAAATTGTACCTTGAACAAAAAGGACATAAAATTGTTGGTATCGGTAACTCGATTAGTGAAGCGTGCGAGCCGCTATATATAGACCAGAATGGTTTTAAAATAGGGATTGTCAATTTCTGCGATGCAACCCAATATGCTGCAACGGACCGCAAGCCGGGACTTGCCAAATTGGATAAATCCTTGATTGAAAAAGCGATCAGGGAAGCTAAGGAAAATGCAGATCTCGTTATTGTCTCAATTCATGCGGACCTTGAATTTACAAATTATCCCGCGCCTTGGCGTGTATCATTATCGCGCAGTCTAGCGAAGCTTGGACCGGACCTGATCATCCAGCATCACCCCCATTGCCTGCAGGGAATAGAATATGCTGGAAATACTTTGATTGCTTATTCATTGGGTAATTTTATTTTTTCAGCATTCGGTAACTCGTACGGCGAAAAGCGTCCGGGTCATGTTGACGAATCTGTATATATGACCGTAATTGTAAAAGATGGCGTTGATGGGAAGCGAACTATTAGCTACGAACTTATTCCGGTAATGATTGATGAAAATAATGTATCCTATCATCCGGAGCCGGAAAAGGGTCGTGAGATTCTAAACAAAATGGAAGAATACAGTGCGGCGTTAAGCGACGGTGGGATGCTTCGAAAACATTATTATGAATTATGCCGCGCTGAAATGGCCACGCTACTCTCCGATACTTATTACAGGACGGCAAAGCGCGGGCTGCTTGCCGGATTTAAATATTTTGCCAAACATTTTAAAACGAAAGCCCATACCAACTGGATGCGTGGGTTTTTCACATTTGGAAAATATTGATCACTTTATGATTTCATGCATGGCGCCAAGAAACTGCTCCACTTCACCCGCGGTATTATAATGACAAAGCGAGACACGAACGCAGTTCTTCTCACCCAATGGTATGAGAATGTTGCCGGAGTAATGATCATTTTTCCTCACGTGAACGCGTATTCCTTTCTCGCTAAGCTGACTTACCACATCGACGCTATCCATATCGTCCACGATCAGTGATACCAGCCCCTTTCGGTCAGGGTTATCGTTGCCACCAATGACGGCCACTTTATCCATACTTGCAAGGCCGCGTACCTTTTCATTCCCATAAATCATCAGGTCGGTAAGGTCTTTTTCATGTTGTGTTATTGCCTTCCCGGCGGCGACCAGTCGTTCGCGAAGATCTGCGGAATTGCTATAATGTCCGCCCAACCAGCTAAAATAGTTAACCACTTCGGAAAATGTAGCATATGATCCTGTGTCTCGGGTGCCAAGTTCCCAATTATCCTCAGGCGAGCCAATGACCTGATTGTGGGGCACTGTCGAAAAGCGGGGTGATACCCAGGCAATGCCGTACCCGTGTCGCGAAAAAACCTTATACGGTGAAATGACATAACCATCTACATCATAATTATCAATATTAAGGGTGCCATGAGCGGCATGTTGAATGCCATCGACAATGATAAAACAATCCGGCGACTTCTCCCTGATAACTTTTGCGATAGATTTAACATCAACCGAAATGCCAGTTACGGGACTGGTATGTAAAATCGTAGCAACTTTGGTATTCTCCGTAACCACGGGCCGGTAATCATCTGCGGTAACGGTCCCGGTTTCATCATTATGGATGACCTGTAAATAATTCGCGCCAGCTATCTCGGTCCAACGGGTGCAGGCGCTTCTGGAGGCGGGATGTTCTAACGTGCTGCCGACCACATCACCTCCTTTTTGCGATCCAACGATTGCGGTACTGATAAGGCGAAATAATAATTCCGTTCCGCTTTCACCGACAAATACGGCACCATTCTGCGAACCAAAGAACGCATGGATATCTGATTTCGCCTGATTAATGATGTTTGAAAGCTCAATTGATGCGGGGTTATCACGGCCCTGGTTATCGGGGATTGCCGCCATTTCGCGAGATTTTTCCGTTACTGACTTAAGGGTGAGAGCGCCGCCAGCATTTTCAAAAAAAATCCTTTTTCCCTGATAAGGGCATTCTTCAATTAGATCAAAACGTTCCCGTACGTTCGACATCAATTCATCATTTATCATTTTCGCAAGTACCTTTTTGAAGTTATGATTATTCATACCCTTAAATATTCGGTTTATCAATCACACTAATGTGATTATTTGTTAATGTTCCTTCTTGCCGTAATCGGTAGTCTTCTTATTCAATTTATTTTAAAAGGTATGAAAAATGAACGACAATTCACCTATTGAAAGCCACCGGTCAAATATAGAAATATCGTTATTTTTGCTTCGTATAACGGTATTCCTGGTTATGTTTGCCTGGACGGTAGATAAATTTACAAATCCGGCTCACGGCGCGGCAATCCTGGAGGGTTTTTATTTCATCGGTGGGGCTAGTCAAACCATCGTAATGGCAATGGGGGTATTGGAAATGCTCCTTATTTTGGCATTCGTTGCGGGTATGTGGAAAAAATATACTTATGGCCTTGTTTTGCTGTTTCACGGTTTGACAACCTTGGCATCATGGGACAGATACATTCCGCCTGATGTCACTTTGACGTTTTATGCTGCCTGGCCAATGTTTGCAGCCTGTATTACACTTTATTTGTTACGCGACCTGGATACTAGGTTTTCATTATCCAGATGATCGTACTATTTATATGAACTGTCCATTATCGAACAAAAATGTTCGATAATGGACAGTATTATATGCTTCAAAATTCACGGTAATCTGTTAAGTAACTGATACATTGTAATTTCTTTCTCTGGCATATTTCTTGCATTTTATCAGGATATTCTGTTGGCCTTATTCGCTATTTTGGGAGAAATTAACCGATGTTCAAAAGTTATTTGACCAGCACACTACGTGATATTTTGAAAAATAAAGGATACAGTGCGATCAATATTTTTGGTTTGGCGGTGGCGCTTGCGGCCTGTTTGATGATTGCCTTATTTGTAAATGATGAGCTCGGGTACGATAGCTTTATCCCTGAGGCTGACCGAACATATCGAATTGAGGTCACGGCACGTGGGCCAAACCGCGCTGATGAACGATATGCTCATTTCATGGGGGCATACGCGCCATTGCTAAAAGAGCGCTCAGCAGAAGTCCTTGACAGTACGCGCTATCAAACGAATACGCTTGCTGTAAAAGCGGGTGATCGCCTGTTTTATGAAAACATAACATTTGCCGACACAAACTTTCTCGAATTTATGGGATTTGACGCGCCCGCAGGCGTTCTTGAGGATCAACAGACCATTGTGATCACAAAAAAAATAGCAAACAAATATTTTGGTAATGAGAATGCGAACGGCAAGACCCTGACCATAGCCGGGCAGGCGGATTACAGGGTGGGGCACGTCATGGATGATGTGCCGCGAAAGTCGCATTTGGCCATTGATATGATAGTGCCATACCACCCCATTTTTCATGACAATGTCAGTACGGAATATATGTCTATGAACAATGCAACTTATGTTCGTATGGCGCCTGGGGCCGATGTGGAAAATCTTCGTCCATTAATTGCTAAACTTATTGATGAAAACGTTTCTGCCGGAATTAACGGCGCTAAAGCCAGCGACTTTAGGGTGCCGACATTTATTAAGGTGCAGGATGTATATTTAAAATCACCTGCCGGTGTTATTGGGAAACCGGGAGGCGACATCAATGTGGTTGTTGGGTTTATTAGTGTAGCTGTGTTGATTGTCGTTATTGCGACGGTAAATTATATCAACCTTGCAACCGCGCGCGCCATAAAACGCGCACGGGAAGTCGGTATTCGCAAGGTTATGGGGGCAACAAGGAAACAGCTTATCGTTCAGTTCTTGGGCGAATCTATTATTATCACTTTAATCGCCGCCATCGTTGCGGTAGCCTTTGTGGAAATCATGATGCCGGTCTTTAATGCCGCGCTTGATCGGGAAATAAGTTTTGATTTTATAAATAATCCGCTTTATTTACCTTTGCTGATCACCATTTCGGCATTTGTCGGTATCATTGCCGGGCTCTATCCAGCATTTTATCTGTCTGCTTTTAACCCTGCGGCTGTACTTAAATCTGATAAGGGAAAAGCGAGTTCAGTATTTCTACGACAATTTTTGGTGTTCCTGCAATTTGCTATCGCGATTATGCTTATTGCCGGCACGACAGTAGTTGTTCGCCAAACCGTTTTCGCCACAAGTATGGACCCTGGATACGAAAAAGAAGGCGTGTTGATTATACGCAACCTGCGGTCAAATAATCTTATTGATCAGGTGGAGTTGCTTGATCAGCGGCTATCGACCATTGACGGAATTACATCAGTGACCGCTTCACAATTTGTGCCGACGGACCCCTATGATTTTACCACGGGGATGACATTTGTCGGTCGCCCTGATGAGCCATATACCATTAGCATTCTGTCACATCAGGCTGACTTTTTTGATCTTTATCGGTTAGAGTTAAAGGCAGGAAAAAAGCTTGAGAAGGACCGGTTAAGCGACAGGATTACTGATTTTCCATCGGAAGATGGAATGGTGGTCGAAACAAACGCAGTTCTAAACGAAACAGCGGTTAGAAGGCTTGGTTATGCGAATCCGCAGGAAATTATCGGTCAGCAGATCAGGTGGGGACAACCGGGTGAGGGGCGTGCCGTTCATTTCACCGTCGTTGGTGTAATAGAGGATTTTCATTTACGCTCAATTCATAATTCGGTGCGTCCCATGCTTTATCTGAATGCGCCGGTATTTTACCGTACATTGAGCCTGCGTTATTCTACCAACGATTTTCCCGGCCTTATTTCCCGCCTTGAACAGCTTTGGGCGGAATTGGCACCGGGCGTACCGCTCGGTTATCAAATACTTTCGGACCAGGTTGATAGTTTTTACTCCTCCGAAAACCGGCAGATGAAAGTATTTGTAACCTTTGCGGTACTGGCAATCATTATATCGGCTATCGGACTTTTGGGACTTACCGCTTTTTCAGCGGAGCGCCGCACCCGCGAAATTGGCATTCGTAAGGTTTTAGGCGCCAGAAATGTTGATATTATAAAACTGATGGTCGGGCAGTTTTCAAAACCGGTTCTTTTAGCAAACGTCATTGCTCTTCCGCTTGCCTGGTGGTTGATGAGTGACTGGCTTTCAAGTTTTGAATACAGGATCGACCTTAATGTTATCTGGTTTGTTGGGGCCGGTGTTATTGCGCTTTTGATCGCATGGATTACTGTGATCAGCTATTCCATAAAAGCGGCACGCGTAAATCCGGCAGAATCGCTTAGATGCGAATAGTATCTTTTATTCACCGGTATTAAGAAAATCGAGCCTCAAACCTTTAGAGCCTTTTTCGCTGAAACCTTTCCAGTTTGTCTCGCCGTTCACGTCGTTGCCGGATGGTATAAGGTCCAGATAAGGTTCCATACTGGCGTCATTTTTAAGCAGCTTTCCAAAATAAGCGGTGACAAAATGCTGGGCAATGTTATTGGCCCTAAGGCTGTCCCAGACGGGATCATTATAATGTGAAAACGCGACCGACTTGCCGTTGTTATAATAGGCATTTTGCGCTTCTTCCGGGGCGGGTATCGGCGCAATTGCGTTATGACCAGCATTTTCAAAGGTGAGAAGATACCTGTTTGTTCCTGTCGTTTTCTCAAATATTGCCTTGGTTCCTGTTTCGTAGCCGGATGTTTCATCCTCGCTCCCTGTAATAAACATCATTGGTAGATTTATATTGGAAAGGCCCAGGTCATCCCAAAAACCGCGTTCCATTCCCCAGGGCGCAAATGCAACAATGGCTTTATAGTTCATTGAATTTACTAGTCTTTTATGTGTCTCATTCCCCGCAGCCAGGGATTCCAATATGTTGTTCGGAGAAACAGATTCTGTTTTTGCTATTTTTTCCGTGATTCCGGCGCCAGCAGTGATAAGGGCACCATAGCCGCCCATTGAATAGCCCATAAGGCCTGCATTATTCGCATCCACCATGCCATGTAGGAAATGATTTTCATCTTCATTAAACCGTTTCATTTCGGTGAGAATAAATTTCTGGTCGCGGGGCCGGTTGTACAGTGTACTCGCAAAGGGGCCAGCATCCTGATAATTGCTGTCTGTATGGTCGATAGAGACGACAACATACCCTTTTGATGCTAAATTCTCACCAAAATGGCTCATCAGAAAACGGTTTCCCGGATATCCGTGCGAAATGACAACCAATGGATAAGGGGCTTCCGGTCTTAACGGCATTTCATCGCGAACGGCACTTCCGTACAGAGTGACTTTTGTTTTTCCATCCCGCAAATAAACATCCCGATACTCACTGCCCCTCTTTTCTGTTTGTGCGGGATACCAGACTTCAACGGTAATGGGACGATCATAAACGGGTAGGGCGCTTCCTTCCTCTATATTAATGACGTCGACCTGATTTCTATGAAGCAAGTTTAGTGTACGAACGCCGACGTTATAATTTCCGGGTTCCGCCAGTTCTGGTGCATCAGGGCGCTGCCCGTCAATACGATTTTCAGCGGCAAATGATTGGGAGAAGACAAGCAATAGGATCACCATACTACTTTTAATTTTTTTCATTTCAGCGCCTCATTATTACGGTTTTGTTTCGCGTATCATTGATCAACGTCATGATATCCGTTTATTGCCATGCGTCAAAATGAAAATAATATATAAAAAATCAGCGGTGGAAAATATCAACATACTATTGATAGATATCCACCGCTGATGGGGCGAGTTATCACGTAAAAGGAATATTCGTATGAATGCCTTTCGCGAATCAGGATAGGCGAAGCATATAAATGAAACTTTAACGAAAACAGGCAATTTTATTCTAACTTATTGTGAATAATAATAAAATTTAACTAAAATTCAAACCTGTTTCCAATCGGGGGGTGTGATCAGGTTAGCCAGCAGCCGTGCAGCACCGGGAACCTGATGTTCCAGTTGATGATGCAGGATAAGGCAGCAATGATGATGCCATCCGTCGCCGATTTTACCGCTGATAAGCCCACCGCGTAGCGGTTCTTTCCCGTGATCGGACATGGAAAGCAGAAATTCATATTCGCTTGACGCTTCTGCGACAAAATAAAGGCCGCGTTCCTGGTGCCAGTTTGCCCAGTCATCTTCACCAATCTTATTGGGTGCATTGAGCAAATGATGATCCGGTTTTAAATAGGTGACAACCGCATTGGGATCTGTGATCCGCCATCTGAACGACGGCGTGCCTATGGTAATTGGGCGCGGCGGTGTGGTTTCGTTGTTCCAGTCGTCGTCGGTCCGGTTATACTGAGTGACCAGATTACCGCCATTTTCAACATAGCTGCGCAGAAATGGGCTCGTTGCTGTTAAGTCTGCTGCGAAAGCGCGGATGCCAATGACAATCGTATCATAAACGCTTAAATCCTGGGTTTTAAGGTCATCAACGCTTAACATTGAGACGTCAACGCCAAAGCGTTGCAGCCAGAAATAAACCCGGTCTGCACCACGATCAACATAGCCGACCTTTACCCGCGCGGGTATTTCAAGATCAATTGGTTGCACAGCCAACGTGTTTGGCACTATTTTGCAGGTGTTTCTGATATGTGGATAGTCCATCATCAAAACATTTTCTTCCACCCGCTTGCCATCACATATGGCGTAGGGGGTCATTTCAATGCGGCTACCGCCTGTGGGCCCGGCAATGACAAAATTATATTTTGATGAACCCGGCAACTCACCCGCTTTAACGGTGTATGTGGGGGGCAATACTGTCCAACCGGCTGGAGCTTCAAGACCAACTTCAACGTCAGAGCCGATGTCCGTGAATTTATCAACACTAAGCATGGCTTGCACGGGATCACCATCGGTAAGGCGATTATAAAACAGTCCGCTTGCTTCCCAGCTAAGATTAACAGGGGGGACAACAAGGACCGGATTGGCGGGCAGAATAATTTTTTCACCGATCCCATCAAAACCGAGTACACAGCAGAAGCGTTCCAGATTCCAGAAGGGTTCATAATTCTTATCAAGCGGATGATGATAGGCAGCATCTTCGGGCACAGACAGACGGATGTTGATTTCTTTTCGTTCGCCCGTCGAAACTTCAAATCTTTCCATGTCGATCTGTTTTGGCATTGATAAGTCGGTGCCAAAAACTAAAAGGTTGAGATTATTCCAAGTCTGATTGCCGGTGTTATAGAGCGTAATTTTTCCGGTGAACTGTTGACCGGGACTGGTGAAGTTGCTGTCCCATTCAATATCAACTTGCAGGCCGGAAGATTCGTAAATTGCATTTCCAAGCTGTCTTCTTTTTAAATTGAGTTTATGAACCCAGTCTTCCACTGCACTCATGGGTATAATGGACAACCGTTCCATTATCGCGTCAAAATTCTTGTTTATTTGCATAAGGTTAGCAAGAATTCTTTCACGATCCGGAAAGGCTGCTATTGCTTCATTTACATAGTGATCGGCCTGTCTCAATAGTTCGGGAACACCGCTTATTGTTACAATTTCCGCCAAATCGGCGAGAGTTCTTGGAAGTCCGTCAAAAACATCATCCTCCATCAGCGGGATATCCACTTCGCAGCGCAGGCGGTGAAGGTGGCTTTGTTCCGGTGCAGGATCATACCATCGGCCCATCCCCTGTGTCAGGTGCCGCGCACGTGACCATTCGCCAATCTGACGGTAGGTGGCGCCATTTATAGGATCATACATCCCTGTCGGGATGCTGACGGTGGCATCCGGTGGCGCTTCGGTATCATCATAAACCCCGCCACGGCCACTGGTCGCGGAAAGGTAAAGTTTCTTCACCTGCCAGGGCTTAAGCCCTTCATCAATCTGTTCAGGGAAGGCATTTGGGTCCGCGGCCAGATCATAGGCGTCAATGGTGGCGCGCGTTACGGCGCGATGATGACCGTGCTGCCCGTCGACATCAAGGAAAGTGGGCGACAGAATATCGGGCTTTTGTTCGCGGATGATCCGCACAAGCCGTTCGCGCATCCGTTCCTTGCCCCAGTGTTCTTCGGCTTCCGACGGGTCGGTGGAAAAACCGAAATCGTCAATTTCATCACCAAATCGCGCGCTGTAAAAATGTACGGACATGGGGATTTCGCTTGCCGCCGCTTCGAGTTCCTCTGTTCTGAACGCGCCAAGATCATCGCCCGCTTCGGTTCCGATGGCGTTTTGGCCGCCCTTACCGCGGGTGGCGGTTGCGTACATGATGCGTGCGCCCTGATTACGGGCAAGATAGGCAAGAATATGCGAGCGTTCATCGTCCGGATGTGCGCCACAGTTCATGAAGCTTCCCACATGTTTAAGCGGGGTCAGCGCATTCCATAACCTGTTTATCCCGGAAAGGCGTTGTTGTTCGGCAATTCTGCGCTGTGCTTCTGTCATGGTTAATTTCCCTCTAATTTACCCCAATAATTTACCTGCAATGAACTTTAAGTCAAGACACTGGAAATCAAATATAATTCGGTCTATGGTACTGCAAAAAAACATGGTTAACAGAACCACCAGAATTGGGTGGTAAGGGGATAGTCCTTATGCGCGGATTGGTATGCGCAATATTCTGCCTGATGATGACAACCGCTGCGAACGCGGTGGAGATCGAATATTGGCAGTATAGCTATAAAACCCGCATTGACGCCATGGAGAAGCTTATTGAGGCGTTTGAGGCGGAAAATCCGGATATTACCGTTACTCACAACAATTTCCCTTATGCCCAATACCGCACAAAAGTCGCAGCAGCGGTTGCCGCCGGGGAAGGGCCGGATGTGGTGCAGCTTTATTACGGATGGCTGCATGATTATCTGGCCGCCGGAATATTGCAGCCGTTATCGCAGGAAAGCTTCCCCCACAGCGAAATTGAACAGGAATTTTTCCCGATGGTCGGGAGCATGAAATCCGGCGGTGATTATTACGCGCTGCCGACGGCGGTCCGTTCACTGGCGCTATTCTGGAACAAGAAGATTTTCCGCGAAGCGGGGCTTGATCCCGAAGTGCCGCCAAAGACGCTTGATGAACTGGTGGAATTTGCCAAAAAGCTTACCCAACGGGACCCGGCGGGAAATATCACGCAGGCAGGCCTGACAATGGGGCCGATCAATCAGGACCATAACTGGTGGCGCGAAGTGTTGGTGCGCCAATTCGGCGGGGTGCCTTATAACGCGGATAACAGCAAGGTAATGTATGATGATGAAGCGGGGAGAGCCGCTTTTCAATATTATGCGGATTTCGCCACCCGTCATAAAACATCGGTCGTGGATTTCATGGATAAGGGAGAAATCGCCTTCAAGGCGGGCCGGGCGGCGATGCATATTGACGGCTCGTTCGTACTCAGTTTTTTAAAGCGCACCCGCGGCGGGCGTAACCGGCTTGAGTGGGGTGTAGCGGAACTGCCGGAACATAACGGTATCAAATCCAATTTTTCATCCTACTGGGTCAATGGCATCACATCCAAGGCCAGTGGTGAAAAGAAATTGGCGGCGGAAAAGTTTTTAAAATTCATCACGTCGCCGCGCGCCATGCAATACTGGCTTGATCAGGTCGGCGAGCTTCCGGCGCGAAAGGCTGTGGCCTACCGCGATGATAACCGCAACCATCCGGAATTTGGCGCCTTTATCCGCGGGCTTGATTATGCGCATACAACGCTTTTTTATTCGGAAAGTGCGCAGCGCAAAACCGTGGTCGATATGCTGGACCGTATTGTCCTGAACGGCATGAGCGTGGATGAAAGCCTTGCCATCGCCGCGCAGGAGGACCAGAATATCATTGATGCCGCCCTGATTGAGATACGTGAAGCGGCAGCGGCAAAAGAAAGCACCGGAGTAAGCAGCGATGAGTAAACGCACAATCGCACAAAAGCGGGCCATCTGGGCCTGGGTGTTCATGGCGGTGCCGCTTGTTTATTTCATTCTGGTGCGGTTTTACCCGACACTTGATGCGTTCAGCATATCACTGACCGACTGGAATATTGTCGGGGAGAAGCGCTACATCGGCTTTGATAATTTCGTCGTGCTTTTTAATGATCCGGTTTTCTGGGTGGTGCTGGGCAATACATTTGAATATCTGATCCTCGGGGTGCCGATCTCCTTACTGCTTTCCTTCATTATTGCTTACTATCTGGACCAGATCCGCTTTGGTCACGGGTTTTTACGGGCGTGTTATTTTATCCCGTTTCTGACCACGGCAGTGGCGATGGCGTGGGTCTGGCGCTGGTTTTATCAGCCCGTGCCCATCGGCATGATCAACCTGGCATTAGGGCAGCTGGGCATTGCACAGTTTGAATTCCTGCGTTCCACGACACAGGCGCTCCCCGCTGTGCTGGCACCGGCGATCTGGGCGGGGCTTGGGTTTCAGATTGTGATCTTTATGGCGGGCCTTCGTGCCATTCCCAAAACATATTATGAAGCCGCGAAGGTGGACGGCGCCGGCGCGTGGCAGACGCTGACCGAAATAACCCTGCCGCAGCTTCGCCCGACCATCGTGTTTCTGGTGGTGATCAGCTCCATCGGGTTTTTACGCATCTTTGATCAGGTCTACAACATGACGCAGGAGGGGGAAGGCGGGCCGCTAAACGCTACCCGGCCACTGGTGCTGCATATTTACAAGGCCGCCTTTGACGATTTTGAAATGGGCATGGCGGCGGCGCAAACTGTTGTTTTGTTCCTGATCCTGATGGTGATTACGGTGTTTCAGTTAAGGGTGCTTCGACATGACCGATAACAAAGCCCCCATATCACCGAAAAAGATCATCATCTGGACATTTTTATTTATCGGCGCCGTGATCATGATGACCCCGATTATTTTCATGTTTTCCGCCAGTTTCAAATATAATGACCAGATTTATGAATTGGCCCTGATAAGTTCAGAACCAACATTAAGTAATTATATTTATCTATTTGAAAATACAGAATTTTTAAGATGGTTTTTAAATTCTATTTCCGTGGCATTGGCCACGACAATATCCGTATTGTTTTTTGACAGCCTGGTGGGATACACATTGGCAAAATTCAAATTTAAAGGACGGAAAATTGTTTTCGTCCTGATTTTATCGACGCTGATGATCCCGACGGAAATGCTGGTAATCCCGTGGTATATCCTGGCCCGTGATCTTGGTCTGCTCGATAGCTATATCGGGCTTATTTTCCCGGGGATCATGACCGGGTTCGGGGTGTTTCTGATGAAACAGTTTTTCGAAGGGGTGCCCGATGATTATCTGGACGCGGCCCGTATCGACGGGGTCGGCGAATTTCGCATTTTCACCGATGTGGCCATGCCGCTCGTGGTCCCGGCGCTTTCGGCATTGGCAATATTCACGTTTCTGGGCAACTGGACGGCGTTTTTATGGCCGCTTATCGTCACCTCAAGCGCGGAAATTTACACCGTGCCCGTGGGGCTGGCGTCATTTTCCGGTGAATTTCAAAGCGAATGGGAAATGATCATGACCGGCGCGGCGGTCGCCACGTTGCCGACATTGATCATATTTTTGTTTTTACAGCGCTATATTATCCGCGGTGTGATATTAGGAGGACTAAAAGGCTGACATGAGCAAGATGACCGATAATTCAACCTTCCCCAATGAAACCTATATGGAAACGGTGCTGGCGCCGCTTTTTGATGCGTCAAAGGAAACCTTCGCCGATTACCATTTTCGCGTCAACCTTGCCCATGCGGTGATGCTGACGGAACAGAGCATTTTAAGCAAAGATCAGGGAAAACAAATACTTGATGCGCTGATTGATATTGAAAATTCCCTTAATCTTGAGGACCTTACCTATACGGGAGAGGTGGAGGATTATTTTTTCTATGTCGAAGGGGAGCTTATAAAAAAGCTTGGGTCCGACCTTGCCGGGCGGCTGCATACGGGGCGGTCGCGCAATGATATTGACCATACGATCTTTAAAATGCACCTGCTTGATCTGTCGGCGGTGCTGCTGACGGAACTCAATCAGCTGATTGCAACCCTGCTGCAGGTGGCGGAGGGGGGCAAATCAACCATTATCCTTGCCTATACCCACGGCCAACCGGCGCAGCCGACCACATGGGGCCATTATCTGGGCGCGTTTATTGAAATATTGCAGCGTGACGTCGACCGTATCACCCTTGCGGTGCAAACGGCAGATTTATGTTCCATGGGCGCGGCGGCGATCACCACCACCGGGTTTGACCTTAACCGTGAACGCATGGCGGAATTGCTGGGGTTTTCAGCGCCACTTGAAAATTCATATGGCTGTATTTCCAGTGTCGATTATGTCACCGGGCTTTATGCGGCGATGAAGGTCATGTTCCTGAATATCGGCCGTTTTGTACAGGATCTGGCCCAACGCACCGGGTTTGAAACCGGGCATTTATATGTCCCCAATGAATTTGTGCAGATCAGTTCCATCATGCCGCAAAAACGAAACCCCGTGCCGATTGAACATATGCGCCTGATGGCGTCATTATCGGGCGGGCATTGCGATACCATCATCAACACCATGCACAACACCCCCTTTACCGATATGAACGACAGCGAAACCGAAGTGCAGCGCGCCGGGCACAAGGCGTTTGAGAGCGGGGGGCGATTGTTACGGCTGCTTAACGAATTTGTCGCCGCGGTGCAGGTGGACGAAGACCGCATCGCTGATCATATCGGGAAGAGCTGCGCCACTATCACCGAAGTGGCCGACAGCATCGCCCGTATTGAACAGATTTCGTTTAAATCGGCCCACGAAATTGCCGCCGCCATGTCACGGTCGGCGATTGCCCAGAAAATTGCGCTTGAAGCATTTGATTTTGATGATTTTTCCATAATCTATAAGCAACATACCGGAACCGAAACAATCATAACGCCCGAGCAGCTGGCCACCATCGGCAGTCCAGGTCATTTCGTATCCGTAAGGAATTTGACCGGTGGTCCCGCGATCCCGGCATTTGAACGGTCACTGAAGAAATATACCGCCGTCGCCATCGAGCAGAGCAACCAGAATGTCGCCTTTTTCGAACGGCTGCTTGGGGCGCGGGAATTGCTGGGTGACGAAGTCACCAAAATCACCGGGCAGGGGTTACTGCGCAAGGGGGATGGTTAATGGCCGCGGTCACATTATCAAATATTTCAAAGACTTATGGTGAAAAATCAGCCGCAAAAATGATCATTGAGGATCTGAACCTTGATATCGCCGATAAGGAATTTATCGTCCTTGTCGGGCCGTCGGGCTGCGGTAAATCAACCCTGCTGCGGATGATTGCCGGGCTTGAAGATATTACCAAAGGGCAAATCAGCATTGATGATCGTGTGGTCAATAATCTTGAACCGAAGGATCGGGATATTGCCTTCGTGTTTCAGAATTACGCCCTTTACCCGCATATGAATGTTTATAAAAACATGGCATTCGGCCTGCGCGCCGCGAAAATGGACAAACGCGAAATTGAATATCGCGTCCAGCAGGTCGCGGCGATACTGGAAATTGAGGAACTGATGTTCCGCCGCCCGGCGGAACTTTCCGGCGGGCAGCGCCAGCGGGTCGCCATCGGCCGCGCCATGGTGCGTGACCCGAGCGTGTTTTTATTTGATGAACCGCTTTCAAACCTTGATGCGAAGCTGCGGGCCAGCATGCGGGCGGAAATTAAAAAACTGCACCAGACGGTCAAAACCACCATTATTTACGTCACCCATGATCAGGTCGAAGCCATGACCCTTGCCGACCGCATCGTGATTTTAAAGGACGGCATCATTCAGCAGATCGGCACACCAATGGATGTGTATAATGATCCGGCCAATCAGTTTGTCGCCGGATTTATCGGCTCACCGGAAATGAATTTCATCCGCGCGCCAAAGGGCGTCGCCGATGGCTGCATCACACTGGGCATCCGGCCCGAAGACATCATCATCGCGGGCGACGCGCCGTTACCCGCGGGGCATAAAAAAATAAAGGGCACGGTGACGGTCACGGAGCCGCTTGGCGCGGAAACATTGCTGAGCGTCGATTACAGTGGCACGGAAATCACCGCCAAAATCCCGGGGCTTTACATCGCAAACCCGGGTGATGACATCAAACTGGCCCTCAATATGCAGAAGGCATTTTTATTCAACGAGAAGGGGGAAAGGGTTTAGATGGACGGAAATACGGTTTTTATAATCGGTGCAGGTGCAAGTAAAGAAGTAAAATTACCGCTAGGATCTGACCTTAAGAGTACAATATCTAAGAAGTTAGCATTCGAAGTCGAGTTTGGTAATAGGGTATCTGGGGATCATGAAATATTTAATGCGTTAAAACTTCATTGTGTTAGCTCAGGAGAAGACCTAAATGACTATTTAAAAGAAGGTTGCCATATGTACGGAGCCTTGCCGCTGGCTATTTCCATAGATAATTTTATTGACAATCATCGTGGGAGAAAAGAAACAGAATTATTGGGAAAATTGGGCATTGTTCAGTCGATATTGGAGGCAGAGAGGAATAGTTGGCTTCATTTCGATCAAACAAATTTTAACAAAGATATAAACTACAATATATTAGACGAAACGTGGTATTTAAGTTTTTTCCACATGTTGACAGAAAATTGTGAACTTGGTCAATTAGCCGATCGGTTTAGTCAAATAACATTGATCATATTTAACTACGATAGATGTATAGAACATTTTTTATTACGTGCACTCAGAAGATATTACGGTGCTACTGAAGAGCAGGCAAAAGAATTATTGACAGAAAAAATGAAGATACTTCATCCGTACGGTAAAGTTGGTAGGTTGTTGTCTATGAATAACTCAGAGAATATTGAATTTGGAGCAAAGGTAAATCATGAACAATTGCTGGAACTTTCCAGGAGAATTAAGACGTTTACAGAAAGCATGGACAAAAATAGTCAATATATTGAGACCTTAAGAGGAAGAATGAGACATGCGGAAAAGTTGGTCTTTCTGGGATTTGGTTTTCACGAATTGAATATGCAACTTTTATCTCAGCCTCGAGGTCAGAGCATTGAAACACTGTCCGACTTTAACTTTCCATATTGCTACGCTTCATGCTGCGGTATCAAAGAGAGTGGTCAACGCATCATAAAAGATAGAATTATGGAACTGTACGATCCCGACCGGGTGGTTGATTTCAATGACGAAGAAAAGGCAGAAAAAATTAACATGAGAGAAGCTACATGTCAGGAATTTTTTTCACATTATTTGCTTAGTTTGGGGTTTTCTAGCCCAATAACTCACTGATACTTTCCAAGCTCAGATCATGGGCCTGTCCGGCGGCGTCGATCACGCGATGCTGCGGGTGGGATGTCATTTGAATGATTTTGATATTATTGGCGCGGGCGATTTCGATTTCGTGCTTCACGCCCGGAGCGTCGGCCGTTTGCTCCCCGATCAGCACCACAAGCACGTCACAACGGGTGATGTGGTATTTGACCTGCTTTTCCCATTGGCGGGTCATGTCGACGGGCTTCATCGACCAGTTTGAAACCTTGAAATTCGCATCTTCATTTTGTGAAAAGGCGACCATTTCATTTTTCAAATCACGGTCATTGTCAAAATCGAAACTGACGAATATTTTTTTCTTGCCTTTATTATCATTATTGGCGGTTGGGTTGCTGGCCATGCGGGTTGTTTCCTTCGGGTGTTCACGGTATACGTGTTGTTTGGCACTATACGCCATTTAGAATAATAAGATAGTGAATAATAAAGCGGCGGCGGAATTTGTTTAATCCGGTTCGGCCTTTACGCCGTGGCAGCCGGGAAATTCAGGCTCACGGTGGTGCCGATGTGCTTTTGGGATGTCACATATATCTTCCCGCCAAGAAGCTGCATGAATTTTTTCACCAGTGAAAGACCAAGACCCGTGCCTTCATGTTCGCGGGTATAGGCGCTTTCGACCTGCCCAAAGGTGGAAAGGGCGACCTCAATCTCATCCTCGGTCATGCCGATGCCGGTATCGGTGATGGAAATTTCGACATAATCCCGTTTGAACAGGTTTGAAATTTTGATCTGTCCGCCGGACGGGGTATATTTGATGGCGTTTGAGAGGATATTTTCAACAATCTGTTTGAACAGCTTGGCATCGGTTTTGATTTCAATTTCTTCGATGTCGGCTTGGACGGTCAGACCGTGTTTATTGACACGCGGTTGCAGAATTGCCAGGCTGTCATCAATCAGGTCACGGACATTATAGATGTCTTCATGCACGTCCATTTTTCCGGCTTCGACCTTGGATAAATCAAGAATATCATTGATCACCTGCAGCAGGTGACCGCCGCTTTCGAGGATGTATCCGATATATTCCTTGTTTTTTACGCCCTCCACCTTGCCGAAGCTTTCGGATTTTAGAAGCTCCGCAAAGCCGATGATGGCGTTTAATGGCGTGCGCATTTCGTGGCTCATGCTGGCGACGAAGTTTGATTTCATTTTATCAAGCCCGCTTAACATATTGAAAATATGTTCCGCGCGCCGGTAAAAATAGAAAAAGGCAAGAATGATAAACGCCGTGGCAATGCTAAGGGGCAGGGTAATACGGCTGATCAGATGGCTGCTGGCGTTTTTGGCTTCCCAATCGAACATGACATTACGATTTTGGATAAACAGATTGTCGGCGACCGTTTCATCCAACATCAGAAAATCGCTCGGTTCCGTTTCATATAGATGAAGATGCAGGTTGGTCATGTCGATATTATTACCAATGGTCAACAGGTTTTCGCTTGAAAGCTCCTGAAGATACACCACGACCGGACGCCGTTCGGCGGGGATTTTTTTGCTTTCCTCGTTATCATGTTTTTGTACCAGGCTTGCACCATATAGATATATCCTGTTGTCCGTTTCAAGAATACCGGATGATGTTACCGTGGTTGAAAGATCATCAACGGTCAGCGTTTTGAGGTGGTCGCCAAGGCCGCTTTCAAGGAATTTTTCGGCGGGCGGCTGGCCCTCCTCAGCGATATAGTAGGTGACTTTGTTATCAAGGCCGAAAATGAAAAGACCATCGAGGTTTGAAAGGGTGTTAAGATTATCGCCGTAATTTTCTTCAAGCCATTCTATGTTCGGGTTTAGAAAGACATTCTCATAAGCCGGGGTCCAGACGGCGTAATCTTCCGCCATAATGGTGATGAAATTTGCGGTTTGTTTAAGCTGTGCGCGCAGGACGCCTGCCTCCGATTTCAACATCGCCGTATCGGCGTCTTTTGCCATATACTGCAGCATGAAAAAAAAGCTGCCGAACGTGACAAACACGATCGCAAGAACCGGGATCAGAATATTATGAAATTTATGCAAAACTGTTACTCGCCTTAATATCTGTTGCTACTCAATACTACTATGCCTAACAGATCGGATTTTGCGGCTGTTATGGTCACACCCCCAAAACTGCGGTAAGGATACCTGGTAATTGTTTACAAAAAATTAACGTTTGCTTGATTTTTCCCGTAATTTTACTTTTTTCGCGTTAATCGCTTCCGAACATTTCAAAAATCTGCTGCTGGGTATATTCGTCCGTTTTTTCCCTGAAGGTGTAATTGCCCGGTTTTTTGTCAATAAAGACCTGTTTTTCAAATTCAGGGTTAATCTGATCCCCGAAAAGGCCCAGCGGCACGTGGTAAAGGCCGGCTTGCTTTAGACGGTAAAAAAGATGGGTGCCGCATGTTTTGCAAAAGCCGCGTTCCGCCCATTCGGATGACGGATAGACGGTGATATTTTCCTCCCCTTCGAGATGAACGTCGGTGCCGCATTCCACTTCAAGATAAGGTCCGCCGCCCCATTTTCGGCACATGGCACAATGACAGGCGCCAAATTTATCGCATGGTGCGTTGGTTTTAACCTTGACGGCACCGCAAAGGCAGGTTCCGGTTTTTTCTTCGCTCATCTGTTTTTCTCTCCCGTTGATTGAATTTGAATTCTAACATGACGGGGCGGAAGTTAAAATATTATTGAACGGTTATACGCAAATTTATTAACGCAATCTCCCAGATGATATGACCAGCCGTCGCTATGATCATTGGCTAGGTATTCTGATGGCAGATCATGATGGCAGATGGTGACACGGCACCCGTCAACGCCATTTTCCTGTTCAGGCTTAATTTTAAACTCAACCAGGGTTGATCCGGGGGGGAAGTCTTTGTTAAAACCGCGCCCGTCACCCCAGGTAAACGAGAAAAGTTCATTAGGGATCATCTTAATGACCTTGCCTGATGAAATGGCCGGTGGGTCATGGGTAACGCCGTTTTCATCGGTATACGCAACATCGAATATAAACTCCATCGGGCCGCCGGGTTTTATGTCTTCCTTAATATCGCAGCTCATGAAATCTGCAAAACCCTGCCGATCGGTGATGATGTTATAGATGGTTTTGGCGCTCGCCTTTATGAAGGCGGAAACTTCAACATTGAAGGTGCCGTTTTCATTTTTTTCGGGTATGGATGCGGTTACATTTTCGCTCATCTTGTCCTCATTCCTTATTTAGATATATGTTCATTTCTCGCTTATCGTGATGACCATGTTCCTGTATTCTGTTCCAGAAACTTGCTCCACCCCCCTGTGTGATTGTCAGCCTCTTTTTCACTGGGCAGGTCATAATGACAAATGGTGACGCGGCAGCCATCCGCCTCGGGAGTAATTTTAAATTCCACCAACGTCGATCCCAAGGGCAGGTTGCGGGCGGGGTTGGGGTCCCCCCACGTGAAGGAAAGCAGTTTGTTTGGGATCATGTTGACAATCTCGCCGCCGTTAACACCGGAGCAATCATCATCATCCACTTCATATTGCTCCCAGATAAATTTTATCGGGGCACCTGTTTTAAGTTCCCCTTCGATTTTGCATTCCATAAATTGTTCAAGGCCCGCTTTATCGGAAAGAATGCCGTAAACTGTTTCGGCGCTGGCGCTGATGAATTTTGACATTTCAATGGTGAAGGACCCTTCTTCCGTCTTTATGAATTCCTTTATGGATATGATGTTATTCATGTGTCTTTTTCCTGTTTCGTTAGCTGTTCGATTTTTTCCGCCTGCGTTTTAAGACGGTCAAGTTTTTCGCCCCAGAACGCGGTCAGGTAGGTTTCAAGCGGACCCATACGGCCGCGGTTTGCGCGGTAAATCCGGCTCCGTCCTTCGCGCCGGACACGAATCAGTCCGCCATCCACCAGAATGCCCAGATGCTGTGATACCGCCCCGAATGAAATATCAGAGAGGTCATTTGCAATGTCGCCCGCCGACAGTTCCCGGTCCCACACAAGCTTTAAGATGCGCTGGCGACGCGGTTCACCGATTATGGAAAGTTCATTCATCATAAAGATATTTTAGTTTAAACTAAAATAAAAATCAATCAGATTTTTCATTTCTTGCGATCATATGAATTTAATGCCATTATCGCTAACTATTAATTCTTTAGGAGCAGCAACCCTTGAGCGACCAGCCGAAATATTTCTGGGCTTTCCAGTGTGGTTTCTGGACTATGATGGGGTGTTACCTTTTTGTGGGTGGATTGACGCATCTCGATTTCTGGGTCGCGCTTGTCCGGAACACCTATTACCCTGCTGCCGGGTTTATTAGCAGCTTTGTTCTGATTTTGCTGTTTAAAAAATATGCGAACCTTAAAATGCTTTACCGCTGGCTAGCTGTTATTTGTTCCTGCTCCGTAATGGCTGTTGTCTGCACCGCGGCGATAAATCCCATTACTTTTATGCAAAGCGGCATGGCTTTTAGTGAACTCGGCCTGAAAGAAATAACCGCGGGTATTTTTAATTATACCCTGATTTATAATCTTTGGGGCTTGGGCTACCTCCATATTGATCGGTCCATTTTGCGCGTTGAAACAAAAAACAGTGCCACCGCGAACAAACGTTTGATGCTGGAAAAAAATAACGTGATTGTCCCTGTGAATATTGACGATATTACTCACGTGAAAGCGGCGGGTGATTATGTGGAAGTGTACACCCGGCAAACCAGCTATTTAAACCGTACGACCCTGACATCATTTGCGCATAAGCTTGACCACCCTGATTTTATTCAGACCCATCGTTCAATAATCGTCAATCTTAGCCACGTTAAAGCGCTTAGCCCGGAATCGAAGGGTGAATATCAAATCATTCTAAAAAATAATAACAGCGTTAAGGCCAGCCGTACCTATGCCGCTACGGTCAGGGCAAGACTTGCACAGATATAAGCGTCCGTTTTAACCCGTGAATATGCCACCCTGCCACTTATCTGTCCGGTTTGTCGCACGACCCTTGTAAGTTCAGTCATTTTTTTTCATTTTCCGGTCTGTCACCAATCAGACAAGGGTTCTCAGCATGGTTAAAATATATACCACATTACTATTTTTAATCTTCACATTGACCGCATGCGCGCAACAAAGTGAAATATCATATGATGACTTTCTTAAAAAGCACACCGCAGCCATGGGTGGGGCGGCATCGCTTGAAAGTCTTTATAGCATCGAAACAAAGGTAATTATTACGGAAGATATCAATCCGATCACAAAAGACGGCATTCCGTTAAATGGACTTTACCGAGCCAACCGTGATGGTCAGATGCGAGTTGATATTTACGTGGATGGCAACCGGGTTTTTACCGAAGCGCTATCATCAGCGAATGATGGTTGGCAGCAGGACGGAGAGGGGGAACCTATTGAACCACTGAGCGACGCGGGGAAGGCCGCGTTGCAAAAATCAATTCATTCAAATGTTTATTCGCTCCATGAATTGCCGGAATTGGACTACGAAATAGAGTTTCTGGGTATTCAGGAATTAATGGGAAAAAAATACTATGCCATAGATGTTACCAGCCCGTCCAACAAGGTTGAAAGGCAATTTTTTGATATGAAAACCTTTCTGAGATACGCCACAATGGATGAAAGTGCACTTCACGTTGATGTAGATCCGACAAAAATACTTAGTGTTTCAACAAATAGGGATTATCGAAACGTCAATGGCATTATGCGTTCTTTTGCTGGGGCAGTGATTGACATAAGGGCAAATAGGGTCATGCAGACATCTGAGTTGCTTGAAATTGAATTTAATAAGCCACAGAATAAAGAGTATTTTTTAATACCGTGACTAGCGAACAGTAACCCGCCATTCAATCAGGATGCGGCTGTTGGGGGTGGGGACCGCTTCGCCGTTCACTATGCGCGGCTTGTAGCGATATTGCGAAAGGGCATCAATGGCATTTTGATTGTACCTGACATCACTGGTTTCGATGACTTCAATGCTGTCCGGGTCAACCGTGCCGGTTTCGGTAACTGTAAATCGAAGCCGGACCTTCTGGCTGCTTGGGCTGACGCCTTCGGGGAAGGTCGGCATAACATAATGGATCGGTTTACCGATATTGATCAGGCGGTCACCGTAAGGGTTTTCCTGCGCCATTAACGGGGCGGCAGTTGCCAGAACCATCATGAGGGCTAAAAATTTCATGGTGTTTCGCATGAATATATCATAACGTTTTAACGACATTTATTCCAGCTTCAAACAACAGGACAAACATGAAAGTTATCAGCCGCGCAGAAATTGAGAAAATTCTACCAACCCTTGATCCGATCCCGGCGATAGAACAGGGTTTCAGGGAATATTCAGCAGGAAAATGCATTGTTCCCCCCATCGGGGAGCTTTTGATGGACAAGGGGGAAGTGCATATCAAATATGGATGCATAAAAGGCGAAGATTATTACGTGATCAAAATAGCGTCCGGTTTTTACGGCAATCCGAAAATTGGTCTTCCCACCAGCAATGGCATGATGGTTTTATCATCGCAAAATACCGGGGAGGTCATTGCCGTCTTGCACGACGAATGTATTTTAACGGACATCAGAACCGCCATTGCCGGTGCGATTGCGGCAAAATATCTGGCGCCGAAAACTATTAGCGCCATTGGTGTGGTTGGCACAGGCGTTCAGGCACGCCTTCAGGTCGAATATCTGCGCACCGTGACCGATTGCCGTAATATTGTTGTCTGGGGCCGGGATGCTGAAAAACTGGTCGCATACAGAAACGAAATGCGCGCGGGTGGTTTTACGGTAACGGCAACAATGGATATGGCGGAGTTATGCGCGACCTGTAATCTGATTGTCACGACAACGCCTTCTCATGCGCCGCTGATTGCGGCGGATATGATCCGGCCCGGCACCCATATTACAGCAATGGGGTCAGACACAGTGGAAAAACAGGAACTGGATGTGGAAATACTGGCACGTGCGGACCTTGTGGTTTCGGATAGCATTGATCAAAGCCAGACACGCGGTGAAATCCACAAAGCGAGGGAGGCAGGGAAGATCACCGATGGGGATCTTGTTGAGCTTGGCACTATTATCGAAAAGGGTGTGGGCCGCACGTCAGAAGATCAGATCACGATTGCTGATCTTACCGGTGTGGCGGTTCAGGACATTAAGATCGCAGAAGCGGTTTATCTGGCGTGCCTTTAGTCAGGTTCTGCTGTTGGGGTTTCTTCTTTTTCCGCAGCAATCCTGGCAGCATCTTCCATAAGCATATCCTGCAGTTCCGCAGTGTTTTCCTGAACACGCCTAAGGCCGATTAATGACCCCTGTTGCATGAGTTCAGGCATTTTACGCATCGCTTTTTGACCGGTGGGTGTTTCATAAAAGGCGACAATTTCGGTTATTTCAGCGGCTGTGAAATTATCTGTGTACAGCTTGACCATTTCAGGTTTGATGCTTTCGTAACTGACATATTTTCTCAAAAATTTCATAATCGTCGCTTTAAAGGGTTCGAGTTGCGGATTTGCCTGTATCTGAATATCCATCATTTGTGCCATGGATTGGTCAAGAACGCTTTCAACGCCGGCGAGTTCAAACAGTCTTTCCACGGCAGCTTCAGCGCTTTCTTCAGCGAAGGCGATTGAGTGAAATGTCATGATGATGAGGCTGAGAAATATATTTAATCTGGTCAAAAAAAATCCCCGAAAGAAATAAAAAAGATGATAAAGCATAGATGATCCGGGATTCATTACAAGCGTTATGAGAATCGCTATCGTGATTTTATGTAATATTGACGCACATCAATGTATTTGTGCTTTTCGGAGATTAATTTTAGGATAATGTGGTATGAGAACACTCGGGAGGTTTTAAGCGCATATGTTGGATCAGGTCGCGCAGGAACATATTGTTTTCAGGACTGATGAAATCACCAAGCAGTATGGGGTTGGGGAGGCGGTTGTGCATGCGCTTCGCGGTGTGACGATGGAAATCCCCAAGGGGGAGCTTATTGTCCTGCTTGGCCCGTCGGGGTCCGGCAAATCGACTTTTCTTAATATCATCGGCGGCTTGGATCAGCCCACATCGGGGGACGTTCATTTTAAGGGCGCGGCGCTGGCGGATATGACCGATAAGGAACTGACCTATTTCAGGCGGGAAAATGTCGGGTTTGTATTTCAAAGCTATAATCTTGTCCCGAGCCTGACGGCACTGGAAAATGTGGAGCTGATTACCGATATCGCCCGTGATCCCATGCCCGCGAAAGAAGCCTTGGCGGCGGTTAATCTCAAAGAGCGGCTCAATCATTTTCCGTCGCAGCTTTCAGGCGGCGAACAGCAAAGGGTGGCCATTGCCCGCGCGATCGCCAAACGGCCGGAAGTTTTATTATGTGATGAACCGACGGGGGCATTGGACAGTAAAACGGGGATACTGGTGCTTGAAGCGTTGCAAAATGTGAACCGTACATACGGGACCACGACGATTATTATCACCCATAATGTTTCAATTGCCGATGTCGCCGACAGGGTGATTTATTTTGCTGATGGAAAGGTGGAGGATGTCGTCGTCAACGAACATCCGAAACCCGTTAACGAGATCGGGTGGTGATCATGAGACACGTGATTACAGCATTAAACCGTAAACTGCTTCGTGATCTGTGGAATATCAAGGGGCAGCTGGTTGCGATTATCTTCGTAATGGCATCGGGGATTTCAAGTTTCGTATTGTCATTCGGTGTGATTGACAGTCTGGAATTGGGTCGGGACATATATTATGACCGGTCCGAATTTGCGGACGTCTGGGCAAGCGCCAAGCGCGTACCGGAAGATGTGAAGGAACAAATTCAGGAGATTAATGGTGTTGCACAGGTCGAGACCCGTGTCACATTCGGTGCCACCATACAGGTTGACGGGATGGATGAACCGGCAACCGGACGGATTTTGTCCGTTCCCGACAGCCGCGAGCCGATTTTAAATAAACTGCATCTGTTACAGGGACGAATGCTGCGCCCGGATGAGGAAGACGCCATTCTTGCCGGTGAACCATTCGTCATCGCCCATGATTTTGTTCTGGGAGATAGTGTGGATATGGTTGTTAATGGCCACAAAAGATCACTTAAAATTGTCGGTGTGGTGCTGAGTCCCGAATATGTCCTTTCGATGGCGCCCGGAGCGCTGTTTCCCGACGACAAACGTTTTGGTGTTTTCTGGATGAGCCGACGTGCGCTGGAAGCAGCGGTTGATATGGACGGTGCGTTTAATGATGTGGCGCTGCGATTAAGCCGCGGTGCCGATCTGGATGAGGTAAAATCACGGGTCGATACGATTCTGAAACCCTATGGCGGCCTGATTTCATATGACCGGTCGGAACAGATGTCAAACTGGTTCGTCCAAAGTGAACTGGATCAGTTAACGACGACTGGCACCATCACGCCGATCATTTTCCTTTGTGTGGCGGCGTTTCTTGTCAATGTGGTCATGACCCGGCAGGTTGCGACGCAGCGGGTGCAGATCGGTATGCTTAAGGCGGTGGGGTATAATGAAACTGAAATTGCCTTTCATTATCTGCGCATGGTGATGGTGATTGTCACATTGGGTAGCATTATCGGATTGACGGCCGGGGCGTGGCTTGGAACGGGGCTTTTAAATCTTTATGGTGAATATTACCGTTTTCCCGATCTTAAATACACCTATTCCGTTGATGTGATGATCCTGTCGGTGGCTTTCAGTGCGGCGGCGGCCACTGCGGGCACGTGGATTGCGATGAAACAGGCGGCGTCACTGCCACCCGCCGAAGCGATGCGGCCCGAAGCGCCGACAGAATTTCGTGAGACGCTTCTTGAGCGGCTTGACATCGATAAATTTTTCTCATTCTTATCACGTATTGTCCTGCGGCAGGTGGAGCGGCGCCCCATACGGGCGCTTCTTTCATCAATCGGTGTGGGCTTTGCGCTGTCGATATTGATTTTTGCCAACAGCATGACCGACAGTTTGAATTATATGATGAACGTACAATATGATATGGGCAACCGGGAAGATGTGTTTTTGTCATTCGTTGAGCCGCGCCACAAAAGCGCGCTTGAGGAGATCCGCGCCATGCCCGGTGTGCTCCGGGTTGAGCCGCTCCGGGATGTTCCGGTTAAATTGTCACATGGTCATTTAAACAAACGAACAGGCATTACCGGTATCATACCTGACCCTGATCTTCATCGTATTCTGGGGGCGGATTTAAACCCCGTTGATATTTCCGGTGGCGGGTTTGTGCTGTCGAGAAAACTTGCGGAGCTGCTGGGGGCACAGGTAGGCGATATTATCAAGGCGGATGTGCTTGAAGAACGACGCCCGGAACTTAATTTAACGGTTTCGGCCATTTATGATGAATTTCTGGGGATCGGCGCCTATATGGATATTGAGAAAATCAACAGCCTGCTGAATGAAGGACCGGTGATAACCGGTGCAGCGCTCAAGATCGACCCGAACTGGACCGGCCCGTTATACAGGAACATCAAGCTGGTCCCATCAATCATCGGCATGACGATCATGACAAAAATGCGTGAAATATTTGAAACCATAATGGATGAAAACATGATGCGTATGATGGCGGTTTATATTGTCTTTGCCGGCTTTATTGCATTTGGAGTGATTTATAATACGGCGCGGATCGCATTTTCCGAACGCTCACGCGAGCTGGCGTCTTTACGTGTGCTTGGCCTGACCAAGGGGGAAGTGGCCTATATCCTGTTCGGGGAGCTGGCGATTGTTGTTTTTGTCGCAATCCCGATGGGGATGCTGATCGGATACGGCCTTGTCGCGGGCATGGTCGCAAGCCTTGATACCGAACTGTTCCGGATGCCGTTTGTGATTAATAATGATACATATGCCTATGCCGTCATCATCGTTCTTTTAAGTGTGCTGCTTTCATTTTATCTTGTATGGCGGCAGGTAGACAATATTGATCTTGTAACAGCGCAAAAGGGTGTGGAATAACCCCCGAAAAGGAAAGAAAAGTGAAAAAAATAAAGCTGTATATAAAAATTGGACTTGGGTTATTTGCCGTGGCGCTTCTTGTTTATGCGCTGATCCCGAACCCGGCGCTGGTGGATATGGACACGGTGAAACGCGGCGATGTGCTTGTCACGCTTGAGGGTGAAGGAAAAACCAAAATCCACGATATTTACGTGGTCTATTCCCCGATCGAAGGCCGCGTCACGCGAATTGAAGCGGAGCAGGGCGATACGGTTGTTGCCGGCGAAACGGTCATCGCCAACATGCGTCCGGCCGACCCGCGTTTTGTCGATAGCCGCACGGAAATTCAGGCGCAGGCCGATATTCAGGGCGCGCAGGCGGCCCTTGGTTTTGAAGTGGCGAAGCTTGAACGCGCAGAAGCGGAACTGGCCTTTGCCAAATCGGAACTTGAACGCACAAAACGCCTTTATGATAACGGCAATGTATCCATCGCCCGATTGGAGCAGGCGGAATTGCTTGTCCGGCTGCGTGAAACGGAACTCAATACCGCCAAATCCGGGATGGAGGTCGCGGAAAGCACCCTTGCGGCGGCAAAAGCCCGCATTGTTCAACCCGGGACAACAAATACCGACGATGAAAGCACGCTTGTTGTTCGCGCGCCCATTTCGGGGAAGGTACTGCGGATATTGCATAAATCGGAAGGGGTGATCCCCGCCGGCACCCCGATCGTTGAGCTGGGCGATCCGGAGCAGCTTGAAATCGTGATTGAAATGCTTTCGCGCGATGCGGTGCGGGTCAATGCGGGTGATACTGCCCTGATTAAACGCTGGGGCGGGTCGGATGACATCCGCGCGCAGGTCCGGGTAGTGGCCCCATCGGGCTTTACCAAAATTTCCGCCCTGGGGGTTGAGGAACAGCGGGTCAATATCTATCTTGATTTCATTGACGGCAAGGAAAAATGGCGCGGGCTTGGTGATGCGTTTCGGGTTGAAGCGTCCATTATCGTTGATCAGGCGACGGACGTGCTTTATGTGCCGATCAGCGCCCTGTTCCGGTTTGAAGGAAACTGGAACGCGTTTCAGGTGGTTGATGGTGTCGCCGTGCGCAAACAGGTCGATGTCGGCCGCATGAATGAACAGACGGTCGAAATCACCGGCGGCCTGTCCGAAGGGGACCAGATCATCATCCACCCCGGCAGCGATGTTGATGATGGCGTGAGGGTCAAGCAACGGTGATGGAGAAGACCTGCTAGAGGTTTAGTGTTGTTCGTTAGCAAAAATAGACTCTCTGGCTCTCTCGGCTAAGTTTCTTAACAGTTTTGTAGTATAAGAAATCCTTTGAATTTCGTTAAGTTTTTTAATTTTACTAAGACTAACATCAATACCCGTTGTTTTTTTTATGTAGTTGAAATCCATCTCCAAAGCCAATTCTAATCTTTTTTGCCCCTTTATGCTTTGCCGTATCCTTACATCAGAAGATGTGAAATTGAAGAATAGGCGTTCTTTAATAAGTTTATTAAATAATTTATCACTAAATATAAAGTCCCCGCCATCATACAATGTGATATGAGGATTGAATCCAAAATGTTTTTTTCTCCATACTTCCCTAATTGATGGGAAGCCACAATGAAGAAACACAGTAGCTTGACGGTCTGATCTGAATCTCCCCAAACCCAAAACAGAAACTTTTTGTCCCTCAACACTCGGTAAGTCAGGCAAATATTTAGGCTCACTTTCATGAGGGCCGGAAACAGTAATGTGTGCTGGTAATTTTTCATCTGGATCGCAAATCATTATGGCTGCATTCAAGAGCATTCTCGTATGCATGTCATTTATAAAGCACACTCCAAAATATGCCATCAAACTACCAAAAACCTTTCCACTTTGGATTGTTCTGCTAGAGAAAATACGATTTTGTAAATTATATCACCAAATTCCTTAGCATCTTTAAATGCTAAACCTCTGTGATTCTTGTTCATTATCCAGTCACTAATTTCATCTGATGTAGCATCCATACTTTTCATAAATGTCTCATAGAGTACCATTGCTCGTTTGAACATAAGTTGAAACTCTTCGTTATCTTGTATCGAAGCAGAAAACCTGGCTTGTGGTGGTAGTTTGATCATGTCAATTAAGTCATCTTTCTTTAATCCTTGCCCCTGTTTTGCCAAATACCCTATCGTGGCAAAACAAATCAATAGGCGGCTGAACTTGAGTTTTAGATTCTGTAGGTGTCCCTTTCCGCGAGCTTGTTTGTTGTCTTCTCTATAGCTTCTTTTGCTCTCATAGTTTAGACAAAGGGTTCGCCAGAACCTTAAAATGTCATTCACTAAGAATACGGGAATAAAATTATCAACATGGCTATGAAAATCATTAAAATAAGCATCAGTAATTTTTCTCATAAGTTGATAATAATTATCCTCTCCATATAAGGGCTTGCTCTCCAATAGTAGAAGCATTCTAGCAGTAAAAGTATTCTCAAAGTCATCCTTTGTGTTGCCTAAGTTTCCAATTAAATCACTGGCTGTGTGAAAGGATAAATAATCTCCCCCATCCGTGAATTCTTGCAAATTTGAATTCACTCTCATATTTTCTAAACCGCTTATTATTTCACTTTCTTGAATTTTTGTAAGCTTTTTTGTATCTTTACCTTTATCGGAGATAGCAATAAATACATCTAAATCTGAGTGCTCATTGGCTTCATATCTTGCATATGATCCAGTGGCATAAATACAAATTTTATTTGAATACTTACTGTCAAATATATCTTGTAATTGATCACTAAACTCTGCAATTCTTTCAATAGAGTATTGTTTGTTTTTCTTTATGTAATCGCTCATCTACCCCCCAAATTCGATCTTCGCTGAGGATAAACCTATATCATACGACACGTAGAATGTAAATTTAGATAAATGAAATAGAAACTAAAACGTTTACGATATTTGATAATTTGATGTCTGTAATTTTAAGCGCCTGTCGTGAATAACCAACACTTCCGTTGGTACTCAAAAGAGATCACATCACCGTCCCTTACCCTGACGGATGGTGGAGGGGACATTTTTTTCGATATGGGCGATGATGCGTTCTGCGACATTTTTCCTTGATATTTTTTCAATGCCCTCAAGCCCGGGGGAGCTGTTGACTTCAAGCACTTTTGAGCCGGTATCCGTGCGGATCAGATCAACCCCCGCCACGGTCAGGCCAAGAACCTTGGCCGATTTGATGGCGATCTTTTTTTCGTCAGCGGTCAGGGTGACTTTCTTCGCGCTGCCGCCGGCATGGAGGTTGGCCCTGAATTCACCTTCGTCGGCGATGCGCATCATGGCGCCAACCACGCGGCGGCCGACAACAAAAAGGCGCAGATCGGCCCCGGCCGCTTCCTTGACGAATTCCTGGGCGATGAAGTTGGCGTCCAGATTCTGAAAGGCGCTGATGACCGCTTCACCGGCCTTTTTTGTAGGTGCCAGCACCACGCCACGCCCCTGCGTGCTTTGCAGCAGTTTTAAGACCGTCGGTGAGCCACCAACCAGATTAAGCAGGCTGTTTGTATCCTTCGGTGAATTGGCAAAGGCCGTTGTCGGCATCGGAATGCGGTGCCGGGCAAGGATCTGATGGGCGGCAAGCTTGTCACGCGAAGCGCCGATGGCATTGGCGCTGTTCAGGCAATAGGTGCCCATCGCTTCGAATTGGCGGACGACGGCCATGCCGTAAAAGGTGAGCGACGCGCCAATACGCGGGACGATTGCATCATAAAAAGGCAGCGCCTTGCCGTCATAATGAACATCGGGGTTATGGCTTTGAATATTAAGATAACAGCGGCTTGTATCGATCAGGTCCACCACATGATTGTTTTTTTCCGCTTCTTCGATGATGCGGCGGGTGGAATAATTATCCGGCTCCCGCGTCAGGATACCGATGCGAAGCGGGCGTTTGACCGATTTGCGGCGGGCAATTTTTTTATAAACATCGAAACCGAGTTCCGGCTGAACAAAACTTACTGTCGGCTGGACGGCAATTTCCTCAAGCGCACTGCGGCCAAGCAGCATGCGGTAAGCCATATTTTCGCGGTTGGTCAGTGTTATTTCAATATCCCATGTGCGCTCCCCAATCGTTACCGGGGTTTTTATCACATAACGGAGTTCAGTTTGACCGTTTGATGAGGTGATCAAGCGCCGGTCAATCACGGGCGCGGAACAAAAGACCTCAATTTCCGGGTTATCAGGAACTGGATGAACGCCGAAACGGACAAAGGGTTTTTCCTCGCTGCCAAAAGGCTGTATCGCAAAAGCATGCAGGGCGGATGTTCGCGCACCCGTATCTGTCTTTGCCTTTAACGCCGGAAGACCAAGTTCGGGGAGGGAAAGCCATTCTTCCCAACCAACAGAGAAATTATCCATAAAGAACCCTACTATATTTTTTTATGTATTTAGAGCCAAAGGTCAAAAGCTGTCAAACATATTACGCGAGGAAAAAGGCAGATGTAAATTAAGTGTTAAAAATATTGAATTATTAAATATAAAACATAGAAAAAATTCGCTTTTCAAATAGATAAATTTATGTACCATAAAAGCTGTTGAGGCCATAATTTTTAAATGGAGTATGATTATGAAGCATTATAGAAAAAACCTCGTACCGGATACTGAGCTTTATGAAACGATCGATGCCTATGATTATGCGGACTTCGACGATGATTATTATTTCGATCTTGTTGAAGAACGCGTGCGAATGAAAAAAGGCAAAAGAGTCGCCGGACCAAGTGATCGCTATAACCGGGCGTTTCAAAAATACGTCAATGAATATTGAATAACAGATTTTAAGCGCGTTTGCGGAAAAGCTAGTCGTCCTTTGGTATTTGTTTCCTCAATACCGAAGGGCGGCTTCTTTATTTTGGGGCGCGGGTTAACCGGGCGCGAGAGGGCCGATAACTTCTTCAATTCCCCTGAAAATATTTTTAATGATATTTTCGTTTACATTCTGCGAATAAACAAGATAGGCGGGATAGGAGAATTTTGGCGCCCATTCTATCAACCGCATTTTTCCTTCCTGAAGAAGGGGTTCGGCAATCCGTTTGGGGAAATAGCCGCTTGATGGTGACATCAGAAGATATTCAATACCGATTGTCCCAAGGTCAAGCGACACACGCGGCAGTTTGATATCCGGAAAGTTAAGGGCATGATCACCCAGAAATTCCGGTCCCCAGTTTACGAACACATAATCATGTTCAAAAACGGCTTCATCTTCCGTCAGGGTGGACACCAGTATGAGTTCTTCATTGAATATCTGCTTCACATTATATCCCGGGCGTAATTCAGGA
The DNA here is from genome assembly GCA_030428615.1 of Alphaproteobacteria bacterium. Classification (GTDB taxonomy): domain Bacteria; phylum Pseudomonadota; class Alphaproteobacteria; order Sphingomonadales; family Emcibacteraceae; genus Pseudemcibacter. The sequence goes on along the minus strand of JAUIDN010000001.1, from coordinate 164,685 downwards.
CGGTACATGATGGCAATATCAAGGGATCCATCGGTCAGTTTTTGCATCAGGTCAGGGGAATAACCCATTTCGGTGCGAATGGCGATTTCCGGTGCATGATCCCGCATCCAGGGCAGAAGTTTAAGCAGAAGACCATCCCAGAGGCTGACCTGACCACCGATACGCAGGACGGATTCCATTTTGTCACCGACTCCGATTGAAAGGCGGGCCTCATCCCAGGTTTTGACCATTGAAACGGCGTGGTTTAAAAACTGTTTTCCGGCGATGGTCAGGTGCGCGCCCTGTTTGCTGCGTTCAAACAGTTTTGTGCCAAGCTCGACTTCAAGGTTTTTAATTCGGATGCTGACGGTAGATTGGGTAACGCAAACCTTGTCGGCGGCGGCAATAAAGCTTCCCGTATTTGCCACTGCGATGAAGGATTTGATTTGGGTAATGTCCATTTTTGGCCCTTATTTACCTATTTAATATTTAAATAATAATATCAAAAAAATTTCAATTTTCTAATAAATAAAATGATTGTATGAAGGTTACCGACTTTTGATCGAATTTTGGATGAGCGAAAATGCAACAGGGAGAGCAGGGGAAAAAGGGGGAACCGGACTTATTTCATTATTTCAATCAGAATGATCAACAGGATCTGCTAATGAGAAAAAACAATAGTGGGAGCGAGCAGGTTGAAATATCCGATAAAATGTCAATAGAGGAATATCAGCATCTGATTGAGAAACTCTATTTTAAATAATCCGTTTGAATAATTCAAATAACAACCTAAGTCATATTATCAAAAACGTGAACTTTCGGATCACCCTTGTTTTTTAAGGGTGATCTTTTTTCTATAGTGGATAACCTTTCGGATTTTTGACAGAAATTCTCTATTGTCATATGCTTGTAACAGATGGTTGTTATATATCCCATACCAGTAGATATCCAAATGAAGAGGTAACAAATGGATGTTGTAAGACGAGGGGTGAATGAACAGCACCTCAGTTTTAAGGAGTGGCGGGCCCGTGTGCTTCGCAGCCAGACCATCTTTCCGGAAATCAGGTATATTCCGGAACTTAAATCAGAAATAGAACCCGTTAATCCTCTGAGTGTCGCTCAGGGGATTTTTTTTAATCGAAAGGATGAAATTGGGAAGGAAAGGCTCAATGAAGCGTCGACCCGCGATAGCGCGGCGTAGCGTAAATATCATACTGATCCCGAAGGCCGTTATGAAGGGTAATTGTTAATATACCCATTATTCTGATGTTACGGAGAATGTATCGCCCCGTTGAAGGGCTTTCTGTCTGTGTGGGTTATTTTTTCTTCACAAATTCGGTCAGGATCACTATTTGCTGTCCTTCGACACGGCCTTCGATATGTTTTTCATTATTCAGGTCAAGGGATATGTTTCTGACAGGGGTCCCGCGTTTGGCGGTAAAATTTGCGCCTTTGACATTTAAGTCCTTGATCAGCACCACAGTATCACCGGCGCTGAGAAGGGCACCGTTGCTGTCCACATGCTTTAATACGTCATCATCGGCGCTTACTGCGCCTGCTTTGGCCCATTCAAGCGTTTCATCATCCAGATAAAGCATATCCGCCAATTCCCGGGCCCAGGCTTCGTCGCGCAGGGCATTGAGCTGCCGCCATGCCATCACCTGCACGGCAGGAACGGGGGTCCACATACTGTCGGATAGACAGCGCCAGTGATGTTCACCGGCATTTTCGGGATCGCGGCATGTCGCACACAGCAGGATTGACTGCTCTGCGCTGTCATCGGATGTGGGGCCGACCGGGGCCACCTCAAGGGTGTCTGTGGCGCCGCACAATTCACATTTATGGTCGGCGCGGACAAGGAGGGTGTCTTTTATAGTCATGATAAATCCTGAATTTTTCTGATGATACTGTTTAGCGGATGTGTCGCACTTGTAAAGATTAAAAAAGGGTGCGATCAGAGCTTTAATTTCGTTTGCAGGTTTTTACTGCTCGTGGTTAAATTCAACAGACAAAATTTCCACATCACCTTCAAATGTTGCGGTTCGAAGGTCGCCGCGGCCTTCAACATTGACCGTATTAATCTGATCGGTCCAGATATCGCGAAGCGCGTTGTGGATCATGGTCAGTCCTTCGATATTTTCGGGGGCTTCAACTTCCTGGTAAACCCAGAAATAGATGCGTTCGATTTCGTAACCAACGAGGCGAAGTTTTAATTCATCCCCATTTAATGGCTTGATGGCAAACCGTTTTGAGACGTAGTTTGCAAATAATTCCTGCGTATCGGCGGAATTTCTGATATCCGCTTTCTTATCGAACAGCATCTGTACGGCATGTTCCGTATCATGCAGGTAAAACCGGTGCATCACTTCAAGATTTCCGGTATTTTTGTTAAACAGTACCTTTGTGATAGCAGCGCGCTGCTGATGGGCAAAAACGGGCGCGCCAAGCGCGCCCGTCATGATGATTGCGAGGAAGACTAAGAAATATTTTCTCATTAGTTGTCGTCATCTTCCTTTTTCAATTCGGTCTTGATGTCGTGCATAATGTCACGGCGTTTAAGACCTTTACGCGGAGATTGTTTGTAAGCTTCAATCCGGCTTGGAATGATGCGGCGGGGATAATGATTGTTTTCAATATCGACATCCGCTGTTTCCCAACGTGGATCAATGGTTACTTTTTCAATTTCTTTATCAAGTACAAACAGTTTCTGTACACGCATATGATTTCGGCGCCAGATTTCAGCCGGAATATTCATGAATTCCGTTGACCCGTCAGTGTAGGTAAATTCAAGCAGGATCGGCATCACCAACCCGCCTTTGTTCGAAAATTCAAGAACATAATAATTCTTGTCTTCTTCGACGGCGCGGGTGAATTCCCGTCTTTCACGTTCATCCAACCCCTTCAGGAAGTCGGTATATTCGTTTCTTTCCTTATTGGTGACGGTGAACTGATCATTTTCATCATGGAAGTCACGCACATCCGGATTACGTTCCACCCAGGATTTCATGCCTTCCTCCTTGTTCCGTGTTATGTAAAGGGAAGGTGGCTTCTGGTTAAATTCGTCCCGGCGTCTGTTAAAATCAATATCCGGATCCTTGGTATCAAGGCGCATCTGATAAATGTGATCAAGGGAGATATCCACGTGATCCGTTGTATAATACCAGCCACGGAAGAACCAGTCGAGATCGACGCCCGATGCTTCTTCCATGGTGCGGAAGAAATCAGACGGGGTTGGGCGCTTGAACATCCAGCGGCGTGAATATTCCTTGAATGCGAAATCAAATAATTCTCTGCCAAGGATGGTTTCCCGCAGGATATTCAGTGACACTGCGGGTTTGGTATAAGCATTTGGGCCAAGCCGCAGAACGCTGTCTGACTGCGTCATGATGGGCACCTGATTTTCTGATTTCATGTAATCAATGACATCAGACGGTTCGGTTGATCCCATATTATAATCCCATTCGCGGCCGCCGACACTATCGAGATAACTGTTCAGACCTTCGTCCATCCAGGTCCATTGACGTTCATCGGAATTAACGGTCATCGGGAAATACATATGGCCGATTTCGTGAATCACAACGCCGATCAGAAATTCTTTTTCGGCGGCGGTGTAGGTTCTTGTGCCGTCATCATGCAAAATGGTACGGGGCCCGTTGAAGGTGATCATAGGATATTCCATACCGCCGACAGGACCGTTTACAGACAAAGCCACTGGGTAGGGGTAATCAAACGTAAAACGCGAATAAACCTCCAGCGTGTGGATAACGACTTCCGTTGAATATTTTTCCCAAAGCTCACCACCTTCTTTCGGAAAATAGGACATGGCCATAACAAATGGATTTACGGCACCGCCCTGATTATAGCCTTTGGCGTCCCAGGCAAATTTGCGTGAAGCAGCCCATGCAAAATCGCGGACATTTTCTGCTTTGAAGTGCCAGGTTTTGTTATCGCTTGTACCTTTTTTTTCGTTTTCCAAGGCTTCCTGTGGTGTGACGATAAACACGGGGCGATCAGCTGTTTTTGCCTGTTCCAGGCGATCCTGCTGTTCCTGTGTCAATACATCATCCGCATTTTGAAGCACACCGGTTGAGGCAACCACATGATCGGCGGGAACCGTCAACGTGACATCAAAATTGCCAAATTCCTGCGTAAATTCACCACTACCAAGAAATTCTTTAGCGGTCCAGGCTTCGTAATCGGTATAAGCTCCCATGCGTGGATACCATTGGGACATTTCGTAAATATAGCCCCCACCTTCAATTTCGTCATCCGGGAAATGCTCGTATCCGCCGCGGCCCCCCATGACGTCGCTTTCGATGATGTTGAAAGCGTAATCAACGGTAAAGGTCACATCGGAACCGGACGCAAGCGGTGTTGGAAGATCAACACGCATTTTGGTGCCGACAACGGTGAATTTAAGATCACGGCCACCCGATTGGACACTGTTTATTTCGAAACCGAATTGGCGGTCTTCCTGTAGCTGCATGCGTCGAAGATGGCCAAGGCTCAGTCGTGCGGGGTCACCATCAAAGCCCTTCAGCGATGCCGGGGCATTGAAGGTTTCGGTTTTATTCATCATACTGTTTTCATTAAACCGGTTCTGGTCCAACTGAATCCATAAAAAACGCATCGTGTCAGGCGAGTTGTTGTGATAGGTGATTTGAACATCGCCCTCGATACGGTGGCGTTCTTCGTCAAGAGTGACGTTGATCACATAATCGGCACGTTGCTGCCAATATTCATGCCCAGGCTCACCGCCCGCGGTGCGGTAATTATTTGCGGTTGGCAGAATTTCATCAAGTTGTCTGAACTTGTCGACAAAAGTTCCTTTGGTCTGTTGGACTTGAGCAGAAGCAACGCTGACCAGTGAAAGTATCAAAGTTGCAAATAAAACAATTTTACGAAACATAGAATTTTCGCTCCCGGTTTAATAATATTTTGTAAAGCAAAAATATAACGGCCCCGCTTCGTTCTGCCTAGTAAATAATGCAATTTTTTTAGCTTTGAGCTAACCGGAAATCGGTATAAGCTGATTGTAGCTATAAAGAAAAAGACAGGGAGACAAAGATGAGTGATCAGAAAAATTCATTTGATATTGTCGTTGTTGGTGGAGGGTCTGCAGGAATTGCAACGGCTGCAAGTCTGTTAAAGCGACGTCATTGGCTAAATATTGCTGTTGTTGAACCCAAAGAAGAACATTATTACCAGCCGGGATGGACGATGGTTGGTGGCGGTGTTTTCCAGATGGATGAAACAATTCGCCCCGAAGGAACAGTGATACCGAAAAATGTCACATGGATAAAAGATGAAGTTACGACGTTTGATCCGGACAATAACAATGTGGGGTTAAAGTCAGGTGGATCATTGGTGTATAAATCGATGGTCGTTGCGCCGGGATTAAAATTAAACCTCGATGCAGTTGACGGTCTGCGTGAGACGTTAGGTAAGAATGGTGTAACGTCAAATTATTTAAAAGAAACAGCGCCGTATACATGGAAGCTCGTTCAACGCTTTAACGGGGGGAAGGCGATATTTACCCAACCGCCCGTTCCATTCAAATGCGCGGGCGCACCGCAAAAAGCCATGTACCTTTCGTGTGATGAATGGTTAAAGAAAGGTGTCTTGGATCACAGTGACGTTGAATTCTGTAATGCCGGGCCGGGGCTTTTTGGTGTTGCGGATTATGTACCTCCGCTTATGGAATGGGTCGAAAAGTACGGCGTGAAACTGAATTTTGGCCATAATCTGGTAGCTGTTGACGGTGAACGCAAAGTCGCGACGTTTGAGGTGAATGATGGCGATGGAAACAAAAGCAGGATAGAAAAAGAATTCGACATGTTGCACGTGTGTCCGCCGCAGTGCGCACTGGATTTTGTTGCGAATAGCCCGCTTGCGGATGAAACCGGCTTTTTATCGGTGGATATGCACACACTTCAACATAAGAAATATCATAATATTTTCGGCGTAGGGGATACGATAGCGACGGCAAATGCCAAAACGGCGGCGGCAGCGCGTAAGCAAGCGGTTGTTGCGGCAGAAAATCTGTTAAGTGATATGGATGGTGACGATCCGAATTCAATATACGAAGGGTACGGATCATGCCCGCTTACGGTATCCAAGGGTAAAATCATTCTTGCAGAATTCGGATATGGCGGAAAGCTTATGCCGACATTCCCGAAATGGATTAATAATACGCTTAAGGCGACAAGGCGGGCATGGGTGCTCAAGGCGGATATCCTGCCTTATGTCTACTGGAACTATATGCTTAAGGGAAACGAGATGTTTGCCGGTTCGAAAAAGAAACAGGATGAAAATCATTAATAATAAAACGGCGGCATCTGGCTCGTTGTTAAATTAAGGGAAAAGATAATGAAATATTTAATGATATTGTTAATGAGCGCTTTTGCTTTTGCGGCGAACGCTCAGGAAAATGGTGTATATGAGCTTCGTACTTATACGACCAATGAGGGTAAGCTGGATGATTTGCATGCGCGATTTCGCGATCACACAATGCGTCTTTTTGTAAAGCATGGAATGGAAAATATCGGGTATTGGGAACCGATAGATACGCCCAACACGTTGATTTATATCATAAAACACAAAAGTGTTGATGCGGCAAAAGCATCCTGGGCAGATTTTATTAATGACCCCGAATGGAAGGTTGTTGCGGAAGAAAGCAACAGAGACGGGCAGATTCTTGCGGAACGGCCGAAATCCGTTTTTATGGTTGATACCGATTATTCTCCACTTTTGATGGAGTAGATTGGAAAGTCAGATCATTAAAAAAGGCCCCAGTACTGGGGCCTTTTCATTGAAATAATTTAAACAATCAAATGGCGTCAATGGCCGCTTTCATGGCATTCAGGGCTCCGTGCAGCTTACGATGTGTTGTTCCAAGGTTCATACGCATGTACCCAACACCATTTTGACCGTAATGCTCCCCGGCGTTTATATTAACACCGGCTTTCTGAATGAAGAATTTGTTGAGCATATCGCCTACGGTATCATTCCCTTCCGGATCGCCTAGTTTTTTGGCGACCGCAGAACAGTCAAGCCAGGCGAGATATGTACCTTCATGTACGTTATATTTGATATCCGACATATTTTCCTTACAGAATTTTTCAAGGAAATGTGCGTTACCATCAATATAACTACGTACGTCATCCATGTATGTTGCACCATGTTTGTATGCTGCGTTACAGGCTATTGTGCCCATAGTATGGAGGAGCTCACGATGATGACCGCCTTCTTCGATAACTCTTTCTATATATTCTTTGTTATCTGAGAACATGTATGCGGTTCTGTGCGCAGCAAGGTTAAATGATTTACTTGCCGACTTTACCGTAAAGCTGTTCATGGCGTATTCTTCACCGAGAGAGGCATATGGTGTGTATTTCGCATGTTTATTGACGAAATCGCAGTGAATCTCATCTGAAATAACCAAAACGCCTTTTCTGTTGCAGATATCACCCATTTTTCTCATTTCGTCCGCTGTCCAACAGTTACCAGTCGGGTTTTGCGGGTTACAGAAAAGAAGGATCTTGACGTTATCACCGAGCTGTTCTTCCATCAGGTCGTAATCCATTTCATAACGGCCATTGACCATTTTTAACGGATTTTCAATTTCGCCAAATCCGGCCTGTTTAATAATCGAGAAGAAACCGCTATAGCCCGGTGTATGAATTAGGATTTTTTCGTTGTTTGTGTTGAACACCTTAAGGACGCTGAGAACACCGTCGAGAACACCAAGGCAGTTTACGATATTGCCTCTTGGAACGTCCTGATTATAGCGTTTTTTGTTCCAGGCGATAATATTATCGATATAGTCCTCTGGCGCGGCTTCATAACCCCAGTTTTCATGGTTTAATCGTTTTTGCAGTGCTGCTGTAATATGTGGACAGGTTCTAAAGTCCATATCTGCCACACCCATCGGGAAGGGCACATCATACGGTCGTGCGCCGCGACGGATAGCGTCCCATTTAAAGTCGCCGGAGCCGATCCGGTTGAATTCTTCGTTTAGATCATATGCCATTGACATGGATGCATGTCCCATGCCTTTCGCATTCGCCGTTGTTGTTGGAAGACTTGCAGCACCCGCAAGGAATGTTGCTGCGCCAGCGCCTTTCATAAATAAACGACGGTCCAGTTTATTATTGGTCATATACAGTTACTCCCGCTTATATGATTTGATTTGGTAGGAATGATTTCCTTTTTCCTGAAACACCCGGTTTTATTATTATTATTTTCAAAACCGTAAAGAATTTGCAACAATATAACATTGTTGTCAATGTAAACATTATACCCTGTCGCAATATAAAAAGCCCCGCCGGACCCGGCGGGGTTTATCATTTTTCCGTATGAACGTTGTTTAGATCGCTTCAATCGCAGCTTTCATAGCGTTAAGGGCACCATGGAGTTTGCGGTGGGTGGTGCCCAAATTCATGCGCATATAGCCGACACCATTATGGCCGTAATTCTCGCCTGGATTCAGATTTACGCCCGCTTTTTCGATGAAGAAACGCTGCAGCATATCACCAACGCGTTGATCGCCTTCGGGATCACCGAGTTTTCTTGCCACTCTGGAGCAGTCGATAAACGCAAGATAAGTTCCTTCGTGGACTTTATATTTCACATCTTTCATTTCCTCAGCACAGAATTTTTCGAGGAAATGGCAGTTGCCGTCAATATAAGCCTGCATGTCGTCCATATATGTTGCGCCATGTTTATAGGCAGCATTACAGGCAATCATACCCAGCGTGTTCAGAGACCCGCGTTGATGACCATTGCGGCGAACAGTATCAATCATTTCCTGATTATCAGAGAACATATAACCCACGCGCTGCGCAGCGAGGTTAAATGATTTACTGGTTGATTTTAGTGTGAAGCTGTTTTGAGCATATTTTTCACCAATTGTTGCATATGGTGTGTATTTCACATGCTTATTGACGAAGTCACAATGAATTTCGTCAGCAACAACGAGAACACCTTTATCAATGCAGATATCACCCATACGGCGCATTTCATCCGCAGTCCAGCAATTCCCGGTCGGGTTTTGCGGGTTACAGAACAACATGACTTTGATGTTGTTTTCATCAATCTGGCTTGCCATCATGTCGTAATCCATTTCCCAGCGACCATCAACAAGCTTCAGTGGGTTTTCTATATCGCTGAACTGGGCATTTCTAACCACACCAAAGAACCCGGAATAGCCGGGAGTCTGGATAAGGACGGGGGCACCATCTGTATTGTATGTTTTCAGGATTGAGAGGACACCATCAAGCACGCCGAGGCAGTTAAGAATGCTTCCGGGTTTTACATCCTGATCGTAACGTTTTTTGTTCCAGGCGATAATATTGTCGTAATAATCACTTGGTGCAGGTTGATATCCCCAGTTCTGATGGCCCATACGTTTCATCAGCGCTTCGGTGATATGTGGAAGCGTCCTGAAGTCCATATCAGCAACACCCATCGGAAATGGCACATTAAAAGGCCGCCAACGGCGGCGAATGCCGTCCCATTTGCTGTCGCCAGCGCCAATCCGGTTAAATTCTTCGTTAAGATCGTAGGCCATTGACATGGATACATTTCCCATGCCTTTGGCGGATGCCGTATTCGGTAGCGTTAAACCGCCAATTGCGCCTCCGAGTAGGGCCGTTGCCCCTGCGCCTTTCATAAAAAAGCGGCGATTAAGTTTTGTCTGATTATCCATTAAATTTGTTCCCTGTTAAATTTGTGCCCAAATTGCGTAGCACAAGCATGTTAATGGTGTCAACTTGGTGGGAAACAAGAATTATTGTTGATTAGCAAGTTTTTCCTATGAAGCATTGCTCGTCGGTATTATATAAATATAAATAAGGGTTCATAAAATTAAGGAAGCAGCAGGCCTAGTTCAGCATGGATAATAACAATATAGATAATAACGCTTCTGAATCCAGGCCGGAAAACAGCACTGAGAATAGCCAGAAGAAAAGAAACCCGAGAAGTCGACGCCCTAAAAGGCGTCAAAGCAAGGGACATGTGTATGGTGTTGTTGATCTTGGGACTAACAATTGCCGCCTGCTTGTTGCTATTCCAAGGGCTGACGGATTTAAGGTTATTGACAGTTTTTCACGCATTGTGCGGTTGGGTGAGGGCTTGAAGGAAGAAAAACTGATTTCTGATTTGGCGGCAGAACGAACCGTATCAGCGCTTAAAATATGTATGGACAAGATGCGCCGCCGCGGTGTGACACGGATGTGGAATGTGGCAACACAGGCCTGCCGCGAAGCGCAAAACGGTGACTGGTTTGTAAACACCATTGAAGAACAGGTGAAAATCAAACTGGATATCATTGATGCACAGGAAGAAGCACGACTTGCGGTAATGGGTTGCAAGGCATTGCTGGATACCAATTATAACCGGGGGATCATTTTTGATATTGGTGGTGGAAGCACGGAAATAATCTGGATTGAATTTAACCAGCACAGGGTGCCTAAAATTATTGACTGGATTTCGATACCACTCGGCGTTGTCAATCTGTCGGAAGAATATGGCACTGTTAAAGTGCTGCCTACAGCGCATTATCAGGAAATGAAAGAACGGGTCAAAGAACATATCGTCCCGTTTGAACAGAAACATGAAATCACGAAATCAATCAGTGACAACCGCGTACAGTTAATGGGCACATCGGGCACCGTGACAACGCTTACCAGTATGCATCTAAATCAGGCGGTTTATGACCGCTCCGAAGTGGATGGTGCATGGATGAAATCGCAGGATCTTGTCAATCTCTGTAATGATCTGGCAAGACTTGATTATAGCGAGAGACTTGCGCTCAACAATATTGGTAATGATCGCGCGGAGCTTGTTGTGGCGGGCTGCGCAATTTTTGACGCGATCGTTGATACGTGGCCGATTTCAGATGTCCGGGTTGCGGACCGCGGTATTCGTGAAGGGATGCTTCATCATTTAATGGATGAACAACGCCGTAAAAACAAAGCCGGCCGTCGCCGGTCACGCAAAAAATATTACCTAAACCGCAAGAAAAGCCAACGTGCCGGGCAGGGCAATGATGGTTAAGAAACCAAAGCTCAGCAAATCCGGAAAACCACGGCAGCTTGACCCGCGCGGTATTGTGCGGGGCGAAAAAACACGCGTTAAAACGGCACGTTACAGAAAATCTTCATCGACACGCTGGCTTCAGAGACAACTTAACGATCCTTATGTGGCTTCGGCCAAACGCGACGGGTACAGAAGTCGCGCGGCTTACAAGCTGATTGAGCTTGATGAAAAGTTTAATTTTTTGCACGGTGCGAAATCGGTGGTGGATCTTGGCGCGGCGCCGGGCGGCTGGGCACAGGTTGCGGCAAAGCTATGTGCGGGCGATGTCAGCATCATTGGTATTGACCTGCTTGATGTTGATGCGGTGGCAGGTGCCACGTTTTTAAAGATGGATTTTAGCACCGACGAAGCGGAGCAAGCATTGCTTGATCTTATTGATGGTCCTGTAGATGTTGTTATGAGTGACATGGCCGCCGCGACAACCGGACATCAAAGTACGGATTATTTGCGTACCATCGCCCTTGTGGAACTGGCGTTTGATTTTGCAAAAAAAGTATTGAGAAAGGATGGTACTTTTGTTGCCAAGGTCTTCCGCGGTGGTACGGACACAAAGCTTCTTGATGAAATAAAAAAGCATTTTAAAACCGTTCGCCATTTCAAACCGCCTGCCAGCCGTTCTGAAAGCAAAGAAACCTATTTGGTGGCACAGGGGTTTCAGGGGTAACAAGGTTAAGTTTGAATTTAATGTTTTAAAATCAATATCCTTCTACCAACAAACCAGAGACTTAAAATATACTTTGATTGATATAATATAACATCTTAAATTGCACTTGCACACATTATTATGGATTGAAAGATGAAATCATGGATTTAAAGATGAACAACAAATACCCTAAATTATTAGTGAGGAATACAAGAATATTCTTTATTTGGATAGTTCTCTCATTGATACCATTTCAAACCATTCTGTTTTCCCAAGAAAAAAGTGACGACAAAGTAATTTCAATTGCGACTATTGCAGCTGCTCCTGGTCACAGTGTTTCCGGGAAAGTAGAAATTAAGAGCAGTGAGAATTCTTCATTCATTCCCATAACTATTGTAAATGGCAAGAAACCGGGCCCGACACTTGTTTTACTTGCAGGTATCCATGGATCAGAATATTCGCCGATTATCGCATTGCAGAGATTGATACCGAACATTAATCCTGACGAAATGTCGGGGGCAATTATTGCGGTACATATTGCTAATATTCCAGCATATTTGGGACGTACAATTTACATTAGCCCATCAGATGGAAAAAACTTAAATAGGTCCTTTCCTGGTAAAGCTGACGGTACTTTAACGGAAAGAACGGCATATTTTCTAACAAATGAAGTTTATCCGCTTGCTGATGCGGTGCTTGATATCCATTCAGGTGACGGGAATGAACAATTACGTCCGTCTTGGGTTGGGTATTACTCTGAAGAAGAAAATAAAGAGGTCGTAGAGGCATCACGAAAAATGGCGATGGTTTTTGGGCTAAAATACGCAAATGCGTTCAAAGGTAGCCTGACACCAAAATCTAAAGCAATCTGGGCGGGGTCAGCTGCTGTTGCAATGGGTATTCCATCAATTGATGTGGAAGCAGGTGGAATGGGGATCATTAATGACTATGCCATAGAACAGATTGAAAATGGTATAAAACGGATAATGGACCATATGGGAATATTGCCTTCGTCATTACCACCTGTGACTGAACCCAAGATATTCGGCGACCGCCATTCGGTAAACGCACCTTTAGATGGTTCATGGTTTCCGCTTGTTGATACGGAAAAGATGGTCGTAGAAGGAGAGCTTATAGGTTATATGACCGACTGGTACGGCAATAGAATATTTGAAGCAAGAGCCCCAGTTAGCGGAATGCTTATTTTAAGACTTGAAGCACCGCCTGTTAAAAAGGGCGAATTGCTGATCACAGTTGCTGAAGTTGATTAAGACTTGAACTAATTTTCGATATGAGAAAACAACAATTATCCATAGCCATTTAATTTTAAATAATGTTACAAGAAGAAGTAATTTTAATTTGAACGGGTTAACCATTTCAAGTAATGGAAATTGAAGAAAAGTTTTTACCGCGCACTACCCTTGACCTTACCGGGCATGAGGGGGCGGAGCAGTTGTTTTTAGATGCGTTTAATGCCGGAAAAATTCATCATGCCTGGATGATTACCGGACCAAAGGGAGTGGGCAAGGCGACACTTGCCTATAAAATGGCGCGGTTTTTGTTGAATAATAAACCGGAGGAAGATCAGGGCCCGGGATTATTTGGCGACGCGCCGGAAAAAATGGTTCCAACGTCAATGGATACAGCTTCAGATAGCCCGGCCAGCCGTCAGATTACGGCGGGAAGTAATGCGGACCTGCTTGTCATTGAGCGAACGGAAGACCCGAAAACGGGCAAAATAAGAAATAATATTCTGGTTGATGACGTACGGCGGATTAATGATTTTTTTCACAAAACATCGACCAACGGCGGATGGCGGATTGCCATTGTTGATACGGCCGATGAAATGAACCGCAACGCGGCCAATGCGATCCTGAAAATCCTGGAGGAACCACCGGTTAATTCAATATTGATTATCCTTGCTCATGCGCCGGGAAAACTTTTACCAACGATAAAATCACGGTGCCGGATGCTACCGCTCAAGCCGCTAAAATCAGTTAAAGTAAAGGAAATACTGCATCAGAGATTTCCGCAGATGGAAGATAATGTCATTGACGGTTATGTGGCGCTTTCAAACGGCAGCCCGGGATATGCCATATCGCTTATTGATCATGAGGGGCTTAAGCTTTACCGGGAAATGCTTGAGTTATTATCGACGATGCCAAATATCAAAGTACCGCTGATGCATAAATTTGCCGGGGCGATTACGACCCAAAAATCGGGGGATATGTTTTCACTGTTTTCAGAAATGCTTTCACAGTTTATCAGTCGCATGGTACGGCACGTCAGTTATTTAAACAGCAACCATACACACAATATTCGCGAGGCGTTAAGCGAAGAATTCAAATTGATGGAAGAACTTGGTGCGATAATTCCGCTTGATCAATGGGCGGAGCTGTGGGAAAAGATATCGGAAAAAATGAAAGCTACAGACCTTCTGAATATGGACAGAAAACAGACGGTCATTGATATATTGAACATGATTAACACTGCGCTCAAAAAATCATAAAGTGGTATTATAAGAATTAAGAAAGAATAGTTCATGTCAGCGAAGCCGTCCTTTTATATTACGACACCAATTTATTATGTGAATGATATTCCGCATATCGGCCACGCATATACTACACTTGCCTGTGATTTTCTGGCACGGTTCAAACGCCTCGACGGGTTTGATGTGATGTTTTTGACCGGTACTGATGAGCACGGACAAAAAGTGGAAAAATCAGCCGCAGCTGCCGGGAAAACACCGATTGAATTTTGTAATCAGGTTTCGCAGCGCTTTCGCGATTTGGCGGAATTTATGAATTTTTCAAATGATGATTTTATCCGTACAACGGAAGAGCGGCACAAAATCGCCTGCCAGGATTTATGGGTGAAGCTTGAGGAAAACGGTCATATCTATCTGGATAAATACGCGGGTTGGTATTCGGTTCGTGACGAAGCTTTTTTTGGCGAAAATGAATTAATCGAAGGGGAAAATGGTGAAAAACTGGCCCCGACGGGCGCACCGATTGAATGGGTAGAGGAAGAAAGTTATTTTTTCCGTTTAAGCGCGTTTGAGGAAAAGCTGCTTGAATTTTATGAAAGCCTTCCACCGACCGTGCTTCCGAACAGCCGCAAAAATGAAGTGAAAAGCTTTGTCGAAGGGGGGCTTCGGGATTTGTCCGTATCGAGGACCAGTTTCAATTGGGGCGTGCCAGTACCCGGTAATGACAAACACATAATGTATGTCTGGATTGATGCGCTTACCAATTATATGACGGCGGCGGGTTATCCCGACCGCGACGGTGAAAAATTTAAAAAATTCTGGCCGGCGGACATCCATATGGTTGGTAAGGATATCCTGCGGTTTCATGCATTATATTGGCCAGCATTTCTGATGGGGGCGGGTATCGAGCCCGCGAAGCGCGTGTTTGCTCATGGCTGGTGGACAAATGAGGGGCAGAAGATTTCAAAGTCGCTCGGTAACGTGATTGACCCGTTTCAGATCGTTGAAGAATTCGGACTTGATCAGGTCCGGTACTTCCTAATGCGTGAAGTGCCGTTTGGAAATGACGGGGATTTCAGTCGTCAGTCGATGATCAACAGGATCAACAGCGACCTTGCCAACGATTTGGGGAACCTGGCACAGCGCAGTTTAAGCATGATTTTTAAAAACTGTGATGGCGCCATGCCGTCACCAGGTGATCTGTCGGACGCAGACAACGCGATATTGGATGCGGTTGATGCGCTTCTTCCAAAGATTCGGGAGCATATCGACATTCAGGCAATCAACAAATCGCTCGAAGTGATCTGGAAGGTGGTGTCTGATGCCAATGGTTATTTCGCCGGGGAGGAGCCATGGAGTTTAAAGAAAACGGACCCGGCCCGAACGGCAACGGTGCTTTACGTGACCGCCGAAGTCATCAGGCAGATCGGCATTCTTATTCAACCGATTATGCCGCACAGCGCGGAAAAACTTCTTGATCAGTTAAAAATTCCGTCTGATGAACGTGGTTTTGGTCAGCTTGGCGGTTCTCACCGTCTTAAAAGCGGGATGCCGATGGATAAACCGGAAGGCGTATTTCCGAGGTTTGTGGAATAATGAGTTTCATTGTCGACAGTCATTGCCACCTTAATTATGGATCGCTCGCGGATGATATGGACGGTGTGTTGGAGCGCGCGAAGGAAGCGGGTGTTGGTACCATGCTGGCGATTAATGCACGCTTAAGCGAATATGAAGACGTTCTGAAAATTGCGGAGCAACATGAAAATATCTGGGCAACTGTGGGAAGCCACCCGCATGACGCGGAAGATGAGTGGGGTATAACCCCGGAAGAACTGATTGAAAAGGCACAGCATCAAAAAATAGTCGGAATTGGTGAAACCGGGCTTGATTATTATTATGAACATTCACCACGCGATAAACAAAAGGCGAATTTTATTGCTCATATTGAAGCAAGCCGAAAAACGGGATTGCCGCTGATTGTCCATGCGCGGGATGCGGATGATGACTGCGCAGAAATTATGGAAGCTGAAATGAAAAAGGGTGAATACCCGGCCGTTATTCATTGCTTCACAGCGTCCGAGGAATTCGCACGAAGATCGCTTGATATCGGGTGCTACATTTCGCTTTCCGGAATTGTTACCTTCAAAAGCGCAACCGTTTTACAGGATGCGATCCGTATCATCCCGATGGAACGGTTGCTCATAGAAACGGATGCGCCGTTTCTTGCACCGGTGCCGATGCGCGGAAAGCCCAATGAACCATCATTTGTGAAATATACGGCCGAGTTTCTGGCCAATCATTTTGAAGTTGGTTATGAGGAACTCGCAAAAACCACAACCGATAACTTCTTTCGCTTATTTTCAAAGACGGAACGGCCGGAGGACTTATGAAGATAACGATTTTGGGAAGTGGTACATCACAGGGCGTGCCTAGGATCGGTGGGAAACTCAATAATGGTTGGGGTGTGTGTGATCCGAATAACCCCAAAAATCGTCGCCGCCGGGTTTCCATTATGCTTGAGAAAGGGGACACGCGGCTGGTTATTGATACCGGCCCCGATTTCCGTGAGCAGGCGTTGAGCGCCGGGTTTACAACTTTGAGCGCCGTTCTTTATACCCATGATCACGCAGATCATACCCACGGTATAGATGATCTTCGCGCCATCGCACAAAATATGAAAAAAGAGGTGCCTGTTTATTCCAATAAACATACGCTTCGGATTTTAAAGGAACGGTTTGGATATATTTTCAGTGGACGCAAGAATTACGCGCCCATTTGTGTGGCCCATGAAATTGATTTAAAGCCATTCTCCATTGGCGATTTCGATATTCAGGCAATGGAACTGGAACACGGGGCTATATTTTCATACGGCTACCGGTTTGGTAATGTCTGCTACTGCACAGATTTTAATGAAATTCCTGAACATACGGAACAATATTTATATGACTTGGACCTATGGATTGTTGATTGTCTTCGCGAAGACCCGCACCCGACCCATAGCCATCTTGAACAGACATTGGGATATATAGAGAAATTCAAACCGAAAAGGGCGATCCTAACGCACATGACAGCGGAACTGGATTATGAAACGCTAATAAAAGAGCTTCCTGATGGAATTGAACCTGCCTATGATGGCATGGTGTTGCAAATGCAGTAAATTGCAACTTTAGAGTGTTTGTGTTAATAGGTAGATCTTATTTATGTTTTGGGGACAACACATGCCAACTTTTTCAGAATTTCACAAATTAAACCAATCGCAACATCAGCTAGACTTTGTGGACATAAGCAATGAATTTGATATGCCCGTCTATATTGATCCATATGCAATTGAAATAAGATCGGACATTTGGGCTAACGAAGCGTCCGAATATATCCGATCATTTTTCTTAGAAGTTTTAGATGCTTTAAGGAAAGGAAATCAAAGACGTGCTGATTATTTAATGTCTCATTTGCATGAACCGAAGGAAACGTTTCTTGGAGTTTCTAAAGGCAAACCTAAAGGTAGGGGAGTAGGAAGTAAACAAGGGGGATATTTGATTGAATCCATCAAAAAGAGCAAAGCATATAGTAGCGGTATATTATCAGATATTTCAGAATTAGCTCTATTTGTTGATAACTTTAATCGAGATAAAGTTTCAGATTTAACAACAAATATTATTCGTAATTTGTTGGTTAACTATACAAAACAAATTTGTGATTTATATAACATAGATGTTCATCGATATTCTTCCCCACCTATGTGGAACATCGAAAAATTGGAATGGATTTCCGAATATGTTGAATTGCCAAGAATAAATGATGATCCAATAATTTTGGTTCCAAAATATATTGTCAGAAGATCCCTTTCATTGGATGCAGACGAATTTTATAACAAGCAAATTACAGATTTTTTGGTTGCGGAAAATTTAGACGCAGATACTTCGCTTGTAAGGGTATTAAAAAATGGTCGCAGGACTGTATATAAATCAGAAGTACGCGACAAATATAAAAAGTCGAAAACACTCATAGCTGATATTGTCGTTGATAATCCAAATCTTTTGGATCTTTATAAAAAAATAGCAAAAAATAGAGGATGCTTGACTGTATTCAATGATGATAAGAACTTACCCTCTATTAATACAGTAGCCCGTATGCTGATTGACGAATTAATTGCAATTAAACCTGGTAGAAAAGATGCTGACAAATACCATAATGTTATAATGGGATCACTCACTGTTTTATTTTACCCGTATCTCACACATCCTAAAAAAGAATGGGACGTAAATGAAGGTCGTAAACGTATAGACTTAGTTTACGTAAATGCTGCCGATATGGGTTTTTTCGCCCAAAGAAGAAATGCACATAATACTTGCGCAAATATCATTGTCGTTGAATGCAAAAATTATTCTGACGATATTGCTAATGAGGAACTTGATCAGTTACTTGGCAGATTTGACGATAATAGAGGTAAATTTGGAATTCTGACATGTAGGGAAGTGGATGACATTAAAACATTAGAAAAGAGATGTCTGGATATGTCAATCCGATCACGTGGATATATTGTCACACTAACGGATGCAGAAATTATAGAAATGCTGGAAGCGAAAGCAAATTTAAATGATGATATGATCGAAAATATGATGCAGAGAAAATTTAGAGAGTTACTAAAATGAAAATACGATATATTCTTCTTAGCAAATTTCTTGCTTATTGATCAGAACCCGCCTATGACGGGAAGATTTTGAATTACTAGAGTTTTTTGCCATGGATAATGTCAAACGCAATATATTTCTTCTTTCTATGGCGCAGTTCATTACGCTGGCTTCTGTTATTACGGTCATCACCTATTCAAGCCTTGTTGCGAAAATGATGACAGGCAATACGGCGCTTGCCACGATCCCGTCGGCGACGGCCTTCATTGCGACGGCGGCATTTGCCTTCCCTGCGTCTATTTTGATGAAAAAATTTGGCCGCAAAAGAGTTTTTTATTTTGGCGCGCTATGTGCGGGACTGGCGGGTATTCTTGCGGTTACCTCCATTTATCAGAATAATTATATTCTTCTTTGCCTTGCAACTTTCTGCCACGGTACATATCAGTCTATAGCGAATTACTACCGTTTCACCGCGATGGAAGTGTCCCCTAAAACCTATCATAAACAGGCGGTAAGCTATGTTATTCTGGGTGGGGTTCTGGCCGGGTTATTGGCACCGACCCTGGCGCGGTTTGCGGAAGGAATTTATTTCGAACCTGTGCAATATGCCGGAACATATTGTCTGGTCATCGCCCTTAGTCTGGTGGCCCATTTTCTTATTTTTATGATTAAGTTGCCACCCAGAAAAGTTATGCCCGATGATCATGTTCCTGTCGCTAATCCAAAATTGCTTGATGTGCTGAGGCGACCGGCTTTCATCTGCGCGTCACTTAGCGCGGCATGCGCGTATCTGTCAATGTCGTTTATTATGACGGCAACACCGCTTGAGGTCGTGGAGGTCTGTGGGTATCAGATATCTGACGCTGCGGGTGTTATTCAGTGGCATT
Organism: Alphaproteobacteria bacterium; assembly: GCA_030428615.1. Taxonomy (GTDB): domain Bacteria; phylum Pseudomonadota; class Alphaproteobacteria; order Sphingomonadales; family Emcibacteraceae; genus Pseudemcibacter. The sequence continues at coordinate 144,957 of JAUIDN010000001.1, read as the reverse complement.
CAATGTCGATGTTTGCGCCGGCGATTTTCACCGGAACATTGATTGCACGCTTTGGTTCGATCAAAATTATTTTAACCGGGATGATTTTAATGCTTATCTCCACCCTAATTGCCAAATCGGGTATTGAACTGTTTAATTTTTATGTTGCGCTGGTTGCTATCGGGGTTGGCTGGAATTTCATGTTTACGGCGGGGACAACGCTTCTTGAGCACGCTTATAACGAAGATGAGAAAGCATATGTGCAGGGTTTAAATGATTTTGTTGTTTTCGGCCTGGCGGCAATCGCGACGCTTGCATCCGGGTACATGCTTGAAAATGTTGGATGGAACATGATGAATAACATTGTTATTCTTATTCTCGTTATGCTGATCGTTGTTATATTGTGGTTTGTAAAGGTCAGGGATTCGGGTCCAAAAGACCGCTCAGACGTTATTGTATAAAATTTGCCTCATAAAAAGGATTAGAACATGTTTCGCGCGCTTTTAATGTCAATAATTTTGATGCTCTTTTCGTTTCCCGTTCTGGCGGAAACGGTTAAAGTGAAACTTGAAACAACAATGGGGGATATCCATATTGACCTTTATGCCGATAAAGCGCCAATCACTGTTTCTAATTTTTTAAAGTATATTGATGGCGGGCATTTTAACGGCGGCGCTTTCTATCGGGTTGTTCGTATGGATAATCAGGAACAAAACGATATTAAAATTGAAGTGATACAAGGCGGCATGAGCGGCAATAGTGATCTTGCCCTTTTTCCACCGATACCGCTTGAGCGCACAAATGTTACGGGTATTAAGCACGAAGATGGCACAATATCGATGGCGCGCGGCGCCCCGGATACGGCGGGGTCCGAATTCTTTATATGTATCAATGATCAGCCGAGCCTTGATTTTGGTGGTATGCGCAATCCCGATGGCCAGGGATTTGCCGCTTTTGGTAAAGTGACCAAAGGAATGGATGTGGTACGTGCGATCCAACAGGTAAGAACAGATACACCGACCGGGGAGCTTGAATATACCAGCGGGCAACGTGTGTTGGCGCCCGTAATGTTCGAATCATTTTCAAGAGAATAGAATTTGTCCAAACCGCTTGAAGTCACAATCACAGTAGGCACATCATTCAGTATCGGTGGCGCGTTTTCAAATCCTGATGAATATTCATCGGTCGGTGAACGCACGGTTCGATGTGACGGGCATGGCCTTAAGTTCATGCTTGACTGTTTTAATCATTATAATATCAAAGCCAGTTTTTTCATTGAAACAGCGCAACACTGCTATTTCGGTGACGAACCAATGGCAGCCATCACAAAAGAAATCATTGATGCGGGACATGATACACAGCTTATGATCCACCCGTGTTGGTACTATTATGACCAAAGCGGCGAATATTCAATGGATGATTCCTGTGCGGGACGTGATTACGGCGAACTTAGGTCCATATTTGAAAAATCGATCGGGGCTTTTGAAAGAATTGCCGGCAGGAAACCGGATGTTATCCGCTGTGGTAATATGCAGATCGATCATCAGGTATATAAATTGATGAGCGAACTTCAAATACCGATGAGTTCCAGTATCGGCCTCGGAATGTTTACACCCGAAGGGAAGGATTTATTACTTTGCAGCGGCCGTAGCAGGATTGATAACGTTATGGAAATGCCGCTTTTCACGTACCGTGATATGGATGTAATGGGTGGCTTTGCCAAAAAAACACTGCAGATTGCCAGTTGTTCCTGGCGTGAGATGAGGGTTATTCTTGAAAAAGCACGTCGTGAAGGCATCGAAAATATCGTCCTTCTCACACAGCCATTTGATTATATCAAGAAAAAGGATGTCCAGTATCAGGAAATAACCCGAAACCGCGTTAATCAGGAACGGCTTGAAAGACTGTGCGCTTTTATTGCAGAACATGATCAGGATTTCGTTGCCCGGGACTTCGCTTCAGGCGTAGCAGATTGGAAAAATGAGGAACAAACAAACAATATCAGATTCAAAATTCCGACCCGGTATCGTAACATGAGAAAAATTGAAAATTTTTTAAACGACAAGTTATGGAATTATTAATAAACAAATTTAATAATTGCCAAAACCAACGGTTTTTGACTTGATCATATCATGTATTGAAAATCTACTATTTACAATGAGTGACAATAAGTTAAATTATTATGGTTTTTTACCTAAAAAGCATTGCAAAATGAAGTGAATATAGGTAAATAAGGCTCGCATAGTATGCGATGGGTAAGGGGAAGATTTTTTGCTTTGATTTAATAGTCTGGATCAAAGATTTTTCCTTTACACATTAAATGTTTGCTAACGCGTTAAAATATTAAAATAAAACCCTTACGAGGTTTATATATGACCACACATGATGACGTTGTTGAAGAAAGACGTAATTTTCTTTATATCGCCACTGGCGCTGCGGGTGTAGTAGCTGCTGGTGCCGCCGTCTGGCCACTCATTGACCAGATGAATCCTTCAAAGGATGTCCTAGCGCTTTCCTCCATTGAGATTGATCTTAATAACATTCCTGAAGGCCAGAGCGCTGTGTTCCTTTGGCGTGGTAACCCGGTTTTTGTGCGTCACCGCACACCGGAAGAGATTGCCCGTGCCGAAGCAGATGATAATGCGCCGGACCTGATCGATCCTGAGAGAGATGAAGACCGTGTTCAGCGCCCGGAATGGCTTATTATGAGCGGGGTTTGTACCCACCTTGGGTGTGTGCCGCTTGATCAGCAAGGTGACTTTGGTGGGTGGTTCTGCCCATGCCATGGTTCACACTATGATATTTCGGGTCGTATTCGTAAGGGTCCAGCTCCACTGAACCTTCCAATTGTGGAATATACATTCCTTGATGATTCAACAGTTAAGATCGGGTAGGACAGAAAATGGCTTCAGATAAAAAATTCGAACCTACAAATCCGACAGTTAAATGGGTGGAAGACCGTCTGCCAATTTTCGGACTTTTATATAGCTCACTTGGTGCCGGATATAACGCACCACGCAATTTGAATTACTGGTGGAACTTTGGTGTTCTTGCCGGATTTATGCTTGTTGTTCAGATTGTAACGGGGATTGTGCTCGTCATGCATTATGTGCCGGATGTTAATCTTGCATTTGATAGCGTTCAACACATCAGACGTGATGTAAATTATGGATGGTTGCTGCAAGCGGTCCATGCCAACGGGGCATCAATGTTTTTCATTGTTGTTTATATTCATATTCTGAGGGGTTTTTACTTTGGCTCCTATAAAGCGCCGCGGGAAATACTCTGGTTTTTAGGGATTATCATATATCTTCTGATGATGGCGACAGGCTTCATGGGGTATGTGCTTCCATGGGGGCAAATGAGCTTCTGGGGTGCCAAAGTGATCACCAACCTGTTTGGTGCATTTGACTTTATCCCGTTTATCGGTGATGGCATTGTAGAATGGCTGTGGGGTGGTTTTGCGGTTGGTCAACCAACGCTCAATCGTTTCTTCAGCCTTCATTATCTGCTTCCGTTTGTGCTTGTGGGGGTTGTGATCCTTCATATTTGGGCGCTTCACATTCCCGGTTCAACTAACCCTCTTGGAATTGATGCAAATGGTCCTTATGACAAGATACCATTCCATCCTTACTACACAGCGAAAGATGCATTCGGGCTTGGCGTGTTTATCATTTTCTTTGCCGCATTTGTCTTTTATATTCCGGATTTCCTCGGACATCCCGATAACTATATCAAGGCAAACCCATTGGTGACGCCTGAACATATCGTCCCTGAATGGTATTATCTGCCGTTCTACGCGATCCTTCGCGCTATTCCGGACAAGCTCCTTGGTGTAGTGGCGATGTTCTCATCCATTTTGATCTTGTTTGCCATGCCTTGGCTTGATGGATCACGGGTTCGTTCCATGCGTTTTCGCCCACTGTCAAAGTTCTTTTTCTGGCTGTTTGTGGTGAACGGAATATTCCTTGGATACCTTGGTCAGCGTTCCCCGGACGATGTCTTGGCACTAGGTGTTACGGCACTCGTATATGCACAGTTTGCAACGACATTCTATTTTGCATATTTCCTCGTGATTATGCCGCTTGTCAGCCGGATGGAAACAACAAAACCGGTACCAACCAGCATAGCTGCTGCGGTACTTGAAGCAAATAAGAAGGGCTAATGACTATGATGAGAAACATCAAAATTAAAGGCCTCTTGGCTGCAATTCTGGGCATGACAGCAATAACCAGTGGCGCGAATGGTGCCACTGCGGAAGGTGTGCTTCACCCGGAGCGTAACGAATATACAACGACCGGTATTTTCGGTAAGTGGGATATTCCGTCATTGCAACGTGGCTTACAGGTTTATGTTGAAGTCTGTTCCGCGTGTCACTCACTTGACCTTGTTGCTTTCAGAACGTTGGAAGATCTTGGTTATAATGAAGACGAAATCAAGGCCATTGCCGTTGAGTATGAATATAATGACGCGCTTGATGACGACGGTGAACCAATGTTCCGTCCCGGTATTCCGGCGGACTATTTCCCGGCACCATTCGCCAATGAAAAAGCGGCGCGCGCCGCAAATGGTGGAGCATTGCCCCCTGATTTTTCAACATTGGTGAAGGCGCGTGAACATCTTTCCTTCCTGCCGTGGAACAGCGTTTATGGCGAAGATTACGTTGTAGCATTGATGACCGGGTATCATGATGAAGCGCCGGAAGGCGTGGAAATGACACCGGGCCTTTACTATAACGATTATTTTGCCGGTAACCAGATTGCGATGGCACCACCGCTTTTTGATGATATGGTTGAATATGCTGATGGTACGCCGGCAACCATTCACCAGATGGCATATGACGTGGCAAACTTTATGGCTTGGGCCTCAGATCCGACAATGCAGGAACGCAAGGAAATGGGCCTTAATGTTATGCTTTTCATGATTGTTTTCGTAATTTTATTATACTTTACGAACAAGCGTGTCTGGAAAAAAGTGAAAAAAGGCGACGATATCGATCCTTCGAAACTTTAAACCATTGTTTTTAAAATCTGAATAGTTTTAAATGTAAGGGCTGCCCGCTATGAAAAAACGGGTGGCCCTTTTTTATGACTTTTAATGGGAGTGATGATGACAAAAGTGTTAGGTGTTATCGGCGGAAGCGGTATTTATGAAATTGATGGAATAGAAAATGGCCAGTGGATCGCTGTAGAAAGCACTTTTGGTGAGCCATCAGATGAGCTTTTTGTTGGTGAGGTCGATGGATTAAAAACGGTGTTTCTGCCAAGACATGGCCGCGCCCATACCCATACCCCGACAACGATCAATTACCGCGCAAATATTGATGCCTTGAAACGCGCCGGTGTCACTGATGTCATAAGCATAAGTGCTTGCGGAAGCTTTCGGGAAGAAATGGCACCAGGTGATTTTGTATTGGTGGATCAATTTATAGACCGTACATTTGCGCGCGAAAAAACTTTTTTTGAAGATGGGGCGGTTGCGCACGTATCGGTCGCCCACCCGACCTGCGGGGGGCTGGGTCAGCTTATCCTTACTGCAGCGACGCGGGCTGGCGCAAAACTGCACGACAGTGGTACATATCTGGCAATGGAAGGGCCGCAATTTTCAACACTTGCTGAATCGCATTTGTACAGGAGTTGGGGTTGTGATGTGATTGGGATGACGAATATGCCCGAAGCAAAACTTGCCCGCGAAGCGGAGCTTTGTTATGCGACAGTAGCGATGGTTACCGATTATGACAGCTGGCATCCCGAACATGGCGAGGTTGATGTCACGGAAATCAGAAATATCCTGGATGGAAATTCCAAAAAGGCACGTAAGCTTATTTCAGAAATCATTCCCGAACTCAAAAAAGCGCAAGGCCGGCATCCGTGTGTACAGGGGTGTGATCATGCGCTGGAATATGCATTTATGACACATGCGGATCTTGCCCCTGAAGTGAAGGCAAGATTATCCGCCGTTGCAGGGAGGGTGTTTGCAAAATGAGCTGGATAAAAGAATATGTCAGAACTATCCCCGATTATCCACATGAAGGGATAATGTTTCGCGATGTGACGACAATTTTCGAAAGTGATGAAGCTTATCCGCGGATGATTAATGAATTTGTTGATCATTTTAAAGATAAAAAGATTGATAAGGTCGCGGGGATTGAAGCCCGTGGTTTTATCCTTGGCGGGGCGATTGCCCACATGTTGGGAGTTGGGTTTATCACCGTCAGGAAGCAGGGAAAATTACCGCGTGATACCCACAGGGAAGAATACACACTTGAATATGGTCAGGATGCGCTGGAAATACATCTTGATGCGATCAATGAAGGGGATAATATCCTGATAGTTGACGATCTTATCGCGACGGGTGGAACTGCTGTGGCTGCACTTAACCTGATTAAAAAGGCAGGCGGACAAGTCTCGGATACCTGCTTTATTATTGATTTGCCGGAGCTTATGGGCAGTAAGATATTAAGAGATATGGGCTGCGATGTGTTTACGCTGGCGGAATATGAGGGGCTCTAACAGATTGATCGGCCACGCCTTATGGGATAACAGCAAATCATGTCGGAATTCAAAGATCATTTTTCAAGTCAAAGCGGACTTTATTGTAGTCATCGCCCGGAATATCCGCCGGAGCTTTACAAATATTTGAATAGCTTGTGCGATGTTCATGACATAGCCTGGGACTGTGCAACGGGAAGCGGACAAGCTGCACGTGGTTTGGCGCCATATTTTAAACGCGTCTACGCGACGGATGCGAGTGTTCAGCAAATACAGAATGCCTCCGGACAATCAAACGTCGACTTTAGGGTTGCAGATGCGTCGAATTCGGGGCTGGAAGATAGATCGGTAGATCTCGTTACAGTCGCGCAGGCACTTCATTGGTTTGACCTTAATGATTTCTATGCCGAGGTTCGGCGTGTTTTAAAACCAGACGGCATTTTAGCCGTATGGTGTTACGGGCTTATGGAAATTGATGATAATGTAGATCCTTTGTTTCTTGAGTTTTATAATGATGTGGTTGGTCCATTCTGGCCGCCGGAACGTGTGCATATAGAACGAGGGTACAGCGATTTAAGTTTTCCTTTTAAAAGAATACCCACACCAAAGTTTAATATGATTACCATCTGGTCGCTGGACGATTTTCTGGGATATCTGAAAACATGGTCCGCGACAGCACGCTTTATCGAACAAAATAAACAGAACCCCGTTGATATGTGGTCGGAAAAGTTCAAATCAGCATGGGGAGGAGACGCAAAAAAAGAAATTGTCTGGCCGGTCACTGTCCTCGTTGGGAAAGGAAATTCCTGTAAATAAATGGTTCTGACAATAAATGCTTGGTTTTAAGAATAAACACCTATATGGTTGTATTATACAACCATATAGGTGTAAAGCATGAAACCCGTATCGGAAAATCAATTAAACCAAATTCGTGAAGCATCACGTAATCTTGTTAGGACTCTTGGTTTCTTAAATAACACGCTCGCCGATACCGGCTATTCGGCGTCGGCGGTTCATGCGATCATTGAAATTGGCGGGGCTGGCTGCATAACGGCAAGGGAATTGTCCGACATTTTAGGGCTTGAAAAATCAACTGTCAGTCGGCTGATTCAGCAGTTGATCAAAGATAATGAAATCAGGGAAAGCAGATCGGATGAGGATGCGCGGAAAAAAAACCTGAATTTGACAAAAAAGGGGCAAAGCACGTTGGCAAAAATCGATAGCTTTGCAAAAGGGACAGTTGAAAATGCTTTATTGCCGCTTAACCCGTTTTCAAGGGAGACTATTCGAAAAGGGTTAAAAACCTACTCAGATGCATTGAACGGTAAGTATGACAAAGATGAGGCTGTGGTCATCCATGATGGATATATACCCGGATTGATAGGGGACGTTTCAAGTTTGCATGCGACACTCTACGAAAAGATCGTTAATTTCGGGCCGACATTTGAAATCAAAGTCGCGAGCGGTTTGGCGGAGTTTATTGCGCGCATTGATAATCCAGAAAATAATATCTGGTATGTGAAACAAGACGATAAAATAAAAGCAAGCATTACAATTGATGGTGAAGATCTTGGTGATAACCATGCCCACCTACGGTGGTTTATTGTTGATTCATCACTTCAATCATCGGGAATTGGTTCTTTACTGCTGCGTAAGGCACTTGAATTTTGCGATGTTCATAAATTTGATGAAGTCCATTTATGGACATTTAAAGGACTTGATGCTGCGCGGACACTATATGAGCGCAATGGTTTCGTGATAGCCGATGAGTACCCCAATGATCATTGGGGTACTCAGGTGATGGAGCAAAAATTTGTAAGGCGGATAACTTCACAAATTTAATTAGGAAAAATCCTTAGGGCGCAACAGTGTGTTCCACTACCTTTTGATTGGATTTGTCAAATTTAAGCCTTAATAAATTGTCCAGACAGTCAATTACGGTCGACGAAATCTCACTGCCGCTATCATCAGCGATGAAAATTACTTTATCTTCACGATTTAATTTGCCGTCAATACAGATAGCGACACCACTATTGCTCACGTTTTGGATTTTACCAGGGATGATTTCTGCGCCGAACTTTATTTTACAATCGGGATTTGTAATTTCATAAAACCGTTCGGATTGGCGGCGTTCTATTGCATTGGCATCTCTCAGGTTTTGCATAATGGCGTTTACCTTACCGGATAATGCCTGGGTTGCATCATGAACTTCGGAGACTTCTTCAGCGACTTGCTTTGCTGTTTCTGTCGTTTCACTGGCTTGGGTTGCCATTTCAGAAACACTGTTGGATGCAGAACGGGTTGCCTGTGCCGCTTCGTGCATATTTTGGCTGATTTCTCTGGTTGCAGCCAGTTGTTCTTCTGCGGCGGACGCAACGCTTTGTGAGATTTGCCCGGCAACGTTGATCACTTCACCGATGTTCTCGACAGCGTTTGTTGTATCAACGGCCATTTCCTGAATGGTGGCAATTTGGCGATCAACGCGCTCTGTCGCTTCGCCGGTTTGTGTTGCCAAGTTTTTTACTTCGGATGCCACAACGGCGAACCCCTTGCCGAATTCACCTGCGCGTGCTGCTTCTATGGTTGCATTTAATGCAAGCAGATTAGTACGTGAAGCAATATCTTTGATGATACCAGCGATATCACCAATTTCTTCGGCGGCGGATGCAAGGTCAGTCACAACAGTTCTTGTCTTTGCGATTTCATCATCGGTTTTAGCCATGGACTCACTTGATGAATTGACTTGCCTTTGAATTTCCTGCGCTGAAGCGGACATTTGCTCGATGGCTGCAGCGCATGATTCAACATTGCGGGTTGCGTTATCGGAAATATCGACAACACTTCTGGCATGCTCCTCAACCTGTTCCAGATCTTTGGACATGATATCTGATTTTGATCGCATTGCCTCGCCTCGTTGCTCGACAAAATTGATCGCAGATTTGACCTCATTTTCCAGATTATTGGCTAGATCCAGCATCTCGGTCTTACGGCTGGCTTCACTATCATGCATGTTTTGTTGTGCAGCGTTAATTATCTGTGCGCCTCGCTTGAAATCGCCAGGCATGCCACGTTCTATAAATTTCCTGTGATATTCACCCCTAGCAGCACATTCGAGTGCTGCTGCTGATTCGCGTATAAAGGCGTCCATAATGTCGAAAGACTTGTTTATGGCGATGAATGCCGGGGTGGTTTCATCAATTTTATCCCAATTTATAATGCGGGCGGATAAATTGCCTGTTGCAACTGCACCTGCGACTTGCTCAATTTCTGAAATTGCGGATTTATAGATTTCGTTTTCGCGACGAAGCTGAAGGAGTTCGGTATTTTCAATACTATTTTCCTGAACATCATTCTTCGATTTTCTTAATATATTCACAGTTAATTTCCCCTGATTGACCAGACAAATTCAGAATATGTCTTATTATTTTCGTATAAGATATTCTGTAGCATTTGATAACTTGCTGCCAATCCTTCCTTTGGATTTGAATGTTTGTCTTCTTCGGCCTTGAGTTCTTTATATAATTTAGTGATGGCCTCTGTTTCTGCTTTTTCGGGCCGCCGCCGGTTCGAATGGAAACCTTCAATATTTCCATCTTGATCAAAGCTGGGTGTAACATGTGCGAAAACCCAGTAATATTTCCCGGTTTTGGATCGGTTTTTAACATACGCAAATATTTCAGAGCCATCTTTAATGGTTTCCCACAGAACTTTAAAAATGACCCGTGGCATGTCATCATGGCGGATGATATTGTGTGGTTGACCAAGGATTTCGTCCGTGGACATTTCCGCTACATTGCAAAAGACATCGTTAGCGTAGGTTATCTTTCCCTTTAGATCCGTTTTGGAAACGATTATCTCATTTTTTGCGAAGGTTATTTCTATTTCTTCGCGTGAGACTGATTGGTGTGTCATATTATCCCCTCAATAATAATATAAATTTACAATTACTTTCTACTGCGATACCGCAGAGAAGTGAAAATCTATGAGCTACCGCTTAAAATTTAATTAATAATGATCAGATTTTAGTTTTTTCTTCAATTGTTTCATTCTGCCGCCGCTTTTCTCGTTGCGAAGATGACAGACTCATCAAGGCCGAGGCCAAAGATGAATTTAGAAAGAATCGATTCAGCCTGAAATTCCGCTACTCGAATTAACGCATGTTCGTGCATGTCCATCGATTGAACCATGTTAATTCCAAATAGGCCATTTTGTGAAAATTAGCATACATATTTGACAGTATTATTGCACTTAAGAGGCAGTTGTAAGTCACTTGTCAGCAAAGTTCTTATTTCATTTATCAGTAATTACAGGGTTGATATCCAGTCTTTCACTTGCTAACGTTTCTCTGGTTAAGCCGCGGGGGAAGTAATATGTTACGTCGAAGTTTTATCAAATTTTCACTAATAGGCATTTGTACGCTTATCTTTCCGGTGTCCCGTCAGACGATTAAAGTCAAGAACGGTTGGGTATTAAGGGAAGACGACATCTAAATGAAAATTGAATTCAGTCAATTACAAGATAATTATTATTATGATTGTTGTGTTATCGGGGCCGGTCCGGCGGGTATTACGATAGCGATGGAACTTGCTAATGCCGGAAAACGCATTCTTCTTCTGGAAGGCGGTGAGGAGGAGATAACCGAAAGATCGCAACAAATTTATCAGGGCCAGGTAATTGGGGACCCTTATTTTGATTTGGATATGCCGCGACTTCGTTTTTTTGGTGGCAGCTCAAATCATTGGGAGGGTATGTGCCGTCCACTTGACGAGCATGATTTTATTAAAAAAAAGAGCTATGATACGAAGTGGCCAATATCGAGAACGAATATTGATCCTTATTTGGCAAAAGCATGCTCGATCCTGGAAATTGACGAATTTCCGGCCGAAAAACCATTTAATGACAGTGGGTTCAATGTTGTTGATTTTCATTTCTCACCGCCCGTCCGGTTTCTTGATAAATATTACGATGATGTGGTTGCGAGCGAAAATATTTCACTGTTGCTGGGTGGCAATGTCACTTCGCTGAAAACTGACGGCGAAAAAATAATATCTGCAATTGTAGAAAGCTTTTCAGGAAGAAAAGCACCGGCAAAGGCCAAAACATATGTTGTAGCGACAGGGGGAATAGAAAATAGCCGACTGTTATTATGGAGTAATGTTTTATCATCCGAGCAAGTCGTTAAAAATCCAACGCCATTAGGGCGATATTGGATGGAGCACCCTGATTTTACGGTGGGTTCAGTGATATTAAAGGATGAAGTTTTCGAAGAAAATAGGCGCTTACGTGAATTTAATCTGGCGCCATCCAAATCAACTATGCAGGATCACGATATTCTGAATTGTGGATTTCGTTTTCATCCATCGGGTTACAGAGGTACAAAGGAACTTATTGCTGACCTAGCATGCGTCGCACCGGCACTGGGACATGACATATTTGATCTGTTTGATATGAACCTCGTATGTGGATATAAACTTCGCGCTTCGTGGGAACAGGAACCTGTATTCGATAATCGTATAGAGCTGGGCAAAGAAAAAGATGCATTGGGAATGCCGCGGACAAACCTTTATTGGAGAAAGAACGAAACAGATTTAAAAACGGTGAGGGAAGCTGCATTGGCGTTTGCTAAGTATTTGTCAGAAAAAGATGTGGGAAGGTTATTACTTAGTTCCTGGGTATATGGAGAAGGGGATTACCCGGAAGATGACGTACTCGCCGGCAATCACCATATGGGCGGTACCAGAATGGCGGAAAGTCCTGATAAAGGCGTTGTGGATTTAAACGCGAAGGTTTTCGGGCAGGAAAATTTATATATTGCAGGATCATCGATTTTCCCAAGCTGTGGATACAGCAACCCGACTTTATCCATCATTCAATTATCGCTCAGGTTATCTGATCATCTAAATAAAAAACTTAGCTGACATACTTTATCGGATGTAATTGTTTTCAGCGCTACTGTGAATGTCTAATTCGCAAAGCGGAAATGCATCACATCGCCGTCCTGAACCACATATTCCTTGCCTTCGAGGCGCATTTTTCCGGCATCCTTTACACCTGCTTCACCACCGTATTTAACATAGTCGTCATATGCAGTTGTTTCTGCGCGGATAAAGCCGGTTTCAAAATCAGTGTGGATAACACCGGCGGCCTGTGGTGCTTTGGTATTTTGGGTAATGGTCCACGCACGCGCTTCTTTGGGACCGACTGTAAAATAAGTGATCAGGTGAAGAAGATCATATCCCGCACGGATCACCCGGCCAAGACCGGTTTCGCCAAGGCCGAGATCAGCGAGGAATTCTTTTTGCTCTTCAGGATCATCAAGCTGGGCGATTTCTTCTTCCAATGATGCGCAGATATTGACGGTTACGGCGTCTTCCGCGGCCGCTTTTTCTGCGACTTTCTTCGTAAGGTCATTTCCATCTACGGCATCATCCTCATTTACATTGCAAACGTAAAGGACTGATTTGGTTGTGATCAATTGCAGATCATCAAGTATTTTTTGTTCGTCCTGATCTTCTGCGACGACTTTGCGGGCAGGGAGGCCGTCTTCAAGAACCGCAAGGCAACGATTAGCCATTTCCATGATTTTTTTTGCTTCTTTATCCTGGCCACGAATGCGTCGTTCTAACCCGGCTTTTCTTTTTTCAAGGCTTTCCATATCGGAAAGCATCAGTTCCGTTTCGACCGTTTCCGCGTCAGCGATCGGATCAATCACCCCTTCCACGTGGGTGATATCATCATTTTCAAAACATCTGAGCACATGAATGATTGCATCCACTTCGCGGATATTACCAAGGAACTGGTTGCCAAGCCCTTCACCTTTTGATGCGCCGCGAACAAGGCCGGCGATATCTACGAAGGATAGCTGGGTTGGAATAATTTCCTTTGATCCTGCGATCTCAGCGAGTTTATTTAAACGCGGATCAGGGACGGGGACCTGTCCGACATTGGGTTCAATCGTACAGAACGGATAATTGGCCGCCGCCGCTTGTGCGGTATTGGTTAGCGCATTGAACAGGGTGGACTTCCCGACATTCGGAAGCCCAACAATACCACATTTAAAACCCATTATTCTTTTTCCTTACTTTTTTCCGGTTTTTGTTTTTTTGGTTCGTTTGGTTTTAATATCAGACCAATTTCATTCATAAAATCAACACCATTACGGCTTACGAGTTTGTCCGCCGCGCGGCCAACGGCATCAATGAGCGGACTGAGCCAAGTCTGGTCGGGTTTGCTAAAATCACCAAGCACATGGCCTGTCACCCGCGACTTGTCGCCGGGGTGGCCAATACCAAGGCGGACGCGGTGATAATTTTTATCGATAAACTGGTCAAGCGATCTAAGCCCGTTGTGCCCGGCATTGCCGCCACCCGTTTTAAATTTGATCTTTCCTGCGGGCAAGTCGAGTTCGTCATAAAAGACGAAAATATTTTCGGTCGGTATTTTATAAAAGCTTGCTGCTTGCGAAACTGATTGCCCGGACTGGTTCATATAAGTGGCAGGTTTTAATACCAATGCTTTTTCGCCCGCTAACTGCCCTTCATAGAGCAAGCCGTGAAATTTTGATTTGGGGCCGGAAAAATTATGGCGATGAATGATCTCATCCACCGCCATAAATCCAATATTATGCCGGTTGTTTTCATACTTCGCGCCGGGATTTCCCAGACCAACAAGTAACAACATGGCATGATCCTTTTTGCGAATAAGGAGCTTATTCCTCAGATTTTTGAGAAGTTGCTTCAACTTCTACGTTGTGCTCTTCTGTTTCGCCTTCTTCACCTTCTTCACCTTCAGCGGCTTCTGCATCTTCTTCTTCGTCAGATTTCAGTGCACTTGGTGTGGCGATCGTGGCGATGGTAAAGTCACGGTCATCAATAACGGATGTAACCCCCTCAGGCAACGTGATGGATGAGAAATGAACGCTATCACCCAATTCAAGCCCGCTAAGATCAATTTCGATTGCTTCCGGAATATTGTTTGCAGGACAGTTAAGTTCGATATCATGACGTACAACGTTAATAATGCCACCTTGTTTGATGCCGGGGCATTCTTCTTCGTTCAGGAAGTGAACAGCAACGTTGATCGCGATCATTGCATCCTGTGCGAGACGAAGAAAATCAACATGCAATGGCCAATCGGTGACAGGATGGAATTGAACATCGCGCGGAAGAACCATTTGTTTCTTGCCGCCATCAACGACAATGTCGTAAGTTGTACTTAGGAACGCACCAGTGTTCAAAAGTTTTTGAATTTCAATGAGGTCAACTGTAATTGTTTCCACATCTGTTTTTGCGCCGTATACAACTGCTGGAAGTTTTCCGTCTCTACGTATTGCACGAGAGGACCCCTTACCCGCTTTTGTGCGCAATTCAGCATTAATAACTACGTTATCAGCCATTTTATTTCTCCAATAATTTTAAAAATGATATCGGCCTCCAGGGGTGCCAATATCAAAGGGCCTGTGCCTAAAAAGATACAGACCCTTATGAGCGCCGCTTTTAACGGGTATTGTGGTAAAATTCAATGCCTAATTTGTGTTTTTTAACCAAACAGTACGGAAACAGAACTTTCTTCGTGAATTCTTCGGATGGCTTTGGCAAAAAGCGGTGCAATGCTTATCTGTATAATTTTTTTACAGCTCTCAACTTCTTTAGTTGCGCGGATTGAATTGGTGGTGACAACATGCTCCAGAACTGAATTATTGATACGGTCAATTGCCGGGCCGGAAAAGACACCATGTGATACATATGCACTGGCGGATTTCGCGCCACCCTGTTCAACGAGAGCACCAGCTGCATTGCAAAGTGTTCCCGCGCTATCAACGATATCATCGACGAATACACAGTGATATCCTTCGACATCACCGATCACATTCATAACTTCTGATACGCCCGCTTTTTCGCGTCGTTTATCAATAATTGCCAGTGGCACGTCCATTTTACTGGCGTAGGCGCGGGCGCGAACCACACCGCCGACATCAGGGGAGACGACCATCAGTTTTTCCCGGTCCGCATAGCGTTTCATAATGTCATCTACTAGAACAGGTGAGGCGAAAAGATTGTCTGTTGGAATATCAAAAAATCCTTGAATCTGTCCTGCGTGAAGATCCATGGTCAAAACTTTGTCGGCTCCCGCTGTTGTAATCAGGTTAGCGACGAGTTTTGCGCTGATGGGGGTTCTCGGTCCGGGCTTTCTGTCTTGACGCGCATATCCGAAATAGGGGATCACTGCGACAATACGTTTTGCTGAGGCGCGCTTTAACGCATCAATCACGATCAGTAGCTCCATTACATTATCGTTTGTCGGGTTTGACGTGGGCTGGATTACATAGACATCTTCACCACGAACATTTTCCTGAATTTCAACCCAAATTTCCTGATCTGAAAATCTTTTAATGGTTGCTTTTGTGAGCTCCATACCCAGGTGTGTGGCAATGGAATCGGCGAGGGGTATATTACTGTTGCCGGATATAATCTTCATTTAAAAAGTTCCCTTTTAGATCACCCATTTTTTACAATTGCTTTTATACATATTTTTTTTCAAAAAGCGACTCTCAATGTGACATTTTTGACATTATTGTTGCAATATTATGGATATTTGGCAGCCATAATCACTTTCGCCTGAATGGGTTCTTCGGCGGTAACTGAATAAATTATTGTTTTCATCGTATGTATCTGTGTGCAAAGGGTCAATTTTTGTGATTTCTGATTGCCAAAGTTTATCAGAGACATAACCTTCAAGATCAAACATGTAATGGTTTTCGCGCTGGCTTGGCGTAAAATAGTTTTCGTTGGAAATCTGTTTATATAATTCCGGGCCAACTTCATATGAAGTTTGTGCTATGCAGGGTCCGATGGACGCTGTGATATTTTCGCGGGAGGCACCCATTTCAACCATTGCCGCAACCGTATTTTCAATGATGCCACTGTGGGCACCTTTCCATCCTGCATGAGCGGCGCCAATCACGTTAGCGACAGGGTCCGCTAAAAGAACAGGTGCGCAATCAGCGGTTACAACGGACAGTGCAATGTTTTTTTTATTTGTGACGGCAGCGTCGGCTTCGGGCACAATAAACTGATCATTAAATTTATGGCCGTCAAATTTATGAACGTGCGGGCTGTGAACCTGTCTGATTTCAAATAATTCCGCATTTTTTGAAAGCATGTTGCAGGCGATCATCCTGTTTTTTTCAACTTTTTCCCGGTCATCATCGGAACGGCTGCGACAATTAAGCGTGGCGTACGGGCCATCGGAAACACCCCCGAACTTATTAAAGAAACCGTGTTTGATGTTTGGACAGGCAGTCAGTTTTTTGCTTTCGAGATAAGTTGTCATGTTAAAATCCCGCGGCGTCCAGTTTTTCATCTGAAATTATTCCGATGACTTTAAATAAAGTGCCCATTTCATCTTTCGCAACAAGACGTACAAGTGCACCCAGAATATCCTGTTTTTGCTCCGGTGTCGCGGTTTGTGTTAAAATTCTTACCCTTTCTTCGATGCCCATGGCACTTAAAAATTCATTTTGCGTGGTCGGGCCAAGTGTCTTGACACCCAGATGTCCAGCGATATCGAGTAATTTTCGGAAATTCACATGTGCCGAGATATCCGCATAACCGGGTTTTTCAAAAATATTGGCATATTTGTGTTTTTCAATTGCCTGCAATGTTTCGCCGGTCCTGTAGTCATTATAGCCATAATCAATAAACAATGCGGCGCCACTATGATCTTTAAAGTGTTCCGCAATCATGGCAGTTAGATACTCTGCCATGGGTGAGATTTCTATAATGCTGTGAAGGTCGGCCGCTTTTAAATTTTCCGGCAGCTTTACGTCCTGAACCGGGAAGGGGGACAGCATGAATGTAAGACCGTCGTCTTTTTCGTTAACCGTAATCATCCGCTCATGCCAACCAAGGTCGCCTTTTTGAAATTGCCGAATGGGTAGGGCATCGAAAAATTCGTTGGCGATAATAAAAGTTACTTCATCATCGGCATTAGCTGCGGTGAGTGCGGATTTTACCGTCTCATGCCAGCTTTTATTACCCGGAAAATCATGAAATTTTTCTTTCTGGACTTCGATAAGCTGAGGTGACGCTTCAACAAAGTGCAGATCTATTACACCTAGAAATTCTGGCAATACGTCAAGTACACGGATGATATCCGCCATTAACGTACCCTTGCCGGGGCCGAGTTCAATTAAATGGACTTTAAGCGGGCGGTCCATTTTAAGCCAGAGATCGGCAAACCACAGTCCGATCAGTTCGCCGAACATCTGGCTGACTTCGGGGGCAGTGATAAAATCGCCGGATTTCCCAAACGGGTTTTGATTGACGTAGTAGCCGTATTTGGGGTTGGTGAGCGCTTCTGTCATATAACTGCTGACCGGGATGGGACCATGCAGTTTTATGAGTTTTATAAGATGCTCATTCAAATCCGTCATCAGGCAGAATTCCTTAAAGTGCAGATTTTTTCGGTCTGAAGATTAGATAAAGCCCGAAGATTACCATAGGTGTACTGAGCAATTGTCCCATTGTGATAAAATCGGTACCAAATAAAAATCCGATATGATTATCAGGTTCGCGGAATTGTTCGACTACGGTTCTCGCCATTGCATAACCGATAATAAACAACCCGGTAATCAACCCCGGTTTATGGCGTGCTTTGGTAAAGTTATAGGCGAAAAAAAGCACGAAGAAGAGCAAAAATCCTTCGAGAAATGCTTCATAAAGCTGGCTTGGGTGTCTGGGGAGAGGGCCGCCGTCCGGGAAAACCATTCCAATGCCTGCATCCGTGACCCGACCATAAAGTTCGCCATTAATAAAATTGGCGAACCGACCGAGCATCAGACCAATAGGGCTTGCGCAGGCGATAATATCGGAAAAACGAAAAAGGGGTATTTTATTTTTCCGGCAAAAAAGGAACGTGGCAATACAGACGCCGACAAATCCACCGTGAAATGACATGCCGCCATCCCAGACGGCTATCGCATCACCAAGATTTCGAAGATAGTAGCCTGGATTATAAAAAAGGACATAACCGAGACGGCCACCAAAAATTATCCCCATCATCGCCCAGAATATATAATCGCTTACCTGTTCCTGTGTGCAGGGTGCCGGTTTTATACGAATAAGCCGGGACATATAGATCCATGCGAACACCAATCCACCAAGATAGGCGAGGGAGTACCAGCGAATCGCTATGGGCCCAAATTGAACCAGAATGGGGTCGATGTTCGGATATGTGAGAGCAGAGAATAATAAATATTCAGTCATAAAATTTAACCATTAACCAACGAAGTACAAGCGAAACAAAGCATTACAGAGCGCAGCTGAAGTTGCAAAACTTTTCCCACATTTATTGGGACTTGGCAACTTATAAATGTTCCTCCATATTGCCAAAAAAAGATGTTAGTCTTTAGCCATTAACCCAATCTTAAAAATAGTTAGGATTTTATCGTGCAATCAGACAATAAAATATTGAGCGACCTGGCGAGGCTGGGGCAAAGCGCAGCCGGAACCATTCACGGTGTCAAATCGGAAATTGAAGATCAGATAAAATCGCGTCTTGAAAGTGTTCTTTCGGATATGGATCTGGTCACCCGAGAGGAATATGAAGTGGTTCGTGAAATGGCGGTTGCCGCCCGGGAAGAAAATGCGGAACTGCTTGGCCGGGTTGAAAAGCTGGAAAAAGAACTCTCTGCCTTAAAGAAAAAGAAGAAATAAAATGCTAACTGTACCAGAAATGGACGAAAACAAGATTAATCCGTTGGATACTCTTGAAATTCTTGTTGGACAAAATGAATGGCCTTATGAACGTCTGGGTGATGAAGAGATTGTCGCCGCCGTCAGTGCAGAGTGGTGTGATTTTCATCTTCGTTACATATGGCTTTCGGACAAAAATCTACTGCTGTGCAGTGGGCAGCTTGATATTCGCGTTCATGATAAAAAACGCGCACCTGTCGTTGAATTGATCACACAACTGAATGAACGATTGGATATGGGCCATTTTTCCATTTGGTCTGATGACGATACCATTATGTTTAAGCACTCATTTCTCCCGGCAACAAACGGTGCCGATGTGGTTGCGTCATGCGATCATGTAACAAGAACGATACTTGCGGAAATAAACCGTTATTTTCCAGTGTTCCAGTTTGTTATCTGGGGCGGGAAAACACCGTCAGAAGCCATTGATGCTGCTATGCTTGAAACTGTAGGTAACGCGTGAGCCAATTGATGCCGAAATTAAAGGATATCACCCCCAAAAACCCTATCTTGCTTGTTGGATGCGGGAAAATGGGTGGGGCGATGCTGTCCGGCTGGTTTGAGCAGGGGCTTGATCCGGATGCGGTCTATATTGTGGATCCGCAGCTTGAGCCGATTAAGGCCGCCTTTAATAACCTGCCAGCAAAGAAGCTGCATAAAACGGTAGATACATTGCCAAAAAGGCTTTCACCATCATTTGTTATTATGGCGGTAAAGCCGCAATTAATGGATCAGGCGCTGTCCGCGCTTAAGGAATTAAAGATTTCCGACGCGGTGATTTTATCAGTGGCGGCCGGAAAACCAATATATTATTTTGAAGGATATCTGGGTAAAACCCAGGCCGTAATTCGCGCAATGCCCAACACGCCAGCAGCAATCGGAAAGGGTATAACAGTTTGTTGTGCCAATGGGCTGGTAAGTGTTGATCAAAAGGCAATCTCAACCATGCTGATCGGTACTGTCGGACTTGTTGAATGGATCGAGGATGAAAATCTGATGGATGCGGTTACAGCGCTTAGTGGCAGTGGCCCGGCATATGTATTTTGTATGGTGGAAGCGATGGCAGCAGCGGGGGAGGCAATTGGACTTCCTGCTGAACTTTCAAAAACGCTGGCCCGGCAGACGGTTAGTGGCGCGGGAGCCTTATTGGAGCAGTCTGATGAAAGTGCAACAAGGCTTCGTGAAAATGTGACGAGCCCGGGCGGCACAACCGCCGCTGCGCTTGATGTTCTTATGTCTGATCAGGGTATTGCAACAATTATGCGCCGTGCTATGCAGGAAGCCAAAAATCGCTCCAAAGAACTCGCGAGCTAGTAAATGGCAAATTATGATGTGGCCATAATCGGTGGCGGTGCTGCCGGCCTTATGTGTGCGATTGAAGCAGGCAAAAGAGGGCGCCGCGTAATTACCATTGAAAAAGGGGCGTCAGTGGCGGGAAAAATACGTATTTCCGGTGGCGGTCGCTGCAATTTTACCAATATACATACAAGCCCATCCAATTTTATTTCTGAAAATCCCCATTTTGCAAAATCCGCGTTAAAAAGGTATCAGCCGACTGACTTCATCAAACTGGTCGAAAAACACGGTATAGAGTACCACGAAAAGACACTCGGTCAGTTATTTTGTGATGAAAGTGCCAATGATATTATTGGCATGCTGTTATCTGAATGTGAAGAATATGGTGTTGAAATTTTAACATCAACAACCGTACAATCCGTTGCAAAGAACAACAAAAAATTTGAAATTGTCGCGGACAAAGGCGACATGTCAGCATCGTCAGTGGTTATCGCAACCGGGGGGCCGTCCATTCCGAAAATGGGCGCAACTGGGTGGGGGTATGATGTGGCAAGACAGTTTAAGCTGAAGATCGTTGATCCGGTTCCTGCGTTGGTGCCGCTTACTTTCGGCGAGGATTTTATTTTTGATTTCAGAGCGCTTAGTGGTGTTGCGGTTGATGTTAATGTCCTCTGCGCAAAAACATCGTTTGATGAGGCACTTTTATTTACCCATAGGGGGCTTAGCGGTCCGGCAATATTGCAAATTTCGTCATATTGGTGCAGCGGGGAGGATATTGTCATTAATCTGGCACCGGGTAGTGATGTCTTTAATCTGTTGAAAGAAGAAAAACAAAGGCATCCGAAACATGAAATACAAACGGCACTTGCTGCGATTTTACCTAAACGACTGGTCGCGTATCTGTGTGAGCATACTGGAGTGTCAGGGAAACTTGCGGACCTGCCGCATAAAAAACTGCAAATCATCGCGAGTTTGATTAATCAGTGGCGTTTGCGACCGAACGGCACAGAAGGGTTCAGAACAGCGGAAGTAACGCGCGGCGGCGTGAGCACAGATGAATTATCATCCAAAACAATGGAAAGTCACAAAGTGCCGGGGCTTTATTTCATCGGCGAAGTCGTGGATGTTACGGGCCATTTGGGGGGGTATAATTTTCAATGGGCGTGGGCTTCCGGGCACGCTGCTGGCCAATATGTATAATTAATGTAATAAATTAATAAAATGATATAATTATTTATTTTTAAATATTAATTTCAGTATTTCATTGCGATTTTCTGGTTTGATCAAAGACATGAGGACTTTCCAAAAACCGTCAACCGAAGTAAGGCCCGCATCCCTGCAGGCTTTTAACATTTGTTCTTTCTGATGTTCAGATACTTCCGCAAGAAGGGCATCGCCCTTATCCGTAAGGTTTAAAAGCCGCTGACGGCGGTCGTTTGGTCCTATATTCTGGATGATATAACCTTTATCAATTAATGCACTGAGGACACGTGAGAGACTTTGTTTGGTAATGTTCAAAACATTGAGGAGTTCCGCAACTGTCATGCCGGGATTTTGGCTGACAAAGAAAAGCACCCTGTGATGAGCACGGCCAAAACCATATTTTTGCAACTGATCATCAGGCCAGGCGATAAAATCGCGATACGCGAAGTAAAGCAGTTCCGTTGATTTAAGGAACAATTCCTCTTCGTTTATCTCGCTTAAATCAATGTTTGTAAAATTTATGTCAGCCATGTTGACATATTTTAAAGTAAGTGATAGAAAGGTCAAGAATTAATTTGATTTTTGAGGGTTTCAAAAAATGTCCATACTTCCATTTGATGATCGCGACGGCGTAATATGGTATAACGGTAAACTTGTTGATTGGCGTGATGCCAAATTTCACGTACTTTCACATGCACTTCATTATGGCAGCTGCGTTTTTGAAGGACAGCGCGCATACGGCGGCAAAATATTCAAACTTCATGAACATAGTGAGCGCCTGATCCGATCCGGTGAAATACTGGGGATGGATGTACCATATACCGCTGATGAGCTTGATGCGGCGGCGGATGAGGTTGTGGCAGCAAACGGACTTGTGGATGCGTATGTTCGTCCTGTCGCGTGGCGCGGTTCTGAAATGATGGGGGTTGCTACGGCGGGCACAAAAATTCATGTGGCGGTTGCCGCATGGGAATGGCCATCATATTTCAGTAAGGAAGCAAAGAAAAAAGGGCTGCGGCTTGAATTTGCGAAATGGCGCAGGCCTGCACCGGATACAGCGCCGACGGCATCAAAAGCAGCCGGGCTTTATATGATTGCATCCATGTGTAAGGATGCGTCGATGGCAAACGGGTTTGATGACGCATTAATGCTTGATTATCGCGGTCAGGTGGCGGAAGCGACGGGGGCTAACGTATTTTTCTATAAAGATGGCGTGCTTCACACCCCGACACCGGATTGTTTTCTGGACGGAATTACCCGCCAGACGGCAATTGAACTTGCTAAAAAGCGCGGTATTGAGGTGGTGGTCCGGGCGATTATGCCGGAAGAACTTGAGGGTTTCGAGCAGGCCTTCATTACCGGAACAGCAGCAGAAGTCATGCCGCTTTGCCAGATAGGTGAGTATACATTCGAAGTGGGTGAAATGTGCATGAACATGGTTCATGATTATGATGATCTGGTGAACAACCGGCAGGTTTAATCACTTCCAGCGCTCTTTTTTT
The DNA here is from genome assembly GCA_030428615.1 of Alphaproteobacteria bacterium. GTDB lineage: Bacteria > Pseudomonadota > Alphaproteobacteria > Sphingomonadales > Emcibacteraceae > Pseudemcibacter. The sequence continues at coordinate 121,731 of JAUIDN010000001.1, read as the reverse complement.
TCATCATCATCCGTTTTGGCGGCAACCCAATGGGTGCCGTCTTCGGTTTCTTCCTTTTTCCAGAAGGGGGCATCAGTCTTAAGCCAGTCCATGATGAACTGCGCAGCTGTGAAGGCGGCTTCGCGGTGATGGGATGTGGTGATGACCAAAACAATCTGATCCCCGGGTAGCATCTCACCATAACGGTGAATGATGGTTAAATCTTCCACCTGCCATCTGTCCATTGCCTGATTGGCGATTTTATTGAGCTCCTTTTTTGCCATGGCCGGGAAATGTTCAAGGGTAAGTTTGTTTATTTTTTTAACGCCATGGATGTCGCGAACCAGCCCGACGAAGCTTGCCACGGCGCCGATATCGGTTCGCCCGTCGGTTAATTGCTTTATTTCTTCGGATATATCAAAATCATCTGACTGGACGGATATTTTCATATCAGCCCCCGGTCATCGGCGGGAAAAAAGCCAGTTCGTCAGCATCGGAAACAGCATGATCAAGTCCGACATATTCATCATTGACCGCCGCCCGGATCAAATCGGGCTGCGCAAAGGCGATTTGATAATTATCGCCTTGCCCTTCAAGATAATCAATGACACCGCCAACTGTATTAATACCTGATGGCAGGTCGATTGTTTCGGAAGATTTGCCGATATGTTCGCGTATCAGGGCAAAATAAAGAATATTCATTGTGTTCACATATGTTTAAGGCCGGACTTAAGATAATCATAGCCGGTATACAGGGTTAAAATGGCTGCGGCCCACAGGCAATAATCGCCGATTATCACAGCGGGGATCCAGTCGGGGGCTGCACTTCCAACAAGCAAAAAACCAAGCGCAAATATCTGCAGGGTTGTTTTCCATTTAGCAAGATAGGTGACAGGAATGCTTACTTTCAAATCCGCAAGAAATTCCCGAAGGCCGGAAACCGCAAATTCGCGGCACAGGATGACAATTGCAGCGATTACCGAATACCCTTCTATCCGGCCATAGGCAACCATCATCATCAGCGCCGTCGCAATCAGCAATTTGTCAGCAATGGGATCCATAAAAGCACCAAGCTTTGACATCTGATTGAACTTGCGCGCCACAAACCCGTCAAAAAAGTCAGTGATTCCGGCCAATGTGAAGATGGCAAAGCTTACCCAATTGCTTAAATCGCCCTTCAGGTAGAATGAAGCCACCATGAGCGGGATCATAATGATCCGCGAGAAGGTAAGTATGTTGGCGAAATTGTTCACTTAAGTCAGCTTCCAGTATCCGAAGTTGTTGGTCAGGCTTTATGTATAATATGTGGAGGCGATTAAATAAACCTCATAAATGGAAATTAGGGATGAAAATAATCATATATCTGGGTGGCGAGCGCGCGGCTGATGCCATTTACTTTTTCAAGATCAGGAATGGCCGCTCCGGAAACGGCCTTGGCAGAGCCAAAATGCAGCAACAATGCCTTCTTGCGAACGGCTCCTACACCGGGCAGGCCATCCAGAAGTGACTTATGTATTTTTTTTGCCCGTCTGTTTCGATGGGAGCCGATGACAAAGCGATGAGACTCGTCGCGCAGACGTTGCAGAAAATAAAGAACAGGATTATTTGGCGGCAATTTAAAAGGGGATTTGTCCGGCTGGTAGAAATCTTCCCGACCGGCGTTCCGGTCCGGACCCTTGGCGATGGAGACCACCGGAATATCGGTAAGGCCAAGGTCCTCAAGCACACCTAAAACAGCATTGAGTTGTCCCAGTCCACCGTCAATAAGAAGGAGATCGGGCCAGGTTGGCGCGGATCGGTCCGGGTCTTCCTTGAGCTGTCGTTTGAAGCGTCGCGTCATGACCTCGCGCATCATACCGAAATCATCACCCGGGGCAAGATCTTCCGATTTAATGTTAAACTTCCGGTATGACCCTTTTTCAAATCCTTCGGGTCCGGCGACAATCATCGCTCCAAGTGCACTGGTGCCTGAAATATGGCTGTTATCATATACTTCAATGCGGGTAGGGGGCGCCTCAAGGTCAAAAAGATCCGCCACACCCTGAAGGAGCTTTGCCTGGGATGATGTTTCAGCCACTTTTCGTTCAAGCGCCTCGCGGGCATTTTTTTCAACCATTTCCATCAGCAGAAGATTTGAGCCGCGCTGAGGCATCGTAATTTTTACCCTACGTTCGGCCTTAATCGCCAGTGCTTCTTCAAGCAGGGATTTCTGTTTTATTGAGCTATTGATCAATATTTTTTTTGGTGGTGGTTTGTTGTCGTAAAATTGTGAAATAAATGCGGGGAGTATCTCATCAATATGCTGCTCCTTATCATGGCGGGGAAAATAAGCCTTATTGCCCCAGTTCTGCCCGCCGCGGTAAAAGAACACCTGAATACACGTTTGCCCACCGTCCTTGAAAGCGGCGATGACATCGGCTTCTTCAAGCCTGCCGTTTGTAGCATCCTGTCTGCTTTGAACAGCTGCGAGTGCCTTCAGGCGGTCTCGGTAAACGGCAGCCAACTCATATTGCTTATCGTTGCTAGCCTGTTCCATTCTTTTTGTGAAACGTCCCTTGATCGCATCGCTTTTGCCGCTCAGAAAATTATGAGCTTCTTCGACAAGGGCGTCATATTCCTCGTCGCTGATTTTTCCAACGCAGGGTGCGGAGCATCTTTTGATCTGATAGAGTAGACATGGTCGGCTTCTGCTATTAAAGATACTGTCACTACACGTTCTAAGTGTAAAAGCCTTTTGAAGTATATTCAATGACGCATTTACAGCACTCACGGATGCGAATGGTCCAAAATAATAACCTTTGCGTTTTTTTGCCCCGCGGTGTTTTAACACCTGAGGGCTTTTATGGCTTGTGTCAATTAATATATAGGGAAAGGATTTATCGTCGCGTAGTAGTATATTATATTGTGGTTTATAGCGTTTGATCAGGTTGGCTTCCAGCAGAAGTGCTTCAACCTCCGTATGGGTTGTCACAAATTCCATTGACCGGGTGAGGGACACCATTTTGGCGATGCGATGTGACAATCCCCGCAAATTTGTATAGCTTTTTACTCTGTTGGTGAGGTTCTTGGCTTTGCCGACATAAAGGACATTTTCGTCCTTATCAAGCATGCGGTAAACACCAGGGTTTGTGCCCAAATTTTTAAGATAAGATTTTATAATTTCGACGCCATCAATCATGGATGTAATTTAAGCAAACAAAGAGACGATGTCCACGGTGAAAATTATGTTTCAGTTGTAACTATTTATACACCATTTGGTTAATGATTGGTAAATATCCAACGGATTCAATGGTTAATGACAGACACCAGGATTCGCAAAAAACTTATCCACGGATTATGTGGATAAACTGGTGGATAAGTTTTTATACAAATGCAAAGATGGCGGAACTACTCAGTTTAGAGCAAATTGCCTATTTTTTAGGCAAATGAGTTAACTTATTGAAATTAAAGAAATATTTTAATGTCAACGATCTTTTAATTTATATTTTTAAATAAATGACAAATGCCGTTTTGACGGAAAATTGTAAAAATTAGTGCTGTTGACAACTTGTACGAAAATCAAAAAATGTTCGAATAATAATATGCTGGTTTTTCAATGATTTAACATTAATGTAACAATGATTAAAACAATAGCGTCGATCATAAATCAGGAATTTCGGTGACGTTCAATTTCGACGCCGACACTGGTGGTGTTTTTAATGGCTTCCAGTTTTTCAACACGAACTCTTACACTCACGATCCGGGGGTCAATCATGTTAATATCAGCAATCTTTTCAGCAAGTGTTTCCACGAGCCCCACATGTCCGGAATGAACAATATTCTTAATCCCGGTGACGACCTTTTCATAACAGACAACATTCCTGTAATCATCATTTAACGGTGTGGTGTCTTCCTTAACACATAGATCTATATTTATTCTGATTTTTTGTGTTTTTTGCTTTTCGTGATCATATATCCCGATTGAGCTTTCAAGTTCAAGATCACGAACAAACACGTGCCGTACACTGCGTGAGGCATCGGCATATTTCATTGGGGTGAGGTTGCTTTTTTGTATTTTGCCTGTCATGTTTTAAGTTCCCTGTCAACCGATACTGAGTGACCAAAGATAAATGATGTAGCCTAAAGTAAAGGTCAAACCAATTACACGGTTAAAGCGTATTTTCCATTGAATAAAAGGTATAAGTGCTGCCGATGAAAGTGCCATGACCCACAAGTCAACACGCATAAAACTTTCCGGGACGGGGACATCGGCAACAAGGGCGGTCCCCCCCATTATGGCGTATAAATTGAATATATTGCTGCCGATCACATTCCCCAACGCAACATCACCATGACCGTGTCTCGCGGCCATAACAGCTGTTACCAGTTCCGGAAGACTGGTGCCGATCGCAATAATCGTAAGGCCAATGACCGCTTCTGAAATTTCGAATGATTTAGCGATCTCAACACCGCCACGGACGAGAATATCCGCACCAAACACAAGACCCGCAAGTCCCACAATAACGTACAAGGATGCCCGAAGGGTAGGCAACGGATTTTCCGGCAGTTCATCCAGGTCTTCATAGGCATGTTCACCAATTTCGCCTTCAGAATCCGCTACTTCATTTCCAAGCCGACCTACTCTATAGGAATTGGTTACAAATGCGACCAGAAGAATAAGCAGCAGGATTGCATGAAAGTAACTTAATGGTCCGATGGTGCATAGTAGAATAAATAACGCGGTGCCACCCAGCATGATATAATAATTACGTTTCACCTCGTTGTTGTCGCAGGTGAACGGGTAGAAAATAGCAGGAAGCCCGATGACGAGCAGTATATTGGCGGTGTTACTGCCTACGACGTTTCCAAGTGCCATGGTAGGCACACCTTCCAGTGCGGCGTCAATGCCGACGACCAGTTCCGGGGCGGACGTGCCAAACGCAATGACAGTAAGGCCGATGACAAGTTTGCTTAGGCCGAAATTTGCCGCGATGGAGACGGCACCGCGGATCATTATGTCACCCGCGACAATCAGTAGAATCAGTCCTGCAATTACTTCTACATAGGCCAAAATATTTCCAAACGGTAATTATAAAACTACGCTTATATAATTGGAAAAACGGCTCTTGGGAAGAACATTCATATGATAAGAGATCATTTCCAAAGGCAGTTTGCCGCTTTCTTGAAAATTTGACCTATTTTTGTTATCATTAAGCATTGCCCTTCATGGGAAAAGGGGATTCGGCTGTTCAGTTATATCTGTGAAAATTAGGTGGCGTAGGTCTTTTGCAGGGCAATACAAAACTGAAACAATCATAATTAATGTAAGGGGATATTATGTTAAAAACGTTACTTACTGCGATGTTAACCATCTTATTTGTATGGGTTCAGACTTCATTGTCACTTGCACAAAGTTTTCATTTTGATGCCTTTGACCATATGAAGGACAGTTATATAAAAAGTAAAATTAATTCCCGCGGTCTTACGGGCCAGATTGGCCTGTCGGTACCTTTCGGGCATTTGGATAAGGGAACCAAAAAAGCATTTTACGGGTTTAAAATGACTTACGGTCAGGAGATGAGAAATTCGAACCCATTTAAGTATGGTTACACAAGGGACTTGAACCTTTTCCAAAGCGGATTTAGTAAGAATGGGTTGAATTCAATGAGCCTTGCTAACCGTGAACTAATCTTCAATGGTGAGCAGAAGAATGTTTTCGGTAACGGAAATGGAAACGGTAGTGGCTTGCTTTGGGGAATTGCGTTGGTCGGTGTCGGCTTAGGGGCCTGTTGGGCTCTGGGATGTTTTGATGGCAATGATTCAAGTTCGAGCGATACGTCTTCAAACTAAATTGAAGTTGCTTATTCACATTGCACTGGTCGCGGCTCTGTTCGCGGCCAGCGGCTGCGCTTATACGACGGCGGAGCGGGTCAAGGCATCAGTTGGCGTCCCTGAGCCGGAAATTGCCCTTTTCAGCCATTGTTCTTCATATGGATGCAATAAGATACAACAGGTCTCATTCGAAGATACCGAATGGATGTCTGTTTCGCATATATTCGACACACCTGTGAAAACCGCAGAAGAAGAACGGGAAACCATTTCAAAAGCTATTGCCCTTATGGAAAAGATCGTTGGGCCGAAAACCGGGACCAGCGACGATATTGCAAGATCCTGGATGCTTACATTTATGCCGCAGGGTCAGCTTGACTGCATTGATGAAAGTATAAATACGACAACCTACCTCAATTTACTGCTGAAAGCGGGCTACATAAATTACCATGATATTGGTCAGATCGCCATCAGAGGGAATAAACTTGATTTTATGATGCTGCATAATACGGCCACGCTGATCGAAAAGGATAGCGGGCGGTCATATGCCATTGATAGCTGGTATCGTGCCAATGGTAATCCGCCCGACATTGTTCTGCTTGAAGAGTGGCTTAAGGGCTGGAAACCGGAAAGTTAAATTTTTCTTGAAATAAATCATTCATGGTATTATATGAATATTTATATTAATGTTAATATAAATATGGATTGGCTATGACCGAAGAGTTATTTCTTGAAATTGGAATTGGGACACGCTGTCGTCGAATTTATGAACGTCTGTCGGGAGAAATGGACGCTATATACAAGGATGAAAATGTCAATATGAGTGTTCGTGAATTTCCGATCGTATATTGTGTTCTTCATCGGGGGCCTCTAACGATTGCCGACATTCAGAAGCTTTCCGGCCTGTCGCATTCGGCCGTAAGTCAAACCGTAAAAAAACTTGTTTCAAAAAATATCCTTTCTTTAAACCCAGGGGAAGACGCAAGAAGTAAAATTGTCCAGTTCAGCGACGAAGGTAAGAGGTTAATAGAAAAATTGAAACCGATCTGGGAGCTTTCAACGCAAGTGATGGTTGGGGTTATCCGGGAATGCGACACTAATATCTTAGAAGCCTTCGGGGATTTTGAAAGGGTGTTAGACCAGCAGTCATTTACCCAGCGGTATTGGGAGGGGAAAAAGAGAACGGAGAAAACGGATATCGAAATCATTCCTTATGACGTCAGATACCGCGAAAATTGGCGTATCATAAATCAGCAGTGGATTGAGAAGCTGTTCAAGCTGGAAGAAGAAGATATCGTCAATCTGAACGATCCGGAAAAATATGTTCTTGACCGGGGCGGGGAAATATATTTTGCGCTTCTTGACGGAGAACCGGTCGGGGCTATTGCCCTGAAAAAGCATTCACCCACCCGATTTGAACTGAGCAAGATGGGCGTAATCCCACAGGCGCGGGGACATGGTATCGGCAATTTGCTGGTTGAAAAAGTACTCGAAAGATATAAAGCCCGTGGCGGTAGCGAATTGTTTCTTGAAACGAATAGCAGTCTGGTGCCGGCAATCACGCTTTATAAAAAATACGGTTTTGTTGAAGTTCCCGCGCCGGAAAAAACGCCTTATGAACGTGCAGATTATTTCATGGAACTTCAGGCGGAGTGACGCTTTCGGGAGTGTGGCTTCCTTCTTTCTGAGTTTCTTCTGAAAGCGGGATATTTTTATCTAATTTTAAATCGGTGTCGGCTTTAATCTGTGGTTTAACAATCCGGCTTGGTTTCGTTAACACATATATAGCACCCCATACCATCAACCCAATGGCACAGATGATCGCGATGGTTGGGGCATCGGATAGGAAAATCAGATATGCTGCACTTATTGACATCATCGTTATGGCCGTCATCTTGGCTTTAACCGGGATCATCCTGTAGCGGTCCCAATCGCGCAGTGCCGGGCCATATTTCGGGTGGTGGTAAAGCCAGTTATGCAGACTTTCCGAGCCATTTGAAAACCCCCATAATGCAAGGATCATCAGCGGCGTAGTCGGAAGGACTGGCAGAAATGCCCCAATAAAGCCCAGAGCGAACATCAGCCATCCGAAAACAAGGTAAAGCAGTCTTTTTGTTTTGCGCTCCAATGTTACTCCTTATTTTTTCATCATATTGACATGATGAAAATCATAACTGAAATCGGTCCTATTTGACACGGCTTTCATGGTAAAGCCCGTAATGTTACTTTTGGCATTCATTGAAAAATAAACAAATGCGTCGGCTTCGTGGGTGCGGTCGTCCCAACGCACAATAAATGTATTTTCTTCAAAATGGTCAAGATAGCCGCGTAGCGATGGGGAGCGTCGGGAGGCGAAATATAATTTCCCGTCTTCCAGGGTTATATCAACATCTTCCCACCATTTGTCATGATAAGGGCCGGTATAGGCCATCAGATCAAGCGAAGGGGTGTCGTTGCCCTTAAGTGCGGCAATGCGCTTTTGTTCGTCTTTTTTCTGTTTCTGTTCATGCGCAAATATATCTGCGGCATTGTGAGTATCTTTAACATCCAGTATGAGATTAAGAATTTTGGTTTTTATAACATTATAGGCGCTGCCCGATTGCTGGTTTGTCGTGATTGCAATGGCAAAATCAAGTTCAGGCACCATGGTCAGGTGCGAATACATACCAACCAATCCCCCGTTGTGAGAAATAACCTTAACGCCGTGATAATCATTCAGGCTATAGCCCAGACCATAGCCGCGAAAATGGGTTTTGTCGCTTTCCATTTGAGCAGACGTTACGGCAATGGGCGTATTGACCTGCCATAGAGCATCATGGGTTCGCGCTTTCATTAGTCCTTCGCCATGCCTTAAATGCATCATTTCCCATTTAAGCAGGTCATCAACACTGCATTGAATTCCTGCTGCCGCCATAGAGCCGACAACCTGGTCCAGAATGAGATATCTTTTGACCTGCTGAAGTGTGCCATCAAGTACGGCGTGTGGTTCGGTAAGGTTTTTATCATTCGCCATCTTCGGTGTGTTGGCGGTGCAGCGGTCCATGTTCAGGGGACTAAATATTCTTTCCTGCAGGAAATCCTGATAGGATTTCCCGGTTACAGCGGGGATGATAGCACCAGCAACGATAAACGGGGTGTTATTGTAGGCATAAGTGGTTCTGAAGCCGCGATTGGGCTTAAGGTAACGCATATTTCGGATGACTTCGTCAGCGGGATAATTTGCATCCGGCCACCACATGAGATCGCCTGACCCCAATGGCAATCCGGTGTGATGAGAAAGAAGGTCACGAATGGTGAAGTTTTCGGTGACATAGGGATCCCACATTTCAAATTCCGGCAGGTATTTTTTTACCGGATCGTCCCAGGCGATTTTTTCTTCCTCTACCAGGATTGCGAGGGCGGTTGCAGTAAAACCCTTGCTGTTTGATGCAATTCCGAAATAGGTATGTTCGTCAACATCAGCACCGTTATTCAATGCCGTTACGCCGTAGCCTTTCGCGTGAAATACCCTTCCATTCTGAATGATGCCAACGGCAATGCCGGGAACGGAAAATACATCCATGGCTTCATTGACGATATCGTCAATTTCGGATGCGCTTATATCTTTCGCCCACGCAGAAAACGGCAGAAGGCAAAAGATAATTGTCGTTTTAAGAAGTTTCATTTTTGCTAAACCCTTTTAAAATCATTGTTCATCGGGCTGGTCGGGTTTGGGATCAATGATGTGGTATCTGGTTTGCCGTTCTCCAATATACCGGAAAGTCTGACCATCATAGAAACCGTCCTGTTCAAGCCGCATGCGCATGGGGTCCGCGCTCCAACTGTCGGGCACGTCAACCAGCGCGGTGAGTTCAATTGAATATGCCGTATTTGCATGCATGGGATAATCGCCGCTGCCCGGCACGCCTTCCTGTTTATCCCACATGCCGATTGTCGTCCCCGCCGCGTGACCATGAAGGCCAATCGGATGAGTGTATATTATCGGGCCAATGCCGTTTGCAATAGCCTGATCGCGGGTGAGAGAGAGAATCTCATTTCCAGTGCGACCAACTTGAAAATTAGCGGTGAGCATATCCTGCAACGCGTTTCCGCCTTGGAGGGCTATTTTCAATGCTTCGGGAACATCATTTTCCCCGTCCTGCAAAATATAGGCGTTTTGCTGTGTATCTGTTTGCAGATCAAGATAAGAAATACCAAAATCAATCCATATACTATCCCCTTTATAAAGCACATCGGGGTCAAGGTTATTTTCTTCAATATTTTCTTTTGAGGCATCTGATCTTTGCGGCTCAATGCTGGTGTGAAACCATGTATCAAGGCCCAGATCGTTTATTCGCTGCCTGAACCACCAGACAAGGTCATCGCGGGTTGTCACACCCGGTGTGATGTTTTTTCCGGAGAACCCTTCTGCGATGATGCTATGGGCGATGTCCATCACGTCTTCATAAACCTGCATCTCTTTTTCCGTGCGCGTTTCAAGCCATCCGACCGCAAGGCGCTCACCTGATATAATCCGGGTGCGTAACCGGTCGGGAATGGCGCGAACAAAATCGCGTTGCTCGGAATATGTAAGTCCGTCAGCATGCGCCCAGTCGTCCGAATAGTTCAGGGCAATATTTTCCGGATCGAATTCGTCAAGGATGGCGGCGATGCGTCGCCATTGATCCGGGTCTTCGTCCGGGTTCCAATTACCCTTGAAAATATCGCCGACGTCATAACGTGCAATCGCCATTCGTTCGACACCTTGTTCGCTGTCCGGGTCATTTTGGCTGTGATCCAGAAAAATCAGGACCGTCCGCCGCCGTGCGCTAAGCCAAGTGGCGGGAAGCATGGTTTTAAGTACCGGATCCTCATTATACTCGCGGGAAATTATCACCCAGGCTTCAATCCCTTCGCGCCGCATCAGCATAGGCACCAGCGTATCCAATCTGTCCTTTAGCAGCTCATCCATGACTTTTGCCCGTTCGCGCAGGGGAAGAATTTTACTCTCGAGTGATGGGGCAGGCGCTACTATAGCTTCCTGTGCGGTCGCAATTGCGAGCGTGATATATGTAAAAAAAACAGATAGAAATATTTTTTTCATCGTTGGTCATTTCCCTAAATATTATTTTTTGTGTGCCCAATTAAACAGAAATTGGACAATTTAAAAAGAGTTTTATAAAAAAACACTAATACCATAATAGAGAATCTGTTTATAAATATGGCAATAATAAAACACATGCGTAGAGGACTAAAATATGAAAGCCGTAGGATCCTATAAATCACTTGCTGTAAACGAACCAGAGGCGTTTCTGGATGTGGAAGTGGAAACACCAAAAGCAACCGGCAGGGATTTACTTGTGGCAGTTAAAGCAATATCGGTAAACCCGGTAGATACAAAAGTGCGTAAACGCCCGCACCCGGATGAAACACTTCGTATCCTTGGTTGGGACGCTGCCGGGGTTGTTACCGAGGTCGGCGATGACGTGACGATGTTTGAAGTGGGGGACGAAGTTTACTATGCAGGATGTATTACACGGCCGGGATCCAACAGCGAATATCAGCTTGTTGATGAACGCATTGCCGCCAAAAAGCCTGAAACGCTCAACTTCGCTGAAAGTGCGGCATTGCCGTTGACCACGATCACGGCTTGGGAATCTCTGTTTGAGCGTCTTGGTATATCGAAAGGCGGGAAGGATGCTGGAAAATCAATTCTGATGATTGGTGCGGCCGGTGGTGTCGGATCAATCGCCATTCAGCTTGCAAGAAAACTGGCTAATCTGAATATAATTGCGACGGCATCCCGTAAGGAATCCAGTGATTGGTGTATTGCGCGTGGCGCCAATCACGTGATTAATCACTATGAAGATATTCCGGCGCAACTCGACGCGCTCGGTCATCCGCAGGTGGATTATGTTCTTTGTCTGACAAATATTGCCGGATACTGGAAAACCATCACCGACGTAGTAAAGCCTCAGGGAAAAATCTGCACCATTGTTGATTTTTTTGAAGATGGAAATCTGGATCTGTTAAAGCCGAAAAGCGCGACATTCGCATTCGAATTTATGTTTACGCGCTCGATGCATCACACGGAAGATATGGACGAAATTAATGCGCTGCTCACCGAAACGGCGGCAATGATAGATAGCGGGGAATTAATCACCACTGTTGCCGAAGTGATCAGCCCGATCAACGCAGAAAATATCCGAAAAGTCCACGCGACCATTGAAGAAGGCCGGGCGATTGGTAAATATGTTCTGGAGGGCTGGGATTAGTCCCGGTTATCCCTGGAAAATTATGAATTGTAAATTCAGTCTTTCCTGATTACTGTTTAGAAAAATAAATATAGGGATGGACGATTGACAACATTTAAGGTTCCGGATTTCTGGCAGTCGCTGCTGTGTTTTGGCGGCGTGCTGGTGATCATTGTGGCGGGGGTTATACTTTTTAACATCAACATCCATGTATTGCTGATAATAAGCATTATCTGGACCTGCCTTCATACATTGACGCTGGGATATAAATTTAAGGATATTAAGGACCTGATGTCCGGCGGTATATCCAATGGTCTTCCGGCGGCCTATGTGTTTATTCTTATCGGTATTGTGGTTGCAAGCTTTATTGAAAGTGGCACCATTGCCAGCATTGTTTATTATAGTCTGGACCTTATTCATCCGGCGGTATTCCTACCAGCGGGGCTTCTTTTATGCAGTTTTATGTCGGTATCCGTCGGAACGCTGATGGGAACTGTGGCGACAGCAGGCGTGATTCTGATCGGCATGGGTGAAGCGATGGGCGTGCCGCTTCCCATCGTCGCCGGTATGGTGATTGCGGGGGCTAGTTTTGGCGATAAAATGTCGCCGGTTTCTGATACGACGAACCTTGCGGCGGCATCGGCGGGTACCGATCTTTATACGCATATAAAATCGATGCTTTATACGACAATCCCGACATATATTATCTGTCTGATTATCTTTACCATTATTGGTTTTCAATATTCGTCCGATGCGCTGGTGACGAACGATATTGAAAACTTCAGAGCAGCCATTGCAGATCATTATGTGGTAAGCATTTGGGGATTTATTCCGGTGATCGTGTTATTCGGTCTCAGTTTCAGAAGATTTGCGGCTGAACCCTCCATGATCGCGGCGTCGGCGGTTGCTATTCTTTTGGCGGTGGTTCAGCAGAAGCATGACATATTATCCATTCTGGCCAGCCTTCAGGATGGGTATAAGGCGGACACTGGCCACACTGGACTTAATACGCTTGTGAACCGCGGTGGTATTCAAAGTATGATGCGGACATTTTCACTGGCGCTTTTTGCCATGGCCTTGGGCGGGATGCTTGACAAGGTGGGGTATCTGACATCAATGCTACAGGGGATATTAAAGCATCTAAAAAGTGTGGTATCTCTTCTTGCGGCGACCATGCTGACAGGGATTGTCAGTAGTATTGCCACCGGGCAGTCCTATATTTCCATTGTGCTGACATCGCAGCTATTTAAAAACAAATATGATGAAATGGGCTTGAAACGGCAGATGTTGTCTAGAACTGTCGAGGAAAGCACCACATTGATAACACCGTTGATGCCATGGTCGCTTGGCGGCGCCTTTTATTCAGCGGTGATGGGTGTATCGGTGATTGATTACATGCCATGGTCGTTTTTAAATTATCTGAATTTCATGGTTGCCCTGATTATCGCGTCCCTTGGACTGGCGATATTCAGAACTGATGGCAAATCGAAATCAATTTATAAATAGCTTTAAGAAATTCCAATAATCTTATGAATTTGAAGGCTTAATTTCCATTTTGGATGGGTGAGGCAATATTTGACAACACTGTCAGTATGGTCCATGTCTTTTTCATCCTTCGGCTGTAGATAATAGTTGTCAAACGCAAGATGTTCGACCATTTCAGGGGTAATATGATCCTGAGGATAGACTAATTTCAGCTCATCCCCGGTTTTTTGCACCAGTTCATCCATGACTTTCGGGCTGACACATATCCAATCAAGTTCTTTTGGTGCGGCGATGGTTCCGTTGGTTTCAACGGCCACTTTAAACCCGGCCTTCTGAAAGGCCCTGATAAGCGGGACGTCCAGTTGTAGAAGTGGCTCACCGCCAGTGCAGACAATATAGGGTTCGCCACCACCGGGCCATAGGTTGATGGCTGCGTTTGCTAACTGTTTTGCGGTTTTATATTTTCCGCCGTTCTCACCGTTGGTGCCAACAAAATCAGTATCACAAAAATTGCACTTTGCGTCTGCGCGATCCTTTTCATGGCCGGACCACAGGTTACACCCGGTAAATCGGCAGAAAACGGCAGGCCTTCCGGCATGGGCTCCTTCGCCCTGAAGGGTAAAAAACAGTTCCTTAACCGAATAGGTCATGACTGATACTCAATCGGATCTTCGGTGCCGGCATCCGAAAACCCTTTCAGGCGCAGCAGGCAACTATCGCACTCACCGCAGGCCACGCCGTTTTTATCCGGATCATAACAGCTTGTTGTCAGGCTGTAATCGACACCAAGGCTGATGCCCGTCTTGATAATTTCCGCTTTTGTCATATTGATGAGTGGGGTGTTTATATGTACATCTTTATCGCCTTCGACCCCGATTTTGGTGGCTAGGCGTGCCATATTCTGAAACGCTGCTATATACTCGGGCCGACAATCAGGATAGCCGCTATAATCCAACGCGTTAACGCCGATAAATATCTCATTCGCTTTAAGCGTTTCTGCATAGGCAAGGGCGAATGACAGGAAGATCGTATTGCGGGCAGGGACGTAGGTAACCGGGATTTCACCTGCCATTTCATCTTCATTGCGGCCTTTAGGGACATCAATGTCATCGGTCAGGGCGGAGCCGCCAAAAGCACGCAGATCAATATCGATAATGACATGCCGCGAAATATTCATTGCTTTTGCAACGGCCGCAGCAGCATCAAGTTCACGGGTATCACGCTGGCCATAGCGAAAACTGAGTCCATAAACATCGAAGCCCTCATCCTGTGCGATCGCAACACAGGTCGAGCTGTCAAGGCCACCGCTGAGCAAAATCACTGCTTTTTTTGTCATATCAATATCCATTTCTTTGCATCAGATAGCGTAAATTATAAGAGAATACCATGACTATTTTTTCCTGATCTATTATAAGAAAGTTATTGATCTGAGATAAGGGACAAAAAATGCCACTTTCGAAACCCGCGTTACGAAAAAAAATTCATACACGCAGCATAGAACTTAATGGATATCATCGTGATGACGGACTTTGGGACATTGAAGCCCATATGACGGATATCAAAACATATGACATTGAAAACCAGTGGCGGGGTGGCATTTCGGCGGGTGAGCCTATTCACGAAATGTGGGTTCGGCTAACCGTGGATGACACTTTTCTGGTCACGGATGTTGAAGCAGTGACAGACAACAGCCCCTTTCAGATGTGCCCAGCGATTACGGATGCTTATAAACAGCTTATCGGGATTAGAATTGGCCGCGGCTGGCGTCGTGCCATCAACGAGAAAGTCAGAGGAAAAAATGGCTGTACCCACATTACGGAGTTGTTGGCACCGCTTGCGACAGTGACATTTCAGACGCTGATGGGAAATATTCAGAAAAATGCTTCGCAACAGGCAGAAAGTAAAAAACACATTAAGCCAATGGTTTTAAACAGCTGCCATGCTTGGGCAGAGGATAGCGAAGTGGTGAAAATGCATTTACCGGAATACTATAAGGAAAATTAATCGTCGATTTTATGATCGGACAGATTTTTTTCTCCCTTTTCTGTTTTGACTTTGCTTAGTTTCTTTTCCGCTTTGCTACGGCCAAACTTCGCACGGTTTTCCCCAGCGCGTTTTTCTTTGTCCTCGCGCATTTTCCTTTTCCGGGCTTTGTTTAAAGATATTATTTCAGCCATTGCAATAATTTTCCATGAATTTAAAACGCTGATCCAAGCCGGAAGAGAAGGCTGGTCGCACTATTTATGGATTTGATATGTCCGGGGTTAAGTTGATGAAGCAGATTAAGCTGCACTCTTGCACCATAAATATTGGCAATCGAATATGAAAGTTCGAAATCACGTTCTGTGCCACTGGGATTTAAAGATATACGCTCGAATGATGTCGTAAACTGGCCTGTTTCATAATTGCGTCCACTCGCCCGGCTGACGGAGGCAGAACCGCCATCAAGGCGCAGTGGCTGGCTGAATGTGAAGGAAAGCTCATCATTTTCAAACAATAAGGTCCGGGATTTAATGCCGATCAGATAACTGTATGATTTCAAGGAGGAAATATTACCAAGAATGCTGCGACTGCTTTGATCCACTTTAGTGATGCCGTATGATGCACGGGCGAAAAGCTGACTGTCATTGGAAAGAAAATAATCGAGTTTTGTGCCGACAAATCCCGTACTGGCGCCCTTGCCGATTTCAACGGCACCACGTGAGACGGCCCCCAACACACTTCCTTTTTCTTCAAGAAACCCAAGATCAAGGGCCATGGTCAAATTATTTGTTACCTGATGTGAAATGCGGTTTAAAAATAGCGAACTTTCCACATTTATTTTCCGGGAAAACAGTTCCTCACCAAAAGAAGCTTTACTGTTGGCATATGCGCTTTGAAGCGCTGTTTTTTTGCCGAATTGGTTTTTAAAGGAAGCCGCCTGCGTGCCATCGGGTGTTAATAGTGAACTAAACCCGTGTTTACCGGGCGCCATATAGTCGTCTGGTCTGTAATCTTCCATCATTTCAGTAAGCGACATGCCGGCGGACGCGACAGCGGATTGTGTTTTGTTTAAATTGTAGGTTACCGCCATCCTCAGATCACCGGCTTTTCTGTCACGACCAAGATGGTTTGAAAAGAATTTTTTATCTATATCTGAAAAACGGTCGTCCCGGCGCCAACCCAGCCTTAAGGTCGTATTTTCGTCTAAAGAAACATTCTGATATTTACTGGTCAGACCATTATTCATAAACGCATCAAGGCTTGTATAGGGTTGCTGGTTATAAATACTCTGCGAAAAATCAATATGATATGATCTTTGGTACTTATCCAGCACCATGATATTATCAAGCGCGGCGGCAAATGAAATATCGGCCCCGAACGCGCCGCCGGAGAAAAACAAATTTTGCTGCGCGACGTTATCGTTTGTGCCAACCCCGACACCCGCCGCAAACCCGGAACCGGCAATGGTCAATTGACCTTGCGCTGAGAATGCTTCTTCTAGGTTTATAAGACCACGCCCATAAATGTTGTCGGTACCCGGCGCGCCAAGGTCTGTTGCGGTTGTAAAGAAAAGATCAGCAACCTGTGCTGCTGAAAGATTTGGGAAGGCTTCAAACATGAGTGCGGCGGCACCTGAAATCTGCGCTGTGGAAGCTGATGTCCCGGTCACGGAAACATAGTCATAATCATTTGTGGTGTCGTAATCCGGGGTGACAATTCCTCTGCCCGGTGCGACAAGAAACACACCCTGTGCATCATCACCGGCATAATAGCTGAAATCAGAAATTGTGTTATCCTCATCGACGGAGCCCGCAATGATAACCTGTCCATTGGCCCAAGGGGCATAAGCAAACGCGGCAGATTGTTGAACAGACTGTTCCGTTACCGTTGGAGGGGTGGACGGGTCCGCTCTGTTTCCTGCGGGTACAACGATGAGAATATCCGCGTCGACAGCCCTCTGGGCCGCAGCTAGGAGCGCTGCCGAGGACGGGTTGTCGGAACCGAGGCTTTCGTTAATGACGTCCACGTTGTGTATTCTCGCGTAGTCATAAGCATCGGCAATATCCGAATTAAAGAAATTGCAGTCATCTGCATCGCAATTTGCCGCACTGGTCGTATTGATGTTCAGGATTTGGGCGTTAAACGCGATCCCATGCATATTGATTTCCGGGGGATCATTATTGAAGGCACCATCCCTTCTGGCGGCGATGATGCCCGCCATGGCCGTACCATGTCCGTTAAAATCATCAATATCGGCGTCATTCGTTGTTACGATGTTAATACTGTCGGGATGGAGTTGCCCCTGTAACTCCGGAATTTCTGTTACGCCGCTGTCAATCACGGCAACCAAAACACCGTCACCGATAATACCATTTAAATAGGCTGCCTGGGCATTCATTTGTGCGAGTGAAGGATTTTCCTGATATTCGGCTGTATTATAGGCGATTGGTGTGGGGCCGGGATTGGGCGCGGGTGCCGGTGGGGCCTGAGTGGTTGGTGAAGCGGTGGTGCTACCACCACCAGTGCTGCCGCCACCACAGGCGGCAACCGTTAAGGAAAGCATACATATGCTCGTTGTCTTGAGATATTTTTTTTTGAACACCGACGCCATTGAGATTATTCCAAGGTGTGAAAGGTTATTAAGTATAGTTTGAGATTAAAAAAAAAGAATTAAAATAAACTTATTGTTATCTGGAAAAATTGAAATCCATACAGAAAATATTCATTTTAAGTCACGAAAACTTCATTTTCCGTATTGCATTAAGGCCAATAATTGCCCAAACAGAGTTTAAAAATACCAACGCATATGTACCATAATAATATGTATTGGCGATTAAGCAGAAACTGCCTAAAATATTGAGGTTCTGATAAAAATATGAATTGGCATCGAATTTTCTGTTGGAGATTAAAAGGTAGGCGCAAAGCAGAGACCCCGCACCGATCCAACCTATAATATCAATCAGTAGCTTTATAGTATCCATTAATTTTCCCATTTCCAGAATTCTTGAATTCAATGTAATATTGTGTAACAAATATGAACGGGAAATCACACTTAAAGGATTAATTTTGAGCGATATCGCCGATATTTTTATTATTGGTGGGGGAATAAACGGTGTTGGAATCGCTGCTGATGCAGCGGGCAGGGGCCTTTCGGTGGTTCTCGCAGAGCAGGGTGATCTGGGCGGGGGCACATCGTCTGCAAGTACGAAACTCATCCACGGCGGACTTCGTTATCTCGAACATTATGAATTTCTGCTGGTTAGAAAAGCGCTTCACGAACGGGAAGTCTTACTGAACGTCGCGCCACATATTATAAGGCCGCTTAGATTTTTGCTGCCTTATCATAAGGGGCTCAGGCCAGCATGGCTAATCCGACTTGGCCTTTTTATCTATGATCATTTAGGCGGGCGAAAACTGCTACCCGCAACGTCGAAGGTGGATCTGCGCACGGGCGAATATCCAGGGATACTGAAAAGTGAATTTGAACTGGCATTTGAATATTCGGATTGTTGGGTTGATGATGCGCGTCTGGTTGTCTTGAATGCCTGTGTAGCGCGCGATAAAGGGGCCATTATATTACCGCGGCATAAATGTGTTAAAGCATCAAGGAGCGCGGATTGTTGGCATGTCGGTATTAGAGATATGAATAATGGGGACTATAAAACGGTTAAGGCAAAAATCCTAATCAATGCCTCAGGTCCTTGGATAGATGAAGTAATCGAAGAAACCTTGGACGTGACCACCCGTAAGTTAATCCGTCTTGTCAAGGGAAGTCATATCATTGTTCGAAAGCTATATGATCATGACAGGGCCTATATTTTTCAGGGAGGAGACGGGCGCGTTATATTCGCCATTCCATACGAAGATGACTTTACGCTTATCGGGACGACGGATAAGGATTTTCAGGGTGATTTATTGAATGTCACAATTTCACAAGATGAAATAAATTATCTTTGTGAAATGGCAAGTGAATATTTTAAGGCTGAGATCAACCCCGAACAGGTTATTCATCATTATGCGGGTGTCAGGCCGCTTTACGATGATGGCGCAAGCGCGGCACAGGAAGCAACGCGTAATTTTGTTCTCCGGCTTAATGAACAAAAAACGCTGCTCAATATTATTGGCGGTAAAATCACAACATATCGTGTTCTCGCGGAAAAGGCGTTGGCCAAGTTAAAAAAACTCTTCCCAGGCATGGCGGCAGAATGGACGTCAGAAAACCCGTTGCCCGGTGGAAATTTCAGATTCTCAGAATTCGAATATTATCAAAATAAACTGGGGCGTGATTATCCATTCCTTGAAAAGTCTGTTTTGCACCGTTTGTTCAGAAGTTATGGGACAAAAGCATGGGAAATGCTTGGTGATGTAGACAATTTGGAAGGCATGGGACAGGATTTCGGCGCAGGCCTCTATGAGAAAGAAGTGCTATATCTTATGGACGAGGAGTGGGCGATGACAGCCGAAGATATTTTATGGCGACGAACAAAGATGGGACTACATATGAATCAAGATCAGCAGGGCGCCTTTATTCACTGGTTGGCAAATCGCCGCCCCGATTAACGGCAATGTTAAACTTTTAGGTCACCTGTAAATTAAATTGCAATAAAAGGTTAATTCTTGCACTCTGATAAACGTTCAGATCAAAATAACTTACGGGTAGGATTAAATGAAAAGAATGCTGAAATATATTTGTGTTTTATTGGCTTTTAGCTTTTATTGTGGAGTTGCCCCAGTGACGATAGCGGCGGAAAAAATAGTAATTGCTCACCGTGGTGCCAGCGGATATCTCCCGGAACATACAATTGCAGCAAAAGCGATGGCCTATGCTATGGGTGTTGACTATATAGAGCAGGATGTGGTCATGACCAGAGATGGTCAGCTTGTGGTGCTTCATGATCATTTTCTGGACCGCGTGACGGATGTGCAGGAAAAATTCCCTGACCGGAAAAGGAAGGATGGTCGTTATTATGTGATTGATTTTACTCTGGATGAAGTTCGTACACTTGATGTTAGTGAACGTTACCGGATTGACGATGATGGTGTAAAAACCGCCGTATTCAAAGACCGGTTTCCGCTTGGAAAATCCCGGTTTAAAGTTCATACATTTGCGGAGGAAATTGAACTTATTCAGGGATTAAATAAATCTACTGGGGGTGATATTGGTATCTATCCAGAGGCAAAAAGCCCAGGATTTCATCTTAAAGAAGGGAAGGATTTGAGCCGTGCGATCCTGGAAACATTAAAGAGATATGGGTATACAAAGAAAACAAGTAAGGTTTTTTTTCAAACTTTTGAGATCAAAGAATTAAAACGGGTTCATGACGAACTTCTTCCAATGTTGAATATGGACATCAGGTTGGTGCAGCTTATGGGCGGTGAAGACGCTTATAAAGATATTATTACAAAAGAAGGGATTTCACAGCTTGCGACGTACGCGGACGGTATAGGACCGAGTATGTTTATGATCACGGCAACAGAAGATAGTGGAAAAACCTATAAAATTACCGACCTTGTCAAAAATGCTCATGAAGCTGGGATGGTGGTTCATCCATATACATTCCGCCAAGAGAAAGCCGCCATACCGGAATTCGCAGGAGATTATGAAGGCTTGTTGGAATTGTTTCTTAACCAGATTGGCGTTGATGGGGTTTTTAGCGATTTTCCCGATAGGACATTGGAGTTTTTGGGCCGATAATTGATGATTGGGGTCATATCAGGGAAAGAGGATATATATGATTGGATTTCTAAAACCAGCGCCACATAAGGATGAGATAGGCGAAGAAAAAAAAGACGGTGAATATAAGCGTCTCAGGTTTCAGGTTTTTATCGGTATTTTTATCGGCTACGCGGGCTACTATCTGGTCAGGAAAAACTTTACACTGGCGATGCCGTCGTTAATTGAGGAAGGCTATTCGAAAACAGAACTTGGATTTGCGCTTTCCGGTGTCGCAATTGCATATGGTCTATCTAAATTTATCATGGGGAGCGTATCGGACCGCAGCAATGCACGTTATTTTATGTCTATAGGTCTGATGGCGTCTGCTTTTACAATGATCGCAATGGGTACAATGGCGTGGGCCACGAGCACAGTTATGATCATGTTTTGCCTTCTTTTGGTCAATGGATGGTTTCAGGGAATGGGATGGCCACCAAGCGGTCGGGTGATGGTTCATTGGTTTTCCCCGTCAGAACGCGGAACCAAAATGGCTATCTGGAATGTTGCGCATAATATTGGTGGCGGCCTTGTGGGGCCGTTGGCGGTTCTTGGAATGGCTATATTTGCCGATTATCATGCGGTGTTTTATTTCCATGGCATGATTGCAGTTCTCATAGCAATATTTATCTATCTGGCGGTGCGCGATACACCGCAATCACAGGGGCTGCCGACCATTGAAGAATATCACCAGAATTATCCGACCGCTTTCGAATATCACGAAGCGCATGAAAAGGAATTTTCTGCGAAGCAGATTTTCTTTGATTATGTTTTGAACAACAAACTTTTGTGGGCGATCGCGGTAGCGAACGCTTTTGTTTATCTTGTACGCTACGGGGTTCTTGACTGGGCGCCGACTTATCTCAGTGAGGTTAAGGATTTCTCTTTTGCTGAAACAGGCTGGGCTTACGCGTTATACGAATGGGCGGGTATTCCGGGTACGATTATTTGCGGGTGGGTTTCAGACAGATATTTTAAAGCTCACCGATCACCTGTGCTTATTATATTCATGATGATCACGATGGTCTGTGTACTTGTGTATTGGCTTAATCCAGCGGGAAATCCCGCACTTGATATAGCAATGCTTATTATTATAGGTTTTTTCATCTATGGCCCGGTTATGCTTATCGGGTTATTTGCTCTGGATCTGGTGCCGAAGAAAGCGGCAGGTACTGCAGCTGGGTTCACAGGATTGTTTGGATATGTCGGCGGTGCGGTTTCGGCGAATGTCGTTATTGGATATGCCGTGGATATGGCGGGGTGGGATGCCGGGTTTGGCCTTATTTTGGGAGCCTGCATTATGTCGATGGTGCTGGTTGCTTTTACCCTGAAAGCGGAACAACGCGCCAACGCAATAGGTTGATCAATGCGCGTTTTTGTTGATGAAGCCAACAAAAACGGTGCCAAGCAGGATTTGAAGATCAAAGAATAATGACCAGTTTTCCGCGTAGTAGACGTCATATTCCACTCGGCTACGCATTTTATCGACCGTATCCGTTATGCCGCGAAAGCCGTTAATTTGTGCCCAGCCGGTTATTCCCGGTTTTACCCGGTGGCGGGCAAAATACCCGTCAATGACTTTGGCATAATCTTCATTATGGTCAACGGCGTGGGGGCGGGGACCAACAAGTGACATGCTGCCGTTAAGGACGTTAAATATTTGTGGCAATTCATCAAGGCTTGTTTTTCTTATGAAATTTCCTACGCGCGTTATTCGACTGTCATTCTTGGTTGCCTGCATGGTTTTTTCTTCTGGCGCCGGATTATGGGCCATGGAGCGGAATTTATAGATTTCAAATATTTTGTTGTTATAGCCATATCGTTTTTGTTTGAAAATCACCGGTCCTGGGCTTTCAAGCCAAATTGCAGCAGCTATAAGCAACATTAACGGAGCAAAGATAATCAATGCGATCAGAGAAAGGATAATATCTTCAATTTTTTTTATGAAGATCATCCAGTCAGAAAATGGTGTTCTGACAACTTCGATCATTGGCACACCAATGAAATGATTCGTAGATGGTTTATAGGGAATTTTATATCCCACAAGATCAGAGCTTAAGTAAATATGAACGGGAAGAACCCGCAATTTACGGGCTATATCGTAAAGTCTTGTATCGGCGCTCCAGGGCAATGTTATAATTACGTCATCGACGTTATTATTTCGAATATAGTTTCTCAATTCATCAAGGTTCCCCAAAACCGGATAGCCGCATACCTCAGGTCCAATTCTGTCACTACGATCATCGAATATTCCAAGAATCTTGTTAAGCTTTGGATTTTCGCTATCAATTTTTTCAATCAACATTTCCGCCCGTTTATCACCGCCAACAATAATTACATTTCTCGCAAAAAGCCTGTGCTTAGCCATGAAGGTTATTAAGTAGTAGCCCATAACCCTGCCTAAAATCACAAGGAATGTTGAACTGATGGCAAAATATCCCATCCAATTTCGGTAAAAATAATCTGTTACATCCAAAGAAAAAGCAATGGATATAAAAAGGCAAAAGGCCGTTACCAGAACCACAAGAAATTTGGAAATGTTTTGAAACGGTGTAATGAAGGTTTCGAAGGTATAAAGACTTGCAAAGTGGGAAAGAAACCAGGAACAGAAAACGACAAAAATGATTGCTGAAGTATATATTTTGGAATTAACTACCGATAAACCGAATATCAGATAGTAGCAAACGGCACCACTTAATGCGATCCACAATCCGTCAAACATGACATACAATCCGGTAAGGACAGCATGGGAAATTGGGATGTTTTTTGCAGTACTCCGTGAATCAGATGTCGTTTTTTTTGTGGTCTCGTGCAATTTCTGTGACCTTTTTATATTTTCCCTGCGAAATAT
The DNA here is from genome assembly GCA_030428615.1 of Alphaproteobacteria bacterium. Taxonomy (GTDB): domain Bacteria; phylum Pseudomonadota; class Alphaproteobacteria; order Sphingomonadales; family Emcibacteraceae; genus Pseudemcibacter. The sequence continues at coordinate 97,679 of JAUIDN010000001.1, read as the reverse complement.
TTGCGTAATTTTACTGTGAGATGATGAATAAGCGATTAATAAACTTATATTTTTTTTGGTCAATCAGAATAACGATTGTTTTTTATAAAATTTAACAAGAATTTTATGTTCATTTCAAAAAAAATACTATATTGTCGCCTTGAGTTTCGGGTGAAGATAATTGCTTGAAAAATGCAAGTGTCCCAAAGTAGGAATTGGATAAGTAAACTGTTAAGAATCTTTACAATTGTAGTTTTTGGAGTATATCGGTGATAAGTTAAAGTATTGATTATAAAGGTAAAAAAGATTTTGGCACAGTTATTGCATATCTCTACCTGTTATTGGAAAAACCCAATTAATACATAAAAGTAAAATAACCGTTGAGGAACGTATTATGTTAAAAAAGATTTATATTACTATAAGTGCAGCACTTCTTTCGCTTGTATATATGGTGAGTACAGCGAGCGCAGCGGTGGTTGTGCCGCCGATCGTTACTGCAGTGAACGTAAATGATGTATTTTCATACACCGTGGTTAGTGCTTCAGGGGAAGTGCCATTTTCGCACACTTTCACATTCAATTCTAATTTTACCGGGGATGTTAAATTTGATGTTGATACATCTAATCCGGTGAATGGTGTTAGAGACCTTCTGTTTAGTTGGACAACTGGATCAGGAAATTCATATCTGTTTACGGATAATGCTGGCGTAGAAGATACTACAATGACACCTTTCTGGGAAGCTATGGTTTCCGGTCAGCAATATGTTCTTACTGTAACAGGAACATTTTTTGGCGATAGTAACTATTCAATTGGTGTCTCAGCGGTTCCGCTTCCACCAGCTGTGATTGCTTTCTCTACTGCAATGCTTGGTGTTGGTTTCCTTGCTCGCAGAAGAAGAAAACAGAAAGCCCTTTTTTCTTAAGACGATTTTTTGGATTAGAGGTGCGGTTTAACGCACCTCTACCACCCTATAAGTTTCAAGCATGAATGTTCTTTTGTTTATGCTTTACCGAACAAGTATCTCTTAATGTTGGTGCAGCCAGGAACGAAGTCGATGATCAGTAAAGTTAAAATCGTTGTAATCAGTTTTCTTGCAGTATTATGTACGGTCACATCCGGTGCAAAAGCAGCTACGATCAATGTTGTCGATACGCTCCCATACATATTCGGAAGCCCAATTGACTGGGAAAATATAAATGGTACGTACGATATCTTTCCAGATGATGAATATGATGTTCATTACGATTCAGATGATTTTGCAGGGATAATACCCCCAGCTTCATTGGCAGATTTGACGGCTGTGTGGAGCATTAGAGATGGCGATAATCTTATTGAATTGAACACCTTTGTTTTAACGGATGATTTGGGGGCAATTATCGATCAGGAATTCTGGATTGCAATTGCGTGCCACGCTGAATATGTGCTGGAAATTACAAGTCGTTGGATCAAAGGGCCTGAGCTTATTTCAAATCCGTTGCCGCCGTCAGTTGTCGTATTTATGTCAGCGATGTTTGGGTTAGGATATCTGGCGCGGCGTAGAAGAATTAAAAAAAGTTAGTACTGAGTACCATTCCTCAATGGAAAAATAATATAAGGGAGAGAGATCTCCCTTATTTTTTTGTTTTCACCTGAATTTCACCATTATTTCCCAGTATATGATTTATTCCTATTGATAAATAGGTTATATGGTTTTTTTGCAATCAAACTTTAATAATGTTACTTATCAATTGTTAATTATTTTATTTTATAAGAACAATATATATTATAAATTGTCGATATCTATTAAATGAGCCGGGTGAGTATCAGATGAGATCCATAACTATTGTAGCTGCTGTAATAAGCACGTTTTTTGCAAGCATTTTAAATTCTAATGCGCAAATTGCTGCGGCATATACATTGAATCCGGGTGATGAGCTGCATATTTCGGTTTGGCGTGAGGAAACGCTTGATAAACAGGTTATCGTGCTTCCCGACGGAAAGATTACATTTCCACTCATTGGAAGTGTGAGCGTCGTGGGGGTGTCAAGTGTAGAGCTTGAAAATATTATTGAGCAAAAACTGGAAGATCATGTCCCGGGCGCGGAAGTGACTGTTTTGATTAATTCCGTTGGCGGAAACAGAGTGTTTGTAATTGGTAAAGTTGTCCAGCCTGGCGAATTTATCATGAACTCAGAAATGACTGTTTCCCAGGTGTTAAGTCTCGCGGGAGGACTTGACCGTTTTGCCGACGGGAACAGCATTAAAATACAACGTATTGAAAATGGTGTGGTTCACTATTTTGAATATAATTATGATGACCTGTTGTCAGGGAAAAGTATTGAATCCATGGGGTTTATACTCAAAGCCGGCGATGTGGTCATCGTACCATAGGAAATAGTGATAAAGGGTTAATAAAGTGCCAGAAAAAAAATCAATAACAAAGTTAAACGCATTGGCGGCAGGTATAAGCACTATTGCGTTAATTGGCTGTCAAAATGCGGTTGGGGCGGAATCAAGTGTGGACCTTGGCATTAGTGCTGAAGCAAGTTACGATGACAACAGATACTTGAGCACGACAAACAAAAGATCACTGTATCTGTATCGGGTGACGCCAACGGCAAGTTTTATTGTCGAGGACGAAGGTTCGCAAACAATTTTCACCGCAACAGGAACTTATAGCAAATCTTCTGATGAAGCTGTTGAGGCGGACCGATTTACATATGGCGGCAATGTTCAGGGTAATTATCAGTATGAGTATTCTACTCTTTCCCTTGGCGCCGGTTACGATCATCAGTCGGTTTTTGACACTGAATTTGAAGATACCGGTCGATTTTTAAATAATGCGACAAGGGATCGCGCGCATGCCTCTTTCGGTTATGCCAATGACTTGAGCGAAACAATTACATTCAGGTTGTCAGACAATTTTCAGCTTATCGATTATTCGACGATGAATTTTAATAATTTCTGGTCCAATAATGCGGGTGCAGGCGTTGATATTGCGATAGATGAAAGGACTTCGCTTGTGCAGGATTTCGGGTATCTGCATTTTGAACCGCAGGCGGGACTTGCGGCATCTTATGACAGCTTCAGTTATCTGGCAGGCATTAGTCATCAACTGACGGAAGATACGGTTATCACAATTACAGGTGGTGCGACATATTTGGAAGATACATTCAGGTGGAGCGCGGTTGCAGAAATTACACATCAGCTTGAAAATAATCAGTTTTCGTTGCGGGCTGCAAGGGAGATCACACCAAGTGGCCTTGGTGGGTTAAGACAGACAGAATCCATTGCTGTAGGGACAACCTATAATTATTCCGAAGGTACGAACATGGGGGTTGAGGCGTCTTGGCGTAGAAGCAAAGGATTAAATAATCTGCTCAGCCTTAACGATGAATTTATCGGCTTGAGCCCTTGGGTTAGTTTTGAAGTTATTGAAGATTTACAGGTCAGATTCTCATACCGGTTACGTCGCCAACGTATTGGACTTTCAAACGACTGGGGTATATCTAATTCTTTCTTTATCTCACTTCAATATTAATATACTAGAAGGCTGGATTTAAATGGAATATACGGAAGCAGAATTAACGTTAAGAGATTATCTCGCTATATTGAAGCGGCGATATCTTTATCTGATAATTCCTTTTGTGCTTGTTTTAACGGTCAGTATCGGTGTTTCTGCTTTTATGGCGCCGGTTTATCAATCCACTGGCACGATCATGGTTGAATCTCAGCAAATTCCGGATAATTTTGTTCAGTCAACGGTAACCAGTTATGCGGATGAACGAATTGGTGTGATAACTCAACGGGTTATGATACGTGAAAATCTCCTTAGAATAATTGATAAATTCAATCTTTTTGGTAATGAACGACGCAGTGTTCCCGCTTCGCAGCTCGTCGAGCGAATGAGAAGTATGGTGGGGGTTGAAATAATAAGTGCTAACGTTCAGGGGCAGCAAAATAACGCGCGGACGGCCATTGCTTTTAAAATATCCGTTGAACATGATAAGCCGAATTTGGCATTTAGTGTTGCAAATGAGTTTGTTACCCTTTTTCTTGATGAAAATCTAAAAAACAGAATTTCCAGAGCGTCCGAGACCACGGATTTTTTAAATAATGAAACAATCAAATTAAAAAATGAACTCGAGGCTATAGAAAATCAGGTTGCCGATTTTAAACAGGAAAATAGCGCTGCGCTGCCTGAGCATCTTGACCTTAGAATTAATCAAAGGGAACGCGCCATCAGAGCAGCGGAGGATATAGATTTAAATATCAAAACTCTTGAATCGCAAAGAAGTCTTCTGGAAATTGATTTGTCATCCGTAACTTATAGTTCTGGGAATGGTCAAACCGAAATATCGCTTAATCCAGAGCAGGAGCTTGCAAAGCTGGAGGCGCAGCTTCTTGAGAAATCAACGGTGTACGGAGCGTCTCATCCGGATATAGTTTCTCTTAAACGAAAAATCAGCCAGTTAAAAGAAACCATCGCAAATGGTGAAGGAGGTTCAGAAGAGTCTGAAGGAATTATTGGTGATCCGGTTGCTGCAAAGATACAGGCGAGAATGAATTCTATTGACGAAACCATTGAGACGCAAAAACTGTTGAAGCAGGAAATTGAACAGAATATTGCTGAACTCGAGCAAACAATTATTCAAACTCCTCAAGTGGAGCGCGGATTACGAGCACTTAATCGTGGTTATGAAAATGCGCTGCAGCAATATGAAAGTATCAAAGCGAAACTGATGGATGCGCAACTTTCAGAAAGTCTTGAAGAAGAGAAGAAGGCTGAGAGGTTTCTTGTGTTGGAACCACCGGTTCTCGCGGAAACACCAATACGGCCCAACAGAAAAAAAATAATGGTTCTTGGGTTCTTCCTGGCGGTTGCTTCCGGTATTGGCGCAATTTTTCTTATAGAGATGATTGATGGAAGTGTGTACGGCATGGCGAGGCTTACCGAAGCCGTACAACAACAGCCGCTTGCCAATATTCCATATATAGAAACGTGGGAAGAAACGCTGAAAACCAAGAACCGTGTAAAGGTTGTCGCCGGGTTTTCGGTTGCCAGCGTTGTCTGTGCACTGGTTCTTGTTCATTTTTTATATCTTCCGCTTGATATATTTTTCTTCAAGGTTTGGTCACGGATCAGCTGATGTTTGAATTTGAAAGGGTCTCCCCATGGAGCGAATAAAACGAGCAATTGAAAAAGTAAAAAAGCATAATCAGCCCAATGATCTCAAGGCCATGAAAAGAGGACGTGTAAACGCGAACGGGCGAGAGGCCGACCTTGACGAATTCTCGTATGTGAGCACAAAAACTGTTGAACTGGATGGGCCGCATCTCGAGAAAAATCGCATTATTGTTTATAATCAGCAGGATGTAAAATCGACAATTTTTGATATTCTGAGAACAAAAATTATCTCGAAAATGCAACAAAATGGATGGAAAACAATCGCCGTGACGTCTCCGACGCAAGGGTGCGGTAAGACCGTGATATCGGTCAATCTGGCCATTTCCATGGCTCGTTATAATGATTTTTCGATCATGCTTGCGGATTTTGATTTAAAAAAACCAGAAGTGGCAAAAAACCTGGGCCTTAAGGTTGATCATTCCATTATGGATTATTTTGACGACAAGGTGGAACTTGATGAAATGCTGGTTAATCCGGCCGTGCCGAGGTTAGTCGTACTGCCAAATAATAAAGCCTATAAGGACAGCTCTACATTAATGTCTTCAAACAAGATGAGGTCATTTGTTGAAGAGGTTAAGCACAGATACGAATCGCGGATCATAATATTTGATTTGCCGCCGCTTCTTGCGACCGATGATGCGATTGCGTTCTTACCGAATGTTGACTGTGTGTTACTTGTCGTTGGAAATGGTATGTGTTCCAAATCGGAAATTGAGGAAAGCATGCGTCTTCTGAGTTCTAAAAACCTGCTTGGTACCGTGCTTAATAAGTCTGATGATGAGTGGCGGGGGTATGTTTAAGGGGCATCTGTTCGTTATTTTTCATCATAATTTGTTTTAATAGTTCCGTTCGTGCCGCCTTTACAAATGCGCAAGCCAATCCTAGCATGCTCCAATAATAGATGGGGATAACCCCGATGCTGCTGGCTGTAAAGATTGTAAACATCACGCCGACTATCATGGCCATCAAAACGCGGTTTTTTATCAGCCAATCATTCAGTTCTATATTTCCTTTTAACTTAGGTAGCATTTTATATAATCGCGCTAAGGGAATTAGAAAAATTGAAAGAAAAATTGAAAGTCCGACCAAACCAGTTTCAAGCGCCACAGAGAGATAAGTGTTCACGATATCAATTATACCTTCACCTTGGCGCATGCTTTCCATTTCCGGGGTATCAAGGAAATCGGCAGTGCCAAAAATCGGATTCCGCTTTATCACAATCCATGACTGTTCCATCAGTCTTTGGCGATAACTTATAGTACTCGCTGCGTGGCTTTCTTCATCACTGCTAACAAACGGGATCAAGTCAATGAAGCTTTGTCCGGTAGGTGTGGCGGAAAGAATCACAAGCGCAACAAGGCCGGCCATTCCTAATTTAACGAGTTTGTTGAGTGCTTTCTGACCGCTTAAAATATAAGCTAGAATAGCTAAGGCGGCCCCAACCCAGGGCCCGCGGGATAACGTGGCTACCAGCCCTCCAGTCAATATGGCTACAAACAGCCAATAAAGTTTAACCGCTGATCTCTTTTTTTTATCATAAAATTGCATGATCATTGCTAAACCAATAACACAAATATACCCAAGAGCAATTGGATGACCGAGTGCGCCGGAGGCGCGAAGTAGGTTATTCCTGCCCAGATAGCCACCAAATCCCCAATCAACACCGAGCGACAACACGACCCCATTATACAGATGCCAGCTTTTTAAGGTTTCAGCGATACCAATTGTGGCTTGCACCAAGATACCGAACAGGATTGCAAACATGATTTTTTTGAAGTCTTCCAAAGTTTTTACAGTCTTGCTGATTGCAAAAAAAGGGATCAGCATGGTGATCACCAGAACAGTGCTATTGCGCAGAACTTCTGTAATGGTCTGATCCCGTAGGAAAACAATAAACAAAAGTGCGAAATATAGAAGCAGCATAAAATTCACTGAACGGTTAATGGTTATGCCGTTCGATTTTTTGAGTATTAGTGGCACCAGTAATGAAAGTATTAAAACGTGGTGATGACCGATAGAAAAAAGGTAATTGATCAGGCCGAAACCAGGTATTGCTATAGTTGCCGCAGGAAGGGAAGGGAGCAGGACAAAGAATAAACAGATACGCTGGATTGGGTTTGGTCCCGCATAATAATTTAAACCAACAAAAAGAAACGCCGCATATATCCAGAAGTTCGGTGATAGAAAAGCGAGAACCGTTGTACAACACCAGACGATAATCCAGCCTTTGGTTTCCTTTTTCAGATTTTGAGACGAAGAAAACCGAAGAAATAGGTAGATAGGCCCCGTAACGATGGCAAATATAAATATGAGTGCTCTGATTTCTTCTGTCATGGCATTTCGCCTTTAGGCTCTTTGCTTTCAGTTCGGTTCATATTTTGGATGTACCAATCACAATGCAACCTTATTCCAGATTCAATGTCAATAGAAGGTGCCCAGTTCAGATATTTTTCAGCTTTTGAGATATCCAGTATAATTTTTTGAATATCAAAATTACGGGGAGGATTGTGTTCAATTTTTGCTTTAATGCCTGTGCATGTTTCGATCATTCTAATGATATCGGTAAGCGTCGTACCCTTGCCGCTGCCAATATTGAATATACCGGTTACAGATGAGCGAATAGCTGCACGGCAGGCATCAACCAAATCTTTGATGTAAACGTAATCCCTTATAATCTGACCATCTCCCCATAAGGTTATTGGGTTTTTATTTATTATCCTATCTGTGAAGGTAGCTATCGCACCTTGCGATCCCAGATGTCCCTGTCGTGGGCCAAAAGGATTTGAAGGTCGTAATATAACGGGTTCTAGATCGTAAAGATGTTGGTGCAGAAAAATATACTTTTCTATCGCCAGCTTTGTAATGCCATAAGAGCAAATTGGATTTTTTTCGTGCTCTTCTGCTATGGGAAGGATTTTGGCTTCCCCATATACTGTTCCACCGGATGAAAAATATATGATTTTTTTAACACCGGCAGCGTTCATTTCCTCAAGTAACCTGACAGAATTAATAAGGTTATTTTCTATATCCGCAATTGGATTTTCATTTGACGTGCCTGGTACTGTGCTGCTTGCAAGGTGAATTACGCAGTCAATATTTTTCAGCGCTTTCTTTAGAATCTTTTGGTCGCCATAGTCAGCACACATATATTCAACACGATTGTCGGGATCCTCAAAACAATATTTGATAGTGCGGTCAATTATTCGTATTCTGTTATCCTCTTCCAGAAGAGCTTCAACAATATGGGAAGCAATGAAGCCCGTGCCGCCGATTACGAGAATATTCATATATTCTTCTCTTCCAGTTTTGATAACAGCATTTCAGCTCTGGATTTTCCCGTGTTTTGCCAAAGGAACTCCTGCGAGCGCTCATGCGATGCTTTTGACAGATTTTTGCATAACGAAGGACTGGTTGCAATCTCGCGAATATGTTTCACCCAAATATTCTTGTCGTGAGGCGGAATTATATAGCCATCTATCCCGTGGCGTATAACGCCTTCGCCCCCCATAGGGGAGACAAGAGCAGGGAGTCCGGCCCCAATGGCCTGATATGTAACCAATGGGCTACCTTCCTCCAAGCTCGGAAGAATGAAAAGATCAGCAGAAGAGTAATATTTTGCAAGGTTGTCCGTAAAATCTATAAACTCTATGTTTGCATGATCATTATAGGTATCCATAATTTTGTCAAATTCGGGCTCAACTGCGCCGATTATCTTTAGCGTTCCTTCTATATTTGCAGAAACCCAATAATCAAGCAGCAAGTGAACTCCCTTCCTTATGCCCACTCGCCCAACAAAAATGGCGGTAAAGGGGCGATTTTTATTCTCAGGGGGGCTAAATGGCAGCCGGTGTTCCTGTTTGAGACCATAACTCACAGTTAAGATTTTTTTTTCAGAAATTCCTGCTTTTTGCAACGAGAGAGTCACCTGCGGACTTGGACTAAAGACAAAATCGCAAATCGATAGAACTTCGGTTTCATTTTCGATCTCTGCAGTTGTGATCCTGTTTGGGTTTTTTATTCCCAACAATTTATACTCTTGATCAAGAATTTGTTTCACCGTTTGCTGATGGCAATTGATATTTTCTATTACAACAATCTGGCCACGGGATTTGATTTTTTTTATCAGATCTACAGAGAAGCTAGGCCAGATATATATAATATCAGCTGATTTCGTTCTCATTAGAAATAACATGTTGGCCAGTGCTTGCTGTGCCCTGCTATTAAGAAGCATTAAATAGATTTTCTTAAAAATGGGTGGTAGTAAATCTTTCTTGCAATATTTTGAAACCGAAGGGGCGCTGATAGGGCAAAAAAGCGTCGCGGAAAGGTCACTTGAGTTCATATTTTGTGTGATATTCAACGCCGCGTCGCCAATTCCATAAGTCGTCACATGCATTGGATAGTATGTAGCAAGTTTGAGCTGTTTTTTCTTCAATGTATTTCCAGTAACGCAATATAAGCACTCACAGCAGTTTATATTGGCGTTTCTACAACATTCCAATTAACAAATAAATAATTTAACCTGCGCGACGCGACCACCAACTAATTTAATTAATTCTAAATCAGTATCCTGTTATATAAGCTAAAGAGATAATTGATAAAGCAATGCGTTAATTTGCGTTAAAGGCTATAAATAAAGATATGGAAAATGTAACAAAATCAACAGGTAGCCTGACATCGCGGGTTGTTGCAGCGGGTTCATGGACTTTAGCAGGTTATGGGGCAGGTCAATTATTGAGGTTGGGAAGCAACCTTATTATGACAAGATTGCTGGTGCCCGAGATGTTTGGGTTAATGGCGTTGACACAAGTATTTCTTTACATAATCGGCCTGATTTCAGATGTAGGAATTAAGCCGAGCGTCATTACAAGTAAACGCGGTGAAGAACAAGCATTTTTGAATACAGCCTGGACAATACAAATTATCCGGGGATTACTGATGATGTCAGGGGTTCTGTTGGTCGCGCAATTCATAAATCAAGCAAATGATCTGGGCTGGTTTTTAGAAAATTCAGCGTATGCAGCTGAAGATTTTCCTCTGATTTTATCCGTGATGTCATTGTCTCTGATTATTTCCAGCGGCAATTCAACAAATACTTATCTTGCAAATAGACGCTTGTTTTTGGGGCGCCTCACGATATTGGGATTAATCAGTCAGGTTAGCGGACTAATGATAATGGTTGTCTGGGCGCTTTATGACCGGTCAATTTGGGCTTTGGTTGCTGGGGCACTTTGGACCTCATTTTCCTACATGATTCTCACACACACCAGCTTTCCGGGTGAAAAAAACAGGTTTCACTGGGATAAAGAGGCATTCTGGGAAATATTTCATTTTGGAAAATGGATATTTGCGTCTTCCGTTATTACGGCTTTTTATTTCCAGGGAGACCGATTGTTTCTTGGATTCTTTATCTCAGCCGAAATGATGGGGATCTACGGAATAGCTTATTTTCTTTCATCTTCTTTTCAAGGTATATTGGGAAAAATAAACAGTATGGTTTTCTTTCCCATGTTTAGTGAGGTTGCCAGAGAAAATAGCGAAAAACTTGTCGAATATTATTATAAAATACGTCTTAGAACAGATGCCCTAGCTATTTTTTCTGCTGGTTTTCTTTTTGCTAGTGCCGAAGCCATAATTTTATTTCTGTATGACGACAGGTATGTGGAAGCTGGTGGGATGCTTGAAATTTTAGCATTAACACTGTTGTTTACCGCGCCTATTATTTCGTCAGTGTTGATGTATTCAATCGGAAATTCAAAATTTCCAGCATTTTTAAAAGCGGTAGAATTGTTGGTGTTGGCTACTGCGATGCCGGCGTTTTATTTTCAGATGGGTCTGAAGGGGGCGCTTTGGGGACTGGTATCAGTTCATCTGGTTACTGCGATCATTGATATCATTTACCGAGGCAGCAAGGGTATGCTTATTCCAAAATATGAAATTCGTATGTTGCCTGCGGCAGTCATTGGGTATGGTGCGGGATTTGCGGTAAAGATGGCAATCATTAATTTCACTGTAATTTAACAGAATTAATGCAATATAAAGGAATATAGTCTATTCATAACAACGGATTATATTTGGGCTATCAGGTATTAAAAGATGCTATACGAAACATATTTCGATAATGTATTCGACAAGTGCGATGACATTGATCTGGAAGGCTACGATAAGAAAATAAAAAGCTTTCTTTCGACATTGCGTGAAAAACGCAAATATGGAAACAGCAGTCGTAAATACCTTTATCCTTATCTGCAATTGCCAAGTGAACGGGCGGATCTGACCGACATCCGAAAAACAGCGAGCCGTATTTCAAAATCATTCAAGGACGTTGTCGTTCTTGGCACCGGCGGTTCCAGTCTCGGTGCGCAGATGTTGGTTTCTCTTCTTGGGGAACAGATTTATGTGCAAAACGGCAAGGCAAGAATTCATTTTCCCGATAACCTTGGTCCGCATACGATGCAGCAGTTAATTTCGGAACTTGATTTATCCAACACTCATTTTCTGGTGATATCCAAATCAGGGGGCACCGCCGAAACAATTGCACAGATGCTGGCGTGTTTTTCCAATCTGTTAACGCTGGTCGGTGAGAAGGAAATAAAAAAGTATTTTACGGTTATCGTTCAACCAGGTCCAAGTTTTTTACACGATTTTGCCGTTAAATGGCGGCTTCCGATCCACTATCATGATCCTGGTTTGGGCGGGCGGTTTTCGGTTTTTTCCATTGTCGGGTTATTGCCAGCGATGATTGTGGGACTGGACGTCGTGGCGCTGCGGGACGGTGCACAACGGGTTTTGAACACCGTCATGGAAGCGGAGCATGTCTGTGATATGGCGCCGGCGATGGGGGCAATAGCGTCCTATGAACTTCAGAATAAGCAAAATATCAATATCAATGTGATGATGCCTTATGAATGTCGGCTGGAAAGGTTTTCCAGCTGGTATAAACAGCTGTGGGCAGAAAGCCTGGGAAAAAACGGCAAGGGTACAACACCGTTTAGTGCCCTTGGGCCAATGGATCAGCATAGCCAGTTGCAATTATTCCTCGACGGGCCAAACGATAAATATTTTACGGTTATAACAACCTCAAGCAAGGGTGAAGGTCCAACGATCGATTCCATGCTTATCGATGATGATGAATATCGATTTATGGCAGGTGCAACAATTGGCGATCTGGTTAGTGCTGAAGCAAACAGCACAGTGGAAGCATTAGGCGAACGGGGTAAACCCATCAGACATATCAAAATTCATGAAATTAATGAAAGAACGCTTGGTGCGCTGATTATGCATTTCATTCTGGAAACCATTATCACAGCGGAACTAATCGGCGTTGATCCGCACAATCAGCCGTCTGTGGAATATGGTAAAAACCTTACCAAGGAATATTTATCCCATTTGCACACCATGAAACAGACTATTCCGGTCCCAAAAGCAAAGGTCGTGCCCAAAAAAAGCGCGAAAATAAAAACAAAGAAAAAATAGTAAGGAATTTAAATGAAACCGGTCAGAAAAGCGGTTTTCCCCGTGGGGGGCATGGGGACAAGGTTTTTACCCGCCACCAAATCCATGCCCAAGGAAATGCTGCCGGTGGTTGATAAACCGCTTATCCAATATGCGGTTGAAGAAGCACGGGCGGCAGGTATTGAAGAAATAATTTTTGTAACCGGGCGTGGTAAAACGGCGATTGAAAATCATTTCGACCACTCTTACGAGTTGGAAGATATGCTGGCCCGTAAGAATAAAACGGAAATTCTTGATGAATTGATGGATCTTCTTCCAAATGAAGGAAGCATTTCCTATACCCGTCAGCAGGAAGCATTGGGTCTCGGGCACGCTATCTATTGTGCAAAAAACATTGTTGGCAATGAACCGTTTGCGATACTGCTCGCAGATGACCTTGTGCGCGCGAAGCGGCCATGTCTTAGACAGATGCTTGACATTTATGAGCAAAAAGGCGGAAACATTGTCGCGATTGAAGAAGTGCCGAAGGAAAAAACATCAAGTTATGGTATTCTTGATGTGGCCAGTCAAAACGGAAATGTGATTGAGGTTCAGGGCCTTGTTGAAAAACCAGCGCCGGAAGATGCGCCTTCTAATTTTTCCATCATCGGACGTTATATATTGCAGCCGGAAGTCTTTACGTTTCTTGAGAAAAAGAAAATTGGCGCGGGTGGGGAAATCCAATTGACAGATGCCATGGCCGAAATGCTGGGCACTATACCGTTTCATGGGCTGCTTTTTGAAGGTGAGCGATTTGATTGTGGTGATAAGACGGGTTTCATACTTGCGAACCTCGCTTTTGCGATGGAGAGGGGTGACATGAGGGACGGTATAAAAGAATTTTTGCAAACCAATAAAGATCTGTTCTGAGCGTCTCGGAGATAACGGGTGGCGTCAAATGAATTATATTGATCACATCAGGCAAAATATCAAAGAACCGGAGAGGGTGTCCTGTCTCACCGAAGCCATGATGTGGGAAACTCACGGGCCGTTGATATGGCAGGCAAGCAAATTTGATGGCACGCCGACATTTTATCCGGTTTATCATTGGAAGGATTATTATTCGTACTCTATTTTGGCGCTGATTATCAAAAAAGGAAACCTGAAGGTTAACCGCAGCGCTTTTGAAAAAGCGGCACACCCCGCTTTTGAAGCGCTGGCCAGTTTCGAAATTATAGATGAAGAAATCGTCCGGATTGGGGGCGTGGCTGTTTCTGAAAACAGTATCATAGACCCGATTGATTATGTTGATCACATAATACGGGCTTTGAAAATGGATATAAATGAAATTGAAGAAAAAAACCCCGGATATACAAACCTGGTGCTATGTGGTGGCAGAGATAGCCTGAATTTACTGCTTCTTCCGTGGAATAATCCGGTTGTCGCCCTAAGTGCGGAGCCAAATTATCCCTTGGCACTTGAATTTGTAAAAAATAACGATCTCGATATCGAAGTCAGGCGGCTGGAAGACCCGTTTGACAAAAATACCCTGAAACATGAAAGCCTTGAATGCTGTTGCCGAATTGATATGGTGCATTGGCGATGGGGTGGGCATTTGAAGAAAATTATGGAAGATTACGGAAAAAAGGCGATTATCTGGAAAGGGCAATTCGGTGATAATTTATTGACCCCATATTGGAAAGAATACGTATTTCCGAAGACGAAGTTTAATATATATGGATCGAAAGCATATCGGAAACTTTCTTTTCTCATGCCGAATTTCTTAAAATACTGGATTGGTGAAAAAATTCTCAAGGGTGGATATGTCAGAGCATGGCATATTTTCGCACAGCGACAGGGTGCCCATATGGGGTTTATAAGAGCGTTATGCGACACGCTGGCACTTTCCGCATATCATGGCAAGGAAATGACAAAGCTTTATAAGAAAGTAAATTTGGCAAGGGCGGTTCAGCATGATATCCGCGCCGCTATAGGCAGAAAATTACTGGGCCGGGAGGCTTGGTACCCGCATATAAATCCGGGTCCAGAGGTTTCAAAATTCCGTCAAGACGCTCATAACCCCGAACAATTTATTAATATGCTGGAAGAAAATGGTATCAGGATATGCTGAATAAAAGCTCCCTTGAATATATCGACGATATCAAAGAGAAAGTAAATTCGCCAAAGAAGGTCGAACTGCTTACGGAAGATATGATGTGGGAAACTCACGGGCCACTTATCTGGCAGGCAGACCAATTCGACGGAAAGCCGTTTTTTTACCCCGTATATCGCTATAAGAATTTCTATTCCTATTCCCAGCTTGCATTGATCCTAAAAAAGAAGAAATTGGTTTTAAATAGAAACGCTTATGAAAAAGCCGGGTCAGCAGATTTTGCAGCGCTTTCACATGAGCAATTGATTGATGTGGAAATTGAGCGTCTTGGGGCGCCTTATAGTTCAACAAATGAAATTACGGATTCAGATGATTATTGCGCAAAAATAGTCAATGCCCTGAAAGATGATATTGCGGATATTGAAGAAAAAAACCCCGGACACACAAACGTTGTTATGTGCGGCGGTAAAGACAGTCTGAATCTGCTTCTCTTGCCATGGAGAAATCCAGTGATTGCTGTCAGTGCTGAACCGAATTATCCGCTCGTCTGTGAATTTGTAGAACATAATGGCCTGGATATTGATGTGCTTCGCCTAAGTGACGATGTTACAGATGGTTTTTTAAAACGGGAAATCGCCGAGCTTTGCTGTCGGTTTAACGCGGTTCACTGGCGATGGGGGCAGCATCTTAACAAGATATCAGAAATGTTTGACCGAAAAGTTGTGATCTGGAAGGGGCAGATGGGGGATTTGTACATGTCGACACGTTGGAAAACATACACCTACGGTAAAAATAATCTTTATACATTTCTATGCAAAATATATGGTAAAATATCACCTTATCTGCCGCCTGTTCTTAATGAAATAGGCGCAAAAATTATTTTGCCGGGTGTAGAGCAGCGAGTATGGAAATATGGTGCAAACGCGCAGGGGGCTCATGTTGGTTTTATTCGCGCAATTACGGGGTGCCTTGTTCTTTCCGCTTATCATGGGAAACGTATGAGCAAAATTTTAAAATCGGCAGATCTTGGGAAAGTTGCACAGAAAGACATCCGGGATGAGATAGGTGAGGCTCTTTTGGGGAGGAAAGTGATTTATCCGAGAAAAAATCCTGCGCCGCGAATTTCTGATAAACGGCTTGGTTTACATAATCCGGAGCTCTTTGTTGATCTGCTTGAAAGCAATGACATAGAGATAATTAACTCCCGGGATTAGTTTAAAGGCAATCAATGAACTATATTGAAACTGTAAGAGAAAAAGTTAAAACTCCCCGGCGGGTTCCGGTGCTTACGGAAGATATGGTGTGGCAGGAACACGGCCCGCTTATTTGGCAGGCAGATCGGTTCGAAGGGACGCCTTTTTTCTATAATATATATAAATTCGATAATTATTATTCCTACTCTCCATTCGCGTTAATTCTTAAAAAAAACAGTTTAAAAATTAATCAGGTTGCACTGGACGCGTTATCAGATGAGATGTTTTCAAATCATAATGGTAATTACACAATTGATGAGGAAATTGCCAAAATTGGCGCGCCCCATGAATGCAGTTTTCGTTACAACAATGTTGATGAGTATGTATCTGCGATCGCCGATGGGATGGTTAAGGATATTGAACTTATAGAACAAAAAAATCCGGGCAAGACAAACATCATCATGTGTGGGGGAAGGGATAGCATGAATCTGCTTCTTCTGCCCTGGAAGAACCCGATTATTGCGTTAAGTGCTAAACCAAATTACCCTCTTGTGCGCAAATTTATTAAAGATAACAATCTAGATATTCCGATACGCGAACTGAAAGATCCGAATGATCCTGTAAGGCTTAAAAGTGAGGCACTTGAGGCGTGTTGCCGTGCCGATCTTACGCATTGGAGATGGGGGGTGGATCTTTGCAACGTTTCGGATGAATACAGCAAAAATGCCATTCTCTGGAAAGGGCAACTAGGTGACGCCTATCTGACACACGACTGGAAGAATTTCATTACGCCATATGTAGAACCGCAGCGTTTTTTCCGGCGTTCATATAAAAAATTCTCATATTTGATGCCGCAATTCATTCATACGATTGTCGGACATCATTTCCAGCCTATTGTAATTCAGCGAGTTTGGGAAGTATGTAGCAGTCTTCAGGGCGGTCATATGAGTTTTCTGCGCGCCATAATGGATATGCTGGTTTTATCGGGATATCATGGGCCAAATGTCAGTAAAATAATTGCAAATGCCGATCTTGGTATCGTTGCGCAGCGTGATATAAGACCATTGATAGGAACAAAACTTTTGGGTCGGGAAGTGAATTACCCAATGGAAAACCCCCATCCGAAAATTTCGGAATTCAGAAAAGATTTACACCATGCCAAACTTTTTGCGGATATGTTGGAAGAAGCGGGTGTGGAAGTAGTCTGGCCGGAAAAGTCCGGAAAATAAAGCGGTATCAATATATTAACGTCTGGAGTATATATTTTCAGTGCAGGATCGTTCCATGCAAAAAATAATTCAGAGACAGAATGTGCGAATATAAATTGGATTTCGAAAAAGGTTCTTGGTGGAGGAAATGTTAAGCCGCGTTGGCGTTATCATTATTGGCAGAAACGAAGGAGAGCGACTTGAACGCGCGATTAAATCGGTTCAGAAAGTCGGACTTAGGGCTATTTATGTTGATTCTGCATCATCTGACAATAGTATAGAAATAGCGAAATCAAATGCTGTTCCCTATATCGAATTAAGTTCGGAGCGCCCGCTCAGCGCGGCAAGGGCGCGCAATGCCGGTTTTAAATGGTTAGCGGAAAATATACCTGATTTATCGTATGTTCATATGCTTGATGGTGATTGTGATCTGAATCCGGGTTGGATAAATTCCGCTGTTTCAGTGCTTGATTGCCGAGCGGAGGTTGCAGTTGTTTGCGGCCGCCTTAGGGAAGTAAACTGGCAGGGTGCAGTATTTCGCCTGCTTTCCGACGTTGGATGGTACATTAAACCGGGTGAAATTCAATCCTGCGGCGGAATTGCCACGGTGAGGGCAGATATTTTTCAAAAAGTCGGTGGTTTTAATGAAAATCTGATTGCAGGTGAAGAGCCAGAATTTTACCAACGGATACGTCAGAAAGGGTATAAACTTTTATGTCTTGAAAACGAAATGGGCAGACATGATAGTGGCATCACAAATTATGCCCAGTGGTGGACCAGATCAGTTCGAACGGGGTTTTCATACGCTAATGCACAAGAATGGGGCCGTTGGCAGAAAGCACGAAGAAGTCTGGTTTTCTGGGGCGGAATGCTGCCCGCTTTAATTATTTTATCAGTTTTTTTATCGCCCGTTATCGCATCACTTCTGATCATGGCTTACCCGTTGCAAATGATTAGGATATACACAAAACTTACAATTCCTTACGCGCCCAAACACCGGATGTTATTTGCGATATTTTGTGTGTTGGATAAATTTCCGGAATTTTTAGGATTTCTCAAGTATCATTACGCTAAAATAACGGGAAAGCAGCAAACCATTATAGAATATAAAAATAGGAAAGAGACAGATTAATGTCCGAAGTATCGGCTGAGCGTCCAGATTGGCAGAGAGAATGCCCGCGAAAATTTTGGGATCCGGGTCGGCGTCTTCTTCGTGCTATTCGGAAATATCAGGCACTGGATAGTGAAAAGACTGGATTTTTTGGAATGATATATAAAAAATACTGGGTTCTTTCACATCGCTTTTGGTCTGTGGTGACCGGGGCAGAGATTGATTTGTCCTGCCGGATCGGCGGCGGGCTTCTTATTCCGCATCCAAATGGAATTGTAATTCATCCAAATGTGGTGATTGGGCCAAACTGTCTAATTTTTCAGCAGGTCACTATCGGGAGCGCGGGAACAGAGGCGAAGGTACCGGAAGTAGGCGGACATGTTGATATCGGCGCGGGTGCGAAAATACTCGGGCGTGTGAAAATCGGTGATCATTGTAGGATAGGGGCAAATGCCGTAGTTTTAAAAGATGTGGAACAGGGGGACACAGTGGTAGGCATACCGGCCCGATCCGTAAAAGACAAAGAAAACTGAAATATGACGAAGAAAAAAGTCATAACATACATCGCCCCTGCGATTCCCGCGCTTTCGGAAACATTCGTTTATAACGAAATTTTTGCTTTAAGAGAGCGTGGTACGAAGATTCATGCGCTTTCAATACATAAACCCGATAACGTGTCTGAAAATGTTGCGGCCAGAATGGGGCCTGTTCATTATCTTTATCGGGAAGGTTTTATTCAATTTCTGTTTTCGTTTTTTATTTGCTTGTTTACAAAACCGATTGGTTTTTTCAAAGGGCTTGGGTGGCTGATTTCAGATTTTATTAATGTGGGTATTTTTAAACTGGGTGCATATAAGTTGATCTATCAATTTTTTGCGGCCTGCAGCGCAGCACAGATTGTTGTTAAAAACGGCACGGAACATATTCATGTACATTTTGCAAATGTCCCTTGCCAAGTGGCAATGTATGCCTCTGCAATAACCGGAATACCATTCACGGTGACATCGCATGCCAATGATATCTTTGAACATGGGTTGCTCCTTACCCGTAAAGCTGAAAGGGCAAAATACTTTGTCACCATTTCAGAGTTTAATAGGCGTTACCTCAGAAAAATAGGGATGCCTGACGAAAAAATAAGGGTTGTCCGGTGCGGTGTGGACCTCAAATTTGACCAAAAAGCAAAACCAAAAAGTGAGGTTATCAGAATCTGTTCGTTAGGTAGACTTGTTGAAAAAAAAGGAATGTTGACGTTGGTTGAAGCGGTCGGCATGTTAAAAAAAAGGGGTGTGCCGATATCGTTGTCAATTGCGGGTGATGGTCCGCAGGAAGAAAAAATCATTAACAAGATTGCCGCTTTAGGATTACAGGATGAGATTACCATGGTGGGAGCGTTGGAGAATGCGAAGGTGGCTGAGTGGATGTCATCATTTGATATTTTTGCTCTTGCGTGCCAAATAGACAGCAATGGCGATATGGACGGTATTCCTGTTGTGTTGATGGAGGCCATGATGCTCGGGGTACCAGTAATCACCACCCAAATTTCCGGTATCCCCGAACTGGTAATTGATCGGAAAACAGGCCTGTTGGTTGAACCGGAAAATGCGGAGGCTCTGGCAAACGCCATTTTGGAACGCGACGTACAGCAGTCAATGATCGAGAATGCGGCAAAGCATGTGGTTGATGAGTTCGGACGAGATGTCAATATTGACCGGCTGGAAGAGATATTCAATGAATAGCAAGATGTCATATTTGATAATTTCTCCCTGCCGCAATGAAGCTGATTTCATGCGAAAAACACTGGACAGTGTTGTCGCGCAAAGTGTTTTACCCGCTAAATGGGTGATTGTCGATGATGGGTCCACCGATGAAACGCCAGACATTATAGCAGAATATATCAGAAAATATAATTGGATCAG
This sequence comes from Alphaproteobacteria bacterium, assembly GCA_030428615.1. Classification (GTDB taxonomy): domain Bacteria; phylum Pseudomonadota; class Alphaproteobacteria; order Sphingomonadales; family Emcibacteraceae; genus Pseudemcibacter. The sequence continues at coordinate 77,558 of JAUIDN010000001.1, read as the reverse complement.
CGTGATCAGGAACGATGATCGAGGCAAACGAGCCGTTGGCCCAGGGGTTATCGAAGCGTTTTACCGCGGATATGAAACGATCAATGCAAATGACTATGATTATATCTGTAAGCTGGATATGGATTTAATTCTGCCACCGGATTACTTTAAATTGCTAATGAAAGAAATGGAAGACAATCCCCGTCTTGGTTGCTTTAGTGGCAAGCCATATTATATTTCCAATGGGGAGGAAATAAGTGAGAAATGCGGCGATGAAATGTGTGTTGGGGCATCAAAGTTTTACAGACGCGAATGTTTTGAGGAAATTGGCGGGTTTGTCCGCGAAGTGATGTGGGATGCGATTGATTGTCACCGCGCGCGGTTTATGGGCTGGATTGCGCGAAGCAGTGATGCGAAAGACATCCGTTTCATTCATTTAAGGCCGATGGGATCAAGCGAAAAGGGTATATTAACCGGCCGCATGCGTCATGGGTTTGGCCAGTATTATATGGGCAGCAGTTTCATCTATTTTATGGCAACCGCTGTCTATAGAATGATGCGCCCACCATATATTGTTGGCGGCTTGGCAATGGCGTGGGGATATTTGAAAAGCTTGTTGAGCGGTGCCGACCAGCAATCCGATAAGACACTGATTAAGTTTATCAGGCGGTATCAGCGCCGGGCATTGATTGTCGGAAAAAAGAAAGCTATCCAGGAAATTAACGACCGGAAAGAAGCTTTGTGGCGGAGAAGTCATCATGGATAACCGGGATTTTGAACGCGATCTCTATAATCTTCTTGGCGTTGGTTTCGATGCGATTGATATGGATGGTGCGGTTAAGGCCGTGACTGATGCCATATCGGAAAAGAGAAAGCTGTTTATATCGACACCGAATCTGAATTTTCTTATTGCAGCGCAGGCAAATGAATCGTTTCGTGATTCCGTGATTAACTCAGATCTAAGTATTGCAGATGGCATGCCCATTGTTTTCATGTGCAAACTTCTTGATATCCCGATCAGAGAACGCGTTGCCGGCTCCAGTTTGATCGATGCCCTTAGGCGTAATGAAGATTGCATCAAAAAACCGATTAAGGTGTTTTTCTTTGGCGGACAGGATGGAATTGCCGAAAAAGCTCACAAAGTCCTTAATGAAGAGAAGCGCGGGTTGGTTAGCGCTGGATATCTAAACCCGGGCTTTGGTACGGTTCAGGAAATGAGCAGGCCGGAGATTATTGATGAAATAAACAAAGCTAACCCTGACTTTGTAATTGTTTCATTGGGTGCTGCAAAAGGTCAGGAGTGGATCGAGAAAAACCGCATTAAGCTCGATGCGAATGTCATTAGCCATTTAGGTGCCGTGGTAAATTTTATTGCAGGGAACGTTAAGAGGGCCCCGGACTGGGTACAAAACTTTCATCTTGAATGGTTATGGCGCATAAAAGAAGAACCAGGGCTGTTTGGTCGTTATTGGCACGACGGGTTATCGTTTCTGAAATTACTGGCCACAAATGTTCTGGCTTACCGGCGTATAATAAGGAATAAACCCGCTTATTCAACGCCCAGGATAAGCGTGGATGACGACAATCATTTGATTAATCTTAAGGGGAGTCTCACGCAGAAAATTGCTCCGGAGCTCCGAGTGGAGTTTGAAAGACTTGTCACACAAAACTGTGATTTTACCGTAGATATGAAAGGTGTTACATATATTGATCAGTCGACACTGGGGCTTTTGTTGATTCTGTGGAAGAAAATGACGGAAATTGACCGTCAAGTGAGTATAATAGGGGTAAGCAAACAGATAGCAAAAATACTTGAACTCAATAAACTAAGCTTTATGGTCACTGGAAAATAAAAAGGGTAGTAAATCAAATAAATAGGGGTATTCGTTGATAATTTAAGTGAAGGATTATACACGGTTTTTTAAGTATTATCTGTGATAATCCGACTTAAATTTAACAACAATAATAAAATATATGGATAAGTGTTATTTCTGAGAGTATGCAAAATAATATTTTAAAACCTAACGGGCTTCATTTCCTGTTACTGGGTATATCTCTTTTGTTCAGTTTAGTGGCGTTCAGCGGGGGACTTGCCAATCAATACGGCCGTTGGATGGGACAGGAGGAATATAGCCACGGGTTTCTTATTCCTTTGATTTCGCTGTGGATGTTGTGGGACAGACGTGACGCATTGATGTCGAGTATTGATAGGCCATCATGGGTTGGAATTCCCGTCATTCTGCTTTCTGCATTTATGCTGCTGGTTGGTGAATTGAGTGCTATTTTTATCCTTGTTCAGACGGGATTTATTGTGTCTCTGATTGGTATTGCGCTTGTGTTCGGGGGAATGCCCGTACTTCGGTTGACATTGCTGCCAATTCTGTTTTTGCTCTTCGCGATCCCAATGCCCTATTTTCTGGATTCAATTTTATCATGGCGTTTGCAGCTTATTTCATCGGAACTCGGGGTGTTTTTTATCCGTATTTTCAGTATCCCTGTTTTTCTTGAAGGTAATGTGATTGATCTGGGGAGTTATAAGCTTCAGGTTGTTGATGCTTGCAGTGGCCTTCGTTATCTGTACCCGCTCACGAGCCTTGGATTTCTGGTAGCATATCTTTACAAGGCGCCATTATGGCAGCGGGCAATTATTTTTCTGTCGACCATTCCAATCACAATTTTAATGAATAGCTTCCGCATAGGCATGGTGGGTGTGCTTGTGGAATATTGGGGAGGGGGCATGGCGGATGGCCTACTTCACTATTTTGAAGGATGGGTTATTTTCATGGCATGTGCCGCAATTCTCTGTGGCGAAGTGTGGCTTTTTATCCGGTTAGGCAAGGGTGGCGACTTTTTCGAGCTGTTCGATCTACCGGAAGTCAAGGCCGTAGCGGTTGATAATAATGCCGATAAAAGCCGCAGTCTCGCACCTGCTGTGATATCGTTGACCTGTCTTGTAGCGGCCGTGATTTTCACCATAAATGTAACGGACCGGGTTGAGAATACACCTGACAGGTTCCGTTTTGTGTCATTCCCTGCCGAAGTTGACGGGTGGCCATCCCGCAAGTCATATTTGGAAAATAATGTGGAAACGGCATTGGGGCTTGACGATTATATTCTTGCCGATTACCGCTCACCCGCGCTTAATCGCCCGGTAAACCTTTATGTGGCATATTATGCGTCGCAACGCAAAGGGGTATCGCCACACTCTCCGCGTGTCTGCATTCCCGGAGGTGGGTGGCTGATCACCGAGTTTGACAGGATAGAAATCGACGTTGCCAGTGAAAAAGAGCCCTTACCGGTCAATCGTGTTATAATAGAACGCAACGGGGCACGACAGTTGGTATATTACTGGTTCGATCAACGAGGCCGTAAAATTTCGAATGAGTATATTATGAAATGGCATTTGGTTAAGGACGCTATTTTTATGAACAGGACGGATGGTTCGCTCGTGCGGGTTACAACACCAATATTAGGCGATGAAGATATGGCTGCGGCGGAAGACAGGTTGAAAAGTTTTATAAATATTATTTCACCAAGCTTGCCGAATTATTTGCCAAGTTAAGATTAACGAAGATGAATATGGACAAACATCATGACAAAAGATAACCAAGCTTCAAAATTCAAAACACCGGTAAGGTCGTTGCTACTTACAGCAATGTTCGTCGGGCTTGCGGCTTGCAGTTCCCCTGAGGAAATAAAGCAATCGCACTACGAGAATGGCATGGAGTTGCTTGAAGAAAACGATATTGTTAAAGCAAGTCTTGAGTTTAGAAATGCGCTACAGATCGACGATACTTTTGTCCCTGCATGGTACGGCATGTCTCTGGTTGAGGAAGAAAATGAGGAGTGGGAAAAGGTCATTATCTTACTGAATAAGGTTATTGAGCTGGAACCAACACATATTGAAGCACAAGTGCGCCTTGGCGCGTTGATGATGATGGTAGGGCAACTGGATAAAGCCGTTGAAATAAGCGAAACGGCGCTTTTACTTGATAATCAGAATCCGGAAGTGCTCGCGCTTCGTGCTGCGGTACTTTTGAAACTTGAAGACATCGAAGGTGCACTTGATTTTGCCAATAGGGCACTTGAAATAGAGCCCGGTAATCTTAGCGCCATTCAGATTTTGGCGGCGGAGAGATATTCCAACCGCGATTATGAAGGCGCACTCGCATATATCAACCAAAGCAACGTAGATCCATCGCAAAATAAAGATCTTATGCTTATCACGATCATGATCTATGAAACGATGGGTCAGATTGATAAGGCGGAGGAAACTTTCAGTAGTCTAATCGATGCCTTTCCCGATGACGACGAAGTTCGCATGGCATTTGTAAATTTTTATGTCAAACACGAAAATGTTGATGCGGGCGAACGGGAAATGAGAAATCTTGCCGCACGCGATACAGCAAATTACGAAAAAAACATTGATGTTGTGCGTTTCCTGAACACCTATAAAGGGCCGGCGGCGGCAGAGGCGGAACTTAATGCCCTTATTCAACGCGGCACCGATGTCGTGAGGTACCAGTTGGCGCTCGCTGATTTCTATCTTGGTCGGGATGAAATAACTGCGGCGCGCGAAGTCCTTGGAAAGATAGTTGAAAGAACCGGAAGTTCGGAAGATGGGCTGATCGCGCGCGCTAAAATTGGCGAACTTGAAATGGCCGACCAGAATTATGAGGCGGCATCACTAATTATTGAGCAGATTCTTGAAATTGATCCCGCAAATATACAGGCGCTTGAAATGCGGGGTTCTATTTATCTGAATGAAAATAATTACGACAACGCCATTCAGGATCTGCGTATTGTGCTCAGCGAAAAGCCGGATTCTGTACGTGCTTCTTTGCTGCTTGCAAGAGCATATGAGCTAAACGGCTCAATCGAACTTGCTGATGACACTTTGGCGGATGCGCTTCGCTACAGTGAAAATAACCCTGAAGTCGCGATTGCCTACGCAGATTTTCTTACAAAACAATCTTCCGTTGCGCGGGCGGAGGACGTATTGGTGGATGTGCTTAATACCAATCCGCGGCATCTTGACCTGTTAAGATCTCTGGCGCGGGTAAGGCTTATGCGTCAAAACTGGCTGGGTGCGCAAGAAGTGGCTGACGCCATAAAAGAGCTGGATAATGATGAAATTCTGGCGACGCAAATTGAAGGATTGGCACTGACCGGGCAACAAAATTACGAACAAAGCATCGTTGCCTTTAGAAATGCTTATTTCAACACGCCCGGCTCAAGCAGGCCGCTTTCATCGTTGATCGCTTCCTATGCACGTGCCGGTCAGATAGATGAAGCACAGGAATTCTTGGATGGTGTGCTTGCAGACGACGAAAATAATTATCAGGCGCTTGTTTTAAAAGGGCAAATGTATCTTATTGAACAGAAAAATGACGAGGCGGTTGCAAGCTTTGAAAAAGCAGCGATGGCCGATCCAAAATTGGATGCTGCCTATATGAATCTTGTTAGTCATTACATAAGGTCGTCAAATAATGCTGAAGCGTTGAAGACCATAAATGATGCGTTGCAAACAGTGGAAAATAAAGTTGGGTTGCAGCTCATAAAAGCCAATATTTACGAACGAGACGCCGATTTTGAGACAGCAATTTCTATATATGACGAGATGTATGCTGAAAACCCTAATATGGATATTGTCGTAAATAATCTGGCGAGTTTGTTGTCCGAATATCGAACAGACGCGGAAAGTATGGCAAGGGCAGAGGAACTGGCCAAAAGGTTTCGCCAGTCTTCCGTGCCGCATTTCAAGGATACTCTTGGATGGATTTATTATAAAGTTGGTGATATACAGTCAGCAACATCCATTTTACAGGATGTAGTGGAACAAATGCCGACGAATGTTATTTTCAGATATCATTTGGGCATGAGTTACATGGCGGGTGATAGAGACGCCGCTGCGGCGAGGGAATTTGAAGAAGTTGTTAAACTGGCGCAAAGTCAGCCATTTGATCAATTGGAAGAGGTTAAAAACCTGCTTGAGCAACTGAAGACGCCAAGCTAAACAAAAAAGACACTAAGCTATTATGTATAATGAATTTTTTGGACTAACAGAAAAACCGTTTTCGATCTTGCCTGATCCCGATTACATCTATTGGGGGCACAATCATTCGCTCGCGTTCAGTATGCTTGAATATGGTATCCTGAATCAGGCAGGTTTTACGGTCATCACCGGCGAGGTCGGATGCGGTAAAACAACCCTTATTCGTCATCTGCTTAACAACATGAGCGAGGACCTTAATGTCGGTCTCATTTCAAATGTTCAGGACGATAAGGGTGACCTTTTACAGTGGGTGTTAATGGCTTATGACCAACCGTTTGACGAGGTTTCTTCTGTAAAATTATTTGATCAGTTTCAGAAATATCTTATTGCTCAATATGGCAGAGGACGCAAAACTGTCCTTATCGTCGATGAGGCGCAAAATCTGGGCCCAAAAACGCTTGAACAGCTTCGCATGTTATCCAACATAAATGCGGATAAACATCAGCTTTTACAGCTCATTCTCGTGGGTCAGCCTCAACTTAAGGACTTGTTGCAACGGCCGGAACTGGTACAGTTTTCACAGAGGATTTCATCTGATTTTTACTTAAAACCTTTCAATCTTGAAGAGGTGGAAGCATATATAGAGCACCGGTTAAAAGTTGCCGGATGTGAAGAAAAAATATTTTCAGACGAAGCATGTACATATATTTACATGGCGAGCCGTGGTATTCCGCGTCTGATTAATATTATCTGCGATACTGCGCTTATATACGCATTCTCAGAAGATACAAAAGAGGTTTCAAAGGAACTTATCGAAAAAGTGATCGCCGATAAAGGGCGTCATGGCATTCTTCATTATTCGGAAGTAAATGAGACAAAAACAAATCAGCTTTATGAAATACCCGATAGTACAGATGGGCCGGCCCTGATTATCCATGATCAAAATCTGGCTAAATATCTGCTTAAAAAAGCAAAACAGTAAGCCTTATTTTTGTTGGTAAAATTTCCTGTACCGGCGTTGGGCGGGTATCCAAATCGCGATTATAAAAATTATCATCGATATACTTATTGAGGGCAGGTAATGCAAACCCATTGCCAGCAGCAAGTCCTTGAAAGGGATTACCAATCCGTGGCCAATATATATAAACAATGAAAGCGTGCCGAGGACGGCTGTCAGCCTGAATGTAAATTTGGGTATCAGGGCTTTTCTTACCCGATAGCTGTAGCTTAAGGCAAACGACAAAATAACCGTAACAACTCCAAGATAGGTAATATCCATCCAGATCGGTGTCATCTCTACTGTAAGCCAAAGGTTGATTTGGTCTGTTTCATACGAAACCATGACCCCAAAAATGATCAGAAGTAGGCCGACGCCGAACAGGTGATATCCTTTTTGTTCCATTTTGAGAAGATGTTTCACATATAGACCAAGAGCAATTCCAAGGAAGACAACGGCACTCATATCGAAATAATTATATTTGGCCTCCAGCATTAAGCCCCCGAGTTGCATAAACCCTTCAAGGTTTTCACTAGTCGGAAGTATTATCTTAACACCGTATCCGATAATATACATAACGGCTGAAGCAAAAAGGGTGGCGATGATGATATGGTTGAATTTATTTAAAACATAATACCAAACAGGTATCGATGCGATGGCCAAAAGATAATAGAGAAGGACGGAAAAAAATACGACAGACGGCACATTTTTTTCGGACATAGTGCCTTCAAGTAGTAAAATGCTGTATTTTATAGCAGCAAGAATAATGATGCCGGACGCCAAGGTCAGAAAGGATTTTCGTAGCCGTTTCAAGGTCTTGTGTGTGTCTATTTTAAAGCGTTGAAAAATATAAAGCCCCATTGACAAACCGAATATGATGGCAAAGCCGGGTGTGGCGATTCTAAATAAAGGGTTTGTCACAGCAAGATAATCCCATGATAATCGTTCGAATACCCCCGGAGACCAATGAACAAATACCAATAGAAGCACCATGAAACCGCGGGTCACGTTTACGGCTTCACTGGTTTGGATTGCGAGTGTCGTTTGTTCATGAGTGAGTTTTAAATCGGTATTGGTTAATTGTGTCATTGATTACCCGCAATTTCTGTACCCATTTTTTTTTCAAGTACAAGCCAATATGATTTGACAGTACGATCTAATGCTAGGTGATAGGAGCCATTCGAATAATTGACGGGATGGTCAAGTTTTTTGCCGTATTTATTTAGAAGATAAAGATTTAACCCTTCCTTGGCTTTAATCGACATCGAACCATTTAAGGGTTCAGACAGATAGGGCATGTTGTTTCCCTGTGATGGTTCCGTTCGGGTGGCAAAGGATATCAATATTTTGTCAGAACTGGCAATGGGATTATTATCAAGGCTTTGAACGGCGACGGCAGCATTCTTGTTTAACAGGTCGACTTCGATGTTATCGAGAATGATGATTTTACCGCCGATCCAACCCATGGCAATTTGCGATTTCGCCGTATTAATGGTGTATATACCCTCATTCCAATCTCTTGTTAGCTCCCGTGTGTCAGATTGAACAAAATTTTGCCCTTCTGGAATAAAGTCCTTGTCTGGGTTTAATATCTCAATTCCATCTTCGGGGGACGGCGCCTGATCAAGCCAGGTAAGTTCCGGCACCGTTGGCATTTTTATCAGAAGCTTGCTTTGCTCAATGACCGTACGTATAGATGCCGCATTTGAGGGGTCAATTCGTTTACCAAAGAATTGTTCTTTGGTGAGTGATAAAGAATATGTATTTTCGGCCTCACTGACATGGTTCTGACGATAAATCAGTGCTGCTGCCGGCATCAAGGCCATTGACGCGGGATCGTTAAAGGTGGAATAGTTACTTGGCCTTCCTTCGTTATTAAGTGGTTGTTGACTATACCCGTATTGCATGAGCGCGTCCCAACCCTGCAATGCCGAAATTGCAGCAAGATAAACGGGGCTTGAAAATCGATCAAATGTGTCAGGGAAGCGTTCTACATTCCATTCACTTACGGAAAGAGGTTTGCCGATAACCTGGGCTGCGCCGATCCAGCTGATGAAATTGTCCTTGTATCTCGGATTGGATTTGAAGAAATTGTTTCTGCCGTAGCTATGGACATCAATTATGTCGCTTGTGGTCAGTGCTGGTAGGCTGGAAAGTGGCATTGCCCCCCAACTGTTGGTGGTTGATATGCCCGATTTAAGTCCCACGGATCTTAAATGATTGATCATACGCTGGTTGTAGGATCGTTCGAGATCATTCAGGAAAATTTTGGAGGGGCCGGGCTCCCATGAGCGCCAGGTCTGATTTGTTGACAGATCATTGTCATTTGCGAATTGTTCGGCGAGTTGCATGTATTTTTTGTTTGATACGGGTACATTTTTATCAGGAAGAAGCGCATTTCCGAAATGATGGGTGAGATCATTTTCATTGGTCAGTAACACATTAATGATTGCCGGATCATCTTTATAGGCAAGCCCCGTATATTCGTTGACATGATTGAGATAGGCTTCATTGAATTCTTTCATCAGGGCCTCAACGTCATCATCAATATAATTAAACCCCTTTGCCGGAGTAATATTTCGTCCTTTTGCAATTTCGGCAAAATTTTCGATCCCGTCTTTATCTGTGAATTCCCGACCGACGTTAAGATCAAGCCATATATAAATTCCTTCGTCTTTTAATGCTTTTATCCATAGGTCAAGAAGCTTAAGAGACTCCCGGTCAAGCCGCTTCGTATCTGGTGCCTTGTTGCCGAAAATATTTGGATTTACCCAGCCGGAATCATGATGGTGAAAGCGCACCAGATTAAATCCCAACTGCGAAAGTCTTTTGGCATGTGTTTTCATTTGACTGGGACTTGTTGCAAACAGTGTATAGGCCTGTATGTTGGTTCCCCAGAATCGTGCTTTGGTCCCGTCCTCGAATTGCAAATCTTCGCCGGACGCTTTCAAAAACCCGTGTTTTCCGGCGGGAATTTCATTTTCATTCATGAAACTGAGATCAACTGGGGAATAAAAGGGATGAAGCATATCCCGATGCCAGGTTATTCCCGCTTGGCCGCCCAATTGTTCGGAAATTGTGCCAATCACTTCGGCGTCATAGGGCAGGGTGACGCTCATCCTGTTCTGGGCGGTTTCAGTCAATATTTTCTTTTCATAAAAGAAGGCTCTGATGTGATGTTTATTTCTGCCTTCAAAATATATGTTTTTAACGGGTTCAGAAAAACGAACTGTAACGTTCTTGCACCCATTCTGGCCATCCATTATCCAGCCGGTATTGTCGGGTAACAATTCAACATTCACATCATTTTGATCACCCGGGTCAATGATAAAAGCAATTCCACCCCCAATCACATCGTTGATTTCCCTTTGTGCGCTCAGGGTATAATCCCAATTTAACTGGTTCGGTTCGCTGACTTTGGTTACACTCGTGATATTAAGTCCGAGTTTTTCAACAGTTGCGTTCGTACTATATGTTTTAAGTCCATTGATAGTCGAAACAGATTTTGTATCGGCCCAACCCCAATTAGTTTCCCAAAAAACATAGTTTGCTTTTACCAGGTCAACAGAGTTTGACTTGATGGTAAACAAGCCGGTTTTATCATCAAAAGACATTTGACATTGTTGTGCCCAACCCTGCTGATGGAAGCAGAAAAATATTATCAGCGATAATAAAACTTTAATTTGTGTCATCTAATAACAAGCCTAAGAATATTGAAGTATTTATTATTAGTGGATGGGCGTTTATTTAATGTAAATATTATGCTTATATATTTGTCCAAGTAAACAGAACTTTTGATCCGTGAATGAGGTAAATTTGTGAATATTATTGTAACCGGTGGTGCAGGGTTTATCGGAAGTGCGTTGATCCGCTTTATCAATGATCACACAGATCATCATGTGCTCAATCTTGATAAGCTGACCTACGCGGGAAATCTGGATTCAGTCGCGGATGCTGCGAAGAGTGACAGATATCAGTTTAAACAACATGATATTTGCGACACCGGCGCAATTAAAGCCGTATTTGAAGAATTTATGCCAGATATCATTATTCATCTGGCGGCTGAATCTCACGTTGACAGGTCAATTGATGGGCCAGGTGAATTTATAAAAACCAATATTGTCGGTACCTTTGTGCTCCTTGATGTCGCGCGGGATTATTGGGCATCCCTTGAGGATGAAAAAAGGAATGGTTTCCGTTTTCATTATGTTTCGACGGACGAAGTATATGGAGATCTTGGCCACGGGGACGCCCTGTTTACAGAAAACACGGCGTATGACCCGAGTTCACCATATTCAGCATCAAAGGCCAGTTCGGATCACCTCGTTCGAGCGTGGCACAGGACTTATGGTTTCCCAACGCTGATTACCAATTGTTCAAATAATTACGGACCATACCACTTTCCGGAAAAATTAATCCCGCATATGATCTTAAATGCACTTGATGGCAAGCCGCTTCCTGTTTACGGCGACGGAAGCCAGGTCAGGGATTGGCTCTATGTTGAAGATCACGCCAAGGCACTTTATCTTGTAGCGACAAAGGGTAAAATTGGGGAAACATACAACATCGGCGGGCATAACGAGAAAACTAACCTGGAAGTCGTTCATGCAATTTGTGAATTGCTTGAACAATACGGCCCCGCCAAACCTGAGGGTGTAAGCGATTATAAAGACCTGATAACATATGTGAAAGATCGACCCGGCCATGATGTACGTTACGCAATTGACGCCAGTAAAATACAGAAGGAATTGGGCTGGGTGCCTGAGGAAACATTTGAAAGTGGAATGACCAAGACCATAAAATGGTATCTCAACAATGAGGACTGGTGGAAACGCGTTTTAAGTGGTGATTATCAATTGGCTCGCCTGGGTTCGGGTAGGTAGGGATAGAATATGACAAAAAAATATAAAGGGATTGTGCTTGCCGGCGGTGCGGGATCAAGACTTCACCCGATAACACAGGGCGTATCAAAACAATTACTGCCTATCTATGATAAACCTATGATTTATTATCCCATTTCTGTTCTCCTGCTTTCAGGAATTAACGAAATTCTGATCATTTCAACCCCCGAAGATTTACCATATTTCAAGCGGCTTCTGGGTGATGGTGCGCAGTTTGGTGTCCGGTTCAGCTACGAGGAACAGCCATCCCCGGATGGGTTGGCACAGGCATTTATTATCGGGGAAGATTTTATCGATGACGATAATGTAAGTCTGGTATTGGGAGATAATATTTTTTACGGGCAGCATTTTTCCGACAAACTGGTAGATGCGGTTGCGCGTGAAAACGGCGCAACGGTGTTTGGTTATCATGTTGTTGACCCGGAACGTTTTGGGGTCGTTGAGTTTGATGATCACGGAAAAGCGGTCTCAATCGAAGAAAAGCCAAAACAACCAAAGTCGCATTATGCGGTAACCGGCCTTTATTTTTACGATAACGACGTGGTGGATATCGCCAAAAATATCAAACCTTCCGCCCGCGGGGAACTTGAAATAACGGATGTGAACAGGGCGTATCTCGAGCGCGGAGATTTGAATGTCAGCCTTCTGGGGCGGGGATTTGCCTGGCTTGATACGGGGACCCATGATAGCCTGATGGAAGCAGGCCATTTTGTTCAGACAATTGAAAAAAGACAGGGGTTCAAGGTCGCATGTTTAGAAGAAATTTCTTATTCGCAGGGATGGATCACTAATTCGGAACTCAGAGAGCGGGCGAACTATTATAGTAAAACTGACTATGGGCGTTATTTGCTGCAATTAGCAGACGGGTTTAAGTAAGGGTGGGTGAATTTAATAAATGAATGTGATTAAAACGGATATTGAAGATGTTTTGATCATCGAACCAAAAATATTCGGTGATGATCGCGGATTCTTTTTGGAAAGCTTCAATAAAGAGCGTTATAAAAATTTCGCAAATATTGACAATGAATTTGTCCAGGATAATCATTCCCGCTCTACTTATGGTGTGCTGCGCGGCCTTCATTTTCAGCATAAGAAAGCGCAGGGAAAACTGATCAGGGTTGTTTCGGGCGAGGTCTACGACGTTGTTGTTGATATACGGCGCGCCTCAAAAACTTATGGTAAATGGGTTGGCGTTTGCCTGTCGGGTAAAAACAAGCGTCAATTATGGGTTCCGCCGGGTTTTGCCCACGGTTTTCTTACGCTTTCTGAGCAGGCGGATTTCGAATATAAATGCACGGAATATTACGATCCTGCGGATGAATACACGCTTTCATGGAACGATCCGACCGTTTCTATTGACTGGCCGATAAAAAATCCTATCCTATCAGAGAAGGATAAAGGAGGTCTTGGTTTGGAAGCGCTTCCCAAATGAAGGTGATCATCACAGGGGCTAATGGGCAACTTGGAACATCGCTTCAGGAACATGTTCCGGGTGATGTGGAGGTTGTTGCGCTTGGATCAGATGAATTTGATATCACCTCTGACCGTAAAATCGAAGAAATTTTCAAAACTCATAAGCCGGATGTCGTCATAAACACGGCCGCCTATACTTCCGTTGATAAAGCGGAAGTTGAAGAGGAACGGGCGAGGGAGGTCAATGCACTTGCCGTAAAAAAACTTGCTGCTGCGTGCAGGGATAACAATGTCTTTCTGGTTCATATATCAACGGACTATGTGTTTGATGGCCTAGCAAGCCTGCCCTATAAGGAAGCGGACCCAATAAACCCGATTAATATATATGGCAAGACCAAGGCCGAAGGAGAGCAGGCGATTATCAGGAGTGGGGCAAAATATGCAATAATTAGAACCAGTTGGGTATTTAGTGAATTTGGAACAAATTTTTTAAAAACCATGATGCGGTTCGGAGAAACAAAGGACAGGCTGAATATAGTTTCTGATCAGATGGGCGCACCGACCTACGCAGGGGATATTGCGGATGTCATTTACACGATTTTGCAAAAGCAGGATACAATTGATCATGAAATATTTCATTTTACAGGTGATCAGATAACGTCGTGGGCCGATTATGCGAAATTTATTTTCAAAACCGCATTTGAGGCAGATAAAATCCCTCGCCGGGTATTTGTTAAGGGGATCAGCGCTGACGAATATCCAACCGCCGCAAAAAGACCAAAAAATTCCGTGATGGATTGTAAAAAAATTAAGGATTTGTGTGATATCAATGCCAGTGATTGGCAAAGTGCCGTCAAAAAAATAATAACCGAAAAATATTAAAGCGCGCACAAATGAATTCAGACAGAAAAATAGCCACCGTTGTGGTCGGACTGGATATCAATGGGTTAGGGATAACACGTTGGTTGCATCAAGAAGGTGTTCCGGTTACGGCCGTGGATAAATCATTCGATAAACCAAGCGGTAAAACAAATTCAGCCAAAAAAATAAAAATCCGAAATCTCGAAGGCGATGAGCTGATTGAGGATCTTATCAAACTTCGCGAAAGGTTTGACGATAATCCTGTTCTGTTTATCACTATGGAAAAAAGCCTGCGAACCATTTCAGAACAACGCGAAAAATTATTGGATATTTATCGGTTTACCATGCCGGACCATGAAAACCTGATGGCATTGATGAATAAGAATGGCGTTATTGAAATGGCGGAAAAGTCAGGGATTAGATACCCGCGTACTTTGAATGTCAGTGCACCGGGGCTTATTGATGGCGCAAAGAATTTTAATTTTCCCTGTATTTTCAAGCCTTCAGAGCAGAATACAAAATACGGTAATGAGATAAAAAAGGCGTATAAAATAAACTCGCTTGACGAAATAAAACAGATCTACTCCGAAATAAGTGACCGTGTGCCCAACATGGTCATCCAGGAATGGATTGAAGGAACCGATAGCGATATTTATTTCTTACTCGAATATATCGATGGAGAAGGCAATGTGATTGCCGATTTCCCGGGACGCAAGGTTCGCTCCTGGCCTCCCAATGTTGGTGGTACTGCGAGCTGCACCAGCGCATATGAACTTCTTGATGAAATGCGGGATGCGACGGGAAAATATTTTAAAGCTGCCGGTTTTATTGGTATGGGCGGCATGGAATTTAAGCGGGACAGCCGCACGGGTGAGTTATTAATGATCGAACCCACAGTCGCCAGAACCGATCTTCAACATGAGGTAGCTATGATTCACGGTGTCAACCTGGTCTATGCGCAGTATTGCAGCGAGACAGGGATTGATTTTCCCAAGCTACATAAGGAAGTTGAGCAGAAATTATGGCGCGTGGATCCCATTAATCGATATTCCCGTGAAACAGTGACCACCCCGGAGCAGGATAAATTTGAAAAAAGCCTGCCATCGGTTGAAGCAATTGCAAGAATTTCTGATCCTTTACCATTTATATATTATTTATGGGGTAAAGTGGCCGAGAAGATAAAGCATATTTTAAAACGATAAAAAGGCACGATGTTACTCATGAAGGCTTTGCTTAAAAAAATAATCCCATCTGAAGCGATCAGAAAATATCATCATTGGGAAGAACTGCAGATGCTTATGCCCGAAGGGCAGGCAGAAGTAAAAAAGGATCATAAAGGTCCGCTCCCCGAAGACCCCGGCAAAAAAGCCACGGTTGTAGCGGCGCTTGACTGGCTTTTACGCGCGCAAAAAAATTCAGCATCACATGATGGTGGAATGGCGCGCGATTTTTCCGTTAAAAAGGGCTGGGCGACATCCTATCCGGAAACAACCGGATATATCGTTCCAACCTTAATTGATTGTGGAAATTATTTTGACAATAAGGATTATCTTGAAAGTGCGATGATTGCGCTTGACTGGTTTGAAAAAATACAGCTTGAAAGCGGTGCATTTCAGGGCGGGCGTATTGAAAATGATCCCGTTCCCGTCACATTTAATACCGGACAAATTCTTATTGGTCTTGCCGCAGGTGTAAAGGAATTTGATCGTTATCATGATGCGATGAACCGGGCAGCACAATGGCTCGTTGATACCATGGATGATGACGGCTGTTGGCGCAAGTTTTCGACACCTTTTGCAGAAAAGGGAGAAAAGGCCTATGAAACCCATGTTTCGTGGGGACTGTTGGAAGCGGCGAAAGTTTCGGGCAACAAGGAATACGGTGAAGCGGCCCTTAAGAATATACGTTGGGCGCTTACAAAGCAGCAGGAAAACGGCTGGTTTACGGATTGTTGCCTTGATCAACCTGAAAGTCCGCTTACACATACTCTCGGATATGTTACCAGGGGGATTATGGAAGGATATCTTTATTCGCGTGACGAAACATTTCTCACTGCGGCACTGAAGTTTGCCGGTGCGATTACAACCCTTGTAGATGAGGACGGCTACCTGCCGGGTCGATGGAAAAAGGATTGGACACCGGCGGTTTCGTGGGTGTGTTTGACCGGTTCCGTGCAGATCGCTCATTCGTTATTACTTATTTACAAAGAAACGGGACAGGATAAGTACCTGGAGACTGCCCGTCGATTAAATCAATTCGTACGTAAAACAGTACGTTTGAGCGGCCACAATGATGCGATGGTTGGGGGAGTCAAAGGATCATACCCGATTGACGGGTTATATGGCCGATTTGAATATCTTAACTGGGCGGCGAAATTCTTTATTGATTCAAATATGCTTGAGGCGGAAATATTGGGCGAGGACCTCAAGTAAAAAAGGCGCTCTTTTGAGCGCCTTTTTCTTTAACCGGTAGATCACTTTAGTTTGATTATCACCCGGCGGTTTTTTTGCTCGCGGACGCCATCGTCCGTTGGGACTTCGGGCATGCGTTCACCGTACCCTTCAATGAGAATTTTATCGGCGGAAACACCATTGGCAATAAGGGTTTCTTTTACCGCTGTTGCCCGTTCAAATGAAAGATTATCGTTATAGCCTGTTGGGCCGGAACGATCGGCATATCCGTCAACCTGAATTGTGATTTGCTCCGCTTTGGTGCTTTCGATGATGGCTTTTCTAATGACTTCGCGTGCAGCCGTTGACACATAGCTACTATCCCAGTCGAAATATATTGAGTACGGACCTTTATCGATCACCGGCGCGGGCGCGGGGGCCGCGGGGGCGATATCAGCGACAGGTGTTGGGTCGGGCACTGGTGCCGCTTCCTGAACGGGTCTCTGTGCAACAGAAATAGGTTGAGGCTTTTTGGCCATTTCATCATTTTTTTTCACGCCGAACTTATATGAAATACCGAGTACAATGTCATGAACATCGTAGCTTGCGTTGAAGTTAGCACCCAACCGATCAACCAGCGAGGCGTCGTTTGTTCCCATGTAACGGTAATTCAGGGATGCATCCACAGCATCGGAAAGCGGCACGCGAACACCGGCGAAGGCCTGATATGCAAATTCCGTTGAGGAACCATTTACATAGGGAAGTGTCGATCCGGCAGGGGTCAGATTTTGAAGTGCGAGATCAGCAACACCAAGACCGCCCCCGATAAATGGCTCCACAGCGTCACTTCCGACAATGTCGTCAAGATCAAGAACCGCGTTCATCATATAGTGTGTGACATTTGCTTTGCCATTTGTTGCACTGCCATTCGATAGGCCAAGACCAGCGTCATTTACGATTGTAAATTCCTTTGCAGAATTGAAATGTTTGCCGATTTCGCCTTCCAGACGAATTTGCCCAAAATCATATCCAAACTTACCGGCGAAACCACCACCCGTTTTATAACGGTTTTGAATATCGTGGGTATTGCTTTCTGATTTTTCCTGCCCGAGAAAACTCAAGTAACCATCAAGGCCTCCGTACCAGTTTCCTTCCTGGGCTTGTGCACTTGTGCCCACAAGTGCGGTTGCGGCAACGCCGCATAAGATTATTTTTTTCATAATACTACTCCCGTCCAAAGTTATCCATTTGGGTTCAATAATAATTAAAAAATTTTATTAAAATTGTACCTATTGACCGATTATGACCACTGATATGTCCGTTTTATGGCAGAATAGTGTTATTTTGTAAGCGTTCTTGTGACGGCATTTTGCCACTCAAGATAAAATTTTTCACGTATTTCAGCGGACATTTTGGGAATAAACCGCCGTTCAAGTGCCCAGTTTTCTGAAAATCCTTCGCGGTCTGGATAAATTCCTGCACGCATTCCCGCCAGCCACGCGGCACCCAATGCTGTTGTTTCCGTGATAACCGGCCTGTCAATGGGAGCATCCATTATATCACTTAGAAACTGCATGGTCCAATCTGATGCCGCCATGCCGCCATCCACCCGCAATATTGCATGGAGCGGGGTTGTTATGTCACTTTTCATCCCTTCGAAAAGGTCGCGGGTTTGATAAGCAACACTTTCGAGGGTAGCTCGGGCCAGTTCAGCCGGGCCGCTATTTCGCACTAGCCCGTAAATAGCACCGCGGGCGTCCGGGTCCCAATGCGGTGCGGCCAGTCCGGTAAAGGCCGGAACCATATACAGCTTATGCTGTTCATCGGCTTTTTTTGCCAATGTTTCTGTATCGGCAACATGATCAATAACTTTGATGCCATCCCGTAGCCACTGTACAGCGGCCCCTGCAACGAAAATGGATCCTTCGAGCGCATATGTGACTTTACCATCTAATTGGTACGCAATGGTACTCAGAAGGCGGTTGTGCGACGTGACAAGCTGGTCCCCGGTATTGAGCAGCGCAAAGCAACCCGTGCCATATGTCGATTTCATCATGCCCGGCTCAAAACAGGTCTGGCCAATAGTTGCGGCCTGCTGATCACCAGCAACGCCAAGAATGGGAAGAGGGGGGTGAGTGACGGTCGCAGTGCCGAAATCCGCTGCACAGTCCATCACTTCGGGAAGAATTTCCATGGGAATATTGAGCAGGGCACATATATCCCTGTCCCAACATCCTTCTCGAATATTATAAAGCATTGTGCGTGACGCGTTTGTTGCGTCCGTTTTATGGGACACTCCACCAGTTAATTTCCAGATTAAGAAGCAATCGACCGTCCCGAAAGCGAGTTTCCCTGCCTTTGCCCGCTCGTGTGCGCCGTCAATATGGTCCAGTATCCATTTTATTTTTGTGCCCGAAAAATACGGGTCAAGCAAAAGTCCGGTTTTATGAATGATTTCGTCTTCATAACCCTGTTTTTTTAGGTCATCACAATAATGCGCTGTTCTGCGGTCCTGCCATACGATGGCGTTATAGATTGGTTCCCCGGTTTCCCTGTCCCAGATAAGGGTAGTTTCGCGTTGATTGGTGATGCCAATTGCCGTGATATCGCTGGCGTCGACTTTTGCTATAACCTCATTTATCGTTTCAAGTGTTGTTCTCCAGATTTCCGCGGGATCATGTTCAACCCAGCCGGATTTTGGAAAAATTTCCCCAAATTCCTGCTGTGCTGTTATTGCCGGTTTTATTTGTTCATCAAATAAAACGGACCTGGTTGATGTTGTTCCTTGATCAATTGATAAAATATATTTCATTTACAATGTGTTATCTTATTTTATTGAAGTAATAGTTTAATATAATATACTGTATAATCACATGATATTATAAACGGTCGCTGTCGCAAAATGAATTCCGGTATATGAAGTCGTTCACTTACTTATCATTTGATGATATAGGGTTAATGTAACAGGTGATATAGGCAATTGGAGTCTGGCATAATCCATAAAAGTAATAATAAAGCCGTGGTGATAGGTGCTGGTATTGTCGGATTGACGACAGCCTGTACGTTGGCAGAAGCCGGATTTAATGTAACTGTGCTGGAGCGGGAGAATGAACCGGGCGCAGGGACCAGTAAAGCCAATGCCGGGCAATTATTATTTAATAATATCAGTGCTTTGGCATCTCCATCTTTTTTAAAATCACTGCCCAGGACGCTTACAGATCCGGATCAGGGCGTCGTTGTAACGGGCCTTTTGAAGCCGTCTAATTTTGTTTGGTTAGGAAAATTTATTGGCCAATGCAATGCCAAATCATGGGCCGAAAATACAAAAAACATTTTAGAGCTTGCGGCACTTTCTCAGACCAAAATGTACGAATTTAATGAGCGTCACAAATTTGACTATGACTGGCGTAAAGCCGGGAAATTAATCATCTATCCGAATGAGGCGGGGTTGACGGGTGCGAGGAAAACCGCCGATTTTCAGGCGCAGTTTGGTGGAAGTTATCAAATATTATCAAAAGAACAATGTTTCGAACGAGAACCCGCCCTGCACGACACGCGCCGGGAAATAGCGGGAGCCATCTATCTTCCGGACGCGGAAGTGGGCGATTGCAGACGTTATTGTCAAAATCTGGCAAAAGTGCTGGTTGAAAAATTGAACGGCTCTATCAGCTTTAATGAACAGGTAAAGGAGCTTACCAGACATAAGGGCAGGGTTGTTGCCGTAAAAACGGACAAAGGAAGCTATGAAGGTGATGTGTTTGTCATATCGGCTGGCTATGAAAGTCCCAAATTATTATCAAAACCTTATCCCGGTAAAAAGCCTTTGATAGGTATTAAAGGGATAAGCCTTACTTATCCAGTAGGTGAAAATTCACCGAACCTCAGCATCACGGATTCAGCGGGTAAATTTGTCGTTCTTCGACTTGGTGATCAGGTCCGTGTCGCGGGATATGCAATTTTTTCAGATGATCTGACGATCCGGAAAAAACATGTGCAGCAATTAAAACAAAAAGCCATGGACCTTATACCGAATGGTGCGAAATTCGACGAGCCACCTGATATATGGAGTGGTTTAAGGCCGCAGACACCAGATGAAATGCCAATGATTGGCCGGGCAGGCGAAGAAAATTTATACATAAATGCCGGGCATGGCTCAACGGGATGGATATTGGCGTTTGGTTCTGCCGCGAAATTAACGGAAAAAGTCAGATCAGACTGTCAATAGCTGTGTTTCGCGCCTACAACTGAATATCGGATACGTCATAAAACAAAAACCAGAAATATATAAGGGATGATTGAGTAATGAGTGATTATGGGTTTTTATCAATATTACCGCCCGCGCTAAGTATCTTCCTGGCGGTTTATACGCGCAATATCATCTTCGCGCTTACGGCTGGTGCGATTGGCGGTTCGTTCATTTTGGCAGATTTTAATCTGTTTTTTGCCATAACGGAACTTGTTGAAAAATATATTTTTGTTCAGGTTACCAGTGGTTCAAACACGCAAGTGATCGTCATTATGTTTGCGATAGGGGGGTTTGTGCATTTGTTGACGAAATCCGGCGGTGCCAGATCATTTTCGAGCGTAATGGTAAAATTTATTTCAACCCGGGTGCGGGCGCAGCTTGCGGCTTGGTTTGCGGGAATTTGCATATTTTTTACCGATTCAGGAAATGCACTGATTGTCGGGCCTCTTTTCAAACCGGTATTCAGGGAGCTACGCATATGCAGGGAGAAGCTCGCCTACATCGTTGATACAACTGCATCCCCGGTAAGTATTCTTGTCCCGTTCATCAGCTGGGGGATTTATATTATGAGCCTTATTGAAAATTCATATAATGACGTTGGTATAGAAGGCGAAGCTTATCAGGTCTTATTATCCGTCTGGCCTTACCAGTTTTACGCATTTCTGGCGCTGATATCGATCCCGATGATGTTGTCAACGGGTAAAGACTATGGTCCAATGGCGCGCGCACAGCGCCGATATGATGAGGCGGTGAAGAATGGGCTTGTGGAAGACGATGAAGCCGATGTTTCTCAGGATTCGGAAAGTGTGACCCCGAAAATAAGCACCTTCGTAATTCCATTGTCAATTCTGCTACTCACAATGGTTGTTTATTTTTCATATTTTGTCATGAATGAAGGTGTGCAAAGCATTCACATGCGTGGCGGAATATTTACAGCTTATATCTTTGCGTCTGTTGCCTGCGCATATCTGATGAAGAAAAACATGAAAATCACATATGATGACTGTTTACAGCATTATGTACGGGGGATGCAGAAGCTTGTCTTTATCTGCATGGTTTTGGTTCTGGCGTGGTCGTTAAGTTCAATTTGTAAAGAACTTCAAACAGGGTTCTATCTTGCGAGCTTGATAGGAGACAGCATTTCTCCTGACTTTATTCCGGTAATTGTATTTACATTGGGGGCTGTTATGTCATTTGCAACCGGTTCGTCATACGGTACCTTTGCCATATTGATGATTATCGTCGTGCCTGTGGCATACACGTTGAATGCGCCGCTCGTGCTTACGATTGCCGCCGTGTTAAGCGGCGGTCTGTTCGGAGATCACACATCACCCATTTCTGATACAACCGTTTTGGCATCAATGGGGGCGGACTGCCCGCATATTGACCACGTATCAACACAGTTTTCATATGCTATCGTTAACGGGTTTATGACCATGCTCGCCTTTTTGTTTGCAGCATTTTACCCGTCGCCGATGGTTATTTTCTTCGTCATTGTGATCCAATATGTCACGATAAATATCATCATGAAGTTATTTGGTGAAAAGACTTCTACGTAATTTTAGGACACTTATGAGGACAGGATCACGGTCTCTTCTCTGGCTGGTTTCGCGCGATACAGGTCAATAACCACAATCAGACTGCAAATTGCCGCAAAAAAACACCATACTGATGGCAGTGAAAGAAGTTGATAACCAATCATCGTGAACGCAAAGGACGCGGCAAGAACACATCCAAGCCTGAATGCTATCTTGTTTGACGACAAGATCAGCGCACCGCAAGCGGTTATGAAATACACATATTCCATATAATCTATTATATAGACATCATAAAAGTAGGCGAGGTGCCCGTCCCAAGTAACCGGCGGCGAGAAATTTACCAGAATTACGTAGGAAAGATAAAGACCGCTGCCGATACCGGAAGGAATGAGAAACATGAATATCCGTTTGCGAAGAGGTTTTTTTTCGATCAGGAAGCCGGTGACCGGCCCGGCAACCGGCCAGAAAAAGAAGGCGAAAAACACAAAACCAACGCTTGCGGCATCTCGCCAAAAGGTCGATATTATGTCGTTCATCCCCAGCCACACGAGTCCTTCGAACCCCTGCTGAATACCAAAAAATAACGGAAATGTGGAGAGTGACATCAAACCAATGCCCGCATTAATTTTCGCCGCTCGGCGAACGCTCAAAGTACCAGCCGCTGCCAGAACAGCACAGGCTGTGAAGCTGGCGGAAGCGGAAAAACACATATAGATTAACCCCTTGATAAAAATTTAGCCTATGGAAGCGGTTAAGCAAAGTCAAGTCACTCGGTAACTATTTTCAATTGAAATCAATTGACCAAAAATATTTTGCTATTATTTGATCACTGCCAGGATTTTATCAGTTCATCATAGCCGATCGTAACCGGTGCGGGTTTTTCATTGGCAATTTTGGGCTTTGGGGCCCCCGGCTGTGCGAGCCAGTATTCAGCACCCCTTTCATCGTTCATTTTTGGGCCAAATTCACCCTGAACACCGGCGCGCTCAAGACGTCTGAGTAGTCTTTCCTGCGCGATACACAGGGCGTTTAGCGCTTCCTGCGCTGATTTATCACCAGAGGAGGCATCGCCTATATTCTGCCACCAAAGTTGCGCTAATTTTGGGTAGTCCGGTATGTTTGTCCCGGTCGGTGACCATCTAACCCGCGCGGGGGAGCGGTAAAATTCAACCAGGCCACCGAGTTTTGGTGCGCGTTCAGTGAACGAAGAATGATTGACGGAACTTTCACGTATAAAGGTGAGCCCCACATGGGATTTTTTCACATCAACAGTTTTGGATGTGACGAACTGGGCATAAAGCCAGGCGGCCTTGGCCCGGTCATCAGGTGTTGATTTCATCAACGTCCATGATCCTGCATCCTGATAGCCGATTTTTGTTCCTTCCGACCAGTACGCCCCGTGAGGAGAGGGCGCCATACGCCATTTTGGCGTGCCGTCGGTGTTCACTACCGGGATATTGTCCTTAACCATGTCGGGTGTAAAGGTGGTGTACCAAAACATTTGCTGTGCAATATTCCCCTGCGCCGGGACGGGCCCCGCTTCTGAAAAAACCATGCCGGCGGCGGCAGGCGGCGCATATTTTTTAAGCCAGTCTACATATTTTTGCAGCGCGTAAACCGCTGCCGGGCTGTTGGTCGCGCCGCCGCGCACCATGCAGGAACCGACGGGCTGTGAATTTTCATTTACACGGATGCCCCATTCATCAACAGGAAGGCCGTTTGGCTCCCCCTTGTCTCCCATACCGGCCATTGACATCCAGGCATCGGTAAACCGCCATCCCAAAGATGGATCTTTTTTCCCGTAATCCATATGGCCATAAACTTTTTCCCCGTCAATTTCACGCCCGGTGAAAAATTCGGCTATATCTTCATATGCCGACCAGTTAATCGGAACACCAAGATCATACCCGTATTGGGCCTTAAAATCGGTCATATTCTTAGGGTCAGTAAACCAGTCGTAACGAAACCAATAAAGATTTGCGAACTGCTGATCAGGAAGTTGATAAAGCTTTCCGTCTGGGCCGGTGGTAAAGGATGTACCGATAAAATCATCAAGATCAAGCCCCGGATTGGTCACATCTTTTCCCGCACCTGTCATCCAGTCGGTGAGGTTTCTTGCCTGCTGATACCGCCAGTGGGTACCGATCAGATCGCTATCATTGATATAGGCATCATAAATATTTTCACCTGACTGCATCTGGGTTTGGAGTTTTTCGACGACGTCGCCTTCACCGATCAGATCGTGGATGACTTTGATGCCGGTAAGTTCCGTAAAGGCCTGGGCAAGGGTTTTACTTTCATATTCATGGGTGGCAATGGTTTCTGAAACAACCCTGATTTCCATGCCTTTAAAGGGTTCAGCCGCTTTAATGAACCAGTTTATTTCTTCCCGTTGCTGTTCTTTTGTAAGGCTTGAGGGTTGAAACTCTTCAATCCATTTATCCGTCGTCGCATCGTCGGCAAAGGCATTCGTACTTATATATATACTTAAGGCAGCAACTATTATCCCATGTTTCATTTTTATCTCCAGATTAAACCCATTTAAATACCGATGCGGCGTATAATAAACATACTATCAGTGCTTCCCAAATTGGCGAACCAAAAAATGCCAGCCACGCCAGACAAATAAACGCCGAACCAAGTAAGCTGATAAATAACCGGTCACCGGGCGTCGTTTCAATGCGCAATATGCCTACCCTCGGTGCGTGCGGTGCTTTGATAGCCCAGATGATCATGACAACAAGCGCGAGTGCAATTGAAATAAAGAAAATTGCTGTTGGTAGTGTCCATCCCATCCACGATAAATCCATCATACTCTCCCCAGTGCGAAACCCTTGGCGATATGGTTTCGCACAAAATATATCACCAACGCTCCGGGTATAATCGTCAGTACACCTGCAGCAGCAAGCACACCCCAATCAAGTCCGGAGGCCGACACCGTCCTAGTCATCGTAGCAGCGATTGATTTGGCATCCACCGAAGTGAGCGTGCGGCTGAGGAGCAGTTCAACCCATGAAAACATGAAACAGAAAAAAGCCGCGACACCAATACCGGATGCGATGAGCGGCATAAATATTTTTCGAAAGAATGTAAAGAAACCATATCCGTCGATATAGGCGGTTTCGTCAATTTCCTTAGGGACGCCGCGCATGAAACCTTCAAGAATCCAAACGGCCAACGGCACATTGAATAACGTGTGGGCAAGGGCCACTGCGATATGAGTATCAAATAATCCGACGCTCGAATAGAGCTGAAAGAACGGTAGCGCAAATACCGCTGGCGGCGCCATCCGGTTGGTGAGCAGCCAGAAAAACAGATGCTTATCGCCCATAAATCGATATCGACTGAATGCATAGGCGGCGGGCAGGGCAACCGTCACTGAAATAATCGTATTCATCACAACATAGGTGATGGAATTCAGATAACCGCCATACCAGCTTGCGTCGGTGAAAATCACCAGATAATTATCAAAGGTCAGGTCGTTTGGCCATAATGAAAATGTGCTCAATATCTCCTGATTGGTTTTGAGGCTCATATTGATCAGCCAGTAAATAGGCAGCATCAAAAACAGGATATAGAGAGACATAACAAGTGCGGATTTGTTTATCTTCATGACATATCCTTTGTGTCAGAATGAACCATGACAGTATAAAATACCCATGATACCAGCAGGATTACCAGAAAATAAATCAGTGAAAATGCAGCCGCAGGACCCAGGTCAAATTGGCCAATTGCCATTTTGACCAGATCAATGGAAAGAAATGTGGTTGCGTTACCCGGTCCGCCGCCGGTGACGACGAACGGCTCCGTATAAATCATGAAGCTGTCCATAAACCTAAGCAATATGGCGATCAGCAGTACCCCCTTCATTTTTGGAAGTTCAATATACCGAAATACGGCCCAACGGCTCGCCTGATCAATTTTTGCCGCCTGATAATAGGCATCCGGAATTGATTTTAGTCCTGCATAGCAAAGTAGAACCACGAGTGACGTCCAGTGCCAAACATCCATAACAATAATGGTACACCATGCCGCGAAACTATTCTGAGTATAATTGTAATCAATACCCATTTGATCAAGCATGTACCCTAGAAGTCCGATATCAACCCGGCCAAAAATCTGCCAGATGGTACCAACGACATTCCAGGGAATAAGTAACGGGAGCGCGACAAGAACCAGACATAGCGAAGACCATAAGCCACTTCTTTTGGGCATGTGAAGAGCGACGAATATTCCCAGTGGTATTTCGATAGTTAAAATGATGATGGTAAACAGTGCCTGACGCCCGAGCGCATCATGAATACGTTCAGAATGCAGTACTTCTTCAAACCATTCCAGGCCGACCCAGAAGAATTCATTATTTCCAAATGTGTCCTGCACCGAATAATTCACCACCGTCATCAGCGGGATAACAGCAGAAAAAGCAACCAGTATTAAAACCGGCAGAACCATAAACCAGGCTTTTTGATTAATTGTTTTCTTCATGGCGTCACCAACCAGTCATCCGCATAAATGTTTGTGTGGGATTTATCAAAACTGACATAATTCATATCCCCGGATATTTCAGTTTCTTCTTTTAAAATGATGTTTATATCATGGCCGTTGAGGGTGGCTCTGACGATTTTATAATGGCCAACATCCTCGACGCGATTAATTTTAACTGGAAGGTCTTGAGGATTATTTGTGAGTGTAACGAATTCCGGCCGTATGCCAAGTTCCAGTTTTCCCTTAAGGCCTTTATAGTCGCGGTTCAAAACAATTTTATGTTGGCCAATCATTGCTTTGTTGCCGTCTATAATAGTTGGCAGGACATTCATACCCGGTGAGCCGATAAAATACCCGACAAAGGTGTGCGCGGGGATTTCAAACAGTTCCTTCGGAGTGCCGATCTGCACAACTTCACCCATTGACATGACGACCACTTTATCAGCAAAGGTAAGTGCTTCGGTCTGATCGTGTGTTACATAAATCATTGTGTGGCCGAGGTTTTTATGGAGCGCTTTTAATTCTGTCCTTAATTGCCATTTCATATGCGGATCAATGACGGTCAGGGGTTCATCAAACAGGATAGCATTAACGTCTTCACGCACCAGCCCGCGACCAAGGCTTATTTTCTGTTTGATATCGGCTGATAAGCCTTGCGCTTTTTGAAACAGAATATCTTCAACACCAATGACACGGGAAATTTCCGTTATCCGGTCATTGATATATGCCGTGTCATGCCCGCGGTTTTTAAGCGGGAAGGCAAGGTTATCCCTGACGCTCATGGTATCATAGACGACGGGAAACTGGAAAACCTGCGCGATATTACGCTCAGCCGTATTCCTATCTGTGATATTTTGATCATCGAATAAAACGTTGCCTTCAGATGGTGTTAAAAGGCCGGAAATAATGTTCAGCAAGGTCGTTTTGCCACATCCTGAGGGCCCAAGCAGAGCATAGGCCGCTCCGTCATCCCAGACATGGTTTATGGGCTTTAGTGCGTAGTCGCTATTCGGCGCGTAACGATGGGCAATATTTTTGAGTGTTATTTTCGCCATTATTCGCGCCCCTCTGTATAGTGCGCGGCTAACACGAGATTTCCATCCTGCCCGAAGGTATAAATATGTGTCGGATCAAGATATACGGAAATAGGCTGATCCAATGGCAGATCATGAACACCATGAATAAGCCCGACCCACGGTTCACCATCATGTTCCATATGCAGAAATGTTTCGGAGCCGGTAATTTCCGTAATATTTAACTTGGCGGAAAATTTTATACCGCTTTTATTTTGCGGGTTCAGTTCCAGATGATTTGGTCTAAAACCGGCCGTATAGGTTCCGTTTTCAAGCGAAGAAAGGGGCCCTTGCCCCGAAATCACTGTGCCATCGCCAAATGTAATTTTGTTACCCTGTTTTTGCAGTCTTAAAAAATTCATTGGCGGATCTGAAAAAGTGCGTGCGGTAATAATATTATTCGGATGATGATAAACGGTGGGGGTTTTATCAAACTGTGTGATGCGACCTTCATGTAATATTGCCGTATTACCGCCAAGCAGGAGCGCTTCTTCGGGTTCGGTAGTGGCATAAACAAATATTGCGCCAGACGCTGAAAATATTTTGGGGATTTCTTCGCGCATTTCTTCCCGTAATTTATAGTCAAGATTTGCGAGCGGCTCGTCAAGTAACACAAGCTTTGCCCCTTTCACCAAGGCACGGGCGAGGGCGCACCTTTGCTGCTGCCCACCGGATAGATCCAACGGTTTTTTATCGAGGAAGTCGGATAATTTCATCATTTTGGCGGTTTGCCGGACCGCTTCATCAATTTCATTTTTTTTCTTTTTCAGAATTCTTAAGGGGGAGGCGATATTCTCATAAACGCTGAGAGACGGGTAGTTTATAAACTGTTGATAGACCATTGCAATATCCCGGTCCTGTACCCGCAGTCCTGTAACGTCTTCGCCGTTCCAGAAAATCCGTCCCGTGCTCGGCCTGTCCAACCCGGCCATCAGTCGCATAAGGGTGGTTTTTCCCGAACGGGTAGCGCCGAGCAACACATTCATGCTCGCGCTTTCAAGTGTCAAATCCGTTTGATAGATTTGCGGTTCGCCGTCCACGTTAAACGTCACATTTTCAAGTCTGAGCGACAATTATTTTCCCTAAATATTTTATTGGTATTATTTTATTTCTTTTAATTAACATAATTTTTTAGTTCTTTTCATTAAAACATTAAAGTTATATCGTTCCGGTCATGCACAAAACAGAAATATTACAGAAAACAATCGATGCCGCAAAAAAACGCCGTGGCGGCAAGCGGCATGCTTTTTCAGAAATCAATCCCGCAAAAACAGCACTGCTGGTTATAGACATGCAGAAATATTTTCTGGAACCCGGTATGGCAGCAGAAGTGCCGCAGGCGAGGGAGATTGTCCCCAATATAAACAGACTGGCGGACAGTCTGCGTAAGGCGGGCGGGCAGGTGGTCTGGGTCATTACGACGTTTGATGAAAATATTTATGAAAACTGGTCTGTCCTTCTGAAGTTATTTTCGCGGGAGCGCTGCGACGCCATGATTGAAAATATTTCAAAAGGGGGAGAGGGGCATGGGTTATGGCCGGATCTTGAGATTGAGGAAGATGATTGGACCATAGAAAAAAACAGATTTAGCGCCTTCATAGGGGGTTCAAGCAATCTGGAAGAAAAACTGAAGAAAGCGGATATTGATACGGTTATTATTACCGGCACTTTAACCGATGTCTGCTGCGAGACAACGGCCCGTGATGCCATGATGCTGAATTTTAAAACCGTTATGATTGCAGATGCCAACGCCGCGGGATCGGACGAAGACCATAATGACGCGCTTAACGCGATGGCGCGGCTTTTTGCAGATGTGATTTCAACCGATGAAATGATTGAAAAGTTATCGTGAACGCAAAAGCCCTGATAAAGATTGGTTATAACCCTGATTTCGCGCCATTCAGTTATCAGAAAGATGGTCAAGCCGCAGGAGTTGTTATTGACCGGATCAGGGATATTTTTTCGCAAGCCGAAATAGAATGCGAATTTATAGCGACCGATTTGATGGAACTAAAGCAAGGTCTTATGGACGAAAAGTTTGACCTCTTGGCGGCACTGGCAAAAACGGGGGAACGCACAAAAATCTTTTCCTTCACAAAACCGGTTATCGTCAGCGGCGGGGCGTGGTTCGTGCCGCGAAAATTTTACCCCGTCACGGAAGATGATGTGCCGAAGGCTGTTGTCACCCCGAAAGTGGGGCCACTTGTGGAGCAAATCAGAAATCTTTACCCGGAAATTAAAATTATTACCTGCGATGATTATGACGAGGCCCTTGAAATGGTGCAGGAGGGCGGGTGGAATATTAATGCCGCGGCCCTTAACTGGCACGTTGGCAGGATGATGATTGAGGAGAAATATAAATCCTTATACCATGTGCCAAAATCCCCGTTTAACACCATGCCGCTTTCTATGGCTGCAAAATCGGATGATCCAAGTAACATAATAGGGCGGCTTAATGGTCATATTCCCGAGGATTGGGGCTTTAGGGGGTTATCAAAATCTCATATATTTTAGCCCAGAAGGTCGGTACTTGTGTCAGAGTTCCAAAACCCCAAATGAAAATATAGGGGTGTATTCACGGGCATGACTGGAACTAAGTTCGTCTCTAATCGAATATTAAATAGCCTTTGAATACCGCACATCATGGTTTAATTTTCCAATAAAGCTATGTACGTCGGATATAGAAGATAGCCAATGATCCTCTACCCTTATTTCGTCTTGGCCTTGCTTGCCAAAGATGACGACTTCATCACCTGATGCTATTTCATTTCGGCCATCCGTTACATCTATCATCGTGGTATTCATCGACATATTACCGACCATAGGGTATCTTTTTCCACCGATTAATACTTCGACCAAATCAGGCGGAATACCGTTAACTTTGCCTATAGGAAGATTAGCCAGATAGCTATCTCGTTCCAATATGTAATTACTTCCGTAGCCCACAGTACTTCCCTTTGGGTAAAAATTTATTTGCCCTATTTTGGTATAGACTGACATTATTTGTTGAAGCGCATCAGGTGCTTCTTTTTCCAGTTTTTCACCAAACACTAGTGAACCAATGCGGACCATATCCAAATGGGCTTCTGGAAGACGTAATGTGGCAGAAGTATTAGCGACATGTAGCAATGTTTTCTGTGAATTAAGGTTGCCTTTTTCGATTATCCAATTTGCTCGTTTCTTAAAGTTTGCCAGGGAAGTTCGCGCCTTATCAAGGTTCGTAGCGTCCGCATTGGGAAAATGGGTCATAATACCTGCGATTTTGATGTTCTCAAGCTTCAACAGAGAAAGCAGCTGATCTCTTATTTTTGGTGTATTCATATCAAAGCCGTTTCTCGACATCCCACCTGTATTTAAATTCAAATGGATTTTGATCTTCCGATTTTGCTCTGCTCCAAGCTTTGAAAGAACTTGGGCCATCTGAAGGTTTCCAACCATCTCTTCAATATCCCCATACTCATCTCGGTTAGAGTGCACCATTAAAAGTTCATCATTACTCGCCAATCGCAAGCGCACAATTGGGACATTTAATGCCATTTCATTCATTATTTTTAATGATGAATTTTCGGTGATCCCAAAATAATCAACCCCAGCCATTTCAGCGACATTCCCGAGCATTTTCAATCCATGACCGTATGCGTCGGACTTTACGACAATCATCACTTTTGTCGCATCATTTAATATCTGAGACCTGACGAGGCGAATGTTGTCATAAAAAGCCAATTGGTTTATTTCTACATAAGTATTCGGTCTGGGTTCTGTGCCAGCGTCTTTATTGTTCCAATCGTCGATATAGTTTAAGAGAGCTTCGGGATAGCTCTCTGGATACTGTGCTGCTTTGGAATATGCATAATTATTCAGACCAACAAGTGTGATTAACGGTCCCGAAAAAAGTAAGAAAAAGTTACGCAATATAATGACATAAGATTTTAACTGGTTCGGGCTTTTATCTTTTCCATACAATTTATTATCCAACTGAGATTGATTTGAATTCTGATGCTTTTGTTTTTCGTTTAACACAAAGTCATACTGCAATTGGTAAAACCTTCCTCAACTCAGGGAATGCTGAAAAAACAATCTTAACAAGACGATCAGCTGGGCGTGTTAATGCATCTGTAACGCCTATTTTAAGATCATCTTCAAACTGGGTAATAGCTTCATCAATTTCTTCTTCGGTCATATTTTCATGGTTAATAGTAAGTCCGATGACTTTAGTATTTGAGAACGTCTCGATAAGGTTGATCTCGCTTTTCGCACTTGGCATCAGTATTTCAGGATAGTCAGATAGTTTGATCCGTTTTGGGGCATGTTGAAGAATTACTGCATCGGGGCAGCTTCCTCTTAGGATATATGCTGACGTTAGATAAGCTGGATGGCTGAGAGCGCCTTGACCTTCGATGATAATGACATCCGGTTTTTCTTCTTCAAAAGCTTCGACAACTGCTGCTTCCATTTCACCAGAACAGAATTGCGGTGGGATTGCATCAATTGCAATGCCGTGCCGAGCACCTTGAATTAAACCGGTTTGACCTGTTCCTACCATCACTGCATTTATACCCTGGTCTTTTAGAGTTCGTGTCAATATGGTAGCGGTCGTACGCTTACCAATAGCCCCGTCGGTGCCGAGCACAGCAATACAGGGGCAAGTGACTTTTGTGATCTGGCCGCTAAACACTTTCAAATCTTTTTTATCGCGTGGCTTTCGCACGTCAAAGATCGTTACATCATTTGCAACACTTGCGAGTGCGAATTCGCGGTCATCGTTCAGAAATTCGTGAAGACCATTGATAATATTCATTCCTAAATTAATTGCTTCAAGAACAATGCTGCGTTCAAGCTTAGACAGCATGCCGCTTAAAGGGGCCATGCCGTAGATGAAGTTATCCGGCATTTTGTCAGTGTTCTTCAATACTTCTGCAAGATCGCGGTAGATAGGAATATCATTGGGAATATTATCCAACACCATTCCTGAATCAAGGCCTGCTTTTGTACTATCAATTACCGAAAGAATTTTATATTTTTCTGAGTAACGGATGAGGCCATTGGCTGTTTTGCCGTCTATTCGAGCAAAGTTTTCTTCACAATAAACAATCGCCGTCTGGTCCTGGCTTGATCTATCAAAGGGTTGCGATTTTTGTGATTTCCGTTTTATCATCGGAAATTTCATGATGGGCATATCTATGCCTCCTTATTTTTATAAGCGCTATTATAAATGCGCTCATGCGTGCACCTTGCATAATGCAAAGGTCGCAATTCAAAGCCTGAATAGGCGCAAAAACTATAAAGTCAAACTTAGCTGAAGGAGGTGAGGTCTAGTATGTTTTCACCAATTGCCTTAGCAGGCAATCTGTTTTCCGAAAAAATCGTTTCTATAGAGGGCTTTTGCCAAACTCTGGGTGCTTTGTAGTCGGTTTAGACCAAAAAGTCAAACCATCATGTAGATGAATACAAGTTAGGTATTCAGATACTGCATGGTATTCTTTGAGTGTTCGACAACCGATGAAAAACGCCAACTCATCCATTATGTATTTGCGAACTTGGAATTAAAAGGCTCTAAGCTAAAGTATACCTTAAAGACACCCTTTATTTTACTTGGTGATTTGAATTAGTGTCAAAAGTGGCTCCCCGAGCAGGACTCGAACCTGCGACAAATAGATTAACAGTCTACTGCTCTACCAACTGAGCTATCGGGGATCATCGATCACTTTATATCGGCGGATGCCGATTTGGTTGGCATCTTATACAGCCACATATTTCGCTTGCCAATAGAAAATTTTAATTTTTTTAGTGATATATGCAATTGGAAATATTTTTCACTCATTTTTTACATTCTGATTTTATAGTTTTGTTCGAAGTACCCGGTATTAGTGTAAATTGCTGAACGTAAAATATGTTCATTTTTTCGATTAAAAAGTTAAGTTCATGAGTATGTGTAATGTTGGAAAATATAAGAAGTCTTTTTGAGAATAAACCCAATAAAGGAAAACCTGTTCGCAGGTCTTTTATAAAATCTGGACAGATATCAGAACAAAAATCAAACCATCAAACGACGGCAAAAGAAGACATCAAAAAGGGAAAAGAACTTTTCTGGGGCAGGTATCCATACTATCCGGAAATGAGCGTGGTTTACCGCAAGCTGTTTCAAAAATTTCAAATTGATAATAGTAAGAGAATTAAGGTGTATGATTCCCTTTGCGGTACCGACATGTGCAATATCGCATCCGGAAGCGGGCCAAGCGTGGAATATTTGTGCGATGACGACCATATCTCATCGGTTTTGCAGCACATAAAAAAACTCGGCCTTTCAGATAAAATTGACCGGTTAGGAGCGGCAGATGAGGGGGCGCAGGGAACACAATATTTCGCCCATGTATTTTCCTTTTACCCAACTCTTGATCATGAAAAAAGCATTGACTGGCAAAAACTTGACGATTGTACCTTGCCGTCCGGCTATGTTTTTCTGCCTAAACTGGTAACAACTTCTGAAGATGAAAAAAAGGAACCGTCGCAGAAGCTTGCCGATAACATCGCTTTTTACTTTTATCTTGAACTTGATCATACGGACCACTGGATTTTGGCGCTGGAAAAGAAAATTGACATTCTGCAAAAGGAAACGCCACCGGGGCTTGCGGCGGCCAATGAAAATATTATCAAGGCTTTCCGGGACGAGGTGACCAAATGGGTGGGCCTGACCAAGCAGCTTAAATCCGGGCAGGTCCGGATCGTAACCAGCATTTATAAACACGATGATGAATGATATATGGCTGATCGCTCACCAGCTTTTGCCTTTACTGTCAATGTGCCGTTGGTGTGTCCTTTAAGGTGGGCGGCGTCGGATATTCGTTTTTCTTCCTTCATCATCAATCGCTCTGCGTAAGTTGGAAGTTTTAGACCCGGCATCATGATAAGGATGACAATGCTGACTAGAACAAACCCAAACACCATTTGCGTGAACAGCACGTAACTCGCCCAGGCAATCCAGAACCGGTCACTACCGATTTCAAGGAAAATTTCAAACCCGTAATTGTAGGACATATAGATAAATGCGCCCAGCGCATATAGACCAACACCACCGATTATCAAAATTATTGATAGTTTAGTGAGCGACAGCACCAGTTCACGAACCGCCGCCGGTTTGCCGATTATGGCAGAAAGAAGGGTCAGACCGATCAAGGCGTAGAAAAATTCACTGTAAAGATCAAATTGGACAATGGTGTATATGGTGGCTGCCGTCGCGGTACACACGGCGATGCTGATTAATATCGTCCTGCGGTATTCAATAATGGCTTCTATGGCGTCGATGCAGAAATGAAACGCTAAAAGCGCCCAGGCAATTAAAAATACCACGATGATGCTTGCGCCGGAAATCCAACCGTAGAGATAACCGAAATCAACAAAGAAAGATAAAACCCACGCGGCGACGCTCAGTAGAAAAAGCCATATCAGCCAGCGATGATCTTCCGCCATTTTAAGTGTGATGATGAAACTGGCGATGAGGAAGACGATTCCGCCAATAATCTGTAATACCAATAAACCACTTTCAGTCATTTTAATCGCCTTATCAAGAATTAAAATTTACCATAATATATATTATGCGAATAAAGGGGTTGTAACCCCAAGCGACGATTTATATTTATTTCCCGCCTACTGCGCGATTTCACCCGTATTACAAAACCGGCTTGTGGGTTCGCAGATCAAATCCGTATGCCTTTGCGTCCTCTTTTACGGTGTCAAGTGACACACCGATGCTGTCAGCGATCTTTTTAAAATCATAATCAACAAGGTCTTCGGCTTTTTTCGCTTTACTCAGTAAATAAAAATCACGCTGCTTGATGAACTTTAATGTCTGGTCGTTTAGAAACATATATCCCTCCTCCGTTTATTTTAATGATGATTATTAAAGATATATACGGACCGAGGCAAAGGAATTCTTTTTACCCTTTAATTAACGTTCCATTGCGCTCGTTGGTAATCGCGCGAATGGGGTTATCCAATTCCCCGCTGGCAATGATGGTCCTTACACCGGCATTCAGAAGAAGCCTCGCTGCGGTCAATTTTGTGATCATCCCACCAGTGCCGACTGCCGATAATGCACCGCCGCCGTATTTACTGATCGCTGTATCAATGTCATCAATAATATCTATTTTTTGGGCCGCGGGATTGATTGCTGGATTTGCGGTATAAACGCCGTCCACGTCGGAAAGCAGGATCAGAAGATCACAGCCCGTCTTTTTGGCGACATTTGCGGCCAAACCGTCATTATCATAATGTTCCATAATAGGGATATTTTCATTAATATAGGGGATTATACCGTTTTGGAACATATGCTTGATCGTCGCTTCTGCGATATCTGATTTATCAATTACATCCGGTGTTAGAAGCAATTGGCCCATCACAAGCGATTGGCCCTTAAGTGCCGCTGCCCATGCGGTTGAAATGTCAATCTGGCCAATGGCGCCTAATATCTGCTCATTATTGGGGCTGATCTCCGCTTTTTTAAGTATTTCCCGTCCTGTTGCGAGCGCACCGGAACTCATGAGAATAACATTGCTGTCCAAGTCCGTTGACAGCCATTTGATGTCCGCGGCAATAGAATTGATCCGGTCCCGTCTTACTTTTCCGGTTTCACCATCAAAAATAGTTGATGATCCGACCTTAACGACAATTTTCTTATGATTTAAAGGCATAGGTGCGACAATACAGAAATTTATTCATAGTTATTTTTCAATTTGATGTTCTCTTCCTTGGCGGCGGACTGTCGTTTTATCCAGGCATATTTGCGTTTCCAGAAACCACAGGTCCGTTGCTTATATTGCTCATCTTCGGGGATTTTAGTGCCAAAACAGCGACCATCCTTGAGACGAAGGCAGTTTTGGCATCTAACGCCAATTTTGCCGTTAATATAGCCAATAATGACCATTAATCGTCTCATAAAGTGCCCTTTGCCCATAACTGACGTAATGATAACATACTAAGTTTGGTTAATAAACATGGTAAAAAGGGGAAATTGGCCCCCTTCTCCCATGTCATAATCAGTTGGCAATATGTCCGATGGTCACGCTGGACGGATAGTCGGCCGAATGATGAATTTTGTGGGTGGCTTTGATATAATCGTCGTCACGTGCTTCATAGATATTCAAAAATTGTTGAGGATTGCGGTCAACAAGAGGGAACCAGGAACTTTGAATCTGTATCATCAGTTTATGGCCCTGCTTGAAGGTATGGGTGATATCCGGCAGTGTGAATTTCACCTGTGTGACCTCACCGGGGGTAAAGGGCTCTGGTTTTTCATATGAATTGCGATATTTTCCGCGGATTACCTCACCACGAACCATCATCTGGTAGCCCTTCATTGGCACATCCATATATTTATTTTCATGTTCCGGGTAATTATCCGGAAACACATCAATGATTTTAACGACAAAATCGGCATCTGTTCCCGTGGTTTCCACATAAAGGTCGGCAACAATCGGCCCGCTTAATGTCAGGTCATTATCCAGAATATCCGTTTGATAAACCATGACATCGGGTCGTTGTCCGGCAAATCGCTGATCTTCGACCATATATTCACGGGAGCGGCCGTTTGTGATTTCGCGGGTGTATGGCACCGGGTTGGCCGGGTCACTCACCCATTCGCTTAACCCCGCTCCAGCTGGTTTTTCGGTATCTACAGCGCCATCATTTTTTAAATAAAATGTCATTGGTTCCGCGTTTTCGGGTGGCCATTCGTCATGTTCGCGCCATTCATTCTCCCCGGTATAAAAAGCCAGCACTTCCGGCAGGTCGTGATCCGGCCCCCCTTTTAGATAATGATTGAAGAATTTCAGATCGATATTTTCCTTATAATACCGGGATGTCGGCACATTGAACTGTACATTGCCAAGATGGGTGCCGTCTGACCGCACCCAGCCGCCATGAAACCACGGGCCCCTCACCAGCATATTGTCAATACCGCGGTTATTTCGCTCAATACTTTGATAAATGGCGGTGCCGCCGTAACTGTCTTCGGCGTCAAAGGCACCGATCACCGTCATAACATTGGCCTTCACATTTTTCAAATGCGGCGCGAGATGGCGACTTTTCCAGAATTCATCATAATCCGGATGTTCCATCAACTTGTTCCAGAAGTCGCTTTTTCCCTTGAATATTGTGTCATTCACATTGTGAAGCGCACCCAGCTCAAGGAAGAATTTATAGGCGTCATTACCGGGAAACTGAAAGGTGTCCCTCTTGCCGACCGTGGTCGGGTTATTATGGTCCTGATCAAATCCGCGGAAGAAACGAAACGCATCAAGCAGGAAGAATGCACCGCGGTGATGGAAATCATCGCCGTAAAAGATATCTGCCATCGGCGCCTGCGGGCTTGATGCCTTTATGGCCGGGTGGCTATCGATAATGGACGCTGCGGCATAAAACCCGCGGTATGATATCCCGTAAATGCCGACATTTCCGTTATGCCCGCTCACATTTTCAAGCAAAAATTCGACCGTGTCATACATATCCGAACTTTCGTCAGTATCATTCGGACCTTGCTTATCCGGGTTATGTGGGGTCATATTGCGGAACGTCCCTTCGGACATCCATCTGCCGCGCACGTCTTGATAAACGAAAATGTATCCGTCTTTGGCAAAACGGTTGTCCCCTCCCATCGGGCCAAGCTGATCCGGGAAATTGTCAACACCGTACGGGCGGATTGCATAAGGTGTTTTCACCATAATCATCGGATATGTTTTTGATTTATCCTTCGGCGTGTAGACGGCGGTGAATAGCTTAACACCATCGCGCATAGGGATTTCATATTCGTGTTTGGTATAATGTTCTTTGACGTCATAATCGTCCTGCGCGAAGACTGTATTGGCGCCTGAAATGATAAAAAGAATAAAAAGATATGATTTA
Source organism: Alphaproteobacteria bacterium (assembly GCA_030428615.1). Taxonomy (GTDB): domain Bacteria; phylum Pseudomonadota; class Alphaproteobacteria; order Sphingomonadales; family Emcibacteraceae; genus Pseudemcibacter. Next base: position 38,784 of record JAUIDN010000001.1, on the reverse strand, counting down.
ATTAATTTTGACATGTTTGCCCCTAAGTTTATTTTTGCCCGGTTTTATTTTTGAAAAGTTAGTATATGTGAGATCATTCGTCCATCATAAAACGGTTCAGAAAAGCTGTCCCGACCAGATCACCCCAGACATTAAGCGTTGTTCTTGCGCGATCAAGCATCCAGTCAACGGGCAGTATCAGCCCAAACCCTTCGGCCGGAATCCCCACAACAGAAAAAAGCATAAGCGTCATAACATGCCCGCCTTGTGGTATCCCTGCGGAACCGATAGAGGCAAATGCAGTGGTCAGAGCAACAACGAAATAATCGGAAAACCCGATGTCTACGCCATAAACCTGCGCAAGAAAAATGACAGCAACGCCCTGATAAACGGCGGTACCATTCATATTCACGGTACTACCAAGCGGTATGACAAAGCGAACAGGCCCCTTTGACAAACCAGCATTTTCAGCACATTCCATGGAAAGCGGCACCGTGGCGGATGAACTGGATGTTCCCATCGCGGTAAATAGTGCAGGCAGCATTTCACGGACAAACCGAGCGCCCCTGCCCGTCGTAATAGCCATCAGGATGAACAGAATAATCCCATGTAGAACCAACCCGATTAAAACAACCCCCATATACGCGCCCACCGCACCAAAGGTTTCAAGGATCGCATTGCCGCCTCCGGCTTCGGCAACGGGTGTTGCGACCAAAGCAAAAATCCCAAAGGGTGACAACACCATAATCCACCCGACAATAACCATCATTATCTTATTCAAACTTTCAAAAAAATCGCCGACGACCCGCCCTTTTTCACCCGTTACAGTCAAAGCAGCGCCGAAAATGATGGAAAATACAATAAGCTGCAATAGTTCAAGATTAGCGGCAGATGCGACAATATTCGGCGATATCAGGCTAAGCAGAACATCCGAAAGGCTTGAGGTGCCCTGCTCCACTGTATTCGTCATGTTTGGAATTAGATGAAAATTATTGCCGGGTACAAAAATATTGGCCAAAAACATTCCGACGAAAGCGGCCGCCATTGTTGTTAATAGAAAATAGATAACCGTGATTGAACCGGGTTTGCCAAGTTTTCTGACGTCACCAAGAGATGAAATTCCGGAAATAATGGCGGCAACGATAAGCGGCACCACCACCATTTTAAGGGCGTTCAGAAAGAGCGTCCCCATCCAGGAGAACATCAACGCATCCCTGCCCATAAACCAACCGGTAAGGGCACCAAGAATGACGGCAAGGATGATTGCGTACAATAGACGTGCTGAATTCTTCCTGTCCATCAGTGGCCTTTATCTTGTAATATCTTTATTATTTTGTTTCAGCTTAAATTAATGTTGTACCTTTTGCAGCATCTTTTGTAAAAGGAAGGAAAATTTATTATAAAGCGGGCGCAATGTTTATACTGATCGATAATTATGACAGTTTTACCTATAATTTGTACCATTATCTTGGTGAGATCGGTGCAGATGTTGAAGTATATCGCAATGACGAAATTTCGGTGAAAGAATTACGTGACAAAAAACCAACCGGAATAATCCTCTCCCCCGGGCCGTGTACGCCGGATGATGCAGGAATTTGCATGGAAATTGTTGGCCAACTTGGCGCCACGACGCCAATTTTAGGTGTCTGTCTTGGTCATCAGTCTATCGGTCAGGTATATGGCGGTAAGGTTGTTCGCGCCCCTTATCTGATGCATGGGAAGGTCAGCAAAATAAACCATGGTGGCAAGGCATTGTTTCAGAATTTCGAAAGCCCCTTTAACGCAACACGTTATCATTCGTTAATTGTCGAACGTAACACTCTACCCGATGTACTTGAGATCACCTCGGAAACGGATGACGGTATTATCATGGGATTAAGCCATAAAAATCATCCCGTTCATGGGGTCCAGTTCCACCCGGAAAGTATTGCGTCGGAACATGGGCATGATATTTTGAAAAACTTTGTTGCACTTGCCAACAATTTCAACCTTGAGAACGCCAGATGTCATTAGATTTCAAACAAGTCATCAATTATCTGGCCGAAGGAAATATATTAACCCGTGAAATGTCGCGGGATGCGTTCGAATATATGATGAATGGTGATGCCACCGGTGCGCAGATTGGTGCCTTTCTGATGGGACTTAGAATCCGTGGTGAAAGCATTGAGGAAATGACAGGCGCGGTTGAAGCCATGAGAGCCAAGGCGCTCACAATCAAAGCACCGGAAGGTGCGGTTGATACCTGTGGTACCGGGGGTGACCAATCCGGTACTTATAATATTTCAACGGCTGCGGCAATTGTGCTTGCAGCGTGTGGTGTGCCGGTGGCAAAACACGGTAACCGAGCCGCATCGTCAAAAACCGGCAGTGCAGACGTACTTGAAACCCTGGGTATCAACATTGATGCGGATATGGAAATTGTCAGACGGTGTCTGTATGAACTCGGGATAGGTTTCCTGATGGCAACCCGTCACCATAGTGCGGCCCGGCATGTTGGCCCGTCGCGTGCAGCGCTTGGTACGCAAACAATTTTTAACCTGATTGGTCCCCTTTCAAACCCGGCTGAAACAAAATACCAGGTTATCGGCGTGTTTAATAAAAAATGGAACCGTCCCATGGCAGAAGTGCTTGGGCGGCTTGGCAGTGAGCATGTCTGGGTTGTGACTGGATCAGATGGACTAGATGAAATTACCATCACGGGAGAAACCCACGTGGCGGAATATAAAGATGGGAAAGTGATTGAATTTACTATTTCCCCAGAAGATGCCGGATTAAAGCGTGCGCCGATTGACGATATAAAAGGTGGTGATGCCGATTACAACGCTGACGCAATCCTGAGACTTCTTTCGGGTGAAAAAAGCGCGTATCGCGATATCGTTCTGCTGAACACGGCTGCGGCACTTGTCGTTGGGGGCAAGGCCGTGGATTTGAAAGCTGGTGTTGAAATTGCCGCAGACGCCATCGATAGCGGTAGAGCAAAGGAAAAGCTGGAGGCATGGATTGAATTGTCCAACCAGGAACCGCCAGAGCCCGAAGAAAATGAGTGACATTTTACAAAAAATCGCGGCAACCACACGGGAATATGTGGCAAAATGTAAGGTTGAAAAACCGATTGCTGAAGTGGAAAAGGCAGCAAAGACTGCCTCGCCGGTGCGCGGATTTCATCAGAACCTCATAAACGCAGAGATTGAGGGAAAATTCGGCCTGATTGCGGAAATAAAAAAAGCAAGTCCCAGCAAAGGATTAATCCGCGAGGATTTTGATCCACCGGCGCTTGCAAAAAATTATGAAGACGGCGGTGCAAGCTGTCTCAGCGTGCTGACTGATCAGCCATATTTTATGGGGGTTGATGAATATCTTGTCGCTGCGCGTGCTGCGACGAAACTCCCTGTCCTTCGTAAGGATTTTATGATTGATCCCTATCAGATCGTTGAAGCACGGGCCCTGGGGGCGGATTGTATATTGCTTATTCTTGCGATGATTGATGATGTTCTTGCGGCGGAATTGGAGGCCGCCGCGTTTGAAAACAACCTTAATGTTTTGGTTGAAGTTCATGATGCTAATGAACTAGAAAGAGCACATAAATTGAAATCTCTACTACTTGGAATTAATAACAGAAACCTTAAAACATTTGAAGTGTCACTCGAAACGACGATCACACTTGCTGCGCTTGCTGATCCCGCGCGAACGTTGGTTAGTGAGAGTGGACTTTTTACCCATGATGACCTTAGAATGGTCAAGGAAACATGCGGCATAAACAGTTTTCTGGTTGGTGAAGCGCTGATGCGACAGGAAAATGTAACGGACGCGACCCGAAAACTTCTGTTCGCTGATTGATTATGGTTTAGGAATTAGATATGTCAGATTTAACCCATTTAGATGAAGACGGTCGTGCGAGCATGGTTGATGTATCGGAAAAACCGGAAACGAAACGTGTTGCCGTTGCGAAGGGACGCATCTATATGAACGGCGAAACGCTTAAGGCTATTGACGCGGGGGGTATCAAGAAAGGTGATGTATACACGGTAGCACGTCTTGCAGGAATAATGGCCGCCAAAAAAACCGCTGATCTGATTCCGCTTTGTCACCCGCTGCCCATTCAGAATGTCCAGGTAGACCTTGAAAGCAATGATCCGGAAAGCTGCGTTGATATCACGGCAACCGCAAGCCTTTATGGACGAACCGGGATTGAAATGGAAGCGCTTGCCGCCGTTTCGGTGGCGGGGCTGGCAATATATGATATGTGTAAAGCCATCGATAAGGGAATGCGCCTTACGGATGTCCGCCTTACCCATAAATCCGGTGGCCGTTCCGGCACCTTTGAAGCGGATTAGTGATTATGGGACTTCTTCCGGTCAGTGATGCATTATCAACTGTATTGAACGCCGTTACTGAACTTAAAACGGAAATCGTAACGCTTGGTGAGGCGCTTGGTCGTGTAGCGAGTGCGGATATTACAGCGAGGCTCACCCAGCCCCCCTTTGCCGCGTCTGCGATGGATGGTTATGCGGTACGGTTTGATGATATTGCGGGGCCGCTTCGCGTGGTGGGTGAATCCCAGGCGGGAAGATCATATGACGGTATTTTACGCGAAGGAGAAGCAGTCCGCATATTCACTGGCGCACCGATGGTCAGTGGTGCTGATACCGTTATCATACAGGAAAATGTAAGTCGGAATGGCGACTTGATCGTCATAAGTGACTGTAAAGAAAAAGGAAGCAACATACGCGCTGCCGGAGGTGATTTTAAATTCGATGATGTACTAATACAAACTGGTACAAAATTGGATGCGCGTCATATCGCCCTGCTTGCGGCGGGAAATGTTGCCGACATCAGTGTCTATAAAAAACCCCGAGTAGCAATACTTGCGACAGGGGATGAGCTTCTCGAAGTTGGTTCGAAGATCGGCGCGGATAAAATTGTCAATTCCAATGTACCGATGTTCATGGCGTTGATTGAAGAAAATGGTGGGATTCCCGTGAACCTTGGGATTGCACGCGACACCGCACAAAGCATAAAAGATAAGATCGCCATGTTGAAAGACGTTGATATATTCGTCAGTATTGGTGGTGTTTCGGTTGGCGACTATGACATTATACAGGACATCCTCAAGCAAGCTGGATTGAAAGTCAGTTTCTGGAAGGTTGCCATGCAGCCTGGGAAGCCGCTCGTATTTGGTGATTTCAATGGCATACATTATTTTGGCATGCCGGGAAACCCATCCAGTTCATATGTATGCTTTATTAATTTTTTGCTTCCCGCGATGAGTAAGATGATGGGGCTTGGCCCATGCGGCTTGAAGGAAAACCTGGCAAAACTGGAACATGAATTAAAAGCTGGTGGTAGCCGCGTCAATTACATGCGGGCCTCTTATAGCGAAAATGAAAAGGGTGAGAAGTCTGTGACCGCCCGCCTTCCCCAAAGCAGCGCCAATTTATCACCGCTGGCAAATTCAAACTGCTTACTTGTAAGGGAAATAGATGCACCCCCTGCAAAAAAAGGTGATTTCGTTAAAATAATTCTAATTGAATAGTAAATTGTCTGTTCCTGAACCTTGTTCTTATTTTATCTTGACAGAAGAATAAAAATAGAACATAAAAGAACAAATATGGTTAACTCTGTGGGATTCAGGGAAAAACAGGCGTCGATGCCTAGTGACTAGCGGGAGAAATTTTATGCTGACGAAAAAGCAACATACATTATTAATGCTAATTCATGATAAGCTAAAGGAAGACGGTGTTGCCCCTTCTTTTGAGGAAATGAAAGTGGCACTCGACCTTAAGTCAAAATCCGGAATTCACAGATTGATTAATGCACTTGAGGAACGCGGATTTATCCGGCGTCTTCCAAACCGTGCCCGAGCGCTTGAGGTGATAAAGCTTCCAGAAGACGAGGATGCGTCGGGCTCAAACATATTTAGACCGGATTTTGGTGGTGGAAGCCGGGAAACGGACCCGGATACGGTAGAAATACCGCTTCATGGTAAAATCGCTGCTGGTACACCGATTGAGGCGCTTGAACAATATGAAAACATCGGAGTCCCCGCTGCAATGCTTGGTGGCGGCAGCTACTATGCGCTTGATGTTGATGGCGACAGTATGGTTGAAGCTGGGATCCTTGATGGTGATCGTATAGTGATTGAACGATGTGACAACGCAAATAACGGCCAGATTGTTGTTGCTCTTGTCGATGAAGAGGAAGCAACGCTTAAAACATTACAGAAACGCGGGCCTGATATTGCGCTTGAACCTTCGAACAGGGATTATGAAACTCAGGTTTATCCTGCCAATCGCGTTCGTATTCAAGGGCGCCTCGTTGGGCTTTTGCGTCAATATTGATCTGTAAGGTATTATTGTTGATTTCTTATTAGCGTTTCGTGAGGTGCACCTTACGCAAACTGTTCCTATAAGCTTCTTTCCGGTGGAAAATGAAGGGTGGCTGTTGTCCCCTTCCCGCGTTCACTTTGAATATCCAGATTGCCTTGAAATAATTTTATGAAGGCATCGACCAGCGGCAGGCCCAATCCTGTTCCGGAAATTTCAGACTTTTTGACCTGTGCAGTGCGTCTGAAAGGTATCATCGCGGTACGCAGATCTTCCTCCGACATACCGATGCCTTGGTCAATGATGGAAATATCAAGACCGCCGCTGTTTCGGATTTTGAGCCGTACGATGACAATGCTCTCCGCAAAAGAATATTTAATGGCATTTGATAGGAGGTTGTAGATTAGCTGACGCAATACTTTTTCATCGCCTTTGAGCATGATTTCCTGCTCAGTGAATTCTTCCTCAATGATGATCTTGTTTTCATTTGCGAGAGAACGAAGTATCTGAATACAGCTTTCAACTTCATATTTAACATCCACTTCACCTTCGTTAAATTCCTGTGCGCCGGCTTCGATTTTGGAAAGATCAAGAAGATCATTAATGATGGCCAGTAAGTGAACACCACTTGAATTGATTAATTTGGCATATTCTTTGAAGTTTTCTTCAAATTGGTCAGTCCCCGCACCGCCCTCGCCCGTAAGAATACTGGAAAAACCGATGATAGCATTGAGAGGCGTTCTTAATTCATGACTCATGTTCTGAAGAAAGGTACTCTTATGTTTGTTTGCTTCCTCGGCTTTTTGTCTTGCGGAGGCAAGTTCTTTTTCTGCCTGTTTAATTTCAGAAATGTCAGTGGAGATTCCCGCGAGTGCCCGCTCCCCTGTTTCCTTGTCTTCGACAATAAATTTATGACTGTAAAATATCTGTTTATCATCAACGGCTTCCTCGCCGCTGTGGGGTGTTCCATCAAATACTTTGCGGTCAAGTTCCATGGTTCTTTTTCCGAGATCACCCGGGAATACCTCAAGATCATTTTTGCCAATGAAGTCATCAACCTTAAGTCCAACAGAAGCCGCCCCCTGCTCATTGATCATGATATACTTCCCCTCTTCATCCTTAAGGTAGATGGCATTGGGGGAAGCTTCGATGATAGCCGTCAGGAATTTATTTTTAATTTTCGACAAGTGATGGCACCACAGTTTATTTTTATAATTATCTGTTAAACTTACCTTTTTAAGCTTAAAAAAATATTAACTATGTTAATAACTTAGCGCTTACAATTAGACAGAGTCTGGATTAAGATATCCGGTGCTGAATGACGGCATGAATTGCAGGAAAATTTATGGAATGGCGTGATCAGGGGGTGATTTTAAGCTCCCGGAAATACGGTGAATATGATGTCATTCTCGAGGTGCTTACTCGGGAACATGGCCGTCACGCCGGTATTGTGAAAGGTGGCATTGGCCGTCGCCACCGCGGGAACGTTCAGCCGGGCAATGAGGTGACCGTCACTTGGAGAGGTAGGCTCGAAACCCATCTGGGAACTTATTCTGTAGAACTTTTAAGGGCGCGGTCTGTGGCATTTCTTTATAATCCCGCAAAACTAGCGGCGCTGAATAGCTGTTGCAGTCTTTTATGCAGCGCAATGGCGGAGAATGAGGCCCACGAAATATTATTGGACGGGCTGCTTGCATTCCTTACTGAGCTGGAAGCAGCAAAGGATCAAATTGACTATTGGGGACCTTTGTTGATCCGCTGGGAACTTGGTCTTCTGACGGAGTTGGGGTTTGGTCTTAATCTGGATGACTGCGCTGCGACCGGATCGACAGAAAATCTTATTTATGTATCCCCAAAGTCCGGGCACGCGGTAAGTTGTGATGCTGGTGAGCCTTATAAAGATAAAATGTTAAAATTGCCGAGGTTTTTAACCGAAAACGGCGTTGAGGCGAACATAGCGGACATCAAAGAGGGGCTTGAACTAATGAATTTTTTTATTGAACGGCATATGTTGGCACCGTTTAACAAGAAAACCCCACAGGCCCGGCGCATGTTGATGGAACATATTCTTTAGACATTTAATATATTTTCGATTATACAGGCGCCAGAAACATTGAATTCAGGTGACTATATGAGCACTAACGAAGTTAAATCAATCAGACCCGAGCGATCAGAATTACTGATGCCGGCGGGTAACCTGCAAAAGTTAAAAATGGCAGTGCTTTATGGCGCTGATGCCGTTTATCTTGGTACGCCTGATATGAGCCTTCGGACAAAATCGGATTTCAGCCTTGACGACGTCGTTGAGGGAATTGAATTTGCCCATGAGCATGATGTCCGTGTGTATCTTACGCTGAATTTGTTTTCACATAACAAGGACGTACCGAAACTGGAACAGTATGTGGAAACCGTGCGTAAAGTGAAGCCGGACGGCGTGATTATTGCTGACCCCGGTGTGTTTCAATATGTTAAGGAAAAGGCGCCGGATCTCGAACTACATATTTCTACTCAGGCTAATATTTGTTCGTGGCTAAGTGTTAAGTTCTGGGAAGAACAAGGCGCTAAACTTTGTGTTCTGGCACGTGAAGTTTCGTTCGCCGAACTGACGGAAATAAGAGAAAAATGCCCCGAAATTAAACTTGAAGCATTCGTGCATGGTGCCATGTGCATGACATATTCAGGACGCTGCATGCTTTCGAATTTTATGTCGGAAAGAGGCGCAAATCAGGGGAACTGCTCGAACAGCTGCCGATGGAATTATAAGGTTCATATGCGTCTTAAGGACGGCACAATACAAGACCTTGAGCTTAATGAACACACACAGGATATGTTCGAATTTCTGCTTGAGGAAGGTATTCGTGAAGGAGAGCTCATGCCGATACAGGAAGATGAGCGTGGGTCTTATATTCTGAATTCAAAAGATCTGTGTTTGATGCCGAAACTGGATGATTACCTGCGCATCGGGGTGGACAGCCTTAAAGTTGAGGGAAGAAATAAAAGTCAGTATTATGTCGCTCTCGTTGCCCGCGCATACCGCATGGCCATTGATGATTATTATGCTGATCCTGAAAACTGGGATCCTGCCCCATATATGGAAGAATTGAATACCGTTCAGGGGCGTGGGTACACGCTCGCGTTTCATGAAGGGCGGCTCACAAATCACGCTCATAATTATGAAAACACATCAACCATGGCTGAATGGGAATTTGCCGGGCTTATTTCCAAAGTTGAAGATGACGCCTTTCTGTTTGAGGCAAAAAACCGCATTGAAGCCGGGGACGTTCTTGAATTTATATCTCCGATTTCCCGCCAGACCATGTTTCTTCGCATCTACGAATTTTATGATGTGAATAAAGGGCGTATGGTCGATGTTGTCAATGCCGGACAAAAACCCCTCATCCGCATACCGTTTTCTTGGTTTGACCGGGAAAGTGAAGACCTTATTCGTCAATTCCCGGAACTATCGGTCGTTCGCAAAGAACGTGCCCTCACCCGGCAACAATGGGATAGAATCAAATTCGACAAAGAAGGCAGTAAACTGGAACTCGGTAAAGGATCGGAGAAACGTTATTTCGAACTTCGTGACCGGTTGGTGGAAAGCACAAATGAGGCTGACAAAGACCGGATATTTAAAACACCCCGCATCGGTGTTGAAGGTTGCTGCGGGCGTGGATGTAATGGTTGCCTTATATTCTGGAATGATCCTGCATATGAAAAAGCGCGCGCATTAATGGCGGGGAAAAAACAGGGTGAGATGTTGGGTAGGAATTCCCGTGGCAAGGCGGAAGCCATTGCCGTCGCGGAATAATTTTTTTCGTCATTTTTAGGCTTTAATCGCCGGTGTATATTGCTATAGTGCTGTTATGAACACAGAAGCTTCCCAAGATACAATTTTAGACGCTCCACTCGGTGATACTCTGGGGGACCGTTATCTTTCATATGCCTTGTCTACCATCATGTCGCGGTCATTGCCCGATGTGCGCGACGGCTTAAAGCCGGTGCATCGCAGGTTATTATATGCCATGCGTCAATTAAAACTTAACCCCGATACTGGGTTTAAAAAATGCGCGCGCGTTGTTGGTGATGTGATTGGTAAATATCATCCACATGGTGACCAGTCAGTATATGACGCCATGGTGCGACTGAGCCAGGAATTCGCAGTTCGTTATCCTCTTGTGGATGGTCAGGGAAATTTTGGGAATATTGACGGCGATAACGCTGCCGCAATGCGGTATACGGAAGCGCGTATGACGGATGTCTCCCTTGCGCTTATGGAAGATATTGACAAAGATACCGTCAATTTCAGGGAAACGTACGACGGAGAAGAAGAAGAGCCGACGGTCATGCCTGCAAACTTTCCCAATCTTCTGGCAAATGGAGCTATGGGGATTGCTGTTGGTATGGCGACGAGTATTCCGCCCCATAATGTTGATGAAATATGCCAGGCGCTTCTCCATCTGATTAAAACGCCGAATGCAAGAACCGCTACCCTTGTTGATTATATTCAGGGACCGGACTTCCCAACTGGTGGAACGATTGTAGAGCCGAAAGAAAACATAATAGAGGCTTATGAAACCGGGCGCGGCAGTTTTCGAATGCGGGCGAAGTGGCATGTGGAAGAAACCGGGCGGGGAATGTATCAAATTATTGTTACTGAGATTCCATACCAGGTACAAAAATCACGTTTGATAGAGAAAATTGCAGATTTGATTTACAATAAGAAGCTGCCAATTTTGGGTGATGTACTTGACGAAAGCTCGGAAGATATCCGTATTGTGCTTGAGCCAAAAAACAGGACCATTGAAGCTGAAATGCTTATGGAAAGCCTGTTCAAGCTTACCGATCTGGAAAGTCGCTTTTCGCTGAACATGAATGTTCTTGAAGGTGGAAAAATGCCACGGGTGATGAACCTTCGTGAAACATTGCAGGCATTTCTTGACCACCGGCAGGACGTTCTGATACGTCGTTCTAAGTATCGACTTGAAAAGATTGATCATCGGCTTGAGGTGCTAGGTGGTTATCTGATAGCTTTCCTTAATCTTGATGAAGTGATCCGCATCATCCGTGAAGAGGACGAGGTTAAAAAATCCCTGATGGATACTTTCGATCTTACGGACATTCAGGCAGATGCAATTCTCAACATGCGACTTAGGTCGTTACGCAAGCTTGAGGAAATGGAACTGAGGCGCGAAAATAAAGACCTTGAAGAAGAAAAGGCATTATTGCTTTCACTGCTTGAAAGTGAAGAACTCAGATGGGAAAAAATTGCTACCGATATAAAGGGAATAAGAGAAAATTTTGGCAAGAAAACGGATCTCGGTGCGCGTCGGACCGATTTTGCAGATGCACCGGAAGCTGCCATCATACCGCTTGATGCGTTGATCGAAAAAGAACCCGTAACGGTTCTTTGTTCCAAAATGGGGTGGATTCGTGCCATGAAGGGCCACGTCGCCATTGATGACAAGATCAAATATAAGGAAGGCGACGAAGGAAAATTTGCCTTCTACTGCCAAACGACCGATAAAGTGCTTCTGTTTGCGTCTAATGGTCGGTTTTATACGCTTGGGGCCGATAAACTTCCCGGAGGGCGCGGCCATGGTGAACCGGTAAGGCTTATGATTGATCTTGGTAATGAAGAAGAAATAGTCTCCCTTGGTATTTATAAACCGGGTAGCAAACTTATCATTGCGTCAGAAACAGGGCGCGGATTTATGGCAGAGGCAGACAAACTGGTTGCCAGCACGAAAAATGGCAAACAGGTGATGAATGTGGAGGACGGCAAAAACAAAGCTGTTCTTGCCCGCGTAATTGAAGATGTGCATGATCATATTGCAATTGTTGGCCAGAATAGAAAACTCCTGATATTCCCGATAGATCAGATGCCGGAAATGACCAAAGGCCGCGGCGCGATACTGCAAAAATACAAGGGTGGAAAACTAGGCGATATTATCTCATTTAATAGTAATGAGGGGATCAGCTGGGAAATGCGCGGCGGAAAAACTCGGACGGAAACAGATCTGATGCCCTGGACCGGGAAGCGCGGTCAGGTTGGGCGTATGCCGCCGCATGGTTTTCCCTCAAATAATAAATTTTCGCGCTAAAAACTGGTGGGAGGCTCGAAATGGTGAAATTCCCGCCTCTCAAAATGGGTTTTACACATACCATCGCCCGCGGTGAAAAGGTTGAATTACAACTCCCCTCCTCCTCGCATAGGAAATTATTTGTTGATTTTGTCAGAAGGAACAAAAATTTCCATGAACCCTGGGTCTATGTGTCGGGGGATCCCAAATATTTTGATTTGTACCTCAGACGAATGAAAATGGGAAAAATGATCGGCTTTTTTGTGTTCACCAAAGAAGAAAATGAATTTATAGGTGTCATCAATCTTAATAGTATCCGGTTGGACCCGTTCGGTTCCGCCAGTTTGGGATATTATGCAGATGAAAAAATGAGTGGTAAAGGTTACATGAAGGAAGCTATCAGATTGGTGTTGAGGCATGCCTTTCAAAAAATCGGTTTAAATCGTGTCGAGGTGAATGTTCAGCCGGGTAATGAAGCGTCAATAGGTCTTGTGAAGGCAGCTGGCTTTACGAAGGAAGGTTTCTCGCGGAAATTCCTTAAGATCGGTGACGAATACCGCGATCATGAGAGATGGGCAATACTGGCCGAGGATTTCGGATAATAATTTATTTAAATGACGCAGTGGCCTACTCAGCCGTTTCTTTTCCCGCTTGATGGTCGCCGCTGAAAGGTTTATTTCTTTCCGGCAAAGGCATCAATAATTGTCGTTGTAACCGCGCCACGTGCGCGGATTAGCATTGTTGTTAGGCAGGTTAAAATGATTTTTCAGGCTTGAACTCCCTAGAGAAAATCTGCCAACAAAAATTTGATGTCGTTTCTTTAGATATATAAGATTTAATTTTAGAAAAATTTTTTAGTTAAAAATTCAATGTGAAATGATTATTCACTAGTACTCGGAGTGCTTAAAGTTCAAATTTATCTCGAAATCCAAGGTGGAATTAGCAACATTTTTCTTTGACAATGAAACCATGATCGCTCATGTTTAATTCAAAGTTGGGAGTGTATAATGTGCGATGACAGGCGGGGGAGTTTTCTGGGTTTAACACCGATATTATTATTTGTTTTGCTCGTTGTTATTTCCGGGGCATTAGCACGTGATTTTGCGGCGATGCCTATACTAGTGGCGTTCATGATCACGGCCGGTTATGCGCTCATTCTTAACCCGAAAGACCGGAAATTATCCATTGGCAGGAAAGTGGACATTTTCTGTAAGGGTGGCGGCGAAAGAACAATCATTCTCCTGGTTGTAATATTTCTCATGGCAGGGGCTTTTTATTCACTTACTATTGATATTGGGGCCCGCGATGCCACGGTCAATTGGGCGCTGTTGTTTGTACCGACGAGCCTTCTTTTACCGGGACTGTTTATAATTTCCTGTTTTATTTCTTTTGCAATGGGTACATCAATGGGGACAATTACGGCCATTGTACCGATCGGAATTGGCTTGGCTGAAAAGATAGGTATTCCAATACCGCTCGCTATTGGGATCGTTATTGGCGGTGCGATGTTTGGTGATAATCTTTCCTTTATATCAGATACAACGATCGCGGCGACACGCACACAAGGTGTAAGATTAAAGGATAAATTCAAAGCCAACTTCATTATTGCACTGCCCGCGGCCCTGTTTACATTTATCGCGCTAATGTTTGTAAAATTTGATAAAGGGGCGAGCATTGAACTTGGCGGTTACAATTTCTGGCTTATCCTTCCTTATTTTCTCATTATCATATCGGCATTGTTTGGCTTGAATGTGATTACAGTTCTAGGGATCGGCATCAGCACGGCCTGTGTCGTCGGGCTTTCAACGGATGCGTTCAATATCCTTGGTATGTTACAAAGCATTCAGACCGGTATGGGATGGATGGAAGATCTGGCGGTTATTGCCCTCGTGATTGGGGGGATTGTTGCATTGATGAAAGCGTATGGTGGCGTTGATTGGCTAATGGCCAATATCACAAAGAATATAAAAACAAGAAAAGGTGCTGAATTCAGTATTGCGACCCTCGTCAGCTTTCTTGATTTGGCGACAGCAAACAACACTATCGCTATTGTTTCCGCTGGCCCCATTGCCAAAGATCTTAATGAACAGTTTCAGATTGACCCACGGCGTACGGCTGGATTGCTAGACATATTTTCATGCGGGTTTCAGGGGTTGGTTCCTTATGGCGGTCAGCTGTTAACGGCGGGGGCCCTTGCGGGCCTTTCGCCGCTCGAAATATCACCATATTGCTGGTATCCGATGCTGATTATAATTTTTGGTATTTTGGCCATTGCAACAGGTCTGCCAAAGTTCAAAGGAGTGGCTTTGGATGAATATGGAAACCCGGTGCTAGCCGTTCAAGAGAATGAGATATAAATGACGGGAGAATTCCTACTCGGCGTTGATGTTGGTACCTCCCGCGTTAAGTCGGTATTGTTTGACTTTAACGGGCGTGAGCTTTTTTCAGCGTGGCGGGAAACCCATGTGAAAAACGTCGGGAATCGTTCGGAAATTGATATGAATGACCTATGGGACGATGTCAGTCAGACCATTAAAGATGTCGTCAATCAGGCCGGAAGCGGGTCAAACGTAAAGGCGATTGCTGTTTCCGGACAGGGAGAAGGTCTTTGGCTGATTGATGGATCCGGGATGCCTGTTGGTCCCGCAATTTTATGGAATGACAATAGAGCGGGTGAATTAGTTGAAACGTTGAAAAAAAAGCCGGACATGATTAAGACGATCCGGCGCATCACCGGATCAAGTCTTTTTCCAGGAGCGACAAGTGTCCTGCTGTGCTGGTTACGGGACCATGAGCCGGAAAAATTTGAAAAAGCCAAAAAGCTATTATTTTGCAAGGACTGGATTAGATTCAAACTAACGGGGACTGTCAGCACGGATGTGACTGACACATCCACATCACTGCTTGACATTAATCGGCGTGAGCCAACGACCGAATTATTTGAGCTCCTCGGGATTGGCAACAAGATTTCTTTATTACCTCAATCATTTATGCCGGCAGAGCACGCGGGGGTCGTTACGAAGAAAGCCGCTGAAATTACGGGTCTGACGCAGGGAACCCCTGTCGCTGCGGGAGCTTTTGACGTGGCAGCAACTGCCGCGGGATGCGGAGCAATTAAGGATGGTGATGCTTGTGTAATTCTGGGAACAACAGGTGGTACGGTGGTTGTATCTGATGTTTTTCGACCGGATGTAAATGCGTGCTCCGGTACGGAAGTTCATGTTGTGCCCTCGCAAATTATCACGGTATCCGCGACCATGGCGGCGACACCGAATCTAAACTGGATCTATAATCTTTTTCACAAGGATCGAGATTTTATTGATGTTGAAGCGGACTTGGAAACAATACCGGCTGGTTGTAATGGATTGATATATCATCCGTATATATCCGCGTCAGGCGAAAGGGCACCATTTTATTCCCCGGGCGCACGTGCGCAATTTAGCGGGATTGATGGAACTTCCGATCCTCTCACCATGACAAGAGCCGTATATGAAGGGGTGGCATTTTCAATAAAAGACTGTTTGAAGGGCCAAAACCCAAAACGGCTTTTTCTTGCCGGCGGAGGGGCGCGCAGCCCCTTTTGGCGGAACCTGATCGCGAATTGTACAGGTCTTCCCATATTTATTTCCAAGGAAGTCGAAATGTGTGCTCGCGGGTCAGCGTTAATGGCGGGTACGGCAGTCGGAATTTTCCCGGATATCGAAACTGCCATCAACAGTATGGTGGCCCCTACCCGTATTGATCCGGTTGCGGATCAGGTGGCGATATATAATGAAATTTTTAAAAAATATGATCACATTAAGAATCAAATGATACCGGTCTGGAATTCATAAACCAGAAAGAACTGTTTATCCTTTAATCATAAATCGGATGAAAAGTATTAAAAACCCTTTCGCAGAATTCACCGGGATCGTTAAAGCGTTGATTACGGTTAAGCGCGCTAATGTCAGCCATTTCCTGATCACTTAAGGCGAAATCAAAAAGCTGTAGATTTTCGCGCTGTCTTTTCGGGTTTGAGGACTTGGGAATAATAGCCACATGACGTTGAATACCCCAACGAAGGACCACTTGTGCAGGTGTTTTGCCAAGTCGTTCCGCGGCTGCCAATACAACAGGTTCCTGAAGCACAGTGTCAGCGGCTTTCGCCATGTTAAGAGGCACATAAGAAAGCGCACCAAGCGGTGAAAATGCTGTAACGGTTATGTCGCGTTCACGGCAAAGGCGTAATAGTCTTTCCTGTGTTAAATAGGGATGCATTTCCACCTGAAGGACCGACAGCGGAATTTTCGCATATGTAAGAAGGTCATGGATCAGTGCCGTCGGGAAATTGCAAACACCGATATGACGCACGAGGCCTGCTTCAACCAATTCTTCCATCGCTCTCCAGGTTTCAGATATCGGAACAGTATCAAGTTCCATTTTCGGGCTTTCCGAATCTGGGTCGTATATCCAGTCAGCCGGGTAAAATCTGTCGTGTGGAACATGTTTTAAGGCAATTGGAAAGTGGATAAGATAAAGGTCGAGGTAGTCCACTTGCAAATCACGTAAAGTTCTTTCAAGTGCGGGACGGACATGTTCTGCCCGGTGATCAGTATTCCAGAGCTTGGATGTGACCCAAAGCTCCTCACGGGTGCATAGCCCTTCTTTAAGGGCCTGGCTGATCCCTTCCCCCACTTCTGCTTCGTTGGCATAATCTGTTGCGCTGTCCAGATGCCGGTAACCCATTTCAATGGCGTCACGAACGGCTTTTGCTGCCAATTCTTTTTCAAGCTTCCATAATCCCATGCCGATCGTTGGCATCTGTGATTTTCCGACTTGGATTGTTTCTTTTACTTTCATGACATACGCTCACATTTATTATTTTTTTCTGTCCGGCCAGACGCCATATCCAGTTTTCATGCGGTCACGCACTTCAACCATTTGCTGCGCTGTCAGAACACGGGGCTCTCCAAGCTGACAAGCCAGATGATATTGCTGACACAGGGCCTCAAGTTCCCCTGCCCGCCATAACGCCTGTTTTAAATCTGCGCCGCACGCGATCATACCGTGAGTACCAAGTAAACACCCTGTTCTGTCTTTCAAGGCAATAAGGGCATTTTCTGAAAGTTCTGCGCTACCGTAATGAGCGTAATCTGCGCAGCGGATGCTGTCGCCGCCAAAAACACCGATCATATAATGGACGCTCGGAATGTCACGGCGCAACATAGAAAGCGCAGTCGCGTAGATGGAATGTGTATGAACAACTGAATGGATGTCACTGCGTTCCTTATATATATCTGCGTGAAATTTCCATTCGGATGACGGGCGATGTTTTCCGATGGCTTCCCCGGATAATCCATCACCGGGAAGCAGCATGATATCTTCAGGGGTTGTTTCTTCATAGGGTAAGCTGCTCGGGGTGATCAATATTCCATTTTCAGTGCGAATACTGATGTTTCCGGAAGTGCCCTGATTAAGACCTGAACTATTCATCCAAAGGCAGGCATCAATTATTGACTGTCGAAGTTCGGTACTATCTTTTTTTATCATTCTTTATTCCAATATTATTTTTTGTTTTGGCTTATCCATTCGGCTAAGGCCCGCGAAACAACATTCACGGCGTTGTGAGCAGATGTTTTTGACGCACCGGCAATATGAGGGGTCGTAAAGACATTTGGGTGATGGATCAACGGATCATCGCTTGCCGGAGGTTCGGGATTAAATGTATCCAGAAATGCTCCACCGACGGAGCCGGAATTCAGGTGGGCGAGTAAAGCTTCCTGATCAACAAGTTCACCGCGGGCGGTATTGATGAATAAACATCCGGGTTTTACTTTTGTAAAAAAATCATCGTTACACATATTGGCAGTTTCATCAGTCAGGCGTGTATGCAAAGAAATGGTATCACTTTTTTTGCAGAGCTCATCAAGATCAACTTTCTGAATACCGAGTTTTCTGTCTTCTTCACTTTCTTCCTGATATGGATCATAGAAGATTACGTTAGTTGAAAAAGCGCTTAAAAGACGCGCAACAATCCGTCCGATATGGGCATATCCAATTAAGCCAACAGTCATTTCCGAAAGCTCAAGCCCTGTATTTTCATAATGATAGTGGACTCTGGACCACTCATTGGCGCGCATTTCCAGTGTTCCTGTTGTCATCTCCCGGCTTGCACTGATGATCGCGCCAACGGTGAATTCAGCTACAGCCCCGGCGTTACGTCCCGGGGCATTGGCAAGGGCGATATTTCGTTCTTTAATCGCTTCTTGGTCGACATTAACCGGACCGCCGCGGCCAACGCCAATAAATTTCAAGTTCGGTAATGCGTCGATCACACGTCGGCTGATCGGGGCGATATGGACCAGCAAAGCATCAGCTCCACGTGCCCATTCAATAACCTGATCTTCATCGCCGGAATATTCGCGAATGGCGTCCCCATGTTCACCTGAAATCATTGGTGCTGGCGGCATTTTATGTACAGAGAGTTCGATATTATCTCCGCAAAATTTTTTAAGTCTTTCAGGGAAAAGCTCTGGTGCAAGGAAAAAATCGCCTAAAGCACAAACCTTGATCGTCATCCGTCTTATTCCTTATTCAAAAAGACTGCATTTCATTGATGCGTTATGCCGAGTTTTGATCCTTAAATCAATGAAAGATGCAGTTATTATGAATAAAATTAATCTATTCGGCTTCTTTCAGCAAATTGTAGATTTCGTCTTTGAGTGCCATTCTTTTTTTGCGTAGATCTTCTTCTACAAATTGTGACACATGTTCTTCGCCAACTTCAATACGGTGTATTTCTCTGTTAGCGTCATGATATTCCGCTGCCAATTTAGAAAAGTGATTATTATTCATTTTTAACTCGTGGATTTTGTCGGCGTATTCCGGAAAATCATCCCGGAGTTCATGTGGTGTGTGGCTCATTTTATCTCCTTCATTTTAATTTACAGCCATATTACGCAATAGTGGATCATAAATGTTTGATCCTTATCAAAAAAGAGCGGAATTTTGAGATTATATCTTTATGCCCTTGGCGATCGAATATCAATCTACATTTTGGTTAGTCGCTGTAATTACAGGTGTTGTAACGTCTTCGATGTTAAATTCTGACAGATAAATGCGGACCTTTCCCCAGCCAATTGGAAATTCTGTATAAACCGGAAGCATGCCTCCAAAACCATCCATTTTCCCAAACCAGAGACGGCTATCCTGATCGTCATCTTCGCGACCACGTCGGCGTTTTTTCTTGGGGTCGGTGCTTCGGATACCGCCCGCGAGAAGTTCGCCATCAATCTTGCACACAACCGTTTCTCCCTTAAAGACGGAGCGCCCGGTTTTATCAAGGTCATCTTTTTCGTCACAAATAAAGCTTTGTCGTGAAACGAAAATCCCGCCGAATTGCCTTCTTCTGAACTCATTTTTATAATCGCGCTCGAAGTTTCTGTTAACGATCATATTAAGATACAGGGTCATGGGATCAATGCCATGCCGATCAAGTTTAGATACAGGAATATATTCGGTTTTTTCGCGTAGTTCAAGATCCTGCACGTGATCGGTTACCATTAGATTGTCGGGGTTAAACGTAACCTGGTTCACATAATTGAATTTACCGAAATTGCCTCGGCTTTCGTAATATTCAGGACGATATTCACCGGTTCGGTGCATAATCCCGCGTGCCATCGTGCTGTTTTCCATTTTTCCGATTATGGAAGCGATACCCTTCACACTATAATTTGCTTTAATTTTATAGGATGAATGATCAAGGGTAGTTTCGCTTTCGATTTCAGCGACGACAAAACCACCCCAATAGGCCTTATATTTGAGGTTTATTTTCTGGGACGGTATATTTTGCGCATTTGCAATAGAAAAGCACAAACCAAAGATAAATGCTGCTCTGATAAAAATATTCATCCTGACCCTTGTTTTAATTCATTGAGGCTAAGCGCTCCAAAGCTTGTTTGATTTTGTCGGCTTTGATCTGCGCCTCTTCCAAACCTTTTTTATTTTCTTTAATTACATGTGGTGGGGCTTTTGCTACAAAATTTTCATTACTCAATCGCCCTGATACAGATTTAATTTCCTTCTCAAGCTTTTCAAGTGATTTTGTGAGCCTCGCTTTTTCTGCATCCACGTCAATAACGCCCGCGAGTGGCAGGTAATAGGTTGCTTCACCAACCACCACCGAAATAGCACCCGTCGGCTCCTGTCCTTCAAGTGTATCAATATTTTCGAGGCGCGCAAGGCGTTTTAAAACATCCTTCTGGGCTGTTATTGCGTCTATGGTTTGTGTCCCGGCGCCGCTCACCAACATATCTATCTTTGCGCCTGCGGGAACATTCATTTCCGCTCGCGCTGTTCGAACGTCTGATATAAGCTGAATAAGCCAGTTCATTTCATCAGCGGCATCTTCATCGACGTGCTCTTTGTTATATTCCGGCCACGGGGCAAGAATGAGGTCAGTTTCACGATTATCTGACAGCTTTTGCCAGAGTTCTTCTGTGATAAATGGCATAAACGGGTGGAGCATCTTTAGGATTTGGTCCATGGTCCAGGCGGCCACTTTGCGGGTTTCGTCTTTTTCGGTGCCGGTTTCGTCGAAAAACTGAGGCTTTATAAGCTCAATATACCAGTCACAGAAGGTACCCCATGTAAATTGATACACGGCTGCTGCAGCGTCATTGTACCTGAACGCTTGCAATGATTGCGTAACTTTATGGGCCGCTTTTTCTGCCTCACCAATAATCCATTTATTAACGGTCTGAGATGCTCCCGTTGGGTCAAAATCGCGCGTAGCGGAGAAACAATCGTTCATTTCGCAGAATTTTGCGGCGTTCCATAATTTAGTGCCGAAATTCCGGTATCCTTCGACCCGCTTGTCGGACATTTTGATGTCCCTGCCCTGTGCTTCCATCGCGGCCAACGTAAATCGGAGGGCATCGGCACCGTATTTATCCGCCAGCTCTAACGGATCAACCACATTGCCTTTGCTTTTTGACATTTTTGCCCCGTGTTCGTCACGGACAAGCGCATGAACATAAACAGTTTCAAATGGTACTTCGGGTTCTCCGTTCTCGTCCCGCATGAAATAAAGGCCATCCATCATCATGCGCGCAACCCAGAAAAAGATAATGTCAAACGCCGTAACAAGCACATCGGACTTATAATATCTTTTTAGTTCTGGTGTGTCGTCAGGCCACCCTAGTGTAGCGTTTGGCCACAAAGCAGATGAAAACCAGGTATCCAGAACATCTTCGTCACGGGTAATTGTTTGTTTTGTTCCGTAGTGCACATCGGCCATGCTTTGTGCTTCTTCTTCCGTTTCGGCAACGAATACTTCGCCGTCCGGGCCATACCAGGCCGGAATCTGATGTCCCCACCAGAGTTGACGGGAAACACACCATGGTTCAATATTACGCATCCACTCGAAATATGTTTTTTCCCAGGTTTTTGGTACGAATTTTGTTTCGCCATCTTCCACTGCTTTGATAGCGGCTTTAGCCATGGTTTCTGCATCCACATACCATTGGTCAGTAAGCCAGGGTTCAATGACAACGCCGGAACGGTCACCGTATGGTACCATATGGACTGTGGGTTCTGTTTTCTCCAATAAGCCGAGAGCATCCATATCGGCGACGATGGCTTTACGGGCATCAAACCTGTCCATTCCGCGATATTTCTCAGGAACATTATTATTAAGCTTCGCGTGTTCATCAAATATATTGATGTTTTCGAGATTATGCCTTTTGCCAACCATGTGGTCGTCAAAATCATGGGCGGGTGTAATTTTCACAGCACCCGATCCTTTTTCAGGATCAGCATGTTCGTCGGCAATAACAATCAATTTGCGCCCAACAAGAGGTAACGTAAGCGTTTTACCAATTAAATCCTGATAGCGGTCATCTTCCGCATGAACAGCGACCGCGACATCACCAAGCATTGTTTCCGGGCGGGTTGTTGCAACAGTAAGATACCGTCCTTCTTCCCCGTCGACGGGATATTTAAAGTGCCAGTAGAACCCGTTGACTTCTTTTTGCTCAACCTCAAGATCTGAAATCGCTGTGCAGAATTTTGGGTCCCAATTCACAAGTCTTTTGGCCTTGAAAATCAGATCATCATTATAAAGATCAACAAATTTCTTTAACACGGCGCGGACGAAGCCATCATCCATGGTAAATTTCTGGCGGGACCAGTCGCAGCTTTGGCCCAATCGGCGCATCTGATTGAAAATCATACCGCCGCTTTCTTCTTTCCATTCCCAAACGCGTTTGATAAAACCCTCTCGGCCAAGATCGTGACGGCGGATATTTCCTTCGTCAAGTTGTCGTTCAACGACCATTTGAGTTGCAATCCCAGCATGGTCCATCCCCGGTTGCCAAAGAACGTCGCGACCACGCATACGGTGCCAACGAATTAGGATATCCTGCAACGTGTGATTTAACGCATGGCCAATATGAAGGTTACCAGTGACATTTGGTGGCGGTAGGATAATGGTGAACGGGTCAGCGTCCGGTCTTTGACCGCATTTGAACGCACCGCTATTATCCCAGTGATCGTATATTTCTTTTTCTCTATTAGTAAAATCGAATGTTTTATCAAGCATTTTTTATTCTTTTTCCATATAAAAACAGAAGAACCGCAATTCTGGCTCTTCTGTTTCAAAATATAGCGTCTTTTATATTTTGTCTTCCAAAATCTATTGTTTTTTAATCCATTAAGGCTTTTTAGTTCTTGCGAGCCTGGCCATTTCCTTGGCAACCATCCTTTCGGCAATTCCGGGAAGATTTTCTTCAAGCCATTGTTTCAGCATGGGACGCAAAAGTTCGCGCACAAGGTCTTCGAGGGTGTTTCCAGACCCCTGATAACCGCTTGTGAGTAGTGCTGAAAGCGCATCAAACTGTCCCTGAATACCTTCCGCAACTTCCTGCGAGACCAGAGCTTCGTCCGGGCTGGCAGGGTCTACGTCATCAATATCAACACCGGAGGCCGCGATGTCGGACTCTTCGGCGACTTCCGGTTCTTCTTCGGGCTCTTCTTCTGGTTCATCTTCCAAGACCAATTCGTCATCTTCTGTTTCCTCGGCCTCCACACTGTCGAACATGTTGTCTATGTCGTCCTGTGAGGCTTCCTCCAGATCGTCTTCAGTTAATTCCAAAACTTCCTCTTCTTCTGCAGGTTCGGGTTCAGGTTCTGGTTCTGGCTCAGGTTCCGAAGCAGCTTCTGGTTCCGGTGCCGGTTCAGCTGCGGCTTCCGCCTCGGGTTTTTCCTCATCATCCTCAGAAATAATACGGCGAATAGATGCGAGGATTTCCTCCATGCTGGGTTCTTCTTCTTTTTCCGGCTCGCTCATCCCTGTATTCCCATTTTAAAATCTATATTTCGCTCGTCAAAATCGCATAAAAAGTTATATCCGTTTTAACCATAATTGTTAACCATAATATTTTTATTTAATTTCAGAAGATTATCAATGCTTTTTAACATATTTTATAAAAATAATACGGCACTATAAGAATATAGTGCCGTATTATTTAACAAAATTTTAAGATATCGCAAATTACAGATTTAAAATCTGTCTATTCAACACCAAACCCGTAGAATTTGTCTTCTACATCGTCGCTATGTGCCGCCGCGTCATAGACTGTTACGTCAAGGCCAAGTCCTTCCGCAGTCAATTGCCCTACAGTAGCAAGCAAATTAAATGCGGCAACCGTTCTATCACGGACAGCACGGGCATTGTTTACGCGCGCATCGAGTAATTCTTGTTCGGCGTCAAGTACGTCAAGAATTGTCCGGGATCCGACATCAGCTTCCTGACGAACTCCTTCAAGGGCGATCTCATTTGCTTCCAATTGAGAAAGTGTAGACGTTATACGTGCTGATGCCTCGCGGTAGCTTTCCCATGCATTGCGGACCAGTTCCTGGACCTGACGTTCGGCGGCTAATGCTTCCATGCGGAACTGGCTTCTGCGTTGCTTCGCCTGACGAACGACAGAGGCCTGTACGCCCGCCTGATAAATTGGAACGCGTATATTCGCCTGTATTGTTTTAGCTGTTGACGTGTCACCGGCAATAAATCCATCCCAGCTTTTTGTGTAACTGGCACCAACACTAACCTGTGGACCAAGGCCACCATATTGTTTTTTAACAGCGTAGTCTGCTGCCTTTTCAGATGCTTGGGCCGCAACTATGACAGGATGATTTCTTGATGCCATTTCATAGGCTGCTTCTTCAGATGCAGGAAGTGGTGGAAGCTCAATATCACGTTCCAAGGTTCCCGGTTCATTACCGACAACGCGCCGATAAGCGGCGCGGCTCGCGGTCAGGATTGCTTCGGCGTTAATTTTTTCGGACTGCGCCCGAGAAAGACGCGCACGGGATTGAGCAACGTCAGTACGTGTGATTTCTCCCACTTCAAAACGGTCCTCGCTCGCCTGTAACTGGCGCTGCAAAGCGACAACATTATTCGTTGTGGATTCTAGAACTGTTTCATCGCGAATGACATCGGAATATGCTGAAACAGCAGAGATAAATATTTGTTGTTCTGTATTCATAAGCTGTGCACGGCCCGCTTCAGCGTTTTTTCTTGCTTCCTTGGCACCATTGACTGTTTGGAAGCTTCTGAATACTGGCTGTGTGATCGAAATGCCAAGTGACTTTGGTTTTGTTATTTGCTGAGATGGTAGAAAACCCACCCCTGTTCTACTACTGTCTGTTCTGGCGATTGATCCAGTTCCTTCTATGGTAGGACGCCAGCCGGATTTTGCCTGATTGACGGTTTCGTCAGTTGCACGTTGGTTTGCCCTCGCTGCTTCAAGTGTCGGGTTATTTAAATAGGCCGTTGTGAGCGCTTCGATCAGGTTATCCGCATTAGCGACGGTTGTCGTGCTCATCAATGCTGCGAGAATTGCGGCTGTTGCAAGAATAGGTTTTTTTATGCCTCTAGTCATTTCTAATACCTTAGGTTTATTATGTCTTTTTTTAGATACTCAATACGGTAAAAAGCCTTATAATTTCTTAATTTTTGAGAATTTGCCTTAAAATGTTACCACTGTCAACATCAAGTTAACCATATGAGATAAAATTGCTTATAATTGCGATAACATGGTGATAATTGAATATTTCCTTGTTATTAAAATTCGTAACGTCGGTTTTGATATAACATTAGCAAAAAATATGCCAAAAATAATTTATATACTTTTCAATTACTTAGTGGACGTGTGTCCGTTTTCGAACGATTACAAATGTTCATTATCGGACAATATGTACAATAACGAACAACTACCCAATTATTTCACGCTATCAAAATTCGAATTTCTTAACTTTCTCAAATCCAGCCAGTTTTGGAGCAGAAGCATCAAACAATATTCTCACCCCCATGATTTTGTCATTATATGTTATTAAGGCCGCACGGCCAAAACCGTCCTGGTTTAAAACACAAAGAAGCCGTCCATTATTTTTAAGTTGTTCTAAAAGGATTTTGGGTATTTCATCGACCATGCCATTGATAAAAATAAGATCATATGGCCCCTGATTTGCTAGTCCATCCTTATGCGAAGCGTTTACGACAGCAACATTATCGCATTCTTGATCAGCTAAATTAGCAGTCGCAATTTCTGCGAGCGCGGGGTCTTCTTCGATCGCAACAACAGCGTCAACAAGTTTGCTGAATACGGCGGATGAATATCCGGTTGCCGCCGCCACATCAAGAACCAGTTCGTCCGGTTTAATGTCTGCGGCGCTCAGAAGCTTGGCAAAAGTAAGAGGCTCCATCATGTAGCGCCCCTCCGCAACCTTTATACTTTTGTCGATATAGGCGACACCTTTACGTTCATCGGGGACAAACCTTTCCCGGTTTACCTGCTCAATGGCATCAATCACATTTTGATCTGTCACGTCGTTTGGCAGAAGTTGACCGTCAATCATGTGCCGACGAAGTTCAGCAAATTCGTTCATATCATTTGTCATGTTCATCAAGGTTTTCCCATAATTTTTAATGCTTCATTATATAATACGAATGAAAAATCATTACAACCATCGCCCCATACTATATTCATTTTTTATTGCGCTTTTATGATATCGCTTCTTCAGAACGGTCTGTCGCCGGCTCAGGCGCTATAGTCAGGTTTGAAAGATCTGCGCGCATTCCTTCACTCATTTCAATATCTGCGGCATCGAGTGATGGTTTGATTTGTTCAAGCGATCTGCCACCAATGATCGGGGCAGTAATTGCGCTGTGGCTTTCCACCCATGCAACGGCGAGGCTGATGGGGTTCACCCCCTTCTTTGCGGCATAGTCGGTAAATTTCTTTGCAATTTCAGTGTGTTTCTTGTCTTTGTAACGCTGTTTGTACATATCCATTTTGTATAGGCGTCCGTCTTGCGCGTTTTTGCCCTTTTTCAGGTATTTGCCCGTAAGAACGCCACCGCCAAGTGGACTATATGAGAAAACACCCAGACCTTCACTTTTTGCCATTGGTAAAATTTCGCTCTCACACTGCCGTTTCAGGAGACTGTACATCGGTTGAATGCAGGCTATGGGCGCATAATTTTTTTGTCTGGCGACGCTGACCGCTTTCATATATTGCCAGGCGGCAAAATTGCTTAATCCAATATAATTAATCTTCCCTTCATGGACGAGATCGTTATAAACATCCAGGCTTTCTTCGATGCTACAGTCATCATCAAAATGGTGCATATAATATATATCGATATAGTCGGTACCTAATCGCTTTAAACTGTCGTCAATTGCGTGGCGTATATGTGTGCGATTAAGTCCGCGCCCCCAGGTTATCGCTCCACCCCCCGCATAACTGTCGACCGGATAATAGGCTTTGGAAGAAATAATCACTTCTTCGCGGTGATTACGGATTAGTTCGCCAAGAATTTTTTCTGAATCGCCTCCCGCATATAGGTTTGCACAATCAAAAAAGTTAATCCCCTTGTTACGCGCTGCATTATAAATTTTCGCCGATTCCGCCTCATCGGCACCATCCCCGAATGTCATGGTTCCAAGGCATAATGATGATACCTTGATCCCTGTATTTCCAACTCTTTTATATCGCATTCTATCCTCTTTAAGATCTAGATTTGCGTCAGTATAATAAATATCGCAATAGGATAAAGTAATTAATGGCCTGAAGCATAACATTATTGTGACTTGTCGCCGGAAATGCTGTCAGTTATGCTAAATTCAAATAGCAGAAGAGGGTATCATGAAATTCAGCATTATAGCATTTTCATTGTCGATCATCATTTGGTCATCTGCGAATGCGCAACAGGTATTTCCCGGGCATGAGCCCCCAACCCCCGCGTTTTCCGGACAGACCAGAGCGCCGCTAGCGGACCAAAGTCCACCGATAGATATTACCGTTATCACGAACGATCTGTTTTTACCTTGGGGGATTACGCCATTGCCGAATGGCAATTTACTGATGACGGAAATGACAGGCAGATTAAGTCTGGTTGAAGCCAATGGAACTGTGCATCATAATCTTACCGGCCTTCCTCCGGTGCGTGGATATTGGTATATGGGGCTGATGGATGTGATTTTGCATCCAGACTTCAAAAACAACAGGCTTGTATATTTCAGTTACTTTGGCCCACCAGACGGGGAAGAAGGTAACGGTATTCATCAAACAACGGCAGAATGGGGGGCGGCTTATGACGCAACAACCGCTCTTCATGAAGAATGGAAGTTAAAAAATGAACAATATAAGGAAAATAATCCGTTTGATCGACGTTATATTGGCCGTGGGCGACTTTCCGATGATGAAATGAGTATCGAAAATTTTGAAAACATATTTGAAGTGGGCGCTCGGCGAATGGCCTTTGGGGCCGATGGGAAAATCTGGGTGACAACCTGGGGGACAGACGAAGCGCAGGATCCAACAAAACTGGGATCAAAAATGCTTCGGCTTAATGAGGACGGATCAATCCCGGATGACAACCCGTTTGTTGGTAATGACAGCGTCCATGATGCGATATTTGCGCTCGGTTTCCGTGATCCCTCCGGCACCGCGCTAAATCCGGAAACTGGCGAAATCTGGACCATTGAACACGGTCCTCAGGGGGGTGATGAAGTTAATGTTATGAAACCAGGCGCAAATTATGGGTGGCCAATTATTACATATGGTCGGGAATATGGTGATGAAGGTCAACCAATTGGTGAAGGTTTGAGCGCCAAGGCCGGATACGAGCAACCATTATATTTCTGGAACCCGAATATCGCCCCGTCTTCAATTATGTTCTATACGGGTGATTTATTTCCTGCCTGGAAAGGAAATGCATTTGCGACGTCGCTTAAAGGGCGCCATCTGGCAAGACTGGTGCTATCGGGAAATCATGTCACTGCAGAGGAACGATTGATTGAACATTTTGGTGAACGACCACGAACAGCAAAACAAGGTGCTGACGGCGCAATTTACATTGTAACGGACAGCCGGGAAAATGGTCAGCTTATCAAACTAACACCAAAGCAGAATTAACAGCAGGTTTCATCGATAAATTTTGCAAGTTCCAGATCATAACTGGTAACGCCATTTGCGTCGTGCGTGGCAAGTGTTACATTCAAACGGTTATAGACATTAAACCATTCCGGATGATGATTCATTTGTTCAGCTTTTTCGGCGATTTTACTCATCGCGGCGAATGCCGCTTCAAAGTCGTCGAATGAAAAGCTTTTGAATATGGCCTCCCTGCCCTCAACCGCTTGCCAGCCATCAAGTTTATTCAGTAGATCATCAAGTTTCATTTTTTTAAACATTTTCCTCAAACCCTTCCGGCAGCAGGAAGTAGTGCGCCGTTTATTCCAGAAGCTTCATCTGACGATAAAAAAACCATCAGGTCAACAAGTTCAGTTGTTGTGACCCATTTTGAAAAATCAGCGTCCGGCATGTCAGAACGGTTTTGTGCCGTATCGATAATAGATGGCAATATGGCATTTACGGTCATGTTATCTCCGCTTTCCGCGGCAAGTGCCTCTGTGAAACGCATTACGGCTGATTTAGAAATGGCATAAGCCGCCATCCCCGTTCCTGCATGCACAGCCCCCATGGCGCCAATATTGATTATTCTGGCATTAACGGATTTTTCAAGCTTTGGAAGTGCTGCCATGGTCATATTATACATGGTTTTAAAATTTAGATTAAATTGAGCATCAAAATCGTCGACTGTTGTATCTTTAATTTCTTTCCAGACGAACCCGCCAGCGATGTTAATCAAGATATCCGGTTCTGAAAATTTGCAACATGTAGTGCTCATGATGGCTTTTGCATGATCAGGATTGGTCAGATCGCAATTTTCAATCGAATGCACACTTTCATCAGTATCGATGGGTTTCGTACCGCCAAACGCGGCTACAATATTGGCACCCATCCCGATAAATTTCTTAATAGCTTCGGTTCCAAGGTTGCCATCGGCGCCGGTAATGATTACTGTTTTTTTACTCATGATACTTCCTTTACTTACTATACGGGATTAGCGTCTGATGCATGCCCACCACGTAATGCGTATTCCTGTGTGCCACGCGTATATATGTGATCGGTGTCTAAAGTCGCGGATGGTGCATATTGAAAAGAAGCGCCAATATTCTGATAAATATTATCGAACGGGCGTTCTTCAGTTAGTTTGAAAAGTTCTTCAAAACTGTCTATCACAAAATAACTTTGTTGAAGGTCGTCAATTTTATAATCCGTGCGCATGACACGGTCCACATTCAGGTGAATACGATTAGGTGACTTAGCTTCCAGTGCAAAGACGCTTTCTTCCGCAGAAGATAATATCCCGGCGCCGTATATACGAAGTCCTGCTTCTGAATTGATAAGGCCGAATTCAACCGTATACCAATATAGTGCACTTAAAGCTTTAAGATGATTATATTGGATGGCCTTCCATCCCGCCTTGCCATAGGCTTCCATATAGTGGGCAAAGGCCGGATCCGTCAATAAGGGTACATGTCCAAATGCATCATGAAACACATCCGGCTCTTCTATATAATCAAGCTGATCGGGTTTCCTGATAAAATTGCCCGTCGGAAAACGGCGGTTGGCCAAATGATAGAAGAAAACGTGATCAGGGATAAGCATCGGGACGGGAACAATTGTCCATCCGGTGATAGACTTTAAGATTTCATTGCTCTTATTAAAATCCGGTACACCGCCGGCATCGAAATCAAGTTGCTTTAGTCCGCTGAAAAACTGATCGCACGCCCTGCCCTTAAGAATATCCATCTGGCGCTTATATAAATGATCCCAAACACGATGTTCTTCCACATTATAATGTCGTTGTGTGGGTTCCAGCCAATCGTCGCCAAGGCCCGCTGGCTTCTGAAGCTTGGCCGCGAACACATCACTGGATGAGCATGGCATTACTGTATAATCAATTGGCTTCATCGTTTTATCTCGTTCAAATAATCATGGCATTATATCCGATTATTGTGAAATATTTGCTCTGTATGACGGATGCAATTACCTTTTTTGAAACAATTGTTTCAAAAATTAATCAATATTGCAACAAGTGGGTAAACAAAGGGCGGCTATGTCAGTCGATTGCCGCCCAAAGTCATTTCAATTTTTAAACAGGAACAGCGTTTGAAAAACGACCCCCGCGTAGGGAGTATTCCTGAGTGCCCTTATGGTACACTTTATCTGTTTCGAGAATTGCTGATGCCGCAAATTGATATGATGGTTCAATTTTTGCATAAGTTTCAACAAATGGAAATGTTGCCATTTGGTCGAAAAGCGATTCAAAGCTATCGATAACAAAATAACTTTGTTGAACATCTGAAAGTACATAATCAGTCCGAAGCATACGTTCAAAATCCATATGGAAGCGATTTGGTGACTTTCCTTCCAACGCGAATTTTGTTTCTCTGTGAGAAGAAAGAATGGCTGCGCCATAGATGCGTAGACCTTTATCGGTATTAATCAGACCAAGTTCCACTGTATGCATATAAAGTGCGGCAAGTGAACGAAGACGGTTATGTCTCATCGCTTCGTAACCGGCCTTGCCGTAATTTTGAAGGAATTTTGAAAAATGCGGATCAGCGAGCATTGGGGCATGTGCAAATACGTCATGAAATACATCCGGCTGATCAAGATAATCAAGCTGCTCTTCACTACGTATAAAATCGCCTACTGGGAAACGCTTATTCGCGAGATGATAAAAATGAACGTTATCTGGAATGAGTGCCGGTACCGGAACTAATGTCCAGCCTGTAAGTTCAGCCAGCTTTTCATTTACATCTTTAAGGCTTGGTACCCCACCTTTATCAAGTCCCAGTTTCTTGAGTCCGGAAATAAATTCATCGCATGCGCGATTAGGCACTTCCTTCATCATGCGGTTATACAGAAAATCCCATCTTTTATGTTCTTCTGCTGTATATGTACGCTGCTGCGGCAGGACCCAATCAAAGCCCAAACCTTCGGGTCTAATATGCTCATTTACGAACAAGCCGTCTTTCATTGGTGGTAATGTAGAATAATCAAATGGTTTCATAGGAAATCTCCCCTTACTCTTAAACTAATTAAAAAAAACACTGTGACCTTAGTGGCGAAAAACTAATTATCACTTAAGATCTAACTAAAATACTATGCTTATCAGTATGACCACCTGAAATGGAAAATCTGTCCTATTTTGAGCATTTTTTTTAAAAAAATGAGACATATGTTTCAAAAAATATGCTCATGTGGACAAAAGGAGTAAAACTAAAGAAATCCCCATTTGAAAAACCATGTCTGATTAGAGACTTGTAAAGGCGAAAGTTTTAGGGCCTGAGAATGCTCTCTCGAAGCAATGTTTTTTCAACAGACAAAGTAAATATGATTATTGTGATCGAATTTAACCAAATATTGAGACGTTTGTTTCATGATGTTTTAAAAAAATGGACACATGTTATGAAAGTTTCAGAGACAGACAGAAAAATACTGAAAGCGCTTCAGAAAAATCCTTCATACGCTCAGGCGGAACAGGCGGCGAGCGTTGGCATGTCGCGCTCATCATATTGGCGCCATGTTAAAGAACTTGAAGACGCTGGGATAATCCTGAAGCGTAGGGTTGAACTTGACGCCCGGAAAATAGGGCTCAAATTGCGTGCAAGTTGCGTCATCAGTATCAATAGTCACAGAACGGATAGCAGAAATGAGTTTGAAACCCATATTAAGGCACAGGAAAATGTTCTTGAATGTTTTGCCACGTCTGGGGGAAATGACTACCTTCTAACGATTATTGCGACAGATATTGAAAGTTATTACGAAATGATGAGTACGCGTATTTTAAACCATCCGACAATCGAAAGTGCGCACACCAGCTTTATTATGGACACGATAAAAGACACTCATGTACTCCCCCTGTAAATGTGGAAACTTGAGAATATAGATTAGGAAAGACTTTAAGCGCTTGTTAAATAAAGGATTGCTTTTTTAAAAAAACGCCTTTACGGTAATTTTTGATTTTTAGTTTATGTACCTTTTTGTGAGGGTATTGCTCAGGAAAACGATGGTTCCGAGCCTTCGTTTATGCACTTTTTAAAGTGCCCGAGGCTAACACACGATCACTATAAGCATGAATAAAGTCATCATTCACCAATAAGTTGGTGGATATTTATAACAATATTTTGAGGAAGTGTAAGAAATGGCTACAGGAACCGTTAAGTGGTTTAACCCAAGTAAAGGGTATGGCTTTATTGAACCTGATGAAGGCGGGAAAGATGTATTTGTTCATATCTCTGCTGTGGAAGCCGCTGGAATCGACAGATTAAGCGATGGACAAAAAGTTAGTTACGAAGTTGTAGAGAGTCGTGGGAAAGAAGCGGCGGGCGATCTAAAACTCGCTGAATAATAATTGCATCATTTAAACTGAAATTCGCAAGAGTCGCGAATAGGCGACTTTTGCTATTACCTTCTATTGTGTTTTTTCGATGAGCGCATTGAAACACGAAAATACTTTAAGCTCTTAAAAACCTTCCCGGTACAGTCGCTTAAACGCTTTTTCAAGCTTGGACAGGAATATTTCCGCTTCACGCATGCCGAAGACCAGAGGTGGTTTTCCTTTGAGTACATTGTCATAAGGGCCATCCGTTGAAAAGAGAACGGCATCTTCACGCAGATATTGGACAATTGTACCCGCCTCTTCTGTTGCGCGCTCTTTTGTATCCCTGTCCTTTACCAGTTCAGCGCCAAAGAACATGCCCTTGCCGCGCACTTGTCCGATTAACGGATATCTATCCATCATATCGCTCATTCCATCGATAATAAAAGTTCCGGTCTCAAGAGCTTTTTGCTGTAAGCCTTCACCTTCAACAACATCAAGGACCGCCATGCCAACGGCGCAGGAAACCGGATTTCCACCGAAGCTGTTAAAATATTCCATGCCGTTGGCAAACTTATCGGCTATTTCGCGGGTCGTTACCACCGCAGCCATTGGGTGACCATTTCCAAACGGTTTGCCAAAGGTAACGATATCCGGCACAACATCCTGAAGCTGATAGGCCCACATGTGCTGGCCAACGCGGCCAAGTCCGGTTTGAACTTCATCCGCGATACATAATCCGCCAGCGGCACGAATTTTTTCATATGCTGCCTTAAGATAACCATCCGGGTAAACGACTTGCCCGCCGACGCCAGCAATGCTTTCAGCGATAAATGCTGCGGGCCCCTGCCCGGTTTTTTCGACGAGATCAGAAATTTGCATGTCCACATCAGCGGCGTAGGCATTACCGCTTTGTTCAGAAT
This sequence comes from Alphaproteobacteria bacterium, assembly GCA_030428615.1. GTDB lineage: Bacteria > Pseudomonadota > Alphaproteobacteria > Sphingomonadales > Emcibacteraceae > Pseudemcibacter. The sequence goes on along the minus strand of JAUIDN010000001.1, from coordinate 4,698 downwards.
AATCGTTAAATCGACCCTGATAGGGGTCCGGAAATTCAGCAATGCGGGTTTCGGGCGGGCAGCCATTGCCGCCCTTTCGGTTAAACTTATAAGCGCTGATCGCCACTGTCGCATTTGTGTTGCCGTGATATCCCCAATCCACTGCGATTGTGGTTTTGCGCCCCGTATAATGGCGCGCAAGCCTCAACGCCAGTTCATTTGCCTCCGAACCTGAATTGGTGAAGAACATCACCGACAGCGGGTCCGGCATACTTTCGGTAATTCTTGTGGCTAGTTTATTAATACCGTCATAAAGATATCTGGAGTTTGTATTTAATATCGCGGCCTGAGCGCTTAGCGCATCCACCACATGTGGGTTACAATGACCGACATGGGTTATATTATTGACGCAATCAAGAAATGCCTGGCCGGTGCTGTCGTAAAGATAAGCCCCCTTCCCACGGACAATATGCAGGTGTTTTTTATAAGCAACGCTGAGCGATGGAGCAAGCACCTTGCGCCGGACATTCATCATATCATCAACAGTAACGCTATTATGTTCAAAGCTTTCAGGTATAAAGTTCAAGATCAGATTCGGGTCAGGACAGATATCGCGCCATACATCCCATACGGCCGGGGGACAAATACCTGTGAAATTGCCATCATTCTGATCAATCAAATCGGCAATGATCTGGAAATGTAAATGCGGCGTCCAGCCGCCATTCTCGTGAATTTCGCCGAGATTCGCTATATGATCACCAGCTTTGACAACATCCCCTTTTTGAACAAGCTCGTGACTATCAGACGATAAATGCCCGTAAAGCGTATAAAATTCGGGCCCATCGCCAATTTTATGCTTTAAAATAAGAACAGTTCCATAATCAAACGGATGGTCATTACTGGCAATGCTGTGAACGGTGCCGTCCAGTGGGGCATATATTTTTTCCGGTGATCGTAACCAGAAATCGATTGCCAGATGGGTTGTGCGCGGTTCGGGGCTGCCAACCCCTTCAATACCTTCGATGATGAATGAAGTCCTGTTCTCGCCATAATTTCCGATGCCGTAGCGGGCATTGTTTTTATCCAGTAAATCTTTCACCCAGGCAGAATGTTTTTCAGGTTCACAGATAAATTCTGTTCCCTGCGCGCCTTTACTATTGTCAAAAAGCACTCGTGGCTCACTATGAAGATCAAAATCAAACAGATTTGCAGCATTAATACCCGCAAGTGATGATTTTAACGCGCTAAGGTCTCTAACAGCGTCATATCCCCCGGCTTTACGGGCAAAAGTCGCCAAAAAGGAAAGATTAAGTGCTTTCATCCGCCGCAAGGCTTTTAACGCAGGTTCCCTTGTGATTAACAGGTATTCTCTGTGTTTTTCGTCGCTGGCTTTTGTCACGCGGTTTGAGGAAATGCAGACACTCATAACAAGGCGCATTGCGGCGAGATCAAAAAGAACTTCCAGTTCTTCTTCCTCGAGTTTGAATTCAGCGACATACCCCTTTATTAGCGCGTTTGAGACCATATAAAGGTCTTCCACGCCAAGGATCGCATATCCAAGGGTTATGGCCAACTCATTTACCTGTCTGGCGAAAAGCATATCACCAAAATCGATAAGTCCACTTATTTGGTCACCTTGAACCACTAGATTATATGTGTTGGCGTCGGAATGAATTACAGCAGAGCGCATTTCTTTTAACTTGGGGGCGACTTTACGTTCGTAGCGATCGAAATAAAATCTGATCAGATCTTTATCAGCATCATTTCCAATATCGTCAATATATTGTTTGCAAAATAGTGCATTATCAAGGTTCCACAGGAAATCTGGCTGGTGCGCTTTTACATGACCAAAACCTTGCATCGCTTTCGAAAAGCGCCCCATGAAACGGCCAAGGTCACCATATACAGCTTCATTCTTATCGGCGTCACCGAATATGTCACCTCGTAAATAAGTGATCAGACGAATATTGTTTTTGTTGTGGGTAAATATCTGAGTATCGTTTTTGCCGCTGATGACCTTCGGTACCGAAAGTGTCGGGTCCACACCGGCAATGTGATTAAGCACAGCATTTTGAAATTCGAGAAAACCATTATCCTCGGCCTCGTTGGCGACTTTCAAAACATACTCTCCATCATCACTGCTTATCCGCGCATTCTGATCGCGTTCGCTGACCAGCATTTTCAGTTTGCCGGTTTTTCCATAGTACTTACTGGCGATATTGCTTAATTCGTCTTCTGAATATGACGGGGGTTTACTTTCGAAAACTTCCATTTCTGAGGCCTTTTAGTGCACATATTGCTTACCCGCGCACAATAGCAGGCATTTGTTACCCTGTAAAACTGGATTTGAATGGATATACCTTAATTTTAAGCCCTGTAATCCGTTGTTTTATGAGAATAAATCATGTTTTCAGCGGTGTTCATAAACTGGCATGGATATTGCTTATTATTTATAGAATATATTCAAGGGGTATGACATGTCAGACGAAAGCACATTTCAGATTGTAAATTTTGGGGCGGATCTGCTTGGTTCCTACTACACGGCCAAGCAACAAACCGCTTCCCTGCGAACTCTTCCGTCGGTGCCTTCAAATGTATCATTGAGTTCAAGTAACAGTAAAGCCCCTACCCCATGGGATCAGGATAATCTGATTGAGCAGGAACGTCTCGCGGACGGTGGCTCCGCCAATGCGCTTTACAAGCTTCTCGAAAAAGATTTTGAAACTATCCAGAATAAGGGAGATTTTATTGATCGGCGTGATCCTTTGGTGCGAAATTCTGACCTCGACATTGATAGCAAAGGATTGTTTGTACTCTATAACGCGTTGAAGGATTTAAAAACCATTGCCGAATATTCCGGTGATCCGCGGACTTCAGATAGCAGGCGTGAAGGTCTTGAAGAACTTTTCCAGCTCGGCTTCTCGCAGGTAAAAGATTTCATCAATAAAGAGGATTTTGACAAACTCACCCTTCTTTTCGGTGAGAAAAAGAATGGCGTAACGGCAAAAGCCGGACTGGGTAAAAGGGAATATGACTATATTGGCCCGGTCATTCATGAAGGCGAAAAAGACGAACCCCTGACCGGGTTTTCAGGTGGAGAGACTTTTACCATCACAATTTCGCGCAAAACGACAAACAACGGTATCACAACGGAAACCACGGAAGATTTCAACATCACCATTCCGACGGATAGTGCGAGCCGAACACTTGAAAATCTCCTTGCTATCATAAATGAAAAAATCAAGGCGGTAAAAACAACGAATAATGATGGCGAGGAAGTGCCACTTTTTAACACCCGTTTCTTCGCTGAAGAAACTGAGAATGACAAATACGCATTTCGGATCAAAACAGATTTTTCTGAAACTTTGACATTTTCTGCCCCCGATACGCAACCGGCTCTTTATGTAACCGGGATTTCCGACCGTGTCGAGTTTGACACGAAAGTTGTTGATAAAGAAACACCGAGCACGTCGTATATCACGAAACTTTCGGACCTTGACAATATAGAAGCTTCTCAGGAATTTCACAAAGTGATATTTGGCAATGAAAGCGAGGCGCTTCTTGAACCGGAAAATAAGGCCAGTGCAGCAGCAGAAGACCCGCTAAGGCACGCAGCAGAAACGAAAACAAATGCAATCGCCACAGATAGTCTGGGCAATGTATATACGGTTGGGACCACCGATGGACGTTTCGCTAATTCTTTGAACACATCGGAAAGTGGTGATGCATTTCTAAACAAATATGATGCGACCGGTAAATTATTGTGGAGCCGCCTGATTGGCAGTCAGGGTGACGGGGAAAGTTTTGCCATTACAATAGACAACGACGACAATGTTATTATCGCCGGGAGGGCGGATCGGTTATCCAAAGGCAAAAGCAATGACCCGCTGGCTACCAGTGATAGTGTATTTAGCGGGCAGGATAGCTTCGTTGCCAAATATAACAATGTCGGAACACAGCAATGGCTTTATTTAAACGACACTTATGGCACTGATGGTGCAGCCTCAGTGACAACAGATGCCGATGGTAACGTCTATGTTACGGGACAGCAGAATACAAATCAGGTGACAGTTGACGTTCCGGGTAGCGACAATGCCTATGTGATCAAGCTTGATGGCTATGATGGCAGCAAAGAAGATTACGTCGAAATTGGTGCGTCATTAGAAGATTTTGGCAGGAGTGTTGCGATTGCCGCTGACGGAAATATTATCGTTGCAACCCATGAGGATGGTAATTTTAAATTACAGAAACTGGATAAGGATGATTTGTCATCAAGCCTTTGGTCGTATGATTTTGGTGATTTGGGGTATGGCGGTGAAGTTGGCAAGGTGATTGTAGACGGTAGTCGGATTTATGTGTCGGGAAGCAGTAACAACAGCCTGACCGGTGGTGGCACTGAAATTAGCTCGCCTGTTGGCGGCTTTGATAGTTTTGTTCTCGCCCTTGATGATGCGGGGGGAACTGCCAGTGCAGACTGGACAAAATTTATTGGCAGCGCGAACAATGACTTAAGCGGTTCAATAGCCGTATCGGGCGGTAAAATATATCTTGCTGGCACCACTCAAGGCAGCCTAGACGGTGAAACACTGCAGGGCGGTAAAGACGATTTTGTTTTAAAAATTGATGGAACCACTGGCACAACGGACTGGGCACAGCAACTTGGCTTTTCAACAGAAAACAGATCCGCCACCGGTGTTGCTTTCGCTTCGCTGGGCACGT
>JAUIDN010000008.1 GCA_030428615.1 Alphaproteobacteria bacterium | reverse complement strand
TGGGAATATCGTAATAGGGGTCACCAACCGATTTTTTCTTAATTTTAACATTGATCAGTGTATTCCAATCCAGAGCCCCCGGTGGTGTAGGAGCTGGACGCCATATCTGACCCCATTCATCTTCCAGGTCAAGCTGCTCTTGTTCTAGTGGTCTCAGTTCTATAGTCATTGCAGCTGACATCATATTTATGATCAAGATAAGTGATAAAAAGGTAATACGCATATCAACGCCCTCCTTTAAGAAGCAACATTGGATCAACTTTATAGCTGCCAATTGCTGGCCAAGTAGCCGCGAGTATGCCCACAATAACAGTCCCGATTAACAGGTAAATTTCCTGTAAATAAAAAGCAGTACCGGTTAGACCAAAAACGGCCAGCGGATCATATACTGCTGCTGACACAGATATTACTAAGTGTGCTATACCAACTCCTAAAACTCCACTGAGTGAGGCAATGAGTATCCCTTCATATAGCTGTTGTTTGAAAACATCGCGTGGTTTTGCACCCATCGCTCGTAGTAGTGCGATATCATACATTTTGCTCACCGCTGCATTGCTGAACGCAACAAAAATGCTTAAACCCCCGATGATTGTCATGATGATTGCCAGTAATTTTCCTGCATCCGTCAGGCCGGATGATATATTATAAAGTCTGGTAATCTCAAGGGCTGGTGAAGCTGCCTGAAGTCCTATCCGTTCATTAATCGCTCGTGGCATCCTTACCGCTGCCACTGGTGATGTGTACTGTACTAATAAAGCAGTCACCTCTTTACCTGTAGCATCCATCGTTTTTAGATTGGAAAGGGTTTCTGCGCCCTGCTCATGGCCGTGCTCATGTACATGGTGATGATTTTCTTAATGATTATTTACCGTTTCATGACTGTGTTCTGTGTCATCCGAAACTTGCTCATCATGGGCATGCCACACACTATCAATAGAGGTGAGGATCAACCGGTCAACAATGCTGGCTTGTGGCCCGAGCACACCAACAACTTCGTAAGCTGCATGGTCATGGGTGGCGAGGTCAGCATCACTGTATGAGAGACCATGCGCGCCAACGAATTTTTGTCCGATTTGCATATTAAGTTGTCTGGAAACTTCTGCCCCAACGACTACCTGCTGCGGTTTTGTCCATACCCCACCCTTTTCAAGCGTCGTATGATACAAATCTAGAAAGTCGGTGTTCGTACCAACGATACGAAACCCACGAAAACTATCACCCAACGCTAGTGGTACGGCTGTTTTACTGAGTGGATCATGCATTATGGTCTGTGCTTCTGAAAGTGGAATGTTGCCGGTTGGAATATCGATATGAAGAAGGCTTGATAAAATGAGTTGCAATGGACTGCCTTTGGCCCCGACCACAAGGTCAACTCCGGCCAAGTCTCGTGACAGTCGTTCGCTGGTATGGTTTGAAAATTGTATCATAATGGATATTAATGAAACAGCCGCTGCCAGCGTGGCAATCGTCAGGGCGGTTGGCAGTTGTCGTGCGACAATATTCGCCCATATTAATTTTAGCTTGTACCGCTTCATTGTGAGACCTCCTGCGGTTTATCCAGTATTAACGATTTGGAGAAAAACGGTTTAACACGGGAGTCGTGGCTCGCTACCAGCATCGTTGAGCCCGCTTCTTCACTCAGGGTTTTAAGTAGCTCCATAACCAGAATAGCATTGTCATCATCGAGTGATGATGTGGGCTCATCCGCCAGCAACAATGGGGGGCGGGTAATAGCGGCCCGTGCAATAGCGGCGCGTTGAGCTTCGCCGTGACTTAATCGATCAGGTTTTGTATTTTTGTATTCCCTTAATCCAAGATGGTTGAGAAGATAGTCCGACCATTCCGGGTCTTCTGGTAAATCAGCTAGGTGTCGAGACAGTGTCAAATTTTGGCTAACTGTTAGACTGGAGACCAGATGATGGTCCTGAAACACAAACCCAAAATTCCGGGCTCTGAAAGATGACAAATCGCTGATTGATAGGTCTGTAAGTGCTGTATTTATAGCTGTGACAGCACCCTTGGTTGGACGCAACAGACCCGATAAAATTCCGAGTAAAGTAGTTTTCCCACTTCCGGATGGCCCGAGGAGCAATTGATGCTCATGTGGTATTAATGCCCATCTATTTATGGATAAGACCTGTTTGCTGCCATATTTATGGCTAAGGTCAGTTACTAGCAGCAGTGGGGATTGATTATCCAGATTCATGGACATTGCAGACTATCTTTCAACAGTGGCGTTTTAACCGATGATTTAGAAGATGTGCAGTAATAATCAGTATTCCGCCAATTCCTGTTACAATGCTTTCCATCCAATGTGGTTCATGCAACTCCATTGCAATCCATAATAATGAGATCCCGGAAATCGCATAAAAGATAGGTTGTCTGCCCCCATGTTGCCTGTAACCATGCCACAAGGAAATGGCAGCAACAGGGATAGCAAAAATTGCAAATAATAAATGAACCAATTCCTCACTTGCCCCAAGGTTCGCCAAGGTTGGAATGGCAATAATGGCTATTGGAGTTAACAGGCAATGTATTATACAGGTAGTAGATAATATAATTCCAACCCGATCCCAACGGTTTATAGACGGAGCAGAGTTTGTGTTGGTCATGGTTTTATCTCCAGTTATCATTCAGCTTTATCTATAATGCTCGTGTCATAGATTGTATTTAATTGGTATGTTATAACATACCATTAAAGTTATTTTATGTTTATATGCCGGGCAGATATTTAAGTCAAGTATACAAAAGATTAAAATATAATCAGAACTGCCCGCTAAGGATTAGCGACACAAAAGTGCCGCGTTCTCGGTTTGTCAGTTTGAAACCAGCCTTACTTCCAGCGCGTGTGGTATCGTAGAAGCTACGTTCCCGTTTTTCTTTGCCGATACGGCTTACTTGAAGACGTAATCGCATCCCTTCTAAATGGGAAGTGATAAAAAACCCGGTACATTTGACGGCTATTTTCTACGCCGCAAGGTGGTTTTACTTATTTTAGGGATTGCACATGCTTATTTATTGTGGCCGGGTGATATTCTGATTACATATGCAATGTGTGGTCCTATGTTATTACTATTTGTTCACACATCCGTCAGATGGTTGATTGTCATAGGTGTATTGCTTAAGGGAATTGGTCTGGTATTTGGTGAACAGCATTATCTGATAACCTGAATTACTCCAGTAACGTTAAATTGGATCGAACTAGCTCTAGCCCATTAGAAATGTCGGATATAGGGCCCGCCATTCAAATTTTTCATTCGTGAAACAGCCATATTTTCAACAGATTAAAATTTTCTCAATTTCAAAAACTGTAGCAAAAATCATTGCAAAAACTGTAGAAAACCGTAGCAAGCCGAATTATTTGGCGGATATGAAATAAAATTATCTAATAATTTCAACCAGTTATAGAAATTAGTGGCCAAAAAATGGCGGAGAGGAAGGGATTGCTCGCTGCACTCGTCCTGCGGACCGTTGCGCTTCGCTTAACGTCGTTCGGTGTAAAACACCTCACCGAACCCTCTGCTCGGGTTCGAGCCAGACTATCGCCATTAACAAAGAACCGGACACACGGCCCGGTTCTTTGTTAATGGCGGAGAGGAAGGGATTCGAACCCTCGGTACCCGTGAAGGTACAACTCCTTAGCAGGGAGCCCCATTCGACCACTCTGGCACCTCTCCGCCGCCGTTTTTAGTTGTGTTGACGGCGCTTGTCAAAGCATTTTCCAATTAAATTCCGAAAAGAACAAAAAAAAAGGGTACGGAAAAATTCCATACCCTTTAACAGTTAAATTTACTTCACTACAGGATTATTTGCGCAAAATTACCCGCGCGTACTACAATATGATTTTATTTTTTATTAGTGTGTTGTCATCCATTCGCGTGCTTTGCGCTGTGCTTCGGAAATCTCGCCATTTGACATCCCGTCGGCGACTTCCGCGCGGTCGATTTGTGCACTAAGCATCCCCCTCATCGCCGCTAAATTAAACCATTTATGTGCTTCTACATTATTTTGTTCCACACCGTGTCCGATTGAATATAAAAGTCCAAGATCGTATAAAGCTTCTGCTTTACCGCTTTCCGCTGCTCTCAAACGATCCTCAATATAATTTGTGTCTACTGCTCCCATAACATTCTCTCCTGCATAACCTATATTTTTATTAACTATATTTTGCATCCGACGACATTTTTGCGTCTTATGATTAACAAAGTTGTATTAGAACTTTAAATAAATGGTTAACGGTGATTTTTTTTTGATAAGTTATTGATTAATAAGATTATTTTAAGTTAACTTTTAAAGGTTAACAAATCGATCAAAGGTTAATTTTTAATGATTTACAGTATTTTTCTTGGGATTCACTTACCAAAATAGAATCACATTTTTACTATCGGTAAGTAAATTTAAACCATACCTATTAAACATAAGAACGCTGGGTGGGTACAAACAGACCATTTTGCACAAAAAAGCCGAAGGTTTCATCCTTCGGCTTTGTGATAATTATCATATGCTGTTCATTAACCGTCAAGTTTGGGACGAAGCAGCTGGTTCACTACCTGCGGGTTGGCTTTCCCCTGGGTTTTCTTCATAACCTGTCCGACAAAAAACCCGAACAACTTATCCTTACCGGCACGGTATTCTTCCACCTTATCGGCGTTGGCGGCCAGAATTTCATCGATCATTGCTTCAATTTCGCCGGTATCAGAAACCTGCTTAAGTCCTTTTTCCTCGACAATTGCTTCGGGTGATTGTCCCGTTTCCAGCATGATGTCAAAAACATCCCTTGCGATACGTCCGGATATCGTTCCGTCAACCTGAAGGCCGATAAGCTCCGCCGCATGTTCAACGGAAACCGGGCTTTCACCGATGGTTTTGCCAAGCTTTTTAAGTGCCCCGAAAAGATCACTTGTGATCCAGTTGGAGACAAGCGTGCCAAGTTCCGACACCGGTTTGCCAGTTTTACTGACGGTTTCCGCGAGCAGCGTTTCAAAGTAATCGGCGTTTTCCTTTTCCGCGACAAGCACACCCGCATTATATGGCGTAATATGCAGGTCTTTGATGAAACGTTCTTTTTTCGCATCGGCCAGTTCCGGCATTCCTTCGGCCAGTTTGTCTACATATTCCTGGCTGAATTCAAGTGGCAGAAGATCCGGGTCCGGGAAATAACGATAGTCATGCGCTTCTTCCTTTGACCGCATGGTTCTTGTCGTTCCCGTTGCAACCTCAAACAGGCGCGTTTCCTGGTCGACGGTGCCGCCATCTTCGATCAGATCGATCTGCCTGCGAATTTCGCTTTCCACAACCTGTGTGACATAGCGGATTGAATTGACATTCTTTGTTTCTGTTCTTGTTCCCAGCTCCTCACCGGGACGACGCACAGACACATTCACATCCGCCCGCATCGATCCCTGCTCCATATTACCGTCACAGGTCCCTGCGTAGCGCACAATGGAACGGATTTTCTTGAAATAGGCCGCTGCTTCCTCCGGTGTTCGCATATCGGGTTTTGAAACGATTTCCATCAACGCGACCCCTGACCGGTTCAGGTCCACATATGTCATGGTTGGATGCTGGTCATGCATTGATTTACCCGCATCCTGTTCCAAATGAAGACGTTCAACACCAATATCCTTGGTGGAGCCATCCTCAAGTTCAACGGTCACGTGGCCTTCGCCAACAATCGGGTCTTTGAATTGTGATATTTGATATCCTTGCGGAAGGTCAGCATAAAAATAATTTTTCCGGTCAAATATACTTCTAAGATTGATTTTGCATCCCATTGCAAGCCCCGTACGGACTGCCTGACGAACACATTCTTCGTTGATGACAGGAAGCATGCCGGGCTGTGCCGAACAAACGAAGCTGACCTGTGTATTCGGTTCCGCGCCGAATTTGGTAGCGGCGCCGGAAAATAGTTTCGATTCAGAAATAACCTGCGCGTGAATTTCAAGGCCAATGACCGCTTCCCAATCCCCTGTGGCACCCGGATATAGTTTACTCATTATACCTCTCCCCACCATTTGGATGGTTTTTCCTTAAAGTCGGCGGCTCTTTCAAGCACATCCGCAACATTCAAAAGCTGTTCTTCACCGAACGCTTTGCCAAGGAGCTGAAGACCAAGGGGCAGTCCTTCGCTGCTGAGACCGGCTGGTACGGATATACCCGGCAGACCCGCGAGCGAAGCCGGCACGGTAAAGACATCATTCAAATACATGGCCAGTGGGTCATCCACTTTTTCCCCAAGATTAAAGGCCGCGCTTGGGGCCGTTGGTGTCAGGATCACATCGCATTTTTCATAGGCGGCTTTAAAATCATTGGCGATCAGGGTACGAACCTTCTGCGCTTTTAGATAATAGGCATCATAATAGCCTGCGGATAAAACATAGGTTCCAATGAGGATACGGCGTTTTACTTCATCACCAAAACCGGCGGCGCGGGTTTTTTTATACATATCATCAAGGCTGTCACCATTTACACGAAGGCCGTATTTAACGCCGTCATAACGGGCAAGGTTCGATGAACATTCGGCCGGCGCAACGATATAGTAAGTGGGAAGCGCATATTTGGTATGTGGAAGGCTGATATCAACAATTTCCGCGCCCGCGTCTTTCATCCAGTCAATGCCGTTCTGCCAGAGCTTCTCGATCTCATCCGGCATACCGTCAACACGATATTCTTTTGGCACACCAACCTTTAGCCCACGGATATCGCCGTTAAGCGCGGCTTCATAATTTGGAACGGGGGTATTGATTGATGTCGAGTCCTTCGGATCGTGCCCGGCCATACTTTCCATCATGATCGCTGCGTCCCGCACGGTTTTTGTCAGTGGCCCGGCCTGGTCAAGCGATGATGCAAACGCAATCATTCCAAAGCGCGAACAACGCCCATAAGTGGGTTTCAAACCGACAAGCCCCGAAAAAGAAGCCGGCTGGCGGATCGAACCGCCGGTATCGGTGCCCGTTGTCGCGATTGAAATATCAGCCGCAACGGCCGCCGCGGAACCGCCCGATGATCCACCGGGGACAGTGTCCTTATCAGACCCCTTCGCCCGCCAGGGGTTTTTTACAGGCCCGTAATAGCTGTTTTCGTTTGACGACCCCATGGCAAATTCATCCATGTTGGTTTTGCCAAGCATAACGGCACCATCATCCCAAAGATTTTGAGTTACGGTGCTTTCATATTCCGGTTTAAAACCGTCCAGAATATGGCTTGCTGTCTGGCTGTGGATACCACGGGTACAGTATAGGTCCTTGATGCCAATCGGGATGCCGGTCATGCCTTTTGCGTTGCCGCTCCTGATCATTTCATCAGCCTGATCCGCCATTTCGCGGGCTTTATCCGCGGTCGTGAGAATATAACTGTTGAGTTCCTTTGCGTCATCAATGGCGCTCAAATGCGCTTCAGTAAGTTCCCGTGCAGATATGTCACCACCATGTAGTGCATCGCGTGCCGCGGATAAAGTCATTTTGGTCAGTTCAGTCATGATGCCCCCCTACTCGATCACTTTGGGCACGGCAAAAAAGCCGTGCTCGGCCTGCGGCGCATTTTTAAGGATAAGATCACGGTATCCACCGTCCGTTACCTTGTCTTCGCGGCGGGGGAGCGATACATCAACAACACTTGTCATTGCCTCAACACCATCTGTGTCGACCTCCGCTAATTGTTCCACCCAATCAAGAATATTGTTTAGTTCACCCACAGTCGATTCCAATTCACCTTCGGAAACCTCAATGCGTGCCAAATTTGCGATCTTTTCGACCGTTTTTTTATCAACTGACATATCGAAATGCTCTTTTTAAATTTTATGCGAAATTAATTGCGGGAAACTAACACCCGTACACGATTATCGCAAGGATATAGTATGCATTTTTGCATAAGTTGAACCGGCGGAAAAATGCAAATTGGGATGACATTTCAAATCAGGACCAGACCAATTGGGGAAAACTGCAATTATCGTGTTTTGTATATTCAGCTTTGAATATATAGCAAACAGATTGAAGGTGCCCGATTTGTCTGATAGAATATGATAACAAACGCGGGGGGCATTATGAGCTTTATTTACGCACAATCCGTTTTCAAAGAAATACCGCCTGATACGGCACCGGCAGAAACGAAGACTGCCACCACACCATCCACAGCAAAAAAGGTGGGTAATAAAATGGCCGATAAAATGCTCGCCGACTTGATACAGGGGCCATTCAAGGGCAAAAAATTCAAATTCCACCATACCGATCCGAAAACCCGTGAACGCAAAATCATGGAGCTTGGTGGAAAATAATGAATCTGATCCGCGTATTTATAGGGTTAATTTTTTGGAAAATGGTCTTCTGTCCCTCGATCCCCTATGCGCAGCAGATGATCCATATGGGTAATTCGCAAGTTGGCTCAGGCTATTCGAGAATTGTTGTTGACTTCGAAGTTAGGGGCGAGGTTAAGCAAGTAGAATTGTTAAAACGGTGTGTTTTTTTTGAACGGAATACAGGCAATGGCGTCAAGGATATTTATGGCCTTTGGCTTGATGGAAGAAATGCTGTTGACTATGTATCGGAAGATAATTGGGGATTCAGGATAGAGTTTAATGGTAATCCTCGTGAATTAAATGGATCACAGTGCGTACGTGAGAGTGAGATTCCTAGGGTTCTAGACTGGACGGCTAAACCAAGTAAGTTTCGTGGAGCAGGTGTAAGATGGGAAAGTGAAGTTCGTAACGAAGCCTCATATGCAAATGTATTATTCGTTGATGATCTTTCTGATCCTGATCGTATAGAGCGCTTTTATCGTTATTATCATTGGGCGCTTGCAGGGTTTCCAGAAAATACGGTGATTGATGAGTTTAAGATAAATAAAATTACGATTAGTTATTGCAATTTAAAGTCCTCTCGTCCAATTGCTTCGATTTATAATGAAAGACTTGATGTGATAAGCCGAAACAGTGGGTTAATTACATACTCTGCCTTGGCGCTTACAAAAGAAGATTGGGGTAAAAATAAATTTTTGGCATCGATATTGTCTGAAATAAAAATTCCAACGCCAATTGATCCGGCGATTTACCCCGAGTTGGATTGTTTCTATCAAGAAAACGAAAATAGGGAATCATTTCCCAAGAAAGGTACGGCCTGCGGGTTGGATCATAAGTATTTTGTTTATGGAGTTCACCCCGCATTAGATGTGGAGGGCGTTTGGGATGTTAGAGAATTATCCCTTTCTCTTGCTCGGTTTAGAATGCCAAAATTTTCTGAAGGTAATTACGATAAGGGTGCCAGAATCATTGATGGTCCGTTCAGTAAATTCAAAGCTGGTAACTATGTTTTTGACCTAAAAAACTATAGAGAAATCTTGGTCAGTAAAGACAGAAGGCGGGCACAAAGATTATGGTTTTATGATCCACACACAGAGTTATTGATCTCGTTTATGAACCTACGAGTTTGAGAAAATTTCAATAGTTAAAATGACAGCACAAAAAAAGGGGGCAATATGTCTGAATTAGTTACATTAGATCTTAACTAATCAATGGGGTCAGAGTAGATTGGTTTACTTAATCTCAAACAGATTGAAGGTGCCCGATTTGTCTGATAGGGTATTATTGCAAACTAGGGGGCATTATGAGCTTTATTGACGCACAATCCGTTTTCAATGAAATATCGCCTGAAACGACACTTGCAGAAAGCAAGGCCGCTGATCCCAATCAGAACAAGACAATGGGTAACATGCTTGGGGAGATTGTCTGGCTGATGACCCAGAGCAAGGGGCACAGGCATTTTGCCCTTGGTGATCTGGAATGGATGGTGATGCCGGCGCTTCTTCTTGAACAATATCGGATTTTCAGAAATGGGGCACAGCCGCTTGGTGTGGCGCTTTGGGCGTATTTAAGTGACGAGGCAGAAGAAAAAATAAAATCCGGTGGCCGCCTCCGCCCCGATGAGTGGGCCATCAATATGAAACTTGACCCGAAAAAAGGCGCAGTGAGCGATCCGGGTGGCAGTCTGTGGCTGGTGGACCTGATCGCGCCGTTTCATACGCCGGACAATAAAATGGCTGATAAAATGCTTGCGGACCTGATGAACGGACCATTCAAGGACAAAAAATTCAAATTCCACCATACCGACCCCAAAACTGGCGAACGCAAGGTTGTTGAACTTGGTGGTAAATCTCAAAAGAAAGCAGGGGCAGGTGAAGCTGAATGAATAACGGAGCCCGGTTTCTGATTGTCGCTTGCTCCATATTAGGGGGGATTTATCCCCTCTTTGGTTGCGCATACTCCCTGACGGATTGCAGCACGCTCACAGGGACAGCTGAATATGATGAATGCCTTGCATCGCAGGGAAATAAGCACAAACAATATGAACTTGGTCTTGCCGCATATGAAGCGGGTGATGTGGATACCGCTATTAAATGGCTTGAAATGGCGGCGGAACCGATTGAAAGTGATAATATGGTCTATATGCCGCCGGTTGGCGGTCAGTCTTATGGTACGGTGATGCGATTGCCTGAACAAAAAGGAATGCCCGGACATATCGGAGCACAGAAGCTTTTAGCGCGCATTTATGATGAAGGGATTGGGGTTGAAAAAAACGAAAGAAAAGCGGCACATTACAGGAATATGTCCCTTGGTGTGGAGTTATAAGAAATGCGCATGACGAAAATAGGCAAAGCATCACTTTTGGCGGGTTCTTTTCTGCTTTCCGGGCTTGTGGCAAACGGGCAGGATGTGGAACCACAGGCAGAATACCCTTCTACAGAGCGTTATGAACTTGGTTATGTCCAGCCAGAGAGAGAGCAGCTTTGTAATACTCTTCTAGCTGACTATGAAGAGTATGCTCCTGGCAGAATGGATGAATACTACAAAAGTGGCCGCTTTGTTCAGTGGACAAGTGGGATGTCCTACGATGATAGTCCCCCAACCTACGGTATGGTGCAGCAACCTTGGATCGATAAATTGGAATGGACATATGCGCCGATATACAATGATGGTCAAGCAAATCTTTTAATTAGATATACTGATGTGGAATATCCTTATTCTAGTTCGACTCCTCCCGGACATATTCTTCGAAGCTCCTATTCACAAGACTATCGAGGCACTGAGCCAGAGTTTGAACATATACGAAGAGCTTTGTGGAGAGACCGTCCGGGATTGGGAATCAATGATGACTTATTTATAAGAGAAGTTCTTACTTACTATAACGGTATTAATGCCACTGAATATCAAATTAAGAGCTTTGAACGTTGGATATCAACATTGAATGAAAATGAAGCCGAGGCATACGACACGGGGGAGTTGAAGAAGTTATGCTCAATCTGTGATTTTAGTATAGAAGAGCAAGTGCTTGATCGAAGAAAGTACCTTTACCAATCGGGCTTTTTTCTGGATGAGAGTGAATTTAAGCGTATAAGCAAATTACATGAACAGATAACAAATAAATATCCCGATTGGACTAAAACGAATAAGCCGGGAGAAGGTCTCAATGATAAGGATTTTGAATTTGTAATTAACATACTTGAAACAAACATAACATTATTTAAAGGCCAACTTTACCTTTATGTCCGTTACAAGAGACCAGATGCTGCGGTTATATTGCATATTGATGGCCAAAAGGAAGTTGAAGAAGTTTGTTACATCGGGCGCAAAGGATCAAAAGATAGAGATGTGGAATACGAAAACATTAATTACCATAAGACGTTATACACAAATTAATACATGAATTGGGGGCAATATGTCTAACCTAAGAACATACTATGGAAGCAATGCTACGAGCGATGATACTCTTAACTGGGTCGCAATTGGTGAACAGTATAAAATCAGTTTGGTTGAAAATAATCATTTTAATCAAAACGAGGTCGACTTCAATCAAAGGGGTCAAATCAAAGGGGTCAGAGTAAATTGATTTAATTTTTGAAGTGTGATAGTATCCTGTGATTATAATTCATTTATTTTGAAACAGTCCTTATGGCCCGTTTAAACCGTCTTAACCTTCCTGATGTCCCGCAACATGTTATTCAGCGGGGTAACAATCGACAGGCCAGCTTTTTTGCCGATGATGATTATGCCGTTTATCTTGATAAACTTCATGAGTATGCCCGGAAGTATAGTGTATCTGTTCATGCATTTGTTCTGATGACCAATCATGTTCATTTATTGATGACCCCATCGGATGAGAGAGGTATCAGCCGCTTGATGCAATCCCTTGGCCGATATTATGTGCGTTATGTTAACAGCACTTACAGGAGATCGGGAACTTTATGGGAGGGGCGGTATCGATCAACCCTTGTTGATGGGGAGGGTTACCTTCTGGCCGTCAGCCGTTATATAGAGCTTAACCCTGTGCGGGCCAATATGGTATCACACCCTAGGGATTACCCGTGGTCCAGTTATCAGGGCAATGCCCTTGGCAAGAATATCAAACTGATTAGGCCTCATCCGCTTTATATGGCACTTGGCAAGGAAGCGAAAGAACGGCAGAATGCTTATAAGAAGCTTTTCCGGCGTGATATTGATGAGGATACCCTTGTTAAAATCAGGCAGGGCACCAACAAAGGCTGGGTGATCGGTAATGATCGTTTTAAAGTGGAAATTGAGGAAATGACAGGACGGCGGGCTAGCCCAAAACCGAGAGGCGGTGACAGGAAATCAAAGCAATTCAAAGAAAGAATGCGGGAGAAGGCAAACAAATGATCAATCAATTTACTCTGACCCCTTTGATTGTTTGAAGGTCCCGTAAATTAGATGAATCAATTGGTTGGAGTAAATTAGGGGTCAGGGGACAATTAAGCATACTGCCCCCTAATCTTGTAAATCACCCTAGTTCGTGTTTTTCAGGCTCATCCCATTAGGAAACTAATATTTTATTTTTAATCCAATCCTGACGGTAAACGGCTCAACCGGATGGTAATGCACATCTTCGACCGGCATGGCTTCTCCCTGCAGACGGGATTCATAGAAATATGTTATGTCCTTGTCTTTCGAATTGAACAGATTAAACACATCAAGATCGATCGTGTAGTTCGAAAATTCGTAGGCCAGCCCCAGATTGACAAGCGTGGTCGGGTTTGATCTGAAGCTGTTGTCTTCAATCAGCGGTGCGCTGCCAAAATGACGTACCCTTACGCTTCCGGTCAAACCGTTATCCAGTGTAACCGTTGTACCGGCGGCAACCACCGAACGGACAGCACCCGGAATGTATCTGTCATTTTCAAGGTTGAATTTTGCGTCCGTTGTCGCCGCAGAAACATCAAACGCGAGCCAGTCATTGGCCTGCCAGAATCCGGAAAATTCCAGTCCGTACCTGCGCGTCCCGTCATTGACTTCGGTCGTGCCGGCATCACCAACATAAACAAGTTCGCTATCCAGTTCGAGCCAGAAACCCGCGAGAGTCATATTAAGGTTTTCCTTCGGTTCGAAGCGCACACCGAGTTCCGCCCCTTCGCTTTTGGCGAAAACCGGGACCGAAGAAACGGCATCCCCGCTTACGGGGTCAATTGTTGTTGCCGCCCCGCGAACATCATTCGAATGGAACCCGTGACCATAATTGGCGTATATTTCGGCCTGTTGCGCCACCCTGTAAGCCGCGGAGAATTTTGGACTGACAACTGCCTGATCCCCTGACCCGGAATTGACCGACCGAAGCGCGTCAACGGAGTAGCTGATGCGGTCAACCCTCACCCCGGATGACAGCCTTAAATCTTCGCTTGGATAAAATTCAAGATCACCATAAGCACTGAGCGACAGTTCATCGACACTATCATGTCTTACCGCCTGGTTTCTTGTTCTTGAGACAGTTTTATATAACCCTACATCGCCGATATGGTCATATCTGAATGATCCGCCGACCGTCCAGGCGACATCAATTTGAGTTGAGTCCAATTCATCCTGATAGGAAATATCCCCGCCCCATGTGCTACGGTTATCAAACTGTTCAAATTCATCGCCATTGACAGGATCATCAAGAAAATAGGTAAAGTTCGAAAACAGATTAAAATCATAATATTGACCATATAACTGCGCATTCAGGTTTTCGGTTTCAACCTTTCCCGACAATGAAAGGCGGGTTGTATTACCGCCGAGGTCATCATCAATATACCCAAGTTCATCAATCATTCCGCTTTCAATAGCGCGTGAAGGCACCTGATCCGTTGCGTTCCATTTTGAATAATAGGCGGTCGCCAGAATTTCGGCTTTCATAAACCCGTGATCGCGGGTGTATTTCACGATTGAATTATATTTTTTCAGATCATCATCAAGAACCCAAGGGCCATCATTTAACTGCCCCTCAGCCGCGAAGAGCAAATCCCCCGCCGCCACTTCAAAACTGTTCCCGGTCACAAACCTGTAGTAACCGTGTTCCCCAACACTGACTTCCGCGAAATTTTCATCCAGTTTTTCATATATATTGAACCTTGTCGATCCGGCGGAGGAGAAATCACCGACGTCCGCCGCATATGGTCCTTTTGTATATTCTACGGTGCTGACCACTTCGGGGATAATAAAGTTCAAATCAAGATACCCCTGCCCATGGCCGTGACTTGGCATGTTGATCGGCATGCCTTCCAGCGTGGCGAGAAAATCCGTGCCATGATCAAGATTAAACCCACGTAAAAAATACTGGTTGGCTTTCCCGGCGGCACTGTGCTGCGTCGCAACCATTCCCGGTATGACCTCAACAAGTTCACCGACCCGGAGCAAGGGCCGGGTTGTAAAATCATCATATCCGACGATACCATCCGAAGCGGATTTTGCCGTTCCAATTAATTGTTCGGCGCGACCGTAAACGATAATTCTATCTACGTCATTTTCCGATGAAACTTCGGCCGCCTTCTCTTCTGCCAACAGTGGTGAATATGATGTCAGTGAAAGTGTCAGGGCAGTTGCGGATAAAAGGTATTTTCCCCTCATTATTATTTTACTCCAGTATATTTCTTTATGTTATAATATAACTGTTATTATTAATAATAAGTCGCAGATTCTTAGTCAAGCATTACCGGAATTATTCAACCAATTCTTCGATCGCATAGCCGGAAAAAGGTTTTGTATTTTCAAGAACCACATGGCCGCTTATGTTTGCTGTGCCTTCCATTTTATCGATCAACGCATCATTCAAGGCCAGATAGCTTTTCATATCGGGGCACACCAAACGCAAAAAATAATCAAAATTTCCGCTTACCGTATAGCATTCAACAATTTCAGGGAATTCCTTTACGGCATTATTGAAGGTTTCGAAATTGTCATTTGAATGATCATGAAGGCTTACTGTCAGGATCACAGAAACCGTACGGCAGATTTTATCAAGATCCACATGCGCCATATAATTTTCAATGTAATTTTCATCTTCAAGGCGGCGTACCCGTTGCAGACAACTGCTGGGGGACAGGTTTACTTTACTGGAAAGCTCGTGGTTCGTTATTCTCGCGTCATTCTGAAGAATCGAAAGAATCTTCAGGTCAATCTGGTCAATAGCCTTTTTTTTCAAAATATTTGCTCCTGCCTTACATAAAGTATTTCGCGTAACATATTACAATAAAATATTATTAAAACAAAATTCAGTTTAAAACAAGTCAACCGCAGATTATTTGGTTAAATGATCAAAATAAATATTTCATTTATCGGCTTTTATGTAAGAATTAGTGAAACTGTGAAACATAGTCCGCTTTCGACGGTAGAGCTTATAAAGTCAAATCAAATTTCAAGGATTAAATATTATGATTGAACGTGTGTCCTTAATCGGCGTCCCCAGTGATATCGGTGCCAGTGACCGTGGCGCCTCCATGGGGCCGGAAGCTCTTCGTGTTGCGGGCATTGTTGAAACATTGGAAAAACAGGGTATCGATGTAAAGGATACCGGCAACGTGAGCGGGCCAAAAAACCCGCAAGCAAAACCAGTGGACGGTTATCGCCATCTCGCAGAAAACACGGTGTGGGCAAATAATATCCAGGAGGCAATATATAAAGAGCTTTCGAATGGCAACTTCCCCATCATGATGGGGGGAGATCATGCAATGTCAATCGGATCAATTGCCGCTGTTTCGCGGTACTGCGCAGATAAAAATAAACCAATATGCATGCTGTGGATAGATGCTCATGCAGATTTCAATACCAATGAAACGTCGCCGTCCGGCAACATACATGGCATGCCCGTTGCGGTAGCAACAGGTACCGGCCATCCCGATCTTCTGTCCATTGGACACGCGGTACCGATGGTAAAACCGGAGAATGTTTATCAGATCGCCATTCGTTCCGTAGATAAAAGTGAAAAAAAACTGGTTATTGATAGTGGTATCTGCGTTTATGACATGCGCCGTATTGATGAGATTGGCATTCGTCAAACGATGCAGGAAATATTACACGATGTTTCCGAGAAAGATGCACATCTTCACGTCAGCTTTGATGTCGACAGTCTTGATCCGTCAATCGCCCCCGGCGTCGCCACAACAATTCCGGGCGGATTGACATACCGGGAAGCGCAGCTTTGCATGGAAATGATACATGATTCAGGGTTAATGAACTCGTTGGATATTGCGGAGATCAACCCGGCACTGGATAGAAAAAACAGTACAGCAAAAATTGCTGTTGATCTAACGGCCAGTCTGTTTGGCCGACAAATCTTTCCGACCCATTCGCTTTATCAGGGGGAGTAAGCCGGGTCTACTGAACCCAGTCGAGGCCCATATTCCGGTATCTTTCCTTGTCGTCGCCCCATCCCTTGCGGACTTTAACGAAGATAAACAGATGAACCCGCCTATCAAGCAATTCTTCAAGCTCTTCTCTTGCCGCCTTGCCAATTGCTTTAAGTCCCTGCCCGCCTTTACCGATGATGATTTTTTTTTGTGAATCCCTTTCCACATATATGACCTGTTCAATTCGCACGCTGCCGTCTTTAAGGTCTTTCCATCGTTCCGTTTCGATGGTCGCAGCGTAAGGGAGTTCTTCATGGAAGCGCAGAAAGAATTTCTCGCGTGTAATTTCGGACGCGAGCATGCGTTCCGTAATATCCGTTAAATGGTCTTCCGGATAAAGCCAAGGGCCAGTAGGCAAAAATTTCGCAATTTTATCCTGTAGATCATCCAGCCCACTTCCGGTTTTGGCAGAAATCATGAGTGTCTCGGCAAAATCGCCGATGTCGTTCAATTCCTTGGTGATGGAAAGAAGCGTATCTCTTTTTACCAGATCTATTTTATTGAGTGCCAGGATCGTCTTTTTGTTACTATCTTTGAGCCCCTCAGCAATAGTTTTGGTGCTGTCATCTATTTTTCTCGAACAATCAACGAGCAAAATCACCACATCCGCATCATTCGCCCCTTCCCATGCGGCAGCAACCATTGCACGTTCAAGCCTTTTTGTCGCGGTAAAAATCCCCGGTGTATCAACAAAAATCATTTGCGCATCACCGTGAACCGCCACACCGACAAGGCGCGACCGCGTGGTTTGGACCTTATGCGTTACAATTGCTATTTTACTGCCGACAAGGGCATTCAACAGAGTGGATTTTCCAGCATTAGGTGCCCCCACAAGTGCCACAAAACCGCATCGCTCCTTGCCTGTATTTGTTTGATTAGACATTTTTGACTTTCATCGTGTTTATTTTCGCCAGGCTTTCTGCAACCTTGTAAGCATAATCGAAGCTGCTTGTTGTTCTGCTTCTCTTTTCGATTGTCCCTTTGCCATTTCTTCACCCTCATCACGCACGCGTACTGAAATAGTGAAAGTTGGCTCGTGATCCGGTCCAATCTTGTCTATAATTGTATAGACAGGTGTAGGTTTTCCTCGTGCCTGGACCAATTCCTGCAATTTTGTCTTAGCATCCCGCTCAACAACTTTCACATCATTTGCTAAATCCGCCCATGCCGATCTTATAAATTTTTCAGCTTGTTTATATCCGCTCTCAAGATAAATAGCACCAATAACTGCTTCACATGCATCCGAAAGAATTGTTTCCCTTTTTCTCCCGCCAGCATCTTCGCTGCTCTTTGCCATATGAAGAAAATCGCCTAATCTCAGGTTCTCCGCGACGGATGCACATGCTTCGCGGCGGACAAGATTGGTATGCCGGCTCGCTAGCCCACCTTCATCAGCATCAGGATAAAGTTCATACATCCAAACCGCAATAGCCAGACCAAGCACTCTATCACCGATAAATTCCATTCGCTGATAATTCGGCGCTCCTTCTAAGCTGGGATGGGTAAGGGCAACACGCAACAAGCTGGCATCCTTAAAGCGGTAGCCAAGAATTTTATATAGTTCTGAATATTGCCCATTCTGACCTGTCAATTCCCAATCACTTTTTTTAATTTATCGTGGAAAAGAATCGCTCACGACGTTCTTCAGGGAACCATTTCCAAAACTCCCACAGGGCAGCTTTGTTATCAAAGGACAGAGTAATCCACTTTGCCTTGCCGATAATGTTTTCCTCCGGAATATATCCGACACCTACACTTTTTGGCCAGCGGCTATCCTGTGAATTGTCGCGATTGTCACCCATGGCAAAATAATGGCCTTCGGGGACGATGAAAGCGTCACTATCATCCGCCATACTTCCCGGTCGATAATCGATATCAAGCGTCACATAGCTTTTCCCGTTTGGCATTGTTTCCTCTATTTGAGAAAACCGTTCCTCTCTACCAAAAGTATCAATACGCACATAGTCATCTAATTTTTTTACAGGTATTTTCTCGTCATTCAAATAAAGCTCTCCGCGCTTGGTCTGGATCTTATCTCCCGGCACACCGACAATCCGCTTGATGTAATATGTATCCGGGTCTCTGGGCAGACGAAAGACAACAACGTCCCCCCGTTCAACATCCGAAGCGAAGATACGCCCCGGTATAAGCGGAAGACTAAATGGCAGGGAATGTTTTGAATATCCATATGAAAATTTGGATACCAGAAGGAAGTCGCCGACCATCAAATTTTTAAGCATCGATTCTGAAGGGATTGAAAATGGCTGTAGAACAAAAGTTCTGAACGAAATTGCAATTAAAAATGCGTAAAATATCGTTTTAAAAAAATCAAGCCAGCTTTCGTCTTCTTTAAGCAGCATTGATTTTGCAACTCCTTTTGAGCCTTCATTAATTTGTTTTTCGCTCATAAACTCATATCACTTTATTGTTTTTGTTTTATGCAATTGCATAGAAATACCGCAAGAAACACAAAATCTCAATTAATATTCCATAATTATTAGCCATCACTCATTAATGTTCCGGCAATGCTGTAATAATCACTATGGCCTGTGCCATTGGAAACTCATCGGTAATTGTCAGATCAATCTGTGATATCATCCCGGGCGGGAGTATTCCATCCAGTCTCTCTCTGGCACCGCCGCTCAGAACCATCATCGGCTTACCAAACTGATCATTTGCCACACACATGTCCTTCCAAAACACACCTTCGGCTATACCGGTACCAAGCGCTTTGGCACACGCCTCTTTTGCCGCAAATCGTTTTGCAAAATTGGCGTTCGTGTTGCCTGCGGCCTGACAATACGCTATCTCCGTTTCCGTGAACACACGTTCCATGAAGCGATTATTAAACCTGTTCAGAGACTTTTCTATCCTGCGGATATCAACAAGATCATTTCCAAGTCCAATAATTCTCATAACATGATCCCTTTATGGCTTAAGTAAGGCAATCAGGCGCAATTCTCACGCCCCTGATCCATAAGGGCGCGCATTTCTGCAATCGTATTTTCCAGCCCACCAAAAATTGCTTCCCCTATAAGAAAGTGACCAATATTAAATTCGGTAAATTCTGGTATTGCGGCGACTGCTTCCACCGTTTCGTAGTTAAGGCCATGCCCGGCATGTACTTCAAGATTAATTTCCCCGCTGTATCTGGCGCCTACCCGAAGCCTTTCCAGTTCATCCATGCGCGCGTTGCCCTGCGCATCAACATAAGAACCCGTGTGGAGTTCGATTTTATCCGCACCAAGCTCATTGGAGGCCTTTATCTGATTGACATCAGGATCAATAAATAAGCTAATACTAACGCCCGCGTCTTTTAGTTTGGCTATATACCCCTCAAGGTGATTGTAGTATCCGATAACATCAAGACCACCTTCCGTTGTAAGCTCCTCCCGTTTTTCAGGAACAATACAGGATGAAGCGGGCTTGAGCCTTGTTGCAATGGCAAGCATTTCATCGGTCGCCGCCATTTCAAAATTAAGCGGTATTTTTATTTCCGCCATAAGGCGTTCGATATCAGTGTCCTTTATGTGCCTTCTATCTTCACGAAGATGCGCTGTAATACCGTCCGCTCCTGCTTTTTCAGCCAGTAATGCCGCACGAATTGGATCCGGATGAAACCCGCCACGCGCATTTCTAACGGTTGCTACATGGTCGATATTAACACCAAGGCGAATTCTATTTTCACTCATTTTCTTTTGCCTCTAGTTTTCGTTGTCTTCGTTGTCTTCGTTTAAGTCGGTTTATCTTATATTGTGACACCAATTTAAAAATAGGCCAATAAAATACTATCCAAAGAGAAGCGCCAATAATAATACCACCGATCAGCATCGGCACAAATACTGTTTCAAGAAATGGTCCAAGCACCAAAAGCGGTTCACTGACAAGATCTACAATTGTGAAACTTGAAAACATTTCATCCATTTTCGTAATTATGTCATCAGTCGCTTCCCAGCCGAGGATATTGATCCCCAGATTATATGTTACCGCCCAGATAAATGGAAATGTCCATGGATTGCCGATGGCGGTTCCAATCGCGGATGTAAAAATATTACCACGAATAATCCAGGCGATGATTCCCGCTAAAATAAAATGAAACCCCACAAACGGCGTAAATGAGATAGATGCTCCGGAGGCGAAACCGGCCGCAATCGCGTAAGGCGTGCCATCAATGCGCGCGATGCGATGATGCATATAACTCGCCGCGCGCCTCCAGCCGGATGACGGCCACAGAAATTCGCGCAGTCGGCTAAAAAATGATTGTTTCTTGCGGCGTTTAAACACCCGGCATCCTTATATCAAAATGATTGTTATTTTTTAAATTCGCGACTTCCGGGTTTAATAGCTTCTGTGCCTTTCAGATGATCCGGTAAGTTGTCCGCTTCATAAGCGGGAATTTCAAGCCCCATAAGTGACACCAGCGGCACTCCGACATCCACTTTTCCATTACTGCGATCAATCAGACAGCTTGCAGCAACAACATTCCCGCCATATTTTTTTATTGTCTCGATACATTCTTTTGATGACAAACCAGTGGTTACAATATCTTCCGCCATCAGCACATTGGCACCGGAAGGGATTTGAAAACCGCGTCTAAGTTCGAATTCACCGTCTACCCGTTCAGCAAAAATAGCCTCTGCCCCAAGTTGGCGTCCCATTTCATACCCGACAATAACACCGCCCATCGCGGGAGAAACAACCATGTCTATCGGCTGATCAATAGTTGCACTTATTTTATCGGCGAGCGCGGAACAAATTCGCGCCGCCCTTTCCGGATTCATCAACACCCGCGCGCACTGCAAATATTTTTCACTATGAAGTCCGGAAGAAAGCAGGAAATGGCCTTCAAGAAGAGCTCCAGCATCTTTAAATTCTTGTAATACTTGATCTTTATCCATTTTTGTCCCTTTAAATATCAGGTAAATGCCCGTTCCACGGAGTCTACATATTTACTGGCGCGCAATGCGGAAATAACATCTGTCAAATGTTTAACATCTCTGACCTCAAGATCAAGTTCAATCCGAAAAACATCGGCAGATCTTTCACTGAAGACAAGATTGCTGACATTTCCTTCATCCTGCGCAATAATGGAGAGAACAGAAGCAAGCGCACCCGACACATGCTTTAGCGTCATATCTATCCTGCCAATATAAACTTCGGCGCTATTTTCAGGGGGGTGCCATGACAAATCCAGCCACGCTTCTGGAGCATCCGTATAAACGTCGAGAGCATCGCAATCGATTGTGTGAACCATCACACCTTTTCCTTCAGAAACAATACCAACAATCCGATCTCCCGGAAGCGGATGGCAGCATTTTGAAATATGCACTGCAAGGCCCGGTAACAAACCTTTTATCGGCAGTTGATTATCTCCGCCTTTATGGGCGCGCTTAGTATCAAGAACGATAGCCCCCGCTTTCTTTGTATCCTTCTTCGCCTTAAGGCCGGGAAAGACTATTTCCAGCACACTGCGATCAGAAAGCTCACCGCTTCCGACTTTTTCAAACACGGCGTCGGCACCGCCTTTTAAATTTAATTTTTTGGCCGCTGATATAATTGCCTTTTTTGTATATTCGCGCTTCTCATGCTCAAATGAATGTTTGAGAATTTCTTCACCGAGTTCAATATATTCATTTTTCTGCTGCAAGCGTGTATTTCTTCTTATTGCGGCTTTCGCTTTACCCGTTACAACAAAATTTGCCCAGCTTTCATGAGGTTTTTGAGCTTTCGATGTTAATATTTCAACCTGATCACCATTTGCCAGCCGTCTTTTAAGCTGCGCGGGTTCACCATTTACCTTTCCCCCAACACAAGTATCCCCAATCATTGTGTGAACCGCATAGGCGAAATCAACAACCGTTGCTCCAGCGGGAAGGTTAATAAGTTCGCCCTTTGGCGTAAAGCAAAAAACCTGGTTCTGGTACATCGCAATTTTTGTGTGTTCGAGAAATTCTTCCGGATCAGCGGCATGTTCAAGTATCTCAAGCAGATCCTGAAGCCAGCGGTAATGAACACTGTCTTTTTTTGATGCATCATTTTTATAACGCCAATGTGCAGCCACCCCCTTTTCGGCGATGATATCCATTTCCGTGGACCTGATCTGCACTTCGATCCTCTTTCTTTGCGGCCCTATCACGACAGTATGGATTGATTGGTATCCGTTAGGTTTCGGCATAGAAATATAGTCTTTAAGAAGTCCGGGGACGGCCTGCCAGGTTTTATGAATGATCCCAAGCGCTTTATAGCAATCTTCAACATCATCAACGATCACACGAAAAGCGAAAAGGTCGGCCTGGTTTTCAAGACTGACATTGCGGTAGGTGATCTTCTTCCAGATAGAATATGGCTGCTTTCGCCGCCCGACCACTTCAGCATCAAGGAAGTTTTCGGCAAATATTTTTTCAAGTTCCCTGATCACCTCATCACGAATGTTTTCAGTATTCGCATAAAGGTAATCAAGCCGCTTCATAATGGATTCGTATGCTTCTGGATAAACATGGGGAAATGCAAGGTCCTCAAGCTCATTCATTAATTCCTGCATTCCGATCCGTTCCGCGAGAGGCGCGTATATATCCAACGTCTCCCTTGAAATACGTGCTCTTTTTTCCGGATTTTTAATGAAATGAAGTGTACGCATATTATGAAGCCGGTCCGCCAACTTCACAAGAAGCACTCGAATGTCATTTGACATGGCCAGCAGTAATTTACGGAAATTTTCTGCCTGTTTTGAAGTTTCAGATGTATATTCGAGTTCTGAAAGTTTTGTTACCCCGTCGACCATTTTTGCGATATCGACACCAAACAATTCCTCAATCTGTTCGTAAGTTGCAACCGTGTCCTCAATTGTATCATGAAGCAGCGCTGTAACAATCGTATCACAATCCAGTTGCATCCCTGTCAAGATACCAGCAACTTCAAGCGGGTGCGAAAAATACGGATCCCCACTGGCCCGCTTCTGCGTTCCGTGCGCTTTCATCGAAAAGACATATGCCCGATTCAGACGGCTTTCGTCGATATCCGGGTCGTAGGCCTTGACCATATCCACAAGTTCAAATTGACGTATCACAAATTATCTTCCATCGATAATGCTTCAAGTTAAAGTCAGTGTACAAAAAAAGACTTGCCGAGGACACCTCAAACAAGCCTTTTTTAAAAAATATTTTAACGTTTATATTCCGGCTATTCTTCCTCGCCTTCGTCAGCAGTTGTCTCTGCGTCTTCAGCTTCGGCTTTTGCCACATCAGCTTTAACTTCCATGGCAACCTTTGCCAGATTGTCTGCTGTCATATCCTGGTTATTCTCTGTCAATTTCTGCTCTGCCAGAAGCAGTGAAATATCATCTTCTTCCGGCTCGTCAACTTCGACATGCTTTTGCAAGCCATAAAGGATTGCTTCCTGTAAATCATTAACCTTAATGGTTTCATCAGCAATTTCACGAAGTGCGACGACAGGGTTTTTGTCATTGTCGCGTTCCACTGTTATCGGAGCACCAGCCGAAATCTGACGCGCGCGACGCGCTGCAAGCAATACAAGGTCAAATCGGTTTGAGACTTTATCTTCACAATCTTCTACGGTAACGCGTGCCATTTTGCACATTCTCCAATTAAATAATAAAACACGGCTTATACAATTACTGACATGCTCTGTAAAGCGGATATCTGCTATTTTTGTGACACATTCATTATAAAACTCTCACAATTCCGCCTGATTTCGCTTGTGAGAGCATCGTCCTGATACTTTTACCGGATACGGGGTGGCGCCAATCCGGTACAATATCCATTAAAGGAATCAGCACAAAATCCCTTTCATGCATCCGTGCATGAGGTATCACAGCGCCTTTCGGGCTGTCTTTTTGCGCTTCGGTGCACCATTGACCTGCACTTGGGAAAATTTGCTCGTCGTAACAGAGTAAATCCAGATCAATAACACGGGCCTCCCATCTTTCGCGGCGGGTGCGACCCAAATTTCGTTCAATTTCGTGAAGCTTGGCGAGAAGTTCAACAGCGTCAAGTGATGTTTCAATCTGTGCCACAGCATTTACGTACCATGGCTGATCTGATTTGGGCACGGGTTCCGTTTCATAAAAACGCGAACATTTAATGACAGATATTTTTTCATCCTCAAGCATTTTCAAGGCCTTTTCCAGAATAGCGCGGGATGTCGAAAATTCTTCTGTTGTCAGATTGCTCCCCAAGCCAATTAAAATCATATTCTGTCCGTTTCAAAAAATAAATGACGAAGCTATACCAACATTGTCAAGCAGACCAGAAAATAGTGACCGTAAGCCAATTTGTGAAACCGTATTTAGTTTAAAATGCCACTTAAATATGCTATAAGTGGCTATATTTTATTTATTTTTTAGGAATTTATTATGTTATTTTATCCCGGTGAACGATTGGCGATATTTATTGATGGTTCAAATTTATTTGCCACCGCAAAATCACTTAATTTCGATATCGATTATAGTCGTCTGCGCCGTTATTTTGCAGAAAGAAGCCAGCTGCTGCGCGCAAATTACTACACCGCCTTAATTGAGGAAGCGGAATATTCCCCGCTCCGGCCCCTTGTCGACTGGCTGGATTATAACGGATATACAATGATCACCAAACCGACTAAGGAATTTACCGATGATCGCGGTGAAAGGAAAATAAAAGGCAATATGGATATGGAACTCGCCATTGACATGATGGGAATGGCAGAACATGTCGATCATATTGTCCTTTTTTCAGGCGATGGTGACTTCAGGCGGCTGGTGGAAGCCGTTCAACGAAAAGGGGTACGGGTGACCGTGGTCAGCAGCACCAAAACGCAACCGTCAATGATTGCTGATGAGCTAAGGAGACAAGCCGACAGCTTCATCGAAATTTCAAATATGGGCGAAGAATTCGGACGCGGGGACGCGTCCGACATGCCCGACCATCCATAAACTGTTCTTTTTCGCAATGAAGGATTATAAATTGGTAGAACAACTTCAAAGCGCCCTGCCCGGCAATGCGCCACTTGACTGCGCACTATGCCCGCGACTTGTTGAATTCAGAAAAGAAAACCAGACAAAATTTCCAGATTTTTTTAATGGCCCGGTACCGGCATTTGGTTCACGCGATGCTGAACTACTGATCGTTGGTCTTGCACCCGGGTTAAAGGGAGCAAACAGAACCGGGCGGCCCTTTACCGGGGATTATGCGGGTGATCTTCTTTACCCCACATTACTGAAATTCGGATTTGCAGAGGGCAATTACGCCGCGCGAATTGATGACGGGCTAAAATTGAAAAAAGCCATCATCACAAACGCCGTAAGATGTGTTCCACCGCAAAATAAGACAATTGGCGAGGAGGAGCGAAACTGCCGTCCCTATTTAATTGAACAGATTGAAAAACTACCCACAATTAAAATCATCCTCGCCCTTGGGCTGGTTGCACATAACGCCGTCCTGTCGACATATAGTGAGAAGAAGTCAGCTTTTAAATTTGCCCATAACAGTCTTCATACGCTTTCAAGCGGTCTTTTAATGATCGATAGTTATCACTGCTCACGTTACAATACCAACACCGGGCGGCTGACGACACAAATGTTTGAAGACGTATTCGTCAATATCATAGAGCAATTGAAATAGAGTATTTCTGTGATATAGTTTTCCCATAACAACAAATGAGGGAAAGCACATGAAAAAAATCGCTCTTGCTACACTTTTAACCCTGTCACTTGGCACAAACGCGTTTGCGCAGGACTGGGAAAATATTGAAATAACCACAACCAAAGTCACTGACGATCTTTATATAATGATGGGCGAAGGTGGGAACCTTGGTGTTTCCATCGGCGAAGATGGTGTTTTTCTGATTGACGACCAATATGCCCCACTGACGGAGAAAATTGTTGCCGCCATTCGAGAACTGTCAACAGACGATATTCATTTCGTTTTCAACACCCACTATCACGGGGATCATACCGGCGGTAATGAAAATCTCGGCAAAATGGGGATTGATATCGTCGCGCATGACAATGTCTATAAAAGACTGTTAAGCGAAGATATGGCAAAGGAAGGATTGCCGATCATCAGTTTCAATGACCAACTGACATTTCATTTAAACGGTATGGATATCAGGGCTAAGCACTTTCCCAGCGCCCACACCGATACCGACAGCATCGTTTATTTCGGTGGCAAAAATGTCATCCACATGGGGGATACTTTTTTCAATGAAGCCTATCCCTATGTTGATGTGCCCGGCGGCGGTTCCTGGAAAGGGTTACTGGCCACGGTAAAAGCAACCATTGATAACATTGATGATGACACAAAAATTATACCCGGCCACGGCCCCCTGACCAATAAGGCGGGGTTGCAAATTTATTATGATGTATTGATGGATATTCACAATATTCTTGAGCCCATCGCAAAACAGGGATTATCACTTGAAGCCGTTAAAAAAATGGCCCCGCTCAAGAAATATGACGGGGACTACGGCAACGGGTTCATGGATCCGGATACATTCTTAGGTATAGTATATATGGACATACTCAACAATTTGAATATGTAAAGCAACCAATAGTTTATATATTGACTGGAATTTTTATTCAGATTGGGTTAAGCTTGACCTGATATAATGAGTCGCAGGTGATCGGGTTCTATTAATTGTATGGAAGGAATAGAATATGAGTATCTTGAAAAAATTCCTGAATAAGTCAGTGATTGTAACCGGCTTGGTTGCTGCGAGCCTTCTTACTCTCCCCCTCGCGGAGGCAACCGCACAATCACGGGATAAAGGCAAGAGAAAAGGAAATATCGCCTATTCACAGGGCGGTGGCCCGATTTCACGTGTTATGAAAAGCAACCGTGGCAATAACCGTGTCGCCGTGCTTAATCGCGGTGGAGGCAATAGAACCGCGGTCAGAAACAGAGGAAACGGCGGTCCTATAAGCCGTGTCGTCAACAGAAACAGGGGCGGCACAACAGTCATTAGAAATCGTGGCAACCATACTGTTGTAAATAACTATAATCGCCCCTTCAGGGTAGTTTCCAATAATCGCGGATATAATCGCGGTTACAGACAAGGCTACCGTGATCGTTACAGATATCGCAACCGAGGAAACGGCGCTGCGTTTGCCACCGGGCTTGTGGGTGGCGCGCTACTTTATTCCGCGTTTAACAGTCATAATTATTATGATAACAACGTTAGCGTAAGCTATAGTTACGGATACGGATATCCGGGCTCTTATTACGGGCCAAGCTATTATTATCGTCCGCGGACACGGGTGGTTTATGTTCAGCAACCTGTACAAACCGTAGTACAGCAGGTTCCTGTTTATACCAATCAGCAACAGGGCGCGGCCCCGGCATACCAGTATCAGCCACAGCAGGTTCAGGACGAAAGCTGTATGCAGGTTCGTGAATATACGACAACCATTGAAATTGGCGGTGAAACCGTTCCCGCATACGGTCAGGCATGCCTTCAGCCGGATGGAAGCTGGAAATTTGGTGATCCGATCGCAGAGCCAAGCTTTTAATAGAACTCATTAAAAACAAATAAAAACACCCGCTCTTCCCGGCGGGTGTTTTTAACTGTTTCGTGCGCTTATGGGCCATGTAATCAAACAGATTCTTTAAACTGAAGCTTTGCCCAAATTGCGATGAGTTTTTTTTACGGCCTAAAGTTTCAGGTTACAAATTCCTTCTCATAAACTTTGGCAAAATACTCCATATCTTCCGGTTTTCCCATGCTTACGCGACACCATGTAAGATAAGGGGGGAATGCGCGGCCAACGAGAATTCCCTGCTTTTGAAAGCGCTCTCTAACTTCGTTCACGTCAATTCCGGTTTCAAAGAAAATGAAGTTTGTATTGGATTTAATATGTCGAACATTGTGTTTATCGAAAAGGTTATAGACAATTTCTTTTGACTCCCGGTTCTTGCGGCGCACGAAATCTTGAGTTTCAATATCACGGTAACTTGCCAAAGCGCCACTAGTGGCCAATTGGTTGGTTGAACCTGTTATATATTCGTTTATTTTCTCAATCCATTTTTCCGAACCGTAAGCAATCCCCAGTCGTATACCGGCAAATCCGTGAATTTTTGATGCGGTTCTCGCAACGACGATATTTTCGTGTGTTGCAGTAAGCGGCACCATGGATGCATAATCCGGATTTTCGACAAACTCATGATAGGCTTCATCTATAAAAACCAAGCATTTCTGTGACATTTCTATGCAAAAGTCTCTTAATTTATTTTTTTCCATTATTGTCGGAAGTGGATTGTTTGGGTTTACCAAATAAATAATACTAACGTCGTCGGTATAAGCTTCCCTGAACAAATCCAGATCGATTGTCATGCTATCATCGACAGGAACCCGCAATATATTTACATTACGGTTTATCGCGTATCGGGTGAGCCCATGATAAGTCGGATCTGCTGTTAATACGGAGCCACCTTCCACTGCGGTGATCAAACCCAATGTTTTTAGAATTTCACCGGAACCACCGGAAAATGTTATATTATTGACCCCGACCCCTTCTATCTCAGCAAGCAACTCAGCAAGCTTGCTCTCCCCTTCTCTTCTGCTACTGTAAAGATGACTATATTGTAAAGCGTCGGTGATAGCATTGCGAGCAGCGCGGGAAACACCGTAAGGGTTCTCGTTGGAGCTCAATCTTAGAGGATTATCAGCAGTCGGCACAAACCCCGGCACAGTCATATCCTGTGCATTTGCACGGCTTCCTACAATCATCGCAAGTGTTAATGCTGAACTCCCCTTGATCCAGTCTCTTCTTGAAATTTCTTCGGTCATTAATAGTCTCCCTTCACGGCTGTTAAAAATAGAGTTTGAAAACCATATCCTAACTTGCTGATAATATCAAAATTGTTCTGTCATTACACATTGGGGGCGGATGACGATCGTGGTTTCAACCGATCGCTGAACACATGTGTTAAATCTCTCTGCCGGGCTTTCAAGCCCGCGTCTTTGTTTGATCGTTTTATATTCATTATTTTCTCCATGTGGGAAATGGTGCCGCAAATTAAGCCATTGGCCCGAATATCAGCGCCTTGTCGCCGACTTTCATCTGTTCACAGCTTTTATTGAAACTGCTGTTATCTTGATCGATGTTAAATCTTAAAACCTGCTCGTCCTGAAGTGATGCGATCTTTAGCCATCGATAGGGTAAATCCAGTGCTGTTACTTTCGGCTCGATCAATTCCAGAATGGAAAAATTACCTGTTTGGTGGTTAAATGCGGGCGGTTTCTCAAAAGTCAGCTCTATGGTACTTTGATCAATTTCTTTTCTCTCAAGCAGTTTGACTTTCCGATCATCTATTAGTTTCTCATTCGGATAGTCAGACCACTTTTCGTCCTCATTCATTCTCAGTGCCGATAAAAATCCACCAAGGGTAGCACCGGTAAATCCGCCGCCGGGAAATGCCCATGCGGAGGAAAAATATAAATTTGGTATAAGAAAATTGTCTCTTAACCTGCTGTAGCCGGAATGTTGCACTGTTTGAGCGTAGCCATATACGGCGCCCTCTGGATTGAGGGTAAATCGCTCAATGGTTTTAGGCGTGGCAACTTCGTAATACTCGATTTTTTCTTTTATTCCCGGGAACTTATCTTCGAGGCGCTGCAATAATGTTTCAGCGACCATTTTTTTCTTGGCTTTATAGGCATCTGGACTTAAGTCTTTCCAATCCTTAAGATAATCGACCGAACAAACCGCGCCAACAGTCTTTCCGGCAGGGGCTAACTGAGCATCTACCTTATCGTAATCAACAAAAATAAAAGTGCGTTTGGACCAATCTCCCTGATTATTCGGGTATATATCCTTGAGTGATTTTACATCATCACCCATCAGGCAAGTGGAGTAATGGTTGACACCAACCGATTTCAATTCAGACTTAAACCCTAGGTAAATGCAAAAAAGTGAGCAAGCCTTTTCAAGTGGCGTTACTTTTTCCCTAAGTGTGCTGGCATGCGGCTCATCTAGCATGTCGGGAACCAATGGAATGGCGCAATTGGCAACAACATTATCGCAGTTCACGGTTACAGGACCCAAATCATGGTTAAAGCTATCGACAAATGTAACCCCGGTAACATGATTGTTTTCTGTTTCGATTTTTTGTGCCTTTTTTCCCAATAAAACGGTGCCGCCATTTTTTTCGATAAATGATGCTAAATAGTCAGACAGTTTTTGGGATCCTCCGGTAATGAAATGGCCCCCACCGCCTATAAAGCCGGATTGCGCCATGCTGAAATAAAACATCGACATGGTATATGGATTGTCCCCCCAGTAACCGAGATGTGCGGTCAGATCCAATTTCAGCCGTTCATTCGAAATATTTTTATCCATCCATTCACCTACACTGTGTCGCGAGGCTTCGACAATATTTGGGTATAACAGGGGCATAAATGGTAGAAGTAGAATTTTTTTCCATTTTTTTCTGGGTAATTTGGTCATTTCCGCTCTAACGCCGGAAATAAGCTTCAAATACCGGGTTATCCCTTTTTCTTCTTCGGGGTATTTACTCGTCAGTGCCTTTTTCACCTGTTCTGTACCATGGGGAAATACGAGTTCATGATTTTCGGTAACAAGATGATAAAGTTCAGGGACCTGCGTAAACTGAACGTTCTTATCAACTTCGAGCAATTTGAACAAAGTTAATTTTGAATCTAAATCATCGAGCCCGTCCATTTCGTGCAATCCGACCTCCATGATGAAATCACCCCTTTTAAATGTTGTCGCGCAACCGCCCGGCTTATGGTGCTGTTCGAGCAAGAGTACCTTTTTCCCAAATTTTGAAAGTGTGGCCCCGGCCACCAATCCACCTAACCCGCCGCCGATGACAATAGTGTTATATTTCATGACTGTAACCCTTTCCAAAGTTCTGTAAATTTAACCGGTGTACTGTTATTTGTTGTGTTAACTAAGATAAAACTAAGGAACTAAAAACGGTTAAACGTTAAGTTTGATAAGTTTTAACAACTAAGAATACTTCTGCTTCTCTCAAGTTGATGGGAATTTGGTCATTGAGATTTAGCATAACAAAGCCGCACTTCTTCCCTGATGAGAAAGGCTTGCAAATTGCATCTTAAATGATTTCAATAAATTTAATTTGACGAAGATCAATTATTGAAAAGATGTGGGATAAAAATTGAACGCAACTTTTTATAGTCAACGTAATCATAGCAGTGACTCACGAACGTCTGCTTTTTTTAGGAGGAGGCAGACACATCGCCAGTGCATTTATTATTTAAAGTCACGCCGATCAGTTCCTGTAGTATTTCGTGCAGGAATACATATTTTTAACATACATTGTGTGGGGAATTTAAATCTATAAAAGTTGTTTGATGCGTTTCTTAAGCACGGGCAGGATATCATCTTCAAACCAGTCATTCTTTTTAAGCCAAATGTTATTACGCGGGCTGGGATGGGGAAGAACAAGATATTTTGGCCAATATTCCCGCCATGCTTTTACGGTTTCCGTCAGTGTTTTTTTGCGCGCTGATCCCAAATGCCAATCAATGGCATATTGACCAATCACAATCGTTAATTCGACCGAAGGCATTTTTTTCATCAGTGGCGCGCGCCACTGCGCCGCGCATTCCTTTCGCGGCGGCAGATCACCGCTTTTTCCCTTACCCGGATAACAAAACCCCATCGGCACGATATTTATTTTTGATGTGTCATAAAAGATTTCTTTGTTGGTCCCCATCCAGTCCCTAAGCCGGTCACCACTCGGGTCATCGAAAGGAATGCCCGTTTTATGGACACGGCTGCCGGGCGCCTGCCCAACCACAAGAATTTTTGCCCCCTCACTAGCCCTTAAGACCGGACGCACCCCCGCAGTTAAATCATTTTCACAGATTGTGCAGGCCCTGATTTCATTTAGAAAATCTTCAAGGTTCGGATTACGCATCAGACGTTCTTTAAAAGTCTTTCCTTTTGACGGTTCCAATCTTTT
Organism: Alphaproteobacteria bacterium; assembly: GCA_030428615.1. GTDB lineage: Bacteria > Pseudomonadota > Alphaproteobacteria > Sphingomonadales > Emcibacteraceae > Pseudemcibacter. The sequence goes on along the minus strand of JAUIDN010000008.1, from coordinate 87,631 downwards.
TCCTTATCAGCCGCGCGTTTATCATGAAGTTTTTTACCCCGCGCCAAACCAAGCAGCACCTTGCAACGGTTCTGATCGTTGAAATATATTTTAAGGGTGACAATCGTCATCCCCTTGCGCTGCACCGCCGCCATCATTTTGTTTATTTGCTTGCGATGTAAAAGCAGCTTTCGTACACGGCGGGAAGTGTGGTTAAAGCGGTTGGCCTGATCATATTCCTTAATATAGCTGTTGATAAGATACATTTCGCCGTCTTTTATTTCAGCATAGCTGTCGGTGATATTGCATTCCCCGGTGCGAAGCGATTTAACTTCCGACCCTGTCAGGACGACCCCGGCTTCGAATTCTTCCTCAATATGGTAATTGTGCCGGGCTTTTCTGTTTTGCGCGATAACTTTATAAGCGCTATGTTTTTTTTCATCCGCCATGTCAGCCTTCCAAAAGCCCCGCTCTGATCATGGCCGCTTTTACTTTTATTTTTGTGTCTTCCGTTATCGGGACCAATGGCAAACGCATATCCGGCTCACATAATCCAAGTAATGACGCCGCATATTTAGCGGGACCGGGACTGGGTTCAATAAACATTACGTCATGAAGCGCGGTCAGTTTGTCCTGTATTTCAAGTGCGCCCTTAAGATCACCACCAAGGCAGGCTTTCTGAAAATCGGAAACCAATTTGGGGGCAACGTTCGCCGTCACCGAAATACAGCCCACGCCACCATGGGCATTGAACGCGAGCGCTGTCTGATCTTCACCGGAAAGCTGAATAAAATCTTCGCCGCATGCCGCGCGTTGAAGCGGTACCCTGGCCAAATTTCCGGTTGCGTCCTTTACGCCAATGACATTGTTCAGCTCACGGTAACATCTTTCCATGGTTTCCACGCTCATATCGACGATGCTGCGCCCTGGAATATTATAGATAATGATCGGAATACCAGTGGCATCATTGATTGCCTTAAAATGCTGAAACATTCCTTCCTGTGAGGGCTTGTTATAATAAGGCGTGACGATCAATGCACCATCGGCACCCGCCTTTTCAGCATGCTGTGTCAGACCAATGGCCTCACGGGTTGAGTTTGAACCGCAACCGGCAAGAACAGGAACCCGGCCAGCAACCTCATCAATACAAACCTCGGTTACAGCGCGGTGTTCATCATGGTTAAGCGTCGGCGATTCACCGGTTGTGCCACACGGAACAACGCCGGTTGAGCCCTGCTCAATCTGCCAGTTGACAAATTTTCGGAATGTCACTTCATCAAACCGCCTGTTTTTAAAGGGTGTGATAAGGGCCGGGATTGATCCGCCAAACATTTTGAACGCTCCAAAGTTAAAAAATATCTGCAAAATAGGCTTCTCGCAGTAACACTGCAAGCCCTTAAGGAAATAAAAGAACATTCGAGCAAAAAAAAGGCGGGATCAAATCCCGCCTTTAAGTCATACGTATAAGAATCTATGGGGTTAATTCTTAAACGCACGGGACATTAGATATGAAATTATGATTTATTATCGCGGCCGCGACCACGTCTGTCACCACGATCCCGACGGTCATTCAGGATGCCGTCGTTATTGCGGTCCATCCGGTCAAACATTTTTTCGCCGGCCATTTTATATTCTTCTTCTGATACGGTGCCGTTGCCATCTGCATCAAGGCTTTCAAAACGCCGTTTCGTACGTTCCGCGTTTCGTTCAGCGCGTTCAGCGGCTCTCGCTTCGCGGTTTTCTTCTTTTTCCGCTTGTCGTTGAGCACGCATTTCGTCACGCCTTTCGCGCCAGGCTTCTCTATCAGCAGCGACTTTTGATTCATATTCTTCAAATGTGATGCCGTCACCGTTTTGGTCGGTCTCCGCATAACGTTTGTTATACATCGCTTCGAATTCCGATTTTTCAATGGTACCGTTTTTGTCCATGTCTGCATCGGCCATAAAACCACGCGGACCCGCATTCTGGGACATGGCAATACTGGCGGCTGACATGGCAATGACGCCCGAAATTACATAAATTGATTTTTTCATTTTGATCTCCAAATTAAATCCCATTCCCACAAGTCATGTACCTATATTACGCGTCAGATTTAAAAACCTGACGCATTATTTTAAAAATAAGATGAAATCGTTATTTTCTGAGACGAAGAGCAAAAACAGAGATAATTATCGCGAAAACGCAAAGCCCGCTCATAAGATAGTATGCATAATAGCCAGCAGCACCGTATGCTACACTCCCCAGATATGTGGACACTGCCATCGCAAAGCCCAGCGGCAGTGCGGAATATAGACTTTGTGCTGTGCCCGAATATTTGTCGGAAATATTTGAACTTATGTATTTGATAGCAACAAGGTGCGCCGCACCGTACGTCAATCCGTGAATAAGCTGCGTTACAAGAAGCAGCGGCACCGAAAAGGAGACTGCTATGATCCCCCACCGCAATGCCCCGAACAAGGCAATGATAATAAGAAAATAATAGGTATTAAATCTGCTAATCAGTTTATCACAAAACACAAATATACCGATTTCCGCAATAACCCCGATTGCCCACAGGAGCCCGATAATGTCTTCTTCAATGCCATTTTCTTTCCAGTGTATACTTCCCATAGAATAATAGACACCGTGGCTCATTTGCAGCAAACCGACGATCACAAGAAAAATAATAAAATCACGGTTGACCAGCATTATTCTTATGGGTCTTGATTTGTCCTGATCGAACGTACTGCTTAATCTTCTGTTGCCGCGCGGCAGGAAAAGAGCCGTTATCAGAAAAAGGGCGAGCGCAATGAAAGTTGCCCAGATCACATAATCTACAGAGTTGCTTTTTAAAAACAGACCAAAACTTAATGTCGCAACAATAAAGGAAAGCGAACCGACGGATCTTATACGACCATAATTCAGATTGCACCTTCGCACCTGATTAAGAGTAATCGTTTCCAGAAGTGGCATCATCGCCGGCATAACCAGACTAACCGCCACGGACACCATAAAAATAGTGAGGAAATTATTTGCAATGAAATAAAATGAGAAGAAAAACAAACTTATCCCAGTGCAAATCATTAAGGGGCGCCAATATTCTTCCCTTTTATCGGCCATCTGGCTAATGACTGGCGCTGAGATAATTTTCATAATGTGGGGAATGGCGATAATAATACCGATCTCACTGGCGGTCAGCCCGCGACTTTTTAGCCATAAACCAAGAAAGGGGACAAAAATACCCGCATATAAATAAAAACTGCCATAATTTAAACCAAGCTTTACTGACGTTAATCTACTCATTATAAAGGATTTCTTCCAGTTCTTCCCGGTTAGAACGCAAAATTTTCATCGTTTCATCATATGAAAAACCGGCCCTTGCCATGGCTGCCTGTTCTTTTTTTTCCGTATTCTCCGTCTTTTCCTTCATCCTGAAAGGGCCAAAACGGCGCTTTCTCGCATATTTGATACAACTTTGATAATTCAGTAAGGGATTTTCTGATTTCGCTTCATTTACAACTTCTGAAATGATGTCCGCGGGCACCCCTTTCATACGCAGCTTATTCTTTGCCATTGCCAAAGAATTTCCCGCATTCAGAAACGTCGTTAGCTTACTTTTTGCATAGACCAGATCATTAATAAGATTGTTTTTAACACAAAACATCACTATTTCACGGATCCATATGCTGGCCTGCTCCCGCAGCGAATCCTGTTCGCTCTGATCCTTAATGATCCTTGCGACTTTGCGTTCCAAGATAAAAACTAAGTTCGCTTCTGTTGTTGCATATCTTTCAAGGTAGCGATAGGCTGCATTCTGAAGATAACTACGCGTTAAATTTATATTTTTTTTATATTTTTTCATAATGTGAGATTACCCGTTTCCCATGGCCGATCATAGACCCTTATCGCATTATTTATACCTATTATTCCTGTCCTCGGTATGGGGATGTTCATTTCTTTTTATAAAAATTATTGCGCCCGTGGTTCCGCCGCTCACGATTGCGGCAACACGTATCACTATTGGCGCGATCATTATCGCAAGCTATGTTCTTTTAAAAGGTGACAAGCTTCCAACTCATTCATCAATCTGGTTAAAAGGCACTATTATTGGTATCACTGGAACCGGTATCCCTTTTGTCCTCATTAGCTGGGCGATGCTCTATATTAACAGCGGCACCGGCGCGATCTGTATGTCCGTTATACCGCTTTGTGTATTCGTAATGGCTCACTTCGCCCATCCCGATGAAAAAATGAGCTGGGCAGGACTAATGGGGATTGTAAGCGGCATATGCGGTATCCTGGTACTTTTTTACGATAGTCTTGGCATGGATGATGGAAGCACGATGGCGGTCTATGCCCTGGCTGCGATGCTGACAGCTTCATTTGGCTATGCGTTAGCCAACATTTTGATTAAAAAATACGTAAAAACAGAACCGATAAACACGTCATTCGTGATGCTGACCACATCAGCCGTTTTAATTTGGCCGCTTGTTTTTGTATTTGAGCAACCCTTGGCAATCGATTACGGATCAACGGAAATATTATCCATTTTATATCTGGGGGTTTTGCCGACGGGAATTGCTACAATGATTCTTGTGATATTCACGCAAAAAGCCGGTTCAACTTTTGCTTCCTATAACACCTACCTTATTCCAATCGTTGGCGTGGTTGCCGGGTATATTTTTCTGGACGAAGCCTTCAAACAGACAACCTTTATGTCGATTATGTTTATAGCCGTGGGAATTTACATCTCCCAACGGCAAAAAAAGGCTAAAATTGGAAATAGTTAAAATTTTACACAAATTTAGGGATGTCCGATATTAGTTGGCAAAAAGTAATAACCACTGTAAAATACGATATAATAATTTAAAATTTACTTGCGATAATAAGCGTCAGCATGTATCGAAGGTGGGATAATTTATTACTATAATATGACATGAGAGTTATTTTTTAACTTAAAATTTTGTAAGAACGAAAAAAAACCGTCAATTTATTATTGGGATTTTTTCTTAATTAACTTTAGAGAAAACAGCTAAGTGACACAAATCATATATGCTTGAACCTACACCTACATTAGATCCCGGTCTTCCCCGAAGATATGCAGATTTCAAAACCCTGCCAGAAGCGCTGGATTATGCGGCCCAAGGCTTGCGAGGGCTAAACTTCTATTCAGCGAGAGGGGAGCTGGAGAACAGTATTAGCTATGGCCAAATACGGGACCGTGCCCATGAAATCGGTAAACGTCTGGTCCATTTCGGGGTTAAACGACACTCCCGTGTCGCCCTGATTGCTGAAACCAACGAAGATTTCGTCTGCTACTTTCTAGGCTGCCAATATGCAGGATTATTACCTGTCCCGCTTCCACTGCCAACGTCCTTTGGTGGTCGAGACGGCTATACAGAGCAATTACACGAACAGATGAAGAGCTGTAAAGCCAGCGTTGCTATTTCTGCAGCATACATGCTTCCGTTACTAGACGAAGCAACACATGGCCTTAAAATGGAATTTGTCGGCTCACCTGATACGTTTGAAGCACAATCCAGTGATGCTGATATTAAAAATGTTGAATTACCGTTGGTGGAGCCAGATGATCTGGCTTATCTTCAATATTCATCGGGAAGCACGCGTTTCCCGCATGGTGTTGCTGTTACTCACCGTTCATTGATGTCAAACTGTCACGGCATTGGCCGCATTGGCATGGAAGTTCAGGACGATGACCGGGCGGTTTCCTGGTTGCCGTTTTATCACGACATGGGGCTGGTTGGGATGTTGATATCGCCCATCACCTGTCAGGTATCGATTGATTATCTCGCTACAGAAGCGTTTGCCCGCCGCCCAATACAGTGGTTAAAGTTAATTTCAAAAAACAGGGGCACTATGTGCTCGGGACCGACATTTGGATACGAAATTTGTGCCAGACGCGCGAATTCAACTGATTTGGAAGGTCTTGACCTTTCAAGTTGGCGTGTCGCCGGTATTGGCGCAGATATGATCAGACCAAATGTGTTGGAAATTTTTGCAGAAACTTTTAAAGATTGCGGATTTGATAAACGCGCTTTTATGCCAAGCTATGGATTGGCTGAATGTACTTTGGCCGTAAGCTTCGGCCCAAAGAGTTCCGGTTACCAAGTCGACCTTGTCAGTGAAGAGGTTCTGAGCGGCGATGTTAAATCAGTGCGTGAGCACAAGATCAACGGAAACGGCGCAAATTACCGTGAAGTCGTTAATTGCGGAAAGCCGCTTCCGGAATATGAACTGGAGATCCGCGATGAACATGATGATGCTTTGGTCGACAGGGAAATAGGTAGAGTGTGTGTAAAAGGGCCAAGTGTGATGGTCGGATACTATATGGACGAAGAAGCCACCCGCCAATGTTTATCTGAAGACGGATGGCTTGACACCGGTGATATCGGCTATATGGCGAACGGGTCATTATTTATCATCGGACGCATCAAAGATTTGATTATCATTAATGGTAAAAATCACTGGCCACATGACATTGAATGGGCAGTGGAAAAGCTCCCGGAGCTTAGATCTGGTGATAGCGCAGCGATTTCAATCCCCGGTGAAAATGATGAAGAGGTACCTGCTATTCTTGTTCAATGCCGCAAGCGCGACGAAGAAGACCGGGAAGACCTGGAAAACAGAATTAAGATGGAGGTTCAGGCTGTGATTGGTAAGGCGCCAAAAGTGATTTTGGTTCCGCCTCGTTCACTTCCACGAACTTCTTCCGGCAAGCTAAGCAGAGTAAAAGCACGCCGCCAATATCTCGAAGGCCATCTCTCGTAAATCAAATATCTTAATTGACGAAACAGTTTATGAAGCGCTAATCTTGCATTCTGTATAGATTGGCGCTTTCTTTGGGATGATAAATGAACAAGCGAATAGCCCTGACAGGCGCAACTGGTTTTGTTGGAAGCCATTTGTTAGATGAACTGGTATCGCGCGGATATGATGTTAACGCGCTGACCAGACGTTCTCAGCCAACCAGATCAAATGTAAATTGGATATCCGGCGATTTTGATGACCAAGAAGCACTGGATGAACTGCTAAAAGACGTGCGGGTCGTTATCAACGTAGCGGGACTAGTCAAGGCAAATTCAAAAGACGCGTTTGCAAATGCCAATACGAGGTCTGTCGAAAAGCTTTTGCGCGCTTGCGATAGAGCAGATAAAAGTCTGCAATTCATTCATATATCAACACTCGCCGCGCGTGAGGAAAATATTTCCAATTATGCCGATAGTAAATACAATGGCGAAAAAGCGCTGACACAGACAATTGATACCGTTAACTGGACTATTCTTCGTCCACCTGCCGTATATGGCCCAACCGATAAAGAAACGCTAAAAATATTCAAACTTTTAAAATGGCGTATCGCGCTAATTCCAACCAATCCTGACCACCGGGTATCATGGATACATGTATCTGATCTGGCTTCTGCCATCATCAGCCTTATTGACAATGAAAGATATTCGGGAAAAATACTTGAAATTGATGATGGCGCAAAGAACGGTTATTCTCATGAAGAATTTTATCGTATTGCTTCGGACATTCTGAATATTAAACCCTTAACAATTACATTTCCAAAATTTTTATTAAAAATTATGGGCCATACCAATGACCTTTTTGGGACTGTCTTTAACTATGCGCCAATGTTATCTGCGAAAAAAGTGAATGAACTTTGCCATCATGATTGGGTTTGCAACAAATCAGGAGACCTGAACGACGAAGACTGGCAGGCACAGTATGACTTGAGAAAGGGCCTTAAACAAACACTCGACTGGTATAAAAATAACAAATATATATAATCAAAATTTTATAATGGATTTTGGACTTTTTATTCTGTAAGTTAGCCAACCTATTTTAAAGGTATAAAAAATGACACCAAGTACAACAGAAATTTTTGACCAGGTTAGCGAGCTGATTGCTCCATTCAATCAAAAATCAGTACCTATCAAACCTGAAACAACATTTGCCACGGATCTTGAACTGGATTCTCTTTCTGTTATGGATATGCTGGCGGCGATTGAAGACCATTTTGATGTAACAGTGCCACTTAACATTCTTCCCGATCTGGAAACAGTTGGTCAGGTTGCCGAAGCCATCAAAGATATTCTAGACGAATAATTTATACTTTTTAGAAAAGATATTCATATATGACCACAGACCTTTTCGAGAAATTCGATAGCACTTTGAATGAGTATAATAAGCTCCCTGAAGGGGAACTTAATCCGTTCACTGTGAGCATGGATGCTGTCATTTCCCCCACTGAAGCAATCATAAATGGTCGAAAAACAATCCTTGCCGGTACCAATAATTATATGGGTATGACATACAATGAGGAATGTCTGAAAGCGGCGCATGAGGCACTCAGTAGCTTTGGAACTGGAACAACTGGCTCTCGCGTACTGAATGGTACCTATAATGGTCATAAAAAACTGGAAGAAACGCTAAAAGATTTCTACGGTGTCGACCATGCGATTGTTTTTTCAACCGGTTATCAGGCAAACCTTGGGGTTATTGCTACCCTTGCAGGCTCAAAAGATTATGTCGTTATTGATGCAGACAGCCACGCCAGTATTTATGATGGTTGTGCCATGGGCAATGCGACGGTTGTACGTTTTACACATAATGACCCGGAAAATCTTGAGAGACGGCTGGCCAGAATACGAAAAAAAGATCCGGAAGCCGGAATTCTTGTGGTAATCGAAGGTGTCTACAGCATGTTGGGAGATCAGGCGCCAATCAAAGAACTTGCCGAAGCGTCAAAAAAACATGATGCGTTCGTACTTGTCGACGAAGCACACTCAGTAGGTGTTTTCGGGCAAACCGGGCGCGGCGTCGCGCAGGAACAGGGTGTAGAACACCTTGTGGATTTCACTGTTGGAACCTTTAGCAAAAGTGTCGGCACCGTAGGTGGGTACTGTGTTTCCAACCATCCTAAATTCGAAGCCTTGAGACTTGTCTGTCGGCCCTATGTATTCACTGCATCCCTTCCCCCATCGGTCGTCGCATCAGCAAACAAGGCACTTGAGCTTATTAAGGACAGTAATTTGCGCGTAAAGCTCCTTGAAAATTCAATGAGGCTCAATTCCGGTCTTGCCAACGCGGGCTTTAATATGGGAACGACAGGTGAAAGTCCGATTGCGGCAATCATAATCAACGATAAAGATACAGCCGTTGCATACTGGCAGAATATGATGCAGGAAGGTGTTTATGTAAACCTAGCGGTGCCACCCGCGACACCAAATGGTCTTTATTTAATGCGGTGCAGTCTTTCAGCGGCTCATACGCTTGAACAAATTGATTATATGCTTGAAAAATTCATCGCTATCGGAAAAAAACTGAACGTTCTGGATTAATCCAAACGAATAAATGTCAGATCTTCGGCCGCGGAAATAAGCAGCTCACCACTTAAGTCAGTTTCGTAAAAACAACCATCCACTACAAACTGTTTGTTAAAAACCAATCGGGCATGTTCAATTTCTGTAATGACATGACCAGGGAGCATATGCTCAGAATAATTTCCCTTTAGCATCCGCTTTCCCGTATTTATAATGGCGTCTTTCGTGTTTTCCACGCTTAGAAAATTAAGTGTATCAGCGTTTTTTTTAACCGGGAACTTTGTTCCCAGAAAAATCCAATCGAGACTGCTTAATAATACCATAAAATACCGCCCGACTACTGCGCCGCGCTGATTGCGATTGATACGGATCATGTCATCCATGTCTCGCAAACCACGGGTCCCGATATATGCTTTGTACAAAAGCGAAATAATCGTCATATAATTCTGTATAAACTGCCGTATTCCAGACCGATGAAGTGTACGTTGAAACAGGGATTTTCGGCTGATAATTTCGCCTGTACAAAAATAAAGGCCGTAAAGTTTACCGACATGCATGACCCCCTCAATTTTAATAAGAGGTGTTTTTACAACGTGATCAAGCAGCCTTCCAGTGCTGTGTTTACGGAGAATATTGTGTAAATCCTGATGTGGATGGTTTGCTGTAGCACCAAAACTTTGGGAAATAAACCGGTCTTCATCACCTGATAAAACTGCAATGGGAATTTGTCTCGAACCGAAAGGTTTTTTATCAATCAGATATTCAAATGTCGCAGATGAAAGCGCCTGCCCACCAACGATAACTATGGCAGTAACATTACATTGTTCAAATCTGGCTAGAGCTTCTCCAATATCCATGAAGTTCTTTACTTCATAGTGGATAATCCCAGATCCTTCCTGCTTGATAATATTCCTGATCTTGTCCATTTCACTTTTATTCTGAAATGATTCAGGACTACTCAAAATAGCGATCATATCCAAGTTACTATCCCGGTTTTTACTAAAATTTGATGCAAGATAGTTTACTACTAAATCACATACAATTTAAATATAATTGCCCCATATTGAACATAAAGTTCTGGCATATGCAAAAAACGTTTATTATTTTGCGTTTACTTTCTACAATGCCACTATTAAATATTTAAACATTCAATATACTTAGCCTTAAATGAGCTAAGATGAGAAAACAAGCCAATAATCAGGTAATCTGGTATTTATGTTTAATAAAATTGATTTCTATATCCTGAAGAACACCGTCGTTCCTTTATTTGCCACTTTGGGAATTGCCGCGCTCCTTTTGCTGCTTGAAAAAATGCTTTCGCTTTTTGATTTCGTGATCAATCAGGGTGGCCCGATAGACGTCGTTTGGAGGATGTTAGGTAACCTTATGCCACAATATCTGACACTGGTTATTCCTCTTGCGATGTTTTTGGGTGTGTTGCTGTCTATTCGTAAATTCGCCCTCAGCAGTGAACTAGATGCATTTTTATCCTGCGGACTAAGCCTGCACCGTCTTTTAGTTCCTTCAATTTTACTGGCCGTATTTCTGCTTGTCGTTAATATATTGGTTGTCGGTTTCATCCAACCTTACAGCAAATATGCATATGAAGAATTGATATTTGATGTTCGTAGCGGTGCGCTTGGTGCCGCTATAAAATCCAACGAATTTACGAACTTGGGCGAAGGTCTGACACTCAGAATAGAAGAATCCCGCAATTCGGGCCGCGAGCTTGTTGACATCTTCGCACAGAAAGAGGATGAGAGTGGCCATATTTTTTCCGTTAGCGCCAAAAGAGGCAATTTTTATGCATCGCCGGATCAAAAATACATTATTTTAAGACTATATGAAGGATCGTTGATTGATTTTGATACCAGCCAAAACAGACCGCGTATTTTAAATTTTGACATGCATGACCTGCCTCTTGAGGTACCCATGTTTGAGCAGTTCAGAACCCGCGGTGATGATGCTGAGGAAATGACATTTAACGAATTATGGCAAAAACGAAACACGGGGGATACCGGCGTTATCGCCACTCTGCATTCGAGAATTGCCCGTGCTCTGTCAATTCTTATTGTTCCGTTTCTTGCTGTTCCGCTTGGGCTGGTTGCCAAAAGATCTGGAAGAGCGCTCGGGATTTCAGTTGGTGTCTTTATTCTACTTCTTTATCATAAGGTATTGGAATTTGGTCTCGATTTTTCAACGGAAGGTATTATCAGCCCATGGCTTTCCATTTGGATTCCGACCGCAATTTTCATAGGCATTACCGCAAGGCTTTATTACATTGGCGCTTACCAGGTCGGGGGTACTCCGCTACGAACCCTGGAGATCATTTCCGACGTTATTGTTGACGCTATCAGCAAAATATTCAGAAGAGTAAGGGCTGCGGGATAATGGTTGAAAGAGTAATCAGCTATGGTGGGCATTTTGGTAAGATATTCAATCCCGGAAGTATGGATGTGTATCTGGCGAAAATCTTTGTGGTTCGCTATGCAATTATTCTGGCAGGGTTAATCGCAACGCTGCAAATGCTTGACCTTCTGGCAAAGTCAGAGGAAGTCTTGGCTGGCGAAGGAGCTGTATATGGAGATTTATGGCGCTATGTTACTTTACGGGTTCCACATCTTATTTCGTTATTTTCTCCCTTTGTAGCTTTACTTGCATCCATTCTTACCCTTTCCGTGTTGAATGTGAATAGTGAAATTATCATTATGAAAGCCTCAGGCTGGTCTGCCTTTCGCATCATAACACCGCTCATGGCCGTCTCTCTTCTTATTGGTGCAGTCAGTTTTGTTTTTTCCGAAATGGTTACGGTTCCGGCGCGCGCGGAACTTCGTAACTGGGAAGAAAATAATTTTGCAGCTGATATTCCGCCTGCTCCGGATTCCGTTTATAATGCCTGGGTGACGGACGGGCAGAATTTGGTAAAAGCGGAAAGCGCGAGCCGAAATGGAAGTATTCTATTGCTGGATCAGGTGACGCAGTATATTCGTAATTCTGAAAAAGATATTACTAACATTATTAAAGCCGACTTCGCCGTACATCGCGACGCAGGGTGGAAGCTTTATGGCGTTAAAGATTTCGATGTAAACACACATGAAATAAAGGTTTTGGAAAATTTGGACTGGGAAACATCAATCCCGCCAGAACGCTTCATTTCGTTGGCCATTATCGCGGATCAGGTAAACCTACCGCGTCTCCGACGTGCAATAAACCAGCTCCAATCTGAAGGACATGATACAAGTAATCTTTATACCATGCTTCTCCAAAAATATGTTTCCCCCCTCAGCACTTTATTAATGCCGCTTCTGGCCGGGCTTGCCGCATTCGGGCTTCACAGGGGTGGTAATTTACTTGGACGAATTCTGGTATCCCTGTCTTTGGGATTTGGTTTTTTTGTGGTCAATAATCTGTTTGTCGCCTTGGGACAATATGGTGCTGTCCCCCCTATTATTGCTGCCTGGCTTCCATTTTTACTTTTTGGTTTGGCTGGGATAAGCTTTATACTCTTAACAGAAGAATAAATATAAAAAGGACTGTTGGTGACATCTACAAACATCGAAATCAAACCCGCCTTTAGCAGAAAAGAGAAAGAGACTTTCATAAAGCTTCTCTGGGATATTTATAAGGATGAGCCAAACTGGGTTCCACCACTCATTATGGAACGATTGGACGCCATTGACGAAAAGAAAAACCCTTATTTCCAGCATGCCGAAGTTCGTTTCTGGGTTGCCTTTAAAGACGGAAAGCCTGTAGGTCGCATAAGCGCGCAAATCGATTCGCTTGTCCCCGAATATCACGGCATAAACACAGGTCATTACGGCTATTTTGATTGTATTGATGATCAGGATGTCGCTAATGCACTGTTTGACACAGCAACGGACTGGTTAAAGGAAAATGGCATGGTCGAGGCTATTGGCCCATTCAGCCTTTCCATAAATGAAGAAACAGGAATGTTGGTCGATGGACATGATACTCCCCCCAGTCTACTGATGGGACACAGCCGCCCATATTTCGAAAAACTTGTGAAGGGTGCCGGATTAGAGCAGGTTAAAGATACCTGGGCTTATAAACTTGATATTAGCAAACCGATCCTACCACCAACCATACAGAAGCTTGTTGACCGTGCTGTCGATAAAGGTCAGGTCACTTTCCGCCCTATCAATATGAATAAATACGAAGAAGAACTGAAGATAATTCTCGATATATTTAATGATGCCTGGACTGACAATTGGAAATATATCCCTTTCACCCAGGCTGAATTAGACCATGCGGTAAAAGAACTTAAAATGATTATCCGCGAAGATTTCACATACATTGCAGAAGTAGACGGCATTCCACAGGCAATGATGGTTACCCTGCCGAACATAAATGAAATCATTTCAGATCTAAATGGAAAGCTATTCCCGTTTGGTATATTTAAGTTGCTTTGGAGACTGAAGCTGAATCCGAGTTTCAAAACGGTGCGTGTCCCCCTAATGGGAGTACGCAAAGAATACCAAAATGGCCGCCTTAGTGGTATAATGTCGTTTGGCCTGTTTGAAGCATGTCGACAAAGTGCAGTAAAAGTCGGATGCGTGGAAGCTGAACTTTCATGGGTTCTTGAAGAAAATACCCGGCTTTCAAAATTATTGGAAACTGTTGGCTGCGTTAAGTATAAAACATACAGATTATATCGAAAAGAATTATAAATGTCAGACACGAATGAACCGATCAGAAAACTAAGCCTACTGCACCGGATTAGAAATTATTTTCTAACAGGACTTGTTGTCGCTTCCCCCATCGGTATAACCATTTATATCGGCTGGTGGTTTATCACGTTTGTTGATGACAGTATTAAACCCTTGATCCCCAATGCTTATAATCCGGAAACATATTTACCGTTTTCAATACCGGGGCTTGGTTTAATCGGGGTCGTGGCCTTCCTGGTTATTCTTGGTGCATTAACGGCTAATTTATTTGGTCGGGCACTCATTCGTCTTGGTGAACGTCTGGTTGACAGAATGCCAATTGTTCGCAGTGTTTATGGAACGCTCAAGCAAATATTTGAAACCGTGATCGCATCAGACAGCAAAAGCTTCAGTGATGTTGTGCTGGTCCAATATCCGCGCAAGGGGATTTGGGCGATCGCCTTTGTTTCCGCAGAGAATAAAAGCGAGATTCAGGATAAAATGGAAGACGAAGTGGTGAATTTATTCTTACCAACAACTCCTAACCCGACGTCCGGATTTCTGTTATTCGTTCCGAAAAAAGACCTTATCTATCTTGATATGACGCCGGATCAAGGGGCAAAATATGTAATTTCAGCCGGACTTGTAAATCCGGACGAATTGCCGCGCAAAAATGTCGAGTGACACACAGACTTTAAAGTGCGATTTTGTTGGCGGTCCTGTAGGCCACCGGTTTAGACAAGGTGGTGGATTGCGTCAGGCATTACCAAGGGCCATAGGACTTAAAGGCAAGAAACCCCTTCACGTAATTGACGCGACTGCCGGGTTGGGCCGGGATTCCTTTTTACTGGCATCCCTTGGCGCAACCGTAACCATGATAGAACGTAACCCTACCATGTGTGATGTCTTGAGGGATGGTATGGTCAGGGCGCGCGAAACAGGCGGTAAATATAATGACATTATGGATAGAATGACCTTGATTTACGGTGATGCCATAGAGCTCTTGCCGACGATTAAACCGGACGTCATTTTGGTGGATCCCATGCATCCCGCTAGGGGCAAATCTGCTTTGGTGAAAAAAGAAATGCGCATCATTCGCGATATCGTCGGCACGGATCCGGATGCAAGGAAATTGATGGATGTCGCTTTATCCGCTGCCAAAAAGAGGGTGGTTCTCAAGTGGCCACTGCGGGCGAAACCAATGGAAGGGATCATACCGCCTTCCCACCAAATTACCGGCAAATCAACGCGTTATGATGTTTTTATCCGGACTTGAGGTATTTCACGCCTTCATCACGTTCAAAAAGATAGAGCAGGATACGAAGATTTTTGCCACGCTCTGATGATAAATCTGGATCATGTTCCAATGTCAGCCTTGCGTCGTTACGCGCCAAAGAAATAAGTGCATGGTGATCTTCAAGACTTGCCACCCTGAATTTGGGTAAGCCACTTTGCCGTGTGCCTAAAACTTCTCCCGCACCACGAAGCTTCAGATCTTCTTCCGCGATAATAAAACCATCTTCGGTTTCGCGCATGATATTCAGTCGCGCCTTTGCATTACCGCTGAGCGCAGCACCATAAAGAAGCAGGCAGCTCGATTTATCCGCACCTCGCCCCACGCGACCCCGAAGTTGATGTAGCTGAGAAAGACCAAAGCGCTCCGCATGTTCAATAATCATCACGGTGGCTTCCGGTACATCAACCCCCACTTCAATTACCGTTGTCGCAACGAGAATATCGAGCTCACCTGCTGCAAAACGGGCCATAACATCATCTTTTTCCCTAACCTTCATCTTCCCGTGCACGAGACCCACTTTATCACCGAAGATTTGGCATAAGTGCCGATATCTTTCTTCTGCTGCCGCAAGGTCAAGTACTTCCGATTCTTCAACCAGCGGGCAAACCCAGTAAATCCGCGCGCCATTATTAATTGCCCTTTTGGCGGCCATCACCACATCATCAATTTTGCTAAGCGCCATAACACGCGTATCAACGGGTTTTCTTCCCGGTGGCTTTTCATCCAGTCTGGACACGTCCATATCGCCGTACACCGTTAACGTTAGTGTCCTTGGGATCGGTGTTGCTGTCATTGCAAGAATGTCCATGCCAATACCCTCTTCCCCTTTTGAAAAAAGGTTTATGCGCTGCTCAACACCAAACCGGTGTTGCTCATCAATCACAGCCATGCTGAGGTTCTTGTAGATAACATCCTTTTGAAATATCGCGTGAGTGCCAATTAGTATGTCAATTTCACCGGACACAAGATCATCAAGCAAAGCCTGTCTTGATTTACCCTTATCACGTCCCGTCAGAATAGCTATTTTCACGCCAAGGCCATCGGTCATTTCATTAAGGGTTTTATAATGTTGTCGTGCCAGTATTTCTGTCGGCGCTAAAATCGCCGCCTGGGTTCCATTTTCAACCGCAATCAGCATTGCAAGTAGTGCAACCACGGTCTTCCCGCTTCCTACATCACCTTGCAGTAATCGCACCATGGCGGATGGCTGTTCCATATCCTTTTTTATTTCGTCAAATGATCTGACCTGCGCACCCGTGAGTGAATAAGGCAGTTGCTTTAACAGCTTATCAATCAGAGTGCCCCTTACTTTTTGGATACGACCTTTTTTCTTCTTTGTTTGCTTGCGTACAATTTCGAGTGCCAGTTGATTGGCCAGTATTTCATCATACGCAAGCCGTGTTCTCGCTGTCGAATTTGGTGTGACTTGTTCCGCATTTCGTGGATGATGGGCTATTTTCAATGCTTCAATCCATCCCGGCCACCCTTCCCTGTTGATCAGGCTTTGGTCCATCCATTCCGGTAAAGGAACCGCCTTCTTCACAGCTTCACCAATGATCCGGGCCATCACCTTGCCGCTAATCCCCGCGGTCAATGGATAAACGGGTTCTATATCGGGAATTTCATCCCTGTTTTGCAGGGGAACAATATAGTCAGGGTGACTCATTTGAAGCTGGTTATTGTAAATTTCTATTTTACCGCTGATGAGCCGTTTTTCCCCTTCCGGCAGCAGTTTGCCGATATAATCACGGCGGGGATGAAAAAATATCAACTGTATTTTTCCCGTATCGTCGTGACACCAGACACGGTAAGGTTTTCTGCTTTTCGCCGGGGCAACATCATGTTTGCCAACGGTGATTTCTATTGTTGCAATCTGCTCGAACTTTATATCTGCCAGATGGGGGCCAGCCCTGCGGTCAATGATATCCACCGGCATATGCCACAGAAGATCGAGAATTCTATTACCAGCTACTTTTTCCAAACTTGCTGCAATACGCGGTCCGACGCCCTGCAGACTTCCGGTTTCAGCAAAGAATGGATATAGGATTTCTGGTCGCATGATTACCCGCAGACTGTAAAGTCATAATATTTATGGTTTTATTAGTTTTAATTTCTTATCTATTTTAATATACACTAAGCATATCTTACCAATAGTCTAATGAGAAGTTAAGTGACACAATTTAACACACCCGGTTTTATTGAAGGCGATATCGTAAAGGGCGAAAGCATTGAGATTCGCAGAAAACGTCTGAAATTCCGTAGCTGGCATCGTGGTATTAAAGAAGCCGATATTCTACTCGGATCATTTGCCGATCAATTTCTGGAGCAAATGAATGAAACAGAACTCGACGACTATGAAAATCTGTTACGGGAGGCTGATTCCGATCTTGTCGCGTGGATTACAAATGACCGCCCGCCCCCCGCTGAATATGATAACAATGTCATGCAAATGCTGAAATCAATTGATTATATCAAGATATTAAAGTGATTGATCTTACAACAGCCGATACACCGCTGATATTGAGCAAGGTACCGGAAGGTATGGACGCGCTTGTTCTCGCACAGTTAGCGGGAAATTTAAGCGAAACGGGTCGAATATTACATATTGCCCGTGATGACCTTCGTATGGAAAATATCGCAGAGCTGATCCAGTATTTTCTTCCTGAAATTGAGGTTATTACCTTTCCTGCCTGGGATTGTCTGCCCTACGACCGTGTTTCTCCGAACCCCGATATTTTGTCAAGGCGCATGACGACTCTTATAAAAATTATAAACGCGACAAATAAACAAATCATCATCACCACAATTAATGCCGCCACCCAACGCATCCCCGCCCGCAACACATTGGAGACAGCCAGCTTCAAAAGCGCTATCGGGGACAATTTAAACCTGGACGCATTAACCCGGTATCTTTCTCATAATGGATATTCGCGCGCCAGTACCGTCGTTGACCACGGCGATTACGCCATTCGCGGAAGCATTATCGATATTTTTCCGCCATCATCAGTCAAACCCGTCCGAATTGATTTATGGGGTGATGAAGTAGACAGCATTAAGATTTTTGATCCGATAAGCCAGAGAACAGAGAAAAAATGCGAAACAGTAGAATTGATCCCAATGGGCGAGATTTTTCTGGATGACGCATCAATAAGTCACTTTAAACGTGCTTATGTAAGCGAATTTGGCCCAGCCAGAAATAATGATCCACTCTATGAGGCGGTTTCAGATGGTCGCAAACATGCTGGAATGGAACATTGGCTTCCGTATTTTCACGAAAAACTCGAAAATTTATTTGATTTTGTCCCAGAAGCCGTCGTTACTATGGATAATCTTACCACAGAAGCGCTGGAGACAAGACTCAGTGCAATTTCCGATTATTATCTGGCACGAAAAACAGCTTATGACGAAAAACCGAAGAATAATGACACGACTGTCGCCTATAAGCCCATTCCACCGGAGCTTCTTTTCATCGACGCGGCAGAGTGGCAGGATTATGCCGCAAAACTGAAAATACACCAAATTAATCCATTTGAAGCACCACCCGGAGAGAATGTAGTATCGTTTAAGGGACTTTCCGGGCGGAACTTTGCGCCGGAACGTAACGACAAAACCATTAATATATATGATGCGCTGAGAAATCACATTGTTGCACTGCAGGAAAAAAATAAGAAAATTTATCTGGCCAGCTACAGCATTGGGGCACGCGATAGGCTAAGTGCAGTTTTAAATGATCATGGAATGGTCAACCACAAATTACTGGATAAATGGGCCAGTGCCAAACGCATTCCCAAGGGCGTCATCGGGCTTTTAATATTGCCATTGGAACATGGGTTCGAAACCGATACGTTTGCCATTATTTCTGAGCAGGATATCCTCGGCGACCGTCTGATAAGAAAAGTCAGCCGCACGAAAAGAGCGGAGAATTTTATCTCGGAAGCATCATCCTTAACACCAGGAGATCTGGTAATACACATGGATCATGGTATCGGACGTTATGTGGGCCTTAAAACACTGGATGTCGGGGGCGCTGCACATGACTGCGTGTTGCTTACATATCAGGATGATGACAAATTATATGTACCTGTTGAAAATATCGAGATTCTAAGCCGATATGGAAGCGAAGATAGTGGCGGACGGCTTGATAAACTGGGCGGAGTTGCCTGGCAGGGGCGTAAAGCCAGACTAAAAAAACGTATCAGGGAAATGGCCGACGAACTGATCAAGGTTGCGGCAGAACGGGCAATGCGTAAAGGCGAAGTTATAAAACCCACGGACGGGCTTTATAATGAATTCTGTGCACACTTCCCCTACACAGAAACTGACGATCAACTAAGAGCCATCAACGATGTTATTGAAGATCTGTCAAGTGGACAACCAATGGACAGGCTTATTTGCGGTGATGTCGGCTTTGGGAAGACGGAAATTGCCTTGAGGGCGGCATTCCTTGCTGTGATGGAAGGGTATCAGGTCGCGGTAATCGCCCCAACAACCCTCCTCGCCCGGCAGCATTTCAAAACATTTAGCGATCGATTTAATGGCTTCAATATAAGGGTTGGCCATTTATCCCGTCTTGTTACATCCAAACAACAGAAATTAACCAGAGAAGAAGCATCACGTGGGGATTGCGAAATATTGATCGGTACTCATGCGGTGCTCAGCGACAAGGTGAAATTCAGCAATTTGGGACTGCTCATCATCGATGAAGAACAGCATTTCGGCGTTGTTCATAAAGAAAAACTGAAAAAGTTAAAAAGCAATGTCCATGTCTTAACGCTTACAGCGACGCCCATACCCCGCACCTTGCAACTTGCCATGAGCGGAATTCAAGGGCTGAGCCTCATTGCAACTCCACCTGTTGACCGCCTTGCGGTCAGGACATTTGTAATGCCAATGGATGATCTCGTTATCAGAGAAGCCCTGCTTCGTGAACATTACAGAGGTGGCCAGAGTTTTTATGTTTGCCCGAGAATTTCCGATCTGAAGGAAGTCGGTGAATTTTTACGAGAAACAGTCCCGGAAGTAAAGTATGTGATCGCACACGGGCAAATGTCGCCCGGGCAAATAGAAGATATCATGAACGCTTTCTATGATGGTGCTTACGATGTACTTTTATCAACAACTATCGTTGAAAGCGGCCTTGATATTCCGACAGCGAACACCATGATCATTCACCGCGCTGACAATTATGGATTGGCACAGCTCTATCAGCTTCGCGGGCGCGTTGGCAGGTCCAAAGTTCGTGCCTATGCATACCTTACTTTGCCACCACGCCGCATCCCAACCGAACAAGCAGAAAAGAGGTTACATGTACTTCAAACGCTTGATACTCTTGGTGCGGGGTTCACATTGGCGAGCCATGATCTGGACATACGGGGCGCTGGTAATCTTCTAGGTGACGAGCAGTCCGGCCATATCAAAGAAGTTGGAATCGAATTATATCAACAGATGCTGGAGGAAGCCGTCGCACAGGCTAAAAGCCTGACCTTTGGTGAAGAAACTGACGAGCACTGGTCACCGCAGATAAACGTTGGTGTGTCGGTAATGATTCCAGAAAATTTCGTTAAAGACCTTAACCTTAGAATGTCTCTTTACCGTCGCATTGCAGAACTGAAGGAAAAGCAGGATATTGATGCGTTTGGCGCAGAACTTATCGACCGGTTCGGCTCGCTACCCGAAGAGGTAGAGCACCTTCTGAAAATTATTGAGATTAAGCAATATTGCCGCAGGGCGGGTATAGAGAAAATTGAAACGGGTCCGAAAGGTGCCATCATCTCATTCAGACATTCAAAATTTGCCAACCCAGCCGGGCTGATAGACTTTTTGACGCAGCAAGGATCCGTCACGAAGATCCGACCTGATCACAAACTTGTCTATGTTCGTAAATGGGCGAAAACTGAAAACAGGATACTGGGATCGCTCAATTTATCTAAAGCACTGGCGAGAATCGCAGAAAGCGGCGCCGAGTAATAATTAAAATTGTTAATATCTATTAATGGAACATTAGAATTTTTTTTTTAATCTAATGTCATGATTAATGGAATAAGCACAAGTTTATCTGGGTTACTGGCGGCATCGACGCGGGCAAATACGGCGGCGAATAATATTGTTAATGCCTTTAATACCTCAACGCCAGCAGGTGGTGATACGTCAACGGCCGCCATTCAAACGGCGCGCGCGTATGTTCCGCAGCGCGTTATAAACTCATCACAAAAAAATGGTGGTGTGGTTGCAACGAGACTACCTGTAACCCCTTCTTCTTTAACGGTTTTTAACCCAAGTAACCCGGTGTCAAACGAGCAGGGGTTCGTGAATATTCCGAATGTTGATCCTGCCGTTGAATTTTCGGAACTTATCAAGGCTAAACACGCCTATAAGGCAAATGCAGCTGTGCTTCGTACGCTTGCGGAAACTGAAGATGCAACGCTTGATATCCTGAAATAAAAGACATTGAATCGGGCATCTAATCCTATTTCCTGTTTTTTTAAGCAAACATGGCGGCAGATGTATTTTCTTAACCTTTTGGCGCTATACTCAATACCAATACACAAAAAAGCAAGTAAACCCGACGGAGCGATGTCGCGCTGATATGGGGTTTGGTAAAAATTAATGAGCGATATAAATAATACAACTGGCGAAGAAGTTCAGAATTTGATCAAGTTGGCGCATGACAACAGCAAAGACGGTAGAGCCGAATTATTTGACGGTATAACTGAGCTTATCGAAAATCAGCACCAGCAAATTTCTGCTACTGAAATTGACCTGATGATGGATATCCTTGGCAGGATAATCTCCGATATAGAAGTCAATATCAGACAAAAACTATCGCTGAGGATTGCCGAACGCGACGATGTACCAGTAGAGCTTATCGTTCTTCTGGCGAATGACGAAATTGAAGTGGCAAATCCGGTTCTAATTCAAAACACACTTCTTACTGACAAAGAACTTGTCAGCATCATACAGCGAAAATCAAGACAGCATCAATTGAGCATTGCAGCGCGGAAAATGCTTTCCTCAGATGTATGTCGGGAACTCGTAAATACCGACGACGATGGGGTGATTGTTACATTGCTTACCAATCAGGAAGCCAGGATTGATAATGAAACTATTGAAAAAATAGTCGAAAAATCAAAAACGCGCGAAATATTACAGCCGCCTCTCATCCACCGTCACGATCTGCCAAAACATATTGCAGCTCGCATGTATGGCTGGGTTTCGATGTCGCTGAAACAGGAATTAATGGAAATACATTCATTTTCACCGGAAGAACTTGAGGAACACATCTCTGCTTCCGTTGAAGAATTGAAAGAGCAGGACGAACAGGAATTAAGTAAGCTGGATAGCGAGAAGACGCTTATCAATAAATTGAAAAAAGCAAACAAATTGCATATTTCATTCCTGATGAAAAGTCTAAGACAAGGGAATATTAGGTTATTCGAACTTGCATTTGCTGAAATTCTTAATATTCCAGATGATATTATGTGCAACATTCTTTACGAGCGGGGACCTGCCGCCCTTGCTATCGCCTGTTGCGCAGCCAAAATTGATAAATCGGTTTTCCTGACCTTGTTCCGTTTAACACGCGAAGCCAAGAAGATGGATACCGAGTTATCGCAAACGGAAATTGAGCACACTTATAGTCAGTTTGTAAATACAACAGAACAACGCGCGAAAGCTATTTTACATAAATGGGTTGAAGATTCGACCCGTTCCCCTATATTCTAATTTCGATTGAATTCTTCACCTCGGGATAAATTTGCTGATGTCCAGAAACA
Organism: Alphaproteobacteria bacterium; assembly: GCA_030428615.1. Classification (GTDB taxonomy): domain Bacteria; phylum Pseudomonadota; class Alphaproteobacteria; order Sphingomonadales; family Emcibacteraceae; genus Pseudemcibacter. The sequence continues at coordinate 64,593 of JAUIDN010000008.1, read as the reverse complement.
ACGTTAAACTTGCGCTTGTTAATGACGACAGTGTCATGGCCCAAAAATCGGCTGAACAACTTAAAAAACAATATGATTTTGTTTCGGTTGGGCAAGCGGATGTCGTGGTCGCTCTGGGCGGTGACGGGTATATGCTTCATTTATTTCACGCATTATTGGACATCGACAAACCATTTTTTGGTATGAATATGGGGACTGTCGGGTTTCTGCTTAATGAATTTAAGGAAGATGGCCTAATCGACCGTATAAACGAAGCCATCCCCTTTAAAATGTACCCCCTTAAAATGAATGCTGAGACCGTAACAGGCGAATGTCAGGAAGCGCTCGCTTTTAATGAAGTATCTTTGCTGCGTGAAACACGCCAGACAGCGAAAATAAAGATTTTTGTTGATGATAAAATGAGACTCGAAGAATTGGTATGTGATGGGATTCTGGTATCAACACCTGCGGGCAGTACCGCCTACAACCTTTCTGCGCATGGCCCCATTATCCCGATGCATTCAAATATTCTTGCGTTAACACCGATCAGCGCCTTTCGACCGCGTCGATGGCGCGGAGCATTAGTATCGCAAAATTCGAAAATTCGGTTTGAAATAAGTCATCCGGAGAAAAGGCCCGTGAGTGCGGTTGCCGACACCATCGAAGTACGCAACGTAAAAAACGTCACAGTAACGCAGGATCAGACTAACTCGCAAACACTGCTATTTGACAAGGAACATACGCTGGAAGAGCGTATCCTGAACGAACAATTTATATGCTAATTATTTGGCAAGTGGCATAAGCACCGTAAATTCGGATCCTTCACCAACCTTACTTTTCAGAAGAATATCACCACCCATCTGTTTGGCGAGATGCTTGGAAATATGAAGTCCAAGACCGGTACCCTCTTCCTTACGGGAATATATATGACCCCGATCCTGATGGAATTTCTCGAATACCAGATCCTGCTGTTCCGGCGGTATGCCGATACCAGTATCCCAAATTGTTATGCCAATTACATCTTCTGAAACCTTCTTCACACGGGCACCAATCGATCCGCCTTCGGGTGTGAATTTAACAGCATTGCTCATAAGATTTACAAAAATCTGTGTTGCACGGCGCGGGTCGACAAAAATTTCATGGCTTTCATCAACATTTACGTCGCTTATATCTATATTTTTATTGTTTGCATTCAACACAACAAGATTAAGAGCCTTATCTATCACTTCCTTGACGCAAACATTAGTGGTTTCAAGTTGAATTTTCCCGCTTTCCAGCACGGCTACATCGAGAATATCATTAATAAGGTGAAGTAGATGTCTCCCCGCATTCATAATATCATTACTGTATGAGATATATTGATCGTTTAACTCACCAAAAGCCTGCATAGTCATCGCTTCCGCAAAGCCGATAATCGCGTTAAGCGGGGTCCTTAATTCATGGCTCATCGCCGCCAGAAAGTCACTTTTTGCTTCCAGTGCTGCTTCCGCCTGCTTAGTGGCGATATCAAGCTGCGCGCGTTTATCCTTCAAATCATAAAGTGTGTTTTCAAGCGATTGTTGAACCTTTTCTGCTTTAAGCTTCGTGTTGTAACTGTCTGTCACATCCGTACCGGCACCGCGAAACCCTTGGAACTCACCGCTATCCACATCGAACATCGGTACACCACTCAAATAAATATAGATATCATCACCGTCCTGGTTATCCAGAACCAGCAATTGATCACGAAACGGCGCATTTTTCTTCATAAAAGAGTCGCTTGATACGGTACCACCTTCAAAACTCTCACGTAATTCGCCGATATCGTCAACTTGTTTTCCGATCATAAGAAAGGAGGGTATGCCGGTGATCGCCGTAAAACGGTTTGAAACGTAGGTCAGTTTCATTGATTTATCGACTTCCCAATACCAGTCGGACGTCGCACGCGCAAAGTCACGATACCGTTGTTCCGTCAGTGATGCATCGTCAGCATTGCTGATTTTATATTGTTCCGTACAATCGGTATAGGTGCCGCCAACCGCAATTACGTATCCGTCGTCATCGCAAATCGGAAAATGACGTGAACGATATTGCCGGACATTACCGTGGATATGCAACGATTCCTCAACAGTGACACTTCTTCGGGTCAGTTGCACTTCGTTTAAAATGGCAACAAGGCTTGCCGGCAAGTGGTAATCACCACCCGGTTGATGGACAATACCGCCGATCGATTCACTATCGCTAACCAGAGCGCGATACCCGTCATTGACATAGACCAGTTCACCCCCAATAGTCGAAACATAAAGTGGAACCTTTTCATCAAACTTCATTTTCTCAAGAAGTGAATGGATTTGGTCCTTTACCGTTGGATGCTCACTTTTTTCTAACTGATTCTTTACCAGCTTCTCAGCACGCAACTTTTCAACGATCTCAAGCGGTATAATCGTTTTATCTGATATGTTATTTACGTTTCGCACTTTTTTTCCCGTTTACTATCAAAGCCTTGTGGCATATTTTTATGGCAACAATTAACTCGCATTTTTAAGCATCAACTGTGCTTCCTGATAATTAAAGTCCCGCTGCCAGTATCTTACAGCCGCTCTCGCATTATCAGGTTTAATTCTATCATATAATTTAAGCATGGCATTCAAAATTGACGTAGACCGCGCTTTTGGCCCGCTATTTGTTTGTAAAATAAGCAGGAACATGGTTGAAAACTGGCTTTTTTCAAGCCCGATTGCCCGCGCAATTACGGCCAGACTTTCATCATTACGTTCCCGTAACACGCGCCAGATAATTTTTACACCAAGTCCGCTTAATTCCGCAAGTGCCGCAACCGCAACATTAATCCGTTCCTGCCTGAGAGATGTGACAACAAAATCAAAATTAAGTTTACGCTGCTCGGCAAGATTTTTAACTAGGTGCACTGCTTTGCTCATAACACCGTCTTCTTCGTTATGTTGATTGGCAACAGATTTGGTGACCATTTCAAGGGCATCATCCAGAATTGTCTGGTCCACATCAAATTCGGCAACGATTTTGCGCCGTAACGCCGCTGACACCCACCAATACATTTTGTGCGCCAATTCAAATGGCAGATCGTCACGGTTAAGCAAAGGTTCCTGAAACCGGTCGACTGATCTGGATTCCTGCACGAGGTAATCAATTGATGCCTGCGATATTTCCGCATTTTCATTGCGGACCAGCGCTTCAATTACATCTTCACTGCCATGTTCAATCAGTTCATCGGATACCTGCGCGCTTACATGAGCACGGATGGCAATGGCCAACCTGTGCGCATCAGTCCGATTTCTGATGGTTTCAATCAGATCTTCATCTTTTAGAAGGGAGCTTTTTTCAAGAATTGGTCGCGCGACTTCAATTTGATCATTGGCAAGCATCGTCACCAGTTCAACAGACATTTCTTGCGATTCTGCGAGCCTATCCGACAATTTTGCACGAATTGTTTTTTCAACATTCTTAAGCAGCTTGATCATAATATCATTCATCAACACGCGTTCATGTTCATTCAGCCGCCCTTCAGAGGACAGAAATAAATCGGAGATATTCTCCGTCAGGACCTTTTTCGATCCTTCCGAATTATCCTGTGCCAGCTTGATCAAGCCGTGTGCTGTGAATTTATCGTCCATAATCCGAATTACTTAACCTTAATCCCTTGAGTTTACCACTTTTTTATACCTTTTTCGACTAACAATTTTTATACTCACAAGGTTAACAAAATCTAAAAATTGTTAAGATTTACGTCGTTGCTGTAAACATCAAACTTTCAAAATTAACCTTTATTAACCGTGTTTCGAACTTAAAAGACCCCCTTTGAAGTTATTAGCATCCCCAAGCTATGAGAAAAAAATATCCCTGATTATAAGGTTATCCCGTTTGCCGGCTAGATCAATAAACATATAAATGGCACAAAAATTACGTATCCAAACAGCGATTTGTTTGAATAACTTATTATATTACAATAAGTTAAAATATTATAATAAAGTGGTGCGCTCGGCCGGACTTGAACCGGCAAGCCCGTGAGGGCGGCAGATTTTAAGTCTGCTGTGTTTACCAATTTCACCACGAGCGCAAAGAATAGTCGTGTTTGGCAAAACGATAAGAGGGTATGCCATATAATAATCCCGAAGGGAACAGGGAGAATAATTTTTTTTCATTTTTTTTACAGAAAACTGATTTTTTCTATATTTAGGGTGCTTCACCCGTGAAATATTCGGTGCCGCTGTCGCAGATTCTTTTTTTAAGGATTTCCAACGCCTGCTCAAGCTCTTCTGATAATGCGGACCTGAGTACAAACGTCGCACCATATTCGCCGCCCTTATAAAATGGATAACTTCCTATGCTAAGGTGCTCAAACATACTTTCCACATCCGCAAGAATATCAGCGAAATAGCTTTCCCCTCGAAACACATGTATCGCTTCGGATAATATTTTCGCCCCGCCCGATATGCGGTTTTCAACATCAAGTAACATACTTTGCATTACCACCGGAATTCCCGCGAGCACGAAAACATTCTCTATCTGAAAACCGGGTGCTGCGCTGACAGGGTTTTTTATAAGGCTAGCCCCTTCCGGGATCATTGCCATTCGAAGGCGTGCTTCCGTAAGGTTTCCCTTACCCATATTGTCTTCAAGAAGTTTTCTCGCCTCTTCATTGAGTAAAAATTTAACACCGAATGCCTTTGCGACATTTTCGGCGGTAATATCATCATGCGTCGGACCAATACCTCCCGTGGTAAAGACATAATCAAAATTTTCCCGGCATTCATTGACCGCATCCTGGATGCGCTTCGCAATATCGGGGATGACGCGAACCTCATCAAGCATGATACCAATTCCCCCAAGCCATTTGGCGATATAATTCAGGTTTGCATCACGTGTGCGTCCTGACAGGATTTCATCACCGATAATAACAAGCGCCGCTTTGACTTTTTTTACCATTTTCCGATCAACGTAATTGAATATGCTTTGAAATAAGACTATATCCTAACTTATGAAATTTGAACATGAACTTTTCCATGGAACTCTTATAAAAAGATATAAACGTTTCCTCGCGGACGTAAAACTGGATAGCGGAGAAATTGTAACGGCGCATTGCGCCAATAGTGGCTCGATGCTTACCCTGAAGGATGAGGGCAACGAAGTATGGCTGTCGCCCGCGACCAACCCAAAAGCAAAGCTCGATTATAAATGGGAAATTGTGAAGGTAGACGACGTCATGGTCGGGATTAACACGTCGCTTCCCAATAAGCTTGTTGAAGAAGCAATTTTGGACGGCACCATTTCGGAACTTAGTGGTTATCAAAACCTGCGGCGTGAAATGAAATATGGCAACAATAGCCGCATTGATTTATTTCTGAGCGGGTCAATTACGAGCAAACCGGACTGTTATGTTGAAGTGAAAAGCGTGACATTAAGCCGGGAAAAAGGTATCGGTGAATTCCCCGATGCCATTACCAGCCGCGGTACAAAACACCTAAATGAACTAAGGGATATGGTTGATAAAGGTGACAGAAGTGTAATGCTTTATCTTGCACAGCGATCAGATATTACGGCGTTCAAAATTGCATCAGACATTGACCCCGCTTATGCAGATGCGCTAAAAGTTTCAAAGGATAGCGGTGTAGAAGCATATTGTTATATATGTTCAGTAACACCAACGGGTATTCAGGTGGATCAAAGTATCCAGATTTTGGACGTTTAATGAGATATGTAAAAGCATCAGAAGCACCGGTTGAAGCCACAAGTGCCATAAAAATTCACGATCCTGCCGATTTTGAAGGGATGCGTAAAGCGGGTGATCTTGCCGCGCGTACCCTTGATATGATTACACCACATGTCGTTCCCGGCGTTACAACTGACGAACTTGACAAATTATGCGCCGATTTTGTGGCGGATCACGGCGCAATAAGCGCGCCACTGAACTATAATGGCTTTCCAAAATCAATTTGCACCTCCGTAAATCATGTAGTCTGCCACGGTATTCCCGGCCCGAAGAAACTTAAAAAAGGTGATATCATCAATATAGATGTCACTGTTATTGTTGAAGGATGGTATGGTGATACGAGCCGCATGTTTTTCGCGGGAGAACCTAGTGTAAAAGCAAAGCGCCTTGTCGATATTACCTATGAATGTCTGATGCGTGGCATCGCACAGGTAAAACCCGGCAACACATTGGGTGACATAGGGTATGCCATACAGGAATATGCACACAGCCAGAGATGCAGCGTTGTGGAAGTATTTTGCGGACATGGTCTTGGGCGTATTTTTCACGACAGCCCAAACGTGCTTCATTACGGTAATCCGGGAGAAGGTGTTGTTCTCAAGGAAGGCATGTTCTTTACCATTGAACCAATGATTAACCTTGGCACAAAAGACGTGAAAGTTTTATCCGACGATTGGACGGCCGTGACACGGGATAAAGCACTATCTGCTCAATTTGAGCATAGTATGGGGGTGACTGCCGACGGCGTGGAAATTTTCACGCTTTCGCCGGAGGGTCATACAAAACCCCCCTATGTCTAAAAATGATAATGATGATCATAGACATGGACATCGGGAACGCTTAAAGGCGCGTTTTAGAAAAGGCGGGTTAAACGCACTTGCCGATTATGAACTTCTGGAACTTCAATTAATGACGGCGATCCCGCGTCGTGATGTGAAGCCGCTCGCAAAAGAACTGATAAAAGTTTTTGGATCCTACGCCGAAGTTATCAGCGCACAACCGGAAAGACTTATGGAAATTTCCGGTGTGGGCGATAATGTTGTAACCACGTTAAAATTGGCGGAAGCGGCCGCCCAAAAGCTGGCTGAAGGTGCCGTGCTTGAAAAACCCGTCATCGGTAACTGGCAGGCCCTTCTCAACTATTGCAGTACACAAATTGCTTACAAAAAGAATGAGCAGTTCCGCGTTTTGTTCCTTGATCGCCAAAACAGATTGATTTCCGATGAAAAAATGCAGGAAGGAACCGTTGACCACACGCCGGTATACCCACGGGAAATTATAAAACGTGCTTTAGAGCTGGGCTCAACAGCGATTATTCTTGTCCATAATCACCCAAGCGGGGATCCAACACCGAGCCGCGATGATATTGAAATGACCAGAAAAATTCAGGAAGCTGGTCAGAGGTTAGGTGTGGCCCTTCATGATCATCTGATCATATCGAAGGGCGGACACAACAGCTTTAAATCGATGAATTTGATTTAACCGCCAATATTTGCGATAATAATTTTCATTATCACATTTTGGGGTATGCCACAGTGAACAGCTATATTACCCGCCATGCGACAACATTCGTAAATGTTTCGGCCATTTTAGCCCTGTTCATTATTGGGGTACATATCATTTTTTTAGTGCTGATTTTTGGCGTTGATCTGAATTATTTTTACGGACTGGATTATCAATTCCATCTGGACGGAGAATATAATATCTCAGCCATCTTTTCGTCGCTGATGCTGGCGCTTAGCGCATATTTACTTACTCTCATTTATTTTAAAACCGAACAAAGCAAGCGAAATAAATATTGGCTGGTTCTGGCATTTTTATTTTCTTTTCTCGCGGCTGATGAACTCCTGTCGTTTCACGAACAGCTCATATTACCGCTAAGAAGCTATTTTGAGCTGACCGGCTATCTATATTTCAGCTGGGTTCTGGCGGGAATGCTATTGGTTTTAATTGTCCTGCTTTCTTCTTTGTCCTTTCTGCGAAGTCTACCGCGTTATTTTTTTAAGCGGTTCCTGATTGCCGGTTTGATTTACCTGACAGGTGTTATTGGAATGGAAATGATCGGCGCAAAAGAAGCTTATGATTCCGGTTATATTTATGGATGGGTCGCCACAAAAGAAAGGGGCGTAACCTACGCCATCATTGTTACAATTGAGGAAACATTGGAGATATGCGGCATTCTTTATTTCAATTCTTTGTTGGCTCAGTATTTAAAAAAATATAGCCCGGAAAAAGGCGATAAAACAAATGATTAGATTGGTGTTATTGAACAAATCATCAATATCAAGACTGAAGTAAATCAGAAAATTTATTTATATCTTCCAGTTTTTCAAAATCTTGCGCCTGACCAAAAATGTGCCGCAATTGATCATCCTGAAGGTGCCCCTTGGTCAGCGCGAAAAACTTCGCTCCAATATCATCCCATGACATCGGACGTTGCAATGAACCCGAAGGATAGTAAATCGTATGTTCAACAGTCGTATCTTTCGCACGTATTTCAACATGCGCCGGAAATCCGCCCGTCTTTCTATGAAATTGGGTAAGTTCATCGTTCGCGACCACTTTGACCTTATCCATCATTGCAATCACATTTTTATCAAATATCGCCGGTTCTTCAAAATCCCTGGCAGAGGATTGTTCACCGCGAATGACAGAAGAGGCGACCGCGTAAGCCAAACTAAACCTTGCCGCCATGTGGTTTTGAATATTGCGCCCTGACAGTGTGACCGCGCTGTCTGCTTTTACGCCGACAATAATATCCACAATATCATCTGCATTAATATTGTTTTCCGACATAAGTTCAATCGTTGCTTCCATAGCACTATGAACCCCGTAACAGGCCGCGAATTTTTTAAGCGCAATCGATCCCATGCCCGGTGCACCGAATTTCGGGATCACAAGCGCGGCCTCATCGCCATGGGCATGGCTGGCCAATATGCCAAATTCACCGGTTACAACGCGATCACTTCCGGTCATACCCCGTTTTGCCAGATCCGCCGCATTAACCGCTAGTTGGGCAGCAAGACCATTTACCCAGTCCTTATCCATTCCAAAGGATCCGTTTGATGGTGACAGGGAAGGCATCAACCCATTTGGCGAACACGCCCCCGCTATACCCATGGCATTTAGCATTTCCGCTTCGTTCAGCCCTATAAGCTTCCCGCAAGCAATTGCCGCCCCAAGCGGCGCTGCCAAACTTGTTGTACGGAATCCACGGCCTTCGCTTCGGTGGCGTCGTCCCACAGCACGCAAAATCGACAATGAAACCTCAATTCCGGCGGCAATGGCGGTAATTAAATCGGAACCGCTGCTATGTTCCCGTTCGGCAACAGCAAAAGCAGCAGGCACGATCGTAACCCCCAAGTGGCCGTTATTTCGCGGGTCGACTACGACATCCTGAAAATCCAGAAGTTCGGCCCAAGTTCCATTACAAAGTGCCGCAATATCAGCAGGAAACACCCCTCTTCCCGACCAAAGTCTGCTTTTTCCATTCCTCGCGTAAACATCAAGACAGTGATCCTCAGCAATAAGGCCTGATTTATGGTTCTGATTATGCGCGCCAATTGAAATCGCGACCGTATCAAATATAAGCTTTGCGGTTTGCTCACGTTCTTCCGGGCCAATTTGATCAAAGGAAAGATTTACAACATATGCCGCCAAGGCATGTTCGGGAGGTGAGGTGTTCGAATTATTCGTCATAAGCTAGCTCAACATCCGCTTTAAAAAGGCCTGCAGTCGTTCTGTTTTTGGTTCATTAAAGAACTCAACCGCCGGGGCCTGTTCGACAATCACACCATCGTCAATAAACACGGCCCGATCTGCGGTTTCTTTCGCGAAATTCATTTCATGGGTTGCGATAACCATCGTATTCCCTCGCGTCGCCAGATCTTTCATTACGTCGATCACCTCCCCCACGCGTTCCGGGTCCAACGCCGATGTCGGCTCGTCGAACAACATCACATCCGGTTCCATCGCAAGCATTCTGGCAATCGCCACCCGTTGCTGCTGACCGCCGGATAATGTGGACGGATATTCGTCGTTCCATTCTTCCAATCCGACTTCATTTAATCTTTGCAGTGCTATTTTCCTGGCTTTATCCCGTTTCATTTTTTTCACAACCACCAGCGCTTCCGCCACATTGTCAAGCGCCGTTTTATGTGGCCACAGGTTAAATTGTTGAAATACATATCCTATTTTACTGCGTTGTGTGGCCAACATACTCTGGTTCGCGGGACGTAATGATCCGTCAGGTCCTTTAACATACCCCACCGGTTCACCGTGAATATAAACCATTCCACTATCCGGCACCAAAAGCCGGTTAATACATCGCAGTAATGTTGATTTTCCCGACCCGGACGTCCCCAAAATACAAATAACCTCCCCTTTGGTAACAGAGAGGTCAATGCCTTTCAACACTTCGAGACTGCCAAAGGACTTATGCAGATTTTCGATTTGGATCGCCAGATTTGCAGCATCATTAGTCACGGGTCAAATCTCCCTGCGGTTTCAAACTGAATATCGTACGGCTCACATTCTTGAAGTGGCCCCAAAAAGAGTTTTTGTCGCGCTTAACCCATGCGAATTTCCATTCGAGAAACATCATGAACAAAGAAGTTGAATAGGCCATAATAAGATAAATGAGCGCCACCACGGTAAAGACCTCAATCGGACGGAAGTAATTTGCGATCACTAACTGCCCCTGATACATAAGTTCTGACATGCCCAAAACCGAGCACAGAGAAGATAACTTGATCGCCGATACGAAAACATTGCCGATTGCCGGGATCATTCGGTATGCGGCTTGCGGAACGACAATCCGGCGGCTAATCTGCGTCGGTTTAAAACCAAGGGCGCATGCCGCTTCAACATGCCCTTTATCAACAGCCTGAATACCAGCACGAAATACTTCCGAAAGATAAGCACCTACATTAAGGGCCATCGCAATAACAAGTGACGTAAATGCACTTAGTTCAAGGCCCGTCACTATCGGCAGACAATAATAAATCCAAACAATCTGGATCAGGCCGGGTGTCCCCCGGAAAACCTCCACATATATGACGAAGGGTATTGCAAATAACCGCCGGACACGCAACCTTATGATCGCGACGAATAAACCGATAATTGTGCCAAGCAGCATTGTCAGAAGTGACAGCATAATCGTTGTCTGCACCCCTTCCAGAAGGATAGAGATGTTATTCCAGACAATGTCAAATCGAAACTCAAATTCCATATTAAATATACTCGCGGTCTAGCGCGGCAGGTCACCGATTAGCTGGGTCGGGGCGACAACAGCATCCAGCACAATATCGGGATATATTTCAGCCTGCTTGGCCATAAACCGTGTTTCGATAAGCGTGTCGACGAAAGTGTTCATGTAATGTAGCAAATTGTGCTGGCACTGCATCATGACAAAACCGGCCCCCACTGACCTCGGGGATTCCGGCAACACAACGACTTCTGCCCAATCAGGGTTGGCACGTGCAATTTGTTGCGTTTCAACGGACCCCGCGCCCATGGCGATGGCTCTGCCGCTTACGACTTCCTGTTCGGGAATTGCAGGTGGAGCCAATGATCTGATGGTCGCATTTTTGAAAAATTCTTTATCATTTTCAGTATAGGTAATATGAGCGGCACTCCCAAGGCGGACAACCACTGTGTTGCCCGGTTTATCAAGATCGGCCAGTTTTTTAATCTGTTTATCCTTGCGGACCAAAAATGTTTGAGACCCAATGACAACCGGCTTGGTAAACCAGGCAGAAATTGCGCGGTTTGGCCGACGGGCAACGTTTGAAATGACAACATCATATTTACCCGATTGCAAGCCTGCCATGAAAGTATCCCATTTGGCTTCAACCCATTCCACCTCAACCTTCAGAAGCTCAAGAGCGAGCATATTTCCGGCGTTTACAAATGCACCTTCGAGTTCCCCGCGTTCATTTCTAAATTGAAAAGGCTTTGAATTTATCCATCCGATACGGATTTTTCCCCTTTTCTGTATTTCTTCCAGAAGGTCGGGTGCCGTGCTACAATTTGCGGCAAGTGTCGGCGCTGAAAAAACCAAACTCAGAATGATTGCCACTACGCCAAATACCGTTCTTTTCCTGCTCATGGTCATATTTTTCCCTATAGTATTTTTTATTCAATCCGTCTGATTGATATATCATTACATATTAGTAATATAATACCCAAAAATAGCAAGTTATTTGCCCGCCTCAACACGGAGCATGTCAAAGGTAAATCAACATATATACGAGGAAATCAAACCTTCAGACGGGTTAAATATGGCTTAAGACAATTGGCGGTGTGATAAGCATGGCCGCCTGTCTGGTTCGAATATTCGGTGTTGGTTATTTCTTCATTACCATCACGGCCAATAATCGTGACCATATCCCCGATTTCAATCCCTTCAGACCCAGTCACATCAATTGACGTATGATTGGCAGTGATCAACGCAATCATCGGATATTTTTTTCCTTTAATGATAACATTTGCATTATTCACTGAACTTAGAGCGAACCCATCCGAATATCCCAACGGCAGCGTAACAATGCGCATCGGCTTTTCAATTTTAAAGGCCTGATGATAACCAATTGCTTCCCCCGGAACCATGTCCTTCACATAAATAACTCGCGTTTTAACCCCGAGTACCGGCCTGATATCCATATTCGGCATAGGCTCCAATCCCACCAGCGCGCTTCCGGGGCGCACCATATCAAGATGAGAACCAGGGTCATGATCAACTTCAGCACTGGACGCGGCGTGACGCACGCCTAAATCAATGCCTTTCGCTTTCGCATTATCGTAAACCGCATTCAGCCTTTCGATCTGAACGGGATTATAATCCGCATCTTCAGTCATGGCGGTCAGCACACCTTCTATTTCAATGTTGGAAAGTTTCGCGACCTTTTCGACAAAAGCATCAGCAATCTTATAAGGTACCCCTACCCGCCCAAGGCCGGTATCAATTTTTACGTGTACTTTTGCTTTACAGTCCAGCTTCCGTGCTTCTTCATTCAAAACATCCACCGCATCCGAAAAAACGGATTGGCTGATGTTATGTGTAATCGCTGTCCTCGCATCGCGGGCGGAAAAAGGCCCTAGATTCAGTATCATGCCCTTAACCTGGTTATGCCTTAAATGCTCCGCTTCATCCATTTTTACGACGGCAAAATGCTCAATTCCTTCAAGTGCCATGCTTTGCGCCATTTCGACAAGGCCGTGGCCATACGCATTGCATTTGATCACCGCCATGATCGGACGACCATCAATTTTCTTTCTGACTTCAGCAATATTATGGTTTAAATTATCAATATTTAATTCGACCCACGTGTCAAACTGATCTTCTACCGTTTGCGGCGGCGGCCCGGCAATTTCCGCTTCCTGCGCACGGGACAATGTTGCAGATGAACCGGTTAGGACCACACCAGCAGAAACCGTACTGGCAAGTTTCATAAAATCTCTTCTGTTTGCGTTGGTCATAATTATCCTCTGGCTAAATTTTACGTAAAAAGTGTATCATTAAAAAGCGTAAGGTCAAGAAGAGGTAAATAATGACGCGCGAAGAGTTTGATATATTTTGTCGCTCACTTAAATCTACGACACATGTTGTTCAGTGGGGTGACGCGAGTGTATGGAAAATTGGCGGAAAAGTCTTCGCCATTCATTCCGGCATGGCAGGAAAAAATGAACATAGCATCAGTTTTAAATGCAGTGAACTCAACTTTCAGATTTTATGTGAACTTCCAGGCATCATACCGGCACCATACCTTGCCCGCGGCAATTGGGTCCAAATCACAAGCAAAGATGCGATGAGCAACGGCGACGTTCAAGATTATATCAAAGCTTCATATGACATTATTAAAGGGAAGCTGACCAAAAAAATGCAGCGTGAATTGGGAGTTATTTAGCTTCCCTGAAGCGTATCATCCACCCTGTTTTTATCTAGTTCTTTTTCCACTTCATCCATAACAAAACCCATCACCTTGTCAAAATCAGCGGGCAATTCACCGGGGTTCGGCTCTCGGCTGGCAGATTTCAGCAATTTAAACTGATTAAAATAATCCCGGCATTTTGAACACACCATCAGATGTGTATAAAAGCGAAATCGCGTGAGAAACGCCGCTTCACGGTCAATAATTTCTGAAATTTTATCCGAAACTTCATCACATCTTCTATACATAACTGTTTATTCCTTGTTCAAACTTTGCCAGACCGCCGCGCGAAGAACAGACCTCGCACGGTGAATTCTAATACGCAGATTACCGGCGCTGATTTCAAGCGCATCACATATTTCCTTTACGTCCAGTCCTTCAACTTCCTTCATTAACAACACCTCGCGGTGGGCATGGGGTAAGTTGTTAATTTCATCATGCACGACTTTTAATAAACGTTTGCTGTCAAGCTCCCTCGCCGCGTGACCATCCCATTCAAAACAATCTTCGCGCCAATGACCATCATGATCCTCAAAATACTCATTTTCAGGATCGTCTCCGATATCAATAAAACGTTTTCGACGACGGATCTCATCAATGGCCCGATTTCTGATCGCCCTATAAAGCCAGCTTTTTATTGTGCAGCGCCCATCAAATTTTTCGATCGAACGAAAAACATTCACCAATGCGTCCTGCACAACGTCTTCCGCTGTTGCTTTATCACCGACCATTCGTGTCGCATAGCCGAGCAAACCCGGGCCATTAAGCGTCAAAACTTCCTGCCAGACTGATGGCACTCCTTTTTTTAGCCCCTCGATCTGGTTATTGTTTTCCGCTGTCATTATCTGATGTTTTTCATCGACCCGCATTGTTACGCTTTCCACACGTTAATAAACTTGTTAACGCGACTATTATTTCGGCTCCTTTTTCATCCTAACAAATGACATTTACATGACAAGGTATTAATCACCTGTCCAATAACGATTAGCAATCTGATTTGCTCCAGCGGTAGAAGCGAGGACCTGGAGGATAGCCAGGAGAACGTGAATATGAATGCCTCTACCGCTGTCACAAACGCTGCGGGTATACTAATGACGCTGTAATCACAAAAACGTTACAAAGAAAAATGTAACATTCCCAAACACACCACGTCTTTAAGGTATCCGCATTCAATTTGCGGCAAGCGCGACGGTTATCCGTCAGAGTTATTCAAACAAAATAAAGGAAATTTTATCATGAATAAAAAATCACTTGCGAAACCTTCATTTCTTCTCGGCTCTGCAATGGCCGTGGCCATTTCTGCTGCGGCACTCACAACACCTGTAGCGGCCCAGGGCGCTAAAGCAGAAAAATGTTATGGCATTGCCGCTGCGGGAAAGAATGATTGCCAAACAGCAACGTCTTCATGTGCAGGAACGTCTAAAGTTGATCACCAACCTGATGCATTCATCATGGTTCCTGCCGGTACCTGCACAAAAATTGCCGGCGGCAAAGTTAAATAGACAGAAAAGGTAAGTCGATGACAATAAATGTTCCCCCACGTGTCTTCGATCTTACCCCGATCCCGGCTGTTGCCGGGATCGGACTTAAGTCTGAGCATTTTAAAGACATTTTAAAAAACAAACCAAAGCCACTCTGGTTTGAAGTCCATACAGAAAATTATATGTCCGATGGTGGACCACATCACAAGAGGCTAACCGATATCCGGAACGACTACTGTCTTTCTTTTCATGGTGTCAGTTTATCCATCGGCTCCGGCGGCCCTCTTAATTTATCGATCCTGGAACGCACAAAAAAACTGATTAATCGCTACGAACCATCCCTTGTTTCCGAACATCTATCCTGGAGCGTTTTTGAGCAAACATATTTTAATGATCTGCTGCCCCTACCCTATACGGAAGAAGCCCTGAGAATGGTGATTGACCATGTCAACCAAACCCAGAATTTTCTGAACAGGCAAATTTTGATCGAAAATCCGTCAACTTATTTACAATTTGTTGAAAGCACCATCCCCGAGCATGAATTCTTTAATGAAATTGCCAGAAAAAGCGGTTGTGGGCTTTTGGTCGATGTGAACAACCTTTACGTTAATGGAAAAAACCATAAGACAAATATTGAAGATTGGATTAACGGGATCGATCCACAGCTCGTACAGGAAATTCACCTGGCCGGTCATCATGTCAATAAAGTGGATGGACAGGAAATTTTAATAGATGACCATGGTTCTCGCGTGTCCGAAGCTGTCTGGGACATCTACGAGACGGCATTAAAGCACTTTGGAGCGGTTCCGAGCTTAATAGAATGGGACACCCGCCTCCCTGCATTCGATATTTTAAAAGCGGAAGCCGATAAAGCGAACAGCATTCTAACCCGCTTAGAAGAAGGAGATATGCGCCTTGCCTGATCTTTTCACACATCAATCAGCTATTTTTGCTTCACATTTTGAGGGAGATGTAAAAGCCACGGAAAAATTGATTATCCCGGATGGCCTTAGTGTCACACAACGACTGGCGATATACAAAAATAATACGTTTATTACCCTGACAGAAGCCCTTTCAAAAACATATCCCGTAATACAAAAACTGGTGGGGTCGGATTTCTTTGACTATGCCGCGCGCGAATTTATTCAAAAATCACCCCCTTTACCAGGCCCCTTGTCCGAATATGGCAGCGGGTTTGCAGATTTTCTCGACGGCTTCGAAGCTGCAAAGTCAATTCCATATCTTGGAGATGTCGCCAGGTTGGAATGGGCGATGAATGTTTCTTATCATGCAGAAAATATTCCCCCTATCAATGCGCAGGATTTGTCACAAATTCCCGAAGATATTTTCGGCTCCGCCTGTTTAATCCTTCATCCGTCATACCAGACTGCCACTTCTGAATATCCTGTTTTTGATATCTGGCAATATAACCAACCCGACGGCGAAACTGTAGAAATCAATTTCAATACCGGGTCAAATATTCTGATTATTCGTCCTGACGAACGCGTGAATATTCACTCGGTTAACATTGAGTTTATTAAGTTTCTACGATTGCTGGAAAGTGGAAAAAATATTGAACAAGCTTGCGCCCTGACCGAGGCAATTGCGCCGGAATTCGATTGTGTCAGGGCGGTTGTCGAATTGCTTTCAATCGGTATTTTCTCCGAGTTTCAATTAAACGACCGAATTATCCCCCAAAATAAATATCATAACGAAGGAAATAATCATGCCGATAATAATTGAAGAAGAAAAACAATCAACACCACTAACAATGATGCAATCCTGCAATAAAGCCCTCTGGGGTAAATTTGCGCTTATTCCAGACTGGGCTATTTCCCTTCTTGCGAGATTTGCTGTCGCGGGTATTTTCTGGCGGTCCGGTCAGACAAAAGTAAATGGTTGGGACATAAATGAGTTTACATTCCTGCTATTTGAAACAGAATATAATCTACCGCTCATTCCCTATAAGGCAGCAGCCTATATCGCAACCTTTGCGGAACATTTTTTTTCGCTTCTCCTCGTGATCGGTTTAGCAACAAGATTAAGCGCTGGCGCACTTCTTGTCATGACACTTGTCATACAGATATTTGTCTATCCTGCGAGTTGGCCGGATCATGCCGTGTGGGCAGTCGCTATGCTTTTCATTATGTCGCGTGGCCCGGGGTTCCTGTCACTAGATCATTTGATTAAGAAACAATTATCATAAACATTGATCCTAAAACAAAACCCCCTAACTATAAATAGTTAGGGGGTTTTTATTGGTCGGAATGACAGGATTTGAACCTGCGACCTCTTCACCCCCAGTGAAGCGCGCTACCATGCTGCGCTACATTCCGTCTAATCAAATCTGGTCGCAATATAGCGGCAGTTTTACATGGCTGCAACAGGCCAATTGATCTTTCAATCATTTATTTATACGATACACTGCCATTAATCCTAACAGGGAAAAAAGGATGCTTAAAAAACTGACGCTTATTTTTCTACTTTCATTTTATACCAACGCAAAAGCCCAAAATCTGGAAGAGTTTACAGTTGAAAATATCTATTTCCATATGGGGGTCATTGCGGCCTTTGCCGAGGTCGTCAATATGGATGTCAAACAAATCGGTTTAAGCGAGATGTTCAGCGCCGATGAGGCAACCAAATGGGAGCCCGTTGTAAAACATATAGCGGAAAGAAACGGTGTGTCCTATTACCGGGAAGATGATTTTCTTGTTACCGACCTTTTCGACGCATCACGAACAGATGGAAAGACCCTTTTTCTTATTTACAAGGGGGACACGCTGCAAAAATACAATGCCCTGAAAAAAAGAAAAGCCGACCTGATTGCTGCCAACAATTATGATAAAGCCGGAAGACGGGAGATCGCTGTTGGCTTTGGTAAATTGCTGGATTATTCGGACACTGTTATTGACAAGCTGATTATACAGACTCGCGGTGCTCGAGAATAACTTATTCTTTCAAAGCTTTCGAAAGTGTTTCACGGGTTTTTTCAAGCCGGTCACGAATTGTTTTCAGAGATGCACCATCGGGTAGGTCTTCGTTGGACGCTTTTGGTGGCTCAACATTTTCGTCAGGATTATGCAATACGTAAGTCTGCTGAACAACCGCTTTTACCCCGTGCTCACGAAGAAGTTTCTGGGCACCTTTGATGGTATATCCGTCATCATGAAGCAGTCGTCTGATCGCGTCTATCACTTCAACGTCTTCGGGACGATAATACCGTCGGCCACCGCCACGTTTCATTGGCTTAATCTGGCTAAATTTACTTTCCCAAAAGCGAAGCACATGTTGTGGTATACCGATGCTATCAGCGACTTCGCTGATAGTTCGGAATGCATTCGGTGATTTGGCATGTTTTGAGGCTGACATTTAGCTCAATTTCTCTTTGTACAGACGCACAGTTGCCTTACCAAACAACTATTCAAAACTGTATTATTTAAACTTCTTATGAATTGCTTACGCGATCTTTCAGTACTTGTGATGGTCTAAACACAAGAACCCGTCGTGGTTCAATAGGAACTTCTTCACCCGTTTTAGGATTGCGACCTATACGACCCCCTTTATCACGAACAATAAAACTACCAAATGAGGAAATTTTCACATTATCGCCATTTGTCAGATTACCGGCAATTTCATCAAGGACCGTTTCAACCAGGTCCGCAGACTCGTTTCTGGAAAGCCCAACTTCCTGATAAACGGCTTCAATCAGATCAGCCCTTGTTACTGTTTTTCCACTCATGTTTCCTACCTCTTCTTTTCCACTAAGCCTACTTTAGCAGGATTATACGGTCAATATCAAAGGGATGCGTATAGTTCCTAATAGTCTAGTTTATCTAAGAAAATGGGAAAAAAGATATAAATGTCACACTAAAAAGGACATTTACCACCTTAAAAGACATGCGCCCCAGGTGAATCCACCCCCCATTGCTTCAAGAATCACTACCTGACCGGGGGTGATTCGGCCATCTCTAACCGCTTCATCGAGTGCCAATGGGATCGAAGCTGCAGAAGTGTTTGCGTGTTTTTGCACAGTGATCACAACTTTTTCAGGTGACACTTTCAGCTTACGCGCCGTACCATCCAAAATACGTTTATTCGCCTGATGAGGAACAATCCAATCGATTTGTTCTGAGCTAAGATTGCAGTCTTCCAGAACCTCACCAACCACCGATGCCAGATTAAGTACCGCATGTTTGAAAACTTCTTTTCCTTTCATTCGAAGATGCCCGACCGTTCCCGTTGATGATACACCACCATCTACATAAAGGAGATTGCTATAACGTCCATCCGAATGAATTCTTGAGGCCAATATGCCTCGATCACTGACGTTTCCGGTGCCACTCATGGCAGTTAATACAACCGCCCCTGCACCATCGCCAAATAAGACGCACGTCGTTCTGTCTTCCCAATCAAGAATTCTGGAGAAAATTTCCGCGCCGATGACCAGAACATTTTTCGCCTGGCCGGCTTTGATAAAGTTATCAGCCGTCGTTAGCGCATAAATAAAACCGGAACAAACAGCCTGCACATCAAATGCGGCACCGCGCGTAATACCAAGCTTACGCTGTACAGTCGTAGCAGTTGATGGAAATGTTTGGTCCGGCGTTGAAGTAGCAACAATAATCAGATCAATTTCCGACGCGTCAAGCCCTGCGCTAAGGAGTGCCCGTTCTGCAGCAATAACAGCAAGATCCGAAGTTACCTCATCCTGCGCGGCGATATGCCGTTGTTTAATTCCTGTCCGTTCAACGATCCATTCATCGGTCGTATCGACCTTTTGCTCAATATCATAATTGGTGAGGATTTTTTCCGGAAGATATGATCCCGTTCCTGTAACAACAGAACGAATGACGTTCATTATTTTTTTTCCTTGATATTCATTTCAACAACGGTGTCGTCATCCATTTTGTCTGCGTCCTCAACCGTACTATTAAAATTCTTCAGATCCCGGGTAATTTTCCCGGCCAGATCATTTTCCGCCATGTCAACAGCAACCCCAATGGCACTCGCAAATCCACTTGCTGAAGCGCCCCCATGGCTTTTTATGATCAGCCCATTAAGCCCCATGAATACGGCACCATTGTGGTTATTGGGATCTAAATGATTTTTCAAAGCCAGCAATGATGAACTGGCGAACAGGGCACCTATTTTCGATAAAAGAGATTCGTTTAATGAACGCTTTAAAAGATTTGCGATCATTTTCGCTGTACCCTCGGCAGTTTTAAGGGCAATGTTACCCGTAAATCCGTCGGTGACAACAACATCGACTTCTCCACCACCAAGTCCGTGGCCTTCTGTAAAACCCTTATAATCCATAGGAATATTTGCTTCCCGGAGCATGCGGTCAGCTTCCTTAATAACATCGCTGCCTTTTAATTCTTCGACACCAACATTTAATATGGCGACACTTGGTTTGCTTACGCCGAGTACCGTTCTTGCAAAAGCCGCACCCATAATAGCGAATTGAACAAGGTTGTTCTCATCACATTCCACGTTAGCACCAAGGTCGAGCATCACACTTTCACCGCGACTTGTAGGTATCAGTGTCGCTAGAGCGGGTCGATCTATTCCGGGCATCGTTCTAAGAATAAATTTAGCAAGCGCCATTTGCGCCCCAGTGTTTCCAGCCAGTACCGCTGCGTCGGACTTTCCGTCTTTCACGGCCTGGATAGATTGTCCCATACTTGAATCACGCCCACGCCTTAATGCCTGGCTTGGTTTTTCATCGGCAGAAATTGTCTTATCCGTGTGGCATACTTCACAGCAGCCTTTCAGAATTGGATATCTGGTAAGCAAAGGAACTATTTTAGTTTCATCCCCAAAGATCAAAAAACGCAGATTTGGGGCTCGTTCACGCGCAATACTCGCCCCTTCGATTACGATATCAGGAGCGTGATCACCGCCCATTGCGTCCAATGAAATTATAAGTTCACGCGCCAATGCATACCCTTATTCTATTATCGTGTTAAATACACATTAATTTTACAATCACTTCATTAATAAGAAGTTCATACGAAGATTATTTTAAAATATAGCAATATCCTATATCTTCAAGTCTTATGTTTAAGGTCTTTTAAAACGCTAAAAGGATTTTCTTTTTTTACTTCGAGAGTCCCTTGATCTTCATCAATCAGTTTATATCCAAGCTCTTCCGCCCGAACCTCAGGCCTGCGCGGGTACGGGTTGATTGATAATGACAAATATTCCGCAACATATTCACCTAAGTCCACTTCCAAGGACGAAATAAACTCTATATCTACTTCCTCAAGCTCAAAATCAACTTCCTTGTTTTGTTCAACATTTGCTTTCTCAACAGATATCTCCTTAAAGATTATGCAGAATTCCTCTTCAATTGATTCGTTTATATATTCCAGCGTAAGCACACATTGCTGAACCACTTCCGCCGACATTTTAACCTCGAGGCGATAATCACCAATTTCCTTTTCATCCATCTTTTGTAACTGACAGACCGCCTTCAGGTAAACGACCTCTGGTATAGAAAACCTTACCGCTAATTTCTCACACTCCTCCTTATCGGCAATAAGGTCCAACTTTGTCCCTGTTTTCTTTATTGTCTCGAGATTAAAAAGGCGGCTGAATTCATTTGTAGGCAACTGACCCGACATATCAATTGATCTCCGGTTTCATAAATATAATTTTACCTGATATAATACTCTCTATATCCTGTGAAGTAATGCCCCGCCACTGATCAAAAACGTATTTCAGCATTCCGTTTAGAATCTTATCTTCTACATTTTTTTCCCTGTAAAGGTTGCGCTTAAGAGCGTCCGACATTTGCGCCATATCTTCAGATTCTAATGCATTCTGATATGTCATCATTCTACCATAAAATGCCTCAGCCATCGTCTTGATCTTCTTCCCTACCCCCAAGTCACCGACACCAATCTCACGCACTGTGAGGTCAAGATTATCAAACATGATTTCCTGCAACATGCGTTTCAGCTTCTTCACTTTTTCAACTTGGTTATGCTGGTCCAGTTTATACAGAAGCATGGTCATGTGGAGTGACATCAGATCAAACCTGCCGTCCAGACTATCTTCCACATTTAAATCTGTATAAAATGCCGGCAACCGAGATTGCGCAATCACTTCTGAAAACAAATCGTGGGCCGAGTTATTCAATTTTTTTTTCTTAAACAAGAAATCAAACATCTATTTTCTTTCTGGTATCGCAAACCGGTCAACTAAAAATAGAATACGACAAATCATATAGCGTCATGTACTAAAATATTGACTAGTGACGCCGCAAATGTCATTTTGTTGCCAAATTTGACCTTCACTTTAGGAAAAACACTCGTTGTTGTTATTGATATGCATGAATTAACACGCAACGAGTAAAACTGCAATTAAATCTGATACGGATTTACTGTAAAAGTAGCGAACATAAATTATGAAAAACATTCCGGGTAAATTATTCATTTTACTGATCATTTTCACCACTCTTTCCGGGTGCTCGACCATCAAGGAATCTCGTGGATATGTTCCCGACGAAAAAATGGTAAACGCTATTAGACCCGAAATTGATACGAAACAAACCGTTGAAACAATGCTCGGCAACCCCACGATGAAGCCGACTTTTGATGATGCAAACTGGTACTATTATTCCAAGAAAACAGAACGTTGGGCTTTCTTTAAAGAAAAAGTCACCGAAATGGATATTTTGGCCATTACTTTTGATGATGATGATTATGTTTCAAACATAAAGCATTATACCGTGAAGGATAATAAAATTATTGATCCCGTAACCAAGAAAACAGCCACACTCGGAAGAAATGACAACTTTTTCGCTGAATTGTTTGGTAATATTGGCCGTTTTGGATCCGCAGGTGGTGGTCCGGAGGCGGGGAATTAAAAACTTCTGCTTTCGCTAATAATCACTCTTGTAATAATATCCCGGTGCGCTTCTGCGTTGGCCAATTCAATTATCTTTAGAGAAAGTTTATCATAATCAACGATACGTGGGTTATCCTCACGACCTATTGAATTCACACTGTAATATCTTAAAAGTGCATCTCTAACAACAAGCGCATTTTTTACCGCAAGCAACTTATCGTCATTGCCAATAACTTCCATGGATACGTCCATGACCGCATAACTTAGTATACGACCATTATGAAAAACCGGTAATTGAAGTCTGTCCATTTTAGCATACTGATAATCAGGAAGGTCTGGTTTTTTCTCTTCAACAACCACATGCTCTTCGACAATGGGCTCTTCATCACCAGACTGCATAAGAAAAAAGCCAGCGGCGCCACCACCGCCAACAACCAATCCCGCCAAAAGACCAATAATAAGGAGTTTTTTTCCTCCCCCGGATTGCTTTTTCTCGTTTTCACCTTCTGACTTTTCTTCTTCGTTAGCCATTCTGTCTACCTAACTATTCAGAAATGACGAAACCCAGTATCTTTATAATCCAACCGGGAACCATCGCCACCTATTAATACAGCTTCACTACCCTCGATAATTTCGCCTATCTTTGTAACCTTTAGTGCAAGCGCTTCCGATAGGTCAGTGATCAGTTTTTTATTTTCTGTTGAAGCGGTGAATAACAATTCATAGTCATCACCCCCACTCCATTTCAAATGATTATATTCGCTTTTGGTTTCCAAAAGATTACTGAAAGCGGCCGAAATAGGTATTTTTTCTTCAAATATTTTGGCGCCTACCCTGGAATGATCGCAAATGTGAGCAATATCACCCATCAGACCATCTGAAATATCCATCATGGAGGATACCGACGGGATCAGCTTTACACCTAATTCTAAACGTGGTTCGGGCAGATAGTATTTCCCTTTAAAATATTGCTCATCATCGCATTCAATATTGTTTTTCAGCAGTTCCAGCCCCACCGCAGCATCGCCAAGAACTCCTGAAACATATATGTCGTCTCCGGGTGCCGCACTGCTTCGAGAGGCGAATTTACCCCGCTCCAGATCACCGATAGCGGTTATGGAAACAGTCAACGGCCCATCTGTTGATACCGTATCCCCCCCCCACAAAAAACACTGATATTTTTCCTGATCATTCCTCAATCCATCAGAGAATAATTCGAGCCACTTTTCACGCTCAAATTCCTTTTTTGGTAAAGACAAACTAAGTAAATATCCCCTTGGCTCTGCCCCCATAGCAGCGAGGTCCGATAAATTCACACGTAGAGATTTCTGTGCTACAAAATATGGGTTATCATTTTCGAAGAAGTGGATATTTGATACTAACGTATCATTGGTAAAAACCAGATCTTTTCCAGGCACAGGAGAATAGACCGCCGCATCATTGGTAAGAGAAAATGAGGGAGCCCCCTTCGTTGCGAGCGGCTTAAAATATTTGTCTATAATATTAAATTCAGACAATCCCAGCTTCTTGATCTCCTTTTACTAGCGGTTACTTTTGACAATCCTGTCGAGTACACCATTAACGAAACCCGGCGTGCTGTCGTCAAAAAAAGCTTTCGTGACATCAACATATTCATTGATAATAACTTTTGTGGGCACATCCGGACGCGCGATAATTTCATAGGTTCCAGCACGTAATGCTGCGCGGGCCACAGATTCAATGCGGCTTAATGACCACCCATCACTTAGTGTGTCACCAATTAGTTTATCAATTTCATCTGATCTTTTTTCCGTACCCGTGACAATATCCGTAAAGAAATCCGTATCAGCATTGGCAAATTGACAGTCATCAATATTTTGTCCTAGCCGGTGATCAATAAACTCCTGGATCACGACAACGCTTTTTTGGTTATTTGCTTCAATCTGATAAAGCGCCTGTACTGCAGCAAGGCGCGCAGAGCTTCGGGCACCACCTTTGGGTTTTGAGTGATCAGACATTATTAGCTGACACCATATTGTTTTTTAAGTTCAATCATTCGTAGCGCCGCTTCCGTCACTGCCGCACCCTTGTTATGCTTATCCACTGAACAGCGGGCCCAGGCCTGCTCGCGGTTTTCAACTGTCAAAATTCCATACCCGATCGCCAGCCGATCATTAACTGCCAAATTTTGCAGTCCGCGCGCGCTTTCCTCGCAGACATAGTCATAATGGCTGGTTTCGCCGCGTATTACACAACCAAGTGCAACGTAACCATCGTAATGATCGTCGCCGTCAGCCGCGAACCTGATTGCTGCCGGAACTTCAAACGCACCAGGAACAGATATGCGGTCATATTCCACACCTGCTTTTTCAAGCACCTGCACGGCGCCTTTTACCAATTCATCGGCAATGTCCTGATAAAAGCGCGCTTCAACAATTAATATTTTCATGTCTATTTGCCCTTATTCACAATTTGCAGGTCGAGATTTTCATCAAACCGCTGATGACCAATGATATTAAGGCCGTACCCTTCGATACCAATAACATTTTGTTCGCTGTCTGAAAGTAAGACAAAATCCTTAACTCCAAGATCAAGGAGTATCTGCGCGCCAATCCCATAGTTTTTGATATTTGGTGATTTGTTTTTCACTTTCTGATCTTTTTTGGCGATTTCATCAGTGATATAAGTTTTTCTGTTTTCGCGTAAGAAAACCATAACACCACATTCTTCTTTGCCAAGTTCCTCCATCGCCCTGTTAAACTGGCTTCTGCGGGGGCCTTTTTGCCCAAGTAAGTCTTCGAAAATATTAAATGAATGCATCCGCACCAGAACACGCTTCGCTGTTTTAGGGTTCCCTTTAACCAAAGTAAAATGCTGAATGCCATCGTCTTTGGCAAGATATGCTTTCATTAAAAATTTGCCGCCAAATTCCAGATCAACATTTGTCGTATCAATACATTCAACAAGATTATCGTTGCGACGCCTATAAGCAATCAGATCAGCAATCGTCGCAACCTTTAAATTGTGTTTCTTCGCAAATTCAACAAGATCCGGCAAACGGGCCATTGTCCCGTCATCTTTCATTATTTCGCAAATCACACCCGATGGGATCAACCCTGCGAGACGCGCTACATCAACGGCTGCTTCTGTGTGTCCCGCACGCACCAAAACACCGCCGCGCTTTGCAACGATCGGAAAAACGTGTCCAGGCGTGACGATATCATCTTTCTTTTTGGTGGGATCAATCGCAACGGCAATTGTGTGTGCCCTGTCCGCCGCTGAAATGCCGGTGGTTACCCCTTCGGCCGCTTCGATGGATGTCGTAAAAGCCGTCTGATGGCGTGTTGCATTTTTCTGAGACATCATCTCCAGACCGAGATCTTTTGACCGTCTTTCTGTTAATGCCAGGCAGACCAGTCCCCGACCGTGTGTAGCCATGAAGTTAATAGCATCGGGCGTTGCCATCTGTGCCGGGATGATCAAATCACCCTCATTTTCCCGATCTTCGTCGTCAACAAGAATAAACATCCTGCCGTTTTTCGCATCTTCAAGCACATCTTCGATAGGGGATAAAAAATTATGAGGCATATTTATCTCGCAAATTTTCTTCTTTTTCTTTTATTGATTAAATATCACGCATTCTGGCCACATAGCGGGCAAGGATATCAACTTCGATATTCACCTGATCACCACTTTTGAGATCGCCGAATGTTGTTTTTTCCTGTGTGTGTGGAATTATATTGATGCCAAAAAGCGTCCTGCTTTTTTCATCAACGACATCATTAACGGTCAACGAGGCACCATTAATAGTAACGGAGCCTTTCGCCGCAATAAACGCTTTCAAATTGGCCGGGATTGAAAAAGTAATTTTTTTACTGTCACCTTCCGGTTCCACTGAGACCACATCGCCTACGGCATCAACATGTCCGGTGACCAAGTGACCGCCAAGTTCTTCACCGACCTTGAGCGCCCGTTCCAGATTGACTTTGCTTCCTTCTTTCCAGTCACCCAGCGTAGTACAGGACAGCGTTTCCGCCGAAACATCAACGCTGAACCAGTCTTCCCCCTTATCAACGACTGTAAGGCAAACACCGGAGCATGAAATTGACGCACCAAATTCAATTGTTGACGTATCATAGGCTGTGGTGACAGCAATACGCGTGTCACCGTTTTTTTTGAGCGATCTTACCTCGCCTATATCCGTTACAATTCCTGTAAACATTCTTTACCTAGCGTAATACCTTAAATTCCTGCCACTGGTCATCGCCCGTTTTACCTTCGTCCATCAGGGTCAGTTTTAAATAATGATCCAAATCATTTATGGCTATATCATATAGCGCACTGACACCGTTTTCACCAATAGAATCAGCGGATTTAAACCACACGAGACGGTCTACCAGACTTGCCCTGATCAGGGAAGCATTAAGTTGGGCACCACCTTCGCAAAGAAGGCGTGTAATTCCCTGATCCGCGATCGTGTTCATCACCTTACCCAGGTCAAGCTGATCAAATTCGTTGACATTGATCTGAAATATTTTTACGCCTTTTTCCTTTAGCCGCTGCTTTTTCTTTTTATCTTCGCTTGCCGTCATGATCCATAGCGGAATATCATTCGCAGTTTCACACAGTTTGCTACCCGCATTTATCCTTAAATTCGTATCAATTACTATACGTATCGGCGACCGGTCATGAAGCCCCGCAATACGACAATCGAGCATTGGGTCATCAATAAGGGCTGTGCCGATGCCAACCATTATGGCATCATGATTAGCCCTGTATAGATGCCCGCGCCTTCTGGCTTCAGGGCCGGTGATCCATGTCTGCTCGCCTTTATTTTTTGCGATTTTTCCGTCCTGAGAACTGGCAATTTTTACTGTAACCAAGGGTCGATTTTCTGTTACGCGCTGAAAAAAGCCCTGATTGATCGTTTCCGCCTCCACCTTCATAAGGCCCAAGTCCACTTCGACACCCGCTTCCTTCAGTATTTTTATTCCGCCGCCTTTGACGCGCGGGTCGGGATCAACCGTCGCAATGATTACTTTTTTTACGCCTGCCACCACAAGTGCCTCTGCGCATGGTGGCGTCTCGCCGTGATGCGCGCAGGGTTCCAGTGTTACATAAGCGGTTGATCCCGCAGCATTGATTGCCCGTTTAAGGGCGATGGTTTCCGCATGTGGCCGACCGCCCTTACCGGTCCAGCCGCGACCAATGACATGACCGTCTTTAACGATCACACAGCCGACGGCCGGATTGGGCGCAACCGTTCCAAGCCCACGCCTGGCAAGATTAAGTGCCATCTTCATGTAGGCATGATCTTCTTCTGAGAATGTGTGGTCAGCTTTCGTCATGATCAGCAATCTCGCTGACGAAATGTTCAAAATCACTTGCTTCACGGAAGTTTTTATACACCGATGCAAAGCGCACATAAGCCACAGTATCAAGCTGCTCAAGCCCTTCCATGATCAGCTTACCAATCGTTTCCGAGGGAATTTCACTTTCACCCATACTTTCGAGCTGACGGACAATACCGCTGACCATTCGTTCGACCTGTTCTTCCTCTACCGGGCGTTTGCGGATCGCCATTTGCACTGAACGTTCCAGCTTTTCACGTTCAAACGGTACTTTTTTACCTGAAGTTTTAAGCACGGTAAGTTCGCGGAGCTGCACACGTTCGAATGTTGTAAAGCGTCCGCCACAACCACTACAGGACCGACGGCGCCGAATTGCAGAATTGTCCTCAGTCGGACGGCTGTCCTTTACCTGGGTATCTTCATTTCCGCAAAATGGGCACCGCATCATTTACGTCCTTTTTAACATTAGTAAATCGGGAATTTATCACAAAGGGCAATTACTTTTTCACGCACCCTTGCCTCCACCGCACTGTTATCTTCGGGATTATCTTTAAGTCCGTCAAGTATTTCAAGAATATAATCGCCAACCTGTTCAAATTCCGCGATCCCAAAACCGCGCGTTGTCCCCGCTGGTGTACCCAAACGGATACCAGACGTGACCATCGGCTTTTCAGGATCAAACGGCACACCGTTTTTATTACAGGTCATATTTGCGCGCCCAAGTGATGCATCCGCCGCCTTACCCGTAAGGCTTTTTGGCCGAAGGTCCACAAGCAACAAATGTGTATCCGTGCCGCCGGAGACAATATCACAGCCGCCGTTCTTTAACTTTGCTGCCAGTGCCCGTGCATTAGCCTTAACCTGTCTGGCGTAATCCCTGAATTCGGGCTTAAGTGCTTCGCCGAACGCGACGGCCTTTGCCGCAATCACATGCATAAGCGGGCCGCCCTGCAATCCGGGAAATACCGCGCTGTTGAATTTTTTACCCAGATCAAGATCATTTGTCAGGATCATGCCGCCGCGCGGGCCACGAAGTGTTTTATGTGTTGTTGTTGTCACCACATGGGCATGTTCAAGCGGGCTTGGATGTTCCCCGCCTGCGACGAGCCCTGCAAAATGGGCCATATCCACAAGCAGGTAGGCACCAACACTGTCAGCAATTTCCCGCATGTGTTTAAAGTCAATTTCGCGTGGATATGCGGAACCACCAGCGATGATGACCTTTGGTTTATGTTCCTTCGCAAGGCTTTCGATTTGCTCAAAATCCATCAAATGATCGTCACGGCGCACACCATATTGAACCGCATTAAACCATTTTCCGGACTGGGCTGGCGGCGCACCGTGTGTTAAATGCCCTCCCGCATCAAGCGACATACCAAGGATTGTATCACCGGGTTTGGCAAGAGCGAGCATGACGGCACCATTGGCCTGCGCCCCTGAATGTGGCTGCACGTTGGCAAATTCGCAATTGAACAACTTTTTTGCCCGCTCAATCGCAAGGGTTTCGGCGATATCAACATATCCACAGCCGCCGTAATAACGACGCCCCGGATACCCTTCCGCATATTTATTTGTCATGATAGAGCCCTGCGCTTCCATCACGGCGCGGCTTACAATATTTTCCGACGCTATAAGTTCAATATGCTTTTGCTGACGGCCCAGCTCCAGATCAATACTTTCGAGCAGTTCCGGATCTGTTTCCTTCAGGGGTGCATTAAAAAAAGTTTCAAGATTTGATGACATATTTGATAAGCCTTTAAAAAATTAATTATAAATTATGACATTTTATTGATGCGGTTTTGATGGCGGCCACCCTCAAAACCCGTGTTTAAAAATATTTTCAAGCAATCTTTTGCGACTTCAACACCTGTTGTGCGACCACCAAGGACAAGCACGTTGGCATCATTATGTTCGCGGGAAAGACGCGCGGTAAGCCCGTCATGAACAAGCGCCGCACGAATATGCGCGTGGCGATTAGCTGCGATGCTTATACCAATGCCGGAACCGCAAACAAGAACGCCCCGTTTGATAACCCCGTCCCTCATGACATCGGCAAGAGCGTCTGCATAATCCGGATAATCAACAGAACTTTCATCATGACAACCCAGATCGTTGACATCAAAGCCCAAAGTTTCAAGTTCATTTTTAAGGATTTCTTTAAATTCGAAACCGCCGTGGTCGCTGGCAATCGCAATAACTTCTTTTGGCATAGAGCACACTCACATTCGGTATTGAAGCGTTACACAATTTAATGAATCGCTTCATATCATATGTGACATTTAGATGAAACCGAAAAGGCTTATCCCTCCAGAAATCTTTTATAATAATGGTTCGCCCAGCACAATCCGGATCAGGCAATCGCGCCGCGCGCCGCCACGGGCCAAAGCGTTTCAACTTTGTCCCCGCGGATGCCGACAATCCAGTCATATAAATTAACGGTAGGGTCGCAGTGGCCGGGAACCAGCATCAATATCTGCCCCAGTTTAAAATTATCCTGATCACTGATGGAAATACATCCATGTTCATCCGATGTCATTCTGTAGGTTAAATGCTCATGCCCCGCAATTGTCGGATTACCAGAATCCGATGCAATCGCCTTTAGCCCGGCATCTGCCACCACCATGTCGGGCTGACATGTGCTCATGATCATGGTGCGGACAAAAAAGCTATGGGAAAACCCGGTGCCGAAATCATCATTGGCAAATTTGTTTTTGGCATAATCCGCATCCATAAATGCGTAAGAACCACATTGAAGCTCATCCCATTCATCATGGCCGATATCATGCATTAATGTTCCCGTGCCGCCACCGGTTACGACGGGACAATCAATACCCGATGATTTGAGCCTATCAACCGTTTCCCTGACAATTCGGGCGGCATCATTCACCGCGTTTGAGCGTTCCTCCACGGTTCTCATATGTTGTGCCGATCCGTGGTAAGCCTGCAAGCCACCAAACGAAAGGTTGCCTGATGCGGTAATAATTTTCGCCAGATTTAACGCATCTTCCGGATTTGTCACGCCGCAGCGATGCCCGCCCACATCAATTTCAACTAACACCCGGATATTGACATTTTCACGTACGCATTCTTCGTTTAACGTTGTTGTGGCAACGGCATTATCAACACAAATCCCGACCTTCGCTTTCTTCGCGAGCTTCGCAACTCTGGCAAGTTTCCCGCGGGAGACAATCTCATTGGTAATAAGAACATCTTCGATGCCGCCTTCAACCATGATTTCCGCTTCGGATATTTTCTGGCAACATATGCCAACGGCACCCCGTTTTATCTGATCAAGGGCGACGGCCGGCGACTTGTGCATTTTGGCGTGGGGGCGG
This sequence comes from Alphaproteobacteria bacterium, assembly GCA_030428615.1. GTDB lineage: Bacteria > Pseudomonadota > Alphaproteobacteria > Sphingomonadales > Emcibacteraceae > Pseudemcibacter. The sequence goes on along the minus strand of JAUIDN010000008.1, from coordinate 32,955 downwards.
AGCATTTTACCGGATTTTTCGATTAATTCTGCCATTTTATCCAGATTGCGTTCATAAATATCCAGATCAACCACCAAAGCCGGTGTGTCAATTTCGTCAATAAGCATTCCGATTTCGGCCGGCGGGCGTTGCATCATCCTTGCTCTCCTGAAGTGTTATTCGGGTGGTTTATGATTTTTTACATGCCCGTTTTAATGATGATATCAAAATGAGGTCCTTCAACACAATTAACCCGTTAAAAAGAGCACTGAGAAAATATAGCTACTCTCTTATTTTGGTTCCAGATTGAAAGCAATGATTGTTCGCGGCACCTGGGTATCACTTGGCGTAGCCTGATGCATCATCCACGATGGAAATACAATAATATCACCCTGCGTGACCTTTGGTGTAAAAACATCATTAACATTGCGTATATCATTCGGATCGAAAAATGGTCGAAACAGTGTTGTAGCCCAATGGACTTCTGGGTCAAACTCAGCATAAAAAACACAGCTATAGCCCATAGCCTGATGCCGATGCGCTGTAAAACCGGCCTGATCTATGTATTGTTGCGCCCATATATCCTGGAGCTTGGTATGAGTATGATCAAGTAACGGTCTTATTTGCGGCTCTATAAATTCTTCCCAAATAACCTTACGCCAAGGTTGATCCTGTCCATAGTCTGTATAAAAATCCTCTCTCGGGCGATATGCCGGATCTTTCACTTCCTTCATAAAGTCGAAAAGATGATGCTTATATTTATCCCATCCACTGGTTTTAACTATATGAATGGCAGTTGGAAAAATTTTCAGTGTTACGGCATCCATTTTCACCTCCCTTTCTCAGTTTTTATTATATTTGAGGTAATGAAACGGTTTTTCGCTCTCTTGCATTGTTGAGCCATACGGCACTCCGTCTGTTTCGTCAGTTGGTTTTATATTTGATCATGACTAACTCCCGCTCATTGATCGGCAACTAATCAGTTAGATCGTAACTCTATCTGATGAATTCCCACTTTGCAAATCATGGTAAAACAAATAAATAAAATTGGGGAAAGACGATTATACGAACAAGCCCGCCACAAAAATTTCGAAGGAAGAAGTGGTGACCCCTACGGGAATCGAACCCGTGTTTCAGCCGTGAAAGGGCCGCGTCCTAACCGCTAGACGAAGGGGCCGTCCAAGTCGGTGGATGGTTTCTAACCCTTCGCAGGGCACGGGTCAATATTTTTTTTATAATAACTATTACTTTTTTACAAAACGGCTGAATTTGTCCTTATTCTGCAGCATCTTCGATGAAAATCTCAGCGCCGGTACGACCATTCCAGTGGTTGTTACGGATCGTGCCTGCTATTTTGATATTTTTACCACGAGATTCTAACAGCAACCGGCCAAGTGGCTTATCCGCAGCGCGAAATGCCATCGCCTTGACCACGCTTCCGTCAGGCCCTTTCAGGCTGCATTTCACATGGTCTTTACCAACAACATCCACATAAGATAAATGCACATCCGCAAACGCAAATCGTGGTGGCGCATTGCCCTGTCCATAAGGGCCAATTCTGTCGAGTGTTTCAACCAATGACGGCTTTATTGCCGACAGGCTAAGGGCACCATCCAGCTTCAGAGAAAGTGACGTCATGGCGTCTTCAACTTTCAGGCGAAGCCGTGTTTCCAAAAATTCATACAGGTCCTGTATTTTTTCCGCCCTCATGCTGAGGCCTGCCGCCATGGCATGGCCGCCGCCGGCGGTCAATAGTTCGGCCTGTCGTGCTGCTGTGATAGCGGAACCCAGATCAACGCCCATGATAGAGCGACCGGAACCTTTGGCATCGCCGCTTTCATCAATCGCAATGACAATGGTTGGGCGGTTAAAATGTTCTTTCAGCCGGCCGGCAACGATCCCGATCACGCCGGGGTGCCACCCGACATTCGACGCTATAATAACAGGGGGCACAATTCCACCAACACCTATCCTGCCCTGCACCTGGCTCATCGCGTCTTCAAGCACCATTGCTTCAATAGCTTGCCTTTCCGCATTATAGGTATTCAGTTCTGATGAAATGGCCAATGCTTCTTCTGCATCATCGGTGCTCAGTAAAATGGCGCCGGCTTCCGATCTGCCGACGCGGCCACCGGCGTTGACCCGCGGCCCGAGTAGGAACCCCGCATGATATGTACCCGGCGCTTCCGAGATCCCCGCTACATCACTTAATGCCTGAAGTCCCGCATTCCGTCGTTCCGCCATAATTTTCAGACCCTGCGACACCAGAGCGCGGTTTACACCAACCAACGGCACTACATCGCAAATAGTCCCCAAAGCAACCAAATCCAACCATTCAATGATGTTTGGTTCACTGATATTGTTTTTCTGATACCATCCCCGGTTCCTCAGTTCCCGATTTATGCCGACGATGGTGATGAAACTAACCCCTACGGCTGCAAGTTGGCCATATCCGGGGTCTTCATCCAAACGATTGGGATTAACGACCGCAACGGCGTCAGGTAAAGTGACTTCCGCCTGATGATGATCAAGGACAATAATATCAAGACCGGCTTGCGTTCCCGCGCTTATGGCGTCAAATGATACGATGCCACAATCCACTGTGATTACCAACTTATGACCAGCGGCCTTCAGCTCAAGCAGGGCTTTTCTGTTGGGGCCGTACCCTTCTGTCATCCGGTCGGGAATATAAACAGATATTTTGCGTGAAATGGCGTTAAAAAACCGCTTAAATATCGCTGCGGACGTCGCACCATCCACATCATAATCACCAAACACAGCCACTTTTTCATCGGCTTCAATCGCATCGGCGATACGGGCACAGGCTTTATCCATATCTTTGAAAATTGATGGATCGGGAAGTGTTTCTTTCAGGGTCGGATTCAGGAAAACCGGCGCGTCTTCAATGGAAACTCCGCGCCCCGCGACAACACGGGCAACAATTTCCGGCAAATCATGATTTTGCGATATGGCCTGTATGACGCGGTGCTCCGTCGGTCGCGCGACCCATGCCCGCCCCGTGACTGATTGTTCCACAGCCAAGATCAAATCATTCTCAGCTATGGAATTTTTATCTATTGTCATTTACGCCTTCAGGAAAGTTTGATTTCGCGGTCATGAACCGTTTTAATGTTACGCACAGTTTTGGATGCCGACCGCATCACGACGGTATCTGTTGTATAAGCTTTGCCATCCGGTGTTGTGTGTACACCACGAAGAAGGGTGCCGTCCGTTACACCGGTTGCAGCAAATATGACATCACCTGCCGCCATTTCTTCGGTTGAATATTTGCGGTCAAGATCCTCAATGCCCCATTTACGGGCGCGGTCACGTTCTGCTTCATTCCTGAATGTCAGACGACCCTGAATCTGGCCACCAATACATCTGAGCGCCGCCGCGGCCAGAACACCTTCCGGAGCCCCACCGGAACCCATATAAAGATCAACTGAAGTGTCCGGGTCGGTGGTGTCAATAACACCGGCAACATCACCGTCACCAATGAGTTTTACCCGCGCACCGGTTGCGCGAATACGTTCAATAAGTTCCACATGCCGTGGTCGATCGAGAACACAAACAAGCATATCACTCACCATACGGTCTTTGGCGTCTGCGACCGCTTTTATGTTATCTTCAACTGAAACATCAAGATCGACAATCCCTTTGGGAAGACCTGATCCCACAGCAATTTTATCCATATAAACGTCCGGTGCGTTTAAAAGATTACCTTTTTCAGCGAGAGCGACCACCGCAAGTGAATTCTGCATTGCTTTAGCGGCGATTGTTGTCCCTTCGAGCGGATCAAGAGCGATATCGATTTCAGGGCCTTCACCAGTTCCGACTTCTTCCCCAATATAAAGCATTGGGGCTTCATCGCGCTCCCCTTCGCCAATGACAATTCGACCTTTTATTTTAAGTTCATTCAGTTCATTTCGCATAGAATCGACCGCTGCGGCGTCAGCCGCTTTTTCGTCGCCCATTCCAACAAGTTTCGCAGCAGCAATCGCCGCAGCTTCTGTGACACGCACAAGTTCCAATACAAAAATACGATCCAATGTCGAATTAACTGCCATAATTTATTCCTATTATTATTAGTCCCTTACTCGCGACTATAGCTTAATTTTATAATTTTTCAATTCTTATAGATAGCGGCTTTTCTATCACAGATGATAGCTCATTGATACGATTAAGCGCATCTTTCATTGCCTTTTCTGTCGTATCATGCGTCACCATCACGACATAAACGGTGCCATCCTGTTCAGTTCCTTTTTGAAGCATGGTTTCAACGGATACATTTGATTGTTTCAATGCGGCCGTGATATCTGCAATAACGCCCGCACGGTCTTTAACATGGAGACGCACGTAATACGCCCCTTTCCGTTGATTAATGGAAACCGGTTTTGCCTTTACCAATGTTGATGCGGGTTTGAAAAAAGCCGGGCCGGAATGGCCCCGTGCAATATCAATAAGGTCGGCAACAACGGCAGACGCGGTTGGTCCCTCACCCGCGCCACGTCCCTGATAAAAGGTACGGTCAATAAAATCACCGTCAACCACAATCGCATTAAAACCGTCCATAACACCAGCAATAGGAAGCTTTCGGTCAATCATGACCGGATGGACCCGCTGGGACAACATACCATTTTCAAAACTCGTTATACCCAAAAGTTTTATGCGGTAACCAAGTTCCTTGCCATATTCGATATCAACCGTTTCAATTTCACGGATACCCTCAATATAGACATTATCAAAATCTGTTTTTGTTCCAAACGCAACACTGCTGAGGATGGCCAATTTGTGCGCTGCGTCAATACCGTCCAGATCAAGTGACGGGTCCGCTTCCAGATAGCCAAGCGCTTCCGTTTCGGCAAGTATTTCATCATACGTCAGGCCCCGTGCCTCCATCTGGCTTAACATATAGTTGGTTGTCCCGTTCATAATACCATAAACAAGCGATAATTCGTTGGCCGCCAGACCTTCGCCGATTGCTTTTATGATCGGGATACCGCCAGCCACAGCAGCCTCATAACGCAATGCCACGTCATTTTTCTGCGCCAGATCAGCAAGTTCCGCCCCATGGTGGGCTATCAATGCTTTGTTCGCTGTGACAAGAGATTTGGCCTTGCTCAATGTCTTTTTCGCGGTATCATAAGCAATACCGTGTTCACCACCGATAAGTTCAACAACAATATCCACATCGTCACGGTCAGCCAGATTGGCTGCATTCGCTTCCCACGCGTAAGGTGATAAATCAACCCCGCGATCAGCATTATGGTTTCTGGCGCAAACGGCCTTGATCACAATTTCGCGACCAGCACGTTCAGCGATCAGACCTTTATGCGTTTCCAGAATTTTCACAACACCGACGCCGACATTGCCAAGGCCTGCGACAGCTATCTTTAATGGTTTACTCAATATTTTACCCTTACATCGTTTCTTTTGCCTGCAACAAGTATTCATCACTTCTTTGCATAAACTGTTTCATGTTGCGGACAGCCTGCCTGATCCTTTGCTCGTTTTCAACCAGCGCAATTCGCACAAACCCATCACCATATTCACCAAACCCGACCCCTGGGGCAACAGCAACCTTCGCATGGGAAAGTAGCGCTTTCGAAAATTCCATTGATCCAACTTCTTTCCAGTCCTCCGGAAGGGGAACCCATGCAAACATGGTGGCGTCCGGTGACGGGATTTCCCATCCTGATCCCTTCATTCCTTCAACAAGAACGTCCCTTCGGTTCTTATATGTCTGCCGGTATTCTTCTATACAGTCCTGGGGGCCATTTAACGCCGCCGTCGCCGCCACCTGTATCGGCGTAAAGGCACCGTAGTCAACATATGATTTCATGCGGGTTAAAGCCGCAATAAGGTCTCTGTTTCCGACGGCAAATCCCATCCGCCATCCAGCCATTGAATAGGTCTTGCTCATTGATGTGAATTCAACCGCTATATCGCGTGCACCCTCAATCTGCAAAATTGATGGCGGGGGAACATCATTAAAATATATTTCTGCATAGGCAAGGTCGGAAAGAATGAAAATCTCATGTTTTTTACAAAAGGCAACCACCTCTTTATAAAAATCAAGGTCAACCACTTCCGCTGTCGGATTTGACGGATAATTAATAACCAGTGCCAATGGTTTTGGTACACTGTGTTTTACGGCCTGCGACAGCATTTGCATAAAATCATGGTCTTTTGTTGTCGGCAAATGGCGAATGGTTGCGCCAGCAATAATAAAACCGAAATGATGGATTGGATAACTCGGGTTTGGCACCAGAATGACATCCCCCGGTGCTGTGATCGCCTGCGCCAGATTGGCGAGCCCCTCTTTAGATCCAAGCGTTGCAATAACCTCGTTTTCAGGATCAAGCGTCACATTAAAACGGCGCTCATAATAAGCGGCCATGGCTTTTCGTAATCCATAAATCCCTTTGGATACGGAATAACGATGCGCTTTCGGATCTTTCATGGTTTCCGTAACTTTGTCCATCACATGTTGTGGCGGCATCAGGTCAGGATTTCCCATTCCAAAGTCTATAATATCTTCCCCGGCCGCGCGCGCTTTTGCTTTCATGGCATTCACTTCAGCAAAAACATAGGGTGGCAGTCTTTTTATCCGGTAAAATTCAGAAGACATCATCTCTCTCATCAGGTGAATTAAATGTTTAAATTCTGCACTCTAATAACAGCAAAATCCTGTTACGAAAACAGGATTTTGTCCGAAATCAGATAAAAAATAACTTTAATCACACAAACTGTGAAACAAACACGATGAATATGGCAATTGGGCACAGATAACGGATAATGGCATATAAAAGATTCAAATGACTTTCATTTTCACCAAAAGCGTCGATAACATTCTGCTTTTTAATGACCCAACCAACAAAAATAGCCGTTAGAAGACCGCCAAGTGGCAGTCCGACTTTATTGATCCACCAGTCAAATGCGGTGAGAATATCCATTCCCGCAATTTTCACTTCTGAAAGAATATTTGTTGAAAATACCGAAAGCATCCCGACAGCAAATATAGATCCGGTTACCAGTGCCGATGCTTTTGAGCGCTTCATGCCATAGAATTTATCCAGATAACTGACCATCTGTTCCATAAGCGCAATTAATGTCGTAAAACCCGCAATCGCCAGCAACGTGAAGAACCCCGCACCAATAAGGCCGCCATATTCAAGCTGGCCGAATGCCACAGTCATCGTGTTAAAAACCAGAGCCGACCCCACACTGGGCTCCATACCAAATCCAAAAACAATCGGAAAAATGGAAAGTCCGGCGAGAACCGCGACCATCGTATCTGCAATACAAATAATAAACGCAGATTTTACAATAGATGTTTCCTGCGGAAGATACGCGCCGAAGGTAAGCATGATGCCCAGCGCGACACCGATTGAGAAAAATGCCTGTCCCAAAGCGCTGACAACCACACCAATATTCACTTTTGAAAAATCAGGCTGAAATAGAAATTTAATCCCGGCACCAAAATCACCAATGACCGCGGCCATTATAATAAGCGAAATAAGAAGACAGAAAAACACCGGCATCGCAATTGAGGTCATTTTCTCAATTCCATCGTTAAGCTGCTTTGACATGATAATTGCGCAAACCCCCATGAAAAATGCATGCCAAAACGTAAGCTTAAGCGGGCTTCCCGAATAGCTCGCATATAGCTCAACCGCGCCTTCGGGTGTTATTCCAGCGAAGCTTCCTTTGATGGCCTCAAAGGCATAGGCACCGGTTGTCCCGGCAATGACACTGTAATAAGAACATAAAATGAAAGAAGACGATGCGATAAACCAGCCAAGATATTTCCAGTTCTGAGATTTGTCTTCCATCCGGGCAACATGGCCAAAATTCGTTATTGCCCCCTGCTTTCCATATCTTCCAAGCATGGTTTCCGCGGCAAGAAGAGGAAAGCCGATAATTATGACAAACCCCACATAGATAATTACAAATGCCGCACCACCATTTTGGCCCGCTTCAAATGGAAAACGCCAGATATTACCAAGGCCAATGGCACCACCGACAGCGGCAAAAAGAAAACCTGTTTTGGTTTTCCAGTGGGCCGTCATTTCATGTTCGTGACTAACTTTCATACTTTAATACCTTTTTTTGCTTTTCTCTTATTTCGCATTTTGTTTTTCTATATTGAGCCGGATTTCATGTGCTTCCTTTGTCATCTCGAATATTTCAGGGCTCTTCAGCAATAACGTTATCAGATTTGGTATCGCCATTAAGCCCAGAGATGCTAATCCAAATGCCCAAATCGTAGCAAACTCGCCTATACAGCCTAAAAACACGACCCCGACGCTCATAACCCTAAAAACCAACTTGTATTTTTCATTACTAAGAAAAACACCTGCCCGCTCCACATAAAGGCTCCAGGCAATTATTGTGGTAAAGGAGAATATGAGCTGGCCAATTATGACAACATAACCGCCACCGGGGACACCCACCGCAAACGCCTGCGATGTCAGGACGGCACCTGAATTACCATCGTCTCCGAATAACCAGGCCGTCTGGATAACGCCGCCGACGTCAATTTGAACAGTCAAAATAATCAGTGATGTGAACGTGCAAATAATAATGGTATCAATCACCGTTCCGAGCATTGCTATTTCGCCCTGCCTTATCGGATCCTGAGTTTCTGAAGACGCGTGCGCAATTGCGGCGCTTCCCGTTCCCGCTTCATTTGAATATAACCCCCTTGATACCCCTTGCTGGATTGCCGCTGTTATTGCAGCGCCTGCAAATCCCCCCATAGCGGCAGTACCATTAAATGCACCGTCAAAAATAAGTCCAAATGCTACGGGTATCTGCTCAACATTCATGACAAGGATTGCCGCGCCAAAAAGCAAATAAAGAATACTCATGGTCGGAACGGTAAATTCCGCCACACGGGCAATTGACTGCAATCCGCCGATAATCACCGCAAAAACGATCATTGAAAGAAGAACCGCAGTCACCCAGTTATTAACACCGAAATTTTCCTGAAGCACAACAGAAATCGCATTAGCCTGCACCATATGGCCCGTTGCCAGTCCTGCTATCACCATCATCACCGCGTAGGAGACACCTAAAAATAACCACTTTTTTGGAAGACCAATTTTCGCGTAATACATTGGCCCGCCAATCAAAAACCCTTCATGATCACGCGTCCGGTATTTTATCGCCATTAGGGCTTCAGCGTATTTGGTTGCCATTCCGCAAAGCGCCGTCATCCACATCCAGAATATTGCGCCCGGCCCACCAATTAAAATCGCTGATGCGACACCAATAATGTTACCTGCGCCAATCGTTCCGGAGAGAGCCGTCATCAACGACTGCAGCGGTGTAATACCATCATGCGCCTCGGTATGCGTATTGGATTTTTTGCTAAAAAGTGTCTGAAACCCTGCTTTCAGACGTCTAATCGGCATAAATTTAAGTCCGATTGTCAGGTAGATCCCGGTCCCGAGCAACAACGACAACATAGGCAGCCCCCACACATACTGATTTAACCAGGCAGCAAATGCCGCGAATGCAGCTTCCATTTAAATCTCCCAACATATTTTGTATTTTTTATGTGATGATTTTAATGAGATTGCGACTTAAAGCAACGGGAAATATTTTTAACGGGAATCCTTAAATCACAGTTTATGCAAAGGTGGCCCGCTACCAGCAAATCTCATTTCCTTAGCGTACCACAAGGATTTTTTAGTTAATGCATCGACAGTATGTTTATGAATAAGTTTATTTTAGATATTTTTCGATGTAAGTCAGATAGATAGGAATATAATGCAGGCTGTTTTCCTGATTATAATATGATGGAAACACAATACCTTTAATTGTTCTTGTGATCGCAAACCATGAACTTGCCAGTGATCCATTCCCCAAATTCTTCAAATAAAACCATAGAATTTTCAACGACTGCGTAACTGCTTCTGAAAATTTCACCTTCTTGCGGGGCGCTCCCTTATTTTCATATGGAAGATGTGCAAATTCCGGATAATATTCGGCGATCGCCTTCGTATGAAAGGAGTAATCCAAAAAATATTCCGGCGGTAAAGATGTCAGGAATTCATATACTTCAGGATCAAGAAATGGTGCAATAACGTGTGTTTTTCGATGAAGTATCATCCAGCTTGATGCGCCACCACTTCGTCTTGACATATTCCAAAGTGAAAATTGGGCAATTGGATTGTCGGAATTTTTATGTTTCTCCAGCTCTGCTGCAAAAGTCTTAATTGCAAGATCCCGGTTATAAATTTTATAATTTTCTTCACCAATCATTTTTTCAAGGTAACCGTCATCACCAAGGACTTCATCGGCAATTTCCTCAAATTTTCCCTGCTTATAAAGATCGTAACGTTCTTTGGTCAGAAATTCGCCCGCCGATAACGTACCGCCGCAAAGCCCATCAAAGATGACGTCAAATTCATTTTCTTCCAAATACCTCGCAATAGGTACAATCCATGAATGATGCAATGCTATAAAATTGGCAATTCTATTTTTTTCCAGTTCCTGCTCAAGCGATATCGCAGGCTGATCAAATAACACGTGATTTACGCCAACCGCTTTCGTCACTTCGGATGCCACAATAGCATCCTGGTCCGGTTTTGGTGCCTGCGCATATGTAGTAAGCGCTGAGTGGACATCAATATCTGCCTTATTTAACGCAAATAAAATATGGCGGGAATCACGACCGCCGGAAAGTGGAACACCGATCTTCTTAAACCCTGCATCTTTATATTTTTCAATTGCTTTTTGGAACAGTTCAGCAAATTTTTTTCGCGCATCTTCAACTGAAATATCACTTCGCTCACCCTCTTTGGCCAAATGATCCTGAACCATTGACAAGCCATTTTCATCATAGGTGAGCGTGAGACCGGGAGGAAGCACTTTGATCCCTTTAAAAGGAGTCATATCACCGAGATACATTTCCATCCGTAAGAAAATTGACATAGAAGAGACATCCAGCTCTTTGACTTTGGATATTTTCAGAAGTTCAAGCGGGGCATTCGAAATGGCAAATACTTCGTCGTCCTGGTAATAATAAATCGGGAAAAAACCGAATTCATCATTAATGAATTCCAAACGTCCATCATGGAAATCCCACTGAGCAAATACGCCATGATAGCCATCTTTGTCACCAAGCTTATACCCCATAAAAGCATTCAAATCGCCAGTAGCCTTAAGACCTTGAGCAGTTTTTTTTATAATTATAGTTCGTGTGCCAAACTCGCCCCGATGTATCATTCTTATTACCTTATATTGTCTTTAGGCGGATCATTCGAAACGCCCCACTTCTTTTAAATTCCATAAACACAAATACTATCCAAAACGTTACTCTGATCCATTATCTTCAGCTTCTACCGAAGATTGCTTATTTTCTAACACAAAAGAAATAACAAATTGTTACCTTTAGCGAGGATTATACTCCTTCAGATATTGAGTCGCTATTTTTGCATACCCTTTTGTTCCCATTGCATTATTTTTAAGCATTTCCTCGTCCAGTTCGCGGACAAATTTCGCTGGTCGCCCCATCCATAACTCGGCCTCACCAACATTTTTGCCAGGGCTTAACAGAGACCCGGCAGCAAGCATCCCTTTTGATTTTATCACACATCTATCCATTGTCGCCGCGTTAAAGCCCACGAAACCAAAATTTTCAATAACTGTGCCATGGATAAGCGCCATATGGCCAATCAGCACATTATCACCAATTTCGGTATTAATCCCCCCGCTGCTCACATGAATAACGGTGCCATCCTGGATATTGGTGTTTTTTCCGATACGTATCGTCCCAACATCGCCGCGAATAACGACGTTAAACCACACACTGCTCCCGGAGCCAATTTCCACATCACCTATAATACGTGCGCCCGGGGCAATAAAACAGTCGTCAGCGACTTTCGGCCATACCCCGTTAAACGGATAGAGCATCCCGCCGCCGTTGGTTACTTTGCCAATTTGCTGTTCCATTTTATATACTCAAGGCCTTGATGTAATTTTCTTCGTCGACGTTACCACCGCTCAATACAAGGCATATTTTTTTACCGGAGACATCCAGCTTATTACTAAGCAAAGCAGCAAGTGCGACAGATGCGCCAGGTTCTACAACAAGTTTGAGTTTCTCCCATGCATATTTCATCGCTTTGAGAACTTCCTCATCCGACACCGTAAGCACACCCTTAAGGTTGTTGCTCATAATATGCAGGGTCATTTCGCCCGGATATGGCGTTAAAATCGCATCGCAAATCGAACCTGAATTGGTTGGATTGCATTCAATTTTACCGTTTTCAATTGACCGTTGAACGTCATTAAAGCCTTCCGGCTCGACACCGTATATATCAGTCTGCGGGCTTAACGCCTTGATCGCGAGTGCACATCCGGAAATTAGCCCGCCACCACCGACGGGAGACATAAATATATCTAACTTCACGCCGCGGTCTTCCGCCTGTTGTACAGCCTCAAGTGCGACAGTCCCCTGACCGGCAATAATATAAAAATCTTCAAAAGATGGAACAACGATGGCGCCTGTATCATTCGCTATTTTATTTGCCAGTTCTTCCCGGTTTTCTTTATCCCGGTCATAGGTGATAACCTTGGCACCATAATTACTGGTATTTTCCAACTTCATTTTTGGAGAATCGTCAGGCATAACGATTGTCGCATCGATACCCAGTAATTTTGCGGAACATGCCACACCCTGTGCGTGGTTACCTGAAGAATAAGCAACAACCCCCCTTTTTCGCTCCTCCTCGTTTAGTCGGCATAATCTGTTAAACGCTCCCCTGAATTTAAATGCCCCCACGCGTTGCAGACATTCGGGTTTCACATAAATTTCTGCTGAAAGCTTTTCCGAAAGATCTTCACATTTCAACAAAGGTGTCTTCACGGCGTGACCCGATATTTTTTCCGCGGCCGACAATACATCTTCGAACCCCGGTAACTTTAAATCAGCCATGTCAGCGTTCCATCTTCATTCATCGTCATCTCCTTCATCTCCTTCATCCAATTTTATAATAATTGGCCGAGATTGCCACCAAAACACTATTTCAACAATATCTTTCATCCAGAATTCGATTTTTCTGGTTATGAACAGGCTGTATTTTGACAGATAAAGAAACAGAAGAGGAAGCGGTTTAAACATTTTTTTAAATTGTCTGCGACATTCCTGCGAAGAAACCGTTTTTGAAATAATCTGCCTTAATGATGACCGTTTTATTTGCTCGCTATATTCCCCGATATATTCCGGGTTCTCGGGAATATCACCGCTACCGCTATAACGGGATAATTCGGGCCAGAATTCTTTCAGCAGTTCCTTTTGGGAGAGATATTCTTGGCCACTTGCAACAGAAAACTGGAGCATTTTTTCAATATAGTCGAGGTCAAAATAAGGACATAGAATCAATTGTCCCGGGTGAGCCTGTTGCTGGGTCCATATCCCGGTGCTGCTTCGCGACTGCCAAAGACAAAAACTGATTAAATCCTGATTAATTCCTTTTGGTTGCTGATCATATAGCTTTTTGAGCTGTTTTCTGATCTGGTCACTTGTTGGAAATACATTATCTTTTACTGCACGAAACAACCCTTTAGGCAGTAATAAATCCGGATTATATTTGAAATTCCATCCATAAAAACACAATACATCACCACCGAGACCATCATATAACGTTATTTTCTGACCTTTAAAGTGATTAAAAATACACACCGACCATGTGTGATAATCAGTTTGTGCATCCATCCCGTAAATGCGCTGTACATCATATTCATGCCATGTCTTGGCATCCGGAATTCTAAATCTGACATTTTTAATGCCAAAATCCTCGGCAATTTGCGGTGCAAGTGTCCCATCAAGGTCTTCACCACTACCCGTTGGCATTTGTACCGTTACCGTTTCAAAGTCAGCTTTTCGGCTTTCAAGCTGAGCAAATATTCGCCGGCTGTCAAACCCGCTGGAAAGAGGCAATCTTACTTTTCCATACTCAAGTTTTCGGCAGCGATCTATGGCTTTCGTAAAATATTCTTTCGATACTTCAAGTGCATGTCGGCCGACGGGTTCCGATCCCGTTGCCAGACTGCTGTAATCGTACCATCTTTCTATTCTCTCATGTTGTCCGCCTGAAAAGGTAAGAACCGAAGCTGGTGGCGCGCTGCGAATTTCTTCTACCAGCGTATCATCGCCTGGGATATACCCCAGCAACATTCTGAATTCCCACGACATTGTATTCTTCTTATCATCGTCTTGTGATAGAAGTGCCGGCGTTGAGGAAAAGAATATTTTTTTTCCAATTTTCCGGTAAAACAACTGACCGATACCGAAAATATCGGTGACAAGAGAAACCGAGCCCGCGGATTGGGAAATAACTACGGCGCTAAACACACCATTGTGTCGGCGAACTAAATCCGCTGACCAGTAGTCGCGTATCTTTTCACCGTCTGAATAAGTGTGTAATCCTGCATCCGCAAGATAGCCTCGCTGTATGACCAATTCCGGGCCATCGTTAGATGCATTATCCTTCGCAAACAACAATCCATCCACCTGATCCGCACCATTTCGAATAGCGAACCAGTTTTCCCCCATCTCAACATGTATGTTGGCGGGTTTCTCATTGATGTCAAATTCAAATGCTGTCGGCGACCAGCACCCGAAGTAAAACTCCTTACCACCGCATTGCTGTTCGATATATCGATTGAGGACCTCAAAATCCAGCCTGAGTTTACTTCGCATTTTTTTACATTTACCTACTGCCACGGAGAAAGAATTGGAGTTCCCCGCATATGTTGTTCCCACAATTTGTTTCATCTATCGATTGTATTTTCTGAAAATCACATTTAAATGATAGCAAAACCATAATATCTGCTTTCAATGTAATAATATCTTTTAAATAAAGCCTTAACGGATTTAATAAATTTTGATCAGATTGTTATTTTTACCCCCTTATGCTTATTTTCCGCCCGATGACAATTTCACAGCTGGCTATTGCTTGTTTTCTGACTTTTGAATAGGATTTGACCAGCCAGCACTAAAATCTGGAACGGGAGCCTTCAATGAAACTCATCACGCTAATAATTTCGTGTCTTTTTTTCTGCTTTTTTTGGTCGTTGTCTTTTGGGCAGGAGCTAAGGGGAAAAAGCTTTTATCCTGACAATGTAAGTTATGATCCTGCCATTCCCAAGCCGGAAGAAATAATCGGCCACCCCCTTGGACATAGGGTAACGCGCCACGACCTTTTACTTAAATATATGCGTACCGTGGCGGAAATTTCCGACCGCGTAAATGTTGAGACCATTGCCAAAACCCACGAAGGTCGGGATATTTTAATGCTTACTATAAGCTCTCCCGAAAATATGGCACGAATTGACGAAATAAAAGCGGCACACATCGCCCTGAGCGATCCAAATTCAGACCAGGAAATATCAGAAGATATGCCGGTCGTAACGTGGCTTAATTATGGTGTCCACGGTGCAGAGGTCAGTTCCACCGACAGCTCAATGGCGGTCGCATATTATCTTGCCGCCGCGCAGGGGGAGTATATTGAAGAAACATTGAAAAACAGCGTTATTTTAATCATCGCTATATTCAATCCCGATGGCAATGCCCGCCAGTCAGCGTGGAACTTCATGCATGGGTCCAACGTTCCGATTACTGATCCCAATGGACGCAATCATAACACCTACTGGCCGGGCGGGCGCACCAATCATTATTGGTTTGACCTCAACCGCCAATGGCTTTTGCAACAGCAGCCGGGGCCGCAAGGATGGGTGAAAAAGTTTCATGAATGGAAGCCTAATATCAGTACCGATCACCATGAAATGGGAACCAACAGCACTTTTTACATTCCACCGGGCGTGCCGGACCGCACGTTTCCATACATACCAAACGAATCTATTGAACTTCTGGAAGAAGTAACCGACAGGCCACGGGATTTTATGGATAGTGAAGCACGCCTGTATTTCAGTGAAGAAGGCTACGACAATTTTTATATCGGAAAAGGCGCTACCTATCCGCACTTGAACGCGGGTATCGGTTTACTATTTGAGCAAGCAAGAACGCTGGGTGAAGTTGACACGGTTCATGGAAAACTTTCCTTCAGGGATAATGTAAGGGTCTATTTGAATCTCAGTCTTTCTATCGTCCGGGCGGGGCTTGAGCTTAGACCCCGCCTTCTGGATTATCAAAAACGTTTTTACCAGAACGCGATGGAGCTGGCCGCAGATGATAATATCAAAGGATATATTTTCGCGTCACCAAAGGATAACGCGCGTGGTTATCATTTCCGGGATATGCTTGAGCGCCATCAGATTGATGTCAATATTGTGAACGAAGACGTGAATGTTGATGGTAAGACCTATAAAGCGGGTAAAAGCTTTATGGTGAAGACCAATCAGCGTCAATACACGCTCATCAAAGGCATTTTTGAAAAAATCACTACCTTTGAAAACAATACCTTTTATGACGTATCGGGCTTCACCATGCCACTTTCATTCGGCATGGATTATGCACCCGTCGGAGCGCGCGAAATGGCAAGCGCCGGTAATATTGTGAAGCCTGTGTTTATGGCACAGGAAGTACCCGAAAAAGCCAGCGCCGCGTATCTTTTTGAATGGAACGAATATTATTCACCGCGCGCCTTAAACCGACTGCTTCAAGCGGGGGTAAGGCCAAAGGTCGCGACGCTGCCTTTTTCAATCGACACATCAGAGGGGCGCCAGGACATGGCGGTTGGCAGCATTATGGTTTCCGTCGGATGGCAGGGCAGCGATCTGGAGCAGGATGAGTTGCACGCAATCATGGCAGCGATCGCAAAAGAGGATGGCATAAAAGTTCATAGTGTCAGCAGTTTTCGAACACCGACCGCAGGCGCCGATTTGGGAAGCAACAATTTCAAATCCATCGAAAAACCAAATATATTGCTTATGGTTGGTGAAGGCACGCAGGCATATGATGCGGGTGAAGTCTGGCACCTTCTTGACTACCGGATGAGAATTCCCGTGACGCTTTACGACAAACGCAATCTGGCGGGTCTTGATATCAGCGATTATACGCATATCATATTTGTCGGTGGTTCCTATAATTCGAATGATGAGACGCTGAGCCGTAAACTAAACCAATGGGTGCGTGCAGGTGGCACCGTCATCGCACATAGGCAGGGGGCGAAATGGGCAGGTGAAATCCTTCTTGATCTTAAGGATGAGAAGGAAGAATTCCCGTTAGAGCGCCAGGATTATGCTGATAAAATTCCCAACGAAGTGGAAAATATTATCGGCGGCGCGATTATGGAAGGTGATCTGGATATCACCCATCCCATTGGATATGGCTATGTAAACAGGGATATTTATACTCACCGCAATACGTTGATTGCGTTTGATCCGCCGGAAAATCCTTACGCTACGGTCGTATCTATTCCCGAAAATGCACTGGCATCCGGATTTGCATCCGAAGATAATCAGGCGCGTCTGGCCGGTAAAGCAAACGTGGTTGCAGAACGTCTGGGACAAGGGTCTGTCATACTGTTTGCCAACAACCCGAATTTTCGTGCTTATTTTTATGGGTCAAATAAAATGTTCTTAAATGGGCTTTATTTCTCCAAGGCTTTTGACAGGCCAAGGAATTAATACCAGCTCAACGACAAACTGTTTAAGATCAGCTTTTCAGATAAAGTGTGGGATTGACGGCTCGAGACCCTTTGCGCATTTCGAAGTGCAGCTGCGGGCTGTCCACCCGTCCGGTGCTGCCAACTTCGGCAACCACCTGCCCCCGGACGACCTGTTGGCCCTTTCGCACGAGAAGTTTGTCATTATGAGCGTATGCCGTCACCCAACCATTTTGATGTTTAATCAGGATCAGGTTGCCATACCCTCTTAATTTATTGCTTGCGTGTACGACAACACCACTTTCAGACGCGTAAACAGAGCTGCCGTGAGGCGCGCGAATATTAACGCCGTCATTGTGATAGCCCGCCTGTTTTGGTCCGTAGTTTGAAATCACGGTACCGCTTACCGGCCACATAAAGCCTTTACCAGATATCTGTGGCGGTGGCCCGATCGCCACTTGCGGTGCTGCATTTTGCGCGCGTCCGGGGAGTTTAAGGCTTTGACCAACACGAAGGGCATATGGCGCCCTCAGGTTATTAAGCCGGACCAGATCATTCATCATAACGCCGTTGGCACGCGATACGCCGTAAACGGTATCACCCCGCTTCACGGTATAAGTTGTTCCGACAGGAACACTAAGTTTCTGTCCCGGTTTTAAAAGATATGGTGCCCTTAAATTATTGCTGCTAATGACCGACCGAACCGTAACCCCATAACGCCGGGAAATTGCATAGACCGTATCACCCCGCCTCACGGTGATTTGTGTTGTATCCGGTGGTGTGGGTTTCGTGGCGATTATGGTTTGCTGCCGCGCAGGTTTTGTCCGCGGCGTCGGTATCGGTGACGGTGAATTTTTTGCCTGTGCCGTTGCCGTTTGTGGCTGTAATGGCTGCTGGGTCGTCGTTGTCGGTCGATTGACATGAGAATAAGGATACGGTCCCTTACTGTCATAGCCAAGAGAGCAACCCGCGAGCGTCAAAGAAACCAGTAAAAGACGGACGTGATATTTTACTTTTCGCAAACCATTCATACAAAAATTATAGCAGCCATTATGACGAATGCACAATACCAGAAAGAAGGGGAACGAATTTTACCGGAAGCAGGGTTTTGACATCGAAATTATCGCCATGGCGAGTAATCCTTACGATATGTTGTGTTTCCTCCTGCCCACCGACGGGAATAATCATGATCCCCCCGTCCTTAAGCTGATATAAAAGCTCATCCGGTATTTCTTCGCCAGCGGCCGTGACCATAATACGATCAAACGGTTCCTGTTCTATCCAGCCCTTCATCCCGTTGCCAAAAAGCGTTGTAATATTATAAATTCGGAATTTCTTGAACATTTCTTCGGCACTTTTATGGAGCGGCATATGACGTTCAATGGTAAATAACCGCTTGCACAGCCTCGCCAGAACGATGGATTGATATCCCGACCCCGTTCCAATTTCCAAAACCTTATGATTTTTTTTAACATGCAGTTCCTGCGTCATATAAGCCACGATATAAGGCTGACTTATCGTCTGGTCGCTTTCGATGGGAAGCGCTGCATTTTCATAGGCCTGTGGTCTCAGATAATCGGCGATGAAATCTTCCCGCGGTATTTCTGCCATAACTTCAAGCACTTTTTCATCTGTTATGCCTTGGGAGCGCAGATTATCAAGTAGCTGATCTTTTTTTGATTGTAAATTACTGTTCATAAATATTACTGGACGCGATTAAGAAGGGTTTATGACTTCCTGCCCCCCCATATAAGGCTTCAGAACATCCGGTATGACGACCGAACCATCTGCCTGCTGATAATTTTCCAGGACGGCAACAAGCGTGCGACCCACCGCAAGCCCGGAACCGTTCAATGTATGTACGAACCGGGTTTTTTTATCACTTTTAGGTCGGCAGCGGGCTTTCATGCGGCGCGCCTGAAAATCGCCCGTGTTTGAGCAACTCGATATCTCGCGGTACATATTCTGTCCGGGCAACCAGACCTCAAGGTCATATGTTTTATGAGCGGCAAATCCCATGTCACCGGTACAAAGCATGACGGCACGATACGGAAGACCAAGCCGTTTGAGTACCTGTTCAGCGATCCCGGTCATTCGTTCAAGTTCTTCATCAGACTGTTCAGGAGTGGTGATGCTGACCATTTCAACTTTCTGAAACTGGTGAAGTCTGATCATACCGCGCGTATCCCGCCCTGCTGAACCGGCTTCGGAGCGGTAACAACTACTTAAACAGGTTAAGCGAATAGGCAGCTTTTCTTCTTCTACAATTGTTTCACGTACCATATTGGTTAATGGCACTTCACCTGTGGGGATAAGGTAATGGTCCGTTGTGGTTTTAAAGAGGTCCTCTTCAAATTTGGGGAGCTGACTGGTTCCGTAAAGCGCCTGATCGCGCACCAAAAGCGGAACAGAGACCTCCTCATATCCATATTCATTTGTATGCATATCAAGCATAAACGCGGCCAGCGCCCTTTCGAGCTTCGCAAGATCCCCCCTCAGAATAACAAAGCGGGCACCGGACATTTTTGCAGCACCATCAAAATCCATTTGGCCCAGACTTTCACCAATATCAAAATGCTGCTTTGGCTCAAAATCGAAGGCGGGCAATTCACCCCATTTTCTGATTTCTTTATTATCGTCTTCGCTTTCACCATCCGGTACATCGGCACCCGGAACATTATCGATCCGCGATAACGCCGCGTTCAGTTTCTCGGAAAGCTCGCGCACCTCTTCTTCAAGAATGCTCATTTTTTCTTTAAGTTCGCCAACTTCCTGAATGGCGCCCGACGCATCCTCGCCTTTTGATTTTGCAATACCGATGGCCTTTGAGGCCTCGTTTCTGCGTGACTGACATTCCTGCAGCTCTGTTTGTTTGGTCCTTAATTCGCTGTCCATTTCAAGAAGAGCCGCAGATTGCGGTGGGATACCCCGCCGTGCCCAGGCATTGTCAAAAAATTTCGGATTTTCACGAATGGCTTTTATATCAAACATCTTCTGGCTGCTTTATCGTTAGTCTTATAATTAATATGGATATTTCATAGAGTGCTATGATGGGAAGCGCAAGAAGCACCTGACTGAGTGGGTCGGGTGGCGTCATAAACATGGCAAACACAAACGCGCCAAGAATTGAATATTTTCTTTTTTCTGCAAGCCCGTCCGCTGTCAGGAAACCGGCACGCGCCAAAAGCAGGAGAAGTACCGGAAGCTGGAAACTTAACGCAAAAGCGAACATAAGAAGGATCGTAAGCGATAAATATTCCCGTACAGCAGGAAGCGACTGGATTTGAAGGCTCGCCTGGTCCGCCAAAGCGTCCGCGACCTCAGCACCAACACCAACTTCAAAAGACATGAAGAAACCCCATGCTCGCGGTATTACAATATAGTATGCCATCGCGGCGCCAAGAATAAAAAGAATTGGCGTGGCAAGTAGAAACGGTAAAAAGGCTTTTCTTTCATTCTGGTAAAGACCCGGTGCAACAAACTTCCAGATTTGCATCGCAAGCATCGGAAATGTAACGCAGAGCGCCACATAAAAACTTAAACGGATATTGACAAAAAACTTATCCTGTAACCCGGTGAAGATCATGGTCGGCTCCTTACCATTGGCAAGAGCCACATCAACAAATGGCTGGGCAAGAAAATTATATATTTGATCGGCGAAGTAAAAACAAACGCCGAAAGCAATAATAACATAAGCCACACACCAGATAAGCCGTGATCTAAGTTCGATCAAATGATCAAGAAGTGGTGCAGAGCTTTCATCTATATTTTCCGTTGCCTCATCAGTCATCGGCCTTACTCTTTACTTTGTCTTCTTCAATGGTGGCGACTTCAGTTTCCGCTTCGGTGTCTTCTACAATATCGGGGGCTTCCGGTGTCTGTTCTTCGGCGGAATCGTCCGTTTTACCCTCACCTGTTTCAGGTTCTTCTTCGTCTGATTTTGCCGACTTATCAGTACTGGGTGTCGGTGTATAATTGGTGCCATCATAATCATATTCATCATAATCGAACTCAGCATAATCAGAAAATTCAGCAGACGGGTCAACTGTAGGCTTCGGGTCATCCAGCTTTATGTTCCCCGCTTCATTGAGCTTGCGCGTTACCGCATCCAGCTCAACTTCATCGGCCATTTTTTTTACACCCGCCTGAAACTCGCTCCCCATTTCACGAACTTTTTTGATCATCCCCATGACGGAACGAATGACTTTTGGCAGGTCACGCGGCCCGACCACGACAATGGCGAGTACGGCGACGATAAATAGTTCTGGGAATCCGACGTCAAACATGTGAGATTTTTACCTACGCAGATCGAAAACTAGTCAGTTTTTTCAGAAGCTTCTTTTTTTTCTTCGGAAACGGGCTCATCAGCCTTCTGTTCAATGATTTTTGCTTCTTCAGCTTTCTGGGCTGGTTCGTCGTCGGCGATGCCTTTCTTGAAGCTTTTTATGCCTTGCGCGACATCACCCATCAGGGCAGAGATTTTTCCGCGCCCAAAAAGCAGAATAAGCAAGACAACAACGATGATGATTTGTGGTAAACTAGGACTCATAATCCATTCTCCTAAAATTCATTTTTCTCTATACAAACAGAGATATATTTTTCACGCAGAAGATCAACGATCTTAAGCAGGAAATCAATAGAAATATATTTTTTTAAGAGATTACCTGCTCCTCAGAACTGCTTTCATCATCATCCATCGGCAGGTCGGGTTGCTCTTCATCCGGTCCTTCATCACCTAAAAGGTTCAATCTTGATGTGTTCACATTGTCAAGAAAACCCGCTGCTTTAAGTTCCGCAAGGCCAGGTAAATCTTTTACACTATTTAATCCAAACTGTACAAGAAAATCTTCAGTCGTACCGTAAGTCATTGGTCTACCTGGCGTTCTTCGTCGGCCAAGGGGTCTGATCCACACAGCTTCCATCAAAACATCAAGTGTTCCTTTGCTGACGGTTACACCACGAATTTCTTCGATCTCGGCTCTGGTAACAGGCTGATGATACGCCACAATAGCGAGCGTTTCGACCGCCGCACGGGATAATTTTCTTTCCTTTTCTTCTTCTTTACGAAGCAGAAATGAGAGGTCCGAGGCCGTCTGAAACATCCATTTCCCAGCCACTTCCACAAGGTTCACACCGCTATGCTCATATTTCTGCTGCAGTTCGGCCAGAATCGCATCAGGATCACTGCCCTCCGGAAGCTGTTCCGCCAACGCAATGGAGGAAAGCGGACGATCAGATGCGAATAAAAGCGCCTCACAAATTCTCATTTGTTCCTGTTTATCCATTGTCTTCCTCTTCTTCCTGTTTTCTGCCACGGATAAAAAGCGGGCCGAATATCTGCTTTTGCACCAGATCGGCTTTTCCCATTTTCGCCATCTCCAGGGACGCGCTGAACATACTTGCCTTGATCGATTTCGCCATTTGTTGGTCTTTAATGTTCTGGGGTAAGAACTGTTCAAGATCAGTCCAGTCAAGCGCCAGGCCCAACATGTCAGAAAGTCTGTCAATTGCCTGATCCAGCGTATAAACAGCGCGTTTGTGAATTCTGATGTCGGCGACAGCCTCACGTGTTTTATGTTCAGCATACGCTTTTAAAAGTTCATAGATACTAAGCTCATATGTATGATGGCGCGTAACTATCACCGGTTCCGGTGCCCCCCGCGGAAATATATCGCGCCCTATCTGATTTCGTGACATCAATATCGCCGCCCGTTCTCGGATTGCGTTAAGACGTTCAAGCTGGTAAGTAAGGCGCGCGGCCAGTTCCTCCGCCGACAGCTCGTCTTCGTTATCTTCTTCCGGAAGTAACAGCCGTGACTTCAGATAGGCAAGCCACGCCGCCATCACAAGATAATCAGCCGCCAGTTCAAGACGTAGCGCACGGGCCTTATTTACAAATTCCAGATACTGCTTAACCAGTTCCAGGATCGAAATCCTTTTAAGGTCAACCTTCTGTGTCCGAGAGAGTGCGAGAAGGACGTCAAGCGGCCCTTCAAAGCCCTCGATATCAACGATCAGCCGTTCATCATCGCCGATATCATCAGAACGGACCAACCGTGGGTCCGGCATTTCAAACTCATCAATATCGTTATCGATTAAATCATTCATATTAAGCCATGGGCAAACTGGAAAAAGCCAATCCTGTTATAAAGTCAATTACCGGTCTCATAATATACCAAAGAATATTTAAATCCATTCCCAAATACCCGCCAGCCATCGGAATTATGAAAATCAAGCCAATGATGATCAGCATACCATATGGCTCAAGCCGCGCAAGGTAGAGCGAAAGCGGATAAGGAAGGATGCCGACTGCTACGCGCCCTCCGTCAAGCGGCGGGATAGGCAGCATATTAAACACCGCTAGAATGGCATTTATCAGGACCATATTAATCAAATTGGTGACGTACCATTCCTGCGCAAAGGCGGGTAAAATACCGGCAAAATAAAACATGATCACCGCAAGAATGATAAGAAGAATGTTTGCTGCGGGCCCCGCAAGCGCTACCAAAACGGAGTCACGCCGAGGGTTTTTAAGCCTGTTGAAATTTACCGGTACCGGTTTGGCATAACCAAACAGAAATCCCGTTCCGGACAGGAGCAAAATCAACGGCAACAAAATGGTTCCGAACGGATCAATATGAACGGCGGGGTTAAAACTCACCCTTCCCTGCATCTTGGCTGTATTATCACCCAACTTCCAGGCAACCCACCCGTGGGCGGCTTCATGCAGGGTTATCGCAAACAGAAGCGGCAGCGCCCAGACGGTAATTGTTTGAATAAAATCAGCCATTTGTTATTCATATCCCTTGGTAACATCCAGAAGCCAGGCATATAGTTTCTCATTATCGATGTCTCTTGGTGATCTTTTTTGCCTGAATGTGCCCGATAACCTGTTTTCTTTATCAAGCTTTAAGTGCGTAGTGCTTTCCAGAACAGCCCGCCGCTCATCAAGCGATCCATTACAATGAAGCGCCAGATCACACCCCGCGGCAAGCGCATCAAGCGCATTTTGGGCCGGACTTTCGCTTAACGCTTTCATGCTCAGGTCGTCTGAAAAAAGAACTCCGTTAAAGCCGATTTCTTTGCGGATAATATTTTTAATCACTTTTTTTGAAATCGTCGCACACTTCTTTTTGTCAACCGCACTGTAGATCACATGAGCCGTCATCGCACATGGCAAATCATTCAGATCATGAAACGGTACAAAGTCCGTTTTTTTTAATTCTTCAATTGGTGCATCGACAACAGGTAATGATAGATGACTGTCCACATCTGCGCGACCATGCCCTGGTATATGCTTCATAACGGGAACCACACCGCCCGCTATCATTCCTTCCGCAGCAGCACGGGCCAGAACAGTAACCTTTGTTGTACGGTCTCCATATGCCCGGTCACCAACCACTTTATCGGCACCATCATAAAAAATATCCACTACCGGATAACAATCGACATTAATTCCCAAATTTACTAAATCCGATGCCATCAGGCTTGAGTGAACCTGAACTGCCGCCGTTGCAAGGTCGGGATTGTCTTCGTAAAGAAGCGAATAGGTACGCGCCGCAGGATACTTTTTCCAATGCGGCGGGCGAAGACGGGCAACCCGTCCACCTTCCTGATCGATCAATATCGGCGCATCATCATTTGCAGCATATTCACGCATCTGATCGGTCAAGGCGCGAACCTGAGCAGGATTATCACAGTTTCTTTGAAAGAGTATAAACCCGAAAGGTCTATATTCCTGAAATAGTGCCTTTTCATCGGCACTCATTTCAAGCCCCTCTACGTCTGTAATAACTGGATGATACATTTTATTTGGCAACCACCACGAAACAGCCCTGCTTCTTTTTCTTAAGAGCCGTACATATATTATCAGCCTCCTCGCGGGAGTTAATCATCCCTCCCCGAACGACATACAGTGACTTGGACAATACATACTCAGGCTCAAGGCTGCCAACGACATCAGCATGATCCTTGTAAGCCATAGCCCATGCTTTTTGGGCAGATTCCCTGGTAGAGTAAGCACCAATTTGTATCATATAATCGCCTGACGTTGCCTTAACTACCGGCGGCGGGGGTGGCGCTGCGGGTGTAATTTTTTCAGCCACTTCTGCAGCTTCAGTTTCTAAATCTTTAGCTTCAGTTTCTTCCGCGGGTTGCGGAATATCTTCCGCCACCGGTCTTTTCAGTGGAATTTCCGCGCTAGAAGCAATGATATTCTCTTCCTCGGCTGGAAGATTATCAACTCTTGAAAATACTTCCTTATCCTGAAACGGGATTTCCTTTCCGCCTGGTTCGTCCGGTTTTTTCTTCACAACAGAATTATCAGCGCGGACAACAGGTACCGGCCCGAGTTCTTCACCTTCCGATGTATAGCTTAACCAGATAAGAACACTGAAACCGGCGAGAACGACGACCGTCAACGCCGAAAATATCAAGCGTTTTTTTGAGGACATGCCATCTTTCGCAAAATCCGCGGGAAGTGGCCGAAGCCATGAGGCGTTATCAGAATTCTTTTTGGCCAAAATATATGCCCCTACTATTTCAATTACATTTCATTCAGCGGCTCAACGCCAAGGATATGAAGCCCTGACGCGATAATTTTTGAAAATGCTTTTATCATCGCCAGTCGGCTGAGCGTAATTTCTTCATTATCATCAATTATAAAGCGCAGATCAACCCTGTCATTCCCTTTATTCCATAACGCATGGAATTCAGATGCAAGATCATATAAATAGTATGAAATTCTGTGTGGTTCATGAGCAAGCGCCGCACTTTCGACAACACGTGGCCAGTTTACCATTGTCTTGATTAACTGAAGTTCACTTTCATCGGTTAGCAGGCTCAGATTAGCTTTCTTCAGTGATGCATCCGAAACATCAATGTTTGAAAACGCTTCCTTTGCTTTTTTAAACACTGAAAACACACGTGCATGACCATATTGAACATAAAATACCGGATTGTCTTTCGATTGTTCTGTAACACGTGCGAAATCAAAATCCAGTGATGCATCATTTTTACGGGTCAGCATGATGAACCGAACCACGTCTTTGCCGACTTCCTCGACAATGTCACGCAGTGTGATAAAATTGCCTGACCGTTTTGACATTTTGATGGGTTCACCATTCCGTAGCAGCTTCACCATTTGGCAAAGGCGCACGTCGAGTTCCGCCTTTCCGTCCGTGAGTGCCGTAACAACGGATTGTACCCGCTTCACATATCCCCCATGATCGGCCCCCCAGACATCAATCATCATGTTAAACCCGCGGTCAGCCTTGTTCTTATGATAGGCAACATCAGCCGCAAAATATGTCCATGCCCCATCAGATTTCTTCAGCGCCCGGTCAACATCATCACCAAATAGTGTTGATTTAAAGAGCGTTTGCGGGCGCTCTTCCCAATCATCGGGCAATTTGCCCTTTGGTGGCTCAAGCACGCCGGTGTAGATCAGCCCCTTTTCTTCAAGCTGCTCCAACCCCTTTTGGATACCACCGTTTTCATGAAGCGTCAGTTCGGAAAAAAACACGTCATGCTGAATATCAAGCGTTTTTAAATCTTCACGGATCAGATCCATCATCGCATCCGTCGCAAATTTGCGAACCGGATAAAGCCATTCGCTTTCCGGTTTATCTTTCCATTCATCGCCATCTCTGGCGGCAAGCGCCTCGCCAACAGGAATTAAATATTTTCCGGGATAGAGCCCTTCCGGGATTTCACTAATTTCTTCGCCCAGCGCTTCCAGATACCGAAGATAAGTGGAGCGCGCCAACACATCGATTTGTCCGCCCGCATCATTAATGTAATATTCCCTTGTCACATCATAACCGACATAATCAAGCAAGGTTGCTAGCGCATCACCAAACACTGCACCGCGACAATGGCCGACATGAAGCGGCCCAGTGGGATTTACAGATACATATTCAACGTTGACTTTCTCTCCGCCGCCAAGTTCACTGCGACCATAATCAATGCCGCGTTCAATAATGGATCTGACTTCATTTTGAAAAGAAGCCATTTTTAAACGGATATTTATAAACCCTGGACCCGCAATATCAACTTGCTCAACCGTTTCAATTTTACGAAGGTCCGATGCAATCAGTTCCGCTATGTCGCGGGGTTTCATTTTTGCCTGCTTGACAAGCACCATCGCAGCATTCGTGGCAATATCCCCGTGGCTTGGGTCCCGTGGTGGTTCTGCGGTAATTGCAGCCAAATCCATATCCGATGGTAATTTACCACTGTCACCCAAAGACAAAATTATGTCCCGGATGCTATTTTGAAAATTTTTAAATATATTCATAATTCAAACGTTGATGTATCAAATAACCTTTTATGTTCGAGCAAAGCAAACCGATCCGTCATGCCGGCAATAAAATCGGCTACCAATCTGGCTTTTTCCATTTCTGTTGCTCCTTCAATGACTTGTTGCCATTCTGTTGGTAAAACGTCGGTCTCTGAAAGGTAAAGGTTGAAAAGCTCTGTGACAACTCTTCTGGCCTTGCTCGACATGCGGTTTACTTTATAGTGTCGATACATATTCCGCATTAGAAACTTTTTCAATGTTTTATCTTGATTTCTCATATCATCGGAAAATTCAATTGTTATTTTACCGGCACCGCGAATATCGTCAGCGCTTTCCGGCTTCATATCCATCAGGTTTTTCTCACTGGTTTTTATAACATCATTTATCATCTGACCGATAATTCTGCGGATTACCTCGTGCTGTTCACGGCTCGCGTCAAGGGTTCCATATTTATCATGCACATGAACCACATTATTATGCACCAGCGGGACACTTGAGAACTGATCAAAATCGATCAATCCCGCTCTGATGCCATCGGCAACATCATGGCTGTTATAGGCAATATCATCTGCTATCGCCGCAACCTGTGCCTCCGCACTGGCAAATGTGTGAAGTTCCAGATCATGTTCATCATTATATTCCCGGAAATTAACATGAATGTCGCTAAAATCCCCCTTTTCGCACAGCGGGCCATTATGTTTTGCCAGACCCTCCAGTGTATCCCAGGTCAGATTTAAGCCCGAAAAGCTCGCATATCTGTTTTCAAGCTTGGTAACGACCCTTAATGACTGCGCATTATGGTCAAACCCCTTATAGGGCTTCATGAGGTCATCAAGGGCTTCTTCCCCCGCATGACCAAATGGCGTGTGACCAAAATCATGGGCAAGCGCCAATGCTTCGGTCACATCTTCGTTTAACCCAAGCGCGCGGGCGATGCTCCGGCCGATTTGCGCCACTTCAATTGAATGTGTTAGACGCGTACGGTAATAGTCGCCGACATGGTGGACGAAAACCTGCGTTTTATGCTTTAACCGACGGAAAGCGCCGGAATGAATAATGCGGTCCCGGTCGCGCTGATATGCGGAGCGATTAGACGTATTTTTTTCATCATGGAGCCGCCCCCTCGTTTGTTCCGGGATAAGGGCATAAGGCGCATAATTTGGCCGCGATGAAAAAATTCTAAAATCTGACATATAATAATCGCATAATAAAAAAAGTTGAAGCATATGTTTATATCATAGGCTTGGTATTGACAATTCAATCATATAACATACATTTAATATGAAAACCCCATTAGAGGGTGGTTACTCAGGATATGTAAGTATGACAAATGATAATTCGCCCGTAACCTTAAGCGCTAATGCCGCAAAACGCATTAACGCGCTTGTGGAGAGCCAGGGTAATAACAATCTAAAATTCCGTATTTCCATCAACGGTGGTGGATGCAGCGGCTTCCAGTATGATTTTGCGCTCGTTGAAGATGCAAAAGACGATGATCTTGTTGTTGAGCGGGATGGGGCAACGATGCTCGTGGATGGTCTGTCGATTATGTATCTGACGGGATCAGAAGTGGATTTCACAGAAGAGCTAGCAGGTTCAATGTTTGTTGTAAAAAATCCAAATGCAACTGCTTCATGCGGTTGTGGTTCTTCTTTCGCGGTATAATCTTTATGAAAATAGCTTCCTGGAATGTGAACTCGATTAAAGCAAGGCTTCCCCGGGTTACGGATTGGCTTGAAGAATTCAAACCGGATGTCGCGCTTTTACAGGAGTTGAAATGTATAGATGAAAATTTCCCCCACACGGAAATCGAGGACCTTGGTTATAACGTCGAAGTCCACGGCCAAAAAAGTTATAACGGCGTTGCTATTCTTTCAAAACACCCGATTGAGGATGTCATGCGCGGCCTTCCGGGCGACAAAGACGACGATCAGGCACGCTATATCGAAGCGACGGTGAACACTGTTCGTGTAAGCTCAATTTATCTGCCAAACGGCAACCCGGTTCCGGGCCCAAAATTTGACTATAAACTGAAGTGGATGGACCGGCTGATTGTCCACGCCAAAGAACTGTTGAAAACGGAAGAAGATTTTGTGCTCGGTGGTGATTATAACGTCTGTCCGAAGGACGAAGACTGTTACGATATGGAGAAGTTCGAAAATGATGCGTTATGTCAACCTGAATCCATTGACCGGTATTATACTATGATCAATCTTGGTCTTACGGATGCCCTTCGCGTCTTTCACCCAAGCGGACATGATTACACATATTGGGATTATCAGGCCGGCGCCTGGCAAAAAGATAACGGTTTAAGAATTGATCATTTACTGCTTAGCCCGACAGCGGCAGATAAGCTTCTGAAATGCAATATTGACCGCACACCACGGGCGAAAGAAAGGCCCTCCGACCACACTCCCATCTGGTGTGAACTGAATATTTAGGGTCAAATTCCGTATATTCAATTTTATTACGAAATGGTGTATACTGGTGTTTTAAGGCACTATTAGGAATAACTATGAAATATTTCACTCTGTTCGTTTCCTTGTTAGCAACTATCATCCTTCAACATTCACTGGCTTTCGCAGGTGGCCAAAACGAAGATGCGCTCGCCAAAGCGCTTGAGGAATATCAGGCGACCGGCACCACAAAAAAATGCGTGCGGGTTAACGATATCCGAAGAACCAAAGTTATTGACAACCAACATATCCTGTTCGAATTACGTGGCGGCGAAGCATACCTCAATACCCTACCGCACCGCTGCCCCCGACTTGCAGTTGAAGACAGGTTTTCATACAGGGTCACAGTAGGCCAATTATGCAACGTGGATACCATCACGGTTTTAACGGCTACGCCGATTTCCGCCGGTGCGACATGCGGTCTTGGAACTTTTGAAGTATATATAAAACGCGAGCAGGAAGAATAATCCTGAAGGGATTTGACGATAAGCTGTTTAATCAGTATCTATCTTGAAAGGCGTAAAATCGGTATCATCATCGAAAATTTCGACGCCTTCCGCCTTTTTCAGTGTGCCAACAATCTTATAGGTAATCGGCGTTAAGATTGCCTCCCAGGACACTTTAATTAAAAAATTCGAAAACATCACAGTGACGAGAATATCATTTTCCCAAATCCCGAAAAAGGCGACAGGGTAAAATATCAGACTGTCTGCTCCCTGCCCGACAATGGTGGACCCGATTGTACGCGTCCAAAGATGCTTCCCCCGGGTCAGAATTTTCATACGTGCCATCACATAGGCATTAATCATTTCACCGGCAAAAAAGGCAATAAGCGATGCAAGTACAATGCGTGGCACCTGACCAAAGATAAGGGCATATGCTTCCTGCCCTTCCCATCCCGGAGCTGGCGGCAATTCAACGATAATGAAGCTCATGATGCTGGCGAAGAAAACACCGCAGAAACCGACCCAGATTACTTTACGGGCACGGGCGTAACCATACACTTCCGTGAGCACATCACCAAAAACATAGGACAGGGGGAAAAATAAAACCCCTGCCCCGTAGATGAAATTTTCACCGAATATATTAATAGTCGCGAGCTTCGCGGGACCAATCACATTTGAACAGATGAGGACCACCACAAAGGCGGCCATCATCAAATCATAATATTTAAACCTGTGATGCGAACTTCCCAAATTTATCAGAACCTGGAACTGGCAAGCTTGACATCGGAATTGGCCCACATCTGATCGTATTTTGCTTTAAATTCCATGGCCAGTGCTTCTTTATTTTGTGCGCTCAATGCCTGATACATTCCGTAAAGTGAATAAGCGTTATCGGGATTATGTTTCAGGTCTTCCCAATACACCACTTCAGCCTCCACCGGGCGACCGGCATCAAGAAGGATCGCGCCTAAAATATGACGGGTTGGAAAATACCATGATGGTGGCTCGTTATAGGCAAGACTGTCTTCCATACGCACTGCCGCACCCAAGTGATAAAGCGCTTTGTCGAAATTGCCTTTTTTTGCTTCTATTTCACCTGCGGCGACATTTTCAGCAATACTTAAAAGTCCGCCGACATCTTCAAAGTTCTTATAGCCGGGCGCGCCTTCGTTAAGTTTATCGACAAGTTTTCCAAGTGATGCCAGTTCTTTTTCCGCTTCATCCATATTACCAAGATGAAGTTGCGCTAGGCTTCGGCCATAATGCCAGACACCTGTCATAAATTGGGCGCGCATAAACGGCTTCTTAACCTTAAGAAGGTCTTCCCACATGCCAAATCTTGTCATCACAAATATGGGTTGTGAACGGAATGTTTCGTTAAGGCCCCATGTATTTGTCCGCGACCCGGCTTCAATTCTGTTTTTCACTTTCCACGCTGCGTCAAGCGATTCTCCGCTGCGTCCCGTATACATGGATGACCACGCAAGGAAATGAAGGTTATGGGGGTAATAGGCCAGCGGGTAAAGCCCCTGCGCATTACATTGCGTAATGTAGTCTTCGTCCACTTTCGCGGCAATCACGTTGGTATCATACGCATCCTGATAACGGCCAACGCGCATAAAAATATGGGAAGGCATATGAACCAGATGGCCAGATCCGGGAAGTAGGGGTGCCAAGTTATCGGCACTTTCAACAGCAAGTTCCGGACGCATGGATTCAGTCACATGAATATGATAATGAAGGGCGGCGGCGTGATCCGGGTGATTTTCAATCACCTTATCAAGAACGGCAATAATTTGTTCCGTTCTGCCCTTGGGTGTCCCGTCCGCGTTCCAGTAATCCCATGGTTGAGTGTTCATGGCAGCACCCGCAAACAGCACCGCAGCATCCGGATCATCCGGATATTTGTTCATCAGTTTTTCCATCGCCACCGCATAGGCTTCATCAAGCACTTCACGGGGAATTGACAGGTCAGTACTGTAACGCGCGGCAAGCGCATCAATATAATCGGCTTCACGTTCGCTCACACGGTCCTTTAGCGATACTGCCATGCCGATAGCATAATTGGCTTGCTCCATTGAATTCACAAGCATCGGCAGGTTAAGATTTCTGCCAAGGGTCAGGGCCCAGCCCCAATAGGCCATGGCATTATCCGGGTCCAGCCTGATGGCTTCCTTGAAGGAACGCAT
>JAUIDN010000033.1 GCA_030428615.1 Alphaproteobacteria bacterium | reverse complement strand
GGACTGTTGATGAACTTATTGTGTCAGCTCTTTACGGAGGAAACTGAACAAAGCTTACCGAAACGAAAATGGCTGGAAAAAGTTCGTCGCTATTTCGAGATTAATAAAGCCAATCTGTGGGAAATCAGTTGCAGGCGATTTGGAACAAAAGAAAATGCTCAATTGACGTTGGAAAGAATGCTTCTTTTTATGTCGGCGTATGCATATTTTTTGCAAGATATAAAGCTATACAGCGCGGCGTCTAATGCATACGATATCATTAAGTCTAAATCTCCTTCAAATAGATGGCAGATGGAAGGAATAGAAGAATTTATTGAAAGCATTATTGAAAATCCGGAGCGCTATATAGGAGTTGGCCGTGGGAAATAAAATAGTTATAATTTCTCCGAGCCCCTATAGCAGATACACCCAATCTGTTTTATATTTGCTGGAGCGTAATGGTTTTGAGGTCGAAGGGGTTATTCTATCTAAGTTATTCAGTTTAGACCGATTGACACGGGAATTTAAACGTGATGGTCACAGATTGTTGCGTAAAATATTCCGGAAACTGATTTTAAAAAGTGCGGAAAACCCGATCACGTCCGACGATAATATTGTTTCCTATATGAAGCAAAATGATATGGACGTTGTTACGGTCCCTAAATTTTGCCGGATGCGGAATATTGATTTTATACAAACATCCGACATTAATAGCAGTGATGCGGAGGCCTTTCTCGAGAAGAAAAAGCCCGATTGTGTGCTCTTCACCGGTGGCGGAATGATAAGAGAAAATATTATTAAGCGGGCAGGACGGGGTGTTATAAATTGCCATATGGGCATTCTTCCTCACTATCGTGGTATGGATGTGGTGCAATGGCCTTTATTGAAGGGTGATTTTGGCAATGTTGGTTTGACGACGCACCTGATGGATAAAGGGGTAGACACTGGGGACATTATTAAGAAACTGTATGTAGAAGTCGGAAAGTTTTCCTTTTTGGGTGACTTAAGAAATAGCATGGAACGTCAGATGCCGGCCTTTCTGGTTGAAAGTTGCAAAGATTTGCTGAGGGGTGATGTGCCGTTAATAACACAGGAAGAAGATGATGGTGTACAATATTTCATCATCAATCATCGGCTGGAAACCTATGTTGATAAAGTACTGTCTAAACATAACAAGAGCCAATAATTTAAATGGAGAGTTCTTTTCATTGCTCTGGTACTCCTTTTTCTACGACATATTGTTGATGGATTAAAATGATTGCGAAAATAATTCTCTATATAAATACGATCCGCTACCTGAAGGCAGAGCAATTAATTAATCGCGTGCTGCGGAATCTTTCCCCCCCAAAGGCTAATTTTTCACCGGCACCCAATCATAACACCGCCCCGGGTGACGCATTTATATTCATCGAAAAGCAAAAATCCCTATTGGATGAGAACCAGTTCAGTTTTCTGAATGTTGAAGGGCAATTGACTTTTTCGACCGGGTGGAATGATCCAAGTTACCCAAAATTATGGCTTTATAATCTCCATTATTTTGAAGGACTCTTAAATAAAGATACGGCTCAGGAATTAAAAAATAATTTTGTTAATTTATGGATTAGAGAAAATCCGCCTGGTGTAGGCAATGGCTGGGAGCCTTACCCGCTTTCGTTAAGAATAGTAAACTGGATCAAATGGTCTTTAATTGAAAATTGTTTGCCTGATGAGGCTATCAAAAGTCTAGCTGTCCAAGTAAGGTATCTATTAAAAACACTCGAATATCATTTGCTTGGAAATCACCTATTTGCCAATGCCAAGGCACTAATTTTTGCCGGATTATTTTTCGAGGGTGAGGAAGCCGAAAAATGGTTTCGAATAGGAAAAAAAATTCTGTACGAACAAATTCCAGAGCAATTTCTGAATGATGGTGGTCATTTTGAATTAAGCACAACTTATCATGCGTTGCTCACAGAGGATTTGCTCGACATTATTCAGTTGATGCAGTTTTGCGGAAAGAATGTCCCTAATTTGTGGAAAGATAAAGCCAACAAAGCGGTAAACTGGTTGATTGTAATGACGCGAGAGGATGGGTTGCCGCCCCTATTTAATGATGCGGCGTATGGGATTACACCGACACTGGATCAAATTCTGTCACTTTACGAAGTCTGTAATCTTGAACCTATTGAAGAATTGAAGGGTGGATTAACTGATTTGCCGGAAAGCGGATATTTTAGGTTCAGAAATGAACATTACTCGTTTTTCGGGGATGCGGGGCAAATAGGGCCTGACTACATTGCTGGACACTCTCACTGCGATATGCTTAACTTCGAAATGACAGTCTCCGGTAAGCCGGTTATTGTGGATACCGGAACGAGCACGTATCAGGTTTGCGACCGCAGGCATCTGGAAAGGAGTACGAAATCCCATAACACCGTCCAAACCGGATACAATGAACAAAGCGAAATTTGGGGCGCATTTCGCGTCGCCAGAAGAGCAAAAATTATAAAAAGAAAAGTTAGCGAAAATTTGGTTATCGCTAAATATATGGGATATACTAAGCGTGACAATCACCATGAACGAAAGTTCACCTTTAATGATCAATCGATATATATTGAAGATACTGTCAGTCAATCCGCGAATGCCGTCGCCAGGTTTCATTTCCACCCGGAAATATTTGTTGAAGAGGATAACGGTTTTATTAAAGCTGGGCCAATAGAATTAATTTTCTCCGGCCACACTGATATAAGGATTGCCAGCTATAAATATGCGCCGGAGTTTAATAAATTAGTTAAAGCACAAGTACTTGAAGTTACGTTTTCTGAATATTTAAAAACAGAAATAAATATATGAAAATACTTTTTATCACAGATAATTTCCCCCCAGAAGTAAATGCTCCCGCATCACGAACATACGATCATTGCAAGCGATGGGTAGAAAAAGGGGTTCAGGTAACTGTAATAACGTGTGCTCCAAATTTCCCTCAAGGCAAGGTCTACGAAGGTTATCGAAACTGTTTGTATCAAACAGAATATGTAGATGGAATAAAAGTAATTCGTGTATGGAGCTATATCGCGGCTAATGAAGGTTTTGTAAAAAGGATAATTGATTATTTAAGCTTTTCCTTTATGGCATTCTGGGCTGGGTTGTTTAAATCTTGTGATGTTATCATTGCTACGTCCCCTCAGTTTTTTACGACTTTTACTGGATGGAGTTTATCCAAATTGAAACGAAAACCTTGGGTTTTCGAATTGCGGGATTTGTGGCCGGAATCAATCGTAACAGTCGGGGCAATGAAGAAAAGCAAGGCGATAGACATTTTCGAGAAAATAGAGCATTTCATGTATCGAAGTGCAAACCTGATAATTCCAGTAACAAATGCCTTTAAGCGTCGGCTGGTTGAGCGTGGCATAAAAGAGGACAAAATACGTGTTGTCACCAATGGCGTTGATCGAACAAAATTTGTACCTGTCGAAAAGAAAAAAGAACTGCTTGAGCGGCTCAATCTTAAGGGTAAGTTTGTGATAGGCTATATTGGAACACATGGTATGGCCCATGGTTTGGATTTTATTATAAATTGTTTGCCGGATGTTTCGGACAAGGATATCCAATTTCTTTTTGTCGGGGATGGTGCTGCTAAGCAACCGACTATCGAACAGGCGAATGCATTGGGACTAAAGAATGTGACCTTTCTGGAATCAGTTCCAAAAGAAAAAGTCGGTGATTATTTGGGGATTACAGATGTGGTTCTTGTGCCGTTAAGGAAGTCCGATACATTTAAGACAGTTATTCCTTCGAAGATATTCGAGTCCGCGGCAATGCAGAAACCTATTTTGTTGGGTGTAGATGGTCAGGCGAGAGAAATAATAGAAGAATACAATGCGGGACTTTATTATGAACCTGAAAACAAAGAATCGTTTTTATGGTCCATTCACGAAATTAACAATAATAAAGAGCTTTATTTAACCATCCAGTCAGGACAAAAGAAATTAGCAGTCGCATATGACCGAAATGCCCTAGCTGATAAGATGTTAAAATATTTGCAATCTATAAAAGATTAAAAGTGCAGATGTTTTTCGCAAAATAGGAAACCGTCAATCTATTAGAAATTTGCTCTCGAAAAAGTGCATTTTTCTTTGTACTATAGTTTATCAAGCCACCAAAATATTCCCGAGGACCATTTTATGCTGATATCATATCTAATCGGATCACTTATACTGATACTTGCCTCATTTTATTTTAAAAAAATTGAGGTCATATTTATTCTGCTTGGCGTTTTTGCGTGGTCATTCCTGGAACTTGTTGGTGTTTCTGAATTCATCGCCGCCGTGCTGGGGATTGCCGTGGCCGCTTTGGGAACAGTGCTGCAATATAACCCGCCGCTGCGTCGTTCTATCATTTCGGATAGGCTGTTTGCCATCGCCGCTAAAGTACTACCAACCATGAGCGAAACGGAAAAAACCGCGTTGGAGGCTGGCACCGTCTGGTTTGATGGTGATATTTTCTCAGGGGAGCCGGACTGGAATAAATTATTGAACTTTAAATCCTTCGAATTGACTGAGGCGGAGCAGGCGTTTATTGACGGGCCGACCAATAAACTGTGTGAAATGCTTGATGACTGGCAAATTCAACAGGATAGGGAACTGCCGCCCAAGGTTTGGGATTACATAAAAAAAGAAAAATTTTTCGGTCTTGTGATCCCGGTGGAACATGGCGGGCTGGGTTTTTCGGCTTCGGCGCATTCAGCAATTGTTACAAAAATCGCAACAAGAAGTATTGCCGCCGCTGTAACGGTCATGGTGCCAAACTCGCTGGGGCCGGGTGAACTGCTTGTTCATTACGGGACCGATCAGCAGCGAAAGAAATATTTACCTAAACTGGCATCGGGCGATGAAATTCCCTGTTTCGCGTTAACAGGGCCCGAAGCGGGGAGTGATGCTGGCGCGATGCAAAGTTTCGGGACGGTCGTAAAACGTAAAGTTCGGGGCAAGGAAGTCATTGGCGTCTCGCTGGATTTTAACAAGCGCTATATAACACTGGCACCGGTGGCCACATTAATTGGTCTGGCTTTTAAATTGAAGGATCCGGATAATATATTGAGCCCTGAAGTGGACCGCGGTATTACCTGCGCGCTTTTACCACGCAAGATAAAGGGTATGACAATCGGCAATCGTCATGATCCGATGGGTGTGCCCTTTGCCAATGGCCCCATTCAGGGAAAAAAGGTGTTTATTCCTTTATCCTCCATAATCGGTGGTGAAGAGGGCATCGGGAACGGGTGGCGGATGCTTGTTGAATCTCTGGCGGCGGGACGGTCAATTTCCCTTCCGTCCATGTCCGTTGGCGCGGCGCAATTGGCAACCCGTGTGTGCGGAGCTTACGCAACGATACGCGAACAGTTTGATACGCCGATCGGTCGGTTTGAAGGGGTCGAAGAACTGCTCGCCCGGATTGTCGGCTATACTTACATGATGGATGCAACCCGTAAAATGACATGCGCGGCAATCGATCAGGGGGAAAAACCGTCGGTTCTTTCCGGTACCGTTAAAGCCTATCTGACGGAAGGAATGCGAAAAACGCTCAACGACGCGATGGACCTTCGGGCCGGGGCCGCGATTATCCGCGGACCGCAAAATATACTGTCGCGGGCGTATTCGGCTATTCCGATAGGGATCACCGTTGAAGGATCAAATGTTCTGACCCGGTCGATGATTATATACGGCCAGGGAGCGATTAGAAGCCACCCTTATCTGCTGAAAGAAATGATGGCGCTTCAGGAAAATGATAAAAAAGGGTTTGATAAATATTTATGGAAACATATTGCCCATGTATTTGGTAACCTGACACGTTCACTGGTCCTTGGACTTGGGCTGAGGTTCGGCCTCTCTCGTCTGACAAGTTCGTCGGAGAAATCTTATTCAATAACGAAAATGAATTATCTTAGTGCCGCCTTTGCATTGGTTTCCGACCTTGCGCTGGCAACATATGGCGGAACATTGAAGCGTAAGGAAATGATCAGTGGCAGATTTGCGGATGCCTTTTCATGGGTTTATATCGGCTCCGCAGCGATAAAGCGGTATCACGATAACCGGGCATCCGACATGGAACCGATCCTTAAATGGTGTATTCAAACTGCCTGCTACAACGCCCATAACGCACTGTTGATGACCATAGATAATTTTCCAAACGCGGTCATTCGTGTGTTGCTACGCGGGATTATTTTCCCTTTTGGACTGCGGTTTAAGCAACCGGATGACCGAATGACATCAGAAGTCGCCGGCAGCATATTGGACGGCGGTGAATTAAGGGAAAAACTGACCGCAGACGTCTATGTGCCCGGGTCAAAAGATCCCGCTCTGGGAATACTGGAACACGCGCTTCTTTCCTCACATGATATTCTACCGCTGAAAAGAAAATTACGTATCGCCAGAAAAGAAGGGCTTGTTAAATCCCGTTATGGAAGTGAAATGATCAGCGAAGGCTTGGCCGCGAATATCATCACTCAAAGTGAAGCAGATGAAATTATAAAATATGATAAACTGCTTGCCGATGTCATTGATGTGGATGATTTTGATCCGGAAAAATATAAAAACCTGAAATAAAAACGGTCACAATGGTTGGTCCCGCGTAGTGAGTATCTGATATCAGATCATATTCTCAGGAACCACCCATTTTTCAAATTCTTCTTCTGTCACTAGCCCCAGTTTTATACCGGCTTCTTTAAGGGTGATATTTTCGTTATGGGCTGTTTTCGCTATTTTTGCGGCATTGTCATATCCGATATGTGGATTTAACGCCGTTACCAGCATAAGGGACTGTTCCATTAACTGCTCAATTCTCTTGAGGTTTGGTTTGATGCCGGCAACACAATTGTCCGTAAAACTCACGCTCGCGTCAGTAAGCAGGCGGATAGACTGTAGTAAATTATAAATGATAACCGGTTTGAAAGCGTTAAGTTCGAAATGCCCGTTTGATCCCGCTATCGTTATCGTTACGTGATTTCCCATAATTTGGGCGCATACCTGCGTAAGGGATTCGCATTGCGTTGGGTTGACCTTGCCCGGCATGATTGATGATCCGGGTTCGTTGGCGGGCAATATCAATTCGCCTAGGCCGCTACGCGGACCACTGGCAAGAAAGCGGATGTCGTTCGCAATTTTCATGGCACTTGTTGCAATCACGTTAAGCACACCTGACATTTCGACCATTGCATCATGGGCGGCAATCGCTTCAAATTTATTGATGGCGCTTGTAAAGGACAGCCCCGTTATTTTCGATACTTCCTCAACAAACAGTGCGGGAAATTCAGGATTTGAATTTAGTCCGGTGCCAACGGCCGTCCCCCCTTGTGCCAGTTCCATCAACCGGGGTAGGCTTGTTTCAATTCTTCCGATACCCAGTTCAATCTGCCTCACATAGCCTGAAAATTCCTGTCCAAGGGTAATCGGGGTCGCGTCCTGCGTATGGGTACGCCCAATTTTTACAATATCTGCAAATTCCTTCGATTTTTTTTTCAGATATTGATGCAAATGATTTAATGCCGGTAATAATTTATCACATATTTCTGTGGCCGCGGCGATCGACATAAACGTTGGGAAGCTGTCATTTGAACTCTGCCCCAAATTCACATGATCATTGGGATGGACGGGTTTTTTGCTTCCCCGTTCACCGCCCAATATTTCAATCGCACGATTTGAGATTACTTCGTTTGCATTCATGTTGCTTTGCGTGCCGGAGCCGGTCTGCCAAACGACCAATGGAAACTGGTCGCTCAGTTTATTTTCAATAACTTCACCCGATGCCTGTATAATGGCATCGGCCAGTTTTTTATCCAGAAGGTTCAGTTCAGCGTTTACGATTGCGGCGGCTTTTTTCTGAATTCCCATGGCCCTGATCAACGCCGCGGGCATGGTTTCCGTGCCGATTTTAAAATTATTTATGGACCGTTGTGTCTGGGCACCCCAATAACTTTTTGACGGTACCTTTATGTCGCCCATTGTGTCCGATTCAATGCGTGTATCCATGACTGTTGTTATCCTGTTTTTAGATAATGTTTGAAACTATATTATTTCTCTTTTCTGCATATTACCATCTATAGTTATGTGCCCAACAGA
Organism: Alphaproteobacteria bacterium; assembly: GCA_030428615.1. Lineage (GTDB taxonomy): Bacteria > Pseudomonadota > Alphaproteobacteria > Sphingomonadales > Emcibacteraceae > Pseudemcibacter. The sequence continues at coordinate 10,862 of JAUIDN010000033.1, read as the reverse complement.
TATTTGGATGGATAATTAAATAAAGGAAAAACTCATTGAAGGAAAAACAGCGTGGTACATTTCACTGGATTTCCAAGCATCGCAAGCACAGATGCTATGAAGAACTTTGACAAAAATTCTTATGTGGCATAATCATTAACTGATTGAAATTCGAAGGGTTACGGCACGGCTCGGAGAAATGCTTAAACTAAGGGAATAATGAATGAAATACGCCTATTCAGCTTTATCGGTAATTGTAATGTTTTTCATCCAGTTACAGTCGGTTTCAATGGCCCAGTCATCGGGCATTGACGATGAAATCAAATATATCCACGCAGGCAAATTGGTTGATGTTGTATCCGATAAGGTGCTGGATAATCAGATGATCACTGTGCAAGGCGAAAGGATTATCGAGGTTGGCCCCTGGGATGACGATATTTCTCCCATACTGGTGATAGATTGGTCGGAATATACCGTATTGCCAGGTTTAATTGACGGCCATACCCATCTACTGGGCGATATTCAATCTGATGATGTGTTGGCCCCGCTGAAACTTTCCAGGGAAGATGATATTGCGTTGGGTGTTATTAACGCGAAGAAAACGCTGAAAGCAGGTTTTACCAGTGTCATAGATGTTGGCAGCTATCGTGCCTTCACCGATGTCGCGTTAAGGGATGCCATTAATCAGGGCGAAGTGATGGGGCCACGCATGTGGGTTGCCGGCGCTTACATCACCATAAGCGGTGGCGGCGGTGAAGTCACCGGACTGGATACTGATGTTGAAATTCCCGATGATTTCCGAAGGGGCGTTGCAAATAATGAGCGGGAAGTGCGGATGCGTGTTCGCGATCTTATAGCGGGCGGCGCTGATTTAATCAAAATGATTGCAACAGGTGCTGTGCTGACCGTTGGAACAGACCCGGGTGAGCCTGAATTTAATGAACAGGAAATAAGAGCTGCCGTTGAAGAGGCGGCGAAATTTGGAAAATATGTAACCGCTCACGCTCACGGTGCGGAGGGGATAAAAATGGCTGTCCGGGCAGGTGTGCGTTCAATTCAACACGGATCATTGATGGACGATGAAGGATTGGCTTTGATGAAACAACATGGGACCTGGCTGGTGGCGGATATTTATAATGGCGATTATATAAAAGAAGTTGGCACAGCGCAGGGATGGCCGGAAGAAACTCTCAGGAAGAATGACGAAACAACCGAAACGCAGCGTGCGGTTTTCACCAAGGCCGTTAATCTTGGTGTTAATATAGCCTTCGGAACAGACAGCGGTGTTTATCCCCATGGCGATAATGCGCACCAGATGGCTTATATGGTGAAATATGGCTTAACACCGATGCAGGCAATCAAATCAGCGACCCTTTGGGGTGCGCGATCAATGTCACTTGAGGATAGCATCGGCTCCATCACGCCAGGAAAATTCGCTGATATGATTGCTGTTAAGGGTGATGTATTAAATGATATTAAACTGCTTGAGCATGTTGACGCGGTTATAAAAGGTGGAAAAATCATCCATTGATTTGTGATATTATGGTGATGTTGTAGTGCACATACATAACTGATCCGTATCCTGTTCTTATCGGATCTGTTATTGAATGCCAGTGAGGAAACTCGTCAGGTTTTTGCCAAGTGCATCACAAAGATATCCACCTTCCTGAACGATGACCGTTGGGCAGTTAAGCCTTTCGGAAATTGTTTTGCCGATCAGTTCATATCCTTTTGTCGTAACACCAAGTCCCGCAAACGGGTCTCCCTCGTAGGCATCAAGTCCCAGCGCGATAACCAGAGCTTCCGGGCCGAATGATGTGATCCGGTCTAATGCTTTGTCCAGTGTTTTAAGGAATCCTTCGTCACTAGTCCCACGCGGTAAAGGCAGATTTAAATTATAACCCAGTCCCGCTCCCTCGCCACGTTCAGAAGAATGGCCCCAGAAAAAAGGATAAAACCGAATGGGATCCGCATGAAGAGAGACCGTAAAAACATCATTTCTATGATAAAAAATTGATTGAGTGCCGTTGCCATGGTGCAAATCGACATCGAGAATGGCAACAGAGCCAAATTTCTTTAATAAATTCTGTGCGGCGATGGCGCTGTTATTCAGGTAGCAGAACCCGCCGGCGATGTCTGCCCCGGCGTGATGTCCCGGGGGGCGGCATAGGGCGTAGGAAATTTCGTCATCTTCTATTACCAGGTCACTGGCATAAATTGCGGACCATGCACTTAATTTTGCGCTTTCCCAGGTTTCAGCGGTAATGGGCGCAGAAGCATCTGACATGTGGTATCCGGCTTGTGCCACAACCGATGCCGGGTAGACGCCATCCCGATTGGTTGGATGAATATTGGGGGTTATTTCCGGTGCTGCATCCGGAATTCTCTGCCAACGTGAATAGGCATTCTGCAGAAATTCCAGATATTCTGGAGTATGAATTTTTGCGATTGCTTCAATTCCATAATCGGGTGGACTGACGACTTCCAGATCGGCTTGCTGCGCCCCCCGTAACAAGACATCAATCCGGTCAGGTTTCTCCGGGTTTTCCTGTTTTATCCCGTTGACCAGAAAACTTTCCGGATAGTGTTTGGTCTGCAGGTCTGAAAGAACACATTTCATTTAAGAAGTCCTTATATCATTTGTAGTCTGTAATTATAGATCATTGGCAAATTCTTCCAAGCTGTCATTTAAAATATTTAAAATGTCGGCGATCTGCGCGGATGTCGTGATCATTGGCGGGCAAACAAGAAAGTGGTCACCCTCAAGCCCGCCCCGGGAGCGCCGGGAGTAAATAATAAGCCCTCGTTTATAGGCGATCTCGACCAGTTTGCTGTAAGCATTGAGCGAAGCGGGCAGGGGGGCCATTGTCCCCCGATCACTGACAAGTTCAAAAGCGGTTAACAGTCCTTTGCCGCGAACGTCCCCGATGAAGGGAAATTTATCCATCAGGGCGTTAAGCCCCGTCAAAAGCTCTTCCCCGACCTTAACGGTGTTTGTCATCATATCCTGATCATATATTTCATTAATGACCGCCAGTCCCGCTGCGCAAGCCATCGGGTTTCCTGCGTAGGTATATCCGTGTTGAAAACCGCCGCTATCCAGAACGGCGTCGACAATATGCTGTTTTGCGGTTACGGCGCCCAACGGAACGTACCCAGCGCCAAAGCCCTTGGCAGTGGCGATGATATCTGGATTGATGCCAAAATGTTCAGCGGCAAGGAATTTTCCCGTGCGGCCGACACCGGTCATGACCTCATCATAAATAAGGAAAATGCCAAATTCATCGCAGATCTCGCGGGTTCGGCTGTAGTAACTGTCCGGTGCAACAAGGGCACCGGTTGAAGCGCCGCCAATGGGTTCCATGATGAAGGCAAGGACCGTTTCCGGCCCGGTTTCAATGATTTTCTCTCTAAGCATTTCAGCATATTTGATGCCCCGTTCATCGTCTGTCAGATTGTCTTGGTCAAGATAACATCTGGGGGCGGGGATTTTGGGCATATCCGAAACCATGGGCACAAACGGTGCATTGAGCGGGACATAGGATGTAAGCGCCAATGCGCCCAACGTGGCACCGTGATAGGACGGCGATCTGGAGATTACCTTCCAGCGGTCATTCTCACCACGCGAATAGGCATACTGCCGTGCCAGTTTAACGGCGCTTTCGACGGCTTCCGAACCGCCGGAAACAAAAAATACTTTATCGTGCCCCTCCGGGCTAAGCTCTGCAACTTTTTGCGCCAGCTTTTCGGCAGGTTCATTTTCAAAATGCAAACGGTATCCGAAAGTGGATTTATTCATTTGAGTCTGAATTGCCTTCAGGACGTTGGGGTTGCTGTGACCAATGTTGGAGACCATCGCACCGCTTGAGCCGTCAATGTATTTTTTGCCGTTTATATCCCACATATAGATACCCTCAGCACGTTCCAATAGGGGGCGTCGGTCGCGGGTCTGATAGAATAAATGTGATTTCATGTTTTCTGAACTTCTATTGAGTTAATTGGCTCCGCCATATGTGCGGTCTTCGAGTGGCGTTTCGCTTATTTTCCGGTTAAGCATTTTAAGAAATTCTTTTTCTGCCGAATTTAATATTGCTTTAGGGTGCTGGATCATAAAAACATCAATAGCTGTTGGCGGCTCGTCCGGCAAAAGCCGCCAAAGACGGCCGTTTATGATATCCCGTTCGACCACATGAATCGGCAAGGGGCCTATGCCAAGTCCCGCCATGATCATGCGGCGCACTTCTTCAAGATTGTTTGAAACACCGGTAACCGTATCGCTTAGCTGCACTTTTCCTCTGAGAACCGCAAGCGGATGAAGGACGTCCCCTAAATTGTCCGTATAAAAAGTGACCCTGTGCTGACCACGCAGGTCATCAAGCGTTGCATCCTTTTTGCCAAATAACGGGTGAATTGATCCGCAAAAAAAACCGAAATGTTCACGGTAAAAAAGTTGTTGATTTAATCCTTCCAACTCTTCTCTCAGTAAACATATACCAAGTGTTGCGTGCTTTTCCTGAATGTCATTCACGACTTCCTGACTGCCTTTAACAGAAATGGAAAAGGTTGCTTTCGGATTAACTTCATGAAATTCCCGAAGGGTATCGTCAAGTAAAGGGGTCATAACATGGCTCGCCATTGTTATATTAATGTGCCCCCGAACATTTTCATGCGGTTCCTGAATAATGTTTGGCAGTCTTTCAATTGTGCCAAATAACTCCCGGCATTCCAGATACAGCGCTTCACCATTATGGGTCATTTTGAAATTGCGCGGTCCCCGTTCGGCGAGTTGACAGCCAAGCCTGGTTTCAAGTCGTCTCAGGGCGTTACTGATCGTTGGTTGTTTTAATTTAAGAAGCTGGCCTGCTTTGGTTATGCTTTGGACCTGTGCAATAACCATGAATGTTCGCAGCAGATTCCAATCCAGTTCCCACGCAATGCGCGTAAAATCGATAGATGTCGAATTTACCGCTATTTGGGTTTCTATATCATTATTCTGGTTCATATTATCATTCATTTAAATCATGATTGATTTATAAAGCATAATTTACAATAATGTAATCAGGGAAAAAGAAAACGGCAAGCGCTAATTCAACCTGCAAAGCCAAGCGCCCTTCAATATATGGGAGCAATCAGAAACGATGAAAAGAAAAGTAATAATCACCTGCGCCGTCACGGGGTCAATTTATACACCGACAATGAGCCCCTATCTGCCCGTAACAGGTCCCGAAATTGCCAAAGCATCGATTGATGCAGCGGAAGCCGGCGCATCAATTATACATTTGCATGCACGTGATCCGGAAACGGGAAAACCGAGCGCGAATGTCGAACATTTTCATGGATTTATTCCACAAATTCATCAGGCGAGTGACGCCGTTCTTAATATTTCAACCGGGGGCAGTTCGTTAATGTCGCTTGACGAACGTTTGGCCCCCGCCCGTCATATAAAACCTGAAATGTGTTCTTTAAATATGGGATCAATGAATTTCGGAATTTTCACCCTGAAAGACCGGTTTGACGAATGGAAACATGAATGGGAACCGGCTTTGCTGGATGCGACCAGAAAGACGATATTTAAAAATACATATGAGGATATCGAAACCATCCTGTCGGATCTTGGGGATAATGACGGGGCGCGTTTTGAATTTGAATGCTATGACATGGGGCATATCGAAACTCTTGCATATTATTTGCGCAAGGGTCTTGTAAAGGCCCCCCTGTATGTTCAGTTCGTGCTTGGGGTTATGGGCGGCGCCGGATCATCTCCGGAGAATCTCATGGCGATGAAATCAACGGCCGACCGTTTGCTTGGGGATAATTATCATTTTTCCGTATTGGCGGCGGGCTCAAATCAGATTCCTATCGCAACACTTGGTGTAATACTTGGTGGAAATGTCAGGGTGGGTCTGGAAGATAGCCTGATAACACCGGAGAAAAATTTGGCAACCAGCAGCGCTGAACAGGTAGACAGGATAAAAACCATTATCGAAGCATTAGGCCATGAGGTCGCGAAACCGGATGAAGTCAGAGATATCCTTTCACTGAAGGGCCGTGATGGAATAAGGACTTAATTCAAAGGAAAATAATTTCCTTTGGAATTGGAGAATAGTATTGAAAAGAGAACTCGGGCTGATCGCGGTCATTGTAACAGTCGTAGGTTACGTCATTGGGGCATCTATTTTTGTATTGCCGGGCCAGCTTGCGGGCTCAGTAGGGCCAGCGGTTATTCTTTCTTATGGCCTGGCCGCGGTTATTGCTGTTTTCGCTTGTATAGCGTCTGCACAAATCGGCAGTCTGTTTCCTAACACCGGGGCGGGTTATGTGGCAATCTCACGACTGGTGTCACCGATGGGAGGATTTGTGACAATTTGGCTCATGCTTGCGGTTTATATTATGGCCATCGCCCTTATTGCAAAGGGATTTGCCGATTATTTCGTCATTCTGTTTCCTTCTGTTGGAAAAGAAGTAGCGACGTATGGTGTTGTTTTGTTTTTCGGCCTCTTAAATATGGGGGGTGCCCGCAACCTTGTAAGGCTGCAAACCCTTCTCGTTGCCGTATTTATGATTGCGCTGGTTTTGGTTTCTGTTGGTGGTGTCGTGGCGGTGGACGCAGCGAATATTACACCATTTATGCCAACTGGGCTTTCCCCTGTTCTTAGTGCCGTTGTTCCTGCTTTTTTTTCCTATGGTGGTTTCATGGTTGTTATGGAACTTGCGGGTGAGATTAAAAAACCGGAAAGGACAATACCACTTGGTCTCGCGATCAGTTTTATTGTTGTCCTTATAACCTATATTGCACTTTCGTTGGCACTTGTCGGTTCCATCAGCTGGCAGGAACTGGCCACATTGAATGCGCCGGTAAGTCATCTGGCAGAAAAACTGTTTGGCCCATGGGGCGGTATTTTTGTTGCATTTGCGGCTGTTGGTGCGGCGGCAACGTCGGTTAATGCTTTGGTTTTGGTTGCTTCCCGCGATATTATAGCGCTCGCCGATGACGGGGTGTTTCCGGCGCGCCTCTCTAATGCAGCAACAAAGCACGGTCGACCGGTAACAAGCGTTTTTCTCGTGCTTGTTTTTTCAATTATCGCGTTGATGTTAGGGCAGACGGTGATGGAATATGCTGTCTGGGTTTCTGCCATAACTTTGGTTTATCAGGTCATTATCGGGGTTGCGCTCCTGTATGTTTTGAAACGGGCACCGGACGCATATCGGAATGCCGGATTTAAACTGAGTTCCACTGGTTTGATCATTTGCGGTCTGGGGATGATTGCCATATCGGTTCTGTTTCTATATTTTGTGTTTGCAGACAGTAATGCACGAACGGTGGCTGCCTTGGGATACCTGGCTCTGGGCATAATATATTATCTTTTTAGAAACAAACAATAAGTGAATAAGGGGCATAACAATGATGGAAACCAATAGGGGTGTTGTTCATCCATGGTTATGCGATGTAATGGGCCACATGACAACGCGTCATTATACGGCGATGTTTGATGACGCCAGCTACCATCTGGCACATGCATGTGGAATTGTAGCTTCCGGAGGAACGGGTTTTGTTGATGTTGAAATTAATATGAAATTTCTGACAGAATTAAAAGCAGGGTCATTGATCTATATCCGTAGCGGTTTTTTACAGCTTGGAAATTCTTCATTCACGTCATGCCACCGGATGTTTAATTGTGACGATGATAAACTCGTTGCGTATCAGATAATGAAGTCAGTCCACTTTGATCTTAACAAACGTAAATCGGTTCCTTTGTCCGATGAATTTCGGGCAAAGGCGTCGTCGCTAATGACGAAAGAACCAGCATAAAAGAATAAGTGTATAGAACCTCTTGAATGCTTTTCTAAGCGAACTTTTCCTTAACTAACTTGCAAAACCGGTAATCGCCTTGACTTCAAGATAGTCGTGAAGACCCCAAACCCCTTTTTCACGGCCGTTGCCGGATTGCTTATATCCGCCGAACGGTGTGTTGCCATCGCCGCCCCGATAATTAATTGCCACCTGACCGGCGCGGATTTTATTGGCAACTTCGCGCGCATGGTTCATATCACCAGACGTCACATATCCCGCAAGGCCGTAATCCGTGTCATTGGCAATGCTGATCGCCTCTTCTTCGGTATCATATCCGATTATGGTAATCACTGGGCCAAATATCTCTTCCCTGGCGATGGTCATATCGTTGTTGGCGTTTGCAAAAACGGTTGCTTTCACATAATAACCCTTGCTCAGATGATCGGGTCGTCCCGTTCCCCCTGTGACAAGCGTTGCGCCTTCATCAATGCCTTTCTGGATCAGGCTTTGGATTTTATCAAATTGTACTTTGCTCACCACCGGGCCCAGATCGGTATTTTCATCCGCGGGATCACCTACTTTCAGGCTTTCCGCCGCTTCCCGTGCAGCGCTGATTGCAATATCCATACTTTCGTTTGGAACGAGCATTCGTGTTGGAGCGTTACAGGATTGACCACTGTTATCCATGCAGTAAACAACGCCGTCTGCTACTGCTTTTGGAATATCGGTATCACGTAAAATTATATTTGCGGACTTTCCGCCCAATTCTTGCGAAACGCGTTTTACCGTATCCGCAGAGGATTTAGCCACCGCAATGCCGCCGCGGGTCGAACCGGTAAAGGACATCATATGAATATCAGGGTGAGCTGACATGGCTTCGCCAACCTCCGGCCCGGTGCCGTTTACAAGATTAAACACGCCCGCAGGGGCACCCGCTTCGTCAATAATTTCTGCGAGCATCATGGCGTCAAGCGGCGCAATTTCACTTGGTTTTAAAACAATGGTGCACCCTGCGGCAAGCGCGGGTGCCACTTTAACAGCGACCTGATTCATCGGCCAATTCCACGGTGTAATAAGGCCGCAAACACCAATCGGTTCGTAGCGGATTATTTTTCCATCCTGCATTTTTTCAAACGTGAAATTCTTTAAAGCATTTAAAGCACTTTTAAAATGGATCGGACCTACGGCTGCCTGGTCATTTTTTGCCAGTGTAATTGGTGCGCCCATTTCAAGGGAAATTGCTTTGGCAATATCATCATAGCGCTCAGCGTAAAGATCCAGTATGCGCTGAAGTAATGCAGCCCGTTCTTCCACTGACCACCTAGAATAAATCGGAAAAGCTTCTTTTGCAGCGGCGACCGCTTTATCAACATCAGTTTTTGATCCCAGACTGATTTGTGTAAATGCTTCCTCAGTCGCTGGGTTAATAACATCAAAGGTGTTTGGCACTGTGGGATCAACCCATTTACCGTTGATATAAAATTTAAGATAGTTTTCCATAATTCCTGTGATCCTTATAAATTCGTATCATCATCTTAATAGCATGGGGCAAATATAATGACACAAACGATGAAAAGTAAGAAAAATTTTACGGATACATATATTAATTGGCACCCGGCACGGATATATGGAATGTTACCTACTTGTCTAAATGGCCCACTAAACATATAAATGATGGCTGGCCTGATTATGATCGGGACAAGTTTCTTTAAGAGTTACCCGCAATTAGCAACAAAGGACGACAATGAAAAAAGAAAAAAGGCAAGCACTCCATTTTGACAGTAAAGCGGTTTATTGCCCGCCGGACGAAGCAACAAAATCCATCGCACCGCCGATTATCATGTCATCCAGTTTCCAATATGATAAGGAAATCTTTCAACGCATTGTCGATGGCGCCCGAAAAGAAGTGAACATTTATGGTCGTTGCGGTAATCCGACGGAATACCAGTTCGAAGAACAGATGATGATGATTGAAGGCGCTGACGCGTGCCTTGCAACAGCTTCCGGGATGGCGGCCATTTCGGTGTCATTGCTGGGTCTTTTAAAAAGTGGCGATCATATAGTATGTGACTGGACAACCTATAGCTCAACCCATGAGATGCTTGATCACCGTATCACTGACTATAATATTAATACGAGCTTTGTTGATACTGCCGATATTGAAGCGGTTCGATCCGCCATTCAGCCAAATACAAAAGTTATTTATTTTGAAACGATTGCCAATCCCACAATGAAGGTGGCGGCGATTAAGCCGCTTGTGGAACTCGCCCATGAACATGATATTGTTTTGGTTTGTGACAATACTTTCGCCAGTCCGTATGTTATGCGCCCGCTTGAATTGGGGGTGGATATCGTTGTTGAAAGCGCCACCAAATTTATTGGCGGCCACAGCGATGTTATCGGCGGTACAATATGTATGAAATCGGATAAGCTTCCCGCTGATTTTCTGGAACAGATCCGTTGGAACACGATGGTGAAGCTCGGCGCACCAATCGCGCCATTTAACGCGTGGTTGCTGTCGCGCGGTATTCAGACACTGAGCGTTCGGCTTGAACGCCAATGTCAAACCGCCATGAAACTTGCAACACATTTTGAAAGGCATCCTCAGATAAGCAAAGTATGGTATCCCGGCTTGGAAAGTCATCCTCAATATGAAGTTGCCAGAAAACAGATGCCAAAATTTGGTGCCATGTTAACATTCGAAGTTAAGGACGCGGATGCAGCCTTGACAGTATTGGATAACCTTGATCTTGGATGTTTTTCCGCCAGTCTGGGCGGTGTTCGAACTACAACACAAATTCCGGCATTAATGGCATTTCTGGATATACCCAAAGAACAACGTTTGGAGATGGGGATAAAGGATGGCATGATCAGGGTATCAACCGGTTTGGAGGACGCAGACGACCTGATAGCAGATTTTGATACGGCGCTTGATAAAATTTAAAAATTAAGTAACGGGAGAAAAGGGCGGATGAGGGAATTAAAAAGATCGCTTAGTTTTTGGGATGTATTCGCCCTTGCTTTAGGCCAGGTCATCGGATCGGGCATTATGGTTCTTGTCGGGATCGGCATTCAATTTACGGCTTACGCC
>JAUIDN010000032.1 GCA_030428615.1 Alphaproteobacteria bacterium | reverse complement strand
TTTGCCAGACCTCACGGAGCGCACGGTGGAAAATCACCCTATGAATCACTGAGAGAAAAGTTATTATAGAAAATTGAAGAGTCCCGCCAGTGAGTGTTCATTACAGTGTCAGATTTGAAACCATATTCACGTCTTCCGGCTCAATTTTTTATTGTAAAATTCGATATAGAATTCCGCATCCTTTGATGGCCTGATATAATGTAGTACTTGGGATTCAATCACTTGGCAGTCGCCTTCCGACAGCAAAGACAAACGCTTTTTTTGTTCTGCCAGAAAATATTTCACTTCGCCTTTTTCAACACAGAGCAGTCCCCAGGTTCCTTTCTTCAGATTATGATCACTCAGCAGTTTTCAGGGACTGATCGGTAATTGAAAAGAGAAGTTTTGAAATAGGGTTTTACAATATCGGGCAATTTTGGCGAATTATTCATTTTCAGATTTCCTGATTATTTTCGTTGTGATTTTCGATTTTAAAATAACCAATGGCCAGCAAAACCAGTGACAGACATTTGATGACCTCCAATACAATATAAATGACATGAATACTGTTTGGGGGTGCTGCACCGCCAGCTGTAATAAGGTCGGTTCTTTCATTGAGTAGCGGCATTATAATTAATTGTTGAATGGCAAGAATGGATACCGGTAAAATTATCCAGTACCACTGTGGATTTTTTAAACGAGAAAGACTGCCGATAAGTAATATACACAGCGCAATCTCCGCCATTCCAGTCCAGTGAAACTGTGCCCTTCCAACTTCAAGTGCCACAGGGAGGGTTAATGATGCTACCGTAAATTTTGCTGGTGCTGCGATCAGCGCTCCTCCTAGGGAAACACCCGCCCAGATTCCAGCAATGCCGTTATGCAGTGTTAAATTCATTTTACAGTCTTCCCTGTCTTAATTCAGGCACACCAAACATAGCCAGTTGCAGGCTTTGGGCAATTCTTGCGGCCCGATCCATAAAATAGGGGATGACCTCCTTAGTTGGTGCTATTTCGATCAGTGTTTTTTCAAAAAGCGAAAGCCAGATATTAAAATCATCTTCCCTGACCTTTGTCAGTTTTCTGTGAACAGGGACGGGCTGTCCTGAATAGGTGCCACTGTTCATTGCAACCGATGACCAGAATGATTTCATCTTGAGTAGATGGGGGGTCCAGTTATCCCCGATGATGTCATCAAAGATGGGGCCAAGCCGATCATGTTTTCGAACATGATCATAAAATGTATCTACCAATTTAGAAATGAACTCATCATTTATTCCCATGTTGAGAGCATTCTGCTGGATTAATTTACGTCGTTCCAAAGCTGTTAAACTTACATGTTCCATTTTTATGCCTTTTTTCACGTTAAAGCACCCTTATTAATTTCTTTATAGCAATTTAGAGAAAATATACAAGTCAAAAGAATATTTGAAATATTTTTTTGTAAATTAGGAAAAATTCGAATACTGTATTATAGTTGCTTTGAGGTTACGGATTTAAAATCTGCGTAAAGAGCGTTGATTTGTTTATTCTGCCAATGAATAATTTTTACTATAAGAGAAAATAAAATGCGTCTTACAATAAAAACCGATTATTCTCTTCGTGTACTTATGTATCTGGGATTGACCGGTGACCGGCTGGTTACAATTCAGGAGATTTCTGAATGCTACGATATATCCAAAGGACATCTTATGAAAGTTGTCCGGCACCTTGGACACATTGGATGTATTAAAAGCAGCCGAGGTAATAATGGCGGTATTAAGCTGAATATAGAACCATCAGCTATAAATATTGGTTCGATAGTGAGGAAAACAGAACCCGATCTGGCTCTTGTTGATTGTATGCAGGCTGATGGTAAATGTCGGCTTGCACTTGGGTGTAAATTAACCTCTATACTTGATGAAGCATTGCAATCTTTTCTGAGAACTCTGGATAAATACAGCCTGGATGATCTAATACAAAACCCAAGCGGTCTCGCCAGTTTATTGGATGTTGAATTAGTGCCATCAAGAATTTAAATTATGAGTGTCCCTATACTCTGGTTTTGAACTGTAACTACAATTTAAATTCAGCGGCATTAATAAAATATTATAAATATTCTTTAAGGGTTGGATTTAGGAATATTATAAGTAAAGTAATTGTCAAAAATACTGTTATGGGTGTGATTTAAATTTAACTTTTTCTTTTAATAATTGTTGATTAAACGAGCTGCCAGAAAAATACCCCGCTCATAATAAAGCCGACCAGGGCACTGTCAAAGGAACTTGTTGCTCCATTTATCTTACCTGATATTTTGGCACAATGAACCCATCATTTAAATATTTTAAGCACAATCCAACGATTATCCATTTGGCCGTGCTGCTTTATATCAGATATCCATTATCCTTGCGGCAGGTCGAAGATATTCTTTTTGAGCGAGGTATTGATGTTTGTCATGAAACCATCCGGCTTTGGTGGAATAAATTTGGACCGTCAATGGCAGCGCAAATAAGAAAAAAGAGAATTTCTTACCCAAAACAGTATTCCCGTTGGCGCTGGCATGTTGACGAAGTGTTTGTAAAAATAAACGGAGAACTTCATAATTTGTGGCGCGCCGTTGATCATGAAGGCGAAGTTCTCGATGCTGTCGTTACCAGAAAGCGTGACAGGAAAGCAGCACTTAAAGTGCTGAAACGCCTTATGAAGCGGTACGGCAGACCACATTCGATTGTCACAGATAAGCTCAGATCATATGGGGCGGCAATGAGAGAAATGGGATGTCAATCCCTTCAAAAAACAGGTGGCCGACTTAATAATCGAGCAGAAAACAGTCACTTGCCGTTTCGACGAAGAGAACGCGCCATGCAGAACTTTCGAAAGGAGGCAACATTGCAGAAATTCACCTCAATTCACAGTCAAATCTATAATCACTTTAACGGAGAACGACACTTAAACAATCGAGACACATTCAAGAAGTTTCGTTCAGGAGCATAATTCTGAATGGCAGCTTCTTGTGGGATAAGAATTTTATCAACTGGGATGAGTTTGTATAACGTTAAGTTACTTTGACAATGCCCCGCCTATAATATCAGTGATAGTTAACAGGTAATTGATCTGGGTTAATTATTGAGCTTTTGAGTATTTTTAACAGATTGACTGAACCCTTAGTTTACGTAAGCTTTTAGACTAGGAAATCTGAAATCAATGTAAGAAATTTAATAAGCATAGGTTTCACTTGATTAAAATCAAGGTGAGATTTCTTACTTTCCATCACATTGAATAAAGAGAATTTACAGAATGTGGGGAATGAGATGGTTTACATAAACAAAACACCGTTCTTAACATTAATTGGTGTATTGGGAATTACTTTGGGCGGAATTGGACCTGTTCAGGCGAATGGTGACTTTGAAAACTCTCTTATAAACGGGTCCTTATTCGGTGAAGCAAGGTATAGATACGAAGACGTAAGTCAGAATAATTTCCCACCGGCATCTAATATGGTTGATGCTTCAACAATTCGCGCCAATATCGGTTATAAATCGGGCGGTTTTAAAGGTTTTCAAATACTCGTTGAGGGCCAGTTTGTAGGTCATATTGGTGATGATAATTATAACGATACGGTTAATGGCAGAACAGTCTTTCCGGTCATTGCGGATCCGGATACTGCGGAATTTAATCAGTTCTGGTTGTCATGGGGTGGAGTTCCGGAAAGTAAACTGACAATCGGAAGGCAGAAAATTAATCTGGATAACCAGCGTTTTATCGGCTCTGTTGACTGGCGGCAAAATGATCAAACTTTTGATGCTATACAATATAAAAATAACAGCTTTGAGAATATCGAACTTTTTTATCTGTATAGTAATAATGTTAACCGCATCCAGGGGAATAAGCATTCTTTGGGTGATTTGGATTCAAATATACATGCTCTTAACGTGGCCTATACCCCGTATAAAACATTAAAAATTGCTGTCTACGGATACTGGATGGATTTTAAACAATTGGCACCACGCTCTTCCAAAACTGTTGGTATAAGCGCAACAGGAAGCATAGCGGTTAATCAAGAGTGGAATTTTTCCTATAAAGCGGAAATTGCCACTCAAAGTGACTATGCTAATAATCTAGCGGCTTACACCGAAACATATTATCATATAGCACCCTCAATATCAGGTTATGGCCTAACGTTTAAAGCGGGTTATGAAGTATTAGGGGGGGATGGTATCAATGCATTTCAGACACCGTTGGCAACACTTCATAAATTTAACGGCTGGGCAGATGCATTTCTAACCACACCAGCCAATGGATTAAGTGATTTTTACGTCAGTGCGTCCTATAAAATACAGGATGTGAATAACATTTTTAACGGGTTGGTTTTCACATCTGTTTACCACATGTATGATGATATGGCGGCGTTGCCGGGTGATTATGGAGAGGAACTGAATTTATCCATAGGAAAAACGTTTGGCAGTCTGGATTTTGGGCCGTTCAAAAATTTCAGTATTTTGGTGAAATATGCTGATTATAATGGCAAATCAAATATTCCGGGTCGGACTAAAATATGGCTTCAGGCAGGTGTTGGGTTTTAGCAAGGGTTATTACCTTACGACCAATATAGACACGTATCACAACGTTAATGACGGGTGCACAAATGGCAATTTTCAGTATTATGTGCAGGACACAGCGATGCAGTATCAGCATCGCAAAAATGACAAAGACTGTATGCATCTTTCATCTTAATTGTGTCATCATCGACTGTAATCCCCATGGCCCGCATCTGTTTTAAGGAACGGGAAAAAGTTTCTGGTGTCATTCCTAAATAATTTGCTACCATTTGCTTTTCAAATGGTAGTTTAAAATCCAGTTTGTCATTACCATGTTCAAGGTGTTTAAGCAAAAAATAATACCCTATACGCTTAAGAGGTGTTTTAATATTCATCGCGTCTATCTGATGCATTGCGTTTTTGTAATGGCGGGTAACAATCTTTAAAAGATTAAATGCAAATTGTGCGTCTTCAAGTACAAGTATTTTAATTATTCGTTCAGGAATCATCAAAGCTTTTGTGTTTTTAATTGTTTGCACATTGATCGGTGAGGGCCCTCCCATAAACATAACTGCTTCCATACACGTATCGCCTGGTTCAAGCATTCGGATTGTTGCTTCTTCCCCTTCCTCACTAATACGAAAGGTCCTAATCGAACCGTTCAAGACCAGATATACAAATCTAGGTGTGTCTCCTTGTTGAACAAGCAGTCTGTTCCGTTCAAAATCCCTTAATACGGAACATTCAAGTATTCTTTGCTGACTTTCCTCCGAAAGTTTTTCGAATAATTGTGGTCTCCTAAACTCATTAAATTCTGAAAGTGAATTCATGTTCCCTGAATTACTCCGTTCCCCATTTTTGTATTTGATGCCCTTGATTTGAATCAAGTAGAAATCTCGCCTGAATGCGATACTAAGCGAATAAGTGACGATAAACAAGGCAAAGTCGACCATTGGTATTTAGCAATAAATGACGGGCTGTGGAGGCGATTCAGATGGTTACAAAACAAGAGCAGACAAGAGCACTAACCTTAAGCACCTTTGCATTTACAATATGTTTTGCAATTTGGACTATTTTTTCAATATTAGGGTTGCAAATCAAACAGGATCTGGGACTGAGTGAAACGCAATTTGGTATATTGGTTGCAATGCCTGTATTGACAGGGTCACTCAGCCGTTTGTTATTGGGTATTTGGGCTGATCAATATGGTGGTCGAATTGTTATGGCGCTTACCATGATTGCTTCAGCAGCTTCTACTTACCTTTTGTCCACTATAGATACATATCAATTATACCTCCTGGCGGCTCTCGGTGTTGGATTGGCGGGTGGTGGTTTTTCAGTCGGTGTAGCTTATATTTCACAGTGGTACGAGCAAGATAAACAAGGAACAGCATTGGGCATCTTTGGTGTTGGTAATGTTGGCGCTGCGCTTACTAACTTTGGCGCTCCAATCCTTATGATTTGGCTTGGATGGCAGGGCTTGGCCCAAGTCTATTCGATAATAATGTTTTCGGCAGCGGTCATTTTTTATCTCTTTACAAAAGATGATCCGAAACTTGTAGCAAGACGACTGAAAAAGGAAAAACCCCGAAGCATAGTGAAGCAAATTGAGCCGCTTAAGAAACTTCAGGTCTGGCGATTTTCGTTGTACTATTTTTTCGTTTTTGGCGCTTTTGTTGCGTTAGCGTTGTGGCTTCCCAGATATTATGTTGGCGTCTACGGTTTGGATATTGGAACCGCTGGTATGCTTGCAGCAGCTTATGCGCTCCCAGGTTCTATCTTCAGGGCGCTTGGAGGGTGGATGTCTGACCGGTTTGGTGCTCGTACAATAATGTATTGGACCTTAACGGCGAGTGTGCTTGCGTGTTTCTTTCTTTCGTACCCGTCTACAGATTATGTCGTGCACGGGGTAGATGGCCCTATCTCATTTTCAGTGGAAATCGGGCTGTGGCCATTCGTTGGATTAACAGCAGTGTTGGGTTTCTTCATGTCTCTGGGAAAAGCGGCTGTTTATAAACACATTCCTGTTTATTACCCTGATAATGTTGGTGCTGTTGGGGGCATTGTAGGGCTTGTAGGAGGCTTGGGCGGATTTATTCTTCCCATAATGTTTGGGTACATGAATGATTTAACCGGTATCTGGACAAGCTGTTTTATGCTTTTATTTGTAATAACATTATTTGCGCTGCTCTGGATGCATGCATCAATTCTGTATATGGAAGGTGCGATTGAAAAACCGAAATGGCTTCCTGAATTCAAAACGGAAGATATCGTTAAAAGGAAGGATGAAGACCTTGAATTTAAGCATCAGGGATTGGTGGATTGGGATCCTGAAAATACAACCCAATGGGAATCGTATGGCTCAAAAATAGCCTACCGCAATTTATGGATTTCAATACCGTGCTTACTTTGCGCATTCGCCATTTGGTTATATTGGGGCATTATAACTGTGCAGATGCTCAACCTTGGATTTCCATTTGCAAATTCAGACTTGTTCAGTTTGATGGCAATCGCCGGACTTTCCGGGGCTACACTGCGAATACCGTCAACATTTTTCATTCGATTGGCGGGTGGTCGCAACACAATTTTCATGACAACAGCGCTTCTGATTATCCCAGCGTTGGGTACTGGACTAGCGCTGCAAAATATAAACACGCCGTTATGGGTGTTTCAGGGATTGGCCCTGCTTTCAGGAATTGGGGGCGGGAACTTTGCGTCTTCAATGTCCAATATAAGCTTCTTTTTTCCGAAGAAAATAAAGGGTTTGTCATTGGGACTAAACGCAGGGCTTGGTAACTTCGGTGTTACAACGATGCAAATTCTTATCCCGCTGATCATGACATTTGCCGTGTTTGGTGGAGCGCCAATGGTGCTGCAAGATTATAGTGGAACATTGATCGGAAAAATACCTGCCGGAACAGAAACTTACATCCATAATGCAGGTTATATTTGGCTGGTGTTTTTGATACCGCTTTCCATAGCGGCATGGCTCGGAATGGATAACATAAAGGCTAAACACGTGTCGCCCGATTTGGGTGCCCCACCGATGGCATTTTTGCAAATTGGCGCGATGTTAATGATTGGTTTTATAACTGCTGCGGTTGGAGTATGGTTAATTCTTCCCGCAAGTGCGAACGGTGCGGGAATTGATATTAGCAAATATATCGTTTTGCCTGCTGTTGTTATTGCAACAGTAATGATTTTAAAAATGCTGCCCGGCGAAATCGGCAAAAACCTGAGCCGGCAATATCAAATATTCAAGCATTCACACACATGGATTATGACCGTTCTATACACAATGACATTTGGTTCTTTTATTGGTTTTGCAGCAGCCTTTCCGCTTGCGATAAAAGTTATATTCGGCTTTCAACATATTATGGGACCGGATGGTGTAATGACCCATAATATATCAAACCCCAATGGGCCAAGTGCACTAATGTATGGGTGGATGGGCGCCTTTATTGGTGCTTTGATAAGACCTGTTGGTGGATGGATTTCGGACAGGATGGGTGGTGCACTCGTCACGCAGGTATGTTCAGCCTTCATGGTTGCAAGCGCCTTGGGTGTCGCATATTACATGAAAGCAGCATATAACTCACCGACACCGGAAGAATATTTTATTCCCTTCCTTTTACTGTTCCTCCTTTTGTTTACTGCCACCGGAATCGGCAATGGGTCAACCTTTAGAACTATTGCGGTGATTTTTGATAAGGAACAGGCGGGACCGGTCCTTGGATGGACATCTGCGGTCGCTGCATATGGTGCGTTTATAGTGCCGCAGGTTCTGGGAGAACAAATTAACCTGACAACCCCCGAATATGCCTTATATGGATTTGCGTCATTTTATGCATTCTGCCTTTTCCTTAATTGGTGGGCATATTTACGCCCAGGTTCGACATATAAAAACCCTTGATGCCAGCTCTTGATTTGAATCAAGGGGCGTCAGGATGGATATCTATAGTATATTGTTAAATGTTAATTTAAGGAGCTACAGCGATGAGCTATTTCATTGATCGCATAAGTTATTTCTCCCAGAATAGAGAAGAGTTTTCGGATGGTCATGGTGTGACGACTGAAGAAAACAGGGCGTGGGAATCTGCTTATCGGGACCGCTGGGCTCACGACAAAATTGTAAGATCAACTCATGGCGTAAATTGTACAGGTTCGTGTTCATGGAAGATTTATGTAAAGAATGGTTTAATAACTTGGGAAACCCAACAAACAGATTATCCAAGGACAAGGCCGGATCTGCCTAATCATGAACCAAGGGGCTGTTCCCGTGGCGCGAGTTATAGCTGGTACATTTATTCTGCTAACAGGTTGAAATATCCGTTAATTAGAAAAAGGTTAATTAAGTTATGGCGTGAGGCAAAACGTGATGCAGACGGAAACCCAGTAAAAGCGTGGAGCATGATACAAAGCGACCCTGAGTCAAGAGCTTCTTATCAGAAAGCAAGGGGACGTGGTGGATTTGTTCGTGCTGAGTGGGATGAGGTAAATGAAATAATAGCGGCGTCGAATATTCATACGATTAAGGAATATGGTCCAGATCGCATTATCGGTTTCTCTCCCATCCCTGCAATGTCTATGATTTCTTACGCTGCGGGTTCTCGCTACCTGTCATTAATTGGCGGTGTATGTATGAGTTTCTATGATTGGTATTGTGATTTGCCACCTGCCTCTCCACAAAGTTGGGGTGAGCAAACAGATGTGCCTGAAAGTGCGGATTGGTATAATTCAGGCTTTATAATCATGTGGGGCTCTAACGTGCCTCAAACACGAACCCCGGACGCGCATTTTATGACGGAAGCGCGCTACAAAGGGACACAGATTGTAACTGTCACACCTGATTATTCGGAAGCCTCAAAATTTGGTGATATATGGCTTAATCCCCGCCAGGGAACTGACGCCGCCATGGCAATGGCCATGGGGCATGTCATTCTAAAGGAATTTCATCTTGAAAATACATCAGAATATTTTGATGAATATTGCCGCACCTACAGCGATATGCCCTTTCTCGTAAAGTTGGAAGATCGCGGTGACTGTTTTGCACCGGGCAGAATGGTCCGTGCATCGGATTTTGATAAATCGCTTAATGAGGATAATAATCCCGAATGGAAGACGGTATGTTTTGATGAACTGACGGACGAAATTACCGTACCGACTGGTTCGATAGGATTTCGTTGGGGCGAAGACGGGAAATGGAATATCTCTCCGGTGGATTCAAAATCGGGTTCTAAAGTGAGACCTGTAAAATCGTTACTGGAAAGTCATGATGATATTTTGGAAGTAGCGTTCCCTTACTTTGCAGGGCAGGATCATGAACATGGTTATTTCAATTCAAACGTACAGGAAGAAATTCTCAACAGAAATGTACCTGTCAGGTATCTTGAATTAAATGGAAAGAAAACACCTGTTGCATGTGTTTTTGACTTGTTGTGTGCAAATTATGGAATAGCGCGTAAAGGGTTGGATGGGAAATATGTCGCCAATAGTTATGAGGAAGATATACCTTATACACCAAAATGGCAGGAAAATATCACCGGTGTCAGTGCAGAAAAGGTTATTCAGGTTGCGCGCGCTTTTGCACAAAATGCTGATATAACGCAAGGGAAATCCATGATCATCATTGGCGCTGCGATGAATCATTGGTACCACATGGATATGAATTACCGGGCCTGCATTAACATGCTTGTATTTTGCGGATGTATTGGAAAGTCCGGTGGTGGGTGGTCTCACTATGTTGGGCAGGAAAAATTACGCCCTCAAACAGGGTGGACCCCTCTGGCTTTTGCACTTGACTGGCACCGTCCCCCACGTCATCAGAACTCAACTTCTTTCTTTTATGCCCATACTGATCAGTGGCGTTACGAAACATTAAAAGTTGATGAAATACTATCACCCCTTGCAGATAAAAAGAAATGGGGGAATTCTTTAATTGACTGCAACATTCGCTCGGAACGAATGGGATGGCTGCCTTCCGCCCCGCAGTTGGAAGAAAACCCGCTGGACTTAGTAAAACAGGCTGAAGACATTGGTAAAGATCCTGTTGAACATGTCGTAGAGAGATTGGAATCGGGTGATTTGAAGATGTCCTGTGAAGACCCTGATAACCCGGTCAATTGGCCCCGAAATATGTTTATATGGAGATCAAATATTCTGGGTTCATCCGGTAAAGGACATGAATATTTTCTGAAACACTTTCTGGGTACACAACATGGGTTGCAGGGAAAAGACCTTGGAGATGAAGGTAGGAAAGATGCAGAAGAAGTTGTTTGGCACGAAGATGCGCCAGAAGGAAAACTGGATCTTGTAGTCACACTGGATTTCCGCATGTCCACTACCTGTGTTTATTCAGATATAGTACTACCGACCGCAAGTTGGTACGAAAAAAATGATTTGAATACTTCAGATATGCATCCATTTATTCACCCATTATCAAAAGCGATTGATCCTGTGTGGCAGAGTAAATCGGATTGGGAAATTTATAAAGGGATTGCAAAAAAATTCTCTGAATTGTGTGAAGGAACCCTTGGAACGGAAAAAGAAATTGTTCTTTCACCAATTTTGCATGATACACCGGGTGAATTGTCTCAACCTGATGTAAAAGAATGGAGAAAAGGGGAGTGCGATCTGATACCTGGAAAAACGGCACCCGTTATGAAGGTTATCGAACGTGATTTTCCGGCGACTTATGAAAGGTTTACATCACTTGGTCCTTTAATGGAAAATATCGGTAACGGTGGTAAAGGTATTGCGTGGAACACTAATGTTGAAGTTAATTTTCTTAAATCCCTAAACGGAGAAAGGAACGGGCGGGCAAAAATTGAAACCGACATTGACGCCTGTGAAACAATTCTTTCATTAGCACCGGAAACCAATGGTGAAGTTGCGGTTAAAAGCTGGGCGGCGCTAAGTAAAATCACGGGACGTGACCACACGCATTTGGCACGACCAAAGGAAGAAGAAAAAATACGGTTCCGTGATATTCAGGCTCAGCCGCGTAAAATAATTAGCTCTCCGACATGGAGCGGTATTGAATCAGAACATGTTTGTTACAATGCGGGATATACAAATGTTCATGAATTTATCCCTTGGCGAACACTGACAGGTAGACAGCAGCTTTATCAGGATCATCCCTGGATGATAGATTTTGGCGAAAGTCTTGTTTCCTACCGTCCGCCAATCAATACAAGGACAGTAAAAAGTCTAGTTAAAAAAGATGACAGCAATGCACCATCAATCGCACTAAACTTTATAACACCACATCAGAAATGGGGCATTCATTCAACCTATTCTGATAATCTTCACATGTTAACATTGTCTCGTGGAGGACCCATTGTCTGGCTCAGCGAGGAAGATGCAAAGGAAATCAACATTGAAGATAATGATTGGCTGGAAATCTTTAACAGTAACGGGGTAATTGTTGCCCGTGCCGTGGTTTCTCAACGCGTCAATCAAGGGATGTTGATGATGTATCATGCTCAAGAAAAGCTGGTCAATACTCCTGGTAGTTCCATGACCAATGCCAGGGGCGGAATACATAATTCTGTAACAAGAACGACTGTCAAACCAACCCATATGATTGGTGGGTATGCGCAACTTTCATATGGTTTTAATTATTATGGAACCGTTGGGTCCAATCGTGATGAGTTTGTTGTGGTTAGAAAACTGGACGAGGTTGATTGGATGGAAGAGGAAGGAAATACGGAGGTTGCAGAATAATGAAAATACGCGCTCAAATTGGAATGGTTCTGAACCTTGATAAATGTATTGGCTGTCATACCTGTTCGGTTACCTGTAAGAATGTTTGGACTTCCCGAGAAGGAGTTGAATATACATGGTTTAATAACGTCGAAACAAAACCTGGAATTGGATACCCGAAAGAATGGGAAAATCAAGAAAAATGGAAAGGTGGGTGGAAACGTCACAAAAACGGTAAAATTCATCCGAAGCAGGGCGGACGGTGGCGCATACTGGCAAACATATTCGGAAACCCTAATATGCCGGAGATTGATGAGTATTATGAGCCATTTACATTTGATTACGATTATTTGCAAAAAGCTCCTGAATTAAAAACTATGCCAACAGCACGCCCCCGTTCACTAATCTCGGGCAAGCGAATGGAAAAGATCGAATGGGGCCCAAATTGGGAAGAAATACTTGGGACCGAATTTGAACAAAGGCGCAAAGATTATAATTTCAAAGATATTGAAGAAGAAATATATGGTGAGTTCGAAAATACGTTTATGATGTATTTGCCACGCTTGTGTGAACACTGTCTGAATCCTACATGCGTTGCTTCCTGCCCATCCGGTTCTATTTATAAACGCGAGGAAGACGGCGTTGTTCTGGTAGACCAGGACAAATGCAGGGGGTGGCGCATGTGTATGTCCGGCTGCCCATATAAAAAGATTTACTATAACTGGAAATCAGGTAAGGCTGAAAAATGCACGTTATGTTATCCACGTCTTGAGAATGGTGAGCCAACCGTATGCTCTGAAACATGTGTAGGGCGCATTAGGTATCTAGGTGTTATTCTGTATGACGCAGACCGTATTGAAGAGGCGGCAAGCGTTGAAAACGAGCAGGACTTGTATGAAGCGCAACTGGATATCTTTTTAGACCCTCATGACCCTGATGTTATTGAGGAAGCCCGTAAACAAGGTATACCTGAAAACTGGATTGAAGGCGCCAAGAATTCGCCAATTTATAAAATGGCCATTGATTGGAAGGTCGCGTTTCCGCTTCATCCAGAATACAGAACATTACCCATGGTTTGGTATATTCCTCCTCTCTCACCGGTTCAATCTGCATTCGAAGCAGGAAAGGTCGGGACCCAAGACGGTATCATGCCAGACATTGATGATATGCGGATTCCGGTAAAATATCTGGCAAATATGCTTACGGGTGGCAAAGAGGAACCTGTACGTCTTTCATTAAAACGAATGATGACAATGCGTCATTATATGCGTGGCAAAATGATAGAAGGCGTTGAAAAGAATGATTTACTGGAAAGCGCCGGCCTGACGAAAGACCTTGTAGAAGATATGTATAAAATTATGGCAATTGCAAATTACGAAGACCGGTATGTTATTCCAACTGGACATCGCGAAGAAACTATAGACGCGTTTGGCGAAAGCGGTGGTTGTGGCTTTAGTTTTGGAAATGGCTGTTCGAGCCATAGTAATAGCAGTTATGACTTTTTTGAAAGCCCAAAACAAACACGTGGTCAATCAGGTAGTACCAAAAGCAACAGGGTAAACACCATATTTCAGCGCGATCATTATGAAGGAGTGGCAAGGTTTAACTCCAGTTGCGGCAATAATTCCTGCGGAGATAAAAGCGAATAAAGCAATTTGATTAATTTATTTTTGCAGAAAAAAATATTGAGAACAAAACGATGAGAACATTAAAAATATTGGGATTTTTACTTACATACCCGACAGAAGCGCATTTACAGAACGTACGCGAATGCTATACGATTTTGAAAAATGAAAAATGGTTGTCAGACAAATCTCTAAAGGCGATATATTCGTTTTTACAGGAAATGGAGCAGTCTGATCTGTTGGATTTGCAGGAGAAGTACGTTTCTCTTTTTGATCGTACGCCGTCCTTATCATTGCATTTATTTGAACATATCCATGGAGAATCCCGAGACAGGGGTCAAGCACTGTCCGATTTGAGCGAATTGTTTCAGCATGAAGGACTATCTATTAATGAAGCTGAAACACCTGATTATCTTCCTGTTTTTCTTGAATTTAATTCTACTCAATCACAAGATGATGTGAAAGAAAACCTTGATAGTGTTGTAAACATACTTTCTGCTTTGAAAAAACGTCTTGAAAATAGAGATTCTTCTTATTCGAATATATTTGGCGCATTGTTAGAAACAGCATCACGGAAACCGGATGCTAAGGCTATTGAACAAGCGTTAAAGCAGGATTCCGGTGCCTTATACAATTTTGAACAAATTGATCGGCAATGGGAGGAACAATTCGCATTTGATAATTCTGGTAATGATTACACCGGTGAAAGTGGTTGCCCTAAGGCAGATGAGATGGTTGCAAGATTCGAGGAATGTAATGACAACGAGAGCGAAAGGATCAATAAATGAATAGTACATTAGATTTTTTCCTATTTCAGATATTTCCCTATATAGCCATTTTTGTTTTTCTGCTGGGATGTTTGCTACGGTTTGATCGTGATCCATATTCGTGGAGAAGTAAATCAAGCCAGTTTTTAAGGCGTAAACAATTGATTGCGGGCAGTATTATGTTTCATGTTGGGATTCTTTTAATCCTTGCCGGGCATGCTATTGGGCTTTTAACGCCGATCGCTGTGTTTGATGCAATGGGCGTTTCCCACGGTGCGAAACAAATCCTGGCAATGGCAGCCGGTGGCATTGCGGGTATATTCTGTTTGCTGGGACTTTTGTTGTTGTTGCATAGACGGCTCTTTGACCCTCGTATTCGAGCCAATAGTACGTTTGCGGATATAATGGTGCTTTTTTTATTGTTATTTCAACTGCTCCTAGGCCTTTTTAGTATAACGGTATCCTTGCAGCATTTGGATGGACACGAGATGGTGAAGTTTATGGAGTGGGCCCAACATATCGTTACCTTCAGGGGGGGAGCTCACATTTTTATCGCCGATGTCGCGTTCGTTTTCAAAGCTCATATCACTTTGGGGTTATTCCTGTTGGTGATTTTTCCGTTCACAAGATTGGTTCACGCCCTAAGCGTACCCGTTGGATATGTATTTCGGCCGTATCAGATTGTCCGTAGGAGAGCCAAGTAATGTCAGCTATGGCCCATGATATAACCGTAAATGGCATTAAAATTTCGCCTGATGAAATCAACGCAGAGGTGCAGTATCATCCGGCGGACCACTTTCCGGAGGCAAAGTATCGTGCGACACAGGCTTTAGTTATTAGAGAGATACTCATCCAAAGGGCCGCAGAATTGGGTTTATGTGAAAGAGATAAGGCGATTAAAAACCCTGATAACATTATAGACGAGCTACTGAAACAAGAGTTAAAGGTGCCGGAAGCAGATAATAAGACATGCCAGCACCACTATAATATGAATAAACACCGTTTTTTTACTTCACCGCTTTTTGAGGTTTCCCATATTCTTTATCTGGCTCCTCAGGAAGATGAAAAGATTAAAACCAAGGCAAAATTAAAGGCTAAAAAATCATTAGAGGAAATAAGCAGGCATCCTGAACGGTTTGAACAAATTGCGAGAAAAGATTCTGCATGTTCTTCGGCAAGTGATGGGGGACGTTTAGGGCAAATAAGCAAGGGGCAGACAATGCCTGCGTTCGAAGCTGCTCTTCTTCGTATGAAAGAAGGCGAAGTAAGTGCTGAACCGGTTGAAACCGCGGTTGGGTATCATATCATAAAGGTACATAAGCGCGCCGATGGTACTCAGTTACCGTTCGATAATGTGGCCAGCTGGATTAAATCTGATCTGGAGGAAAAAAGCTGGAATAAAGCTTTTCAGCAATATGTGCAGCTTCTTGCCGGACGATCGAAAATAAGTGGATTTCAATTTAACGGAGAAAAGACACCACTGGTTCAATAAAATTGGGTGTGACTGTGTACTAATGAAACCAAACATAAATGGAGACTTCATTGCTAAAGTTATTTGAGCACCCTTTTTTTGGACGAGGTTTTCGTCTCTTTTTCTTTTTGGGATCATTTTATAGCGTGGTCAATATAGTTTTGTGGGCGGGTATTTATTCCGGAAGATTGACACCTCCCTCGTTCTATTTTGACCTGACAATGTGGCATTCTCATGAAATGATTTACGGGTTTGCACTTGCTATTGTTGCAGGGTTTCTTCTTACAGCAGTTGCAAATTGGACGGGTGGAGCTCCAGCACGGCATATTCATCTTGCTGGGTTAGGTTTGTTATGGCTGCTTGGCCGTATGGCGGTTAATACTGATTTCGGTCTCCCTTTCTGGGTAATTATTGTTGCTGAACTTCTATTTCTCCCTGCTTTAACGATATCTTTAATGATCCCTCTGATAAAAAGCTGGAATAAACGGAATTTCATATTTTTATCGTTATTGATTATATTATTCGCCTGTGATTTATGGTTCATGTTAACAGAAGAAACAGAACCTCTTTATATTGCGATAATGATCATCTTGATGATGATATCCTTAATTGGTGGTCGCATCATTCCTGCATTCACTGTAGCTGCATTACGCCAGACAGGAATTCAAGTATATCAAACACCACAACCGATTATGGACGCGATGGCGCTTGCGTCTCTGATTGCGGTTGCTGTTTTCATTATCTTTTTTCAAGACACGATCATATTATTCATCGCTGCATTTTTCTCATGTATGGTTCACCTATGTCGCATGAGGTATTATCACACGCTGAAAACCTTAGGTGATCCTATGCTTTGGATTCTGCATGTGGGGTATTTTTGGTTGGTTGTAGGTTTATTTCTGATCGCGTTAACGGGATTGAACATTTTTACATTCGCGATGATAGTCCATTCCTTGTCAATTGGGACCATAGGGACAATGATTTTAGGAATGATTTGTCGTGTAACTTTGGGTCATACCGGCAGAAACTTAAAAGCATCGAAAATGACAGTAGTGGCTTTTTTTCTTATACAAATTGCAGCCTTATTAAGAGTTTTCGGGCCAATCATTTTACCGGACCAGAAAATTACACTGGTTACACTGTCTGCGTCGTTTTGGGCAATATGTTTTACCATCTATCTCGTTATTTATACACCCATGCTTTTTGGCAAGCGGCCTGATGGGCGGGAAGTATGATTCATCATAGTGACAGGGGATACTCAGATGAAATTCTCTTGTAAGAACAGAGCCTTTGCTAACCAAACATTTTATAGTATTAGAACAGCCATATAACAATTTCTTCATTCAAAAATTGGTGCGTAACTTTACCTAAATTCCTTGCGGATCCAACAAATTTCCCTGTTATTATTTTAGGGAATTAGGTTGTAAAAAGCTTGATCAACTGGCATTTTATTCGGTGAATAACGCCTATATATTCTATTAATAGAATAATTCCCTGTAAATTCCCATATTATCAGGGAAATTGTCCAGAGACGGGTTAGCTGTACACTGCCAACACCACCATTCATTCTCATGCGAACTAGGTTGTTTTTATCTCTTTGTACTTAGTGTTTAAATATCAAACGGTTAGGGCGCATATTTCTTCGAATTAGCGGACAGAGATAAGATGTTATTTGTGATTTTAGCGATATATATCCCATAGTCTCTGCGAGCATCCATAGTGTCCGCTGTTTTATTCAATAATTGATGGTTTAAACTTATGTTGTACTGGCATCCGGACTAATAAACCGCGTGTCGGGTCTGCTAGGTGATTGATTTTATATGACATCGCCCTTGCAATGGTGTTTTCGGATAACAATAGGGCAGCAAAAATCTTTCTATTTATAGTTTGACTGGGGTTTGCACCAATAGATTCGGCCTTTTCTGAGCCAAAAATGCGATCGACAATCTATTTTTCGCCTCTTCGTAAGAATTTCATATTATCCTAGTGCTGTCATGAATAGATATTTTTCAATTAAGAAAATGAAAAGGATAATATGATGAGTAAAGTTCACAATATTCCAAAGCGAGTCTTACAAGCATGTGGACTGGGGATTTGCTTTTTTTCTGGTTTGGCGATTGCAAAAACGAATGAACAGGAAGTAGATGCTTCCGAAGTAAAGACAATACCCTGGGTAAGCATCGTGGAAAATGGCCGACCGGAAGACGGATATG
This sequence comes from Alphaproteobacteria bacterium, assembly GCA_030428615.1. Classification (GTDB taxonomy): domain Bacteria; phylum Pseudomonadota; class Alphaproteobacteria; order Sphingomonadales; family Emcibacteraceae; genus Pseudemcibacter. Next base: position 1,724 of record JAUIDN010000032.1, on the reverse strand, counting down.
ACCTTACTTTTGATGCGTCCGATAAGTGCAAGCCACTGCTTGACGCTCTAAACGAACCTCTGTTACCTAAAAGGCCAGGTGACTTTGAAAATTATAACGAGTACGATCAGAACAAGTATCTGCCAGACGATTATCTATTGAAAAACAAGTATAGTGTTAGTTGGGAACCAATCCCAGGACAGGCACATTCCATCTTACGACCGATGCATTATTTTATAAAATTTGATTTGAACAATGATGGCGAAAAAGAATGGGTTATAAGAAATACTCAATTCAGTGGCACTGCACCTAATTATGTTGATGAACTCTTTTGGTTAGATCACGATCCCCGTCCAGAAAGACTGAACTATTATGGTGAGATAACAGGAGAATCTAGTGTAATTGCTGGTAAGAGGATTACCAGCAATATCGTTATACCCTATCCACTTTCTGAATATGGTTGGGATGGAGAGAATCCAGCTTACCATTGGACAGAACTTGTAGAAGTCAATGGTACGGCACTTTATTTGTCAACAAGAGCTTTCAGGAAAAGAAATCATCAGAGGATTAATATTAAAGTCTATCAGGTTGAAGAGAAACAAAAAGGAACTAAAGTTTGCGAAATAGTCAGTAATTATGAAATATCAAATTTGGATGGAGCTAGAAAATAATATGCTACTAGCCAATCGCGATACTGAGTTTAATGGTTATATCAGCAATTGCTCATCTTGGCGTCTAAAAAGCGCAAAACCTGAAAGAAATTTACTTATAGATCAATACTTTACGTCATCTAATCTGATGGCGAAAATAATCTTGCTGTTGAAAAACAATTCAGCAGTAAATTCGCACCCGAACTTTAACAACTATGGCCTTGGGGGTATAAAATGTCCATTTCCAACCTACATAACAATTCAACAGATTATTTATCACATGTAATTTTAGACACTCTTAGTAAAACAGGGGGCGCGTCGACCCCAGTTAATAATTATCAAGAAGCGAGAAACAACTATTGTTCCCCGTCAGCGCCTATGAGACCATTTAAGGTATTTACATAAGAGAGGTTTTGATCTCATCGTAATGACGTAAGGAATGAAGATGAGAACTAAACCTACTAATTCAAAAGCCACCAAAATGGTTAAAGATATCCGCCGTGCGAACCGTAAAATCTATTCTGCGGAAGAGAAGATACAGATTGTGCTTGAAGGACTTCGAGGCGAGACAACGATAGCAGAGCTTTGTCGCCAGGAAGGCATTGCCCAAAGTATGTACTACAAGTGGTCCAAGGACTTTTTAGAGGCAGGCAAACAACGTCTTGCTGGTGACACAGCACGTGCCGCTACCACAGATGAGGTTAAAGGCCTGCGTCGTGAAGCGCGTGACCTCAAGGAAGTTGTCGCTGAACAGACTTTGGAATTGCGCCTACTTAAAAAAAGCATGATCGGCGATGGGGGAGACGAGGAATGAGATATTCGGCATCAGAAAAGATGGAGATTATTAAAACGGTTGAGCAATCCCATTTATCTGCGAGACAGACACTGGATAGAATTGGCATTCCACGACCAACCTTCTATCGCTGGTATGACAAATACATAAATGACGGACCGGATGCGCTTGAGGACAAGCCTTCCACTCCTTCCTGGGTGTGGAACCGCATTCCAGATCAGAAACGCAGAAAGCTCATCGATATAGCTCTGGAGAAGCCGGAACTATCACCACGCGAACTGGCGGTGCATTTTACTGATACG
>JAUIDN010000031.1 GCA_030428615.1 Alphaproteobacteria bacterium | reverse complement strand
TATCAATCCCGGAGATGCCTGTTAAATTTTGCCCTATGCACCAGTCATTCAGGTGCTGCGCGGAACGAAAATTAGAGGGCTCAGTGATGTTTTGGCGAATGATCAGACCTCTGGCCGCGGATTGCGTCGCTTCCTCATCTTCGTTATTTGCACCGACATTGCCAATATGAGGAAAAGTGAAATTGATGATTTGCCCGGCGTACGAGGGATCTGTCAAAATTTCCTGATACCCGGTCATTGACGTGTTAAAGCAAACTTCACCAACGGTTGTTGCGGCAACGCCTAGTCCATATCCCCAGAAAACTGATCCATCCTCTAGCACCAATACAGCTGTTATTTCATCGTGTGGTGGTGTGTGGAAGGTCTGTCTATCTGTCATAAAAAGATTTCATTTATTTTAAAGTATAGGGGCTTATAAATTTTAGCACATCCCGTATCCCAGATGCAGGATAATACGTAAATCGACCGGACAATAATAAATAGCCTTGCCCCCGTCAAGGGAATATCTGAAGAATCAACAATAAAAATAATCATTTAAAAACAATGACTTAAAAGATAATTTGAGGTTGCATTATTGTATCAATTCGGGTAGAGTGGGCCTTTCCTGAAATGAAAAGCCGACGGACCCCAAGTTGTCAATTGTCGGCGTTTTTGTGAAATAAGGATATAAAACAATATGTTGCGTGATAAATTTAATACTGCAATGAAAGAAGCTATGAGGTCAAAAGACCGACGCAGGCTTGCAACCATCCGATTAATCATGGCAGCGGTAAAAGACAGAGACATATCAGTACGCACCGAATCAGACAGTAAAGTTGGTGATCCGGAGATTATCGAAATCCTTTCCAAAATGGTGAAGCAAAGAAACGACAGCATCAAGGCATATGAAGATGGTGGCCGGCTCGAACTTGCAAAGCAGGAGCGCGAAGAGATCGAGATCATAAGCGAATTCTTACCCCGACAACTTGATGAGCGTGAAATTGAAATTGCGGTCAAGGAGGCAATTGAGCAGACTTCTGCTTCCGGTCTTAAGGATATCGGTAAGATCATGGCAACGTTAAAAAGTGAATATTCCGGCCAGATGGATTTTGCGAAAGCGAGCGCTATGGCGAGAGATTTACTCTCCTGATGACCTATTGTTTTGCGGGTGATTCTATCCTACAGTTTCGGGCAATTACTTTTTAGGATTAAAGGTCCACGATGGGATTTACACCGGATTTTCTTGATGAAATAAGAAATCGACTACCAGTGAGTGAAATTGTTGGTAGAAAAGTACGTCTGGTCAGAAAAGGTCGCGAACACACCGGATTGTGCCCATTCCATAATGAAAAGACACCTTCTTTTACGGTGAATGATGATAAAGGCTTTTATCATTGTTTTGGCTGCGGTGCGCACGGTGATGTGATTAATTTTGTTCTTGAAACTGAGGGGTTGTCTTTTCCGGAAACGGTTGAACGGTTGGCTGCACAGGCAGGATTGCAAATCCCCGAAAGCAAACCGGAGGACAGACATAAAACGAAAGTGAAGAAAACGCTCTATGACGTGATGGAGGCTGCGGCTCACTGGTTTGAAAGTCAGCTTCTGGCGCAGGTTGGAACAGAGGGCCTCAATTATATCAAAAAAAGGGGTCTTACAAAACAAACCGTTAAACATTTTCGATTGGGATTTGCCCCCAATGAAAAAACTGCATTTAAAAACGCGATGCTCGCGCGGGCTGAATTTACCGAGCAGATGTTAATAGAAGCCGGGATGCTCATCAGTCCGGAAGATGGCGGTGAAAGTTATGACCGGTTTCGCGGCCGCATAATGTTTCCGATCACGGATCGGCAAGGTCGGGTCGTGGCATTTGGCGGACGCGCGCTTTCGCAGAATGCTAAGGCAAAATACCTTAATTCGCCCGAGACACCGTTATTTCACAAAGGTCGCCTTCTTTATAATCTAAGCGGGGCCAGAAAAGCGGCGTTCGAAAAAGGAAGGCTTCTTGTTGCAGAAGGATATATGGATGTGATCGCCCTTTCTCAGGCAGGGTTTCCGGAGGCGGTGGCGCCCCTTGGCACAGCCGTTACCGAAGATCAGATACGCGAAATGTGGCGACTTGCACCGGAGCCAATGATGTGTTTTGACGGCGATAAGGCCGGCAGACGCGCGGCAATTCGTGTGGTTGAAAGATCGCTTGCGCTTCTTAAACCCGGCTATTCTCTTAAATTTGTTTATTTACCGGAAGGCGAAGACCCGGACAGCTTTGTGTCAAGTTATGGCAGCCAGTCGTTTGAAACGTTGCTGAGTGAAGGGGTGCCGCTCGCGAAGGTTTTATGGGCGGATTTGATCGAAGGGGTTGATTTTGATACACCCGAACAAAGGGCCGGTCTTGAACAAAAAATAAGCCGGATACTTTCCGAAATAAGGGATACGAAAATTCGCGGATATTATGAAAGTGATTTTGGAAGACGGCTTAAAAACCTGTTTGGATCTGAATTTGTCCCTGAAATAAATCTCCATGATCAGGGTCCGGCGGTCGGCGCAAAAGAGAATCAGAGAAGTTATCCGATAAAAAGCTTTTCTAAAAACAAGGGATATGGTCAAAGGCAGGGCGAAACATCCATTGGAAATCTCCATCAGACGGAGATCGGTAAAACAGCAAAATTATCGGTGAAAGACCGTGAAAGGCTAATTATTCTAACGGTTTTGGAGCATCCCTGGCTTCTTGAACGTCATGAAGAACTGTTTGCAATATTTGAATTCGAATCACTTGAGCTTGACAAGGTACGTAATGAAATAATACGTATAGCAAGTCGCGACTCGGACCTTGAAAAAGAAACCCTGAGACACCATCTGTCAGAGAACGGATTGGGCCAGGTGGTTGATACCGTATACAGGCAAGGCGTGTTGACAGCCCAAAGATTTATTGGGCCGAAATCTTCTGCGGAAGAAACGGAAGAAACTTGGTTGCATTCAGTAGAACTTTTCCATTTGGAAAAGATTGAAAAGGACATAGCAATATTAGGTTCTAAAGATTTGAACGAAGAAGAATTTGCGCGCTTGCAAGCCCTGTTGAATGAACAGTCAGCAAGTAACAAAAGAATTAGCGATATCTTAGGTAAAGATACCTAAGATAGATTTTTATGCTTTAAAAAATAAAGTTTGAGGTTAATAAATGGCGGAAAAAGCCACCAAGTCTGATAAAAACGCAGACACACAGGATGCCGAAGTTGTTGACAGTCAAGATGCCGTAAAAAAGATGATCGCCGAAGCGAAGAAGCGCGGCTATATCACTTACGACGCACTCAATGAGGCTTTACCACAGGATCAAATGTCTTCGGAGCAGATTGAAGACGTTATGACTATGCTTTCGGAAATGGGCATCAATGTCATTGATAATGCCGAAGCGGAAGCAGAAGAAAGCAGCAGCGAAAAAGCCGACGTTAATAAAAAAGAGACTGCAGAGGTGGAAAAACCCGCAGAGAAAGCACCCGCGGACAGAACAGATGACCCGGTCAGAATGTATCTGCGTGAAATGGGTAGTGTGGAACTGCTTTCCCGCGAAGGTGAAATAGCGATCGCCAAACGCATTGAGGCGGGCCGGGAAACAATGATTTCCGGTCTTTGTGATAGTCCGCTTACTTTTAATGCTCTCGCTGCGTGGGGCGAGATGCTGGAAGAAGAAGAAATCCTGCTCCGTGATGTCATTGATCTTGACGCGATGTATGGTAACGATCCTACGCAGGAAAATGAAGCGGCGTCAGATGATACGGAAGATGAAAAATCATCTGAAAAGCCTGAAGAAAAAGAAGATGACAAAAAAGCCGATGATGTTGGCGTTGATGATGAAGACGCCGAAGCCGAAGGTGATGACAATAGTGACGATGATGACGATGATGATGATGACGACGACGATGGCGCCACGATGTCACTTGCAACAATGGAGGAAGCACTTCATCCAAGAGTGATGGAAATTTTCGCTGAAATTCGTAAAATTCACAAAAAATTTGCTAAACTTCAGGAACTTCGCCACGAATCAAACATTGGAAATGTTGAACTGTCGCCGGCGCAGGAAAAAAGATACCGCAAACTAAGTGATGAATTGATCGTCTTGGTTAATAACCTTCGTCTTAATAATAACCGCATCGAAGCGTTGCTAGAACAGCTATATCATTCGAGTAAACGTCTCATGAGCCTGGAAGGGAAGATGCTTCGTCTGGCGGAACGTCATAAGGTTAGCCGCAAATCCTATCTTGAGAATTACTGGGGCCGTGAACTTGAGCCCGGTTGGCTTAAAGAAATGAACAAGGAAAAAGGGAAAGGCTGGGAAAGCTTCATATCCAGCGAAGAGGAAATTGTCCAGAACATGCGTGATCAGGTTGCTGAAATCGCCAATGATGTTGGGCTTAATATCTCCGAATTTCGCGTGATCGTGAATAAAGTTCAGAAGGGTGAAAAAGAAGCGCGTATCGCGAAAAAGGAAATGGTTGAAGCAAATCTGCGCCTTGTGATTTCAATTGCCAAAAAATACACCAATCGCGGTCTCCAATTTCTGGATCTTATTCAGGAAGGAAACATCGGCTTGATGAAAGCGGTGGATAAATTTGAATATCGTCGCGGTTATAAATTCTCGACCTATGCCACATGGTGGATCAGGCAGGCGATCACGCGGTCGATTGCTGATCAGGCCCGCACAATCCGTATTCCGGTCCACATGATTGAAACCATCAACAAGCTGGTCCGTACAGGTCGTCAGATGATGCACGAAATAGGCCGTGAAGCAACACCAGAGGAACTAGCCGCCCGCCTTTCAATGCCGCTTGAAAAAGTGCGCAAGGTGATGAAAATTGCCAAGGAACCTATTTCCCTTGAAACACCAATCGGTGATGAGGAAGACAGCCATCTGGGTGACTTTATTGAAGACAAGAATGCCATTCTTCCTGTTGACAGTGCTATTCAGACCAATTTACGTGATACGACCACGCGCGTGCTTGCCTCACTCACGCCACGTGAGGAACGTGTGCTGCGCATGCGGTTTGGTATTGGTATGAATACCGATCACACACTTGAGGAAGTCGGACAGCAATTTTCCGTGACCCGTGAACGTATTCGCCAAATTGAGGCAAAGGCGCTTCGCAAGCTTAAACACCCAAGTCGTTCGAGGAAATTGAGAAGTTTTTTGGATAAGTAATCAGGTTATTTAAAGTGGAAGATAACCGCTTTTTTATCCACCCATTCTTAAAAATAAAAAAATACAGAGAAGTGTCATTCTTCTCTGTATTCTTGTTAAATAATCTGCTATTGAGCAGTTCGTATTTCGGAGGGCCTGTAGCTCAGTTGGTTAGAGCAAACCGCTCATAACGGTTCGGTCGTAGGTTCGAGTCCTACCAGGCCCACCACTCACCCCTTAGTTTTATCATATGTTTTAGTTTTCTCGCAAGAACCGCAGAACTCTGCGGAAGATCAACATTATATTGGCTAATATTTTGGTGTAGAGACTAGTTTAAGAGAGAAAATCTGTCCAATATAACGAAAATCTCTATGGGCATTTATTTGTCACCAAACTATTTGGCAGTTTTTTTAATGTCCACTTTAGACGATGATCTTAAGCGGACGTTAATAAAACATATAGTGGCTTCCATCATTTATTAGGAACGATGATTATATCGTCTATGTAGTAATCCAAACTTTTATCGTTAATTTATGTTTAACGAGTTATTTGTATATTGCCAAATTAGTGTAGATTGACTTGAAATGGGGTCATATTAGTATGGTGATTGCCTATGCTTAATTACATGAAACAGAGACAAGAATTTAAGCTTTTTGCAGATGGAATAAATACCCAAAAGCAAAAAGTACTTTCTTTGGTTATGGCTACTGTTTGTATTTTATTGCTCATTGACAATGAAATTCCAGTTTTTCCTTTGCATTTTGAAGAAGAGCTTACATATTATAATATTTCACTGGTTTTCTCATTTGCTTTCTTTGCAGTCTGGTTGCTTATAATCTTAAGCTCTAATTATTTTATTTTGAGGCAAGTTTCCACATGGTCTAGTATTCTTACAGGATTCTTGTTTATGCATTTCATAAGTTATCTTGAGATTTTAAACGGACATGGGTTAACAGCCCTGGCTTTAGGTACAATTACCATGTCGGTTGTGGTTTCTAGCAACTATTTAACACTGATTTCATTGATTATTGTGAATAATTTTATACTTTACCTCAGAATAGAACAATTGCCAGAAGTTGTAATGTCCTCTTATAAAATGAGTATTTTTGCTTTAACAGCGTTGAGTATTGTAGTTTTCATAATAATTGAAAATCAACGAAGAGAAATGTTTTTAACGCAACAAAAACTTGCGAAAAAAGTTGATGAACTTAACAAAGCTCTAGATGTTAAGTCTGTATTTTTTGGACATATGAGTCACGAATTAAGAACACCATTAAATGCGATAATTGGTTTTTCTGAGATGATATTAAGTGGTGCATACAGGCCCAGATCCGAGGAAAAAATAAAGGAGTACGTTGGATTAATTCATGCCGGCGGAACACACTTACTTAGTATTGTAAACGATATTTTGGATTCCAGTAAATTGGAAGCTGGTCAAGTAGAAGCCACACTAGAACAATTGGAATTAAAAGATACTCTTGAAAATTATTTATTGGAATTGGGCTCAATAACATTAGATAAAAAACAAAGCGTGAGGCTAGTAATGGAGTCTGAAAATATAATTATTAATACAGACAGAAGATTGTTAAAACAAATTATCTTCAATTTAGTCTCTAATGCTCAAAAATTTTCTTCAATAGGTGGATTGATTGAGATTCTCGTAAAAAATAATGGATCAAATTGGATAGACATTATCGTGAAAGACTACGGCAAGGGGATGGAGGCAGAGCAATTAGAGATTATAAAAGCTGAAAACAATCCTTCAAATTCACATTTTGTTGCAGGTGCCGAAGGTACCGGTCTTGGAATAATTATAGTCAAACAAATTGTCAAACTACTAAATGGAAAAATAAACTTTTTTTCAACGCCAGGGGTAGGTACTGAAATTAAAATATCCTTTCCTATCTAAAGCAGACCTATAAATCTCAGCTTACTATAATAAACTTTGTAGTTTTAAAACTTGTTATAAAAATTATCCGCCACTTCGTTTAGAAACGATTCCATGACAAGATAATAATTGCTTAGCCCTTCAATCGTTACATATTCATCATCGACAAGACCGCCTGTGCCCTCAAGCCGCGTCAATAAAATGCTGCTGCCCTGCGGCATAAACCAGCGGGCATCACAGCCACCCGTTTCATGCATCAATCCGGGCTGCCGCCCTTGCGCGATAAGGGCTTTCATTAAATCAAGCAGCGCTTCATCATTTGGTGCGATGGCCACGGGGTCTGCTTCCGTCAGGATTTCAATTTGCGAATTTTGAAGGTTTGAGTTTATTTTTGAGATAATTTCATTTTTCGTCAGTGTCGGCGGGTAGCGGATATCAATCGTTGCATCGGCATCCACGGATACGGCATTTGTTGCTTCCCCGCCGTTTATGGTGCCGATGTTTAGGGTTATATTCTTTTGATTTTCAAGACTGCCGTAATCAAACAGGGTTTTTAGATGGTCTATATCCCCCAGGAGCATTTCAATTGCGGAAGAACCCTCCCACGGGCGGGAGCCATGCGCGGCTTTACCCTTGGTGGTTATTTTTATTTGCAATATCCCTTTTTCCGAAATTGACGGGTTTAAAGGATGGCCCCCATCCGGATTGAAGACGACCTTTGCTTTTAATCCGTGTGTCTGCACCAAATGGGCGGTGCCGTTAAAACCGCCTATTTGCTCGTCAGTAGTGAAAACAAGACCGTAATTTTCAAATTGTGGATTATCCGCATTATCCAAAAAAAGTTTTATCATTCCGGCGGCGGCGGCCTTCATATCGCTTATACCCCTGCCGTGAAGGGTTTGTTCCCGCAGGGTTGGTGTATAAGAGCTGAGGTCCGGGTTATGAACCACATCAAGATGCCCCAGAAAAAGCACATCAAAATCAAGGTCGTTTTTTTTAGCAATAATAATGGAATGGACCCCATTATTTTCAATTCTTGTGATATTATATGTGGTTTCGCTGAATAGATTATGGACATAATCAATAATTTCGGCGCATGCGGCAAGGTTCATGGACGACGATGGTATGGCAACAAGTTCGGATGTCATCTTAACCAGTTGCTGCTGTATTTCAGAAATTTCAGTCGGGCTGTATTTTTTAGGTTGTTTTATGGCATCCTGATTTATCAGGCCGTAAGCCAAGCCGGTCTCACCTTCCGCAAATAAGGGATTATCCGATAATTCTGTTTCAATTGGATTAGCCGGGATAATTTGTGCGCTGGTATATGGAACAAACACGAAAAGAAAAGCTATTATCCCTAGAAAAAAGTGAATGGAATTTTGTTGTCTGAAAAATATTTTAACACGTGATTTCATGATCAAAGCGCAGTACATAATTTTATTTGAATAATATCGTATCCAATATTACCCAATGCGTAAAGATTTAAGATCATTAAACATTCTTCTTGATCGTGGTAGCTTAGATCAGATTTTAATGTTGGCCAAAACCCAGCTATAATGACAGTCCGATGTGGTCGTTTGCAGCCTATAATGAACAACGATTACCTGGACTCTTCATATTTTTTTACATTGCTTTTCTTGCTTCAGTTAGGAATTCAATATAAGTCGATTTTTTTGGATAAGGAAATTTGAAAGCGTTAATTCACTCAAACCTGCCCGATATTGAATAATCTGAGTGGGGTTTTTCTTCAATTAAGCAATAATTGTCTGGGCTGATTAATACAAGTACATAATTTAATTTGCTGATTTATAAATTTTTAATCTAATGAATATAGAGTGTACAAAAGCATAAAAAATAATTTCATTAATAATAGGATGATAAAAAGGGCGCTTATTAGAAAGTTTTTTGAAATGAAAAGAAGCCTGTTTCTAGTTTTATTAATTTTTTTTTCAGTTGTAAATGCTGTTGCGCAAGATGATCTTAACTCAGTTTCTCTTACCGATGAAGAAAGGGAATGGATTATCCAACATCCGAGCGTTACGGCATCGAATAATACAGGTTACGCCCCGATTGATTTTATGAGCGCGGGCAATCCTGCCGGCTTCTCTATTGATTATGTCAAACTTCTTGCAAGCAAGGTAGGATTGAATATTGAATTCGTGAATTATGGAACATGGTCCAAGACGCTTGAAATGGCAAAAGCCAACCAGCTGGATATAGTTCATACCCTTTCGCAAAACCGTGATCGCGAAAAACATTTCATTTTTTCCGACCCATATATCAGGATTCCAGTAGCTATTTATGGCAGATCAGGGTCAAAATGGATTGAGGGTGTAAATGATCTGCATAATAAAAAAATTGGTGTCATTAAAAATCATATTGTTACCGCTTCCTACCAAAACAGATTTCCAGACTTAGACTATATTGAATTTGATAATAATACCGGAGTAATGAAAGCTTTAACATCCGGTGAAATTGATATTTATCCTGGTGATGTTACCGCCATTGAATTCAATATCCTTCAAGAAAATATAGAGGGCGTGGAAATTATTGGTGATGATCCGATTGTAGGTATAGAAGGCATAGACCAGCGTATTGCTGTTTCCAGGGACAATTCCGTATTGATGTCTATTTTAAAAAAGGCCATGACCAGAGTAACAAATGAAGAATATAAGTCTATTTCCAATAAATGGTTAGGTAATATACGGATCTGGAATGATATAGGCCTGACAGAGGAGGAACGAAGGTGGATCTCATCGCATCCTGTTCTTAAAGCGACCAATGAAATGGAATGGGCACCGCTTGATTTTCTTTTGGGTAATAAACCAGTTGGCTTTTCAATTGATTATTTAAATCTGATAGCAAAAAAAGTTGGTTTTAAAATTGAGTATGTAACTGGCCTTTCTTGGGACGCTTTGCTTGAAGGGTTGAAAGAAAAACAAATTGATATTTCCCATAGCATCATCGAAACATCAGAACGTAGTGAATATCTTAATTTTACTAAACCTTATCTGGATTTGCCCTGGGTGTATTATGGAAGAAGGGGATCAGGTTCCATAAATTCTATTAAGGATCTTGAAGGTAAGAAAATAGGGGTAGTAATAGAATCCATTCCTTGGTCTATTTACAAAAATGAGTATTCATACCTTGATCTGACTGAATTTTCATCGGCCATAGAAGCTTTAAAATCATTGTCAAGTGGATCAATTGATGTTTATGCGGAATTATTGCCTATTGGAAATTATACAATAACACAAAATTTAATAGATGACCTCGAAGTTATTGGGAATAAATTTTATCCTGAAAACGAGAACGAGGATAGAATTCGTCTGGCCGCTCGAAAAGACTGGCCCATCCTTATTTCCATTCTTGAGAAAGGTATGGATGCAATCACTGCTGAGGAGTTGTTGGCACTAAATACAAAATGGTCCACGAGATCCAATGAAAAAGATACTTTAATCCTTAGCCGGGAGGAAAAGGAATGGCTTTCTAAAAACAACACCATAAAAGTGGCCGCCATAGATAATGTAATGCCGTATCAAATAATTGATAATCAGGACAATGTGTCAGGCTTGGCCACAGATTATATAAAACTGATTTTTAACAAATTAAATCTTGAGTTGAAGTGGGTTAAGAACGAAAAATTTTCTGATGCTATTGAAAAAACCAAAGCAGATAAAATTCAGATAATTCCGATCATTACACCAACCGAAGAACGGAGATCCGAATTCTTGATGACAGATAGTTATGCATCAGGAGCGCATATGATTTTTGCCCGCAACGATGTCAATCTCGTTAGCAATATTGACGAACTTGCAAATAAACGGTTTATTCAGATCAAAGGGTACGCCATCAATGAATGGCTCAACAAAAAAATTCCTAACATCATAAAAACCGAAGTAGAATCAGTCGAAGAGGCCCTGAAAAAAATATCTTCCGGAGAAGCGGATATCTTGGTTGATGATATAATAACGACTTCCTACTATATTGAAAAAAATGGCTACACAAATATCAAGATTATTGGTGCAACGGATTATATAGCGGCTGCCGCTATTGGAATTAATAAAAAATACCCGCTTTTAGCCAGTTCAATTCAGAAAGCTCTTTCCAGTATAACCCAACAGGAAAAAGCAGCTATATCCAATAAATGGCATGTTATTAAATCTGAAGTGGTAGTGGATTATTCCGTTTTATTTAAATTTTTAGGCGGCGCGCTTTTGTTTATTGTGTTTATAATATATTGGAATTACAAACTTAGATCTGAAGTAAACAAAAATATGGTTTTGCAACAAAAGTTACATGAAGAAAAAGAAAATGTGACTGAAGCTTTGAAAAGAGTAAATGAGCAGTATATGGAGTTGGAATATCAGGCAAGCACGATCGAGGAATCGGCAGTAAAAAATATTGAGTTGATGGAAGGTCTTGCCATCGCAGAAGAGAATGTTCAGCAAAAAAATAAATTCCTTAAGGATATTATGGACAATACAGGCCACGGGATTGTGGTTTTTGACAAATCTTTGAGACTTGCGGCGTGGAATAATACATTTCAGGACTTATTAGGTCTTAAAGGATGTGAGTATATGGAAGGAATGCCATTAAAGGAATTTTTTGAAATGAATCTTAGAAACGGCAGCAAATATGATCAAAATATTGATGAATATATTGAAAAGCTGAAGTTCCGTATTAAAAACAGAAAAGTGTGTAATGAATTTTCATGGGATAGGACCCATAATGAAAAAATCATAAATTCATCTCAAAAAATCATGGACGATGGTTCAGTAATAAGCACATACAGAGACGTTACAACAGAACGAAATGAAGAAAGAATTAATCAGGAAAGGGCCATGCAGGATAGTCTCACAGGGCTAGCCAACCGCCGGGCATTTGACGCACATTTGGAAAAAAAGACAACCACTTCTAGTTTTCGTAAAGACCCATTCATTCTTGTTTATATGGACTTGGATAATTTTAAACATGTAAATGACACACAGGGCCATAATGCGGGCGATGCCGTCTTGAACAAAGTCAGCCAGATTATGAAAGAACATGTGAGAGACAGTGACAGTTTATTCAGGTTTGGCGGCGATGAGTTTGCTGTTATCTTAAACAATACTGATAATAAACAATTAGCAAATGAACGATTAAGGGCTATTATTTCAGAAGTGAAAAAAATTAAAAAACTTGGATCTTGGGAAATAAAAGTTGGCGCCAGTGCTGGAATGGCTTGTTTTCCTTCTGATTCTTCGGATAAAATTAAACTTATGGAACTGGCGGATAAAGCCCTATATAAAGCTAAGGAAAACGGCAAGGGTCAGTTAATCTCGCATATATAATACTTTTTTGCATTCCATATCATATTGATAAAATTGGATTTTGTAGCTATTAGTTACCCTAAAGTAGAGTTGACGAAGGTGTAAAGCTGTGTCAATTAAAATAAGCCGATTTAAACAAAATCAAGTATATCACCATAAAATAAGCAGGGTTGTCTGTTTTGGATCGGAGCAGTTGGAAGATTTTTTATTATTATATAATTAGTTCTTAATATTTAAAACCAAATCGAACATTCATCAGACCAACAATATGGCAAGGTACCGACCCGCTTTAATTTCTCAACACTGAGATCAGCAGGCTGCTTACCTTCTATAATCGAAACCACAATATCCGGTGAAAGAAATGCAAGCTGGAAAAAGCGGCTTACATCACCTATATCAATATTTTCCCGTCTTGCGATTTCAGACAGGGATGCGACCTGGCCGCCAACCAGTTCCTGTAGCCACTGATATGATCTGGCGATCAATGCGATTATTTTCTCATCCTTATTGGTGCTGTTATCACCCATTAGGATGATTTTCTTTTCCACGCCCCGTTTTTTGATCTGATGTTCTGCTGTTAAACAAATTTCGCCGGTCTCTTCTTTCTGGCAGTCTAAATCGAGCATTTTATATAGTTCTTTTCGATTAAGTTTAACCTTAATTTCATCATTCAAGAGTTCCACTTTTGCAATGAACTTTTGGAACAGGCTTGCTTTTTCAAGTAGTGCTGCCTTTGTAACGGTGTCGGTTAATTTTAAAGCAGATCGTTTAACGGTGTCGAAACTGTTCGTCCGGGCATCGGAATATTTCTCAAAGATTACATAAAGTTCCTTATCATCTTTTAGCCAGTTCGTGATGATCTCTTCAACAGCCTGTTCCAGGGTTTGTGCCGGGATACGCCATCCCCCCTGACCCGTGGATACATAGTAGCGGTAACGCTTACTCTGTTTAACGGTATAATTGGGTTTAAGGTGCTGTCCGGCTTCATCATAAACGAAACCGGTAAGAAGGTTGACCTGCTTCTGATTGGTATTGCTTGTGCGGTGGGCAGCGCCTTCTTCCAGTTTTCTCTGAACGGTTTCCCAGGTTTCAGGACAAATGATCGCATCATGCTGCCCGTCATAGATATTGTCCTTATATCTCACTTTTCCGGCGTAAAGGGGATTATTGAGGACGGAGTAAAGATGCCCACGGCTAAAACATGTGCCGCCTTTTATCTTTCCGCCATGCAGCCTGACCTTCGTTCTCAGTCCGTCACGGTCACATTCTGTTTTTACAAGCCTTACATTGCCGAGCCTCAGATATAGATCGAAGATCTGTTTGACGGTTTCGGCTTCCTTTTCATTAATCACCAGTTTCTTATCCTGCACGTCATAGCCGATAGGGGGCAGGCCGCCCATCCACATGCCTTTCTTTTTTGAGGCGGCAATTTTATCGCGGATACGCTCACCAGTGACTTCCCGTTCGAACTGTGCGAAGGAAAGAAGCACATTCAGGGTCAGGCGTCCCATGGATGATGTTGTATTAAACTGCTGGGTGACGGATATGAAGGAGACATTATGCTGATCGAACAGTTCAATCAGTTTTGAAAAGTCGGCAAGGGATCTTGTCAGCCGGTCAACCTTATAGACAACTACGGTATCAATCTGTCCCGCTTTTATATCATCAAGCAAAGCCTGAACACCCGGCCTGTTCAGAGTGGCTCCCGATATGCCGCCGTCATCATATGTTTTTCTGATGGCGCGCCAGCCTTCATGATGCTGGCTTTTAATATAAGCCAGACTTGCTTCGCGTTGGGCATCAAGACTGTTAAACTCCTGTTCAAGGCCTTCCTGGGTAGATTTACGGGTATAGACGGCACATCTTATGGTCTTATTCATTGGCGTGCACTCTCACACCAAAGAAGCGGGGTCCGGACCACCTTGTGCCTGTAATCATTCGGGCGATTTCCGAGAGGGAATTATAAAGCTTTTCCGACCACATATATTGACCGTCAACGGCCTCTACGCGGTGAACCACCCCGTTCCATTCACGAACAAAGACGGTGCCGTCAGCAATGTCCCGGGAATTGGCTTTAGGTGACTGTACATATGAATGCCGCTTCAGCTTGAGCTTGATATTCGGCGGAAGGCCGCCATAGGCCTTCTCCTGAATGTGATAAGCGGCGGCCAGTTCCAAGATACGGCGGCTTATGCCTTTGGGGGCGGGTTTACGGTATGCCTGCTTCCAGATATCCAGCAGTTCCTCACGGGTCCTGTTTTTAATGTCCAGAACCTGATCCGTGACGATTTGATCATTATATTTTTCCATATCTGTCTCCTATATTGTTACAGGTGACAGTACCGCTCTGTTCGCCCGGGAAGTCCAGTCAATTCCGGTGAGTTTTCTAATCTTCCTTGTTGAACAGCGCGGCGGCTTTTTCCTTCATTTCCGGAAAGGTCAGATCCGGCTTACTTTTGATAAATTCAACTGTGGAAGGGGGAATATAGATATCATCGGGAAAGCGTTGCCGGGTTATGTTCAGTAACCGTGTAATATGGTCAATATCATCCTGAATAAATCTGGCATGTTCGGGAATTTCATTGTCTTTAAGTTCCTGCTTCAGTTCTTCCAGATCTTCCAGCCATCTCATTTTGCGGGCAATCCATAAATCCCATTCCTTTTTCTCTTCATGGGACATCGGCCCGATTATGCGTACATCCCCCGTTCTGGGGTCGAAGACCACATGTTCCGGATGAGGAAGCGGGTCGGGGATTGGTTGTTCAAATTTCTTTGCCTGCTCTATGGCATGTTCCCATCGTTCCTTATATTCAATGGCGGCCTCGAACAGCTGGAACTTCTGATTTTCTCTCGCTTCCTGAACCTCTCCAACGAGCTTCAGGAACAGTTGTTGGGAATGATGTTTTCCCTTAGCAGCATTCAGTGCCAGTGATCTGAGGGCCGCCTTGACAATGGGAACGGTCAGGCTTTTCTCCCCGTCATTGATATTGATATCGCGGTAGGCTTCTTCGAGAATGAGATCGGTTAACAGAAGCGACGTCATATCTTTGGGTTTATTTAAGGCACCCTTGGGACGTCCTTTTCTGTTACCTGACTGGCCTTTCTGGAAACGGGTATGCACGGGTGGTTTTTTAAAGCCGACGTCATAGGAACTGTTTGCGCTTTGATCCTCATCCGTCCTTGCCGGAAGGTTTGAAAGACTTTTCTCCATGTGCCCTTACTCCGCCGCCTGTGACAGTTCCGGTTCTGAACTAATCCCGCAGGCAACCCTGACGGCGTCATCATTGGCATACTGTTCATAGCGCCGGATGATCCGGGCGCAATAAAGGGGATCAAGCTCACAGAGACAGGCACGCCGACCGGTTTTATGGGCGGCGATGAGGGTTGAACCTGACCCGCCAAAGAGATCGAGAACAATGTCATTACGGGCCGAGACATCCCGTATGGCGTCAGCAATCATCTGAACAGGCTTAACGGTGGGATGCAGTTACAGCTCTTCAAGGCGCCCGGCTTTTCTGGTGTTGGCACCTTTATATTCCCAGACATTTGTGCGGTACCGGCCATGCTGGCCAAGCTCGAAACTGTTGATATGATCAGCGGTGCCTTTTTTAAAGGCAAAGATCAGTTCATGACGTGAACGATAGAAGGTGCCCATACCACCATTGTCCTTGACCCAGATGATCAGATTTTTGAACTCAGTGTAGACATCTCCGCCTGCGGCTTCTATTTCTCTTATATGACGCCAGTCCATACAGATAAAATGAATGGAACCGTCCATACTGTGATCGGCGAGGTTTTTAAAGGCGGTTTTCAGAAAGGAGATAAACTGCTGTTCCGTCATTTCTCCGGACGCCATGGCAAACTCCGTGTGTCTGATCTTTCCCTTCCCTCCAACAAATCCATCAATGGGTACATTGTAAGGGGGATCGGTAAATACCATGCGCGCTTTTGCCGTTCCCATGAGCGCTTCAACACATTCAGGATCAAGACTGTTACCACAGATCAGACGGTGCGGGCCCAGTTGCCAGATGTCCCCGGCTCTGACCTCTACAAGAAGGTCATCCCTGACAGGCAGATCATCCGCAGGATCATGAGCTTCTTCCTTATGACTGTCTTCAAGGATCATATCCACCTCTGAAACAGAAAAACCTGTTATGTCTACATCAAAGGAAACCTCTTCACTGAGCAGAAAGCCCAGTTCCTCAGCGAGCAGGCCTTCATCCCAGCCGGCGTTAAGAGCCAGTTTATTGTCGGCCAGAATATATGCCCGCTTTTGAGCCTCGTTCATATGATCAAGGCGTACACAGGGAACATCGGACAGTCCCATCTCTTTTGCGGCCAGCACTCTGCCGTGACCGGCGAGAATGGTGCTCTGTTCATCTATCAGGACCGGATTGGTAAAGCCGAACTCCTTTATGCTTTTAACCAACTGCCTGACTTGTTTGCGGCTGTGGGTGCGTGCATTGTTTTTAAATGGCTTAAGATCGCCAATCGGTGTCTGTTTGATGTTCAGTGTCGTCATAAGAATACCTTTTTATTTTCTGTATATACATTATCGTAAGATACAGAAAACATTTGTGTGCGTCAAATTAATATTGTATAAAAACGTAAGATGGAGAAAACATCGAACAGGAGACAGATAATGACATTAGGTGCGCGAATTGCCCAGCTTCGCAGAAATAAAGGAGAATCTCTGCAGAAGGTGGCTGATGCAGTGGGGGTTTCCAAAGCTCACATATGGGAGCTTGAGAAAGAACGGACAAACAACCCGGCGATGGATCTTGTAAAGAGACTTGCTATTCATTTTGAGACGACCGTCGCCTTTCTGATCGGAGAGGATATTGACGGATCAGATGATGAGCAGCAGCTGGCCCGCATGTTCCGGGAGGCGCGGGATCTGGATCAACGTGAGAGGGACATTCTGGATGGCATGATGAAAACCCTGCTCGCTCAGAAAAGCAGACAGCAGGTTGGATGATTATTGCTCGACAGAATGGAAATAGAAGAGGCCGGGCCGAACCCGGTTCGGATCGCCAGGGAGGTTCACCGTCAGTTGGGGGAA
Source organism: Alphaproteobacteria bacterium (assembly GCA_030428615.1). Taxonomy (GTDB): domain Bacteria; phylum Pseudomonadota; class Alphaproteobacteria; order Sphingomonadales; family Emcibacteraceae; genus Pseudemcibacter. Next base: position 2,597 of record JAUIDN010000031.1, on the reverse strand, counting down.
GTGGCTGGTGCTGTTGATTTGAAGCATCTGGCAAATCACCTTGATATCCATGAAATAAAATATGAACCGCTAGTGAATATTGAGGGTGCTCTTGTGACGGATGCGTCCCGAGCCTGTGGTTCAATCCTGGTTAACAGCAAGTCCAGGAAAACAAGGCGCAGGTTTACCATTGCCCATGAGCTCGGTCATTATTTAAATCTGTCACATGTGGAATCGGCGGAGAACGGTTTCTGGTGCAATAAAAGTGATTTAAATGTAAATAAACTGAACAGGCTGATAGGGCCCGACAGGCAAGAAAACCAGGAAGTTGAAGCCAACCGTTTCGCCTCTGAGCTGCTCATGCCGTCAAGGCAGATTAAAAGGAGTCTTTCAGAAGAGATCTGTCTGGAGGAGGTTTTTAGTCTGGCGAAGATCTATGGCGTCAGCAAGGAGGCCATGGCAAGACGATATGCTGAACTGCGTACCGAACAATTGGCAATCCTCTTCAGCAAGGACGGCAAGTTGCGATACCCGGTCAGCAGCAGGAATATGGCGGCCCTTTGTCTGAACGAGGGAGAGGTACTGCCTCATCTGGACCAGGTACCCTTTAACCGGCATACGCATGTAACCGCTGAGGTAAATAGGAGTGACTGGTTATATGCAGACGGAAGCAGCCCTCTAATATGTGAGCATTATCCCCAGCGTGATGGATATGCCATGACATTGTTACGGGTTGATGAATAAAACCTAATTTAATGTAACCGGTCAGTAATAAAATATATTTATCGTTCACCAAATACAAAATTATGGGTTAATGCTAGGTTTCAACGATCCCTAAAGTATGTTATATTGCTTTCTATAAATTATTTTTTAAATTCATTAAATCATACTACTAATGTTTTAGTGTTTTTATTCAAAGGTGAGAAAATTTAAAAAATTGATTTAGATCAATTTCATTTGACTGTGAATTTTCTTAAATCGACCCCTAAAGGGATAAATAAATTATAATAATCAACACCTAGAAAAGAAATTATCAAAAACTAAAAATACAACCAATGTAAAAATGGGTATTAAAGATGATTTATGAAAATGAGCCAGATAAATCAAAACATAAGTTACCTTATATCAATATAAAAACGATAATTTCTCTTATAAATTTTCTTGAAGATAAAGGTATTGATACATCAGAATTAGAAGGCTTGAAACAAATAACCGACAAAATTGTTAGCACAAACGAGAAACTTATATTTGATCAAGAAGTTTTTGATTTTTATAGCAATGTTATAAAAAGGTTTGAAAATGTAGTTACGACTGCTTACGAGTTTGCTAAGTATTCTACCAAGACTTATTATAGGGTAAGGAATAATTCATTAGCGCTAAAAGATGTTGGGGACTTGTTGATGCATTTGATTGATAATTTTTCTGAGATTACGCCCTATACAAAATTAAAACTTGTGAGTGCAGAAGATAATTATGTCCTTTACATAGATCACATTAATTACTTGGTAAGTGACGACGCGAACCTCTTTACAAATATTGTATTTATATCGTTTTTTTTGATGATTATAAGAGAATTTTCAAAAGATCCCGAATTAGGGATATTAATAAATTTTTCTTGGGATCTAAGTGATGAAAATATTAAGAGTTTTGAAGCTCTTTCAAAATGTAAGTTAGAAGTTGGATCGGAAACTAGAATAGTAGTACCTAAAAATATTAAGCATAAAACTATGCAGGAATATCTTTATAGTAAAAATTTATCTGGCTTTAATAGTCAGAGCTTTCAAGCAAAGCCCGCGCCTAAAAATATGTCATTAAACCAATTTGAAACTCTGCTTATAGAATCAATTTTAGCTGGAAAAAATGGCAAAAGTGAATTTTCTTCAAAATTAGGTATTACTGAACGGACACTTACAAATTTGCTAGCTACAAAAGAGACCACGTATGCTAAAATTTTAAATAGCGCCAGAAAATCGATATACAAAATAGTTATGAGTGATAACAGTGTTCCCCCAGAGGAAAAACATGTTTTGTTGGGTTTTACTAATAAGTCATCATTGTATCGTTTTATTAAAAAAGAGAACTTGCCTCATTAAGTCGAAATGCGCATAGTTGAATAATATTTCCTAAATTGCCTATTTTTATTCCTAAATTGCAACCCTGAAATAACTACTTATAAAACCATTAGCTGTAAATTAGAACAAGTTCGAAGTTAGATTAGAGCTTCAATCAGTTATTTGTTTTAGTGAACCATCAGGATAATTTTTTCGATCTTGTATGTAAAATAATCAGGGATAAAAGTAATGAATTTTATAACACGAAACTTTGGGGCAAACACAAGTGAGAAGTTAATTGAGTTGCAGGCAACCAACGACGCCATCAATAAATCGCAAGCTGTGATTTCGTTTGATCTTGAGGGTACGATTCTCGATGCCAATGATAATTTTTTATCCGTGATGGGGTATAATCTGGACGAGATCAGAGGACAGCATCATAGTATGTTTGTTGATGCTGAGTATAAAGCCAGTGCTGACTACAAAGTGTTTTGGGAAAGTCTTTCCCGGGGAGAGTTTCAGTCAGCAGAGTACAAGCGTCTAGGTAAAGGCGGCAAAGAGATTTGG
>JAUIDN010000040.1 GCA_030428615.1 Alphaproteobacteria bacterium | reverse complement strand
TATCGGTGTCGTTATATGCAGCGACTTTTTCGGGCTTGAACCCATCGAAGGCGTGAATGAAATTATCGCGGCGTTTTAATATCGTTATCCATGAAAGCCCTGCCTGAAAACCATCAAGGATCAGTTTTTCCCAGAGTGCGCGACTATCAAAAACGGGGACACCCCATTCTTCATCATGGTAGGCTGTGTAAATAGGGTCGTCGCCGCACCAATCACATCTGGTCAGGTCATTCATTATCAAAATCTTTCAAAAATATTGGCTTATAAGGTGTGACTTTTATACCACAACAATCATATTCCTGCCCGTATGTCACATCCTGAATGCGAAACAGGGCTATGGCATTTTTGTCACATGTTGACCGTAAGTCACCAATTTTATTACCTTTTTTATCAGTAATGATTGATCCAAATGCAGGCGCCTGGCCTGAAAGTGTTACCGGCAGCATCTGCTTCTTTATTTTACCACGATATTTCATCCGGGCGATCACTTCCTGCCCGACATAACATCCTTTTTTAAAATCCACGCCGTTAATTTCTTCGAAATGACCCTCAAGGATGGTACTTTTTTCCGGCAGGAAATCATATGTTCCTTCCGCTATGCCGAGCTTTATACGCCTTTCGTGATAAGTTTTATCCGGCCCGTTTTCATTACCGTTTTTTGTGATCGCGCGAAAGCCCATTTGTGTGTGCCTTGGGTCCGGGTAACTGATATCCTTATCGGGCAGCGGTTCCGGTGAGGTAACAACATTATACGTTTCACTCTGATCAATAATTTCAACGTTCGACCTCAATCTGTACATTAGAAGGCGGCGAAAAAGATCCGGCATTCGTTCCGCTTCGCAATCCAAATAGATGATGTCGTCTTTTTCAATGAGAAAGAAATCATGCAGAAATTTCCCCTGCGGCGTAAGCAAGGCAGCATATAGACCGCGGCCATTGGCAAGCTTATCGACATCATTGGTAATAATACCTTGCAGAAGGTTTTTTCTTTCAGAGCCTGACAGTGTGATTACGGCCCTGTTTTTGTGTGTTTCAATCATCCGGATCTTCTCGAAATATTATTGCACTAGGCTAGCATTAATCTAAGGTAGTGAATATAAAAATTGAATCAAGGAAGTTAGCAGAAAATTGAGTATTGATCTTATTATAAGAAACGCAAGCTGCGTGTCCCACCGTGGGATAGAAAAGCTGGATATCGCGGTCAGGGACGGTATTATCGTAGCGCTTGGTGATCTTTCGAATGTAACCGGTAAAGCGCAATTGGATGCGATTGGTCTTCATATACTGCCGGGGCTGATAGATACTGAATTCCATCTTAGAAGTGGATTTGAAAATGAGACAAGGGCCGCAGTCAGGGGGGGAATCACCACGGTACTCGCTGTTGCCGATGATAATATTAATATAGAGAACGGTTCATATTGTGATCATGGTTTCTTTATCCACGCGAGGCGGGAAAATCTAAACGAACTTGCGGAAATGGATAAAGCGCCGGATTGCGCGGGCATCCATTTTTACATGGCAGAAGGGAACGGTTTTGAAGCGATTGAAGAAGATAAAGAAATACTGAGACTGCTAAAATCGGTGAAACGTCGTGTGACGGTTCATGCGGAGGACCAGCTGAGTTTGGATAAAAGGGTGCATCTAAGAAAAGAAGCGGATGTATCCAGTCATCCGCACTGGCATAATGAAAAATCTTTTGTCGAGGGATTAAGAAGAATTCTGGCAATTGCGCGTGGCGCAGGACGTCCGGTTCATGTTCAGCATATTTCAAGTGTAGCTGAGATGGCGTTGCTCGCAGCGTACAAAGATATCGCAACCGCATCGATTTCACCGTATCATTTATCATTGAGTGCGCCTGACTGTTACGATCATTTTTATAATTATGTAAAGCTTGATCCCCCGATTAGGGATGAAGAAAATCGGGTGGGGTTATGGAAAGGGCTGTCAAACGGCATTGTCGATATGCTGGCATCGGGCCATTTGCCTCAATTCATAGAACAAAAGGAAAAAGATTATCCATTTTGCCCGTCCGGTGCCCCTGGCGTTCAAACGATGTTGCCCCTGATGCTGGATCAGGTATCCAAAGGATCACTATCACTATTGTCTTTGGTGGATTTGACAAGTGCGAGCCCGGCGAGAACTTTTAATATCGCATCGAAAGGTCGCATTGCAGTCGGATATGACGCAGATTTTTCGATAGTTGATCTTAAAAAGCGATGGATTTTCGAAGATGACGATGTAGAAAGCGGTTGCGGGTGGGATTTATATGCCGGCGCAGAATTTACCGGACAGGTGAAGGGGACGATCGTTCGTGGGAAGATAATAATGTGGGACGACGAAATTGTTGCTGATCCCTCCGGCAGGCCAGTTTGCTTTACGGATAATTTTGCGGCGTATCCGAAAGAACATTAATCCGCCTGAAACAATTCCGGTTTCATCTGATCATTATCGGGTAAATTTTCAATATATATCGACTGGCTGGGGTAGGCGAAACCGGTGCCATTGTTCGCAACTATTTTCTTTATTTCTAGCGCAAGCTGTTCTTTAATTTCCAGCCATTCACCCCAATCGGTGGTTTTGGTAAAGCAATATAACATCAGGTCAATTGAACTGTCATTGAAGCTGTCAATGCGAACAAAGGTGGCAACTTCGGGCGGTTTCGCGAAATCATCGTTTTTCATGATATAGTCTTCTATTTGCGCGCGGACATTTTTTAACTGCTCAATTGATGTGTCATATAATAAACCGATTTTCCAATAAATGCGTCGATGGCTCATACGTGAAAAATTAATAGCGGCATTATCCGACAATTTCGCATTTGGAACATAAACGGGTGCTTTATCAAATTGAACGATTGTTGTTGTTCGAAATCCTATTTCCTTAACGGTACCTTCAACGATACCTTCTATTTTGATCCAGTCACCCGGATGAAAACGACGCTCACCGATAATGAATAGTCCCGCAATCAGGTTTTTGAATAAATCCTGTGCGCCAAGAGCGACCGCAACCCCGAATAGTCCTAGACCAGCTATCAGCGGTGCTACTTGGATTCCCCATATTTCCAGAACCGATGCAGCACCCAGAAAAATAATGAGGCCGCGCATTGATTTAACAAGCCAGTTTATCATGCTGGTTGAAAAGATTTTTTTCAGTTTACCGAAAGTGAGGCTGATCGGGCCGATGGTTTTATAAAATGCCCAAAAAATAGTTATGGTGATGAGCGAACGGTTCAGATTTTCAGCACCGGTCGCCAAATTCCCCGTCAGATCAAGGAGTTCAGTTGCAAAAAATACACCAAGCACAATCGGCACGAAGCTAAGGGGACCTTCAATCGCGTCGATGATTTCATCATCAATCTTGTTTTTTGTTTTTCCTACAAACGCCTTAAGTCGTCCAACTACGAACCGGCTGAAGACGTGGCGGAACAACATGAAAACCAGTAACAGAATAA
>JAUIDN010000007.1 GCA_030428615.1 Alphaproteobacteria bacterium | reverse complement strand
CGGGTCCACATGCATTCCGTGGGGCCAGACAATCATGTTTTTACCAAAACTTTTTAGAATATTACCGTCAACATCAACAAGCATGATTGGGTCAATGTCCGGTGTATCAAGACAGTTCGTATTGCCGCCGCAGCGTTCCGCCACCCAGATGTTACCGTTTCCGGCATAATAAACCGTGCTGGTTGATCCCCATTCACGCCCATCCGGCAGTTCAATCCATTCTCCCTCAATCGGCTCATAAGGGTTTAATACCTGCGACAATGCAGTTGATGTCATTGCAGCGGAAATCGCCCCCGCTACAATAAGCGTCTTGCCTACTTTTATTTTACTTAACATTCTCATCATCCTCCAATGCTGTTGTTTTAAATCTGTCTGCTGGTCACGATGCATTGGACAATAATTTAGCATTCTTGTAAAGGCATTATGCTCTTTAATCGCCGCTCAAAAAACTGCTTTTCATTTTCGTTTCCACTATGCTTGAGGGCCAATTTGTAATATTTAATGGCCTGCTTATAATGGCCGCATCTGTTTAAAAAATCCGCCTTCGCCGCATAAAACGGCTGATAGTCACGAAATTCACTTTCAAGCCGATTAAGATTATCCAGCTGTTCTTCTGCTGATGTAAAATAGGAAAGCGCGACCAGTCGATTTAATTCAATGACCGGCGTCGGGTTGAGTTTATAAAGTTCTTGATAAAGGAGTGCTATTTCGCGCCAGTCGGTCTCATCATAACTTGCAGCATCCGCGTGAACTGCGCTGATCGCCGCCTGAATTTGGTAAGGTCCAGGATTTCCACAGCCAAGCGCTTCCTCAACCAGTTTCTTACCCTCATTAATCTGGTCTTTTTTCCATAAACGTCTATCCTGATTTTCTAATGTCACCAATTCGCCCGATCCACTGAACCTTGCTGTCCGTCTTGAATCGTGAATGAGCATCAATGCAAGCAAGGCAATGACCTCTGGTTCTGTCGGGCGAAGCCGATACAATATCCGCGCAAGCCTTATTGCTTCGTTGCACAATTCCCCGCGCACGTGTTTCTCGCCGGACGTTGCGGAATATCCTTCGTTAAAAATAAGGTAAAGCACACTAAGGACCGCATCCAGTCTTTCAGAAAAAATGGATTTATCCGGCACAACAAAAGGAATAGCGGCCTGCTTAATTTTCCTTTTCCCTCTGACCAGTCTTTGCGCCATAGTCTCCCTTGTGATCAAAAAGGCGTGGGAAATTTCAGCGGTTGATAACCCCCCAAGAAGTTGCAATGTCAATGCCACGGAAATTTTTTTATCAAGAGCGGGGTGACAACAGGTGAAAATCAAACGCAGTCTTTCATCCGGCACGTCAAATTCATCTTCTGCAGCCGCACTATCCGGTTCCGTCAGAAAAAGGTAATCCTGTTTTTTGCTATCAAAATTCCTATCCCTGCGTATCTTGTCAATTGCCTTTCGCTTTGCGGTCGTCAGAAGCCAGGCGTTCGGCGCTTTTGGAAGCCCATTTCTTCGCCAGTGATGAAGGGCCGCCTCGACTGCATCCTGTAATGCGTCTTCGGCCAGTGTTAAATCATTAAGTGATTTGATAAGCGACGAAAGAAGGTATCCCCATTCCTCACGTACAATTTTTTGGATGGCTACATCGAAATTAATCGGCGGGGAGGAGGAGGATACCATTACTCATTATCATCCTTCGATCGTCATAATTGGTCTGACCTCAATTGAACCGTAATTAACGGTTGGTATCATCGCCGCATATTTAAGGGCGTCGTCAAGGTTGTCACATTCAAAAATATAATATCCTCCAAGCTGTTCTTTGGTTTCGGCAAAGGGTCCGTCAATTGTATCAAGGTTACCATTTCTGGCCCGAAGCGTTGTGGCCGTATTCACCGATTCAAGTGGATCACCAGCGACCATAACTCCGTCTTCAATAAACTTCTCGGTCGCGGCGCGGTATTCGCCAATCAACCTCGTAAATTCATCGGACCCGGGTACAGGGTCGGTTGCTTCGTTGGAATAAATTAAAGCGATATATTTCATGATATTGTCCTTTTCTTGTTTCAGAAAATAACCTGCTTTTTGCAGATTATACCCTTAAGACGAACACCAAGTTGCCGAATCGACAATCAAAAGAAAATTATTTTTCTAAAGTGGGTAAATGGCCCGTTTTAACATAAATAAGGGCACCGTCCTCCTTGGTGAATGGGTGATGGTTGCTTAGATGGGGACTTCGTATCCATGTTCCTTTCGGATATTCACCATATTCATCATAAAATGTTCCCTCAAGAACCAATATTTCCTCGCCTCCCCAATGCTGATGCGGTTTAAATAACGTATTTGGCGCCCACTTTACCAGCGCAACATGCTCGGTACCATATTCATGCAGCGGCATTACCGTTAAGCCCGGCACCAAGCCTGGAAACCATTCAGCTTCGTTCGTGTTTTTGGAAAATTGCCTTTGGTCCTCTTTTTCAAACTGACATAGTTTTACAAAAATCGTTGCGCCTTCCGTGCCAATACGCGGCGTATGGGCCGTTCCAATCGGATTGCGAACGTAACTACCAGCCGGATAATCTTGATGTTCATCAGAAAAAACGCCCTCCAGAACAAAAAATTCCTCACCCCCCGGATGCCCGTGCGGTGAGAATTCGCTATCGGCTTCAAATCTGACAAGTGATGTCGCGTGCCCCGCTTCTTCACCTATCCGGTCCAGCATCATGCGTTCTACACCCGGCATGGGAGAAGGCACCCATTCATAGTCTTCCGGTCTTATGACGACAGGTTGTTCAAAATCAGCATTTACCTTCATCGCTAGACGCTTCCTTCTTTTTCAATCACCAATATTCTTGCTTCACCAATTGGATGGGCGACATGCTCTGTTCCGACGGAAGCAAAAAAAATATCCCCGACATTCAGAATGACGGAATATTCCTGACCATTTTCACGGTAAAACATTTCGACCTTTCCATCAAGAACGGCAAAAACCTCTTCACCGTCATTGATGTGCCAGATATAGGGTTCGTCCGTCCAATGAAGCCGCGTAGTCACACCGTTCATATTTGCTATATCTTTAGCACCCCATGCTTCTTCCGCTTTAAATTTCTTTGATCTGATTATTTCCATTGAATCTAACCTAAAAAAGCCCCCACATTTCTCAATATGAGGACTCTTTTAAAAAAGTCTAGCTGAATTTGAACAGTTGAATGCCGTTAATTCCGACGGCGTGGCTCACCACGGTATGTTTTTGGAATATATTTACGCATTCTACGCTGTGCTACTTCCGCGCCGTAAACATTACCCGCCTCGTCGGCGGTCACACCTTCAGCAACACTTGTACCGCGCATGTAGCCCTGATTTGGATCAGGAATAAAGGCCGTTACCCAACCATTCAATGAGCTACCGATACGAATACCGCGTTCCCAACCGGGGTTTCGTTGGTAACCCGTGTTGGATTCACTGTCAGCTACATACATGATATCGTTCTTGTCAATGTAAACACCACTGGGGCGGCCAAACTGTGTCCAGTAATCAATATGGTTCCCTTCCTGATCAAATATCTGAACGCGGGCGTTATGACGGTCACCGACAAAGACCTTGCCTTCTGAATTGATCGCAATAGCATGAGGCTCACGGAACTCACCGCGCTCGGAACCTGTGGTTCCCCATTCCATCAGATATTCACCCTTGCTGTTATATTTGACAATCCGGTTATTACCACCAGCACCATGACCGTCCGCAACAAAAATATCCCCGTTCTCTGCCACCGCAACATCACAGGGCTGGTCAAAGGTATACTCTCCCTTGCCCGCAACACCGGCTGTGCCAAGAGACATCAGCAGTTCCCCGTCAGGGCTGAACTTATGAACCTGATGACCTTTGCCCCGTTCCTCATCACCGCGGGCATCCGCAAGCCACACATTACCATCCGGGTCCACATGCATTCCGTGGGGCCAGACAATCATGTTTTTACCAAAACTTTTTAGAATATTACCGTCAACATCAACAAGCATGATTGGGTCAATGTCAGGCGTGTCAAGACAGTTCGTATTGCCGCCGCAGCGTTCCGCCACCCAGATGTTACCGTTTCCGGCATAATAAACCGTGCTGGTTGATCCCCATTCACGCCCGTCCGGCAATTCAATCCATTCTCCCTCAATCGGCTCATAAGGATTTCCCTGCGCGAACACAGTTGTTGAGCATGCTGCCGTTATAGCCCCCGTAACAAATAGCATTCTTGCTATAGTCTTTTTCATTTCAGATTTCTCCTCGTTTTGAACTTTTTATTCATTATAGAGTCCCCACTCTTCGTGCTATATTGGACAATAAATTAGCCCCTTTGTAAAGGTTAACTTGAGACTTGGCAAAAATTGACGAAAATTGATTTTGGTCATTTATTAGTTCGCTATTTAAGTGTCCAATAGCCCGAACAAGAATACACAAACAGGGTAGCTACGAAGTAATGCATACGTTAGAAAATCTAACCATAATCTGGATAGGCGTCTTAGTCGCACACTTCATGGCCAGGGCGACACGTCTGACACCGGTTCTTTTTTATCTTTTCATGGGGGCTGTTTATGTTAACACTGGCATTCTTCCGGTAGAGCCCGACGAATTCATACGTGTTTTTGCAGAAGTCGGCATCATATTAATCATGTTTGCCTTGGGGTTTGAAGAAAGTACCGATAACTTTGTTGGCAGTATAAAACGCAGTTGGGGCATTGCTTTTTTCGGTGGCATCTCACCATTTCTTACGGCATATTTGTTGTCTTACTATTTTTGGCGGGACAATAACATGGCCCTTGTCATTGGCTTGTCAATGGCCGCAACGGCGGTATCGCTTACTCTGATGTCCCTTAAAAATGAAAACCTTCATAAAACAAAAGCCGCTACAGGCATTATGACCTCAGCGTTACTTGACGATATTGCATCACTGGCTCTGGTAGCAATCATTATCCCGATTGCCAGCGGGCAGGAAACTGTGAGCCTATTAAATATCGCAGTAATAACCGCCAAGGCGCTGGGTTTTTTTGTTGTTGTCACTGTTCTCGCTATCTGGATATTACCCAGCGAAGCAAAAGGGCCGCTTTACTTTGTGCCCGGCCTTGGACGATATGGCATCAGTCACATTTTTGCCCTCACGCCGGGGCAACGCACTCTTGTTATTTTAATTTTTGTAATGTTGGTGGCAATCAGTTCACATGCACTCGGACTCCACCCTGCGGTCGGGGCATATATGGCAGGACTGATATTACGAGAAGAATATTTTAAGAAAGCGTCAACAGCAATCGTTGGCGTCGAAGAAGATGTCGATGCACCCGAAGACTTTAAAAGCATAAAAAGTGTGATTGATAATGTTGCATTCGTCTGGATAGGTCCGGTATTCTTCGTTGATTTGGGCGCAAAGATTATTTTCGATTGGGAATTACTGGTTTCCGTGATTCCCTATGTTGCGGCACTTTTGTCAGCGTTGGTGATAGTTCAGGTGGCCTCCGCAGGAATTGCCGCCAGATACACCGGCGGGTTTAATTTTGCCGAAAGTGTCATGATCGGACTTGGTATGCTGGGGCGTGCAGAACTGGCCTTTGTTGTGATGGATATCGCCTATGTTCAAAACGACATTTTGAGCGATGCCGCTTTCTATACTTTAATGGTGACCGCCTTTTTCATGAATGTCTCCGTGCCCCTGGGCATCAGGTTATGGAAACCATTTTTTATAAAAAATTCTACTTAGTTAATTCTAATAATCTATAATTCACGATAATAAAATCCTAACATTACACCCTAAACCCTGCAAATTAGAATAATTTCATCCTATTTTTGTAGTATTATAGAATCATAAAATATTGGGAAGTGAAAATAGGGAATATTTGTAATGAAGGGACCTCAACCTTGGCGTCGGTTCCTGTTTCTGGCGCTATTTGTATCATTCTTTTTTTACTCGGCAAGTGTCTACACTTCCGGGACGGCGCTTAATGAAGGACCCGTCGCGAGCGATGCTGCCCTTCGTGGCCAGACCTTGTTCAGGGAAAATAATTGTTGGGCCTGTCACCAAATATATGGTCTCGGCGGATATATGGGGCCGGATCTTACCAATGTAATTAACAATCCGGATCTTGGACCGGAATATGCACGCATGTTTATTGAAGTTGGCACCGATCGGATGCCTGATTTCCAACTTAGTGATAGTGAAATAGATGATCTGATTGCCTATCTCGAATATGTGGGAGCGGCGGGAAACTACAATCCTAAAAAAGGAAAGGTAACCTGGTATGGTACAGTCGAATACGAACGATAGCACTTGTCGCCGGTCAGGCGTTAATTTCGTAATTCTTGGCCTGATGTCGCTGGGCGGCTGCGTGCTTATGGGATTGCTTGGCGCCGTTAAATATTTATACCCGGAAGCCTTGAGCAATTTTGAATTTCACCAGCTACGCCCAATCCATGTCAGCCTTGCCGTATCATGGATATTTCTGGCAGCAATTGGCGGCATTTATCATTATCTGCCAAACTACCGCAACCTGACACTTACCTGGCCGAAATCAATGCATATACATTTTTGGATTTTTGTGGTGACTGGTCTGGCCATACTGGGCGCTTATCTTATGGGAAATTTTGGGGGACGTGAGTATTGGGCCTACCCTCCCGCGTTATCGATACCTATATTTGCCACCTGGATCATGTTTGGCATTAACATCTGTCTTACCATGAAAAAAGAGAAAGAACCGTGGCCGGTTTATTACTGGATGTGGATGACCGGAATTATTTTCTTTTTCATTACATTCAGTGAGGCGCATCTTTATTTGATCCCGTTTTTCAATGAAAACATAATTCGCGAAACAACCATTCAATGGAAATCATACGGTGCGCTTGTAGGGTCATGGAATATGCTGGTATATGGTACGGCCATGTTCGTCATGGAACGGATCAGCGGTGATAAACAAATGGCCCATACAAATCAGGCCTTCCTCCTTTACATCTTAGCCTTCATAGCCCTTATGATCGGGTGGTCTCACCATGTCTATGCGGTGCCATCGGCACCATGGGTCAGAATGCTGGGTTACATTATCAGCATGGCCGAATTAGCCATCCTCGCAAAAATTATCTGGGAATGGCGGCAGTCGCTGACGCCCAACCAGAAACATGCTCATCTCATATCTTACCGGTTTATTTTTGCGTCCGATATATGGGTATTTTTAAATCTTATTCTCGCGATACTGATCTCAATTCCCGCGTTTAATCTGTTTTCGCACGGCACGCATATAACTGTTGCCCATGCCATGGGAACAACGATTGGCATTAACACAATGATCTTGATGGGGTCGGTATTTCTGATTGTTGAGGAACTTTGTGGTGATCGCTTTGCCGGATGGCACCGAAGTTGGGCTAATCAGGGCTTCTGGATCAGCAATATTTCTCTGGTCGTGTTCCTTGGAGCACTGATGGTTGCAGGATCAATGGAAGCATTCATAGAATGGGAAGATTTCTACGAACGAGCAGAAGCCATTGTTCCGATGTTGCTGACATTTTCCATATCCGGAGTAGGGCTTATTGCTGGCCTATGGATGATTGTTGTCGCAGCAATAAGTATGTTAATGCCCGCAGCGAACGAACCAGAAGCCATTCAGGCCGGTGCAGAGTAAACCATAGCTAGTTTGCGGGAGCCGAACGTTAGAATTCGTTTATAACGGTGACACCGATACCCTGAAAGTTGTCCATATTGACGAGGGCGTCAATGGATTGTTCAAGCGAAATCATATTGCCAACCAGTTTTTGTGGTTGAAGCTTCCCGGCAGCGATCATGTCCATCATTTCAGGATACCTATATGCCTGCATGCCGTGGCTGCCGATAATTTCAAGCTCGTTGGCGACAACAATATCCATCGGCAGATTCGGGGCGCTTTGTTCGGCAACCAGCAAGCCCACCTGAATATGTTTGCCTCGTTTCTTAAGGGATCGGATTGAATTGGCGCAGGTTACCGGATTTCCAAGCGCATCCATGGAAATATACGCCCCTCTTTTTGTTATTTCGAAAACGGCCTCCGCCACATCGGCCGATGTGGCCGCGTTAATGACATAATCCGCACCAATTGATTTGGAAAAAGACAGCTTGTCATCATCAATATCAACGGCGATCACCTTAGCGCCGTAGGCTTTGGCAATCATAATGGCGGAAAGTCCCACGCCGCCACAGCCGTGGATAGCAACCCATTGACCTGGCTTTATTCGTCCCTGATCCACGACACCGCGGTAAGACGTAACAAAACGGCACCCGAGGCTCGCCGCCGTCACGAAATCAAGAGTTTCCGGCAACCGAACCAGATTGATATCGGCATAATGGATGCCGACATATTCCGCGAACGAACCCCAATGAGTAAATCCCGGTTGAAACTGATTATCGCATACCTGATGATTGCCACTATCACATTCGGGGCATGCACCGCATCCACCAACAAAAGGAACCGTCACCCGGTCACCCGGTTTCCAGTTTTTCACATCCCGACCCACAGCTTCAACAATACCGGCGAGTTCGTGCCCTGGCACATGCGGCAGTTCAATATCGGGATCATGTCCTATCCATCCGTGCCAATCACTGCGACAAAGTCCCGTGGCCATAACTTTCACCACAACCCCATGGTCAGCGGGCGTCGGATCGGACACTTTCGTTATCTGCGGTTTAGCGCCATAAGCCTCAAAAAGAACTGCCTTCATTCCTTTATTCCGGGGCCGTTTTTCAATGAAGTTTTAAGAACCAAAAAGCCCAGAATACCGGAAAGGACAGACCCCACGATAATACCTATTCTTTCATCAAGTATGTTATTGACACCACTACTTTCGAAGGCGAGCGAACCGATAAAGAGGCTCATGGTAAAACCGATACCGCAGAGCGCAGAGGTACCATATAAAATGGCCCAGTTCATCCCTTTGGGGAGTTCCGTCAGTTTCATTTTTATACCGATCCAGCATAATCCGAATATCCCAATCTGTTTGCCAACAAACAAACCCAATATAATACCCAGCGGCATTGGGTGTAGGATATCATCGGCGGAGGTGCCGGCAAAACTTATCCCTGAATTACAGAAAGCAAAAACAGGCAAAATGAAATATGCGACCGCTGCATGTAGATCATGTTCAAGGGTCTTGAGCGGGGAAAAATGTGGGTCGGTCTTCGCTTTTATCGGTATAAACATTGCGAGGATCACCCCTGCAAGCGTTGCGTGAACACCGGATTTTAATAACGACACCCACATCACAGCACCAACCGCCAGATAAAGACTTTTTTCAACCACACCTCTTTTGTTCAGGAACGCCAGAATACCAATGCACACCGCAGAAATTATGAGCGCCGTAATTGAAATTTTACTGGTATAAAAAAGCGCGATGATAATGATCGCCCCAATGTCGTCGAAAATTGCCAGCGACGTCAAAAATACCTTAACGGCAACAGGCACCCTTGAGCCCAGTAATGAAAGCACGCCAAGCGCAAAAGCGATATCGGTAGCCGCAGGGATAGCCCAACCATTGATGGTATCCGGATTATTAAAATTAAAATAAAGATAAATGGCCGCCGGCACCGCCATGCCACCAACCGCCCCCAGACCGGGTAAAATGATACTTTTGGTATCGGATAGCTCGCCTTCAAGGAATTCTCTTTTCAGTTCCAATCCGACAAGAAGAAAAAATACCGCCATTAAACCGTCATTGACCCAAAGTAGTAACGGCTTATCCACTTCAAGCGCCCCGATCTTTACCATCACGGGTGTATCAAGCAACATGGCGTAATATACATCCAGCGGTGTATTCGCCAGAATAATGGCCAGAATCGCTGCAATCACCAGTAAAATACCACCCGCAGATTCCTGCTCGAGGAATTTCGCGATTGATGTTTTTGCAGCCTGACCCATTTGTCTTACCCTTTAATGTCGTTTCAATCTTCCATATGCAGCGACAATAGCAGCACTATCTATCATGAAATGTTCATACAAATCCGGAAGGTCGCCTGTTTGTCCAAATGCTTCTACCCCAAGAGGTACCACAGGATTACCGCGAATGCTACCCAGCCACGAAAGATTAAGCGGATGTCCATCGCAAACTGAAACAACAACACAATCCCGGGCGAGCTGTCCCATTAACTTTTCGATATGGGAAACCTGCGGGTCCTTTTCAATCGCCGTTTTGCGGCGTGAAGCCGACCAGTCGCGGTAAACTATATCGGATGACGTGACCGCGAGAACTGCCATATCCTTATTTTCCTGCTGAAGGTCCTGTACAGCGCCCATAACTTCCGGCGCAATAGCCCCGGCGTAAATGATAGCCCGCGTCGTGCTGCTCGATGGTTTTCTGAGCCAATATGCACCCTTTATAATATTTTCCTTATCTTCCGCCGTCAGTGTTCTGGGGAGCTGATCAATTTTTCTGGTTGATAGGCGCAGATAAACGGACGAACCATCTTCTCTTTGCATGGTGTCAAACGCCCATTGCATGAGCACGGCAAGTTCGTCAGCGTAAGAAGGCTCGACCGATGTAAGGCCCGGTTGCGATAAGCCGATTAGCGGCGTACCGATGGATTGATGAGCCCCCCCTTCCGGCCCAAGTGTAATGCCGGACGGTGTTGCAACAAGCATGTAGCGCGCACCCTGATAAGACGCATAATTTAGCGCGTCAAGGCCCCGACCGATGAAGGGGTCATACAGTGTTCCGACCGGGAACAGCCGTTCGCCGAAATGATGGTGCGCAAGCCCAAGCTGACCAAGCAACGAAAACAGATTATTTTCAGCAATACCGAGCTCCATATGCTGCCCGGCAGGGCCCTTCTGCCAGATCTGTGAGCTGGGAATTCGTTTATCCTTAAAAACATCGTCAACCTTATCATGGGCATAAAGTTTACGGCGGTTTACCCACGGGCCAAGGTTCGTTGACGACGTAACATCCGGGCTGGTTGTGACAATGTGATCAGCGAGCGCACTATCCCCTTTAGCAAGCTCAAACATGATCTTTCCGAAAGCTTCCTGTGTTGACTGCTGATCGTCGGTTGGCGGTAATATTTCAGGAATGTCGATAAGCGCTGGTTTCTTTTTTTCTTTCGCTCTTTTCTGGTAGGCTACATTATCAATAAAATGCTGCAATTTTTTAGCCTTTTCTTCCATACCGCCAAATTTATCCCATTCCGCACCTTCCGGCACTTGTTGGTCTTTCTGAAATTCAGCCATCTGCCCCACGCTCATAAGCCCCGCATGGTTATCCTTGTGCCCCGCTAGGGGTAATCCCATTCCCTTAATCGTATAAGCGATAAAACATTGTGGTTGTTCGCTATCAGCATTACCGAAAGCATCAATCAGTGTTTCAAGGTCATGCCCCCCCAGATTGGTCATAACCTCCGCAAGCGCGGGATCATCATAACTATCCAGAAACTCGCTGAGGCCACTTGTCCCTTTTAACTCCTGCTCGAGCTGCTTTCTCCATTCCGCACCACCCTGATAGGTGAGCGCTGAATAGAGCTGGTTTGGACAATTATCAATCCAGTTAAGAATGGCTTCGCCAGCCGGGCCGTCCTGTGCCTTTAGCAGCTTACGACCATACTTAAGTGATGAAACCTTCCAGCCGAGGCTATCGAAAACACCACTGATCCGTTCAAACAGTGCATCATCAACCACACCGTCCAAGCTTTGACGGTTATAATCGATAACCCACCAAAGGTTTCTTGCTTTATGTTTCCAGCCTTCAAGAAGACATTCAAAAATATTTCCTTCGTCGAATTCCGCATCCCCGGCAAGGGCAATCATTCTGCCCATTGATTTTTCATCGTGCCATCCGTGATCGACCATATAGTCCTGCACCAGCGTATTAAAAAGTGTTGCGGCAACACCCATACCAACCGATCCGGTGGAAAAATCGACATCTGTCGTGTCCTTGGTCATTGACGGATAGGATTGAGCGCCGCCAAATCCGCGGAAATTTTTCATTTTATCAAGGTTCTGCCGATCCATTAGATACATGATGGCATGCATGATCGGGGATGCGTGCGGCTTGACAGCGATCCTGTCATTTGGACCCATGATATGAAAATACAGCGCGGTCATTATGGAGGCGAGTGATGCGCTAGATGCCTGATGTCCACCAACTTTCA
The DNA here is from genome assembly GCA_030428615.1 of Alphaproteobacteria bacterium. Classification (GTDB taxonomy): domain Bacteria; phylum Pseudomonadota; class Alphaproteobacteria; order Sphingomonadales; family Emcibacteraceae; genus Pseudemcibacter. Next base: position 130,281 of record JAUIDN010000007.1, on the reverse strand, counting down.
GGCCATCGCGGGAAGGGCGAATATGATTGGCATTATGAATCATATAGCTCGCGAGCCACAATACTTTCTTTTCAAGCAGCTTTAGCGTTTCAATATCGTCTTCGGTTGCTGTTGTAATAATAGAGTTTTCAGCACTTTTACTGTTCATTTTCGACCCCGCTCAATTTAAAGTTACCGAAGAGTAACATTTTTAATTAAGTGTGCCAAGCATTATGAACTATGCAAGTAAATTTTTATTCTTTTCGAGGGATGCTATGACCGCGTCAATGTCGTCATCATTATTGTAAAAGTGTGCCGAAATCCTGAGATTACCGTCCCGACATGAAGCAACAATGCCATCCTCTGCCAGTTTCGCGACCAACGCATATTCATCCGTGGAGGCAACCGTAATCATCGCGCCGTGACGATCCGGATTCATCGGGGACATAATCTTCCCGCCAATTTTCAGGATGCCCTGCTTTAATCTTTCATTCAGGCTGGCAACATATTTCCTTATATTGCCCACCCCGATTTCCAGAATCATTTTCAAGCCTGCTTCAACCGCATATAAATTGGGGACAGAAGGCGTGCCCTGTTCAAACCTCCTTGCCGAACGGGCGGGAATATTATCATGAATAAGCATCGCGTGGACATCCTCCTGCGCGAACCACCCGGTTTGGGTCGGCTGTGATTTTGTGATCAGGTCACCCCGCACCCAAAGAAACCCAACTCCCGCCGTTGATAAAAGATACTTAAGCGACCCGCCGACAATGAAGTCCACATCCCACTCATTCACATCAATCGGCACAGCACCAACACCCTGATAGGCATCAACCAATATCATCGCACCTTTTTTTCTGGCGATATCACGAATAGCCGGAACATCCGCGAGAGCCCCATTGCGATAGCAGACAAGGGGCACAGCCACAAGAAGCGTCGTTTCATCAACAAGACGTTCAAGATCATCAAGATCAATCATCCCGTCCTTTTCCTTGGCATGGACAACTTGTGCGCCGTGCTTTTTAAGAGCATGCCAGGCGTGTGCTTCTGTTGGGAACGCGAGATCAGTTGTTACAATTTTCTTGCGCGCACCTGAAAAATCAAGACTGCTTGACACAGCGCTGAGCGATGCGGATGCCGATGTTGTTACAGCAATTTCATCAGCGCGGGCCGATAACAGCTTTGCAAACAGTTCCCTGACACGCTCCAGCCTGTCACACCAGCCGATCCAGTCCGCGCCCATTTCGTGTCGGTCTTTAAGATATTTTAGAAACGCCGCTTCCACTTCATCGGAAAGGGCGGCATAAGAACAACTGTTGATGTAAACAGTGTCCTTGAAAATCGGGAAATGATCTCTGTATTCCTCAATGGGTTTCATTGCTTGTCCTAAAATGTGCTCTCTTGACTAATAATTAATTGCCGGACTGCCTGAAGGGTAAAATACCCCCATCAGCAACATACCACCATCATCGGTACATTCCAGAGAATGGCCCTGCCGGTGCGGCAAAAACAGAACGTCACCCGTGTTTACTTCCGCCCACTTTGTCCCGGTCCACATACGCCCGGAACCAGTCAGAATGACAATCGCTTCTTCATATAAATGACGATGCATGGCAGCGCGGGATAACGGTATCTGCCCGATAAACTGCGTTACTTCATTGCAGCCAACTTTGGTATCAACAAGTTCCTGATAAAAGCGGTTGGCCATAACATTCGCCGTTTTTTCATCAAAAGCCACATATCGTTCCTGCTGGCTTTCATCAAAGCATGTGTCATGTTCCTGCAGAATTGTAAGATCACTTAACATCGGGCACGCAGTTGCATAAATAGTCATTTCCTGATCCGTGATCACCCGAAAGGCTTCGCCGGGGCGTACATATATCCCCGCTTCCCGGTCGACAGAAAACTGTTTACCCGCAATATCAACAGTTCCGGCGCCAGAGACAAAATAGAGAACTGTATCAACCCCCTTATATTGCAGCCACGAGGTAGTGCCGGGGGAAACAATTAACCGATGAAGGCTTAGTTTCGTCGCACCGTCTTCTTCGGCGATGACGGGTTGGTATCTTACGTTATCCGCAATTTTATCATTGCCATCCGATGGGGTAAGGACATAAGCACCCCCATCGAGCAGCGCCTTGCCATTTTCCGGGGCAATTAAAACCGAGTTTTTCATCGACTCTATTTCTTCCGGGGTCGCTTCAGCATATACATCTTCAAGATTGTTATGTGAACCATCGCAATAAGGGCCAGAGCGCGTGGCTTTACAGGCGCAAAGCAGCACATCTTCATCTTTTTCCGCTTTGAAAACCATCGGGCGCATATCTGTCCCCTTGTGCGAGCCATCACAAAAAGGTTGGGTCTTACTGTTTTTGCAGGTACACCAGGCATATTTCTTCCCTGCCTCAAGGCTTACAAGGCAAGGTTTATTTTCCACAACATAATCAATTTTTTCATCAGACATTTTCTTCTCGTTCCTCTTCTGCCAATTTTACCAGCATTTTGGATGGCGCCCACCACCTGTCCCCCTGTGTTTTGGCAAATTCTTTCATTCTTTTTAAAATATATGTAAAGCCAAGCTGCTGCGCATAATGTAGCGGACCACCACGATATCTGGGAAACCCGAAACCAAGCGTATAAACAACGTCAACATCGCTTGCGCGCAGGGCAATACCTTCTTCAACAATTTTAAACCCTTCATTTATAAGGGCAAATATGCAGCGCTCTTCTATTTCTTTGGTGGTTATGTCCCGCCTTTTTACACCGTATTTATCCGCCATTTCAGCGGAAAGTTCCGCAACCCGCTGATTAGGGGTTTTATCCCCATTATATTTATAGAAACCTGCACCGGTTTTCTTTCCTTTTTGGCCGGACTTAACAAGTGCCGCATGAACGCTAAAGGCGCGTTCATCATATTCTTCGGAGGAAAGTTTTTCCCGCGCCATAACACCGATATCGATACCGGCCATATCAAGCATACTGAACATGCCCATCGGCATGCCGAAATCATAGAGCGTCTTATCAATCCGATCGACCGGCGCCCCTTCGAGTAGCAGGAGCCCTGCTTCCCGCCCATAACATGAAGACATACGGTTGGCGATAAAGCCGTAACAAACCCCGGATACGACCGGCGTTTTGCCGATAGATTTCGCCAGTTTCAGTGCGGTTGCGATAACACCTATGTCGCTTTTATCCGTTTTTACGATTTCAAGAAGCGGCATAATATGCGCCGGACTAAAGAAATGAAGTCCGATCACATTTTCCGGGTGGGCAGCGCCCTCCGCAATTTCGTTGATATCCAGAAAAGATGTATTGGTTGCAATTATCGCGTTCTCATCAGTTACTTTATTCAGATTATTTATGACCTGTTTCTTGATAGCCATATCTTCGAATACGGCCTCTATAATCAGATCTGAGGCTGAGAGATCATTATAATCATCACTAGCCGTAAGAAGAGCCATGGATGAATTCATCTGATCTTCAGACATGCGACCTTTTTTGATGGTAGACCTGTATATATTCTCAATTTTTTCTTTTGCTGCCGTCGCTGCATCAGCTGAAACTTCAAGAAGAGTAACAGGAAAACCATTATTCAGAAAATTAATCGCGATACCGCATCCCATCAGGCCACCGCCAATAATCGCAACCTTTTTTACATCCCTAATTGGTGTTGTTTTATCGATACCCGGAATTTTGCTTGCGGCACGTTCCGAAAAAAACAAATGACGCTGGGCTTTTGATTGCGGGGAAGATACGAGCTCCTTGAATTTCTCTCGCTCAAATGCCACCCCCTGATCAAAACTTAGCTCGCTCGCTGCCTGTACCGCTTCAATGGCCGCAAACGGCGCTAAAAAGCCCCTTGATTTGTGGGCGATTTTCTTCCTGTATTCTTTGAACAGGTCATTTGCTGCCACTACATCCAGATCACGAAGTCGTTTTGTTGGTTTGCCTTCTTTAATCAGGTCTTCCGTGTATTTGATCGTCTCTTTAAGAAGATTTTCTTTGCTGATGTGATCAGCAATGCCAATTTCATAGGCTTTCTTTGCCGAGATCGGTTTTCCACCGCAAATCATATCCAATGCTTCCTGGGCACCGATCAACCGGGGTAAGCGCTGCGTCCCGCCGGCACCGGGGATAAGGCCCAGATTGACTTCCGGCAATCCCACTTTTGCCGCGCTTTCCATCACCCGGTAATGACAACATAGTGTAAGTTCAAAACCACCACCAAGCGCCGTACCATGCACCGCCGCAACCAGCGGTTTTTCGATCATATCCATTTCCGCCATTAATTCAGGCAGGCCGGGGCTTTTCGGTGGCTTGCCGAATTCCGATATGTCAGCACCCGCACAAAATGTTCGTCCATTGCAGATGATAATGATGGCTGCAACATCATCATTTTTTGAGACACCCTTCAATTCATCTGAAAGTCCCTGCCTCACCGCATGTGAAAGCGCATTTACCGGCGGGTTATCGATGGTAATAATCGAAATATTATTTTCAATTCTTGATGTTACAACAGACACTCGTCGTTACCTTTATTTCAGATATTCTTTCATGACTTCTTTCACATGCTCGGGAAGTGGGTGACTTTTCATATCCGCGCCTTTTCCCTTAATATATGCAAGCGTCACGATCGCATTGATGATGTCCAGATCGCCGACTTTGGCGTCTATTTCAACGGTGAAGGAAGACCTGCCGATTTTCGTCACGTTCAGGTACCAGTCAACATAATCTTCAAGTTCCGCAGGCCGCTTAAAGGTTACATTCAAATTAACCGTGGGCACCCCATAGTCAGTTTCGACGATCATTTCCTTATAGCTGAACTTGACGGCATCCGCGAAAAAATCTTCGACAATATCATTAATCATTTCCACGAGCCGGGGGTAATATGTAATCCCTGCCGCATCGGTTTGCCCGAAACGGATTTTTCTTGTCACCTTGAATGTGGCCATATGCCCTGATCCTTTTTAGAGAAAATTATTTATGACGGCTTGGCTTTGCCTTTTGTTGCCATTCCAACTGTTGTTGCCGTGCTTTCTCTTTTAAGCTATAGGCCTGCGCTTTTCCAGCAAGATATTGTTTTTCCCAGTCCCCTTCATCCAGTGACACTCCATACCAGGCCGCAGCTTCACGGCAGAAGAACGGGTTCCACAGATGCGGCCTGCCAATGGCGACAAGATCAGCGCGGCGCGTATGAAGAATTGTATTTACCTGTGCGGGTTCAGTAATATTTCCCACCGCCATAGTCGCCACCTTTGGGACGTTGCGGATCGCTTCGGCAAAACCAAGCTGGAACATCCGGCCGTAAACCGGCTTTTGATCCGGTACGGTTTGCCCCGCCGATACATCAATCAGATCCACACCCGCATCTTTAAACGCATTGGCAATATAGAAGGTGTCTTCTTCGCTTATGCCGCCTTCTTTCCAGTCGCAGGCAGAAATTCGAATCGACATCGGCTTTTCCTGGGGCCAGGCATCCCGCATCGCAGCAAACACTTCCAGCGGAAAACGCATTCTGTTTTCAATTGATCCGCCATATTCATCTGAGCGAATATTTGTAAGGGGCGACAGGAAAGATGCAATCAGATATCCATGTGCGGCGTGCATTTCGATCATATCAAACCCTGCACGGTCAGCACGTGTTGTCGCCGCCTTAAAGTCCTTTATGACTTTGTCCATATCATTTCGGTCCATGGCTTTTGGCGTCTGGGAAACTTCGTCAAAATAGGGAATTGGTGACGCGGAAAGAAGGGGCCAGTTTTTGCCCGGATCATCAATCGGATAATCCATTTCTTCCCAACCCCGTTGCGTTGATCCTTTCCGTCCGGCATGACCAAGCTGCATACATATTTTGGTTTCTGTGTTTTCATGGATAAAATCAACAATTCGCTTCCATTGTGCTTCATGCTCATCGGTCCAGAGGCCCGGACACCCCCGCGTAATTCTTGCTTCCGGGGAGGGACAAGTCATTTCAACATACATAAGCGCCATTCCGCCGCGCGCAGCACCGCCGTAATGAATAAAATGCCAGTCGGTCAGATTACCATTTTCATCGGCCGAATATTGCGCCATTGGCGACATCACAACCCTGTTTCGAAGCTCAAGTCCGCCGAGCTTAAATTTTGTGAACATCGGAGTAGGGCGGCTTTCACGGTAGTCATAACCGCTTTCGCGGTAGTATCGTTCGTACCATGCCGTATCCAGTTTTTCAGCAAAACCTGCGTCCCGTAAAATCAGATTATCATAAGTGACGGATTTTGAGCGGCACATCACAACCGCCGCAAATTGCATCAAATCCATATCCCATGAGCGGTCCATATGTTCAAACCACGCCATCGACACGTCCGCATTATGTTGCAGTATCTGTACCGGCGTTTCACGTTCTTCGACGTACGCCTTAAAGGCATTTTCAATGGAGCTTTCACCATGTTCAATCATGGCATCGGAAAGCGCGATTGCGCATTCCATCGCCAGTTTCGTTCCCGAGCCAATTGAAAAATGCGCTGACGCTTTGGCGTCACCGAGAATCGCGATATTTTTGTGATACCAGTTGTTGCAATATATACGCGGAAATTGCCGCCACATGGACCTGTTGATGATCAGGTCGTGCCCTTCAAGTTCTTCCGCAAATATTTCCTGTAATTTATTCGCGGACCCCTGTTCATCAAATTCTTCAAATTGCCATTTTTGCCAGCACTCATCAGACATTTCAAATACCCAGGTTGAGGTGTGAGCATCATATTGATAAGTATGGGCGCATATCGGACCGTATTTCGTGTCCTTGAAAAAATAGGTAAAATCCTCAACTTTTCGTTTTGAGCCCATCCAGGTAAAACGATTTGATTTTATGCTTATGGTGGGATCAAAATAGTCTTTATAATGTTCGCGGATTGAAGACCCGATCCCGTCACTGGCAAGGATCATGTCAGATGATGCAAAATCCGTTTCAAGATTTTCAACGTCAATCCGTTTGCCAAACGTGATTTTTACACCAAGATCCCGGCAACGATTCTGCAGAATTTTAAGAAGATTAAGCCTTGAACAGCCGGCAAAACCGTTGCCGCTGCAGCGCACTTCTTCACCTTTGTAACGGATGATAATATCATCCCAATAAGCAAATTCATCACGGATAAGCTCATAGGATTCCGGATCACGGCTGAGAAATTCATCCAATGTGTCATCAGAAAATACAACACCAAACCCGAAGGTGTCATCGGGACGGTTCTGTTCAAATACCTCAATATCCCAGTCGGGTCGTGCCTTTTTTGTGAGTAAAGCGAAGTAAAGGCCGCCGGGCCCGCCCCCTATCACCGATATTTTCATCAATGTTCTCCTCTATGTCGGAAATAGCCTAATCAAAATTATCTTACGTGTAAACTATTTTTGTGTGCTTGAAGTTTCACCGCTCCCGGATATAGTGTTTGTCATTAGGGAGATTAGAAAATATGTCCGATGGGAAATATACAGAAAGACAAAAACAAAGTCTCAAACTTTGGATTGAACTTCTACGTTATTCAAACAAGCTTGAACAAATAATTGATGACAAACTCCGTCAGAATTACGGACAGAATATTTCCCGCTTTGATGTTCTTTCACAGCTTGACCGGGAAAAACAAAATGGGCTCACCGTCGGCGAACTTGCCGCACGGCTGATCGCATCAAAAGGTAATATTACAGGCCTTCTTGACCGCATGCAGAAGGATGGTCTAATCGCAAAAGAAGCGAAGCAAGATGATCGCCGCAGCTACATCGTCAGAAGTTCAGATAAGGGGAAAGCGCTTTTTGAAGAAATGGCCGAAAATAACGCGCTTTGGATTGAACAGGCGCTCGAAGCAATCGACATTGATCATATGAAGGAGTTTACTTCATTTCTGAATACTGCCCGCAATTCGCTTGATTAGCGTTTCAAATTTTTTCTGAGTAACTTGCCGGTCGCCGATTTTGGCAGACTTTCCAGAAATTCTATCGCACGTGGATATTTATAGGGTGCGACGGTTGATTTAACAAAAATCTGAATATCTTTCACCAATTCTTCATCACCATTTACACCGTCTTTCAAAACGATGAATGCTTTTACGATTGTCCCGCGATCCGGGTCCGGCACCCCAATAACCGCACATTCAGATACAGCATCATGCGCCAATACCGCCTGTTCAACTTCGGGGGCAGCGATATTGTAACCCGCCGAAATAATAATGTCATCGCCGCGCGCGACAAACCAGAAATACCCGTCTTCATCCTGACGAAATATATCGCCCGTCACGTTCCAGCCGTTAATGACATATTCCCCTTGTCGATCACCATTAAGGTACCTGCACCCTGTCGGCCCCCTAATCGCCAGCCTTCCGGTTTTGCCCGCGGGGAGCGGATTATTTTCATCATCCCATATTTCGGCTTTGTAGCCGGGAACCGCTTTACCGGTGGAACCGGGCCTGATGTCATCACCCGAAGCGGAAATAAATACATGGATCATTTCCGTGGCCCCGATCCCGTCAATAAGCCTTATGCCGGTTTCATCATGAAACTGGTCCGATATGGAAAGGGGTAAATTTTCTCCCGCTGATACGCAGGTCTTTAGGCTTGAAAGATCACGCCCCGACGCTTTCTGACTGAGAACCTTATAGGCGGTTGGGGCGGTAAATAAAGTCGTGACCTTATATTTTTCAATTACATCCAGAAGAACATCCGGCCCCGCACCATGAAAATAAACCACGCTGGCCCCAAAACGAGCCGGAAAAACAAGAAGCCCCCCAAGGCCAAATGTAAACGCAAGCGGCGGAGAGCCACAAAAAACATCATCACATGTTGGCTTTAAGGTGAATTTAGCAAAACTATCTGCCATTGCCATGATGTCACGGTGAAAATGCATCGTCGCCTTCGGCAGTCCCGTCGTACCGGACGTAAAGGCAAGCATTGCCACATCATCGGAAGCGGTTCTAACGGCATCAAACTCGCCGCTTTTTATCGCCATTTTCCCGATAACTTCATCATACCCGGCAACGACCCGCGCGGCATCCCGGCAGCTATCAAGAACATCAATTGGAAGATCATTTTCAATAATGAGTATATCGGGCCTGCCCACATCAATGATCGCATCAAGTTCCTTTTGTCTGAGCATGGTCATGGTGGTAATGACGATGCCGCCGGCTTTTAAAACACCGTACCAAAGTGCCGCGAGCATCGGACTATTATTGCCACGAAGCAAAACCCGGTTTCCCGGGACAAGTCCGTAATCTTCCGTAAGGACAGTGGCTATCTGGTTGGCTTTTTTGTTCAGATCGCGATAGGTCCAGACGACATCATCCATAAGCACCGCGGGTCTGTCGATAAAACCGTTTTGCAGAAGTTCTTCCGCCGCATTAAGATAATCCGGATAGGCGGGCACATCTTCACCAAATAAAAACTCCGGCCACTGCGACTTTGGGGGCAGTCTGTCTTTAGCAAATGTATCGATGTGAGCGCTATTGGTCATAATTAACTGATTTCACTTAATTGCCTGATTTCGCTGAGATTTTGTCTTACCTTCATCAAAGTTTCGGTAAATGATATTATATCTTCATTGGAAATCCCGTCAAATGCCGATTTATAAACCTCGTTTGCCAGTCCGCGAAGATCACCCAGAACTTTCTGCCCCTTTTCCAGAATAAAGACCTCAATCACGCGGTTATCTTCGGGATAGGGCTTTCGAACCACAAGCCCTTCTTTTTCCATGCGCATAAGAATGCGGGTGATGGTTGATATTTTGGTTACTGATCGCCGGGAAAGCTCACCCACCGTACTTGGATTTTTATCGCCGAGCAGCATAAGAACCCTCCAGCTTGGCTGGTCCATATCAACGGACTTAAGGGCCTTTGACATCGCATCGATATAGGTTGCGGACGTCCTGTTCAGGTTATAGAGCGGGTAATCATCCAGAATAAAATCAGGATGATCCGGCCCATTTAAATTCACGGTTTTTTCCGTCATTGGAAATCAAATCCTTTGCCTGATAATTTTCAAGTGATGTGTTAAATGCCGTTCCCTTCGCGTCGGCCAACGCTGCGTCCCTAAGTTCCGCTGTTTTCTTAGAAAGTTCCGGATCATTTTCATCGATGTTTATGAAAGACATGATGCGGGAAAATCTGTTAATGCCGCGCGCGTGGGTCTCACCGTAGCCTTTAATGATGCGGGGGCATAATGCGATTTCCATCGCCAATTCCAGATTGCCATCCTTATATTTTCTGATCAGTTCAAGCCACGCCATGATGCGCTTGTTTTCCATATGGTATCTTCGTGACGCTTGCCGCATAAATCGCATACCGGCAATCGACCTTAAAAGCATGAACCCGGATATTGTTTTGGGTCTTATGATGCGTCCTTTGGAAAATAGTGGCGAAAGTAACATTTTCATGATTTTTGATTCATTCATCCAATTGCCTAAAGTATTTGGTAGAATATCGGTAAATTCATCAAAACGCGGATGGAAATAATCATGACTGTACCAAATCTGATTGTCTGCGGCGCGAATTTCCGTGGCGATTTTTTCTGTTCGCTCCGCCCTCGTTTTAAGGTCGGCGACCCTTATAACGTCTTCAAACCCCATCCAAAGGGCAAGATGGCGTGCCACTTCGCCTAAAAGATCGCCGGGTGCCCCGTTTAGGCTTTCAAGCCTTTCAAGATAAAGTTTGGCGTAATCCGCATCCTGATAATCAACCAACCTGTGAACACCGTATGTTATGATCGCCCTTGCTTCGGCTGGAAAGCTTTCAATCCTGTCCAGAAGGTCCTCATCCCGAACGGTTATAGTCTCTCCACACGGCACCTGATCGGGGGGATTTTTTCCTGTTGCCGCATCAAATCCAAGTTCAAATCCGGCCAGATTCGTTTCAACGGCACGTCCGGATTTTTTTATGGTGTTTTCAAATGCATCCCGTGCAAACGGAAGCGTCCCCGACCCTGCAAGCGCCCCAAAAAGAACACTTGAAATGACACTGGATGACTGAAGCACCAGTTCTTCCATATCAAAAATGATCAGTTCCTTCGCAGCGTCCTGAATTGCTTCGCGCACTTCATTATCCTTAAAGCGCCCATCGCTGAGATTTTCTTTTTCTTCAATGGCATAAACACGGTGGTCGGATGTGATCAGCGTGGTTTTGTCAGGGGTAACAATGCCGCGGTTTACCGCACGTCCCGCTTCCATGAGTTCAGATGCGATACAGATATCGACATCACCTGATACCGGCATCAACGCGAGAACCGGTTCCTTACCATTTTTTGTGATCTCATTTTCCGGGAAAAGCTCAATTGCGTAAATTGTAGCCCCCGTGCGCTGCGCAACACCGGCAATTGCCGTATATTGTGCAAGATATCCATTATCTTCCGCCAAGTCGACGATCCAGTTACTTAAAACACCACCACCCTGTCCGCCAAGCGCAGCAATTGCTATGGAAATACGTTGTTTGGTCATAAGAGCCCCGCTTTTTGAAGCCGGTTTCGGCGTTTTCTTTCAGCACGTGATTGCATCCATCCGATGACCGCCCCGCGCATGGTATCTTTAATCCTGTCCCAAAGATTGGGGTTATAAACAAGGCTCACTTTCGAAAAGGAAGGGCAAAGCACCGCCGCATGCGCCACTTCGCCGCAATGCCCGCAGCCCACGCAGCTATTATCCACATAGGCCACCGGATCAGATTTTAACGGATCGGGATTTTCTTTTAAGGTAAGTGATGGGCAACCCGACATGCGGATACAGCTATGATCCCCGGTGCAGGTATCGCTATCAACGTAGAAACGATCGCGTTCAACACGCTTGCCCGCCTTTACATCCCTTTTAAACTTCGGTTTCACCCGCCTTTGACGATTGAGCTGACATTCTCCCTGTGCCACAATTACCTTTGGGCCCCTGACTTTTGTTGTCATGGCATCCAATAGCGTTCGGTGCATTTCAACCAGATCATAGGTACGGACCGTTTTGACCCAGTTTATACCAACCCCGCGGACCGCTTCAGCAATATCATGCTGCGTGCTTCGTTTTTCATGTTCCCCTTTGGAGGAAAGCAAATCCTGTCCGCCGGTTGCGGCCGAATAATTATTGTCAACAATCATCAACACATTATCGGTCTGATTAAAAACCGCATTACCAACGCCGGAGGTAAGACCATTATGCCAGAATCCGCCGTCCCCCATAATGGATAAAGTTCTTTTTTGCGCATTCTTGTTAAAAGCGGAAGCCCCCGCCCAACCAAGACCGTACCCCATCGTCGTATTGCCGATGTTGAAGGGCGGTAAAATAGAAAATAGATGACACCCGATATCGGCGCTGACGTGAAACGGGCCAATATCCTGCTCCACAAGCTGGATCGCTGTGAACATGGGGCGTTCAGGACATCCTGTGCAAAACCCGGCTGGTCGCATCGGCACGTCAATCGGTGTAAACTTTGCGGTTTCAAACCTACTGTTACCGAGCAGACCATTGGCGCGGGCAAATTTTTCAACCCCCTTCTTAATAACATCGCTGGTATATTCGCCGATATCGGTGATCAGATCCTTGCCATTCAGAATGGTTTCACATCCCGCCTGCCTTAAAATGGTATTCAATTCCTGTTCGATATAATTGGGGTGACCTTCTTCCACTAAGAGAACAGCTTTCTTATCTTTCATAAATTCCAGAATTTCTGTATCAACCACCGGATATGTGACATTCATCACGTAAATCGGGATACTGGCATCGCCGAAGGCATCACTTAGCCCCAGAAGCTCCATCGCACGAATAAGGCTGTTATAAAGCCCGCCCTGAACAATGATGCCGATCTCCCCGGTTTCAGCGCCAAGAAATTCATTAAGCTTTCGTGATTTAATGAATTCAATCGCCGCCGGCCAACGTTCTTTTAGTTTTTCATGTTCATGCAAGTAGTTTGCCGGTGGCAGTACAATCCGCGATGTATCACGGTTCGGGTTTTCCATTGCATCCTGAAGGGTAAATTCAGGGCGCTTGTTGTCTTTCGTTGTAAATCGACCATAAACGTGACAGGCGCGAATGCGAAGCTCCAGCATCACCGGTGTATTTGATGCTTCCGATAATTCAAACCCGGTCTCGACGGCATTCACAATTGATGTCAGGTTGGGACGCGGGTCAAGTAGCCAGATTTGTGATTTCATCGCAAAAGCATGACTGCGTTCCTGCATAATTGAGGAACCTTCACCATAATCCTCACCGATGATAACCAGAGCACCCCCCGTCACCCCACCGGACGATACGTTTGCAAGCGCATCGCTGGCAACATTGGTGCCAACCGTTGATTTCCAAGTTACCGCGCCACGGAGCGGGTAATTGACGGACGCCGCAAGCATGGCAGCGGCCGTTGCCTCACTTGCAGACGTTTCAAAATGAACATTCAGTTCATTCATGATATCTTCCGCATCGGCAAGAACATCCATCAAATGTGAAACGGGTGAGCCCTGATACCCGCCGACATATGAAACACCTGCCTGAAGCAGGGCTTTTGTCACCGCGAGGATACCCTCACCGCGAAACTCATCTCCATCTGCGAGCCTCAGCTTTTCAACTTCCTGCTTGAAAGATCGTTCTGCCATAAATTAGTCAGGCCGCCGTCATGGCCAGCACCCGAAGCGGGCTACCTGAGCCGTTTTCAATTTTTAGCGGCGGGACAATAATAATTGCCCCCGTCGGCGGTAATTGATCAAGATTGGTAAGACTTGCAAGGCCATATTTATTAGCACCATGCATCATGGAATGAGCAGGAAACGGGGTTTCAAACATGGCCGCCTGCCCGGCATCAGTACCAACGGTTTCAACACCCCAGCCCATCACATCTTTTTCAATCAGATAATTAATACAGCAGTCCGTCGGCCCCGGTGAATGAGGCCCCGTGTCATCGGCATTTAGAAAATTCTCAAGCCCCACAAGTTTCAGCCAGTCAGTGCGCATCAAAACCCATGAGCCGGCCTTAATATCGCCGTGCTTCGCTTCCCATTCTTTTACGCCGTCGGCCGTAAGCAGGTAGTCCGGGTCAGCCGCCGTCTCGACACTGCAATCAATAACGCATGCCGGGCCAACCAGATTTTGCGCCGGTAACGTATCGCAACCGCCATCCGCATAATCCTTGCCACTCACCCAGTGAATGGGCGCATCAAAATGGGTTCCCGTATGTTCCCCCAATGTGATTGTGTTCCAATACCAAGCCGGGCCATTATCATCATACTTTGAAATTTCCTTCATAGAGAAGGGCGGTGAGTTCACAGCTATTTCTTCCGGAAGATGAATTATCGGCGTATCCGGACCCAATACCTGTGTCAGATCAACGACCTTTACGCTACCGTCAAGCAGACCGTCTGCCAGATCATTTAATACATTACCCATCGGTTTCTCCCTTTCGTCCTGGTTTCTTTTACTATAATTGCGAATCATTTGATTTTGCAAATAATATCATATAATCGTCCGGTGAATTAATTTACTTGCACCATTGTGTTTGTCTTTTTACTTTACATGTAATCTTTGAGTAGGGAGCACAGATGTTATTAAGCGGAAAACATGCCGTGGTAACCGGAGGCGGGTCCGGTATTGGCCTTGCGATAACACGGGCATTAGTGAACGTTGGCGCAACGGTCACAATCATGGGCCGTAATAAAGACAGACTTGACAAGGCAGCAAGTGAAAATGATCGGATACATGCTATCAGTGTCGATGTCACTGATCAGAAGAGTGTCGCCATTGCGGTTAAAAAAGCGGCTGAAACCTTACCCATTTCGATCCTTGTTAACAATGCGGGTGCGGCCTATTCGGCCCCCTTTCACAAAACCGGTTTTCAGGCATGGAAAGATACTCTTGCCGTAAATCTTGATAGTGTTTTTCTTATGACACAAGCGGTTTTAGAACAAATTAAGTCTATGGATCACGGAAGGGTTATTAACATTGCCAGTATCGCCGGTCTTGAGGGTTGCGCCTATACCAGCGCGTATTCCGCCGCGAAACATGGTGTTATCGGGCTGACCAAATCACTGGCACTTGAGCTAACGAACGGCACGACAACCATAAACGCGATTTGCCCAGCATTTACAAATACAGATATTGTCACGGACAGTATTAAGAATATAATGGAAAAAACAGGCCGCACCCGGGAAGAAGCACTAAAAGAAATTCTTAAAATCGCAAACCAGAAAAGACTTGTGGAACCGGAGGAAATAGCGTCAGAAGTCATAAAATTATGCGATCCCGCAAGCGATGATGTAAATGGCACCGCCGTTGTCATAGACGGCAATTAAAGGGAATGAAAATGAACCCAGAAACGTTTAACCCAGATCATTTCAGATGGTCCTTCGATGATGGTGTTGCCACCATATCCCTTGACCGGCCGGAGCGAAAAAACCCGCTTACATTTGAAAGTTACGCGGAACTAAGGGATACATTCAGAAACCTTGTATATATCAAAGATGTAAAAGCCGTTATTTTTGCCCCCAACGGCGGCAACTTCTCATCAGGCGGCGATGTGCACGATATCATCGGACCATTGGTCAAGATGGATATGACGGGGCTTCTTGATTTTACAAGAATGACAGGCGATCTGGTCAAGGCGATCCGTGCCTGTCCGCAACCGGTTATCGCCGCCGTTGATGGTATATCGGTTGGGGCCGGTGCCATTATTCCGATGGCAAGTGATCTTCGGATTGGGACACCCGAATGTAAAACGGCCTTTTTATTCAATAAAGTTGGCCTTGCGGGCTGTGACATGGGGGCCTGTGCGATCCTTCCGCGCATTATCGGACAGGGGCGGGCGGCGGAGTTACTGTTCCTTGGGCGCACCATGTCAGGCGAAGAAGGCGAACGATGGGGTTATTTCAATAAACTGGTTAATGCTGACCAGCTCATCGAAACAGCGAAGGAAATAGCCAAAAAAATAGCAGCGGGGCCAACATTTGCCAACGGCATTACCAAAAACCAGCTTAATCAGGAATGGAATATGGGCCTTGACGCGGCGATTGAGGCAGAAGCACAGGCGCAGGCCATCTGCATGCAGACCAAAGATTTCGAACGCGCATACCATGCATTTGTGAATAAAGAAAAACCGACGTTTGAGGGCGATTGATTAATGAGCATAAATAAAATTGATCAAACATACCTTGAATGGCCGTTTTTTGAGGATCACCACCGAAAACTTGCTGCGGGTCTTGATAAATGGTGTGAGAAAAATTTAAATCACATTGATCATTCGGATGTTGATCGGGCGTGTAAGGTGATCCTTGAATTACTCGCGAAGGATGGGTGGCTTAAATATGTGATTCCAAAAGCGTATGGGGGCGTTTTTGACGATCTTGATGTCAGATCGCTTTGTATCATAAGGGAAGCTCTGGCGCGTTATGACGGACTTGCTGATTTTGTTTTTGCAATGCAGGGTTTGGGAAGCGGGACCATAACGCTTTTCGGCGACGAAGTTATAAAAGAAAACTATCTCCCTGACGTAGCGGGTGGCAAGAAAATGGCGGCATTTGCGCTCACCGAACTGGACAGCGGATCAGATGTCGCCAATATGACCACGACAGCGGTGAATAATGGCGATCATTACATTCTTAACGGGTCCAAAACATTTATTTCAAATGGCGGCATAGCCGACTATTATGTTGTGTTCGCCCGAACAGGTGAAGGCCCAGGGGCCAAGGGACTATCCGCATTGATTGTTGATGCCGAAACCCCCGGGTTGGAGATCACGGAACGGATAGAAGTCATCGCCCCACACCCCCTTGCCACACTGGCATTTAGAAACTGCAAAATAGCCAAAGAAAAATTGCTGGGTCCATCGGGTTCGGGCTTCAAAGCAGCGATGGCGACACTTGACATATTCAGATCGACGGTCGGTGCGGCGGCACTTGGCTTTGCGCGGCGCGCCCTATCAGAAGCCATAGGTCGTACAAACAACCGTCACTTATTTGGGGCCCCGCTTCATAACCTGCAACTGGTGCAGGCGATGCTGGCTGAATGTGCGCTCGATGTGGACAGCAGCGCACTGCTTGTTTACCGCGCCGCCTGGACCCGCGATACCAAAGACCGCCGTGTGACCCGCGAAGCAGCAATGGCAAAAATGCACGCCACAGAATGTGCGCAGATTGTCATTGACAAGGCCATCCAGATTTTCGGCGGTATGGGTGTTGTCAAAGGCGTGAAAGTCGAAGAACTCTATCGGGAAATACGTGCGCTCAGAATTTATGAGGGCGCGACAGAAGTACAAAAAGTCGTGATCGCCAAGCAGCTTTTGAACGAATTTAAAGGATAGTCTATATGAAGCATTTGTTGCCGGAAGGCTGGCCACGCCCAAAAGGATATTCAAACGCCATAAGCGTTGGCGCAGGCCGGACTATTTATGTGGCAGGTTTGGTCGGATGGAACGAACAGGAAGAATTTGAAAGCGATAAACTTACCGATCAATTTCGAAAAACATTGGAAAATATTGTTGCTGTTCTTAGTCAGGACGGGGCCGGGCCGGAACATATTGTGCGTATGACGTGGTATATTACGGACAAAAGAGAATATCTTTCGAGCCTGAAAGAAATGGGCGCCATTTACCGCGAGATTATTGGGAAAAACTATCCGGTTATGGCCTGTGTTGAAGTTTCAGCCTTGATGGAAGATGCCGCCAAGATAGAAATTGAAACAACCGCCGTGGTTGAAGATAATTAAGTCGCAGTTTGTTTGCAGTTTAGCTCAGACATAGTAAAGTTAAGATCTTAGACACAAAATAGGGAAGTGCATTATGGAACATTATACACAAGCGTTTAAACAATTTGCAGATTTTCACAGTCGCACAGGAAGGCAGGGGTTCTGGATGTTTGTCCTGATAAACCTGGTAATCAGTTTTGGCATCGGTCTCGTGGGAAGCATGATTTCTATGCCTTTTTTATCAATTTTATATTCATTGGTTGTTTTTATACCCGGAATTGCCATTACCGCAAGACGGCTTCATGATATTGGAAAAAGCGGCTGGTGGCAGTTGATTATGCTGATCCCGCTTATCGGGCTTATTGTGATAATTATATTTTGTATCAAAGAGAGTGAAGGCGATAACCAATATGGCCCCAAACCGGCCAGTTAATAGTCCAATCATAGCGGTGTTATGGATAAGGATAATTCATTACTGGTAGAAGACCGGGAATGTGGCGCATGCACGGTATGCTGCGTCAATCTGACGATAGATGACCCGGCGCTTCAGAAATTACCCGGCGTTAAGTGCAAAAACATGATAAAAGCTGGCGGATGCAAAATATATCAGGACAGGCCCAAAACCTGCCGCGACTGGTATTGCATGTGGCGTTATATCCCGGGGCTGGATGAAAGCTGGCGCCCCGATCTTAAGGGTATTGTGATTAAAAGGGTGTTTGAAGACATCCCGCAAGGATATGAAAATAAAATAGCGCTTGATTTTGAGGTCATTGGTCCCAAAAAAGTTATTCATGACACTGATTTCATTAACATATTGGCCGGGTATATCACACAAGGGTTTCCTTGTTTTCTTTCATATGGGCAACCACGGACAGCCGCAACCATGACATTTCTCAATAATCTTTTGTTGGGTCCGATCGAAAGCGGCAATCTGGAACTGGTAAAAGAAAAACTTTCCGCCGCTTTTAAGATATGCGTTAAAGAGAAAAAAGATAAGATCATCATCAAAGATGGCAAAATCGAAATCATTCCGGTGAAGAACAAATGAATAGATATATTTCCCTGCTGCGCGGTATCAATGTTTCCGGTCATAACAAGATCAAGATGGTAGACCTAAAAACACTTTATGAAGAAATAGGATGCAAGAATGTAGTGACATATATTCAAAGCGGGAATGTTGTTTTCGATCACACATCCATCGATATTTCCGACATCAAACAAACACTCGAAGATGAAATTGCAAATACATATCCGTTCAGTGTTTATGTTGACGTTATTGGCATCCAAGAATTCGAAAACGCAAAAAAGAACATGCCTTTTCAGGATATTGATCCCGTTGAGGACGGCAGCAAAACATTTCTTGCGTTTCTCTCAGACGTGCCGTCAAAACAGAATATTGATGCGTTAATGCAATATGTGTCACCACCCGACAGAATGAGTATCAACGAAAAAACTCTTTATTTTCATCTGCCGGAAGGCGCGGGGAAATCAAAACTTTCAACGAATTTTATAGAAAGCAAGCTAAAGCTAAAGGCAACCGCGCGTAACCTTAGAACCGTGATAAAATTATGTGATCTTGGGAAAGAATGATGATTAAAAAAATTCTGGCACTTGGCTGTTTATTGTTTTTTGTAACCGCCATCGCCGAAGAAAATACATCGGTGGCTGATGACGTGTTGTTTTTAGTACTCGGAAAAATGTCAATTTATCTGCAATCGGAAACCGGGGAACATACGCTTCGTGATCACCATTTTGTTGCTGAAATAATGCCGAAAGAAAATGGTGAAGTCCTTGGGGGATCTCTAACCAGTCGGAACGACCCCACCTTAAACCTGCCCTTCAACCCTGAAGGAAGACAGTTTCTTGCCCACGGGGCACGGGTCATGAACGCCGGGGAGCTACATGAAAAGCATCCGGACGGCACATATTATTTTAGTTACGACACACCGAACGGGTCCATTAAAAACCAGCCCCTTACCATCAAACGACGTGAGACAACAGATATCATGCCGAAACCCGCCACGCTTTCCCTGTCGCAAAATGGGCAGGCCGTATCGCCAAAAATGATCAACCCAAAACACGATCTGAAGATCCATTGGACACCCATGAGGGGCAATATGAAAGTAAATGGCAGCGAACTTGCCGATCTGGTTTTTGTTCTGGCCTTTGATTGTTTTGGCAATAACATCGCCCATAGCGGCAGGCCCTTTAACGGAAAACCCTACCTGACATATAAAGACAGAAGCTACATAATTCCCGCCGAAAATCTTACACCTGGAATGAAATATAATCTTATCGTCGAACAGGCCACTGCTGATGTGGAAAGGTATAATGATGTTCCCGGCATTTCTACATATGCAACGCTAACTTTTTTGAATGGCAAAACCACGGGCATGACGGCCGGGGACAAGTGTCCTGTGAAATAACACGGGGCCAAAAATATACCTATACAGAACAAAGAAAATTTGCCATACAGCAATCTTGAAAAACTGAAAGGATAACTGCGATGGCGGATCGTTATGCACTAGCACTTCATGGCGGTGCCGGCCCGAAACCTGGCGAAGATTACAGCGTGACCGAAGCTCATTTGGCCGACCTCGCAAAGCGGGGAGAGGAAATGCTAAAAACAGGTATTTCTTCGCTTGATGTTGTGGAAAAAATGGTGGCTGAAATGGAAATTTCCGGGCTTTATGTCGCCGGGAAAGGATCCGCCCCAAATACCGCAGGGCAGGTGGAACTGGACGCAAGCATTATGGATGGAAGCACGCAAAATGCCGGGGCTGTTTCCGCCATCCGCGATGTTGTGAGCCCGATCACGGTCGCCAGAGCCGTGCTCTCAAACTCATCCTGTGTGATGATAACAGGCGAAGGGGCCAACTCTTTTGCAAAAGAGCAAGGTTTGGAAGGGATTGATAACCCATCGGAATATTACGTTCTTCCCATCGGGGTTTCGCAGGAAGATATTGAGCAAGACGATATGATGCACGGCACCGTTGGCGCCGTTGCGTTGGATATTCACGGGAATCTGGCGGCAGCAACGTCAACTGGCGGCGTTTTCGGAAAACCCGCCGGGCGCGTCGGCGACACACCGATTATCGGCATTGGCACATGGGCTGACCAGAAAATTGCCCTCTCATGCACCGGAACTGGTGAGTATTTTATCCGTGCTGGTGGCGCGCTGACCGCTGCAAACGGTTATAAGCTGGCGGGTGACACCTTGGAGCAAGCACTTTGGCGCATGCTTGATGAAGTTGAGCGCCTCGGTGGCGACGGCGGATTAATTGCGGTAAATGAGAAAGGCGAAATTGCCATGGCATTTAATTCTGATGGTATGAAGCGCGCGGCTGTATCAAGCAGCAGTGAACTTGTATCAACCACGTTCGCGCCTTGCCGCTAAGATGCCTCTTCAAGCATTTTAAAAACCTTGTCACGTTCCGCAAGTGCGAGAAGCAAGGCAAGATCACCGTCCCGTAGTCGGTCAATGATATAGCGGGCTCCTTCAGATGGTGATGAGAAGTGGGGTACATTTTCGGCTTTAATCCCCGCGTTCAAGCATTCTTCCCGGATGATGGCAGCGGCTTCACCGCGCTCACGTCCCCGTAAATAATCCTCCATATCCATCGTAACCACCACATCCGGTTTAAACTGAAGCGCTCCTTTGGTCAGATCACGAATATCCTGATCGGACCTGTCCCCCGCTTGTCCGATCAATAAATACTTCTTGGCAGATGGCAAATTACCCAGCATATCTGCGACGGCCTTTATTGAGTGAGGGTTATGCGCAAAATCAACGAATACGCGTGCGCCCCGTACCAGAAATTCGTTACACCTGCCCGGATTGTCTTGCGGTGTGCTCGTGAATGTCGTTAGTCCCCTGATGATCGCGGCATTCTTTATGCCCATCGCCTTGGCAAGGCATAACGCCCCCATGGAATTGTGAATGTTAAATCTCGCTGCGCCGCCCATTGTGATCGGGATATCAGCAACCGGAATTGAAAGAGATACAGACTCCCCATCAAAATAATGGATTTTTTCATTTTCAAACCAACAACAAAGTGCTCCCTTACCAATGGCGCTTCGAACCTGTTTGTTAGCTGCATCCAACGAATACCAGCAAATAGTGTTTGGTGATTTTAGGCCATTATTCACCACCAAAGGATCATCCGCGTTAAGTACAAGGATACCATCGTTTGAGAGTGTCCTGGCGACGGCGAATTTTGCATCCGCGAGATGTTCCACGGTATTTATTCCATATTCCCCAAGATGATCAGCGGCAATATTCGTAACCAATGCGCCTGACGCCTGCCTTAATGGTAATCCACGCCGTAAAATACCGCCGCGTGCTACTTCCAAAAACGCTATTTCAAGTCGTTTATCGCGAAGCAGCATTCGGGCACCACCCGGTCCGGAATAATCCCCATAATCAAGAACATCATGCCCAAGTTTCACGTAATCTGTTGACGTTGACCCACCAACAAGTCCCGCCGCTTCCGCGATAGCCGTAGAAAGGCGAACGCTGGTCGATTTTCCATTGGTTCCGGTTATAAGCGCGACGGGCACATTATGGAGCGCACCCCAATCAACATCATCCGGTGATGGGATTTCATTTATTCCCCATTTTTGCGACCCTTTCCCATGACCGAGCGATACGTAATCATCGTCCCATAATACGTCTATGTTTTTACTTTCCGCTACCCGCTGCAACGCCAGAACCGGCGGGTTCTGCTCCATTGAAATGACTTTTTTTAAATCATTTATGAGTTTTTCAAAATCGTCGGCCTGCTCGCCCAGCAGTCTGCACGCCGTTAACTGCCAACTGGTTTCAACGACAAATACGGCGGAATATAGAAGATCGATCGTCGCCGATATAGCCAGATTAACCCCCGTATCAAAAATACGGGTTTTGGTTTCGCTTCCCTGCCAGTCGATAGCCCTGAGAACGCGGTTAATTTCTTCCAACCAAATGTCAATTATCTGTTGCTTATCAAAATGATCTGAAAAAACATCCAGAATCGCTCCCGGTTTCTCCCATAGCAGTCCGGGGCCTGTTACCCGTCGGCTACTCTCAAGGATCAGTTTATCTGATGTGGGTATCCTGATGTCCAGATAATCTTCAATTTCTTCTATATTGATGGTCATGAGCACGTTCCGGTTTAATCACCATCCTCGTCATCATCCCGCGCCAGACGCACACCACGTTCGTCGCGGATAAGCTGCTGGTTATCATCAATCAGGTCTTCATAAGCTGTCGCAAAAACCGTCTCATCTGATTTTAATGCCTGCTGTGCGGGCCTGCCGTCACCAAAATTGATAATTTGTTTCCATGATCGGGTTACGTTATCGCCGATCACCACAAGTAAGTCTTTTTCCGCAGCAGCCTTAAGAGCGGCGTCAATCGCGTCAACTTCATCCGCAATAACGGTTATCGCTTCTTCGTCGACACCATTTTCCATCAGGTGTTTTTTAAGCATATTCGGTATTTCATCATTTTCGCGACCACGTCTGTTATCGTCTGCTTTCAGGAAATAATGATCGAAATGGCCGGCGAGAACTTCGGCAGATTCGACGACATCTTCATCCCTTCTGTCCCCCGGGCAGGATGCGACAACCAATTTTCGTTCATGACCGTCAAGCTTATCGACAAGATCCGTCATGACGCCAAATGCCGCCGGGTTATGCGCATAATCCAGTATTACCCGGAAGCTATGTTCATCAAACACATTCATTCGTCCCGGTGCCTGTGAGAAGGTTGTATTAAAGGTTTTAAGGCCAAGACGAATTTGATCAAGGTCCTGATCAAAACTATAGGCCATCGCCACAGCGAACATGGCATTTTGTACATTATGAAGCGCCTTTCCTTCTATCGTAGCCGGAATCAGATGAGACCACAAAACAGGGATGTGCCTGCAATTATCATATATAGTGATGAGATCACCATTCATCCCTTTTTCCAGCACACAAGCCTTTCCGCCCGCATCAATATGTTGTTTCACAAGCGCATGGTCATGATGCATCGTGACATAAAAAATGTTATCCGCATCCGCATAATCGGCCATTAACAGACAATTTTTATCATCCGCGTTAAGCACAACCGTATCTGTCGCCGCTTCAATTACAATCCGCTTAATTTCAGCAAGCTGTTCAAGTGTATCAACACCGCCAAGCCCCAAGTGATCAGAGGCGACATTAAGACAGGCCGAAACATCGGTACTGGCATAACCCAGCCCACTTCTGACCAGACCGCCGCGTGCCGTTTCAAGAACTGCAAATTCAACGGTTGGGTCGCGCAGAACCATTTGCGCCGACCTTGGTCCGGTCGTGTCCCCCTTCACGGTTTGTTTCCCGTCGACATAAATGCCGTCTGTGGTTGTCAGGCCCACCGTTTTGCCACATGTTTTAATGATATGGGCAAGCATTCGTGATGTTGTCGTTTTACCGTTCGTACCGGTAATTGCAGCAATTGGAATGCGGCTTGGCGTTCCCGGCGGAAACAGCATTTCGATTACCTTGCCCGAAACATCCCTTGGTTCACCCTCACTGGGTGCTACATGCATCCGAAACCCCGGGGCCGCGTTTACTTCAACGATACCGCCACCAACATCCTTATAGGACTGGGAGATATCATCGGTTAGAAAATCGACCCCGCCTACATCCAGTCCGACCGCCTGAATGGCGCGCTGCGCCATTTCCCGATTATCGGGATGCACGA
This sequence comes from Alphaproteobacteria bacterium, assembly GCA_030428615.1. Classification (GTDB taxonomy): domain Bacteria; phylum Pseudomonadota; class Alphaproteobacteria; order Sphingomonadales; family Emcibacteraceae; genus Pseudemcibacter. The sequence continues at coordinate 105,946 of JAUIDN010000007.1, read as the reverse complement.
CATCCGTCAGGTCAATGGCCGTTCCTCCGGTTGAAAGATTGGCCGTATCACGAAGATAAAATATTTCGTCCTTTTTAAGCACCGTTCCTTTATTATATCCCGCGTTATCCATCAACCTTCTTGCCTGGCTGTCAATTTCAAGAACGGTAAGTACCTTTTCATGACCGACACCGCGACGCGGGTCGGAATTTACAATATCAATAAGTTCGCCAATATTATGTTTTCCGTCACCCACAACATGGCCCGGCACACGTTTTGCAACCGCGACAAGTTCATTATCAACCACCAGCATCCGGTGATCAAATCCCGTCATATAACTTTCGACAAGTACCGCCCGGCTTGTACCCTGCTCACGCGCTACTTCAAATGCGGCTTCGACTTCTTCATCGGAAGTCAGATTTATCGAAACCCCACGACCGTGATTTGCGTTTAAGGGTTTTACCACCACTGGATAACCAATTCTTCTCGCCGCCATAACTGCTTCACGCGGACTATAAATCATATGTTGTTGCGGTACTGGCAGGCCAAGATCATTTAAAAGATTATGGGTGTCTTCCTTGTCACAGGAAATCTCCACGGCAATATGACTGGTTTCCGATGTGATCGTCGCCTGAATCCGCTTCTGATGTTTACCGTGGCCAAATTGCACAAGACTGTATTTATTCAGACGAAGCCAGGGTATATCACGTTCTTCTGCTGCCGCGACCAACGATGCCGTGCTTGGGCCGAATGCATGACGCTGTGCCTGCTTGATGAAATGTCGAAGTTCTTCATCCCAGTTAAAATCTTCTTCTATTTCATAACCCGTTAGATCCTGCAATTCTTTCGGAAGAAGGTGCATAAGCAACTTGATGGCAAGTTCACATGCCGCCAGCCCAACATCCTTATGAATATAGGCATAAACCATATTATATTGGCCAGCCTCACCGGTGGAGCGGGTTCGCCCGAAAGTTACTTCATTACCCGCAACACATTGCAGTTCGAGCGCGACATGCTCGGTTATGTGGCCCATCCATGTGCCTTCGTCTTCTCGAAGGCGTCTGATAAACCCGCCCGGTTCGCGGTAGGAACAACCGTGCTCCTCCAGCCCCGGAAGGGCTTCAATCAAACCATCAATAAAATTTGATCCTATTTTGGCGGAAGGCCAGTCTTCGAGGATACCAATATCCATAATATGGCGGATAACCTTAAATTTTGCGTACTGATTAGGCCCTAAATAAAGGTTTGTTTTCAATATTTTCATCTAAGTCCCTCTCATTTTTTATACCATATTATATTTTGCAGATATTTTGGCGATCTTCAAGTGGCGGGAAAGCTTCCCGAATGTTGAAATTATAAAGACACCCTTCATGCAGGATATCAAGTTTAAGTCCCAATAGCCCAAGCGCGCGGCGATTGTCTGTGCCATATGCCGAAGAATAAGTAAGATCGCCACCATCAACAATGGTTACCGTACCGCTTCCGATAGCTTCGCACACGTTATCGGGGCCGATAAACGCTGCCGTATCTTCATCAATGCCCATTCCCATCAGGAATGGATTAAAAGCAACCGCAGACAACAACCGACCAAGACGGTTTCTTTCCGAGAAATGTTGATCAATAATCATCGCGTTGGTAAGCCCCAGACCCGGCGCCAGTATGGCGCCGCCTTCTTTTGGGGCTTCGTTTGAATCACCCCCGGCAATCATATGTTCGGACATAATAGAAGCGCCTGCAGACGTTCCGGCGACATGAACACCTCTGGCATTTGCCGTCCTGATCACCTGTGCCACGGCGGTACCGCCCAGAATGGTTGCAAGTCGAAGCTGATTACCGCCGGTAATAAAAATTCCCGAAGCTTCTTCGCAGCGGCTGGCAAATTCAGGATTATTACAGTCTTCCCGGCTTGTAATATCAATATGGCTAACTTCACCCGCGCCAATTTTGCTAAATATTTCTTCGTAGCGTTCACCTGTATCATCTAACCGCGATGCCGTCGGGATGATCACTATTTTCGCATCTTTTCCACCGGATATTTCTGTAAATTTTTTTAAAATAGACGGATTGGATTCTTTATCTTCTGCACCACCAATGGGGATGATAAATCCCCTTTGGTGTCCGTCTTCCACAATAGCTGGACACATTCTACACTAAAACCCTATTCTTATTGGCTTAAATATTCCCCACCCCGATTGGCCAGAACCCTAAAGCAATAGCCCACCTGATAAAATCAAGCTCTATAATCCTAAATAGCCTAAATTTTCATACATTAAAACAGAATTCATGTTCCCCGGCATATCCAGTTGAATTTATTCAATTAAATCAGGATAGCCAAAAAGTGCGGGTGTGCCGCCAGTGTGAATAAACATAACATTCTGCGATTTAGAGAATCTACCCGTCCGGATCAGATGGATAAGACCCGCCAGTGCTTTTCCGGTATAAACAGGATCAACGAGCAACCCTTCCTCACGCGCTGCAAGATTAATCGCTTCCCTTACCTGATCATTCAATCGGCCATATCCCGGTGATAATGTCGCATCGGTTATTAGAATATCTTTTTCACTGATCAGATTTTCGTGACCGATCATTTTCCCGACCTCGTTGGTTTTCTTTAGCACCCGTTCCGATTGAGATTTTTGATCCCGGCGTACACAAATACCGTGAACAGGAATTTTGGAACCTCGCGCCCGCAGCCCCGCAAGCAGGCCGGTGTGGGTTGTCCCGCTTCCTGACGCCGTTATGAAAGCATCAATCCATATCGATCCATCCGATAGCTGCGATAAAATTTCCTCGGCGCAGTCAACGTACCCCAACGCCCCAAGCGGCGTATGCGTTCCAGCGAGCGGGATTACATAAGGTCTTTTTCCCTTTTTACGCAAAACTTCCGCACGATCATACATTGCATTGTCTGCCCCTTCTTCGTCTTCCCCGACAGGGTAATGATGGAGCTTCGCACCCATTAATTTAAGCAGATAAGCATTTCCCGATTTATAATATTCCGAAGGTTGTCCGGGCACGCGTTCTTCCTGCTGCACTTCAATATCCAGTCCGTATTTTCGCGCGGCAGCAACTGCGGACCGCAAATAATTGGACTGTACAGCGCTTGTAATTAATATTGTATCCGCTTTCTTCTGGAGCGCTTCCCCTATATAATATTCAAGCTGTCTTGCCTTATTTCCCCCAAAAGCTAGGCCCGTGCAGTCGTCCCGCTTCACATAAATATTCGGTCCTGAAAGTAATTTACTCAGCCGGGGAAGTTTTTCGATCGGGGTTGGCGTATGTGCCAGCATCGCTCTGGGAAATTTTTTGCTTAACATTCGATATTTTCTCTATCTATAAGTTAATCAACATCATAACGCCGGTTAAGATCAAAATGGAAAGAATAATTTCCCTAAAAAGTCGCTCATCAATTTTTTTCGAAAGTTGATGCCCCGCCAGAACGCCCAAAAGAGCTGCGGGAATCATCGTTGCGCTGTTTACCCATGTTTCTTTTGCTATGCCGATGACGACCATCTGTAAAACCAAGATCGCGATATAGGCAAAAACAAAAAATGATATCATGGTGGCCCGGATTTCATCTTTGCTTAAGGTAGTTCTTGATAAATAAAGCATGACGAGCGGGCCCGGCATTGCCAGACAGGCACCGAGAATTCCGGAAACAAACCCTGTAAGATAAAGAGTTTTTCCGGCTTTGGTTTTCTTTGGTTTTTTTCGCTGCCACATTGCCCATGCATTTTGTGCACTGATCATTATGACAAATATAGCAACCATTGCCTTTAATACTGTCAGATCAATGCGGCTATAAATATAAAGCCCGACCGGAAACCCGATCAGCGCCCCAATCGCAAGGAATTTAAAAATATCCATAGGTATATTTGAGCGGAGCTTTGGCAGGTGGCTAAGCGACATGACAACTGACAGAATAATAGTCATCTGCACCGCATCTGCACTACCAAGCAACAGCAGATAAGCCGGCACCACGATCATGGCAAATGCAAAGCCGGTCGCCGACTGAACTGCCGACGCCAGAAACGTTACAAAAAGAAGAATGGCCCAAGTCATTTTTTAAGGCCCGCCAATATCACTCCGCATTTTCCCAGACACGCTTTATCCATGGGACTGTTTTACCCATTGGCTCCGGTAGAAGATTTTCCTGGTGATGTGTGATGACTTCCAATATTTGGAAGGTAACGTCCTTCCCTTCTGCTTTCAGCTTATGAACATATTGTTCAGTAGGCTCCATATCGATCAAGCCATCCACGCGCGAGTGAATGACATAAAGCGGTATTTTCCAATCGGCTTCGATTAATTTTCGCTCTTCGCGAACGCGGTTCATATCTGTCGGGTTAGCCGCAATGGGAATAGCGCCGGCGAAGCGGTCCTGAAATTTTGATGCCCAATGCCACGTGCCGAACCCGCCTATACTATAACCGGTGACGATCGTTTTGCGCGGATCAATATTATATGTGGCGATCACGCTATCCAATAACCGCATAACCGCTTCTTCATTTTCCGGCGTTGACCAGTTTCCATTGACCGAATCCGCTGCCAGGAATATCGCGTTTAAGGGCTTGAACGCCTGCTCATAAATTTTTTTAAAAAATCCTTCTGACCAGTAAGGATCCGGGATTGTTGATCCTTCCGCGGGCCTAAACCCGTAATGAAGACCCAGAATTAGAGGGGTCGGTTTGCTATCATCATACCCTTCGGGGATATTGATGACATAATATTGATACGTTCCATCGGGGTGCATCGCGACCAGCTTATGAAAACCCGGCCCTTTCTTTTCCAGATTCAGTTCCTGCGCACTGACAGAAAAAACATTTAAGGACAACATAATAAAGCATAGTGCCGCTAAAATATTTTTCATTGTATCGCTCCCTTATTTATTTCAACATCACAATGACATACCGTTATAAAAACTGCAAGCCAGAGGGATTTCCAAAAAAAGAGAGCAGTTGATTTTATGACCTGACGGTCTATGGTATTAAAGAAGGTGAAGGAGAATACAGATGGTTTCTACCGAAGTGCTTATGGCAATATTCACGGCATCTTTTATTCTAGCACTGGTGCCGGGGCCGGATAACTTATTTCTACTGACCCAATCCGCTCTGGAAGGGCCACTTGCCGGTATTTGTCTGACACTCGGTTTGCTAACCGGCATCATGTGTCATACGGCAGCGGTGATATTTGGCGTCACAGTAATCATCACGTCTTCCGCATATGCATTCGCCGCACTTAAAATATTTGGCGTCTGTTATCTTTTATATCTTGCCTGGGGGGCTTTTAGAGCATCGGGATCAAAAATCCCAAAGAAAAAGAGCACGCGTATAGGCTATCTGACGCTTTACCGGCGCGGCATTATCATGAATATCAGCAACCCGAAGATAGCTGTATTTTTTCTTGCGTTTTTTCCACAGTTTATCAATCCGTCACTTGGTGCCATCGCGCGGCAGACCGTTGAACTTGCGGCATCATTTATCGCAGCGTTCCTGATTGTGTTTATTGCAATCGCTTATCTCGCAGGGTCGCTAGGCGATTTTTTGAAAAGGTCCGACAAGGCGCAAACATACCTTAATCGTGCAGCAGGCACCATTTTTGTGGGGTTTGCCATTAAACTGGCGCTCACAGAAACGCGTTAGGAAGGGCTTTTGGGACATAAGGTAAGCCCGTAAAACAATACTATATTTTTAAAAGGGGAGTTTTAAAATGAGGTCACATATTAAAAGAATAATATTCTTCGCGATTGTTCCGATTGCAATCCTGATTACGGCCTGTGAAAAACCGGGTCACAAAATGGACCCGGCAAGACTGTCCCGAATTGACGCCGTCATGCAGGAATATGTTGATCAGGAAAAACTGGCGGGGTCAGTTGTCTATGTCGCGAGAAACGGTGAAGTCGCCTATCATAAATCATTTGGCTGGCGTGACCGGGAAGCACAGGCACCAATGCAAAATGATGCCATTTTTCGCATTGCCTCACAGAGCAAGGCACTCACCAGTGTCGCTATCATGATATTACAGGAGCAGGGAAAATTACTGATCAATGATCCCCTCGCAAAATACCTTCCGGAATTTGCAGAAACCACCGTTGCCGTGCAGGACGGCGAAGGCAGCTTTTATGTCGTTCCGGCAAAAAGGCAAATAACGCTTCGTGACCTGCTGACACATACAGCCGGGATTGATTATGGTATGGGCCCCGGGGCGGAAGCGTGGAAGGCGGCGGGTATTCAGGGCTGGTATTTTGCCGACCGCGATGAACCCGTCAGGGAAACCATTAGACGGATGGCAGCGTTACCCAATGCAATGCAACCCGGGGAAGCTTTCGTATATGGTTATAATACGGATATTCTAGGGGTTGTGGTTGAAGTTGTTTCAGGTGAAACGCTAAATGATTTTATCACCAACAACATCTTAAAGCCGCTTAACATGAACGACACTTATTTTTACCTACCCGAAGAAAAGAAAGACCGCATTGCCAAAGTGTATTCTTCATTTGATGGCAAAAGCGTCGCTGCGCCGAACCCCGGTGAATTGATCGGTGCCGCGCACATCGGGCAGGGACACTATCTAAACGGACCCCGTAAAAGTTATTCCGGTGGTGCCGGGCTTTTATCAACCGCCAAAGATTACGGAATGTTTTTGCAAATGCTGCTGAACGGCGGTGAACTAAATGGTGTAAGAATACTGAGCCCGAAAACTGTTGAACTTATGACCGAAAACCATATTGGCCATATCCCCGATTTCAGAACGGGACGTAAATTCGGGCTGGGCTTTCAGATTATCACCGATCTTGGGGCTTATGGCGAGCCCGGCTCAGAAGGCAATTACGGTTGGGGCGGTGCTTATCATTCGACATATTGGGTCGATCCGAAAGAAAAAATGGTTATGGTTTATCTGACGCAGCTCATCCCAGCACGAAATATGGATGACGCCGAAAAACTAAACGCGATGATTTATCAGGCCATAGTAGATTAATATTGTAGATAGAAATGGATTTAAACGAAGTAGTAAATATTAATCAACACCCCATTGAGAGTGAGGAGTTTCAGAAGAGCTGCAAGCATACCGTTGATAAAAATGGTGTTTTGGTCCTTGAAGAATTTCTTCTGCCCGTCGTGGTGGACCAAGTGCGGGCCGAAGGAATACAAAATCAGCATAAAGCTTATTTCTGCGCTCAAAAACATAATGTTTATTTAACCGACCCCGACCCGAATTATCCGCTTGATCATCCAAGAAACAGGGAAGTAATCTCATCCAAGGGATGCATTACCGATGATCAAATCCCACATTCGTCCCCCTTGCATGTTCTTTATGACAGCGAAATTTTTCGAGAATTCCTATGCAATGTTTTGGGAGAAGAAAATCTTTATGATTATGCCGATAGCCTGTCTTCGATAAACTTACATTATGCTGACGAGGGCAGGGAACTTGGCTGGCATTTTGACAATTCGTCTTTTGCGGCAACCCTGATGATACAAACACCCGAAGCGGGTGGCGTGTTTGAATATGTAGAAAATGTCCGTGATGCCGATAAGGGTGAAATGAATGTTGACGCGGTTGAAAACATCCTTGACGGAAAGGCCACGGTCAAGACATTGACTATGCCCGAAGGAACACTGGTTTTATTTCGTGGGCGTAACGCAATACACAGAGTAACCCCAACAATCGGCGGGAAAACCCGCATGCTGGTCGTGTTTGCCTATAATTCAGAACCAAACATTGCCATATCCGAAAGCGCCAGCATGACCTTTTACGGGCGTGTCGGTTAGCGACCTTTATTGTTTTTCAAACGTCATCCCACTTAAGGAAACGTTCTTCACATCACCATCTTCATTGACGGTCACGGTCAAAAAGTTTTTCCGCGGTATTTCCCTTGTTTCGGGATCAATCAGCAAGAAGCGGCCATCACTTTGCTGTTCAATTTCCGTGACCTGAATACCCAGATACCCTTTCAGAACACCATCTATTTCCTTTATTATTAGAGGGTAAGTACCCTTTAGCTTATATGTGCCAATAAGGTCTTCCGATTTTATATCGGGGTGGGCCATTGCTGTCTCATACGCATCTCCATTTTCAGGATGATAAACCTGATACAGTTTTTCTGACCAGTTTGTCCGTTCGTTATTTAAAAGAATATCAATCACGGAATACATAAGCGCATGTCGGTATTCAATATGATCACTGTTTATGAAAACATAGACGCCTATATTCTGCTCCGGCAAAATTCCGATAATAGCCACCATGCCGTCAATACTGCCGGTGTGCATTGCTATTTTTTGTCCTTTATAATCATGCACAAACCAGGCCAGGCCATAAGCATAGTAATTGTGGTTATAACTCGCCGCCGCCGGATATATATCTTTTGGTTCAAGAAGCATTTGAGGCTTCAGCATCTCTTCGATATGTTCTTCAGAAACAAGCCTCTTGCCCTCCCAGACCCCCTTGGCTAGCAAAAATTTCATCCATTTCGTCATATCGACAGGCGTTGAATTCAGCATGCCTGCTGATTTTGTATATTCTATGTATGGATAAGGAATTTCATAGTCCGTACCTTCATAGTGCTGATGCGCCTGCGCGCGGTTTCCACTTGTCCGCACTTCTTCATCGAGCATAACACTATTCTTCATTCCCAACGGCTCAAGAATATTTTGTCTGACGAATTCATGAAAGGGAAGCCCGCTTATCCGCTCCACCACTTTGCCGCTTAACGCGAAGGTCGTATTGTTATAATCCCATTTTTCCCTGAAACTGGCCTGCTGCCCATTATTTGACATCATGTCCCATGTTTCGGACAGGTTTTTGCCAAAAAACAAATTCAGGTTGGAAAGATATGAAACGCCACTCCGGTGGCTAAGGGCATCCCGAATGGTCAGATGGTTTTGGACATATTTGTCTTCCATCCTGAATTCAGGAATATATTTTATCACCGGATCATCCCAGTTTGCTTTTCCCTGATCAATCAGCATCGCAATTGACATGGCGGCAAAGGCTTTTGTCGTTGATCCTGCCTGAAACAGCGTATTTTCATTTACAGGTTCCATCGTTTTAAATGACTTTACGCCGTAGCCTTTCGCCAAAACAGTCTGACCGTCTCTGACGATCGCCAGACCCAATCCGGGTGCATGCCATTTTTTCATATTTTCCAGAACTGTTGCATCAAAATCTTCCGGTAGGGAATTCTGCGCCTGCGCACCTGAAAACACGAACAAAAACATGAATAAAACCGAGACAAAATATTTCATTTTCCAATCCCCATAGTAAAGAATATCCATCTTTTCATCGCTTTATTCCTCACCCGGATGATAGGATCGGGCCGCATTTGCTTTTACATCATCAAGGTATAACCACGCCTTTTTATACATTTTTGCTGCAAGTAACGCTGCCTGATCCATATTATTGGGTGAATTCGGATCGGCACTAGCCCCAAACACATGAACCGATTTGGCGTTTGTTTTCACGCTTCGGTCATTTGGGAAATCAACAATGGCTGTGTAGCTGTTACCGCCAGTTTTGTAGCGACGGATCAAACCTTCCCGCCGGATGTTAAACGAAATCTGGCTGCCGCCGGACCAGCTCGGCACACCGGGGGTCGCAATGCTTTTCGCATTATCATCAAAAATCGGATTACCACTGGCATCAAGTGGCGGTCTTTGTGACCGGTTCATATCACCCCAGGTCACCTGCCATGTTCCCCAGTCTTCGACCAGTTTATCCATCGCCTGCTCAAGTGCCACCATTATTTCCTCGTCAGACGCTTCATAGCCACGCGGCTTTGGTCTGTATAGTCCCTCAAACCAATCAACATAAATTGTTGGCTCCGGTGTCTCGAGTGAGGCCACCCCATCCCACGCATCCAACATTTCAATTACCGGGGCCAGCTTCTCCGCGCGCGCCGGGTTGGCCGCAGAAGTTGACGCATAGGCACCCATAATAAGTGGTTTTGATACATTCCATTCCATCATCGTCGTATCAAGGCTTTCATATTCCCAAGTCGCAAAATCAAATGTTTCATGTTTGTGTAAAATACGCCTTGCGTTGCGGCTTCTTGCGTTATCGCCTTCACGCACCATATAGGTCGGATAATTTTCTTCTCTGGCATCACTTTCCGACATGCTAACCATAAATGGCGTTGTATTGGTGTTTTGCATCATATTGGAAACAGGGTTTTTAACCTGCGGGAGTTCGTAAAGCGTATGGTATCCCTTCCAATCCGTATCGGGATTGCTTCCATCAACGGCCGTGTTCCAGTCAAAGCCTTCGGTTCTGATAGGAACGGCACCATTATAAATATACCAGATATTAGCATCCCGATCCGCATACATGATGTTGCCGAATTGCATTGCCTGCGGTTCGATTGCTTTGGTAAATTCATCAATATTTCCGGCACGCCCCATATTGTACCATTGATCAAGCCAGCCCGGTTCATCGTAACGTGCCATCATGCCTGAAAGAAATTGGCCGTCCCGCATGGCAACCACCGCACCATGGTGCGTTTTACGGTATTTGACCGTGCGCACTTCACCGCCCTTTATTTTTATTTCACCGGTCCATTCGGTTGCTTTACGTGTACCGTCACCATAGCGGTAGGAAAGCGGACTTTCCGGATCATCAAAATGCTCAATCCAGCTGTCTTCCTGGTTGCTGAAATTATCAGTGCTCATCCAGCCAAGATTTTCGTTAAAGCCAATATAGGGAACCGGATAGCCAAATCTGGCATATCCGGTAAAATTCCATCCTTCGTCCGATATCATATGCGCTTCATATGTCTGACCAATCCCAAAGGCCGGAAGATGCGGATTTATAAACAGGTATGATCCTGTCCCCTCGATCTTAGGGCCATTTGCCGCCCAGGAATTTGAGCCAAATTCCTTTCTGTCTTCCGGGTCATATTCCGGTATTTCCAGCTGCGCCATGGTCAGCATTTCACCATTAATCGCTTCAAAGGCTGCGGTGCGTTCCTCTGTTGAAAAACGAAGACGGCCCAGAAAGCCACCCAAATGGTACCAGCGGCGAATAAGCGCCAGCGAATACCAGGGCTCAATATGATTAAGCAGTCTGACTTCAAGATCCGGGTGTGTTTCAATATAATAATTGATGCCCGCCGCATACCCATCAAGCAGCGCCTTTACCGCTGGACTTGCATTTTCATAATCACGTATCGAGAGCTCGTTATTTTCAAATGAATGTACAACCCAATCCGCAAGCAACGCTTCTTCGCCCAGCACTTCTGCGGAGCGCCCGATACCCATGATAAAGCCCAACTCAAGCTGATTGAAATTGTCCTCGGCCTGCGCATATCCCATGCCAAAGGCGGTATCCCCGTCTGTTTTACCATGGATATGCGGAACACCCCACTGATCACGATAGATGGTCACATTCTGCGATTGATGCATGACTTCCGCGTCGTCCATTGTTTGTGCGGTTTCCTGCTCCGCGCTACAGGATACGACGAAAATCAACACCGATAATATGAAAAGGCTTTTTTTGACAGCCGACATAACATTCTCCCAATATTTATTACAGACTAGACAATAAGCAGGAAACAAGCCATGTGTCAAACAGGTCATGCTATTTGGTCAAAGACAAAAAAACACACCCTGAAAAGATAAGCGTTAACCATATTTTCCAGGGTGTTTTTTTGTTAAAGATTCGTTTTCTAACTTAGTTAGACTGAATATTAAGTAACTGCGCCACTCATTGTCTACTCCTTTTACTTTGTTGATAAATGATTGTTTTTTAATAGATATATTGGTGGATACTTCCAACCTTAATTTATTGCACCGCTCATTTTATCCTCCCTTTTTTGCCCAATAACAATATACTCACGAAAAATGGTACCATTTGAACGAGGTTTGTCAAGGCAGTAGCCGTTAACCATAATTCAGCCATACCCTTTTAAAATCGTGTGTTGTTTGAGTGAATTATTATGTTAACGTCAACCATCACACCATATTAAAGGAGAAGAAAATGCGACTGGTAAAATTTATTCTCGCGGCGATCTTTATCATGCCCATCACCGCAATGGCCCAGGAAAAAGACAGTGTGAAAATGCTTTTTGCCCTTGATCGGGAATTTGTGAAATACCGATTAGAACATGGCACCTATAATGCATTTGCCAAATATCTGGCAGAGGACGCGGTCACGCTGCCCCCAGGCGAAGCGCCGAAGGTGGGATTGGAAGCGGTCCTTCGTGATGCCGGTGACAAACCCAATACGACTGTTACCTGGGAACCGGAGGCTGGCGACATTTCAGGCGATATGGGATACACTTGGGGACTTTTTTCCATAAATACAAAGCAGGATGACGGGACCATAAAAAAACAGCATGGCAAATATGCTTCCATCTGGAAACGGCAGGAAACAGGCGAATGGAAAATAGTGGTTGATTCCTTCAGCCTTAATCCGCCACCAAATTAATAGCACGGAGTATGTTTTTTTACTTTTATGCTAAAAGCAGCTGTTATGAACGACTATTTTAGAGCATCTGTGAAGGGATAAATCATGAGCCGTTTCCAGATTGTTTTAATCGGCACCATTTTAATCATCGTTGCGTTCTCGCTCATAATTTATGTTCGCGTATTACCAGCACCATACGCGGAGCCGTTCATCAGTGTCCTGATCTGGCAAACAGGGGTGTGGGGACCATGGGTTCTGTTCGGGCAGATTTTGAATAAATTTGATCATCGCCATCCAATCGTAGAACAGCCGATCCCCTTGTGGATTGCGCGCCACGGGCTGCTCTGTTTTCTCATCCTGACCATTCACGCCGGCTGGTTTTTTATCATCAGCAGCAACTTTAGCCCGTTTCTTGAGGCTGAAAACACAAGATATGGAGCCTTTTTATTCTTTTTCATTATGTGGACGATTATTGATTTTCTGTATTACTGGCTACTGCTTGGTGTGTTCGCTCTTCGTCAACTTCTTGGTGTTACGCCGGAAAAAGGAACACAGCACGATAATCGCCCGAATTACCTGCTTTTAAAAACCACCGGGCGCCAATCATCCGTTGCCATTGATAATATCGAATGGATTGAGGCTGAGGATTATTGCTGCCGGGTTCATACAAATGACGAAAACTATCTTGTTCGTCAATCGTTAAGTTCGTTTGAAGAAACATTGCCTAAAGAACAATTTTCAAGAGTTCATCGATCAACCATCGTGCGGCTTAACTTTATCACATCAATTGAAAAGGCAGAAAACAGCAAATATCTGGTACGCCTTAAGAATGATGTTACGCGACCTGTCAGCAAAGACGGTCGCAAGAAGATTGAGGAATTTTTTAATCGACACCAATTTAATCCCCGTTAACTGCATCAAATAACCTCTTCGCTGCAATGCCCTTTCACAAACCTCCGGTGTGGTTATGCTTTTTCCAATATTTCTGTTGGAGAAACCGTTATGCGTATCGGACCTGTCGGTCTTCTTATTTTTTTGTTCGCCCCCATCGCGTCCGCACAGGAAGGTGCCGTCACCGTTTATGATAAACATTATTTATCACAGATCGTTAATGTTGTAACAGCGCTTGATCTTGCGACAAAAATACCCGGAGGTCAGGTTATTCTCAGTCGAAATGATGACAATAACGATCGGGGTTTTGCAAATAATGACGATGGTGTTCTTATCAACGGAAAAAGGCTATCAGGAAAAAACATTGACAGTGAAGCCGCTCTTGGGCGTATTTCAGCGGACCGGGTGCTTCGCATCGAAATCATTCGTGGCAGTTCACCGGATATTAAGATTTCAAGCCAGGAATCCTTATTAAACGTCGTGCTCGTAGCGGAGGAGAATAGCGGTAGCGGCACATTTGATATCGGAACACGTATTTTGCCGGGTGGGCGGCTGTTTCCACTTGGTTCAGTTTCCTATAGCGGTAGCGCGGGACGTGTCGATTATTTTATTGAGGCCGCGCAATCCGGATATATTACCGATGAATTTCGCAATGACACTATTTTAAACGATGAACAAAGGAAAATAAGGTTCATCAGCGATGTTGGAGAGCAATATTTTCATGATAGATCGTTATCAGCCAATATCGCATACCGCGTTTCCGAGACAGATCAATTAAGATTGAACATCAAAACAAGCAAATCACGGTCTTCAAACGACTGGAATGGTCAGGTTGCAGAATTTAACCCTGACGGAGAAAGTGTACTCAACGGCTCATCGCTGCTTCAGATCAACACCGACAAACCCGGCTTCGAAGCCGGCGGCGATTATGCCGGGCGCTTTTCATCAAATTGGCACTATAAAATTATCGGCCTTTTTTCACGGTCAAACACCAAAACCCGTCAAGTTCGCGACGCTTTGATTGACGCTGAGATGCCATCGGTTGACAGCGATACGACCTTTGAAAGTGATGCCGTCGAAACGATTTTCCGACCATCTATAACAGCAACTTTAAATAATGTTGGGGAGATCGGATTTGGAAATGAATTAAGCCTTAACCGCGTTACCGCGGGACTGGACCCGGCAAATATGGTGACCGTTAGGGAAACACGGAACGAGAGTTTTATAAACTACTCCACTTCGCTTAACCCGCAAATTCAATTCGATAGCGAGATTAAATTTGAATATTCCAAAATTACCCAGGAAAGGGAGAATGGTGATCGCTCTAAGTCATTTTCATATTTAAAACCTTCTTTTGATCTAAGGTATAAGCCCACGAAGAAAAACCAATTTCAGTTTTCAATCAGACGGGATGTATCGCAACTTGATTTCAATGATTTTGCATCGTCCATCAACGATGATAATACCCTAATCGGCGGTAATCGGGATTTGGTCCCTGAGAAAACATGGATGTTTGAAACGTCCTACGAACGCAAACTATCCAACGACCAAGGACACATTAAACTAAGCCTGAAACATGAAAGAATATCTGATCATATTGAATTTATTGAAGTCGGACCTAATATTGCCGGTGTCGGTAATGTGGGTACTGCCACACGAAACACGATAGGTGTCAGCACCAGTCTTAAATTTGGCTTCATCGGACTTGAAAATCTCGTTCTTGACGGTCAGTTTGAATATTTCGATACACAGACCACGGATGCGTTTACCGATGAAAAGCGCATTTTTAATGACACAGAAAAATATGTCGCAACGGGTATTTTAAGGCAGGATTTTGAAAAAATGGGTCTCGGTTACAGCTTTCAGTTTTGGTATTATGGGCCAACCCAAAATAAACTGATAGACCAGTTTATCCAATCAGATCATGATCGTTTGTATATAAGCTTTAGCATCAATTACCGAATATTTGATGGTCTGGTGCTGATCGGATCCGTGGATAATCTGGTTAACGCCAATGAGGACCGGCTGCGAACGGTTTATGATCCCAATCGGGCGTCTGGGTTAATTTCATTTATTGAAGATAGAGAGCAATTTTATGATAAACGCTTTAGAATTCGGCTCAAAGGATCATTTTAAAGTTTATGATATTTTCTTTTTGCGATCTTTTTAATAAGATTTTCCGGCACACCCGGTCTGCTCCACGGGCAGACGGCAAGGCAGATCCCGCAGCCCGTATGCTCATTAAAATATGGTAGGCATTTGTCAAAATCCACATACCATTTTTCTATGCCCCGGACCATTTTCTTTTCACTGTGGATTGCTTCCGGCGGACAGGCATTCTGGCAGGCTTTACAGTTCAGGCAGAAATCATCCACACCAAATTCATCCGGACTATCGTATTCCAGCGGCATATCCGTTACCAGGCCGCCCAGACGCAAAACGGAACCCTGTTCGCGGTTGATCAACGAGCCATGTTTACCAAGTTCGCCAAGGCCACTTTCGATGGCCGGCGGAATAAGCAATATGGGCACATTATTTGACCCGCCATATGAGACCGCATTCCAGCCCTGTTCGTGAATCCATGCGGCGATAGAATGTGTCACAAGATGCGCACGCCCATATTGTTTCACCACTTCCGCAGCAGCAGGAACATCTGGTGCCGTTTTTAGGTTTTCAAAATCCATGGCAACCCCAATGGTCACCACATTTTCATAAGGGACGTCAAACGTATCAATAATCCATTCCGGCCGCATTTTAGTGATGCCAACGGCAACTGCGCCGCTTTCAAAACCAACTTCCTTAACCAGTTGCGACCAGTCGACCGCATCCTTTTCAACCCGCTTTTTTGAAACCGGCGGCACTGTTCTGGCCCGGATTTCATCGGTTTTCATTTGTGTTTTGTAAAGATGTTCATCCCGCGGTGCACGATCGACAAAGAATTGCATAAGCGGGCCAAAGGGCGTGAGCTCCGGTGTTTGCCAGTAAATTGGTGATGGGCGCCTGATTTCCGTCTCCCCAAGGCCATTGACATCATTACCGGAAACATCCGGCATAAGCGCCATCTGTTCTTCACTGGGAACAAATTTTTCTTTGGCCTTTTTCACAAATATATCTCCGCTTTGGAAATTTATCTAAAATCAACGCCGACCGGGGAAATCATTATTTTACTCTCGTATATTGTTGATCATTTTTCGAATGACCGGGTCCCACAATGTATAGCCCTTGGCGTTCAGATGCATTCCGTCGGCTATAAAAATATCGTCTTTCAATTTTCCATTCGCCATCATCGGGGTGGTAATATCAATATAGTAGATATTATTTTTACTGTCGGCATATTCGCTCAGTTTCTGATTGGTAATCATTTTATTTTTACGCACGTCTCTTCCAAGAATATCGTCAACCAATGTTGGTTTCATGGATAATAGTAAAACCGGAATATCGGAGAAATCCTGTTCAACCTTTTCAATCAGGGTTTTAAATGCATCAACCGCAAAGTCAGGCGATTTTCCATTTTCCACGTCGATATCACAATAAACAACCATCATTGATGGGTTATGTTTCTTGATGACATCATCGTAATAATACATTATTTCCGGCAGACTGGCACCACCGAAACCGCGGTTAATGACCGGGTACTCCGGAAATGACACCGCCGTTTCCCAAAAAACTATGCTTGAGCTGCCAACAAAAAGGATGGGATTGTCAGGCAATCTATCCCTGCGGTCAAAACGCCTGAACATATCGATAGTATCTTCAAAGCGATCCAGTTTTATTGATCGGTCACGGGGAAATTTGTCGCGCCCCTGATGATAGAGGGCCATTGTGCTGCTAAATTTATCCGGCTCGTTGTTATAGTCAATTTTATTGGCCCGCCAAAAGGCAAATGACCGTCGATAAAATTCTGACACAACTTGTTCATTTGGCGCTGTCTTCAAAACTGCCTGAAGATAATTTCTATATTCTTCCAGTGTTTCCGACTGTTGCGCAAAGGCCGCGCAACCAGTCAGAAAGAAAAGGATAATAATTTTTTTTAACATTCCCAAACCTTTAAACGATTAAAGTCGTTCAGGATGTTACATCCTCCAGCGTCACTTGTCCATCAGCACAATCCCCAGCGGTATATTTCAGGGATTTTCGTATTTCCGTTGTAAAGTCCTTGCTTTCAATCGTTGATACGAAATGCCAATTGGTTACGGTGTCATGAGCATTGATTTCAAGCGTCATATATCCGCGCCCCAATATGCTGGCATAAGCCATGTGCGGCAGATGGTCGTAGTAAGCCTGCTCCACTTGCGCAACTCTACCAATCCTGTCGCCACGCCCGGGTGATGTTACACCCTGCACCGCGAACTCAGCGCCGTAATGCTTACCATCTTTTTTATCTGTAAGTGACATTGCCCAACCACAGTGCGTATCACCCGTCAGAACAATTGGGTTTCCGGGATATTTTTCAAACATGTCAAACACCCGGCGGCGGGCCGGTTGATATCCGTCCCATGCATCCGGGTTATAATAACCGCCAAATTCCTCGGCAACATTAATGCTGCGTTGCTCGCCGGGTGGTAAAGCGAGTATTTCTTCCGGTGTAAAGACATTTGATAATGGTGGCTCAGGACGGTAACTCATGATGATTTGTTGACCAAGTATTTGCCAGGGAATGCCATCTTTGCTTGATTTTTCCAGTGTTTTATCAAGCCATGCTTCCTGCGCACTACCCAGAAGTGATCTTTCTTCCGTTTCCAACCGCTTGTGAAACGCAGCATAATCCGGCTTCATTTCTTTACCGTTTGGCCCGTCAACTTCAATCATTTCAACGTCACGACCATATTCAAGTGGTCTTTCGCGTCCGACAATTCGCGTATCAAGCATCGCAAGTGTCGCCAGCTTTCCAAATTCAAACGACCTTACCGTCGGCAGTTCGCTGTTTGTGACACGAACCGGCATCCATTCCATATAGACTTTTGTTGCAACGCGCCTTCTTGTTTGCCAGTCGCCTTCATCTTCGCTATGATTCTGGGCCCCCGTAATATAGGCATTATTGGCAAATTCATGATCATCCCACGTAACGATGAAGGGATATTTCCGATGCACTTCCTGAAGATCCTCGTCCGCGCGGTATTGAGCGTAACGACGTCTGTAATCATCAATGGTCAGTATTTCATGTGGCGGATCAAGTAACCGGCCCATTTTTTCCGCGTTAGGTGAACCATACTGGCCATCGCCATATTCATATATATAGTCGCCCAAATGAATAACCGCATCGAACGGTCCGGTTTCGGCAATGGAACGATACCCGTTAAAATATCCCCAAGGGTAGTTTGAGCATGACGCAACAGCGAGGCGAATGGGATCCAGCCCGCCTGATCTTAATGTTTTCGTCTCTCCAACCGTCGATTTTTTGTCACCAACGGAAAAGCGGTAATAGTATTTTTTTCCTTCGGACAATCCCGTGACATCTTCCTTGACGGTAAAATCCCTGTCTGGGTTGGTTGTGAATTTTCCGCTTTTTAAAATGTCTGAAAAATCCTCGTTCGTTGCAACCTGCCAGGTTACATCTATTTCGCCTTTAAAAGCGGGGTCAACCGGATTAACCCGCGTCCAGATTATCACCCGATCCTGAAGCGGGTCACCACTTGCCACCCCGTGATCAAATGTTACGGGCGCTATGTTTTGAGCATCCTTGTCCGTCGAACAGCCGCTTACTGCAAATGCGGCACCAACTGGCACGGTTTTTAAAACATCACGTCTTTTTACAAAATTTTTTTTGGTCATCCTCGATTTTCCTTTGTTCCCTTTATATAAATAATGATACAGGAAACTTATCATTGATACATTACAAAATTAAGAAACACATATCCTCTAGGAAAGAAAAGTACTTTACTTTCTAATAATCATTATTAATATTAATAATTCGCTTATAAACTTATTATTAATATTAACAATGTAACTAACAAGTGCATGACTATTCATAAACTCATATATTGGCCGCATTTAATTTGCGGTGTTCTTGCAGGCATTCTTATTTTTATTATGTCGGTTACCGGTGTTCTTCTTACCTATGAACGACAAATTATTGCATGGGCGGAAAGTGATTATGACACCGCCGTGCCCGCCGATGCGCCCGCGCTGCCTATTGATGAAATCATCACAATGAATAGGGAAAATATGGGCGAGCGGGATTTAAGATCAGTTAAAATCGAAAACAATCCCGAAGCGCCCGTCGTCGTGCGTGGCGGTGATTATTTCTATATTAACCGCTATAACGGCGAAATTCTTGGCAACGGGCCCAAAGATGTAAAATATTATCTAAGCGAACTTAGGGGGTTACATCGTTGGCTTGCCATGGAAGGTGAAAGCAGGGCGACAGCAAGAATTTTCACAGGTGCCGCTAACCTTATGTTCTTGTTTATCGTTCTATCCGGCATGTATCTTTGGATACCACGAGTAGTAAATTGGCAAAATGTCAAAAAAGTATTGTTTTTTAGAAAAACACGCTCATCCCGCGCGCGCGATTTTAACTGGCACAATGTGATGGGAATATGGTCGGCCATCCCATTGGTTGTGATTATTGCCACTGCGGCGGTATTTTATTACAGCTGGGCCAACAAGCTTGTATATACCCTCGCGGGCGAAGAGCCCCCGGTTAGGGGACAGGCGGCAGAAAACGATGTCGAACCGGTAACGTTTGATCAGCTTATACCGTTTGAAACAATGTTCCAGAAAGCGGCCGAACGGCGCGAAAACTGGACATCCATCACTATGACTTACCCAAAAGAGACAGACGAAAATGTGCATTTCTCCATTGATACCGGCACTGGTGGCGAGCCGCAGAAAAAAGCGGATCTTTACCTGAGCCGCGCGAACGGCGAAACGGTCAAATGGGAACCATTCCAGGATTATTCAGCGGGTCGGCAGGCACGCTCCTACGTTCGTTTTCTTCATACAGGGGAAGCGCTTGGGATCATTGGTCAAACGATTGCGGGACTGGTGTCCCTGTTTGCCACGGTTATGGTCTGGACCGGTCTGGCACTCGCATATCGTAAATATGTCAGACCCCTGACGAAGAAGAAAAGAACTCCGGCCCCGGGGAGGCAATCAGAATAGCGACAGCCCGTCAATTATCAACTTGAGGCCAATAAGCAATACAGCCGCCATAATTACTTTGTAAAACAGTTCATGGTCAAACCGCTTATTCAGCCAGAGGCCACAATAAACACCGACAGGTACAAGTGGGACAAAAACGAGTGCCTGATAAAAAGTGGCCATATTAAGCTGACCGGTTATTATGAAAGCAGGCAGTTTGATAACGTTCACTATCGCAAAAAACCACGCCCCCGTAGCGGCAAAAGCACCTTTGGACAGCTTTTTTGGAATCAAATATACGTGATAGGGTGGCGACCCTGCATGCGCTATATAACTGGTAAATCCGGCAATAGAACCCCAGAAGCCGCCCGTTAATCTGTTACTTTTGCCGCGTTCTATTTCGGTAAGCTCCTTCTTCGGTATGAGGCTATAAAAAAAGAAACTTACTGCGATAACCCCAACTATCAGACGGACCATATTTTCGCTGACATAGCGCGCAGATAAAGCGCCGATGATGATGCCTACCAAGGCCCCCGGCAATAAAACCATCAAATGATGCCAGGCCGCGTTCTTTCGCCAGGCAAAGATACTAAACGCATCCATCACCAAAAGTAACGGCAACATAATTGCGGCGGCAATAACAGGTGACATGACCAGAGACATCAGCGGCACCGACATCATGGCGATACCACCAAATCCCCCCTTTGAAATGCCCGTTGTCATCACAGCAATGGCGGTAACAAGGTAAAACAAGAACTCTGACGAAATATCTGGCATGGTTTATTATTATCATTTCGCACCGATATATCCACAATATAAATTTACACCATACGCCTCTGTGATTAAGATACAGGCATGCCTATCCGCAGATTTTTATTATTCTTACTTATTTTCGTTCAGCCGTCGCTGACCGTCCATGCCAATGAAGATGTTATGGCCCGGCTTAAACCTGCGGAAAAGGATTTTTTCACATCCCGGGTCATTAATGTAATAGATGGCGATACTTTAACGCTGGAAAATGGCCGTGAGGTCCGCCTTGTCGGTTTGCAAGCCCCAAAAATTGCCTTGGGACGTAAAAATTTTAAGGACTGGCCCTTAGGACCGGAAGCGAAAGACACGTTAAGCGATTTGACCTTAAATAAGCATGTAAGCCTTTTTTACGGCGGAGAGACGATGGACAGATACGGCCGCTTGCTGGCACATTTGTTCCTTGAGGACGGTACATGGGTCCAGGGTGAAATGCTAAAACGCGGCATGGCACGGGTCTATAGTTTTGCCGATAACCGGAGTGTAGTGGAAGAAATGCTCGCGCTTGAGCAGGACGCTTACCGGGCAAAACGTGGTATCTGGAAATTGGAATATTATCAAATTCGCCCGCAACAGGAGAGTGGCCGTTATACAAACAGCTTCCAAATCATTTCTGGCACAGTTTATGAAGTAGCCACCGTGCGCGGCAACACTTATTTAAATTTTGGTGAGGATTACAAAACGGATTTTACCATCGTCGTGCCAACAAGGGTTAAAAGAATGTTTGATCAAATGGACATAAATCTGTCCGATTTGGCGGGTAAGAATATAATTGTTCGTGGCTGGTTAAAATATTATAATGGACCATCCATCGATCTGACCCATCCGGAGCAGCTGGTTATTATTGACAGAGAAAATTGAAAATGTGGCATAAAATTTATAAAAACATACTATCCAAAACACTTTTAGTGATCTTGCCCCTGACGCTTCAGGCATGTACCACGGTAAACCCTGCGACCGGGGAGCGGGATTTCACACCCTTTATGTCGCCGGCAAAAGAATTGCAGATTGGCCAACAGCAGCACCCCGCGATATTGCAGCAAAACGGTGGCACCTATGATGATCCGCAGCTTACGGCATATGTCGATAATCTTGGCCAGAGCCTTGTCGCCAATTCAGAATTAAGCGATTATAAGTTTACCTTTACAGTGCTTGACACGCCGCTGGTAAATGCGTTCGCACTGCCGGGCGGGTATGTTTATGTGACAAGGGGAATTCTTGCAATGGTCAACAGCGAATCTGCGCTTGCATCGGTTGTCGGCCATGAGATCGGTCATGTCACGGCGCGGCATTCTGCCAAAAGATACAATAATCAAATGTTCGCCGGCTTGGGAACGGTACTCGCCGGTGTCGTTACCGGCGATAGCGCGCTTATGGATAGCCTTGGTCAGGGGGCGCAGGTTTATTTGATGAGCTATTCGCGTAATCAGGAATATCAGTCGGATGAGCTTGGCGTGCGATACTCCAGTCGGGCCGGGTACGACCCTTATGCCGCCGCGGATATGCTCAGTTCGCTGGATGCGGAACATAAATTACAGCTTATTCTTGCCAATAGGGCAAATGAACCGGAACAATCAGATTTTTTCTCAACCCACCCCAATACACAGGACCGGGTTGCACGGGCACGCACCGCCGCCGCAAACACGCAGATTTCGCCAAATTCACGTGACAGGAATCAGGACCTTTACTTTAGCATGATAGACGGCATGAGATATGGTGATGATCCAAAACAGGGCATCATCAATGGCCGCGAATTTGTCCATCCCGTGATGAAGCTGAAATTTACGGTGCCGCAAAATTATCTTCTGCAAAATACATCTGATGCCGTTGTGGCGCGGGGCACGGGTAGCGCCGAAGGGAGTTCGGTTATATTTTCCGGCGCGAGCATGAAAGATAAAACCATTACCCAATACGGGCAGGAAGTATGGGCGGCATACAAAATCGAGAATGCGATGGAAGGCGTTCAGACCACGCAGGTTAATGGAATGGATGCAATGACCGGGTACACAACAATGGCGCTCAACAATCAAAATTATATTGTGCGTCTTATGGCTATTCATCATTCAGGCGACAATGCTTATCACTTTCTGATGCTAACACCACAAAGTAAATATCAAAGCCTTTCGGAAGGGCTTCAGCGGATGTCTTACAGTTTTAACCAAATAAGTCAGGCGGAAGCAGATCAGGTCAAGGGCCGGAAAATAAAAATTGTCACAGTGCAAAACGGCGACACCATCGAAAGCATCGCCCGTTACATGGCATTTGATGATTTCAAAGTGGAACGTTTTACGGCGCTTAATGGCCTTTCGGATGGACAACAACTTAGAGCAGGGCAAAGGCTTAAGCTGATTGTGATGGATGATTAAGCTTCATTGGTTTTTACAGCACGATTTTTGGCAGACCAGATAAATTCGTTACCCGGCGCGGGAACACGCGGGATAAGGTTGGCCGCAATAAGCGACAACACGGCAAAGCCGGCACCCGCATAAAAAACCAATGACGGATTATACATCCAAACCATTCCAAAAGTTACGGGTATGATTACGGACGCAATATGATCAATTGTAAAACTGACGCTGGCGGTTCCTGCCATATCCTCGCGATCAGCGATTTTCTGAAAATAGGTTTTAATGGCAATCGCCATGGCAAAAAACAAATGATCCAATATATAAAGTCCTGCGGCAATCATCGCATTATCAACAACCGCGTATCCGGTAAAAACGGCAATGAGGCCCGCATATTCTATTGACAGCGCCCGTCGTTCGCCAATTTTTTCAATAACTTTACCGATTAAAGGTGCAACAAAAATATTGGCGCCCTTATTAATCAGGAACAACAGTGTTATTTCAGACAGGCTATAACCAAATTTTTCCACAAGCAAAAACGCTGCAAATACCATGAAAATCTGACGACGAGCGCCTTTAAGAAAAGTCAGAAGATAATAAACACTATATCTTTTTTTTAGAAACAGATTTTTTCTTTGCGGAATAATTGACTGGAATTGTGGAAACAACATCCATAAATGAATCACCATCGCAATACCGATAAGCCCGACCACCGAATAAATAATCACATAGTCAAATTGCAGAAAAGTAGCAAAAAGCCACACCAAACCATACGCAATAAGTCCAACAAACGAACCTATCCCAAGCACCCTGCCCAGAAACGCCGGTGCCTCACTTTGTGGCAGCCATTGTAGCGTCAGGCTGCTATTGATGGTTTCAAAATAATGAAACCCGACGGACATCACCATTGTTGTGGCAAGAAGGCCATATTTGCTGGGAAAAAAACCGGTGGCAAAAACACCAACAGAAAGTAAAAACAGGGCCAGGATTGCCAATGTCTGTTCGCTCATTAGAAGAAGAACAAATACGGCGGTAAAAGCAAGAAAGCCGGGCAATTCGCGAATTGACTGAAGATCGCCCATATCGGACCCGGTAAAATTGGCTCTTTCTATCGCAAAATTGTTAAGCATCACATTCCACACTGAAAATACCAGTGCCATGATGACTGCCATGTAAATGAGCGCCAATTTTGCTTTATTCGCGTTTACTTCATCCATTTTGACATACCCTGTTTTTGTTGAATGGACATTAACAGCCTTTGGCGCAAAAAGCGCTAAAAATTTAAGACTTTATTTCTTGCTCTGCCACCTTCTGGGCTTCTACATAATCCGTTTTTCCCGTTCCCAACACGGGAACTTCGTCCACATGCAGGATGTTTCTAGGCACCAGCAATTCAGAATGACCGGCGGCCTTAACGGCTTCCAGTATGACGTCTTTTGTTGCATCCAAAAATGTTGTCATGAGGACTAGTTGTTCCCCCCTTTTCTCATCGGGAAGCGACACCACGGCATGGGTATCATCCGGCCATAGCGCGCTGACGATGCCTTCAACAGCGGTGATTGACACCATCTCCCCGGCGATTTTAGCAAACCTTTTTGCCCGGCCCGCGATTTTGATATAACCCTCATCATCAATTTCAACAATATCACCGGTATCGTACCATCCATCATCCGGCTCTTCGAGTACACCTGGGTTATCCACCCGTAGATACCCTTTCATGATGTTTGGCCCCTTAACCAAAAGCTTTCCGCCTTCTTCGATGCCGGGAACTTTTTCAAGTTTATATTCAATGCCCGGCATTAAACGGCCGACGGTTCCGTTTTTCGCCTGCATCGCGGTATTTGTCGAAAGAACCGGTGATGTTTCAGTGGCACCGTATCCTTCAAGAATACGCACACCAAACTGATCCGCCCAAAGACGGCGGGTTTCCGGCTTTAGTTTTTCCGCCCCTGCAAACACATACCGCATGGAATAAAAATCATAGGCGTGGGCAAACCGGGCATATCCGCTTAAGAATGTGTCGGTACCAAACATGATTGTCGCATTGGTATCATAAACAAGTTCCGGTACAATCCGGTAATGCAGCGGGGAAGGGTACAAGAATATTTTAAGCCCCGAAAGAATAGGAAGCAAAAGCCCCCCCGTAAGACCAAAAGAATGAAATATCGGTAGCGCGTTAAACACCCGGTCACTGGGTGTGAAATCCACCCGTGCGCTTAATTGATACCGGTTTGACTGAATATTCCTGTGGCTTAACACCACGCCTTTTGGTGTTCCTTCCGATCCGGATGTGAAAAGGATAACCGCGTCATCATTACTTTTTGGTTTTGATGCGACCTTATTATGAAAAAAGCTGGCTGATCGGCTTAGTAAAAATCCGAAAAATTTATCCCAAAGGCCAATGTCTTCCCTTACATCCTCCAGATAGATAATCTCCGAGTTCTTCCCAAGGGCATCAACCGCCTCATCAAGTGACGCCATTTCAACAAACTTCTTTGATGTCAGAACTTTTTCGATCTCCGCCGCCTTGCAGGCAGCAATCATATTTCCGGGGCCCGTTGAAAAATTAAGCATTGCCGGAACCCGACCATAAGCAAGCAAAGCAAAAAAGGTGACCACCGCTGCAACCGAATTGGGAAGCATCACGCCAACACGCTCTTTCGGTTCAGTCATTTGGGCGATCTTCCTGCCCATGACAAATGCCCCTAATATTAGCCTGTTATAATTTATGGGTGCGCGGTCGATATCCTCAAGAATGATATGTTTACCCCCATGCATTTTTTTGGCGTCAATCAACGCATGAAACAAGGTTCTATCAGTATTGCTGGTGTTAAAAATGACATTTGACATCACATCATAAAGCTCACGACCGATCCAGCCGCGCCGTTCACGCGCATTCATTCCTTCCGGCACGTCAAAATGCACCGGTTCCTGAATATTTAATGTAATTTTTGTAAACCAGCGCTGACGCACAACGCCTTTTAATCTGGAAAAAACCGTTCTATCCGCACCATCAATTCTTATGGGCAGAAGCGGAGCATCGGCAAGAAACGCTATTGTTCCCGGCCCTTCATATACTTTCATTAAAGCACCCGTCAATGTAATGCGGCCCTCGGGAAAAATGACGCAGCGGCGGTCCTTCTGCAGGTTCTTGACCATCGATTTCGTCGCCATAGGATTGGTGGGATCAATCGGAAATAAATCAAAAAAAGCAAATGCAGGCCTTACCCACCATTTTTCCGCAATGTGGGTATTAATGGCGAAGGTAAGCCGGTCCGGTAAGAAAGCGCCAAGGAGCAATCCATCCAGAAACGATGTGTGATTGGCGATGATCACCGCCCTTTTTCCTGCTTTTCGGTAATTTTCAAGTCCCGTAATTTCCACCCGATAAAAAGTCCGCAGCAAGGTCCTTATGATTGATTGAACCAAATCCTGTGGAAGAAGCTGACAGATATAAAGCGCAACAAACCCATTTAAAATAGCAATGGTCAGAAATATTTCAGGGAGTGTGAAACCAAGCATCAATAATGCCATACTGCCCAGCGACGAAAAGACCATGAACAACGAATTTAATATATTACAGGCGGCAATAATCCGGGATCTTTCCTGCACTTCGCTTTCCGTCTGCATAATCGCGTAAAGCGGGACGATATAAATGCCGCCTGCGATCGCAATGCCCAGCAAATCTCCAACCACGCGCCAGTTGGCTGGTTCCGACAGGAACGCACGCGCACCGAACAATTCACCAAGAACACTTAAATCCGGCGTTACGACATTGGAACTTGCAAAATAAAGATCCACACTAAAAAAAGTCATCACAAGAGCTGCGAGTGGTACAAACCGGGCGGTCACCATGCCTTTCACCAGCTTATTGCAGATGACGGACCCGATGCCGATGCCTACAGAAAAAGTGCTGAGAAGGAGGGTAACGACCTCTTCGTTTGATTTTAAGATTTCATTGGCAAATGTGGGAAATTGCGCCAGGTAAGTTGCGCCATACAACCAGAACCATGAAATCCCCAATATCGACAGGAAGACACGCCGCTTTGCTTTTGCCTTTGCGAGGATATTGAAAGTCTCCCCGATAAAATTAAAATTAATCTCAAGATCAGGGGAAACCCCCGGTGCTTCTGGTATTTTTTTACACGCAAGATACCCCAACACAGAAATTGAAATCACCAATGCGGAGACAATCTCGATGCCAAAATCGGCCATGATCAGTAATCCACCGATAATTGTCCCTAACAGGATGGCGAGAAACGTCCCCATTTCAATAAGACCGTTGCCGCCGATCAATTCGTCTTCTTTAAGGTGATCAGGAAGAATGCTGTATTTAATCGGGCCGAAAAAAGTCGACTGCGTGCCCATCATGAACAGAACCACCATCAACAGATAGAGATTTCCCATGAAAAACCCCACTGCCGCCAATATCATGAGAAAAATTTCAACAAGTTTAATCTTTGCGATCATTGCCGATTTTTCAAGCTTATCTGCATATTGACCCGCCATCGCAGAAAACAAGAAGAAGGGAAGAATAAATATACCTGCAGCAATCAAAACAAGAATACCCGGCTGCCAACCGGCACGCACACCCACATCATAGGTAATAAGGACCACCAACGCGTTTTTAAATACGTTGTCGTTAAATGCCCCTAAAAATTGTGTGATAAAAAGCGGTGCAAATCTTTTGGTTTTAAAAAGATAAAATTGATTTTCCTGCATTCTTCACCAGACACGGTTATTTTATGATTATTGAAACATCATTAAAAAAATACGGTTCCAACGCAAGTTTTAATATAGCGGTCGTTGGCGCTCCTGCCTGGTTTCTTGTTAAAACCCATTGCGCGTGATAAAACCATTTAAAACACAAATAATTGGGAACGCCATGAAAACACCGAAATATTATTATGGCTGGAATATTGTTGCAGCATCCATTTTCGGGTTTTCCGCAAGCCCCGGTCAATTTGCCTTCGCCGCGCTTGGTTTTTTTATGATCCCGCTAGGTGTTGAGTTTGGTTGGGACAGAACAGAAATCAGCCTTGCTGTCACCATATTTACCATTACACAGGCGTTTGCAACCGCTATCATTGGCCGCATCGTCGACAAGCACGGCGCAAAAGAAGTATTAATCCCATCAATCATATTATTCGGATTGCTGCTTGCGGCTATTCCGCTTCTGACGACTAAATTATGGCATTTATATCTTATCTTCTTTCTTATTGGCGGGCTTGCGGCCGGGTCGGCGGCGGTCCCGTATCTCAGGATCATTGGCGCCTGGTTTAAGAAAAATCGCGGCTTCGCATTTGGCATCACTATGGCTGGTGGCGGGGTCGGTTTTATGTACGTCCCCCCTATGCTTCAGTATCTTATCGAAAATTATGGCTGGCGGTCAGGATATTATGCGCTGTCCGCCATCGTCCTGTTTATTTCGCTTCCACTGGTTTTTATGGTGCTTAGAAACACGCCGCAGGAAATAGGGTTGGCGCCTGATGGCGTGACGGATAATGAAAACATGCGAGAGAGACCTGAAAGCATTCTTACCCTTGGGCGGGTGCTGAATGACAAAGTTTTCTGGGTCCTTTATATATTTGTCGCCTTGCTGACATTCTGTCTTTATGGACTGATGCTTCACCTGAAACCGATGCTTATGGATCGTGGGATGGATGATTTGGCGGCGTCATTCGTGTTTTCATCGCTTGGCACAACAGTGGTCATTGCACGTGTCGGGACGGGCTTCCTTCTTGACCGGTTTTTCGCACCAAAGCTCGCCATGATATTCATTCTTATCTCAACCGTCGGTGTCGCAATATTATCAACTGGTGCAATCGGCACGCTCGCTTTCATCGCGGCAATTCTTATCGGGTTTAGTATCGGGGCTGAATTGGACTTGCTGGCCTACCTTACGACCCGTTATTTCGGCCTGGGGTCTTTCGGGATGATATACGGGTTGTTATTTTCCGGCTTTCTGCTTGGCGTATCAACGGGCCCGTTGGCGTTCGGTGCCGCCTTTGAAACATACGGATCTTACGTCAATATGTTGTTTCTGGCGGTGATCGTGCTGATATCAACCGCGGGCATGATGCTTTTACTTCCTAAATACAGGGATTAAAAAATTTTATTCCGCCGTAATCTCACCAGAGTCAGGACCTTTAAATATTCCAAGGATATTTTTTCTGAAATCATTGAAATAAAGATAGACAATCGGCACCAGGAACAATGTCGCGATTGTGGAATAAAGCACCCCAAAAGCGAGCGAGACAACCGTAGGGATCAGAAACTGTGCCTGCAGGCTGGTTTCAGCCATCATCGGCATTAATCCTATAAATGTCGTAAATGAAGTCAAAAAGATCGGCCGAAACCTTTCTTCTGCCGCTATTTCAACCGCCCGCAGGGCGCTTTCACCCTTTTTGCGGAGCGTGTTGATATAATCAAGCAACACCAAATTATCATTCACAACAACACCCGCTGCCGCAACTATCCCCAAGATGGAATAGAGGCTGAAATCCATCCCAAGGAAAAAATGCCCCAGTGCCGCACCCATATAGGCGAAGGGCAGCGCTGTAAGAATAATAAATGGCTGGCTGTATGAATTAAACGCCACCGCAAGCAAAATATAAATAGCGATAAGCGCAAAACCGAACCCGCTGGCAAGGGAGGCGACAAATTCCTGCTGGTTACGTTGCTGTCCTTCAAAACTAATTTCAACCTCCGGGTATTTGGCTTTCCACACATCAACATATTTTTCCTGGATATCCTTGACGATTTCTGCCGTGTTGGCAATGTCCTTATTTACATTTGCCTTGACCGTTAATGTGCGTTGACGGTCCGTGCGGCTTATTGAGGTATAGGCGCGCTGATAATCAACATCGGCAACCGCTTCAAATGGCACCTCGCTTCCGGTCCCGGTCCGAATGCGCATTTCGTCCAGTGTATCAAACGACCTACGGTCTTCTTTCGGCAGACGCACCATCACTTTCACCGTGTCTTTTCCGCGGGCGACGCGTTGCACTTCTTGGCCATAAAAAGCCTGACGGACCTGCCGCGCCAGATCGGTTAACGTCAGCCCCATATTTTCAGCGCTCGGCATTATCGAAAGAACGGCTTCCGTACGCGCCGTATCGGCGGAATCCGTGATGCTGTAAAGACCATTATATTGGGCGTAAACTTCCTTGACGTCTGCCGCCATCTCATCGAGGGCATCGCTATTTGGCGATTTCAGCATAAGGTTTATACTTTCCCCCGAACCCCCCGCCGTGGAAAAGTCGAATGATATTTCGCGGGCATCCGGAATTACAGGTAATAATTCCCGCCAGCGCGCTGCATATTTCGCCACGTCGAAATTGACCTCTTCTATATTTTGAAAAACCAGAAAAGCAAACGCTGATGATCGGCTCCCTTCGGCCATCACAAGCAGATCTTTGAACAGTTCCACATCAGGGTATTCCTGTTTGAGTTCTGCTTCAATCTGGCGCGCTTTATCTTCAAGAATATAGGCCGCATCATCAACAATATCATAGGGCGCGCCGGCCGGAAACTGTATCCGTGCCTGAATGAAATTCATTGATACTTCCGGATTAAAGACCATTTTGATCCAGCCCGCCGCATGAATCGACATTATCACCATGCTGACTGAGATGATGATAAGAAGCGACAGCCCCTTATGGTGTAAGGCTTTATCAAGAACGGGTCGATATAAAACGCGAATTAAGTAACTGAGAAAAGCTTTTGCTTTGTCTTGTGCGCTTTTGATCAGTCGCGCCACGCCGTCAATAACGAAATCAGGGATAAGTCTAAGAAATATTCGGGCAAAATCATTCGGTTTTTTATCACTTAGATGGCGTAAATGTGCTGGCAGAATAAAAAGCGATTCCAGAATGGAAAATGTAAGGCATAAAATAACCACAACAGGAATGCCAAGAACGAATTGACCGATAACCCCTTCTACAAACAGCATTGGTGAAAAGAAAATCATAGTCGTTATGGCTGAAAATATGACGGGGCGAGCCACTTTTATCGCACCGTCAATTGCTGCCTGATCCCCGTGATTACCTTTTTGATTTTCAAGATGCACGCTTTCACCGATAATAATTGCGTCATCCACAACAATTCCCAAAATAAGCAGGAACGCAAACAAGCTTATCATACTGAGAGCGACGCCCGTATAGGGCAGTATGGCAAAGCAACCAAGAAACGAAACCGCAATCCCGGCAGTCACCCATCCCGCAAGGGCGGGAGAGAGAAAAACAAGAAGCCCGAAAAACACTAGCACAAGCCCTGTAACAGCGTTCCACATGAGCATATCCAAACGGCTTTTAAATATTTCAGACGTATCAAACCAATTGGTGATTTCAATTCCGGCCGGCAAGGATGGCCTTATTTCCTCGTCCAGTACTTTATTGATCTCCTTACTGAGCGTCACAACATCGGGGGTGCTTTCTGAGCGAATAAAAATAAATAGTCCCGGCTCGCCGTTCATACGGAGTAAAATGTGATCATCGGTAAAGCCGTCCACAACGTTTGCGACATCTTTAAGAAGCACCCGTGTTCCATCGGCATTTTGAAGAACCACTATATCTTCAAAATCCTGTTTCACGTATGCCTGACCACGGGTTACAATCTGAATTTGCCCCGCGATACTATCCACCTTCCCCGCTGGCAGGTTGGTCGATGATTTTGAAATTGCGTTGGAAACCTGATCAAAAGTCAGATTAAATTTCTGGAGCTGCAATTCCGATACTTCAATGGAAACTTCATATTGACGTTCACCATTTAAAACCGTTTTTGCGGCTCCCGGTATCGCCGCGAGCCTGTCACGCACGCTTCTTCCCAGTTCTTTTAATTCGAACTCTGTAGCGTCACCATAAATCGCCAAATTCATAATATCCATCTGTACGAAGGACCGCGATACAATTGGCCGTTCAGAAAGACCCGGAAACGTATTAATTGCGTCAACACGCGCCTTTACCTGATTAAGGATACTCTCAACATCTTCCCCTTCTTCAATTTCGATCGTGACGGATCCAACACCTTCGCTTGCACGACCCGTAAGTCGCTTTATACCGTTAATATCAAAAACGGCTTCTTCAAGGCGGATAACAATGCGGTCTTCCACTTCTTTCGGTCCGGCACCAAGGTAAGGAACACTTACATTGATAACATCCGCCGCCACAGACGGCATGGCCGTCTTACCGACGTTAATGTAACCCACAATCCCCAATCCCATGATCATCAGCATGATAAGATTGACCGCAACAGGGTTTTTAACGAACCACTGAATATAATCAGTCATCATTATTCTCCCCACGAATGTCATTTTCGTCAGCTGCCACCGCGGCTGAAATGATATCCGGTAGCGGGGCTTGGGCGTCTGTTTCAACCAAAAGACCGTCAACGCTTATTCCTAGCTGCGAAAGATTAACAATATCACCGTCTTCAACGCCCGCCGCGACCACGATATAATCGCTGTTTGTCTCCAAAACATCGACCATGCGCGTACGAAGTCTGTTGTCCTGATCGACAATCAGGACCTGATTTCCCTGCCTAAGACTTTCGCGTGGCAATCGCACGACATTTTCAAATGACCGCCCTTCAATTTCGGCACTGACAAATTGCCCAATGGTAATCGGCATCCCATCATTCGGTGAGAAAAGCTCCTGACCTTTAAGTTCCGCAACCACGTATAATATCCGGCTATTGACGTCGATTACTCCTTCTGTTCTGACAACGCGCGCATTCCAGGTATTTTCCTTGTTGGCAAACTGGCCGGTCAATCGCACACCATATTGACGGTTACCTGACTGCAAGCCCGCCAGATCAAATTGTGCGATGTCACGGTTGGTGAGTGGTAGGCGAACTTCCAGTGTTTCCGTTGAATAATATTTACCAATTTTATTGCCACGATTGAGAAACTGACCGAGATCCACTGTTTTTTCCGTAAGAATCCCGTCAAATGGGGCGCGTATTTCCGTTCTTTCCAGATCCAGCATCGCCTTCTTCAGGCTGGCTTCCGCAGATTTAAGGGCCGCAAGGGCACCTTCACGTTGCGGCTTACGCAATGTAAGGTCAGTGGCTTCACCCTGGCCAAGTTCTTCCCATTCTGCCGCCGCAAGCGCCGCTTCCGCATCTTCCTGCATCACTCGCTGCTTCCGCTCGGCAATACTGGCTTCCGCTGTAACAACGGCGAGTTCATAATCACGTGGATCAATTTTTAAAATCATCTCGCCTTTTTCAAAGCGCCCGCCTGCAACAAATTTCGGTGAGACATAGGTTATCTCACCCGCCACCTGCGGAATGATATCGATAACCTGTTTTGCCGCTACCGTCCCCTGACTTTTTACAAAAAGCTTCATATCAGTGGTTTTTGCTTTGATGGAGCGTATTGTGCGCGCCATTATTTCTGCCTTCTGGCTATCTGGTTCAGGACCGAAAAAAATAATCGTTGAGGCGACACCAATACCGATAGCCAAGACAATAAAACCCGGCAGCACTTTTTTTAAAAAATTCATAATGTTCTCTCCCCCTGATCAGGCGAGCTCATCTCCCCTGAGCGATAATTTTTCGATTGTATATTTGCGCTTTCAAGCGCCGTTGGTGCACTGCCAGATGAAAAGTCACCCCCAAGTGAAAGATAAAGTGAAATTCGATTGTTAATTCGTTGTCGTTTTATGCTAAGCAACTGACTTTGTTGCGTCAGACTTTGGCGTTGTGATTGAAGAAGAGTTGATATTCGGATAAGACCCTGTGAATATTGCTCAAGCGCAACCCGTTCCGCTGCAATCGCATTCTGCGCAGCGAGTTCCGTATGTTCCACTCTTGCTGCGAGTGAGCGATCATTATCCAGCGCGTCTTCAACTTCCTTGAAAGCACGGAGCAGTGTTTGGGCATAATTCTGCTTTTGCGCTTCAAAGTTCAGCTGCTCCGCCTTTGCCGTGTAACGCAGCTGGCCACCCTGAAAAATAGGTTGTGTAATTCCGCCAACCAAATTCCAGAAAACATTATCAAACTTAAGAAGTTCACCAAATTCCTCGGAAGTATTACTGCCACGGGCGGTAATTGATATGCTGGGCAGCAAAGCTTTTTCAGCTGCTTGTGAACGATACCCGGCAGCATATAACCTTGTCTTCGCTGACTGCAGATCCGGACGTCTTTCAAGCAGGTCCAACGGAACACCGACCGGCACTTCGCTTAACATATCCGGTATAGAGCCAGATACCGGAATATTAGCCGCAGGGTACCGCCCTGCGAAAAGTTCCAGCCTGCGCAGTGCTTCCCGAAAGGCTGTTTCTCTTTGCTGTTCTGTCGCTTTCGCCGCTTCAAGATTGGTAATTGACAACCGGAGATCAAGACCGCTTGAAAGGCCCCTTTCGAACCGGTTTCGGATAATCTGTGTTGACCTGTCGTAATTGTCCACCGTGCTTGTCGCTAGCTCTCGTTGCTGTCTTGCCTCAATGACGTCAAACCAGGCCTGTGCGACCTGCGCGGCGAGAGACAGCCTTGCGCCGTGAAAATCATATTGCGCTACTTCGAAATTTGAACGGGCTGTGGCCGCATTTGCGGACAGTTTGCCCCAGACATCCACTTCCCAGCTGGCGTCAAGTCCAACTGAAAAACTGTTTGACGTATTTGCAACTGGTGTTTCCACACCGGTTCTTGACCCACTTAGCGAGCCATTTAATCTGGGCAGAAGGCGCCCCGACGCTGCGTCGGCATTAAACCCTGCCGCCTGCATTCGAAGCGCAACTTCGTTATAATTCGGGTTTCGCGCCATAACTTCGTCGACAAAATCATTCAGTTCTGTAATTTTGAAATCTTCCAGCCAGCCGTTTTCAACAGTATCGGCACCATCATTTTCGGACTGCCATTGGCCGTTTATATCAATGGAATTGGATAGTTCCCCATCATCAACAGGAAGCGCTGCACAGGCCGTCAATATCAGCGACATTGCCGACGTGGCCCATAATTTAGACGTATTCATTTAAATACTCTTATGTTCTTTAACCCAATCAACCTGTTATTATTTTCTTTTGGTCGATGGATTCTCCATTATGTTGAATATCTTCCAAAAAATAAAATAGCCGACTCCCCCCCTGAACGCCAGTAGCAAATTATCACTTTATCTCAATTTAAGATTAATCTGTCTCAAATACACTTCAGAATTATGAAGTCGTATTCATCAACCGGTTATTTCATCTTGTTTCGAGCCGTCCGGTGCAAAACATACCGCATGAAGTTTGCCGCCACGGCCGCATCCACCGTCAATGGTTGCCGTGAACTCGCTTTCAAGATCAACGCCCTTATTTGAATGATCATATCCTCTGATCACTTTTGAAAAATCCGAGAACTTCTGATTAATTTGGCCAAACCGTCCGCTATCCCACCAGAACTGATCTTTTTGCATAGTAAGAGGGCGGGTGGGGTCAACACATGCATGCACAAAAAGAAGATTACCGTCATCAGTCATACAGGCCCGCTTCAAGCAGCTTGTAAGGTCGATATGACCGGGACAGGCCTGTATCTGTCTTCGAATAGTGTTCGTCCAGCGCGTTAACGCCATGGTTCCCTGACGCACTATTGCGCGCGCGGTTTTTTCATTTTCACCGTAAGCGGAAATCGCCTGACCCATACCGTGATCAAGTAACCACTCCATGACTTCCACAGGGTTGGGGGCAAAATGTAGCTGCAACAGCTTAAAAAACATTTCTTCGCGAGCCCCTCGCAAATAAACAAAATCTTCCGGCATGAAGACTTCGGGTAGCGACATGATCCTGCGCCGCGTTATCAGGAGCTCGTCAATAGTGTCTTTATTCAGGTCCGTGTCACCAAAATAATTTCCTAGATAAACGAGTTTATCTCCCCGCCGAAATTTTGAGATGAGTATTTTATGAACGGAACTCAGCTCCGCAAGCTGTCCATGAATAGAACCGACAGCCCAAATACGTTTGGCGTTCCTTAATAGACCATATCTGTTATCGTCCAAGCCCGACAAATCGTTCTTATTCATTAAATCTCATTTCTCCGCTTAAATATTCTGCAAAAATATTTATCAACAATATAGTTATTTTGAAACAAAAAAAGCCTGCATAAAAGCAGGCTTTTTCTAATTATCAATTATGTTCAAACTATGCTGCTATCTCGGGTGATAAAACACTTTCCAATTTTATCAAAGCCTCTTTTTCGCAAATTTCCTCAACAGCGGCCACTTCTCTCGCCAGGCGACTGATCGCCGCTTCAAAAATTTGGCGCTCGCTGTAGGATTGCTCTGACTGGTCACCGCTACGATAAAGGTCGCGAACAACCTCAGCCAGGAATATAACGCTGCCGGAATTGATTTTTGTTTCATATTCCTGAGCACGTCGGCTCCACATTGTCCGTTTTATTTTCGCTTTGCCTTTTAGCGTTTCAAATGCTTTATCCATTGTCTCTTTATCAGAAATACATCTCATTCCAACACCGACCGCTTTATCTGTCGGAACTCTCAATGTCATTCTTTCACGCTCAAATCGAATAACATATAATTCTATCGACATTCCGGAAATTTCCTGAACCTGTATGTCAGTTATATTTCCAACCCCATGTTTTGGGTAAACGATGTTCTGGTCGATGGAAAAGTCCAATTTTTCAGTTTTAGCCATTAATATAACTCTCCGTATTTACTCAAGCCATCTTTCACAATCAGGGAACACGACACTTGAGCATTCTTCACATTACACAAAATATCACACAATCATTCAGAACAACCGCTGATCACAGCCTAAAACATACTTCAAAATAAAAAAATTACGCAAAAACCCTATCAAAGCCTCAAAACGCTCTGACAAAATAAATTAGTATTTCAAAAATTAATAGCGTGGAATCAGTAAGTTATTCTCTTCCCTATCAAACAATCGAGTTCTATCGGGGCAGATTGTAACATAATTTTAATAAAAAATACACCCTTTATCTCACACGTAATATAAGGATCACTTTATGAAACAAAGGTGCGTTAAAAGAAACGTTACCTTTTATGATCCCTCGCCAGGGTTATCGCTAAAGTATTTGCTGAATTTATCAGATTCCGAAATTACATCATCAGCACCCGGCATCGGATCTTTCTGTTCTGTAATATTAGGCCAGTCATCAGAATACTTTTCCGCGAGCTCAACCCAACGGTCCATCCCGTCTTCAGTATCAGGCAAAATTGCTTCCGCGGGACACTCCGGCTCACACACGCCGCAATCGATACATTCGCTTGGGTTAATAATCAACATGTTCTCACCTTCATAAAAACAGTCAACCGGGCAAACCTCAACACAGTCTGTAAATTTGCAATTAATACATGCTTCTGTGACGACATATGTCATTGAGCTCTCCTAAATTACAATTGTCGAATTAAATATCTATACCATATAAATTGCATATAGCACTTTTATCGAGCACGTCAAATCGATTCTTGAAATAATCTTTCACAACTGTCACCGGTCCTCTATATCTGCCCGCTTTGAAACAGTTTTTCATAATGTTCCACATCAGGAAATGGATCATAAAAATGATGCAGAAGGGTGCGCCATTCTTTATATTCCGCCGACTGACGAAACCCTATTTCATGGTCTTCAATACTTCTCCAGTTGACCAGAAGAATATACCGTCCTCTGGTTTCCACCGATTTCTGAAGCTGATGATTAATGTAACCATCCATTTGGGCTATAATTTTTTGCGCCTTCTCAAAAGCACATTCAAAATCATCCATCATGTCGGATTTTACATTCAGAATTGCCACTTCCAGAATCATACCGCCCCTTTCAGTTTATTAAAGAAAACGGGTGATTATTAAAGAAGGTTTCTACGTCTCATAACCTTCTTGCGTATATCCCCGCTTTGTTTGTCGGAAATATAAAGCAGCCCCGCAATCCGCCTCATCAGATTGCTTTCGTAATTATCTTCTTCTTTAT
This sequence comes from Alphaproteobacteria bacterium, assembly GCA_030428615.1. Taxonomy (GTDB): domain Bacteria; phylum Pseudomonadota; class Alphaproteobacteria; order Sphingomonadales; family Emcibacteraceae; genus Pseudemcibacter. Next base: position 67,515 of record JAUIDN010000007.1, on the reverse strand, counting down.
CCGCAAATACAACTTCCCAAAGCATTTCCATAATATTTGCGCGCCCCTGATCATCAAAATGATTTTTTATCTCTCTGGTAAATGAGAGTATCTGGATGGATTGACTTTGTTTGTCTTCTGCTTTTCTAAGGAGTTCATCAGCATCGTCCGCTGACAGTTTTAGTTTTTCTTTCAGAATTTTTTCGATGGTCCGTCTTTCCGCTTCATCGAATTCACCATCCTGAACCGCCACCTCAACCATTAATGCTGCCGCCGCAAGCTTTTCAGCATCCACTTTGCTGACCGTTGCTGATACGTTAGCATCCTCGTTAAAAATGCTGCCAAGTTTTGCAAAAATGGACACGTTATATTACCCTTTTATTCAAATATTGCTCTTGTATAAAGCGAGACAACTTCGCTTACAACAGCTCTTTTATCCTCTTCTTTCGGGATATCATCACTGTGGACATCATTTAGAAGAAGAGTAGCAAGCCCGTGCACCAAAGACCAGCAGGCCAATCGAACCAATTCAGGTGGCTTTCTTGGTGCATTAGGCAGCTTCATGCATTCCCCGATCACAAACTGCACTATTTCATAACCTTTTTGTTCGATTTCAATCAAAGAAGTGTATTTTTCCTTACATTCAAGACTGCCGCCAAACATCAGCCTGAAATGCGCCGGGTGCGCTTCTGCAAAGTTATAATAGGCAATCCCCAGATTGATCAAACGCTCTACCGGATCATTAGTAGATTCACTCGCCGCGCGCATTTCTTCCTGTAATATGCAGGATCCTTCCTGAATAAGAACAACAATCAAAGCTTCTTTGTCTTCAAAATGCCGGTAGGGCGCAGTTTGCGAAACGCCTGCCTTACGTGCCAGCGCCCTTAAACTAAGGTCCTGTAATGTGCCGTCTTTCAGAATTTCAAGCGCGGAGGAGATAAGCACTTCACGCAGATTCCCGTGATGGTATGTCGATTTTTTTGTATTCATGCTAACTTATATAATGCTCCCCGAAGAATATTCTAGGAATAATGTTTACAGTGTCAATATAAATATTATAACATAAGCTATTGTTCGAGGATAAGTTGCTGATCTACAAACTCAAATCGGTCCAGTCTATTTAAGAAATTCATCCCGAGAAGCGACACGGAAAGCATGCCTTCACGAGCGATAAATGCTTTAACATCGTAAAGCTCAATGGCATCAACATTTACAACATCCAAAGTAACTTCTGCCATCGTGGTTTGACCTGCGGCCGTATTCACCACGATATTATAGTCACTTTCGAAATAAGGTATATCAAGTCTGCGGGCATCATCATAACTAAGTGTCATATAGGTAGCACCCGTGTCCACAACAAATCGGGTTCTATTTCCGTTCACATTCACATCCAGCCAATAGTGGCCATCCCGATGCATTGGTACCTGAACAGTGTTAACAATACCGGAAGCCGCCGCCCGTCCCCCAGAGGCTTTGTCACTGGAAAGTACAGCCTCATTTGTCAGAACATGCACAATTTCATCGCCATAATAGGAAATAAAAACGGACGCAATAAGCCCAAATAAGATGGTTTTGAAAACTATTCCCATGAAAAATCCTTATCTTTCAAGGGAATCTTATCGAAAACCACTTAATATGATTTTAAAATTAGATAAAAAGTTTTGAAAACTATTATTTAAATGCCTTATTATTTTCTTTCCTGCGTTTACGCGCAAGAAATCCAATTCCGCCCATAGCAGCACCAAACATAATCAAGGCCGGTGGTAAAGGCACGGCCGACACGTTAACCGCGGCCAGCGCGTAATCGTCCTGACCAAAATTATCATTTGTGCCCCCCGCTGTAAAAATCAGATAGTCCGTGACAATATCCAAACCATACGCTGCCAGAAAGCCGCTGTCACCCGAAGGGGTTTCGCTCAGAAGTGAATCGAAAAACATTGATCCGCTTCCGTAGGTAACAACGGCTCTTTCACGGTTGTTACCGTTAAAGCTGGAGAACAGGTCTAAAAATGCAAAACCCGTAACCCGAACCATTTGCCCGAAATCAATCCTGACATATTCGCCGCCAATGGTAATTTCGTCATCGCCCACACCAAGGCCATCGCGAACACATGCCAAACCAACGCATGTGCTACCGTCCTGGCTTTCAAACCAGTTGAGCGCACCATTACTTGTTATGGAATAGGTTGTCCCCGCGACAGACCCGTTTGTGCCAATAAAGGCTGCTTCGGTAAAATCTAACGTCGCCGCATTCGCACCGGAAATAAAACCTGAAAAAGACAGACAGACTGTCCCCAAAACACCCAATAAATTTCTTTTAATACTCACTTTGCCCACCATAAATTCAAACTCACAAGCTCTTTGCAAATCACAAGAAATATTTCCTACTCATACCACAAATAGCTTCTTTCTTCAAAATTATACCAATTTCGGGTTAACAAAATACTGCATTACATTTGACGTTCGAAGTAAATTATCGTTCAATAATATTCTAAGATACTGAAAATGAAGCTTTGTAATGGTTAATAATTGAACGCAGCCCGATACAACGCAGAAACGTAATAAAGGGCAGGTTTAACAAATTAGCCGCGAATCACAATTCCTTTTGCATCAAATTATCAATGGCGCGCCGCTCCCTTTTTGTTGGCCTACCTGACCCCTTTTCGCGTGAGGCGATACGGGCGTTATTCGTTCTTGCCTGCATCTTTGGCTCTTTCGGCGGGGTGAGGTCTTCGTATAATTGCTGTGCTTCGGTAGCGGGACCTCTGCGGGACCCAAGTTCCCGCACGCGGGCAATTAAAATTTCATCGGCCCGTGCGAACGTCAAGACATCAGAAACAGATACCAATGTGCTTGATTTTTTACATATATTTCCGTTTAACCGGACTTTACCACCACGCACCATTTTTGTGGCGAGCGATCTGGTTTTATAAAAGCGCGCATACCAAAGCCAAATATCAATCCTTTGGGCGTCCTTTTGAGAGGGCATATTACTTCTTCTTGCCTTTCATTTGATCCTTCAGTCCGGCTAGGGCCGCAAATGGTGAATCCGGATCAAGAACTGCGGGTTTTTGCGCGTGGTTTTTTGAAAACTGCCTTCCCGGCTTTCCCTTCTGCGACTTCGTTCTCACATCCGGTTTCTTGCCCTGCTTCTGCACAAATCGCCGGTTGTTTCGGTTTCCTTTGGGGCGCACACTATCCGGCTGATGGCGAAACAAAATCACTTTTTCAGGTACTTCCGGTGCTTCTTTTTGTTCCGTCTTCTGATCAGTGTCCAGCGCTTTTTCTTCTATATTCTTTTCTTCCGCTAGATCTTTTTCAGCGGGTTCAGAAACAGTTTCTTTCTGCGACTTGTCGCCTATTGCCGCGACGGGTGCTTCCTGTTCTTCCGTCTTCGCCCCCTCCTTTTTCGCATCGTCGCGTTTGGATAATATTTCTGCTGCTTCAGCGGCATCATATTCTTTTGTCACATATCCCAGATAATTCATAATTTCGATAAAATCATCACCGCTGGTTCCAACGAGGCTCATCAGATCAGGGGCCATCGGGAACTGCCCCTTCATTGATAACTCACGGGCCGCATTTGCCAGTCTTTCAAGCATATCCAGTCGAACCGCATTATTCCCGACAACGCGATAACCGGATACTTCATAAAAAACGCGGGACGCCCCCTTATCCACTTTGATCGTGCAAAGTCCCGCAGGCGGGATATCCGGCAATTTATCCTGATCGTTATATAAAGCCCAGAGAAACAACCGCAATTGTGCCGGTGCGGGTTTCAGCAACGCCGGTACATACAGACTGGCTGCTCCAAGCCAGACACCAAGTTTCTTAAGCTGAAATCTTCCCGCGCTATCAACTTCTTTGAAATCCTTGGCGATAAGTCTTCTGGGAATCGTACCCAGTTTCTCCACCATCTGAAATGCAATGCCGCGCGCCATACCGCTGATCCGCTCTTCACCATTTTCATCCTTAGCCCCATTTACGGCTTCCTGCAGGACAAAAAGCGGGGCAAGAATTTCTGAGATGTGCGCGGCGAGCCACCTGTCCAGTTTCGCCTGAACAATATTCAGTGCATCTCCCAGAAGTACAGGAGTGGGCACGACGATCGCTTTTGGCGCAAGAATAGAAGCGCCTTTGACTATTCTGCCAACGACAACGCCGCGCCAGTTGATGGTACTTTTTGTCAGTGGGTCACCATATATCAGGCTTATTTCACCTTCTTCGGCCATATTGAAGTCATCTGCACGTTTTTTTATTTCTTCCGCAAGAACTTTGCTCGCAGCGTTGCGGAGTAATTTGCTGTCCTCGCCAAACGCGCCTTCATCTTCTTTAAAATGAAACCCTTCAATATTGCCAATAAAATGGTCTTCTACATATACACTGCCATCTGTTTCAATATTTGCCATTAATTTTCCTTTTTGGCGTAATTCCCGCATTAATACAGACGTTCGCCTGCTTACAAAGCGTTTTGTCAAACGTTCATGTAGCGCATCTGATAGCCTGTCTTCAATATTTCTTGTTGTTTCCTGCCAATATTTTTGATTTTCGCACCAGCCATTTCGATTGGAAATATAGGTTAGTGTGCGAACATGGGCGATCCTTGCCGACAGCGTATCAATATCACCGGTAACACGGTCATATGGCTTTATCATATCCGCAATCCAGCTTTCTTTGATCACGCCGTGATCCGCTGAAATCTGCCGATAAATGCCTGCACACAGCTTTGCATGTTCATCGTCCGACACCTGTCTGAAATCGGGAATTTGACAGACTTCCCACAACATTTTCACTGCCGCTGTACCATTTAACAGGGGTTTTATATTACTATTTTCCGAAAGTTTTCGGAAGGTTTCCATATCAAGTTTTTCCATGGTTCTCGTTAGCCCGAACCTGTCCGGAACGTGGTTAAGCGAACGAATCACAGCATCGGCACGGCTGAAGTCAATGAATGCATTTCGCCACTGCAAAACGGTCAGCGGCGCGAATTGATGATTTTCCACCGCGTAAACCATTTCCGGATCAAGCCCTGTCTGGTAATCCGCCCCTTCCGTCAGACACCCAAAAGTACCGTTATTCATATAACGCCCGGCACGACCGGCAATCTGGGAAAGCTCCGCCGGCACCAAGTCCCGCATCTGCCTGCCGTCAAATTTTGACGTTGCGGCAAAGGAGACATGATCAATATCCATATTAAGCCCCATACCGATTGCGTCTGTCGCCACCACATGATCCACATCACCGTTCTGATAAAGCGCAACCTGCGCGTTTCTGGTTCTTGGACTTAGTGCTCCCATTACCACAGCCACTCCGCCCTTGGCTCGACGCAGCATTTCCGCATATGCGTAAACATTATTTGTGCTGAATGTGATCAGCGCACTGCGGCGGGGCAGACGGCTCAATTTTTTCGGTTCGACATAAATCAATTCGGAAAATCTGGGTCGGGTAATAAATTCCACATCGGGCACAAGACGTTTTATAAGCGGGCGAATGGTTTCAGAGCCCAGAAACATAGTTTCCTGACGGCCCCGCGCCCGAAGAATCCGGTCGGTAAAAACATGACCACGGTCAAAGTCCGCCGCCAGCTGAACCTCATCAATTGCCAGGAATTCGACAGGTTTTTCGATCGGCATCGATTCAACCGTACACACAAAATACCGGGCATTTTTAGGGACTATCTTTTCTTCGCCGGTGATGAGCGCAACATTCGACTGGCCCTGTTTCTCGACAATCCTGTCATAAATTTCACGCGCCAGAAGCCGAAGCGGCAATCCAATCATACCCGAAGCATGGCCAAGCATTCTTTCCACCGCCAAGTGGGTTTTGCCGGTGTTAGTTGGGCCGAGTACCGCTTTTATGTGGCTTTTAGTTTCAACCGCTCTGTTTGATAACTGTTTCATTTCGGGTTCTTGATTTTGCTAGGGGCGCGGCTTAACACATTCTTCCCTAAAACCCAAGAATATTATAAGGTCAAAAATATTACCGACCGTATTTTTTTAAGATCTCGCGAACCTTATCAACCGGTAATTCCTGAATGGTTTTTGTTTGTCCTGTCTTGACATCTTTGGTTGTCACCGTTCTGGCCATCAGCAAAGAATTATAGATCGCTTCCTCCGTTGCTTCCGCAACAGCTTGGAACAACGGTGACATACCGTTGTTGGGAATATCTTCGAGGTCGGCATTGTTGTTTCTTCGTTCCGGTGTACGGCGGACGCTTTTGGCAGTTGAAAAACTGATAACATAATCACCGCTGCCATTTGTCATGGATGATCCGGTTCTCGCCAAGCCGGTTAAGGCACGATTGGCCAGTCTTTCAAGGTTTCGATCCGACAGCGGCGCATCTGTCGCCACAATCATCATAATGGAGCCATCTGCCTTATCGCTGTCCACGTAATCCTGAAGATAATATTGGTTGAGTTCTTCACCAACCGGAACACCATCCATCATCAAAATACCGCCATAGTTGCTTTGAACCAGAACCCCAACCGTGTAGCCACCCAGATCGTCCGGCAGTTTTCGTGAAGATGTTCCAATGCCGCCTTTCCATCCAAAAGCGATCGTTCCTTTTCCGGCACCGATATCGCCCTCGGCGACCGGACCGGTTTTGGCATCTTCAATAGCTTTTACGATAATTTCCGGCGTCAAATGACGACCACGTATATCATTAAGCCCCGCATCATTGGTTTCACCGACCACTGTATTGACGGAACGGACCGTTTCATTTCCTTCCTGGCTCAATGTCCAATCGAGAATTGCATCGGCCGCCCGCGGCACATTCAATGTATTGGTTAAAACGATTGGTGTTTCTATTTCACCGAGCTCATGAATCTGGGAATATCCCATCATCTTGCCAAACCCGTTACCGATAACTGCGGCGGCAGGGACCTTATTCTGGTATATATTTCCGCCATGAGGCAGGATTGCCGTTGCACCGGTTCTTATTGTTTCCCCCTGATCAAGTGTCACATGACCGACCAATACACCCTCAACATCGGTAATGGCATTATTTGGCCCCGTTTTTAAAATGCCCGGGTTTACGCCAATGTCTCTGGCGCGGACCTGTTCCGCAGAACAGAGATTGGACATAAGGTAAAATAAAAAGAAAACGTTGAGAAATGAGGAAAATGGCTTGAACATGATTTGGCGGCTCCTTGGTTACTTATTCGAACTATAATCAAATCGCCTGCTTTGTAAAATGATAATATTTTCTGTTATTATCCTACTTATTGCATTTACTAATATTAATTTGTTTGTTTATTCTTGTACATATGTCTTTTTTTAATGTATATTGTTCATTATTCGTAAAATAGGATAAATAAATGGAACTTCAGGAAACAGAGCGAAAATTACTTGATTTACTGAAGATCGATAGCCGAATGAGTGCTGCCGAGCTTGGCAGAAAGTTAAATCTGGCCCGATCGACAATTCATATGATGTTAAGACGTCTCGAGGAAAAGGTGATTGATTGCTACACTGTAAAGTTAAAGTCAGATGCGCTTGAAAATGATGCGCGCTGTTATGTTACAATCACCCGGGACCCCAAGAAATCTGCGCAAATTGAAGATGCGCTCTATAACATGCCTGAAGTCGATTGCCTGGCCACAGTGGCGGGATCTATTGATTTTATGATACTGGTCCGAACAGACAATAACCAACAGATGGATTCGGTGCTGACACGAATCGCTATGCTTGATGGTGTGATTAATACTGAAAGCCACATCATATTATCATCAAAGTTCAATAGAATGCCATAGCTTTACTTACAAAGTATTTATATTATCACTAATTGTTCATTTTTAGTTGATTTTTGTTCATTTATTCTTCTATATTGTTCATTAACAGTAGATGATAAGTAAAAATTTTATATTATAATGGGAAAATAGAGAATAAATCAGACCTGTGTCTTTTAGTCGGAACATTCGTCAAAAACATATAATACTTTTTACATTCGTTAAATGGCACGACTCAGATATTAAAAAATTAAAGTACAACCCAAATAAATAAGGACCTTACAAATGATGGATAAACAGGAAATTTATAACGCGCTCGGATTAAGCGCTACGGACGTTGAAGGTGGCAACCTTAAAGTTCACAGTCCAATAGATGGTGCAGAAATTGCCAACGTTCAAATGGATTCAGCCGCCGAAGCGAAGGCTAAAATTGCGAAATCCGTTGCAGCTTTTAAAGAATGGCGTCAGGTTACCGCACCCCGCCGCGGGGAGCTTGTGCGCATTCTCGGCAATATCCTTCGCGATAAGAAAGAAGCCTTAGGCGCACTGGTGACACTTGAATGTGGGAAGATTTACCAGGAAGGCCTGGGTGAAGTTCAGGAAATGATTGATATCTGCGATTTTGCAGTTGGACAAAGCCGCATGCTTCATGGTCTGACCATTGTTTCAGAACGCCCACAGCATAAGATGCGCGAGATATGGCAGCCTCTTGGTCCAACCGGCATCATCAGTGCGTTCAACTTCCCTGTCGCCGTTTGGTCATGGAACGCGGCACTTGCGCTGGTTTGTGGCAACTCCCTACTTTGGAAACCTTCCGAGAAAACACCTGTAACCGCTCTCGCCTGCCAGAAATTATTTGAACAAGCCTGCGCTGAATTTGGCGACGACGCACCAGCAGGACTTTCACAAATCCTAATCGGTGAGCGTGACATCGGTGAGATTCTTGTTGCAGACGAACGCGTTCCGCTTATCAGTGCGACGGGTAGTTCCGCAATGGGTAAAATTGTCGGCGCTAAGGTTGCTCAACGTTTCGGTAAGTCCATTCTTGAACTGGGCGGAAATAATGCGATCATCGTCTCACCGCATGCGGACCTCGACCTGGCCTATCAGGGTATCGTTTTCGGTTCAGTCGGAACATGCGGACAACGTTGTACAACAACACGTCGTCTGTTCATTCATGAAGATGTGTATGACGAGATTGTCCCCCGCATCAAAAAAGCATTCGCCGGTGTATCCATCGGTGACCCACTTGATGAGAGCACGCTTATGGGCCCGTTGATTGATGAAGACGCCTATAACAACATGCAGAATGCGCTTAAGACCGCCGAAGCAAACGGCGGAAAGATCACCGGTGGCACCCGCACTTTGGAAAACAGATATCCCGGCGGATATTATGTAAACCCGGCCCTTGTGGAAATGGACGGTGACGATGCCAACGTAAAAACGGAAACATTCGCACCGATTCTTTATGCATTTAAATACACCGATCTTGAAAGCGCGATTGCGCGTCAAAATGATGTCCCGCAGGGACTATCGTCTGCGATTTTTACAACAAATATGCTTGAAGCAGAGCTTTTCACATCCGAATTCGGCAGTGACTGCGGTATTGCCAATGTTAATATCGGTACAAGCGGTGCCGAAATCGGCGGTGCTTTTGGCGGCGAAAAAGAAACAGGCGGCGGCCGCGAAAGTGGCTCCGATGCCTGGAAAGCCTACATGCGCAGAATGACAAGCACAACCAACTATTCAACTGAACTCCCGCTTGCGCAGGGCATCAAGTTCGAAACCGATTAAATCAAAAATACATATTCATTTTTAAACCCGTCCATGGCTGCCATGGGCGGGTTTATTCGTTTGATGATAATTTTGTTTCCTTGGTATTCAGAATCGTCTATGACTAAATGATATTAATAATGATAATTAATAAAGAGTTGTAATGACACGATACCTGAGTGATTTGAAAATCGGTGATAAAAGTACGATCAGTGGCTTTGACACGTCCCGCGTAGAAGACAAAGAATTTGCAGCAGATTTGGAAGAACGCCTCCTTGAGATCGGTTTTGAAGAAGGGTTGGCAGTCGAAGTCCTGCATCAGGGGTTTATCGGTGGAGACCCTATCGCCGTAAAAATCGGATCAATGACAGTGGCTCTTCGTAAAATGGAAGCTGCGGCAATTATTGTGGAGGAGACGTCATGACCGCTCTGAAAGTAGCGCTTATCGGCGCCCCAAATTCTGGGAAAAGTTCACTTTTTAATACCCTGACCGGAAGCCATCAGAAAGTCGCGAACTATCCGGGTGTAACCGTGGAAAAACGGTCCGGCATATTAACCACCGAAAGCGGCCACGTTGTAAATCTGGTTGATCTTCCGGGAATTTATAGCCTTCATGACAGAAGCCTTGATGAAAAAGTGAGCCGCGAAATTATTACTGGCGTCCACCCGACCGAGGAACAACCCGATGTTCTCGTATGTGTGATCAACGCATCAAACATCCGCGTTCACCTGCGTCTTGTTCTGGAATTAAAAACGCTGGGGCTGCCGATTGTCGTGGCTTTAAATATGCATGATCTGGCAACCCGGGACGGAATTGAAATAGATGTCGACCGGCTTTCAGAAGAACTTGGGCTTCCTGTTGTGACGACCATAGCTGTCAGAAAGATCGGTGTAAAAGCCCTGACGGAATTTTTAAATCGCGATGCCAGCGCCTATGCAAAACCGATCAACATTCCCACTGATACATCAACCCGCGCTTTGCAGAAAGAAGCCGGTCGCATAACCAAAATTGTCCAGATGTCCGAAGGCGGGCATCATAAAATGACCCGTATATTGGATAGCGTCGCCCTGCATCCGGTTTTAGGGCCGCTCATTTTCTTTATCATGCTTTTTTTCATGTTCCAGGCGGTATTCAGCTGGGCGGAAGGGCCCATGGACATTGTGGAGGGCACTTTTGCAGCGCTCGGTGAAATTGTCGGTGATAACCTGTCAGATAACTGGTTCAGAAGTTTTATACAGGATGGCCTTATCGCCGGTGTGGGAAGCGTACTTGTTTTCCTGCCCCAGATAATAATATTATTTTCTTTCATTCTGGTACTGGAAGCAAGCGGCTATATGGCGCGCGCCGCTTTTATTATGGACAAGTTGATGGCGAAGGTCGGGCTTAATGGTCGTGCGTTTATTCCGCTTCTTTCAAGCTTTGCCTGCGCAATACCGGGCATCATGGCAACCCGAACAATCGCCAATCACCGCGACCGGATCACAACGATCATGATTGCACCGCTGATGACGTGCTCCGCGCGACTGCCGGTATATACGTTAATGATTGCGGCTTTCATCCCCAATACAACAGTAATGGGATATTTCGGGCTTCAGGGCGTTGTATTTTTTACTCTTTATCTTGCGGGCATCGTTAGTGCAGTCATTGTTGCAGCGGTAATGAAAAAAACCATCACCAAAGGGGCGCTTCAGCCATTTTTAATGGAACTCCCCAAATATCAACTTCCGCGCCTGAAACATGTACTTCTTGAGTTGTGGCAGCGGGTTCGCGCTTTCCTGCGTCGCGCGGGTACCATTATTCTATATGCGGCGATTGCCCTTTGGGCATTAACGCTCTATCCCAACGCACCAGAAGACGCGCCGGAGGCGGATATATATTACAGTTTCGCCGGGATGATTGGCCGGGCTTTACAGCACGTGTTTGCACCACTTGGTTTTAATTGGGAAATATCCATCGCACTTGTGCCGGGCATGGCCGCACGTGAAGTTGCCGTAAGTGCGCTTGGAACCGTATATTCACTTCAGGGTGATGAAGATCAGGTCGCCGAAAGCCTTGCCACTGTGCTACAATCGGCCTGGCCGCTGCCGACGGCACTGGCATTTCTTGCCTGGTTTATATATGCACCCCAATGTCTGGCCACACTTGCGACAGCGCGGCGCGAAACCAACAGCTGGGGCTGGACCGCTTTCATGGCGGGATATCTGTTTGGATTGGCTTACCTGATCGCATTTATTGTAAATGTCACCGCAACGGCCCTGATGGCATAAACCAATTCCCATTAAAAAAGGCTCCCGAGAAAGGGAACCTTTTTTAAAAATATATGTCCGACTTTATTCGCCCTGAATGAGCCTGTTTTTAAGGGTTCCAACGCCTTCCACTGTGATCTCATACACATCACCAGGTTCCATCGGTCCGGTATCACCCATAGTGCCGGACCAGATAATGTCGCCGGGCTCCAGCGTGAAATATTTGGAAATATAATGGACCATGTAATTAAAATTAAAAATCATCCCCGATGAATTGGCGCCCTGTGATTTAACGCCGTTATGGCGCCCCTCAATATCCAAATCCGTATAATCAAGCCCGGTCACCAGATGTGGCCCCACTGCATTAAAGTTTTTGGATCCCTTGGCACGAAGCCACTGTATATCGCTTGCCTGCCAATCGCGTTCCGACCCATCATTACCGATGGTGACCCCAAAGATATAATCACCTGCTTCTTCAAGTGGGACATTTTCTGCATGCTTCCCGATGACAACAACCATTTCGGCTTCGTAATGGAAATTCTTCGCTTCCGCCGGACGGACAAGGTCTTCCCCCGGGCCGATGATTGAACTTACCGGTACAGTAAAAAGCCCCGGTTTTTTCGTTGGGTCCTGTTCATATCCCGGCAATGTATGGTCGCGGTAATTAAACGCTGTCATGAAGGAAAGCTTTGGATCCACTGGCGCCTTAAGTCTCACCGCACTTTCCATAGCGGTTTCTCCCGTGCGACTTCCCCCCAGATAAGGTGCATCAGAAAGCTGATATATGGTGCCATCCACGAGTTCTCCCCATGATACCGCACCATTTTGTTCATAACGCACATATCGCTCCGCTGATGCAGTGCCTGTAACAAATAACGCCGCCAACACGCCGGCGATCAAAGCTTTAAAATTCATGTTTCTAATTTCCTTGTACAACTTTGTTTTTTAATATTCCAACGCCTTCAATCTCAACTTCAAACGTATCACCGACATTGAGCGGTTCCGATGTTCCGACAGTACCGGACCAAATCAGATCACCCGGCTCAAGCACAAAATAGTGCGAAATGTAGCTCACCATTTCTTCAAAATTATGGATCATCCTGGATGTATTGCCCTGTTGGCGAACTTCACCATTAAGGCGCGCCGTCAGGTTTAGATTTTTATAATCAAGTCCCGTGGCAATAACAGGCCCGATGGCATTAAAACCATAAGCCCCTTTTCCCCGCATCCATTGTATATCAGCATTAAGCCAGTCGCGCGCTGAAACATCATTACCCGCGGTTACCCCGAAAATATAATCCGCCGCATCCTCAACTGACACATCTTTTGCCCGTTTGCCAATGACAATTACCGTTTCCGCCTCATACGCAATATTGTTGCTGTCCGATGGATGAATAATATCGTCCTCCGGCCCTACCAGTGACCCGGCAGGAACCATGAAAAGGCCCGGATAGGGTGTTGTCTTCTGACCTTCCGGAATATGGTTTTCATAATTGAAGCCGGTCATATAAACATCCCTTGGATCAACCGGCGCCATTAACTTAACATCCGCGCGCTTGACATTTTTTCCTGTCTCTTTTCCACCAAGATAAGGGGCGTCATTTAACTGGTGGATAGTATCACCATCAAGCTTCCCCCATGACACCATACAATTCTGTTCATAGCGGACGAAACTGGCCGCAAATGACACAGTAGAAACAAATAACGACAGAAGCACGCCAAGCGAAATTCGCTTAAAATTATATTTCATATTGAGCCCCGTTTTTAAATTTTTATATTCAAAGATGGTAGTACCTTCTTCATAGAATGTCAAAGTGACTTGATTTGAATATTATGCCTTGAATCTCATTGAATATGTTGCGATTGATATTATAGTGTACTGAAACCGTCAGGATAAAATCCGGAGGAAAAATAACATGAAAATACTTGTCCCGGTAAAACGCGTGATTGACTACAATGTCAAGGTACGCGTCAAATCCGATAACAGCGGCGTTGAACTTGCGAACGTTAAAATGTCGATGAATCCGTTTGATGAAATTGCCGTGGAAGAAGCAATCCGCCTTAAAGAAGCGGGGAGCGCAGAAGAAATCGTGGCCGTTTCAATTGGGCCTGAAAAAGCACAGGAAACATTACGCACGGCGCTCGCCATGGGTGCTGACCGCGCAATCCTTATTAAAACGGATCAGGATGTGGAACCGCTTGCTGTCGCCAAAATCCTAAAAGCCGTAGTCGCGGAAGAAAACCCCGAAATCGTTCTGATGGGCAAACAGGCCATTGACGATGATAGCAACCAGACGGGTCAGATGCTCGCAGCGCTTCTCGGATGGGGGCAGGGAACATTCGCATCGGAAGTGAAAATGGACGGTAGTGCCGCCCAAGTTACGCGGGAAGTTGACGGCGGACTTGAGACGGTAAAATTAAATCTTCCTGCTGTGATTACCACTGATCTGCGTCTTAACGAGCCGCGCTATGCATCACTGCCAAACATCATGAAAGCGAAGAAAAAACCTCTTGATGAAAAAACGCCGGATGATTACGGCGTGGATATAAGTCCCCGCATTCAAATATTGAAGGTTGAGGAACCCGCCGGACGCAGCGCCGGTGTAATGGTAGAAAGCGTATCGAAGCTTGTCTCGAAACTGCGCGATGAAGCGGGAGTAATTTAATGACTGTTCTTGTAATTGCTGACCATGATAATGCCGCACTGAAGGAAAGTACCCTTAATACGGTAACCGCCGCCAGCAAATTTAACAATGAAATTCACGTTCTTGTTGCCGGCTCAGATTGTGCTGCGGTATCAGACGCAACCGCTAAAATTGATGGCGTGTCCAAAGTCCTTGTCGCCGATAATGCGGATTATGAGCACCCACTTGCCGAAGTGATTGCACCATTAATTGTGAAACTCGCCGATGGGTATGATCAGATCATGGTTGCCGCCACAACAACGGGTAAAAATTTTATGCCGCGTGTTGCCGCCATGCTGGATATGGCGCAGATTTCAGACATTATTTCAATCGAAAGCGATGATACATTCAAACGGCCAATATATGCCGGAAACGCCATAGCCACCGTGCAGTCATCTGATCCGAAGAAGCTGATTACGGTGAGGACCACCGCGTTTGCCGCTGCCGGAACAGAAGGCGGGTCAGCAATTATTGAAACAATAGATGGCGTTGAAAACCCTAAGCTTTCTAGTTTTGTTGGCGCAGAGCTCAGCAAATCGGAACGGCCGGAACTAACCAGCGCGAAGATCATCATTTCCGGCGGTCGCGGAATGGGAAGCGGTGAGAATTTCTCATTGATTGAAAGCGTTGCGGATAAACTTGGCGCAGCCATTGGCGCATCGCGCGCAGCCGTTGATGCCGGTTATGTTCCCAATGATTATCAGGTTGGCCAAACGGGTAAAATCGTCGCCCCGGAACTATATATCGCCGTCGGCATTTCCGGCGCCATTCAGCATTTGGCAGGAATGAAAGACAGCAAAGTAATCGTCGCCATCAACAAGGACGAAGAAGCACCGATTTTTCAAGTAGCCGACTACGGTCTGGTTGCCGACCTTTTTCAGGCGCTTCCCGAACTTGATAAGGAACTTTCATAATGGTTAAATCCGTCGGCGTAATAGGAGCAGGACAAATGGGTAACGGTATCTCCCACGTGCTTGCTTTGTCCGGTTACGATGTGATCTTAAGCGATGTTGATGACAAGGCCCTTGAAAATGCTTTAAGCATCATTGAAAAAAACATGCAGCGGCAAATCACAAAAGAATTAATTACAGCTGAAGAATATAAAGAGGCGATTGCCCGAATTACCACAACAAAAACGCTGGCTGATTTAGGTAACGTTGATCTTGCAATTGAAGCCGCGACTGAGAATGAAGACGTTAAAAAAGCGATCTTTAAAGAGCTAAGTGGTGTAATGAAAGAAGACGCCATTATGGCGACAAATACATCCTCAATTTCTGTGACACGTTTGGCATCGGTTACAGACCGACCCGAAAAATTCATCGGTGTGCATTTCATGAACCCGGTTCCGATAATGTCACTGGTGGAATTAATTCGCGGCATCGCTACGAGCGATGAAACCTTTAAAACCGTTGAGGCCATTGTCAAAAAGCTTGGCAAGGAAAGTGCCTGTTCGGAAGATTTTCCTGGATTTATTGTCAACCGGATTTTGATGCCAATGATTAACGAGGCGGTATATACGCTTTATGAAGGTGTCGGGGATGTTGCATCAATTGATATGTCAATGCGGCTCGGCGCCAACCATCCGATGGGGCCATTGCAGCTTGCTGATTTTATCGGGCTGGATACATGCCTTGCTATTATGCAGGTGTTATATGACGGACTGGCGGATTCCAAATATAGGCCCTGTCCCTTATTGGTTAAATATGTTGAGGCCGGATGGCTTGGACGAAAAACCGGTAAAGGGTTTTACGATTATAGCGGTGACGAACCATTGCCAACACGATAGCAAAATTGACTGAGGAGACAAATGAATAATCTGGCGAGAAACCTGCTTGTTGTATCAGCAGTCGTTATTTCATTTTTTGGTGCTTTTTCTTTTTATCTGGCGCGGCAGGATTACGCGGCAAACAGTGTTATTTTTGATACCAGCAAAAATATTGCCATCAACGGTTATGATACCGTGGCATATTACGTACAAAAAAAACCCCTTCGGGGCGAGCCGCAATATCAGGCCGAATGGGCCGGCTCGGTCTGGTTTTTTACTAGTGCTGAAAACCGTGATCTGTTCGTCGCCAAGCCCGTCAACTATGCACCGCAATATGGCGGGTATGATCCGCTGGGCATATCAAACGGGTATACCAATCCGACTGATCCAGAAATTTACAGTTTGAAAGCCGGTCAGCTTTTCCTGCATTATTCCGAAGAGTTCAGAGAACACTGGGAAATGGACAGGAGCACGAACCTTGTTCTTGCGAACAGCAACTGGGCCTTTTTAAGGGACCAGCTGTTGGCAATCCAAAATAACGAGTAACTTTTCCTACCAGATTTTGACCCTGTTCTCCGGGACGATATAAAGCTCATTGTTTTTGGTCACACCGAATGCGTCATAAAAGGCATCTACATTGTAAACAATGCCGTTAACACGATACTCATCAGGCGAATGCGGATCGGTTTTGATTTGATTTTCAAGCGCCTCATCACGGATTTTCGACCGGAATGCCTGTGCCCAGCCAATGAAGAAACGCTGATCACCGGTCAGTCCGTCAATAACAGGGGCCTGCCTACCGTCAAGCGATATTTTGTAAGCCTTATAAGCGATGCTCAATCCGCTGAGATCACCAATATTTTCACCGAGAGTAAATGTACCATTGACGTTTACACCTTCCAGCGGTTCATAACCATCATATTGTGCCACAAGAGCATCGGTGAGTTCCGAAAATTTTGCACGGTCTTCTTCTGTCCACCAGTTTTCGAGCGCGCCATCACCATTATAACGGCTACCACTGTCATCAAACCCATGGCCTATTTCGTGGCCGATCACGCCACCAATAGCGCCGTAATTCACCGCATCATCCGCCGCCATGTCAAAGAAAGGCGGTTGCAGGATAGCAGCCGGGAAAACAATTTCATTCATGGTCGGATTATAATAGGCATTTACCGTTTGCGGCGTCATGAACCATTCCGTTTTATCAATTGGCCCGCCGAGCTTTGCAAGCTCTCGATTATGAACGGTAAGGGCGGAGCGTTCTATATTCCCCGCATAATCATCTGCCTTTATCTCCAGCGCGGAATAATCCTTCCATTTGTCAGGATAACCAATTTTTGGGGTGAATTTGGCAAGTTTCGCAAGCGCTTTCGTTTTAGTCTCCTCGCCCATCCAGTCAAGATCCTTGATACTGGCTTCATATGATTTGATTAAATTATCCACCAGTTCAACCATTCTTGCCTTGGCATCCGGTTTAAAATGCTTTGAGACATAAACTTCGCCAACAACTTCCCCTAAATTCCCACTCACAGACGACACTGCACGGCGCCACAAGGGCCTCTGCTCCTCAACCCCGCTTAATGTTTTGGAATAGAATTCAAAATTTTGCTTGTCCATTTCTTCATTAAGGCGGCTGGCCATATCGTTGACAATCGACCATTTCAGATAGGTCTTCCACATGTCAATATCTGTTGACGCGAGAAGCTCGTTCAATCCTTCTATAAAACTGGGTTGGTTGATAATCAGTTCCCCTATTTCCGGCGCCCCCGTAATTTCAAGATATCTTTCTACATCCATGTTTGACATCATGGCTTTAAAATCATCAATAGCGTATTTGTTATAGCGCTTATTGGCGTCGCGATTGTCTTCTTTAAGCCAGTGCAGGTCAGCCAACGCTGTTTCAAACGCCATGATATCCGACGCAGCACTGTCATCGGCCTCAATACCGGCAAGATTGAGCATTTTCGAAATGTGCTCAACATATTTTTCTCTAATTTCAATCGATTTTTCATCATCATTAAAATAATATTCACGGTCAGGCAGTCCCAAGCCCGCCTGCCACATTTGCAACGCATATTGTGTCGGTACTTTTGCATCAACACTGATGAATGTTGCGATCGGCGTACCGTAAGCATACTTTCCCGCTTCGGCAAAATACGAAGACAAGTCGCCCAAATCATTGATAGCATCTATTCGTGCCAAGTGTTTTTCAAGTGGTTTCGTCCCAAGTGCATTACGTGTTTCCATATCCATATAGGACTTATATAAATCACCAACCTTTTGCTCACTGCTTCCGACAGCAGCCCCCGATGACGATGCTTCCTCAATTATTGCCCGGACATCTTCTTCCGCGTTATCACGCAGAATATTGAAACCTCCATATCTGCTTTTATCCGCTGGAATTTCTGTTTTCTCAAGCCAGGTTCCATTAACATACCTAAAAAAATCATCTCCTGGAGAAACGGTTTGATCCATATTATCCAGATTAATGCCGGAGACCTTACCCGGACTGGATACATCCGTTTCTGAATTCATGCCGGAATTATCATCGCATCCCTGTAAAATAAACGCCACTACCGCCAGAGCGATATATTTCTTAATATCCATTAGAGCACCTGTTTGAAATTTCTTTATACCAGTTTTCATCGGGGCCAAGTCTGTATGATTTTGTTAAAATTCACAAGGAAATTTATCATCAAGGCTCAAGCAAAAAAGGCTTGATTTATCACAACTGTGATGTTATGTTATATCGTCTCTTATTTATGATTGTGTTGATAGAGACCTTAATAACTTCCCCCTCTCTTTTCGGCCCGCCCTCATAAGGCGGGTCGAATTTTTTTAAGCAACAAATTTTCAACATCAAAATTATTGGCTAATAATAAATTTAGGATATAATTCCCCTACTGTACTGACTTAGGACGCCAAATGTTTCAGGACGTATCAGAATTAAAAAGTTTTTATACCTCCCCATTGGGAAAAATTAGTGCGAGACTTATTCGTAAGCAGATCCGAAGCCTTTGGCCATCGGTTAGGAATATGGATGTTCTTGGGCTTGGTTATGCACCACCCTTTCTTGAAACTCTGCGTGAAGAAGCTAATCACACAATAGCAATAATGCCCGCACAACAGGGGGTAATGCGCTGGCCACGGTTTAAAGATCATGACAAGGTCCGGCATGGCCGATATAACGGAAACCTTTCGACTATTGCCCGCGAAACTGATGTCCCGCTGAAAGATGCCCGCATGGACAGGATAATTCTTGTTCATTGTCTGGAACATACGGACCACAGCAAACAGATGCTGCGAGAAATTTGGCGTATACTGGCACCGGGGGGAAGGGTGCTGATTATCGTGCCGAGCAGGCTTGGCCCGTGGTGCCGATCGGAAGCAACGCCCTTTGGCCATGGCAAACCCTTCTCGACCAATCAGATAAGACAAATGCTTTCAAATAATATGTTAAGTCCAACCCGATCAACTGCCGCGCTTTTTTTGCCACCATTTAAAAGCCGAACCATGTTAACGGCGCTTGCAACGCTTGAAACAACCGGACAAAGATGGTGGAGCAGGTTTGCCGGCGTACTCATTATTGAAGCAGAAAAACAGATTTATGCGGCCAATCCGACAGATGCGAAAAAGAAACTGGTGACAAAACCCATTATGATCGGAACACAGAGGGCAAATCAGTCGCGCGTTAAAACATAAAGCCCCTGGGTTGCAAACATATTTGTCAGCACCATGGAATTAAATGCCATTTTGCTTCCGGCGGCACTTACCGCCATGCCTTTTTCTATTTTAATATCAAGCTTTTTACACAGATCCACAAAATCGCGGATCGTGCAGAAATGGATATTGGGCGTACTGTACCAGGGATAATCCAGTGATTTTGTAACCGGCATCCTTCCACGCAACGCCAGATGCATGCGAACACGCCAATTGCCAAAATTTGGAAACGAAACAATTGCCCTCTTTCCGACACGAAGCAGTTCCTGCAGTATACGGTCTGGGCGACCCATCGCCTGTAATGTCTGGCTCAAAATAACATAGTCAAAACTGTTGTCCGGAAAATGGCTTAATTCTTCCTCCGCATTTCCCTGAATAACGGAAAGTCCCTTTGCGACACTTTTATTGACGCCTTCTGGGCTTAGTTCGATACCACGGCCATTGACATTCTTTTCACGACGTAAATAGTCCAGCAATTCCCCGTCGCCGCAGCCAACATCAAGCACTCGTGCACCATTCGGGATCATATTTGCAATCAGCAATAAATCTACACGGATATCAGAGGCACGGTGTATATTAATCTCTCTATTCATGCTCATCGGCCCCGCCAAAAGCTGCTTCCGCCTCCAGAAAACCGGAAATAATATTGAACATTTCCGGGCAATCAAGAAGAAAACTGTCGTGCCCTTTATCCATTTCGATCTCAACAAAACTGACCTGCGCACCGACGGCATTGAGCGCACGCACAATTTCCCGGCTTTCCTGGGTGGTGTACAGCCAATCTGATGTGAATGACATAATACAGAATTTGACCGGTGTGTTTTCAAACACCGCCGTCAGACTGCCTTCAAACTCGGCAGATATATCATAATAATCCATCGCTCGTGTTATATACAGGTAGCTATTGGCATCAAAGCGATCAACAAACGATATACCCTGATAACGCAAATAGCTTTCCACCTGAAAATCGGCATCAAATCCGAAGGTAAGTTTCTCGCGGTCCTGTAGGTTACGACCAAACTTTGACGTTAAACTTCGTTCTGACATATACGTAATATGGGCCGCCATTCTCGCAACCGAAAGTCCTGCATGTGGCCGTGCTTCCGTTTCAAAGTAACGGCCGTCGCACCAGTTCGGATCAGCCATTATCGCCTGACGCCCAACTTCATGAAAGGCAATATTTTGTGCAGAATGCCGCCATGTGGATGCAATTGGGATCGCCGTCTTAACACGAGTTTTATGATTTGCCGCCCAATGCAGGACCTGCATTCCCCCCATTGATCCACCGATCACCGAAAAAAGCTGATCAATTTTCAGATGATCAATCAACCTTACTTGCGCGGATACCATATCCGCTATCGTGATGACCGGAAAATCAAGACCATAAGGCTCACCGGTCGCTGGGTTTATTTCTTTTGGCCCGCTACTTCCGCTGCAGGAACCCAGAACGTTACTGCATATGACAAAATATTTATTGGTATCAATAGGTAAACCCGGTCCAATTAATTTCGGCCACCAGCCTTCCCGTCCCGTGATAGGGTTCTTTCCGCGGGCATATTGATCGCCCGTCAGGGCATGGCAAACCAGAATAGCGTTAGAGCGTTGTTCATTTAACGTTCCCCAGCATTTATAAGCCACTTTAAACGGGGAAAGCGTTTCACCGGAAGAAAGACGCAGTGGTTCATCTTCACCAAGGGTTACCACCTCGGCAAAGCTGTCAATTTGTTCAAAATCTTCTTGTCTTTCAGCCATTTCACACCAACGAACTTAAAATATCTTTCTTCTTGTTTTCTACTCCCGAACCATATGAAGTCAACTAATCTTTAGTCGGTAATGCTAAAAACCGGTAAAATCATCATAAAATCAGCCAAAACATACATTTTTTTGTGGTGATGGCGATAATATCCGTGTAGATCAAAAAGCACGAAACCAACATGAAGATGAAAGCACACAATGAGCGGTCCGAAAACACACAGTTGGATAGAAGGCCTGAATGTTTATACCGCCGGCAAAGCCAAAACCAAAGGCATTGCAAAGGCGGTAAAACTGTCGGCAAATGAATGTGCCTTGGGTCCAAGCCCGATGGCAGTAAAGGCCTATACCGATGCGGCTAGTAACCTTCATCGTTACCCGGATCCGGCATACAGCGATCTGCGGGCAGCGCTGGGAGAGAAATATAATATTGAACCCGACCAGATTGTGTGTGGTGTCGGCTCCGACGAATTGTTGAGGCTGGCCTGTCACGCCTATCTGAAACCGGGTGATGAGGCGATTTTTCCCGCTCACAGTTTTTCAATGTATCCTATTGCCATCAAATCTGTGGGCGCCAAACCCGTTGAAGTGGATGATGTAAATTATAGGGCGGATGTCGATAATATTTTAAATGCGGTTAATGACAGGACCCGGATTATTTTTGTTGCCAACCCTAACAACCCGACCGGGACCTATATCCCATCTTCAGAAATTGAACGATTATGGGAAAATATTCCTGATCATATATTGCTTATTGTCGACGCTGCTTATGCCGAGTTTATGAACCGGGACGATTATGACGCGGGAATTGATCTGGTTAAAAAATCAAATAATGTCCTTATGACACGTACATTTTCAAAATTATACGGGCTGGCTTCCTTACGACTCGGATGGGGATATGCCTGCAGGGAAATCGCACAGACGATCGATAAAATACGTGATCCTTTCAATGTGCCAAGTAGCGCACAGATCGCCGGTGTTGCCGCACTTAAGGACACTGATTTTCAGGAAAAAGTGCTTGATCACACAACAAAATGGCGCGAATGGCTGGAAAGTGAACTTAACAAACTGGGCCTCAAGGTCATACCGAGTTCCACTAATTTTATTCTTTTTAAATTTGAAGATCCGGCCAAGCCCGCTTTGGACGCAAATAATTTCTTAACCAAACATGGTTATATATTACGTTACTACAGTGATCAGGGGCTTGGAAATTTTCTTCGCCTTACCATTGGAACAGAAAATGAAAACAGAGAAGTAATCACATTACTTAAAAAATTTCTGGAAGAATAAATGGCGTTATACGATAAAATTACAATTATTGGCCTAGGCTTGATCGGTTCATCAATCGCCCGCGGGATCAAGGAAAAAAAGATTGCCGAAAAGCTTGTCGGATTTGATTCCAATCCCGATTATCACGCCACGATCAACGAATTGAATTTGGTGGATGAGCTTTCACAAGATCTCGCCGCTTCTGTCGAAGATTCTGATCTTATTATATTGGCGACACCCGTTGGGGCCTACGCGTCAATTGGCGAAACCATCGGCAGCCATATCAAGAAAGGCGCCACCGTCACGGATGTCGGCAGTGTCAAATCGGCGGTATTTGAGATGCTTGAGCCACACCTTTCGCCGGACGTTCATTTTATACCGGCCCACCCGGTTGCCGGAACAGAACAATCAGGACCCGGAGCGGGTTATTCAAGTCTTTTTCATGATCGATGGGCAATTCTTACACCAAAAGAGGATGCCGACCCTGCTGCAGTAGAAAAACTATCCAAATTCTGGGCAAGTCTGGGTAGCGATGTCGAAATAATGGAACCCGACCACCATGATAAAGTCCTTGCAATAACCAGTCATGTTCCTCATTTGATAGCCTATAATATTGTCGGTACAGCACGCGATCTCGAAGAGGTCACAAAATCGGAAGTGATAAAATTTTCTGCCGGTGGATTTCGTGATTTTACACGGATTGCAGCGTCAAACCCTACCATGTGGAGGGATGTATTTCTCAATAACAAGGAAGCTGTTCTGGAAATGCTGGGCCGCTTCAGCGAAGACCTGACCGCTTTACAAAGAGCCATTCGATGGGAAGATGGTGATGCCCTTTATGATATGTTTGTAAAAACACGCCGTATTCGCAAACAAATTATCGATGCCGGACAGGAAGAAAACGTTATTAACTTTGGCCGCCGCCACGACGATTAAGTCATTCCACAATAGCGGGTAATTCCATCAGCATTATGGGCCCTAAATAAAGCATTCCGTTTTGCATGCTAATTGAAAGCGGCACTTCCCCCGGCATTGTTTCATTTTGTGCCTGCCCTTTTAACATAAGCCTTGTGGCTTCGGACAATTCCTCATTCTCCGATAACGTCTCCAGCAATTCTGCGATCCCTAAAATATTGGCATCAAATGCACCAAGCGGCTTTAAATTCTCATCAAGTGTTACATCACCAGTCAGATTAATGCCCGCTGAAGATGTTCCATATTCAAATGATTTGATGCTTAATGTTCCGCCTTCGTCTCGCCATTTTGCCAAACTTAGTTTTGTAAAGTCCGGTTTTTCATTCGCATGTAGTAATGCCTCAACTTTGAACTGATCCGCCCTCTCACCCAGCACCGTTGAAGCCAGTTCTTTTATAATGGCATTTTGCCCTTTGAAATAAACCGCACTATTAACCGGCAGGTCATAACTCATTTGCTCCGCAGCCTCGCTCACGGGTCGCCGGATGTGAAATTCAGCCATTTCAATTTGCGAACCTTCGCCCGCCTCTTTTTGCGCACCAGAAAACCAGCTTACCTTATCAGCGACAATCGAAAGGTTATTCAGCCGCATGGTTGATGGATCAAGAATCACTGACGATTTCACCTTATCCAGAGAGATATTTCTGATCGGCGAATGGAGCGAACCAACAACAACATCAAAATAATCTGTTATGATGATAGCGTGGGTCGGCTCCCAGGGTTGATAAATAACGGCGACTTCCGGAATGTTTATTGACATTTGGTCAGCACCAAAACGGCCCTCCGGCACCAACGCATTCAGCGACGAGGCTTCAATAACAATTCTATAGGGAAACCCTGAAACCGCGATATCGCCCACATATGTTTTTATACCACCTAGCCTGCTTTCACTATTTTCTATCCAGTCGAGTGTAGTCTGCTTGGCCTTATCCGCCATCTGAAACCAAAAGAAGCTATAAGCGGCGATAAGCAGAATTACTGAAATGACAATAAATTTGAACCGCATCAAGTCTGTTCCCACATAAAAAAAGAGCCTGACAAAAATCAGACTCTCTTAATACCCCATATCGGCCATGATCAAAAACGATAATTTAATCCTATTGAGACCACAGGATAAAATTTCAGATATTTAATCTCATCCGTATCTCTAAAATCCTGTTCCGCCTGCTCAATGTCCGCCAACAGTGCCGGGTTATCTGAAAGCGTCCCGCCGGTTGTCATGATATCCAGTTTGGGCTTTCCGGCAAACACAACTCCAAGGTCAAACATAAATGACCAGTCACTGTCATCTGAAAGCGGGTTACCCCAACCAATACCCAGATACGGTGCCACCGAATTAAAACCCACATTAGCAGAGAGAGTGCCGACTTCAGCACTTGTATAAACCGTATCATCAATTTCATAAGTATTGCTTGGAAGGGCGACACCGGAAAGGCTATTTTCATTTATAAATGCACCCGCGGTCACACGAAATGAACTATCGGTGACATACCAGTCACCAAGCGCCGTAAAACTGTTTAGCTTCAGATCAAGGTCATAATCATTATTTTCAATTTCAACTTCCGTACCAAATTTAAAATAGTTGGCACCAAAACGTACATTCACGTTTTCAATGGCTTCCATTGTAAGTTCGATACCGGCCCCCAAGGTACCAGCCTTCAATCCAATAGCAACATCGCCCGGTGCTGCATTTGCGTTACTTGCAATAGCTGCCGTTGCAATTATCGCGGATACAATTGTTTTTTTCATGGCAATCCTCTCGAATTTTTATAAAAGCGGCTATAGTCTACGACCACTTTATTTCGATTAGATTAAGAAACCCTTACAATTTTAGGGGCTGCTTAGAAGCGCACGGCTTGATGTCTCAATGCTGTTTTCAAGGGCATTCATAAATTCATCTTTGCCAAGCCCGGCTTCAATGGGTTTGAGAAAATCAAAAATGATCGTACCACCTGCGGCCAGATGACCCTTTTTCGGCCAGTATACGCCGGAATTTAAACCGACCGGAATCACAGGATGTTTCGTGTATTTATAAATACCGAAAATTCCTGACTGATATTCGATATGATCCCCCGGTAGCGTTCTTGACCCTTCGGGAAATATAATGAGCTGACGTTCATCCTCTATGGCTTTTGAAGAATCCTGCATTAATCCTTTGAGCGCTTTAAGGCCGCCGTCCCGATCCACCGGTATCATACCGGTATTCAAACAAAAGCGTCCGTAAAGAGGTATTTTTAGCAGTTCTTTTTTCATCACAAATGCCGGGTGAGAAACAATTGTATGCATGACAAATGTGTCCAGCGAAGATTGGTGTTTCATTGCGATGAGTGCACCACCAACAGGGACATGGTCTTGCCCTCTGATTTCAATTTTAATATTCATGATTACGCGCAATAGCACGCGAACACCATAGGACCAAATCCGTTGAAATTCGATTAAGCCATTTCTGGGTAACCAGAACAATGGAATATATAAAATGCAGAAGAGAGCCGTCCACAAATAGAAAATGACCTTAAACAATCCTGATCGCAACATGCGCACGTGCTGAACTCCTTCTCCGGTATTTTTAGGAAATGCCATTATAAATCTGATCCGAGGCCCGTGCCCGAAGCAAACTGACAATATATTTGCTATATTCTTGTGACAAGTTGAAATAATTGATGTTTTCCGGGCGCCATCTACCTACCGGATGTTCGGTGATTGATAATTCCGGCATAAATCGTTTAAATTCCACCATCGCTCTCGGCATATGTTCCAGCGAGGTGACAATTCTTAGGCTTTCTATATGATTTTGTTCAACCCATTGCATGGTTTCTATGGCATTGCCGACCGTATCAGCAGCCTGATTTCCGCTTTCAATACAGCATTCTTCGAGATCAGGGCTGCTGCCTAGAAGTCCAAGAAGCTCTTCACGGGTCACTTTCTCATCAACACCGGAAATATAAAGCTTTTGCGCGTATCCCTGTTCCAGCAGATCTATTGCGACGTCCAACCTGTTTTGTCCACCCGTCAGAACAACAATGGCATCTGTTTTCTGCGTTCCATCAGTTTTTTTCAAAGAAAGCTCGTTGATATACCAAAAGTATCCACCAAGCCAAACAAGGAAAAGAGCAAATAATAGGGATAGAATAATTCGCATAGCTGATTATACCATTCTTCCCAGTTCTCTCATAACAGTAATTCTAGCTGTGAGCATGGTGAGTCCCGCAAATAAAAGCGGGAAAATCAGCAGCATTGACATTTTCAAAACTGGTAATGTCGGCGTTTCCACCAATCCCCCCGACAGATCCTGTACAAGATTAAGAAACCCAAATACGGTGATAAATGCCAACAAGAGACCGATCACGCCCCCCTTAAGCCCATAAATCATAAATCTTTTCTGGTATGCTTTCGCGATCATCTGATCATGCGCTCCCATCAGATGCATAATCGCAATCGTCCCCTTATGCTCAGACATACTTGATTTGGTGCCAAAAATAACGATGCCTACCGACGCAATTAAAATCATGCAAAGTATCCCGATGGCCGTAAATTCGATCGAATATGCCAGATCATAAAAATGTGTAAGCCATTTCGCATGGTCATCAAGATAAACACTGTCACTTAATTGTTTTATTTTGCTCTCTAGTGCTTCCAGATTCACATACATGTCTTCCGATGTTTCCACGTCAATCATCACGGGAACCGGCAAATCATCCGTTATGTTCCCTGCGCCAAGCCACGGTTCCAAAAGCGCTGAAATTTCTTCGTCACTGAGAATTCTGACCGAACGGATACCCGGCGTCTCTCTTAATGCCTTCTGAATTTCAAGGGATTGAGCGGTAATCTGATCACGGTCTTCACCCGTAATCTGAACGGTGATTCTCCCCTGTAGTGAACTTGCCCAATCTTCAAAGCCGGAATGCAGCAAAAGGCTGCCTGTCGCCGCCAAAGCACTAAGATAAACCATAATAGCCATAACCCATGGCAGCAACTTTGTCGCTTCACGGCTTTTTTCATTGGGGAGAAAATTAAAAGAATTTCTCATTCTGACCCCCCATGCATATCCCGGCTTTTTTTACTGCCTTCCAGATGCAGAAGTTTACCATCGACTAAATGAAGCCTTGGTGCGCCAATTTTTTCCACAAGCCCGCTGTCGTGGGTGGCAATTACAACCGTGGTTCCCAATTTGTTAAGCTCAACAAAAAGATACATCAGCCGTTCCGCCATTTCAGGGTCCACGTTACCTGTCGGTTCATCGGCCAGAAGTATATCCGGGCGCCTGATCACCGCCCTGGCAATCGCAACACGCTGCTTTTCACCACCCGATAATGTTGAAGGAAAGGATGACATCTTATCCGCTAAGCCAACCCAACTGAGCAGTTCTTCAACATGTTCGTTGATATGTGCGCCGGTGCCTCCGGCGATACGGAGCGGCAAAGCCACATTTTCAACGGCGGACATATGATCCAATAACCTGAAGTCCTGAAAAACAACACCAATTCTGCGCCTGAGTTTTGGAAGTTCTTCCCGCTGGCTTTTTACAACATCACGGCCAAACATCATGATTTCACCTCGGGAAGGTCTCTTCGCCAGATACATCAACTTCAGTAAAGATGTTTTACCCGCACCGCTTGGACCAGTCAGAAAATGCATCGACCCCGGCTCAAGTTTAAACGAAATATCCTTTAGGATGTCAAAGCCATTATCGTAGCTCATACTGACATTTCGGAATTCAACCACTGAACGGCCCTTTTCTTGAATTAGGTAATTTTTACTGTTTAGACCATAGTAGCAAACATAATGCAATTGCATTTGGGTCATTTTGTGGCGACAGCAAAGCATGCAAATGTCATCAGGGGGCCGTTATTTTCTGCTGTCAAAATTTTAATTAACAATTCGTTTCAAATTACACACTAAAATAGACTTCAGAAATATTATTTTTCAAAATGTTATCCTATTGATAATCATTGTAGCGCATACTATAACGTGTTTAATTTAAACAAATATGGCGGGAAGAGGGCTTCATAAATGATCTTAACATGCCCTGAATGTAAATCCAGATACGTTGTTAATCCCAACGCGTTGCTTCCACGCGGACGAACCGTTCGCTGCGCAAAATGTCGCCATAGCTGGTTTGAAGATAAACCTGATGATGATGTCGAAGTTGTGCCGACGGCACCGCAAGCGGAGGCAACAGATCCGCAACCTGATGAGCCCGGTGAAAGTCAAAACGATGATGCTGGTCCCGTGGACGGTGAGACATCAACACCAAGCAGTGAGGCAGATCAGGATGACACAACGGACACGGAAGGCGGAAGCGGAGATAATTTTGATTTTCCGATCAACAAGCCGCGAAAAAGAAAGCGGCCCGTTCCGAAAGGGTCAAACCTTCCGGCCTTACAAAATCAGAAATATGGAAATGGAAAAGTAGGCTGGGCCTCTCTTCTTATATTTATCACCGCAATTATCAGCTCTATTCTTATATTTGAAGAAACCATCAAAGAAAGTTGGCCGGCCACTGCTAAACTTTACCGGGCTATTGGTCTGGATAATGCAGGAACAACAGCCGCACCGCAACTCCCAATATCCGTTCCCATAGATGAAAGATTAAAGATAGGGGGCCTAGCCCCCCGTCTGGAACAGATAAATAACATATCCCATCTGATCATCGCCGGATATGTAGAGAATATATCGGATGAAATTCAGACCATTCCGCCGCTAAAGGTGGTCTTAAAGGACGCAAACGGCGGCGAAGTCCGAAACTGGAGCTTTACGCCAGAAAAAACGACGGTTAACCCCGAATCAAGAATTGAATTCGAAACCGCACTCCCCAATCCCCCGGCGGAAGCGCGCGATATAAGCGTTATTTTGACCGACGATTAGTCAAAAAATAATAAAATATAAAGATTTTACGTGTATTGATTTCTTATCAAAGAAATAAATGGACGCAAAATGGCGAGAATTTTAATTGCGGAAGATGAAGTAGCCGTACGAACCTTTATATGTCGGGCGTTAAAGCTTCGTGGTCATGATACAATCGGCGTTGCCGATGGCGGAGCCGCAATTGTGGAGCTGGAACATAGTGATTATGATTTGCTTCTGACCGACATTATCATGCCGGTAATGGACGGTATATCGCTCGCCCTTAAGGTAACCGCCGAATATCCCGCGCTCCCAATCCTGATGATGACCGGATTTGTTCACGAAAAACAACGGGCGCATAATATGGGAAGTCTGATACACAATGTGATCAGCAAACCATTTTCACTTGATGAAATTTGTCAGGCGGTGGAAGAGGTTCTTTCTGCTAAAGCGCATGTTCA
This sequence comes from Alphaproteobacteria bacterium, assembly GCA_030428615.1. Classification (GTDB taxonomy): domain Bacteria; phylum Pseudomonadota; class Alphaproteobacteria; order Sphingomonadales; family Emcibacteraceae; genus Pseudemcibacter. Next base: position 37,316 of record JAUIDN010000007.1, on the reverse strand, counting down.
TTAATTACGAAACAGGTTTAGCGCTTATTTCTTTCAAAAGATTTCTAAGCTCCGGTGCGCCGGAAACGGGTTTGTTCAATATTCTTTTTAAATTACTCATCACGGCGAGCAACTCCGACTGGGAGCGGGCGACCCGATTGGTCTCACTTTTCTTCATGTTGGTTAGAATGTCGTTTATCAGGTTTTTTGCATTTTCGATCAAAAGTCCTGAATAATCATCCGTAAACGAGATTTTCTCACCGAGCCTTTCTACAGCATCTCCGACTTTGGTCTGTAGAATAATTTCATTGCTGCGCGCTTCTTCTGATTTTCCGCCAAATGACTTAAGATTGGTGTTTTCAATCATTTTGATCTTCATCTGGTCGTTATAGGAACTGGCGAGCAACGTCTTTTGAATTTCAATTAAATTATCAAGAATCTGCCGTCCCTCAAACAAAGCAAAATAGTTCCCCAATCCATCCCGGCTTAAAATAAGGTCGTCGTTCTGAACCAGCCCTTTGCGCATATAATCAACAATCAGAGAAGCGTTGCGATGCTTCCCCTGATCGCTGAAGGCGAGAATATAACTGTAAAGTCGCCTTAGTGCACGAAGATCAATGTCAAGCGGGTATTGTTCAGACGTGCTTAACCGCGCTGACCTTCTGTATTCTCTGAATAAATTGTCGGTATTTCTAAGCAAATCTCTTATATCTTCCAGTGGTTTTTGCTGCCTGATACCCAGAGCCAATTCTTCCAGCGAATAAATAAGATCGTTTTCAATTGTACCCAACTCGCCATTTTCAATTTTTTGCGCCACATCCCAAAGCAAATTGCGCGCTGTTTCCCGGTCATTTGGATTTGTGGGATCAACCAGCCGCCAATAAGCTGAACGAAGCGCCATATAATATACGGGAGGCAACCCTGCATCAGGAAGCAATCCCAGTGCTTTTATGCGCCGCGCCAATGGTTTTAATTCCCTTTTCGTGTCGCGCAATTCTTCATGAAGTGAAATCAGATTATATGCCAGCGGATTTTTATATTGCTTTTCCTGAATAAAAACATTTTCAATGGTTTGTGTGGAAACCTGCCCGGCTTCATCCTCAACAGACATTAATAAATTGACCGCTGAACCCGCTACATCGGATCCCGTCAGATCTAGGTAGAAAATATTTTCGTATTCCCCGACTTCACGAAGCGACAGTTCTTTTTGATCGCTCTTTTCACCCTCTTTATTGATTATATCAATGACCGCTTTCATGATTTTTCGGTCATCTTTCACATGCACATTAAGCGCCAGATAACCCTTCTCATTTTCGTGGCCTTCTTCAAGCGAAAAAATTTCAATGGTTGGATTACGGTCATCTATAACCTGTATCGGCCAGGAGCCGATGATATAAGCACCCTGTTTAATTGACCAACGAGTCTGCTGGTCAATCATCACACTCGCTTTATAAATCCCCTCCCCAACATCGGTAAATGGCACCCGACTGCCATCAGACAACTCTATATCCGGTTGCCATCTTAGTCCACTAACCCGAACGTCAAGCATACTTCCTTCATAAACCGGATTTATACCATCTCCGTCGCGGCCTACTTCTTTCCGGACAGGATCTTCGCCCAAATAGTGGGGCGGGATCATTTCGGCCGTGATGATCGCCTCAGGGTATCCAAATAATGCCCTCGGCATAAAAGCCAGACTATTCAGTCGTGCCAAATCGCCAACATTTACAAGAGAGACAATAACCGCGCCAATTGCAAGAACACCGAGCCTCAATCTCATTTTCCGTTCGGAAACGCTTATTTTCCCTAAAAAGCCCGCGAAAAAGAATATCAGACCAGAAACAATAACGAAGAAATATGAAATAACCTGAACAAAATCAGGGACAAAAACCCATAGTTCAAGTAACGAAATCACATAATATATGAAAAATAATACAAGAGAGGGGACGGACGCCCTATACAGCCTTTGCCAATTAAATCTGCCTTGCAAATATTGATTAGAATTTTCCGCCATTTTCTGTATCTAAATATACCCTTTTCCAGTTATGTGTGGCCTATTCTGACAGCCAAGGGGCAAGTTGATCAAGTCCAATTATTTCATCGTAAGTTGGCCGTGGTCTGACGACGGCGAAATCATTTTTCTTTACAAGCACTTCCGGTATAAGCGGTCTGGTGTTATATGTTGACGACATAACGGCGCCGTAAGCACCAACAGAGCGAATCGCCAATAAGTCGCCGCTCTTCATTGGCGTTATCAGCCTGTTTGTTGCAAATGTATCACCGGTTTCACACACCGGCCCAACGACATCATAAAGCACACTTTCTTCACTGCTTTCAACAACAGGAACGATACCATGATACGCGTCGTACATACTTGGTCGCACCAGATCGTTCATTGCCGCGTCAATGATAAGAAATTCCCGTTCTTCGCCTTTTTTGACATAAACCACCTTGGACACAAGTATGCCCGCGTTCCCGACAAGAAAGCGGCCCGGCTCTATGATTATCTTGCAATTCAAATGCTCAGTGACCCGTGTTACCATTTCCGCATATTCGCGTGGAAGCGGCGGGAAGTCATCTCCCTCATAAGGAATTCCAAGGCCACCGCCAAGGTCAATGCGACTGATGTCATGTCCATCTTCACGCAACGTTTCAACCAACCCGCTTATCCGTGTAAATGCGGCTTCAAAAGGATCCAGTTCTGTGATTTGTGACCCAATATGAAGATCAAGCCCAACGAGCTTTATGCCCGGTAGCGCCGCCGCCCTTGTGCAGAGCTCCCGGATTGATTTCCACGGCACACCAAATTTATTTTCGGATTTTCCGGTTGAAATTTTGGCATGGGTTTTGGCGTCAACATCCGGGTTAACTCTAAAGGTGATATCAGCCGTTTTGCCAAGTTCCGCGGCGATACTGCTTAGCTGATAAAGTTCAGGTTCACTTTCCACATTGAATTGATAAATGCCCTGGTTAAGTGCAAAGGTCATTTCCGAAACAGTTTTGGCAACACCCGAATAAACAATTTTTTCTGCCGGAACCCCTGCTTTTAATGCTCGCCGCATTTCCCCTTCGGAGACAACGTCAGCGCCGGCGCCAAGTTCAGCCAGTGTTTTTATAACGGCCTGATTGGTATTTGCCTTCACTGCATAACAAATAAGCAGATCAACATCACCAAAGGCTTCCTTAAACTGATTAAACTGATGGGCCAGAGAAGCGGTGGAGTATAAATAAAATGGGGTTCCCACCTTTTCGGCAATATCCGCAACCCGCACACCTTCGGCGAACATTTCGCCATTACGATACTCAAAATAGTTCATACGTTACCTGCTATCAGTTATTTTCTGTTGGTGCTTCATATCCATCGGGTGGCAGAAGATCGCCTTTCTTCCCGCAGGATATTAATCCGAAAAACAGCAATACTGCCAGAAATAGACGAAAAAAATGGGCCATGATTATCCAATTCGCTCTTTAGCCAAAGAAACCTGTTTTAGCACCTGTGAAGGGGCGGTTCCACCAAAACTTTCACGGCTCGCGACAGATTTTTCAACGCTGAGTACATTGAAAACATCATCCGTTATCGCGGGTTCAACCTGTTTCATTTCTTCAAGCGTCAGTCCATCAAGATCACAGCCCTTTTTTTCAGCCATAGCAACAAGCGACCCGGTTATGTGATGCGCTGTTCTAAACGGCAATCCCAAAACGCGCACAACCCAATCCGCGAGGTCCGTTGCCGTGATAAAACCGACATTGGTTGCTTTTCTCATTTCATTTTCATTCACTTTCATGTCTTCGACCATGCCCGTCATCGCCGCAATGATCAGTGAATAGGTTTCCACCGCATCAAAGGTTGCTTCTTTGTCTTCCTGCATATCTTTTGAAAATGTAAGGGCCAAGCCCTTCATGGTAACCAGAAGACTGTTGAGTGAACCGATGATCCGTCCAGACTTGCCGCGGCAAAGCTCTGCTGCATCCGGGTTTCTTTTTTGCGGCATAATCGACGAGCCTGTCGTGAAGCTGTCTGACATTTGAATAAAGTTAAATTGTGCGCATGACCATGTCACCATTTCTTCGGCCAGGCGCGAAATATGAACGGCACTGATCGCCGCAGCCGACATAAATTCAAGCGCAAAATCCCGATCAGATACCGTGTCCATGGAATTTGACGTCGGTCTGTCAAATCCAAGTGCCTTTGCGGTCTGGTGTCGATCAATCGGAAACGACGTCCCGGCAAGAGCCGCAGCGCCAAGCGGACATTCGTTTAACCGCTTTCGGGCATCCTGAAACCGGGAACGATCCCTTGTAAACATTTCGAAATAAGCAAGCAGGTGATGGCCAAACGTTACCGGCTGAGCGCTTTGCAGATGCGTAAAGCCCGGCATAATGACATGTGCATTTTCTTCGGCCTTTTCAACCAACGCCATCTGCAGTGCTTTTAATGCGTCATCCGCCTGATCGCAGGCGTCACGAACCCAAAGCTTAAAATCTGTTGCGACCTGATCATTTCTCGACCTCGCAGTGTGAAGACGCCCTGCCGCCGCTCCAATAATTTCTGTAAGACGCGATTCCACATTCATGTGGATGTCTTCCAATGCCGCTGAAAATTCGAATTCGCCTGCTTCAATTTCGTCTTCAATCTGCTTAAGACCTTTAACAATAGCATCACCATCATCGGCAGAAATGATGTCCGTGGCGACCAACATTTTACAATGTTCAATTGATCCTGTTATATCTTGCCTGTATAAGATTTTGTCAAAATCAATGGAGGCGTTGATTTTTTCCATTATATCGGATACACCGCCTTCAAAACGGCCGCCCCATAAACTGTTTGCTTCTGGTTTCTGGTTTTTATCGGTCATACTTCACATCTTTATCATTGTGGTCTGAGATACTAATGAAAAATAAAACAATTTATATTCTGTCCTTCATCGCACTCATTGTTGCTGCATATTCGTTCTATGAATTAGGGAATACGCCAAATAACGATGTACCGCAAGGCCTTAACGCAGGGACCATGAAAAGATTTGAATTCCATGAAAAACCGGCACCCGCAACAACAGCCGTATTCCATGACCAGGAGGGTACCGAAAAATCGTTCGCTGATTTCAAAGGCAAGGTCATACTGGTAAATTTGTGGGCAACATGGTGTGCGCCATGTATCAAGGAGATGCCGGATCTGGATGCATTGCAGGCATCAATGGGAGGCGACGATTTTCAGGTGGTTCTGTTGTCCGAAAATCAGGATGGCATAGAAAGTTCATTGGCGTTTTTAAAAAATAATAACATCACAAATTTAAACACATTTATCGACAGCAAAAGAAATGTCGCCAGAACATTGAAATCAAATGCATTACCAACAAGTATTTTAATCGATGCCAATGGCTATGAAGTTGGCCGACTTATCGGGCCCGCCGAATGGAATTCCGGCGATGCCAAAGCGCTGATCAATTATTTTATATCAAGTAATTAAATCTGATTCCATTCTGGATTAAGAGGTCTTTTTCGCGCACGAATCGCATGACACCATCAGTTCGAGATGATATGTATTCACACAATACCCACTTTGCTCTATGTTTTTATCAAACGCCCGGACGATGTGATTGTCTTTAATTGATGAAACCTCACCGCAATGTTGGCAGATCAGTAATATTGATTCTTCATCCTCCGGTTTTGGTTCCTGGTGGGCAATGAATGTCCTTGTACTTACAATTCGCTGAACCAGTCCTTTTTGCGCAAGTTCGTTAAGTGCGCGATAAACCGTCGCTGCCGCGTTAACGCCTTTTTTCCTAAGTATATCCAGTATCTCATAGGCACCGGCTGACCGCCCCAAAGCGAGAAGAGCCTCATGTACCATTTTTTGATTGGTCGTCAGTTTCAAAGTGTTTGTTGCAACCAACTGACTGGCACACATATTGTTTGCAGCACCATTCTTGCTGGCTATTGATCTGTTGATCATGATATTTCCTTATATTCTCCGGCCGGAATATTCGCGTGTAAAAAGACAAATATATCCAACCCTGTTAAACGAACTCTTCGCCGTGCATTTGTGAAGGACGGACAAAAAATTTTGGTGAAATTCCGGTAATATCAGGAAACAGGGGGAGCCCGTGATAAGGCAGTTTTCCAGAGGCTGGTCTTGAATAGAACAGTGATAACAAAAAATGTTATGACTTCAGAGTGGAAATAGTCGAACAGCGATATATCAACAATATTCGCGTGATCAATCCCATTTGCCGCTATTTTACAAATAACGCAGTCATCCGATACATGGTGATTGAATTGGTCATGCGTCGCCGCAATGTATTGAGCCCATATAACGGCAGCAGATACGATAAACAGCAAATATTTGAAGTGTTGGCGCAAAGCGACCATGCATTCTCCCCATGATTCAGTAGAATATAGTTACGAAACAATTCCTATTTTGTCAACAATTTGTGCGACGTCATTTGACCCGATGGGCACTTAAGCTATTAAATAAAAAAGTTTTTTTAAATAATTCCACCGTTCTTTTCAATATTAAAAAAATATCACATTTCCCCTTGAATGTTATATTATAACAACTTATTTTACCTTCAGAGTTTAATAAGGATAAGAATATGAAACGACTATTATCGACACCCAGCATCATTGCACTTGCTTTCAGTATCTCTGTAAGTGCGGGCGCAAGAGCGCAGGAAACGGAAAACCAGCAACTTCACGACCACGGACATGACGTTGACGTTATATTTGTAACCGGCTCTCCCCACGGCAGGGGCAGTTTTGATGTTTTGCAGGGAAGTAATGTGCTTGCTGATGAAAAACTTCAGGAAAGCTTATCTGCCACCATCGGAGAAACTTTATCCGGTCTTCCCGGTATTTCCTCCACTTTTTTTGGTGCCGGGGCAAGCCGCCCTGTGATCAGGGGGCTAGGGGGTGACCGGATACGCGTCCTTATTAATGGAATAGGCAGTATTGACGCCGCCAGCACAAGTCCGGACCACGCCGTTGCGGGCGATCCGCTAACGGCGGAGCGCATTGAAATCATGCGTGGCGCCAGCACCCTTTTATACGGAAACAATGCCGTTGGTGGTGTTGTCAATATTATTGACAACCGGATACCGGTCTATGTTCCTGAAAATGGTGCGTCCGGAAAAGCACGCCTTTCCGTTGACAGCGTATCCAACGACCGCTCCGGCGGCGGTGCCATCAATTTCGCTGCATCTGACAGCATTGTCATGCATCTGGATGGTTACTTCAGACGTACTGATAATTACAGCATTCCAGGTTTTGCTGAAAGCGCCGCACTACGTGCAGCGGAGGAAGCAGAAGGCGAAATCGAAGACCTTGACGAAGAACATGAAGAACAATTTGGCGAAGTTGAAAATTCAGATGTCGATAATAAAGGGGGTACTGTCGGAATCGGCTGGATTGGTGAAAATGCTACTTTCGGTGTTTCCTTTAATTTGAATGATAGCAACTATGGCGTCCCGGGGCATAGCCACGAAGAAGGTGAAGAAGGCGGAGAAGAGGAAGAACACGAAGAGGAGAGTGTTCGTATCAACCTTGACCAGAAACGGTTTGATCTGAAAGGTAATCTTGAAGAAGAGTTTCTGTTCTTTGAAGAAGCCCGAATCCGGTTTGGCTATGCAGATTATAAGCATAACGAACTGGAAGGCGATGCAGTCGGCACCCAATTCAGAAACAAAGGCTGGGAAGGACGGTTCGAACTTATTCAGCAGCGGATGGGAAATGTCCACGGATCAATGGGTGTTCAGTTAAGAGACCGTGAATTTTCAGCTATTGGTGAAGAGGCTTTTGTATCGCCTAACGATACCTTCCAGTGGGGGGCATTTGTTGTCGAAGAGATCGAAATTGAGCCGGTTACCTTCGAAATTGGCGGTCGTTATGACCATCAAACCACCGAGAGTCCATCACTGGGCATCAAGAGATCATTTGACACGTTCAGTTTCTCCGGCGGCGCCGCCATTCATCCAACAGATAATGATCTGATCGGTATCAGTATCAGTCGTTCTGAACGCAGCCCAACACCGGAAGAGCTTTTTTCAAACGGACCCCATTTGGCCACCAGCGCTTATGAAATAGGTAATATCAACCTCGATACTGAAAAGGCGACGAGTGCAGAGCTTACGATCAAGAGGGATCAGGGGCGTTTTAACGGTAGCCTAAATATATATCATACCTGGTATAAAGATTTTATTTATGAGCATGAGACCGGCGCCGAAATCGATGGATTAAGTGCCCTTGAATTCAGAGGAAGGGATGCCAAATTCTACGGCGCTGAAATTGAATTCGGGTACCTTCTGATTGAAGAACAGGATTACTCCGTCCAGCTGAGCGCGTCCGGAGATTTTGTCCACGCCCGTTTTAACAATGGCGACGTTATACCGCGCATGCCTGCTACCAGCGCAAATATCGGCATTGACTATATGACTGAAAAGTTTGATGTGGGCGCCGACGTCCGATTTGTCGGCAGCAAAACAAATACGGCCGCGGGCATTCTTCCCACCGATGATTATACAAATATTGATGTATCGGTCACATGGCGACCGTTCGGTGAAGAACGGGATCTGAATGTTCGACTTCAGGCCCTGAACATCGCTAATTCGGAGCAGCGACAACATACGTCATTCTTAAAAGACCTGCTTCCCATGCCGGGGCGCAATTTCAGATTGACCCTCAATTACGGTTTTTAGCCTTAGCCCCTGCATTAACCGATACGTTATCAGGTATTTTTTAAAAGCTTACTAAAAAATACCTGATTTCAGTAGCCTTACAAAAATCCATGAGATATGATTAGAAAAAGGTAAGGGTTATATAAACGCAGGGTTTAGTATGATTTTAGGTAAGCAGCAACGTTGTGCACCCGATGATGTGGGCAGCAACTCATCATCGGAATTGTGTGCCACGTCATGTAATCAGTGCATTGCCAGACATGTTTCCATGTGTAGCGTTTTAAAAGATTCTGAGGTTTCGACCATTTCAGAAATATCAAAATGCTTCAGTTTGCACCCAAAACAGCTGGTTTGTGCTGAAGGGGATCAGGCCAACTATTTATTTACTATACAGACCGGCTGTATACGGCTTTCCAAAATGCTTTCCGACGGGAGGCGTCAAATTATCGACTTTTTATTTCCCGGCGAATTTTTCGGATTGGCGTGCGCAAATGGATATACATGTTCCGCAGAAACCATAACTGACGTTAATTTATGCAGAATGCCGAGAACGCAGATATTTGAAAAATTTATTGAACTACCCGTATTGGGGCAAAAAGTTCTGGACATTACGAGGACGGAACTTCAGGCAAGTCAGGATCAAATGCTTCTTCTTGGTCGTAAAAGTGCCAAAGAAAAATTATGCTCCTTTCTGTTAAGCATGTCCGATAAATCCAACCCTATCAGTCATGTGCCCGATGGTTTCATATATTTGCCGATGAGCCGGTCAGATATCGCAGATTATTTGGGATTAACCATAGAAACCATAAGCCGGCAGTTCACAATACTGAGCAAGGAAAAGATCATTTCGCTTGAGGAAAATCACTATATCAAAATAATCGACGAAGACCGTATGAGATTAATTGCTTCCTGCGCATGAATTATTCACAAAAACCCTTGACACAAGCTGTTTGAGCGCTATATTTCGGCCACTTTTAATGGTGGGAAAGATTCTCACATTTTAAAGATGACATTCGTCATAAACCGGTCAGAAAATATGGACAACGTCCATTACCGGCTATGACCAGAAGATAAAATAGGAAAACATTATGTTTGCAGTCATCAAAACTGGCGCCAAGCAATATAAAGTTGCTGTTGGCGATGTAATCAAAGTTGAAAAACTGGATGGAGAAGCCGGTTCATCCGTTTCTCTTGATAACGTGCTGATGGTCGGTGACGACAAAGGCGTTAAGGTGGGCACACCTGCCGTTTCCGGAACTGTGGTAACAGCGGAAATTCTGGAACAGGCGCGCGCCGCGAAAATAATCGTGTTTAAGAAAAAGCGCCGCCAAAACTACCGCAGGAAAGCGGGCCACAGACAAGAACAGACTGTTCTGCGCATTACAGATATTGGCAAAGGCACTGCTGAAAAGAAAGCAGCACCGAAAAAGGTAGCGGCAAAAGCGGAAGAAAAGAAAGAAGCGCCCAAAAAGGCAGCTCCGAAAAAAGCAGCAGTGAAAAAACCTGCCGCAAAAGCCGACACTAAAGCCGACACTAAAAAAGCCGCCCCAAAAAAGGCCGCCCCGAAGAAAGCAGCCGCAAAAAAGCCCGCTGCAAAGAAGACAACAACGAAAACTAAGGAGAAATAACGATGGCACATAAGAAAGCTGGTGGTAGTTCCCGAAATGGTCGCGATTCAGCAGGTCGTCGCCTTGGTGTTAAAAAATTTGGTGGCGAGGCTGTCGCGCCGGGAAATATCATTGTCCGCCAGCGCGGTACAAAATTTTACCCGGGTGACAATGTTGGTATGGGTAAAGATCATACACTTTTCGCTCTTACAGAAGGCAAGATAAAATTTTATAAAGGTAAATTAAAACGTAATTTCGTTTCTGTCGAAGAAGACGCCTAAAATAAAATTCATCGCCATAAAAGACTTGAAAAGGAGAATGATCGATCACTCTCCTTTTTTTTACGCCTAAATGAGATTATATAAGCTATAGTCCTGAAAATTAATGGAAATGTTTCGAGAATATTATGAAGTTTCTTGACCAATGCAAAACCTATATTAAATCCGGCGCTGGCGGCGTGGGGTGCCTTAGCTTCCGGCGTGAAAAAAGCGTTGAATTCGGGGGTCCCGACGGCGGCAATGGCGGGCGCGGTGGTCACATCATCATCGAGGCAGTCGAAGGATTAAACACACTTATCGATTATCGCTACAAACAGCATTTTAAAGCGGGCCGCGGCATGCACGGCATGGGACAAAACCGTACTGGCGCCAAAGGTGATGACGTAATCCTTAAAGTCCCGGTTGGAACACAGATTTTCGATGAGAATAACGACGTGATGCTCGCCGATCTGACGGAAGCTGGCCAATCCGTTCTGATGCTGGAAGGCGGCAAAGGCGGACGTGGAAACGCGAGCTTTAAAACATCCGTCAATCAGGCCCCGCGACAAACTACAAGCGGTGGCCCCGCTGAAGAAATGTGGATATGGATGCAGCTTAAACTAATGGCAGACACGGGACTTGTCGGTCTACCAAATGCGGGGAAATCTACCTTTCTTTCTGCCGCAAGCCGGGCAAAACCAAAAATTGCTGATTATCCATTTACGACCTTAAAGCCGCAACTGGGTGTCGTATATGTTGATAATAAGGAATTTGTGATCGCCGATATTCCGGGATTAATTGAAGGCGCCCATGAAGGGCTGGGACTTGGTGACCGCTTCCTTGGTCACATTGAGCGCTGTGCAACCATCCTCCATGTGATTGATGCTACTGGTGATGATGTGGTTGATGCTTATGAAACCGTTCGCCACGAACTTCAGGAATATGGAGAAGGGTTGTCGGAGAAAAAAGAAATAATTGCTTTGAATAAAATTGATGCACTGGATGACGAGCTTGTTAAAATGCTCACTGATGAGTTGAAAACAGTGACGGACGCTCCGATCCTCCCCATGTCCGGTGTAACCGGCCAAGGTGTCACGGAAGTATTAAGAGCACTTCTTGAAAATGTTGAAGCCGTCAGAATGAAAGAAAAGGAAGAGCAAGAAGCAGAAAAAGCAGAAGAAGATGATGAGCCTGCTTCTTCCAAGGAATGGTCCCCGATTTAAAAATGAGCGATTTAAGCAGTAATAACTTACTTGAGAATATAAACAGGGTAGTAATCAAAATCGGTTCTGCCCTTCTCGTCGATGAAAAAACGGGAAAATTAAGAAACGAATGGCTTTCAAATATCGCTAAAGACGTCGCCCTGCTAAAATCGCAGGGCAAAGATGTTATTCTCGTTTCTTCCGGCTCTATCGCGCTGGGCCGCAAAATTCTTGGTCTTAAAATGAGTAAAAAGCTCGTTGAAAATCAAGCCGCTGCCGCAATAGGACAGATCGAGCTTGCAGCAACATATCGTGAGAAACTGGCAAAACACGAGATACCAGCTGCTCAGGTGCTTCTAACGTACAGCAACACGGAAGATCGTAGTCAGTATCTCAATGCGCGCGGAACAATAAACCGGCTATTGGAGCTGGGTGTGGTACCGGTAATCAATGAAAATGATACCGTCGCAACCGACGAAGTAAGATTTGGCGATAATGATCGTCTCGCCGCAAGGGTGGCATCCATGTGCGAAGCAGATTGTCTGTTCCTGCTTTCTGATATTGATGGGCTGTATACAGCCGATCCAAAATCAGACAAAACCGCAAAATTCATTGATCGGGTTGATAAAATTACACCGGAAATTGAAAAGATGGCCGGTGAACCGGTTTCAACCGGTTTTGGCAAGGGGGGAATGATTACCAAAATTGCCGCCGCCAGCATTGCAACAACCAGCGCCTGCCATATGATTATCGTAAATGGTAAGGTACAGAGCCCAATTGCAGAATATATCAGAAATGGTCATGGAACATGGTTTGTGGCATCAACAACGCCACTGGCATCAAAGAAAAAATGGATAGCGGGAACCTTGGCTCCCGTCGGCACGCTGGTGATTGACGAAGGGGCAAAAAAAGCCTTATTTGCAGGTAAAAGCCTTCTTCCTGCTGGTGTTATTAAGGTTTCCGGTAAATTCAGTCGAGGAGATACCGTTAAAGTAACGGATAGCAAAAATAAGGAAATAGCCCGCGGTTTGATCGCATACACCTCTGAAGATGCCAGAAAGATCATCGGCATCAAGAGTAGCGATATCGAAAAAATTCTTGGGTATGGTGGCCGGGAAGAATTAATCCACCGCAGCGATATGGTAATGAGTTAGAGCGTAGGAAATATGATGAATAACGAAAATGAAATTAAAATTCTAATGAAGGATATTGGGCGGAAGGCAAAAAAAGCATCCGAAATACTGGCCCTTGCCTCAACAGAACAGAAAAACACGGCCTTAAAAGCGGCTTCTGATGAAATAAAAAGCTCCCTTCCCGACATTATCGCTGCCAACAAAAAAGACATGGAAATAGCGAAGGGCCGCGGTCTCGCAGGAGCCATGGTTGACCGGCTTATGCTTAATGAAGAACGCATAAAAGCAATTGCAAAAAGCATTGAAGATATAATGAAACTGAAAGATCCGATTGGTGATATCCTAGATGAGCAGGTAAGACCAAACGGGTTAAAAATTTCCCGTGTTCGTGTGCCACTCGGCGTTATTGGGATTATTTTTGAATCACGTCCAAATGTTACCGCTGATGCGGGCGTACTTTGTCTTAAATCCGGCAATGCGTCAATCCTTCGCTGCGGAAGCGAAAGTACCCATTCAAGCCGTGCTATCCACGCCTGTCTGGTAAAAGGGTTAAAAGCAGCAAAGCTGCCTGAAGCGTCGATACAGCTTATCCCAACGCAGGACCGGGCGGCCGTGGGGGAATTACTACGGCTTTCCGATTATGTCGATATAATCGTGCCACGCGGCGGAAAATCACTGATAGAACGGGTTCAAAACGAAAGCCGCGTACCGGTCATGGCGCATTTGGATGGTATCTGTCATGTTTATGTCGATAAAGACGCCAATATTGATATGGCGACCGCCATCGCCGTCAATGCAAAAATGCGCCGAACAGGCATTTGTGGCTCCGCAGAAACATTACTGATAGATAGTAAGGTTGTACAAAGTTTCGCACCTAAAATTCTAGCCGCCCTTCATGAAAAGGGATGTGAAATTCGTGGTGATGCAAAAATAAAATCTGTATTTCCCGATGCTGTTGATGCAACCGAAGAAGACTGGGGAACCGAATATCTCGACGCGATTGTTTCGGTAAGGGCTGTAAATGGTGTAGACGGTGCAATTGACCATATTGCAAAATATGGATCAAATCATACCGACGCCATCGTTACAGACAGCGTCCCAACGGCAGAGAAGTTTTTGAATGAAGTCGACAGCGCCATTGTACTTCATAACGCCTCCACCCAATACGCGGATGGCGGTGAATTTGGTATGGGTGCAGAGATCGGTATTTCAACCGGGAAAATGCACGCCCGCGGACCTGTCGGTCTGGAACAACTCACAAGTTATAAATATCTGGTAAGAGGCAATGGACAAACAAGGCCATAATCCTAAAATCGGGCTGCTCGGCGGATCCTTTAACCCTGCCCATGAAGGGCATCTTGAAATAAGTCTGCGCGCGCTTGAGTTTCTTGAACTGGATTTTGTCTGGTGGCTCGTCTCGCCGGGAAATCCCTTAAAAGATGAAACAACAATTGCGCCTTTCGAGGAACGTTTGAAATCGGCAAAAAAGATCGCCAACGACCCCCGCATTATTGTTTCTGACATGGAACGTAATTTTGAAACGACATACACGGTTGATACTCTCGAACGGTTAATTGCGAACCTTCCCAGCTATCATTTTGTGTGGCTCATGGGTGCCGATAACTTAGTACAATTTCACCAATGGAAAGAATGGCGCAGGATCGCTGAAATAGTTCCGATTGCGATTTTCAATCGTCCAAGTTATTCTAATGCAAGTTTAGAGAGTGTCGCAGCAATAGAGCTCAAGAATTACAGGATTAAAGATGAAGATGCGCGGCTGCTTCATCGATTAAAACCACCGGCATGGGTTTTTTACGAATTAACTGAAAACCCGGTGTCTTCAACGGAAATACGCAGTAACAACAAGTGAATCAAGAGGTTACAGACTTAAAAGTGCACAACACAAATGAGTTAAAGGACAGCTCAAGTCCGAAAACGCCGTTATCATCGGCGGATCTTCAGGAATTAGTTATTAATTCTTTAGAAGATGATAAAGCAGAAGATATCATAAAAATTGACCTGGCCGGGAAAACCAGCATCGCCGATTCGATGGTAATTGCATCGGGGCGCTCAACACGACAGGTCGCGGCGATTGCCGATCATCTTTACCGGAAACTGAAACACGCGACGGCCTACGGATGCAAACTTGAGGGAATGGAAAAAGCCGACTGGGTTCTTTTGGATGCCGGTAATATCATTGTCCATATTTTCCGCCCGGAAGTACGCAGCTTTTATAATCTTGAAAAAATGTGGGCTGCTGACTTTACGCCCGCGAAAATGATGGCTGCATCCGAAACATCAGAAGAAGAATGAATATAACCATCGTCGCTGTCGGTCATTTGAAGAAAAGCCCGGAAAAGGAACTGATAGACACCTATTTAAAACGGTGTCCCTGGGATATCAAAATCACCGAAGTTGAAGAAAAACGCCCCATAAAAGGCGCGGAACGGATGGCCCGTGAGGCGGATCTGATCCTCTCTGCGATCCCCGAAGGGGCTTATATCATTGCCCTTGACGAACGGGGTAAAGAGATGCGCAGCGCCTCCTTTGCCAAAAAAATCAGTGATTTTCAGGATCAGGGCGTTTCTTCACTTGTTATCCTGATTGGTGGTGCGGATGGTTATGACCCAAAAGTTAAGGAGCGCGCCAACATGTTGCTTTCATTTGGGGCAATGACGTGGCCGCATATGATGATACGGGCCATGCTGTCTGAGCAATTATACAGGGCATCGACCATTCTGCAGGGACACCCGTATCACAAAGACTGAAAATATTCATACTGCATTAACAAACCTTCTTTATATTTTCCTTTAAAATTAATTGGTTGTATAATGGGAAACATGACAAAAATGACCATAAAAAAGACGAAACCCGTTGTCCTGTGTATCCTTGATGGATGGGGCGAGCGCGAAGCAACCGAAAACAATGCTATCAAGATGGCGGATACCCCGAACTATGACGTTATGCATTCGACATTTCCAAAAGCGCACCTTCAGACGTCCGGACTTGCAGTGGGCCTTCCCGACGGTCAAATGGGAAATTCCGAGGTGGGGCATATGAATATCGGTGGTGGCCGCGTTGTAATGCAGGACTTGCCACGTATTGATGAAGCCATAAAAAAAGATGAAATCAAAGATATCGAATGTCTTAAAAATTCTATCACTACGCTGAAGAAAAATGGCGGGACATGTCATATAATGGGGCTTCTGTCATCTGGCGGCGTCCACAGTCACCAAAAACATATGGTTGCACTCGCCCGTGAATATGACAGCCACGGCATACCGGTTGTCATACATGCCTTCACTGACGGGCGCGATGTGCCCCCAAAAAGCGCCGTTGAATTTATCACTAAATTCGAAAACGATATTAATGGTCTAAATGATGTTTCAATTGCCACCGTTTGTGGCAGATATTATGCAATGGACCGTGATAATCGCTGGGACCGGGTTACTAAGGCCCATGATGCCATCAGCCAAGCCAAAGGAAATAACGTCACCGATGCCCTTGCGGCCGTAAATGATGCTTATGAAGCAGGCCTGACAGATGAATTTATTGAACCAAGTATAATTGGCAACTATCGCGGTATGCGGGATGGTGATGCCATTGTGATGGCAAATTTCCGTGCCGACCGCGCAAGAGAAATTTTAGCAACCTTTGTTGACCCCGATTTTTCTGGTTTCAAAAAACCCGTGACGATTAAACTAAGTGCTGCCATTGGCATGACGAAATATTCGGATGCCCTTATTAAACACATGGATTGCCTGTTTCCGTCGGAATCGTTGAAAGACACGCTGGGTGAGACCGTGTCCAGTCACGGCCTTAAACAGTTACGCATCGCGGAAACAGAGAAGTTTGCCCATGTAACCTTCTTTTTCAATGGGGGCAGTGAGGAAATGTATGAAGGGGAAGAGCGTATATTAATACCGTCACCGGATGTGGCTACATACGATTTAAAACCGGAAATGTCCGCACCGGAAGTAACGGATAAACTGGTGGGCGCTATAACCTCCAACAGGTTTGATCTGATTGTTGTCAATTACGCCAATCCGGACATGGTTGGCCATACGGGTGTTCTTGAGGCCGCATTAAAAGCGGTTGAAACAATTGATCTTTGCCTGGGTCGGTTACGTAGCGCAATTGAAAAGGTTGGCGGATCGATGCTGGTCACCGCAGACCACGGTAATATTGAACTTATGAAAGACCCTAATACCGGTGGTCCACATACGGCACATACCACCAATCTGGTACCCTTTATTCTTGTGGGAAGTGAAGCGGTGTCAAACGATAAAGTTTCGCTAAATGACGGTGCGCTTTGCGATGTCGCACCAACCATTCTTGAATTGATGAAGATTGATCAACCGGAAGCTATGACGGGAAAAAGCCTGATAAACGTATTATAAATACGAGGTAGACACATTTACAAAATAGGACAGAACATAACCAGTCGGAAAATAATAAACCGTTTATTTGTCATATTGACGGTTATGGTGCCTTATATTGTAATGTCTGTTTCCGCTCCTGCGCAGATCAGGGAAAACAAACAGGCAAATAGTGAAAAACTTAACGAGATAAGAAAGCAGATCGAAGAAACCTCACAAAAAGCAGAAAGCCTGGAAGGACAAGCCCGCGCCGTCAGGCTGGAAATAGAAAAAATTCAAAAAGATTTGGTGAAATCAGCCGCGCAGATCAGATCAATAGAAACTGAAATTTCAGATAAAGAAGAAAATTTGAAAGAGCTCAGAAAACGTGAGCTGGAACTTGAAGACAATCTGCAGGTTAAGAAATTTGAAATGGCGTCAACACTTGGTGCGATGCAGCGCCTGAGTATTCAAAAAACAAGCGTTGTGGCCTTTAAACCCGATGAAGCGATAAACACCCTGCGTACCACTTCGTTGCTGAAGGTTATTTTACCTGATTTAAGGGACCGCGCAGATATTTTACAGGGAGATCTTTCTGAACTTAATAATGTTCGTGAAGATATATTACAGGAAAATACGGAACTTCGCGCGGAACTCACAAAACTTGTCATCGCCAATGACGAAATTGACGTGCTTCTTAAAAAAAGAATGGCCCGCCAAAAAGACCTTGAATATTCAACGGTACAGGAGCGCCAGAAATTAAAAAGTTTTGCCGAAAATGCCAAGGATTTACAAGACCTTATAGATAAAATAGAGAAAGAAATAGCCTTGCGGGACGAAGCCGCGAAAAGAGCCGTTGAGGCTCTGCGTGACAAACCGAGCACCGCCGAAGAAGCCGTTGCCAGCGCATCAATCCCGATGCCGCAAGAGAACTTGAATTTCGCAGGTGCGAAGGGAAATCTACCGCTTCCTGCCCGCGGCAGCATTAACCAGCAATTTAACCAGCTACTTTCCACGGGACAAAGATCAAAGGGCATAATGGTCGACACCAGACCAGGTGCTACAGTGATCGCACCCCATGAAGGTCAGATTGTTTTTGCTGGCAAATTTCGTTCTTATGGTCAACTCTTGATCATTGCCCACGGAGAGGGGTATCATACGCTTTTGGCTGGTATGGAAAATATTAATGGTATTGTAGGACAATGGATATTAAAAGGGGAACCTGTAGGACAAATGTCCGCAGAGTCGAATGCGTCTAATTCTCGCCAGAAACTATATGTAGAATTAAGACAAAAGGGAAAGCCGATAAATCCACTGCCCTGGATCATTGCCATGGATCGTGGTGGACAGTAATAGAAAGGTGAACAGTAATGAGATATTTATTCAAATCAACTATATTGGCAATTGGCCTGATATATGTTGCAGTTTCGGCGCCATCTTACGCGGCGAAGACGGAAACGTATAATCAGCTTAATCTTTTTGCCGATGTTTTTGAGCGTATCCGTTCAAATTACGTAAAAGAAGTCGATGATGAAGAACTTATAGAAGCCGCTATAAATGGCATGTTGACTTCACTTGACCCTCATTCAACTTACCTTAATTCTAAGCGTTATGAAAACATGCGCGTCCAGACAAGTGGTGAGTTTGGCGGCCTTGGTATTGAAGTTACGATGGATAAGGGCGTTATATTAGTGGTTGCACCGATGGATGACACCCCTGCATCACGTGCCGGTGTACAGGCGGGCGATTATATTACCAAAATTAATGATGAACAGATAAACGGACTTACGTTGAATGAAGCCGTAGATAAAATGCGTGGCAAGGTTGGAACGGATATTGACATTACGATCATCAGAAAAGGCGAATCCGATGTCATCGAGCTAACACTTACCCGTGCAATTATTGAAGTAAAATCCGTTCGCTATCACATTGAAGATGAAATCGGCTACATCAGAATATCCTCCTTCAATGATAAAACCACAAGTGGGCTGCGGGATGCCCTTAGTGACATCAAAGAGGAACTCGGTGATAAATTGCAGGGTATCGTCCTTGACCTTCGCAATAACCCCGGAGGACTTCTTAATGAAGCCGTCGATGTTTCCGATACATTTCTGGATCGCGGTGAGATCGTTTCCACAAGAACCAGAAATGACAGTAACATTCAAAGATACAACGCGCAAAGTGGCGACAGTATAGAAAGAAAATCCCTTGTAGTGTTGATAAACGGGGGCTCTGCATCGGCTTCTGAGATTGTCGCCGGCGCGCTACAGGACCACGAAAGAGCCGTTGTTGTCGGCACACAGTCATTTGGTAAAGGTTCCGTGCAAACAGTTATCCCACTGTCAACTGATGGTGCTATGAGCCTTACCACGGCTTACTATTTCACACCTTCAGGAAATTCAATTCAAGGCGAAGGTATTGTGCCTGATGTTGTTGTTGAACAACTTCGTCTGGATGAAAGCGAAGAGGTCAGAAGCAGTCGCACTGAGGCCAGCCTTAGAGGCAGTCTCGCCAATCCAAATGCAGATGCAGATGACGAAGGTGAAGACAATAATGCAGATGCGCCCGAAGAAGAAGCATCAGATGACGACGCAGCTGCTTCTATCGATGAGGGTGAAGAAGAAAAAGACGACAAACACCGGATGACAACTGCGCAGGATGACTATCAGCTTAATTTTGCCCTTAATCTTATTCGTGGGATGTCAATTGCTCGAAACAACTAAACAGTTGAAGTTTAGAGTGACTTTGTATGGTCGATGAACCAGAACTAAAAACAGCGGTGCGCAAACGGAGCATCAGCCCCTTAATGGTGGCATGGGGTGTCGTCATCATATTGCTTGGTCTTACCGTTGCGTGGATTGCTATATCTGATGAGACGTCCTCCACCAGTGATCAAGCGGTAAATAACCAAGAGGATGCTGCTCCTGAGGCACCTGAGCAATCCACTGCAGGAGCATCGAGCGTTGTTGAACTTAACCTGCCATCCGCGAATTCCGAAATAACGGACGAGGCCCCACAACAGCGCGCCACAGATGCAGCGCCATCGTCGCCAACAACATCAACGGCTTCCACAATTCCCGAGCCAGAAGTTGAACCACAGCGTGAAATGCTCGTGCAATCACAACAACCCCTCAAACTGGCGCCGAACGAAAACCTGCTTGTAAGGGGTGACAACGGCCTTAAGCCAGCACTTGGCCCCGATGGCCTTATTGCATGGAAAGAATATGCACGGCCCTATGAAGGGCCGGAAGAAACGCCCCGCATTGCAATAATGGTTGCCGATATTGCCTTAAATACAAGAAGCAGCACCATGGCTATTAATAATCTGCCTGGTCAGATTGATATGGCGTTTTCTCCTTACGGCCGTAATCTTCAGGATTGGATGGATAAAGCGCGCGCAAAGGGACACGAAGGATTTCTGATGATCCCGACTGAGCCGTTAAATTACCCGGATAACGATCCCGGCCCCCATACCTTGATAACAGATTTCAGCGAACGGGAAAATCTTCTACGGCTTGATTGGATTTTGTCGCAAGTGGCTGGCTATGTGGGCGTCGTCAACCATATGGGATCAAAATTTACGGCATCGGAAGAAGCACTGGACCCGATAATTGCTGACCTTCAAAACCGTGGCTTAATGCTGGTTGATGCACGGTCATCCCGGTTCAGCATGGCCGCACGTGTCGCGCGCCGTCTTAACATGCCGCGGGCATTAAATGACCGGTTTATCGATAATGTCCTGACGAAGGAGGAAATCCGGAAACAGTTGAGCGAACTTGAAAATACCGCAAAAACATTTGGTGCCGCGCTCGGAATGGCCCGCGCCACACCCTTAACGGTTAATGAACTGGCCGCTTGGGCACAAACATTGGACGACAAAGGGATCAGTCTGGTTCCCGTGACAGCGATCGCAAATCGGCAACCGATAAAGTAGAAAAATGATTAAAAAAAACCTTCCACATCGACCCTGCGCCGGAATTATGCTTTTGAATGACGAAGGAAAAGTATTTGTCGCCAAACGTATTGATACCGATGTTGAAGCATGGCAAATGCCACAGGGAGGGATTGATGAGGGCGAAGACCCGAAAGAGGCGGCATTAAGGGAACTCGAAGAAGAAACAGGGATATCGGATGTATCTGTGATAGACGAGTATGGCGCTTGGCTTTCATATGACCTGCCGGATGAGCTTTACGGTAAGGTGTGGAAAGGCCGCTACGGTGGCCAAACAATGAAATGGTTTGTGATGCGCTTTCTGGGTAACGATCAGGATATTGATATCGAAACTGAACATCCGGAATTTTCAACATGGCGTTGGGCACACATGTCCGAACTGGAAGATATTATCGTTCCTTTTAAAAAAGAGATTTACAGAAAACTGGCTGAAAAGTTTTCTTATCTCGTGGATTAAGATATGGATGATGATTTGAACAAAAGTTTGCCGGTTGATGAAATAGTTAAAAAGGCATATTCGAACGTTCGCGACAATTTAAAATATATTTTGATATTGTCTTATATCGTTATGATTCCTGTTTTCTTTGCAAGCCGCCTTTTAAATTTAGGCAGTTTTGAAGAAAATAACATCAATATAGCAGGTATTCTTCTGTATTTATGTGTTTCTATAGCTGTCCTATTATTTCTAAATGTTTTTTCTTATCGGCTCTTCGTTCTGGGAAGAGAAAAATTATATAAAATCAATATAAATCAGTTGCTGTCGATGTTGGGAAAACTGCTGCTTTATTATATCGCTTTATTTGCTGTGCTATTTCTCGCTGTTGTTACTCTGGCCTTATTAATGGGACTGATTGTCATGATCGTTCAGGCTGTCTCCGGGCTTAATACCCAGAATAATCCCATTACGACGACAATCTTCAGCTCCTTCATACTTATCTTTGTTCTATTAATCAGCTTAAGGGTTCAGCCAACTTTCATCAGTATTGCTTTAAATAGAAAGGCGATACCGATGAAAACATCCTATTATTACACAAGGGATAACAACATGAATCTGCTGATTATAGGATTTGCGAGCTACTTCCCAGTTGCCTTACTATCCAGTTTGTTATCAACTGCTATCGTAACACTTGAGAAGTCAGCACCGGGGGCGGAATATTTGATGGTCCTGATCCTGCCTTTATTTATGTTACCAAATATCCTTATATTCAGTGCAGGAGCCGAAATATTCAAATATCTTGTACCAAAGGACCAAAACCATAAGGTGGACATATCAGCTTAAATGGAACAGGAATGCACAAAACTTTGTATTAACACCAGCCTCACCGACGCTTATAAGTGCCTGTGGCATTATAAATGGAACCATTTATTTATTTCCGTTATCGCATTTCTTCCGTTCACCCTATTTGGACTTCTGGGCCTTTTAGACCCTTTTCTTCTACCCCGGGCATCGCATGAATTAGTCCCGGATGGATATAATTTATCATTTTTCCTATTTATATTAAGTACTTATGTTTGGGCGATACCTTGTATTATTTTGTGGCATCGGCTTTATCTTTTAGGGCCGGAGCACCTGCTAAGGAGAAAAATATGGCCAATTTTAACCAGAAGCTTTGTTATAATGACCAAGGTACTTTTTCTCGTCGGGCTTAGTGCGCTACTTGTCATTATATCAGTCGGTGCGCTCGCTTTTTTGATTTCCTATTTTGATCTGAACGATAGTATTTCAAACTTTATCGAACTGACCGACAGTGAATTTATCCGATATGTTCTGATTGTCTCACTATCGGTTATTATCACCTATCTTGTTTTCTTACGCTTCAGTCTGGCTATTTGTGCTCGAACAATCGGAAAGCGAATAGGCCTGCTGACATCCTGGAAGTTAACAGAAAAAAACACGGTGCGTATGTTCTTCAGCTTTATGATCACTTTTTTACCAATCCTCATCTTGTCATTCGGATCTGTTTATCTCTACCAACGTTTGTTGGGTATAGACTTATTCTATTCGGGCGAGTTGCTCGGGGCGTCGTCCTATTTTCATATTTTAGTTCTCGCACCTGTGATTACGCTGCCACTATCGGTGATGTGTTCCCAATGTGCCACTTTTTATCGCCATTGTGGCGGGGAAGATTGCGATCAGGATAAATAAAACCCCATCATGCATCTACATAACGGGGTTTAAATAAGAAACCGGAATAAATTTGCAGTATTAGGCCGCCTCTTGGTCGAGCACTTCCAAAATTGATAAAATCTGATCACGTGCCTTTTCGGCGCGTGCCCTTGTTTCCTCATCCTTGGCATCCTGGATATCTTCCTGCAGGTCTTTAAGGTTCGCTTCATAGGAAGAACGGTCAACAGCCCCGAGTGGCATTGCCACTTCGGCCAAAATTGTAAGACCTTCTGAATTTACTTCTGCAAAACCACCAGCGACAAGAAGCCTTTCTGTTTCATCGTCGTTGTGCACCTCGATTATCCCGGTGCGCAACGTGGAAACAACCGGAGCATGAAGCGGTAGCACCCCAAAGTCCCCTTCGGTTCCCGGAACAACAACCATGTCCACATCCGCTGATTTAAGCAGCTTTTCCGGTGATACCAGTTCAAAATGAAGCTTATCGGCCATGACCGTTTCGTTCCTTTATCTATGCTGCAGCAGCAGCCATTTTCTTCGCTTTTTCGACCACTTCGTCGATACCGCCTACCATCAGGAAGGCTGCTTCCGGAAGATCATCATAATCACCAGCGATAATTTCCTTAAAACTGCGGATTGTATCTTCAAGCTCAACAAATTTACCTGGCATGTTAGTGAATACTTCCGCAACATGGAAAGGCTGTGACATGAAGCGTTCAACTTTACGAGCGCGTGAAACCACAAGCTTGTCATCTTCTGAAAGCTCGTCCATACCAAGAATAGCAATAATATCCTGTAGGGATTTGTATTTCTGCAGGATCTCCTGAACTTCACGGGCAATGTTGTAATGTTCTTCACCAACAACTTCAGCAGTCAGAATCCGTGATGTTGAATCGAGCGGGTCCACCGCAGGATAAATCCCTTTTTCAGAAATCGCACGGTTAAGAACGGTTGTCGCATCCAAGTGAGCAAATGATGCAGCAGGTGCTGGATCGGTAAGGTCATCCGCCGGCACGTAAATCGCCTGAACAGACGTAATTGACCCTTTGTTCGTTGACGTAATACGCTCCTGCAAAGTACCCATATCAGTAGCAAGAGTAGGCTGATAACCCACCGCAGAAGGAATACGGCCAAGAAGCGCTGACACCTCAGCACCAGCCTGAGTAAAGCGGAAGATGTTATCCACGAAGAAAAGCACGTCCTGGTTTTCAACATCACGGAAATATTCCGCAACAGTCAGACCAGATAGCGCAACACGGGCGCGAGCTCCAGGAGGCTCATTCATCTGCCCATAAACAAGCGCCACTTTTGATTGGTCACCTTCAAGATCAATAACATTTGATTCAATCATTTCATGGTAAAGGTCGTTACCTTCGCGGGTCCGTTCCCCCACACCAGCAAACACCGAATAACCACCGTGACCTTTCGCGATGTTGTTGATCAGTTCCATGATAAGAACGGTTTTACCAACGCCCGCACCACCGAACAGACCAATTTTACCACCCTTCGCATATGGCGCGAGAAGGTCCACAACTTTAATACCGGTAACAAGAATTTCTGATTCAGTAGACTGATTTTCAAACGTCGGTGCGTCGGCATGAATTGGTGCGGTGTCTGTGTGACCAATTGGACCGCGTTCATCAATCGGCTCACCGATCACGTTCATGATACGGCCAAGTGTTTTTGAACCAACAGGCATTTCAATCTGAGACCCTGTATCTGTCACTTCCATACCGCGAACAAGACCATCTGTACTGTCCATCGCGATGGTACGCACAGTATTTTCACCAAGGTGCTGAGCGACTTCAAGCACGAGGCGGTTACCATGGTTATCCAGCTCTAGCGCTGACAGGATTGCTGGCAGATCACCTTCAAATTTAACGTCAACAACAGCACCAATCACCTGAGCGACGCGACCTTTATTTTCTTTAGTCATATTATTTAAAACTCCCGGGGCACTTTTGCCCGCTTCAACATTTATTAAAGCGCTTCCGCGCCCGAAATAATTTCAATCAGTTCATTTGTAATAACAGCCTGACGGGTACGGTTATATGTCGTACGCAGACTATCGATCATTTCACCAGCATTACGGGTCGCGTTATCCATCGCTGTCATGCGAGACCCCTGTTCACTGGCAGCGTTTTCAAGCAACGCGCGGAAAAGCTGCACACCCACGTTACGTGGTAGCAGTTCTTCCAAAATTTCATTTTCGTCCGGCTCGTAATCGTAACACGCGCCACCAAGATCAACGCTGTTGTCTTCATCAATTGATGCTGGGATCAATTGAAGCGGTGTAACTTCCTGAGTAAGGACATTGACAAATTTGGCAAAGAAAAGTGTACAGACATCGAAATCACCTGCCTTATACATTTCAATGAAGTGCTCCGCAATCGGTGTTGCATCTGAAAAAGCAACGTTTTTAACGTGAGACATATCAAAATGCTGGATCATTCTACCGGAATATTCGCGCTTAAGTACAGCGGCACCCTTTTTCCCAATGGTAACGATTTGAACATCTTTACCTTCAGCAATAAGCGCGGCAATTTTTACTTTCGCCGCTTTTACGATATTGGTATTGAACCCACCACAAAGACCACGTTCTGAAGTTGCAACCACAATCAGTTGTTTTTGATCACTCCCGGTCCCCGCCAGCAATTTTGGGCCGCCCTGCTGACCTTTCATACTTGAGGCAAGCGAAGAGAGAACCTTTTCCATGCGCTCAGCATATGGGCGGGCAGCTTCGGCAGCTTCCTGTGCTTTTCTAAGCTTTGATGCAGAAACCATTTGCATAGCTTTAGTAATCTTTCTCGTCGATTCTACGCTTGAGATTCGGTTTCTGAGATCTTTGAGGTTAGCCATATTGACTTATCCTAAATTATCCTAATTTCTTAAACAAAGTTGCCAGCAAATTTGCCGATAATATCTTTCAGTTTCTCCGTTGTATCGGATGAAACGGCGCCTTCTTTGGTAATTGTTTTAAGTACATCACTGTGATTTGCATGCATTTCCGCAATTAGCGCCTCTTCAAAGCGATTTACATCACCGACCGCAATTTTATCAAGATATCCGTTCACACCGGAGAAGATGGAAACAACCTGCTCCGCAACGGACATCGGCGAATATTGTGCTTGTTTAAGAAGTTCCGTAAGGCGTGCCCCGCGGTTAAGAAGCTGCTGTGTTGAAGCATCAAGATCAGAACCAAACTGAGCAAACGCCGCCATCTCACGATACTGCGCCAGTTCAAGCTTAATAGTACCGGAAACCTGTTTCATCGCTTTGACCTGCGCAGCAGATCCCACACGAGAAACAGAAAGACCAACGTTAATCGCCGGACGGATACCTTGATAGAAAAGTTCGGTTTCAAGGAAGATCTGACCGTCCGTAATCGAAATCACGTTTGTTGGAATATAAGCTGACACGTCGCCCGCCTGAGTTTCAATAATCGGCAGCGCAGTAAGTGAACCGTTACCGGCTTCATCGCCCATTTTCGCTGCACGTTCAAGAAGGCGTGAATGAAGATAGAAAACATCGCCCGGATACGCTTCACGTCCAGGAGGACGACGAAGAAGAAGTGACATTTGGCGATAAGCTACCGCCTGTTTTGAAAGGTCATCATGAACGATAACCGCATGCATTCCGTTATCACGGAAAAATTCACCCATCGCAGTACCGGTATAAGGAGCAAGGAACTGCATCGGTGCAGGTTCGGAAGCGGTCGCAGCAACAACAATTGAATATTCCATTGCACCGCGGTCTTCCAGTGTTTTAACAATTTGCGCCACCGTTGAGCGTTTTTGACCAATAGCAACATAAATACAGTATAGTTTTTTACTTTCGTCATCACCGTCGTTGACTTCTTTCTGATTAAGGAAGGCGTCAATCGCAACAGCCGTTTTCCCGGTTTGACGGTCACCAATGATCAGTTCACGCTGCCCACGACCAACAGGCACAAGCGCATCAATCGCCTTAAGGCCGGTTTGCACGGGTTCGTGAACGGATTTACGGGGGATAATGCCCGGGGCTTTAACCTCCACCCGGCCACGTTTTACATCTTTAATAGGACCTTTTCCGTCAATCGGGTTACCCAACGCATCCACCACACGGCCAAGCAGTCCCCGGCCAACAGGCACGTCCACAATGGTACCCAAACGTTTTACCGTATCACCTTCTTTAATGTCACGGTCGGAACCGAAAATAACAACACCGACATTATCAGCTTCAAGGTTCAAAGCCATTCCGCGGACATTACCGGGAAATTCAACCATTTCACCAGCCTGTACGTTGTCCAGACCATATACACGGGCAATACCGTCACCAACTGAAAGAACTTTACCGACTTCAGATACTTCTGCTTCGTTACCGAAATTAGCGATCTGTTCTTTCAAAATTTTGGAAATTTCCGCTGCACGGATGTCCATTATCCAACCTCTTTCATTGTTGCTTCAAGATTAGCAAGTTTCGTTTTAAGCGAACTGTCAATCATACGGGAGCCGACACGAACTACCATGCCACCCAGCAGATTTTTATCCACTTCTGTTTCCACATTGACATCGCTTCCTACCATTGACTTCAGCTTGTCGCTCAATGCATCAAGTTGCTTTTTGTCAAGTTTGAAGGCTGTCGTGACGGATGCGTTCACTTCACCACGATAGTGGCTGAGCATCTTGTCAAATTCTTTAATAATATTTTCCAGCTGATCAAGACGACGATTTGCGGTAACGACGCCGATAAAGTTTTCAACTGTTTTTGAAAAGCCTGCTGCGCTCATCACCTCGCTCATCGCTGCTGATTGATCAGCGCGTGAAATAACAGGGCTTGTTGTAAGTATTTTAAGCTCGTCATTTTCAGAAAGAAGCGCTTTTAATCCAGCAAGTTCATCAGCAACGGCATCCAGCTTTTTTTCTTCTACCGCGAGTTCAAAAAGCGCCAAAGCATAACGGCCCGCAAGGCCAGATAGCGATATGTTTTCAGTCGCAATATTCTCTGTTTTTTCAGATGACACGTTGATGTCTTCCTTTGTGTTTTCGAATAACTCTCACCCTGAATCATTCTTAAGCTAAAAAACAAACAATTTATACGGCTATTTTTGCTTTGAAAAGTCCCTGTTTTTGAAAAATTTTAAGGACAAAAATACGTTATAAATCGTCAATAGTCGGGCGATACCTAGCACAGTGTTCCCTATACTGCAAGAAGGCAATTTGCACTAATTAAATTTTTTCTTTTTTTATGCAAATTTTAATTCACCTATTCATAGATAATTTATCATTTTCGGTCATATTCGTAACAGAAAGTCGGGCTATTGTGCTCGTGATACAGGCTATAATGCTCTGAGATAAAAGAAGAATTTTGACCTGCCTGTGGGCAGCAACTAAACAGGTGTTGATAATGGGTGATTTTGTCATCTATCAGAAAGATAAGTATAACGGCGAGGCGCATGAAGCGATCCTCAAAACGCTGGCTGCGCAGGGTTCAAAAAATCCAAAAGTTATAGAAAATGATTCTTATAATATCCTGCTTTATGAAAAGGCCCTCTCACCCGTTACGAATTATACGGA
The DNA here is from genome assembly GCA_030428615.1 of Alphaproteobacteria bacterium. Lineage (GTDB taxonomy): Bacteria > Pseudomonadota > Alphaproteobacteria > Sphingomonadales > Emcibacteraceae > Pseudemcibacter. The sequence continues at coordinate 8,479 of JAUIDN010000007.1, read as the reverse complement.
AAACAAACTCGGTGATTTCTGCGCATCTTCCGGTTGCTTCTTTTATCAGGGTAAAAATGGCAAAGATGCCCTTGACCGGTATCTTGATGATTTTGATCATGATCAATTTGCCCCAGAAAACGTTATGGGTGTCTTTACACTTATAATTAAAAAGGCGGGTCGACTGTTTCTAATTACCGATCCAATGGGCGCATCACGCGTTTTCCACAATGCCACAATGACACTCTGGAGTTCTTCATTCCTCGCGATTGCTGAAAATATCCCCGGCCTGACAGCCGATGCGCAGGGTATTTACGAATATTGTTTTCAGGAAACCAATTACGTTGAAAGCACCCCTTTTAATGAAATCAAAATGGCGGACAGCTTTAGCATTTTTGAATTTGAGAAAAACAGCGTCAGAAAATTACCAAAAAAGCTTTCGGTCAATTTTGAACAAACGACACAAACTTATGACGATCTCATTGAAGAACATGCCACTCTCCTCCAAAGCCAAATGAATCATGTTGTCGCCGCTTACGGCGACAAAATTGCAACCGCCCTGTCCGGTGGATACGATTCGCGGCTGATGCTTTCATTGCTTCTAAATAATGAAATAACCCCCAATGTCTATGTCTATGGTTCAGACGCAAGCCCCGATGTGACCGTCGCGAAAAGAATTGCCGCCGGAGAAGGCTTTAAAATCAATCATATTAATAAAGCAAAACACCCAAAACCAGAACCGGACCAATATGCAGATATTGTGAAAGATACCTTTTATGCACTGGACGGTTATCCAAACGAAGGCATATTCGATTTCGGCGCCAACATGATGACCCGCCGGGAACGAGCGAAAAATGGAACACTTGTTCTTAATGGCGGCGGCGGTGAAATATACCGAAATTTTTTCTATCTGCCGAACAGATCCTATACCGTTGAAAATCTGTTGGATGTTTTTTATTCCCGGTATGCGACAAGTTTCTGCACAGAACGTTTCTCGGAAAATATTTATCGGGATACACTAAAGCGGAAAATAATCAAAGCGATCGGCCTTACCAGTGAGAAAATGAGCCGAAGGCAACTCGAATATGCCTATCCAGCATTCAGGCTTCGTTATTGGACATCGAAAGATAACAGCAACAATAACCGGTTGGGCGCCTTTCTCACACCGTTTATTTGTTATGAAACAATAATGGCAACATTAAAGATGCCACTTAACTATAAAACACATGGCCGGTTTCAGGGTGATCTGATTAATCGTATCAATCCAAAGCTTGCCGCGTATCCATCGGATTACGGATATAAATTTAGCGAGCCCGTACCATTTAGCAAAAAAATTAAAAACAATATGAGCATTTACAGACCCATCTGGCTGCGTCGCAGAAGTTATTCCATCCAACACAAATTAGCTAAGCTGAATAAACCGGAAACAATTGGTGATCATTACCTGCCTTCGATACTGCCTAACGGTACTTTATATATGGATCAGTTTTTCAGGGTTTCAGATATTAAAGATGCCGCCCTGCTTGGCCGTGTGCTAACACTTGAATATTTATTTTCCCATCTTGGGGTCTAATAAAAACTGTAAGGATCTATGTCGATCTGAATTCGAACACCCCGGTTTGACGGCAGTGTTTCAAGCCATACGCTGATTTCTTTCTGTAAATTAACTTTTGACTTTGCTTTTATCAGAAAACGGTAACGGTAGTTTCCACGTAAGTAAGAAAGCGGCGCAGGCACAGGGCCAAGCACCGTAATTTCTTTACGGTTTGGGGCCAATCGCGCCAAAGCCTTAGATGCATTCAGAACTTTGCTTTTGTCCGGCCCTGACAGAATTATTGACGCGAGCTTGCCATATGGCGGCAGGTTTTGGGCTTCCCTTGATGCTGCCTCCTTTTCAAGGAACTGATCCTTATCGCCGCAAACCAGCGCTTGCAGGACCGGGTGTTCGGGCTGATAGGTTTGAAAAATCACCCTGCCGGCATGCTCCGCCCGCCCTGCGCGCCCGGCCACCTGTTCCAATTGCTGCCATGTTCTCTCCGCTGCCCGCGGGTCCGCGCCCGACATACCCAAGTCGGCATCAATCACACCAACCAAAGTGAGCATCGGGAAATGATACCCTTTGGTGACGATCTGTGTCCCGATGATAAAGTCCACCTCATGATTTTCTATTCGTTCGATCATATGCTTCAGCGCTGTGGGCGATGAAATCTCATCACTGGACATGACAGCAAGTCGGGCATCCGGAAATAACAGCTTAATTTCTTCAGCCACCCTTTCAACCCCCGGCCCGACAGCAACGAGACTGTCTTTCGCGTCACATTGTGGACAACTTTCCGGTTTTCTCTGGTTAAATCCGCAATGATGACATTCAAGCCGATTGAATTTGTGATGCTCGACAAGCCAGGCGGAACAATGCGGGCATTCAAATCTGTGTCCACATGACCGACAAAGCGTAAGGGGCGCATACCCACGCCGGTTAAGATAAAGCAGTGATTGTTCGCCGCGTTCATAATTATTCTTTAGCGCCTTATAAAGCGGTTCACTGATCCAGGTCCCCGGCTTTAAAGGATGAGTTTTCAGATTAATGCATGACATTTCGGGAAGTTCCGCCGGACCATGCCGCTCTCCTAGATAAAGCCAGTCATACTTGCCGCTTTCTGCATTGATAAGGGTTTCAAGTGACGGCGTCGCCGACGCCAGAACAACAGGGCAATGTGCCTGCATTGCCCGGACAACAGCCATATCACGCCCATTATACATGACCCCGTCTTCCTGCTTGAAGGTGGTGGAATGCTCCTCGTCAACGATAATGAGCTTCAAATCCTGAAGCGGTAAAAACAATGCCGACCGCGCCCCCACAATAACACGAGCTTCCCCGCGGATGGTTGCCCACCATGCCCGCCGGCGTTGAGCCGGGGTCATTTCAGAATGCCATATGATCGGCTCTGTGCCGAAGCGTTCCTTAAATCGATCAAGCCATTGAGCCGTTAGTGAAATTTCCGGCACCAGTACAAGAACCTGTGCCGTTTTACTGCGCAGGCTTTCTGCTATGGCTTCAAAATACACTTCAGTTTTTCCGCTTCCGGTTACCCCTTCAAGCAATATAGCTTTATATGTACCGCTTCTCTGCTGCAGGATAATGTGATCGGCTGCCGCCTTCTGGTCGTTTGATAACGTCGCGCGCTGAAGCTCAATATCCGGCTTTAAAAAAGCTTCTTCCCCACTTACCTGGCATGCGATTAACTGCCCTGCTTTTATCATACCGCGGACGACGCCCTCCCCAACATTGGCAATCTCGCACCAGGATTTTACTGACATTGGCAAATCAGTGGGGATATCAGTTTGCGCTGCTTGCGCTACCCGTGTCCGGGCGGGAGATAATTTTTCCGGAAGCGTTGGTGATATTCTATAAAAAGTTTTTGTTTTCGGTTTATCAAACCGGGCCGGAACACTCAGCGCCATTTTAAGAACGGACCCAAGCGGTGAAAGGGTATACCCCGCGACCCATTCAATGAATATTTTCAGCGATTCCGGCAGCGGCGGCAGTTCCGATTTTCCAATGACATATTTCAGCTTTTCAAGCGGTACATCGCTGTCTTCAGGGGCAACATCCCAGACAACCCCCTGCACTTCGCGGTTTGACAATGGCACTTTCACAAAATCACCAACCATAAGATCAAGATCATCCGAAACCAGATAGTCAAACACACCACTTAAAGGGAGTGGCAGCAATATTTGGATTCTGTGGCTGGGAAAAAGTTCTGACAACCGGTCGGGCCTCGCTCATTTATAATCTGTTGCTCGTTGCGGCTACATTATCGTAATATACCCTTGCACAAAAGCTGAAATCGGGGCACAAAAGACAAAATCAGCTTTTTAAATATTTATCTACCGAAGGATTACAAAATATGAAGTTTTTTATCGACACTGCAGAGATTGACGAAATCAGACCTCTTGTTGAATTGGGGCTTGTGGATGGTGTCACCACCAACCCATCGCTTATTCTAAAGTCTGGCCGCAACATAATCGAAGTGACGAAGGAAATTTGTGATCTTGTCGATGGACCGGTCAGCGCTGAAGTCGCCGCAACCGATTATGAAACGATGGTTCGCGAAGCTGCCGTTTTATATGACATTGCTGATAATGTTTGCCTGAAAGTGCCGCTTACACCCGACGGGCTTAAAGCCTGTAAGCATTTCACCGATCAGGGAAAAATGGTCAATGTCACCCTTTGTTTTTCAGCAAGTCAAGCCCTGCTTGCCGCCAAGGCCGGCGCCTCGTTCATTTCCCCCTTTGTTGGCCGCCACGACGATGTCGGGCAAAGCGGCATGGCGCTTATCGAAGAAATCCGAATTATTTATGATAATTATAATTTCAGCACGGAAATTCTTGTCGCCAGTACCCGTCATAATCTGCATATACTGGACAGTGCGCTTATCGGCGCGGACGTCGCAACAATCCCGCCGAAAGTGGTTCATCAGCTGTTTAAACATCCCCTTACGGATAGCGGCCTGGCCGCTTTTATCGCAGACTGGAATAAAACCGGGCAATCCATCACGGACTAAAAAATGTCAGAAAAGAAACAAAAGACCGAAAATGAAATTGACCCTTCGACCGTTAAAAACTTTCTGAAGCGCCACCCGGATTTCCTTATTGAGAATCCTGATCTATTCAACGTTCTGACGCCACCAAACAGGTCGAGCGACGATGAGGTTGTCGACTTTCAGAATATGATGATCGAAAAAATCAAACGTAATCTTGAAGATCTTAAATATAGTCAGGGGCATTTGATTGATACATCACGCAACAATCTGACCACGCAGGTTCAGGTGCACGAAGCGGTGCTTGGTTTGCTTGATATTCATGATGCATCGCAGCTTGGGCATATCGTCACGCAGGACTGGGCCGATAATCTTCATATTGACGTCATCCGTATCTGTTTTGAAGCGGGTCATACTATAAAAGTACCGCCGCTGAGGGAGGTATCGGAAATTCCAAAAGGGTGCGTTGATAGCTATTTGGGAAAAGATGATATTGTCCAGCTTCGCGGTGATGTCGAAGTGTCGGAAGATATATTTGGCCCGGCAAAACCCCTGATCAAGGCCGAAGCGCTGATCAAAATTCCCGAAACCAAGCTTAACTCGCCGGGAATCCTCGCGTTTGGAAGCCGTGAAGCGGATATGTTCTACCCGGGTCAGGGGACGGAACTTCTGCGTTTTCTTGGAAAATCATTTCATAAGTGCCTGGTCCAATGGCTCAAACGGGAAAATTAGACGATAGCTTATACCCGAACATTCGCCCGCTTTTAAATCAGTGGCAGGATCACCTGATTTCCGAAAAGCGCGTTTCAAAACACACCCATGAAGCTTATCTTCGTGATGTCACCTACTTTTTGTCTTTTTTGTCGGAATATCTGGGTAAATCGCCGGATAAATCCGACCTCGCCGGATTAAAACCCGCCGATTTCAGAAGCTATCTTGCCGCCAGACGACGAGAGGGGCTAAGCGCCGCAAGTATGGCCCGCGCCTTTAGCGCGGTACGGGCTTTTTATAAATTTATGCGCCGAACAGGCAGCGTGAAAAACGACGCCATTGATGCAGTCAGCAGCCCGAAACTTAAAAAACGCCTGCCAAGACCCATCAGTGAGCAAGCCGCAAAACGAACCATTAATGAAGTCGGGGATTTTTCCGCCCCTGCGGTACATGACTGGGTGGCGCTTCGCGATATTGCGGTGCTGACGCTTCTTTACGGATGCGGGCTTCGGGTGGCGGAAGCCCTGAGCCTGAATGTCGGCGACCTGGATAAGGGGGATATCATGACCGTGCGCGGCAAACGCAATAAAGAACGGCTTGTCCCGCTTCTGCCCGCGGTCGTTGAAGCAATTGATAATTATGTCCGGGCCTGCCCCAAAAAGCTTGAACGCGGGGAAGCACTGTTTATCGGTGTGCGCGGCAAACGCCTGAACGCCAGAAATGTGCAACTTGCCATGCAAAAAATTCGTATTGCTCTGGGTCTTCCGTCCAGCGCCACGCCGCACGCTCTACGCCATAGCTTTGCCACACATTTGCTGACGGCGGGCGGCGACCTTAGGACCATTCAGGAACTTCTGGGTCATGCGGATCTCAGCACCACCCAGCATTATACAGATGTGGATACGGCCTATTTATTGGACGTTTATAATAATGCTCATCCCTCCGCGAAGAAATGACTGCTTCCGACCCAAAGCGGACGTTTTCAGATATTTAGAATAATTACTGCCTTTAACATATTTAGTCGATATTTGACCCAAATCATTCCACTAGTCCCTAAACAGCAGTATAATTCGCCTAATTTAACTCTTATTACGATCTGCAAAACGAAAGTTTGAAATGAAGTATTTATCTGTAATGATTGGAATTTTTGTGTGTCTACTATCAACTGCTTGCGGCAATAATATCGGCAACTATGCTCAGGTGACCGATGCACCCGCCTTCGACTACGCCGATGATCAGAAATTCCGCTCTCGTATGCACGAGTTTGCATTTGAGTTGCAGGTGCTCGATAGTTATCTTGTTGCTGAACATGTTGAAGAACCGCTTCCCCAGCAATCTATCGTCGATAGTCTTCGCAATATCGAACGTATAGCGCAGACACTTCAACCAAGCGATCTCAACTCTAGGCATCCGTTCTTGTTAGAACATCTGGACAGATTACTTTCTGACGTGAGAATGGCTAAAAGGGATGCCGAGCGGTACCGATATTACATGGCTGGCCGCATCTCAGGGGCTTGCGCTAGTTGCCACAGAGCAGTTTATTCAACCAATCGCTATATAGGATGACCGCATCCGACCCGAAGCAGCCGTTCACGTGTTAGGCGTCATTTCTCATCTAGACTACTAGATAAAGTGGAAATATACTTCTGCCAGCTAAGCAGGAAATAACGAGGTAGCGATGAAAAATCTGAAACCTATCTGGATCAGTGGATTTGAAAACTAAATTCACCCGAGATACTTGCCAGCATCATAATTTCAAAGGAAGAACTATGGTAGATATTCCACTTAAGTGTCGCTGCGGTCAGGTAAGAGGCGTAGCACATGATGTAACGCCGCAAAACGGTATTCGGGCAATGTGCTACTGCGACGATTGTCAGGCTTTCGCCAGATATCTTGGACAGGAAGCAACAATTCTCGATGAATATGGTGGCACCGATATTTTTCAAATGACACCGTCACAGATGGAATTTACCGAAGGTAGCGATCAATTGCGCTGCGTGAGACTTACGAAAAAAGGCCTCTACCGCTGGTACACTGGGTGTTGCAACACCCCGATCGGCAATACCCTCGGCGCCGGATTTGCGTTTATCGGCGTTATTCATAACATCATGGACGACCAAGGGTTACGCGATCAAAACCTCGGCCCTATTCGCACCTTTGTGCAAGGTAATTATGCCAAAAAAGAGCTTCCTCCCGAGCGTTATAACAAAGGTTTTCCGTTCTTTACGACTCTTCGAGTATTTTGGAAATTAATTATTTGGCGCCTGCAGGGAAAACATAATCCCTCGCCGTTTTTTAAGAAGGACGGCAAACCCGTTTCAAAACCTGCTTTGCTGGATAGCACTTAATAAGTGATATAAAGACAGTTTTCAACGACTGCATTGGGTCAAAAGCAATCATTCAGTAAAACAAAACATGCCTCTCTTCTCTTTTGTGCGAATATAGGATAGTGTATGCACTAACCAAAAAAGAGAGACCTGACGGATGAGTAAAGCCAGAGCACGTGAACGTAAGAAAAAAAGATTAGCCCGAGCGCACGAGACGGGCTTAAATCCAACTCCCGCAGTTATCGCGGAGCAAAAAAACAATACGGCTAAATTTAACACACAATTAAATAAAGGCGGTAAAAGTGACGGGGGCAAAAACATACCCAACTCGGCGGCTTCTAGACGCGGTGCAGCCCGTTCTGGTTAAGGACAGCGTAAAACCCGTATAATGGCTTAAGTTTCAATTGTAGGGTTTATGTCCCTGTCCACCAAATGGTGACATCGTTGTTATTATTAACAACATCTACTCTATTACAACCATGAATATTTTTACGGTTCTTAGCTATAGTTTTTATTAAATTACCAGCGCCATTATAAGATGCGCTTTCTTGCAGTTTATTATCTTTATAATATAATATTTTAACAATCATGTTTTTTCCTTTTGAATACTAAAAGCATAACAAAGATTGAGTAAAAATGGGATCAAATATTAAATTTAACCAAACTTCCAACATCTAAACCTTATAAACCGTGTTAAAATAGAGAGCTACCCGACTACCAATCTTGAACAATCAAATCGTTATTCGAGTATCTGCCTCCGACCCGAAGCGGACATTCAAATTAGAGAAGGTGATGAATTGGATATAGATACAAAACCATTTTTTTTAATCTCTGTTTCTGATCTAAATTGCACATACATTTTAAATTGTATTGAGTGCAAAATAAGGTTCCCGCCAATCTTTATACCAATTAAGGAAATCC